>CAYXGS010000021.1:0-61537 GCA_964464585.1 uncultured Gemmatimonas sp. | reverse complement strand
CGAGCGTCTCGATGAGGACCGCCGTCTGGATGGTCATGTGCAGCGAGCCCATGATCCGCGCGCCGGCGAGCGGCTTCTTGCCCTTGTACTCGGCGCGGAGCGCCATCAGGCCCGGCATCTCGTACTCGGCGAGACGGATCTCGTTGCGACCCCAGTCGGCCAGCGAGATGTCAGCGACCTTGAACGGCGGACGGCCGGTGGACTTCACGGCGTCGAACGGGTGGAGCGTCGGAGCGACGGCGGTCATGCGGACCTCTGGTGAAGGCGGAAGGATGGAGGTTGGAAGCGATCGACGCGGGATGCGGCGTGGGGTGGGTCGTCCGACCCTCCACCGTCATCCTTGATTCAGTTACCCAGCACCGCCACGAACAGACTCGGCCCTTTCGCCTGCGGCGCGGCGGGGAGCGCGTGGTGGCGGACCGACGCGAACCCCGCGTCGGCCGACCACCGGGACACCTGGGCCGCGTCGAATCCGAGCCAGACATGCCCCATCGTCTGCCGGTACTCCACGCGGTCGTGCGGTTGCATGTCCACCAGCAACAGGCGTCCCCCGTCGCCGCGAAGCGTCCGCCGGATCTCGGCGAGCGCTGCGGCAGGGTCCGCCACGTAGTGCAGCACCAGCGAGAGCACGGCGACATCGAGCGCCCCGTCCGACACCGGCAGCGCCTCGAGCGAACCCTCGCGGAGATCGACGTTCTCGATCACCGAGAGCCGCGCGCGCGCGGCCTTCAGCATCGCGGCGGACTCGTCCACCGCGATCACCTGGCGGACGAACGGCGCCATCGCCTCGGCCAGCTGCCCCGTGCCGCATCCCAGGTCGCCGACCACCGCATCGGCGTCGAGCAGCCCGACCAGCGAGAAGAGCTCCGTGCGCGCACCGAACAGTTCGGTGCGCACCCGATCCCACTGCCCCGCCGAACTCGCGAAGTAGGCCTGCGACCGCGTCTGACGCTCCGCGAGCACCCCCTTCACCCGCTCGGCGTCGCGTCGCGAGGCCGGGAGGGCTTGGAGCTCCTCCCGGACCGCCGTCCACAGCTTGCGCGTCCCCGGCTCGAGCTCGCGCGGGTCGTGCCGGTACCGGTTCGACGTCCCGTCCTCGCGCGCCGCGACCCACCCCGCGTCGGCCAGCACCTTGAGATGCCGGCTGACGGTGGACTGGGGCAGCTGGAGCACGGTCCGAAGCTCCGACACCGTCAGCTCGTGGCGCTCCAGCAGGAGGAGCAGCCGCGTGCGGATGGGATCGGCCAGGGCCGAGAGGCGGTCGAGGAGGGCGGGTCGTTTCATCCGTATATCCGGATGAAAGGTTACATACGGGACCCCACGAGTCAACCCCGCGCCCCGTCGGGGGCAGCGGGGTCGATCCGAGCGGAACGAGGAAGCGCCGGCCTAGTGGCGCGCGTGGACCGGCTGGACCGGCCGGGCGCTCTCACCGAGCACGCCGACGAGGCGCTGGATCTGGGAGAACGAGGCCGTGATGGGGCGCGCGCGGACCGTCCACTTCACGCCTTCGCTGCATGGCGGCGTGGTGAGCGACCCGTGGTACGTGAAGACGGCCTCGGACTCGCCGGCGTGCGCCTCGAGGAGCTTCGCGAGATCGACGGGTTCGCGGAACCGGACGCTGTCCCCGCTCTGCTTCGGCAGCTTGGCGAGCAGTGCCTCGATCGCCGGATTGTCGGTGCTCCCCAGCGCGATGAAGATCCCGAGCACCGCGAGTTCGCCCTTGGCGTTCGCGTGCACCAGATGCAGTTCGGCCGGGTACGCGCGCCCGCGCACCGTGTGCTCGCTCGGATGATGGAAATGGAACTGCACCGACTCGAAGCGACCGCCTTCCGCCGTGAGCGCGCTCTTCTTCTCGAGCGCCGCCTGGACGGTGTGCCCGTTGTGGAAGAGCACGAACGGCGACGGAGTGAACCGTTCGTCGATCGGTGCCGAGTGCGCGACGACGGCACCGCCGAGGTCGATCGGCGACTGCTCATGTCCCACCGAGCAGGTGCGCCAGCTCGGGTCCATCCGGCCCCACGCCTGCGGCCCCTCCGCGCCCTCATAGCTCCAGTGCGGTGCGTGCGGCGCGGCGTGCGGTGCGGCCCGATCCGGCGCGTGCGCAACGACGCCAGACGCGTGCGAGGTCGCGGGCGCGTTGGCCGGCACCGGCGGTTTGGACTGCGCCGCGAGCGGCGTGGCGGCGGCGAGGAGCAGGAGGATGCTGCGGCGCATGGGACGACTCCGGGTGAGCGACGGATTCGGACTGTCCCGTGAGTCTCGTCACGCCGGGCGCGCGGCTTGACCGGAGCCCGTGCCGTCGCCGCCGGCTCGATCCGGCGGACGGCATCCGCCCCTCACGCCTGCCCGCGCTCGAGGGCGGCGGTCATCCCCGCCAGCGATCGCCCCACGTAGCAGTGCATCCCGACATGGCGCAGCCCGGCGCGGCGGAACCACCGGAGGTAGGCCTCCGTGCCACGGTGATGCCAGTCGCCGTGATCCCCCTCGATCTCGTCGTCGACGGTGTACGCCTCGAGGTACGCGACACCGCCGAGGAGCGAGGCGATCGCACCGAGTCCGGGCGCGAGTTCGGCGTCGGGGACGTAGTGGAGCACGTCGCACACGACGATCAGGTCGAACGGCCCCTCGAGGCCGAGCGTGCCGACGCCTCCGAACGTGCCGCGCCGGATGCCGCGCCGCGCGCCATAGCGCCGCACGACGTACTCGCTCGACTCGACGCCGACGTAGCGGATCCCGGGGCGCAAGCGCCGCAGATGCGCGCGCCAAGGGCCCTCACCGCAACCGACGTCGAGCACGGAGCGGATGGGGCGCTCGAGCAGCGACTCGGCGATGCCGGTCACCAGGCGCACCTTGCGCGCGACGGCGGCCGGTCTGATCACGCGGCGCGCCGGGTCGTGGTACCAGCGTCGGTAGTAGTGCTCGTCGTAGGCTTTCGGGGTCACGACCCGAAGCTAGCCGCGCCGCCGCGCCGGACCAACCGGGGCCGACTGGCGCGCCGGTCAGCCCGCGCTGAGGACGCCGCAGCCCAGTTGCTGCGCATGGCTCGTCGCGAAGATGCCCGACGGCATCCGCGTGACGCCGGGGAGCAGGCTGTCCCGCACGAGCTTGAGCGCGTCCTGCCGCGGCATGCTGCGCCGCTGGGCGATCTGACCGGCGAGGCCGCCGAGCGCGAGATCGCACGCGAGCACGATGACGCCGCGCTTGATGAGCGTGTCGAGCGCGCCATCGGGCCACGTGAGGCCGTAGCGCGCATCGGCGGGGATGTCGATGAAGGGGTTCTTCTTCGTCGGCTCGCCGCTCACCGGATCCTTCAGGTTCTCCTTGGTCCCGAAGTGGCCGTCCTCCCAGACCGCATGGCCGCAGGCCATCGGCACGCCCTGGTGGCGGAGGATCATCACGGCGGTGACGTCGCTGTCGCCAAGGCCGTACGTGACGTTGTAGCCGGAGAGGAACGAGCGCGCCTGATGGAACACCGCGCCGCCGTTGATCTCCGGTGCGTCGAACGCCATGCGGTACTTCCCCGTCACTCGCGCGGTCCACGACATGTCCCAGTCGCCCTGCGCGCTCCGCGCCTGCGCCGCGAGCGGCTCGGCCGCGAGTGCGCCGGTGGCGACGGAACCGGCCGCCAGGACCGTGGCCTGCTTCAGGAAATCACGACGCTGCGTCATCGGAGGGACTCGGGGATGGGGTGACGGGTTCGGGCGCGGGTGCCGGGGCATCGCCCTCGCGCCAGAGCAGCAAGGCGAGGAGGATCGCGCCCGTGGTGACGCCCATGTCGGCGACATTGAACGTCCAGAAGCGCCAATCCGCTGTGCCGACGTCGATGAAATCGACGACGCCCTTGCCATGGCGCAAGCGGTCGAGGAGGTTGCCGAACGCTCCGGCGGCGATGAGCGCGAGGGCCGCAGGCGTGGCGCGCGAGGAGGGCGCGCTCTGCCGATGGAGCCGGTACAGGTAGACGATCATCCCCAGCGCGATGAGGCTGAACACGTACCGCGACGCGGCACCGAGCGAGAGGTTCATCGCCGCGCCGGTGTTGTACGTGAGCGTCCAGCGGAGCCACGGGTCCACGACATCCACCGGGACGTGCAGTCCGAGGGCGCGTTCGGCCCAGCGCTTGGACAGGATGTCAGAGAGGACCACGAAGACGACCAACGACCAGAAGATCCGGTCTCGTGTCGCGGTGTCCGCGTTCGGGCGCTGGGTGGGTTCGGTCATGCGTGGGCGGTAAGTTACTCGACAGTGCGTACGACAGGTACGCTGACCGCGTTTCGCGGGTTCCCCCTGCCCCTCCGCACCGCCCGCTTGCCGACGCTCCACGGCGCCCCACCCCTGCCGATCGATGCGGTCCTCCCCCGGGTGCTCGAGGCCGTGGCCGAGGACGGCGTCGCCGTGCTCGTGGCACCGCCGGGGGCGGGCAAGACGACGCGGCTCCCGCTGGCCCTGCTCGATGCGCCGTGGGCGGCTGGCGGGCGGATCCTCGTGCTCGAGCCGCGCCGCATCGCCGCGCGCGCGGCCGCCACGCAGATGGCCCGCCTCCTCGGCGAGGAGCCCGGCGGCACGGTCGGGTATCGCGTGCGGCACGAGTCGCGGATCGGGCCACGCACGCGCATCGAGGTGGTCACCGAGGGGATCCTCACGCGGATGGTGCAGGACGACCCGTCGCTCGATGGCGTGGCGGCCGTGCTGTTCGACGAGTTCCACGAGCGGCATCTCACCGCCGACCTCGGCCTCGCACTGGTGCTCGAGTCGCGCGCCGTGGTGCGTGGGGATCTGCGGGTGATCGTGATGTCCGCGACGCTCGAGGCGGCCCCGGTCGCGGCGCTGCTCGGCGGCGCCGCCGTGATCGCCAGCGAGGGCAGGACGCATCCGGTCGAGACGCGATGGCGCGCGCTGCGCCCCGATGTCCCCGCGGCACGCGCCGTCGCGCAGGCGGTGCGCGACGTCTGGCCGCAGACCGACGGAGACCTCCTGGTGTTCCTGCCCGGCATCGCCGAGATCGAGCGCGTGCGGCGGGCGCTGCTGGACGACGCGCCGCTCGGCGAGGCCGAGGTGCTCGTGCTCCACGGCGGACTCACGCTCCCCGAGCAGGACCGCGTGCTCCGGCGGCGCGGCGCGCAGCGCCGCGTGGTGCTCTCGACGGCGATCGCCGAGTCGTCCGTGACGCTCGAGGACGTGCGGGTGGTCGTCGACTCCGGCCTCGCCCGGGTGCCGCGGTTCTCGCCGCGCAGCGGGATGACGCGGCTCGAGACGACGCGCGTCTCGCAGGCCTCGGCGGACCAGCGGCGCGGACGCGCCGGTCGCGTCGCGCCGGGCGTGTGCGTGCGCCTGTGGAGCGAGGCGGAGCATGCGTCCCTCCCCGTTCGTGCGGTGCCCGAGATGCTCGAGGCCGACCTGGCGCCGCTCGCGCTCGAGCTCGCGTGCGCGGGCATCACCGATGCGTCGGCGCTCCGCTGGCTCGACGCCCCGCCCGCCGGCGCGCTCGCGCAGGGCCGCGCACTCCTCGCCGACCTCGGCGCGCTCGATGCCGCGGGCCGCGTCACGGCGCACGGCCGCGCCATGGCCGCGCTCGGCATCGCGCCGCGACTCGCGCATCTGGTGCTCGTCGGCGCGGCGCGCGGCCAGGCGACGCTCGCGTGCGAACTCGCGGCGCTGCTCGCCGAGCGCGACATCCTGCACCGCGAGGCGGCGACGCACGACGCCGACCTCCGGACGCGGATTGAGGCCCTGCGCGCGCGGGGCCGCGCCGGCGACATCGACCGCGGTCGGGCGGAACGCGTGCAGCAGGAGGCGCGCGCGCTCCGCCGGTCGCTGGGGCGTGACGCCAGCGACCACGCGGAGGACACGACGAACGCCGGCGCACTCGTCGCGCTCGCGTACCCGGACCGGATCGCGAGGCGCCGCGAGGGCGAGGGCGCGCGGTTCCTGCTGCGCAACGGGCGCGGCGCGCGGCTCGAGACGTCGAACGCGCTGGCGCGAGCGGACTTCCTGGCGATCGCCGACCTCGACGGCGACCCGGCCGAGAGCCGCATCTGGCTCGCGGCGCCGCTCGACGAGGCGGACGTGCGGGCCGCGCTGGGCACGGCCGTCATCACCGAGCGCGAGGTGACATGGGATGCGCGCCGCGAGCAGGTGCGCGCGGTGGAGCGCGAGCGCAGCGGGGCGATCGTGTTCGTCGAGCGGCCGCTGCGCGATGTCCCGGAGGCCGCGGTGACCGAGGCGCTCCTCGGCGCGGTGCGTGCGACTGGCGTGGGGTCGCTCCCGTGGTCCGACGCGGCGCGCGCGCTCCGCGCGCGCCTCGCCTTCGCGCACACGATCGACGCCGCCGCGTTCCCGGCCGTCGACTCGGCATCCCTCGGCGCGGATCTCGAGTCGTGGCTCGGACCGGCGATCGCCGGCGCGCGGCGCCTCGGCGACGTCGCGCGTGTGGATCTGGGTGCAGCGCTGCTGGCGAGGCTCCCGTGGAGCGCCCGTGCAGCACTCGATCGGATCGCGCCGTCCCACTTCGAGGTCCCGAGCGGCTCGCGGATCCCGATCGACTACACCGACGCCGCCGCGCCGGTGCTCGCGGTGCGGCTGCAGGAGGTGTTCGGGCTCGCCGAGTCGCCGCGCGTGGGCGACGGGCGCGTGCCGCTGACCATCCACCTGCTGTCACCCGCCCACCGCCCGGTGCAAGTCACGCGCGATCTCGCGAGCTTCTGGCGCACCGGGTACTTCGACGTCCGCAAGGACCTCAAGGGCCGCTACCCGCGGCACCCGTGGCCGGATGACCCGATGACCGCCCCCGCGACGCGACGCGCGAAGCCGCGCGGGACCTGAACCGGCGAGCGGCCGGCGCGCGAGGCGCGCCGGCCGCTCCGCCCCGCATCGCCGCGGCTCAGCGCACCCAGGCCGGACGCGCGATCGCGCTCCACTTGGACTCGCCGTGCGAGTATCCGAACCACGCCGTGTCGCCGGCCGCGCGCGGGAAGGCGCGCACGAGCTGGTCACCGCCCCCGAACCCGAAGCGGTCGTGTCCCATGTACCCGGCCAGCTGCGCCGAGTCGAGCGGGGCGAGCGCGAGACGCGTGATGCCCTGCGGACCGTCGGTGTATGCGAACAGCGCGCCGCGGCGGTCGTCCCCCACGCCGAACGTGGAGATGAAGAACTCGCCGCGCCCGTCCCCGTCGACATCGGCCGTCCCGATGAAGCCCACCGTACCGTCCCGCGTCTCGGTCAGCGTCTCGAGCGTGTCGCTGCCGCGGGTGAAGACCACCTGGAACGTGCCAGCCCCGCAGGTCTCGCCGGCGGGGATGAGCACCTCGGCCGAGAGATCCTGATACGAGAGCACGCGGCTGGCGAGGCACGCGGCATCGACGGTGGTGACCGGCGCGGGCTCCTTCTCCGGGGCGGCGCAGGCGACGGCGGCGGCGAGCGAGGCGGACAGCAGCGTGGTGCGGCGCATGGTGGGCTCCGGGCGAGGGGTCAGATGCCGAACTGGCGGAAGTGATGGTCGAGATGCTTGTGGATGATGTGTCCCCAGTCGCGCGCGCTCATCTCGCCGAACGCGGGGTGCGGGACCATCGCCGTCCCGGGGGGCGGCGCCACCTGCGCGTCGATGAGGCCGCGCAGCAGCGCGATGTCATCCTCCCAGGTGCCGGGCTCCCGGCGGAGCAGCTCGGGGCCGGTGGGCGCGCTCTTCGGGAACGGGAGCACATAGATCACGAGCGGACGGAGGAGGAACAGCAGCGGCAGCCGCCGCGGTCTCACGGGGAGCTCCCCGCTCGCCATGCGCAGGCTCTCGATCAAGTGGAGCACCATCCGGGTCGCCGTGAACCGGCCCCACTCCGCACGTGAGTCTGGACGGAGGCGCGCCAGGCGCTCGATCATCACCCGCCGACGGGCGGGCTCGTGGATGGACGGCATCGTGAGCGAGAGGGAGTGTCCGGATGCTACGCCGCGCGCGCCTTCACCGCCAGCGGGGTGACGGACTATGTTGAGTGGTCCCCAAACCCCACAGCAATGATCCGTTCGCCCTCACGCCGGCCGCTCGCCGCGCTGATCCTCGCGCTCGCCATCCTCGCTCCGGCCGCCGCGGCGCAGGATGCCGCACCGGCCGTGGTCACCAAGATCACCGCCGACATCGGCTATGTCGCGGTCACCGGCAACACCAACGTCACGACCTTCAACATCGGGGAGAAGCTCACGCAGGGCCGCGGCCGGCTCTCGCTCGAGCAGGGCGTCGCGCTCGTCTTCTCCAAGCAGGCCGACAGCGTGATCTCCAACTACCTCCGCGCGAACGTCCGCGGCGACTACAAGATCGACAAGCTGCTCGCGGTCTTCACCGGCATCACGTTCGACCGCAACACCTTCGCCGGCATCGAGCGTCGGTTCGAGGAGCAGCTCGGTCTCTCGGCCCAGCTGCTGCGGACCGCCACCGACACCATCCGCGTGGAGGGCGGCGGCACGTTCACGCAGCAGATCGGCACCGACGGCCTCCAGGAGAACTTCCCCTCGGCGCGCGGCGCGATGCGCTGGCGGCACTCGTTCACCGATGCGGCGTACTTCACGCAGACGGTCGAGTACATCCCGAACATGAAGCAGACCGAGGACTGGCGCGTGAACACCGAGTCGGGCATCGTCGCCCCGCTCTCGGCGCGCATCGGGCTCAAGCTCGCGTACGTGATCCGCTACGACAACCTGCCGCAGCCCGGGTTCTCCGAGGTCGATCGGCTGTTCACGAGCGGGTTGCAGATCACGTTCTGATCCGCGCATGACCGGCTGTAGCCTTTCGGGCCCGGGCACCGTAGGAGCGGCATGAGCGCTCCTCCGCTCCCCGGGCCCGAACTGCTGGCGCTCCAGCAGGCCGTCGCGGGCCGCTACTCCCTCGTGCGCGAGCTCGGGCGGGGCGGGATGGGCATCGTCTTCCTCGCGCGCGATCTCGCCCTCGACCGGCTGGTCGCGATCAAGCTCCTGCCACCGGGCCTCGCCGACGCCCGCGGCGCGCGCGAGGGGTTCCTGCGCGAGGCGAGGACCGCCGCCGCGCTCTCGCATCCGCACATCGTGCCCATCCACCTCGTCGAGACGCACGGCGACCTCACGTACTTCGTGATGGCGTACGTGGACGGCGAGACGCTCGGGGCGCGCGTGCGCCGCGCCGGCGCGCTCCCCGCCGGCGAGGCGATGCGGGTGGTGCAGGAGGTCGCGTGGGCGCTCGCGCACGCGCATGCCAGCGGCATCGTGCATCGCGACGTGAAGCCGGACAACATCCTCCTCGACGCGGCGAGCGGCCGCGCGATGGTCACCGACTTCGGCATCGCGCGCCGCGACTCGCACGAGACGCCGGCGGACGGCACGGTGCGCGGCACGCCGCAGTACGTGAGCCCCGAGGTCGTGCAGGGCGCGCGCGGCGATGCCCGCAGCGACCTCTACTCCCTGGGCGCCACCGCCTGGATGGCCGCGGCGGGGCGGACGCCGTTCGAGGCGGCGAGCCCCGCGGCGCTGGTCCTCGCGCACGTGCACGCCGACGTCCCGTCGCTCGCGGCCGCCGCGCGCGTGCCGGAGCGCTTCGCGCGCGCGGTCGATCGGTGCCTCGCGAAGGATCCCGCGGCGCGGTGGCCCACCGCCGAGGCGTTCGCGGCGGAGATCGACGCGGCCCGGGCGCGCGGCCCGGGCGTCCCGGCCCCGGTGCGCGCGTTCCTCCGCGAGTGGGAATCGGCCGGCGGCGAGATCGGCACTGCGGTGACCGCGAGCGCGGTGGCCGCGGCCGAGGCCATCGGCCTGCCGCTGGTGTCGTGGCTCGGGCGGGGTTCGGTGTCGTTCGACGCGTCGATCCTGTCAGCGGTCTTCGCGGTGATCGCCGTGCTCACCGCCGGTCTCGCGAAGGCGCGGCTCTGGCGGCTCGTCGCGCAGGCGCGCGGCATGCTTCGCGCCGGCTACTCGCACGCGCGCCTCACGCATGCGCAGGTCGCGGACGACGCGGCACGCGCGGACGAGCGCGCGGCGAGCGGAGCGATCGACCGCTCCCAGCGCCGGGAGCATCTGTACGTGCTCGGCGGCACGGTGGTCGGCACGGCCGCGTCGCTCGCGCTCGCGTTCGCCGACAACGCGGGGTGGTTCACGCTCGTCGGCGTCGCGGGCCTCGTCGCGCTGCCGACGCTCGCGATCCGCACCGCCCTGCAGCTCGATGCCGCCGCATCGACGCGGCCCCTCAGCAGCCGCTTGCTCGGCGGCTGGCTCGGCCGCTGGGTGTTCAGGCTCGGCGGCGTGAAGCTCGGTCCGGTGGCGACCACGGCGGCGCTCGAAGGCCCCGAGCCGACGGCGATCGCGCTCGGGCAGGCGGCGCGCGACCTCTACCTCGCGCTGCCCGCGGCGACGCGCGCGGCGATCGCGCCGGACATGCTCGACCTCATCGCCGCACTCGAGGCACGTGCGACGCGCGAGGCGGTCCCCATATCCGCCGGCGTCGGCCCCGACGCGGGCGCGGCGGCGCGAGTCGATGCGATCGGCGCGCTCGAGGCCATCCGGCTCGACCTGCTGCGCGTCTCGGTCCACCAGCTCGCGCCCGCGGCGATGACCGCGGAACTCGACAAGGTCCGCGAGATGGGCGCCGCGGTGGATCGGCAGGTGGCGGCCGACCGCGAGGTGCAGGCCCTGCTCGAGCCGAAGCGTCCCTGAGCGCCTGCGGGCTCGCGCCCGTTGCGCCACGCCCTAGAGCCGGCGGACGCCCGGCTTGCCGTGCTCGACCAGCCAGCGCGACGGCGTCGTCACCGGCGCACCCGGCCGCGAGATGTACGCGACCTCGCGGTACTCGGTGGTCCAGGCGTCCGGCTTGATGTCGCAGACCATGTAGCCGCGACGCGCCGTGTGCCATTTCACGTGCGGGTTCTCCGGCATCACCTCGGCCGAGCCGCGCCATGCGGCCTCGCCGTCGCCGCCGGACGCGATGGACGTGCCGACGAACTCCGCGCCGATCAGGGCGCGATCCGGGCGATCGAACCCCGCGTGCAGTTCGTGCACCCAGTTGGAGTGCACGTCCCCGGTGAGGACCACCGTGCGGTTCCTCGCCTTCTCGGCGATCGCCTTGAGCAGTCGGTCGCGGTTGACCGGGTAGCCGGCCCATCCGTCCATGTAGGCGCGCGTCTCGGGGCCGGCGGCGTTGTCCCACGGCGCGAGCGGCACCTGCTGACCGAGCACCTGCCAGCGCGAACGGCTCACCCCGAGGCCATCGACCAGCCACTTCTCCTGCTGCGCGCCCATGATGGTGCGCGACGGATTGGCCCACTCGCCGCACGGCACGGCGACGGTCCCGTCGCCGCACGCCTGGTCATCGCGGTACTGCCGCGTGTCCAGCATCCAGAAACGGGCGAGCGCACCCCAGTCGGTGGTGCGGCGGATGGTGAGGTCGGCCCAGGACTTCGCGCGCGGGACGCGCACCGCCTGGTGCTCCCACCACGCCTGGTACCCTGCGGCCCGCCGCGCGCGCATCTGCTCGGCCGACTCCATCACGTTCTCGCCGACCTCGCCCGCGTAGTTGTTGTCCACCTCGTGATCGTCCCACACGACGAGCCACGGGCAGAGCGCGTGCGCGGCCTGGAGCGCCGGATCGAGCTTGTACTGCGCGTACCGCGTGCGATACTGCTCGACGGTGCGCACCTCGAGGCCGAAGTGCTTGCGGACATCGGTGTCCACGCCCGAGCGCTCGTAGATGTAGTCCCCGAGATGCGAGACGAGGTCGAGCGATTCGCGCGAGAGGTGGCCGAGCGCCGTGAAGAGGCCGTTCTCGTAGTTCTGGCACGAGGCGACGCCGAGGCGGAGCGGGGTCATCGCCCCGTCGGCGGGGGTCGTGCGGACGCGCCCGACCGGACTCGTCGCGTCGCCCGAACGGAAGCGATAGAAGTACCACCGGTCCGGCGCGAGGCCGTCGACCTCGACGTGCACGCTGTACGCGAGCTCGGGCGCGGCGGTGTACCGCCCGCGCTTCACGACCGCGGTGAAGGCCTCGTCGTCCGCGACCTCCCAGCTGACGATCGGGCGATTCCCCGGCATGCCGCCCTCGGGCTCGTACGGCTTGGGCGCGAGCCGGGTCCACAGCACCGCACCGGTGTTCGTGGGATCGCCGCTCGCGACACCGAGGGCGAACGGATCATCGGCGAAGCGCGGCCGCCAGGTGATCCTCCAGTCGTTGGGGACGGCCGCGCACAGCGCGGCGTAGCGGGCGATGTCGGTGACGAAGCGGCGGCGTTCCATGCGCAGAAGCTAGCGCAGCGAGACGCCCGCCGCGAAGTCGTACATCGTCACGCGCCGGACACGATAGTACGCGACCCAGTAGCCCCGCAGGGCCTGCAGGTACGCGAGCAGCGCGCCGTCCTTCTCGCTCTGGGCCTGGTACAGGTTGTCCATCCCGATGCGGCCGATGACGTATCGGTTCTTGGCGACCTCGAACCGCTTGGCGCCCACGGTGTCGGCCTTGGCCGCGATGGTGAGCGAGCGCCGTGCCTGGGCGAGGCCGAGGGCCGCGAAGTGTGCATCCTGCCGGAGCTGCTCGCGCGCCTGGCGCGTGGTGTGCTCCACGCGGGTGCCGTCGAGGCGCGCGGCCTGGATGCGGGCGCTCCGGCCGCCCCACTGCACGAGGGGCATGGAGACGGAGAGGTTCACGCGCTGGGCCTCGCGCAGGTCGCGGTAGGCCTCGTCGAGGACGCCGGCGGTCTGGTTGAAGCCCATCGAGGCCTGGAGCGACGCCCCCGGTCCCGTCCCGAAGCGCGCTTCGCTCACCTGGCGGTCCGCCTGCACCTCCTGCAGCTCCAGGTCGACCGCCGCGGCGCGGTTCCGCAGCGCCTGCGCGACGGCCACGGTGGTGTCGACCTCCACCTCGGGGATCTCGACCGGCACGACGATCTCCAGCGGCGTGCCCGTGGGCAGGTCGAGCACGAGCCGGAGCGCCGCGAGCGTGCGGTCGTGCTCGAGCTTGGCGCCGTCGAGCGCGACGCGCGCACGCAGGAGCGCGAGTTCGCTCTGCAGCAGGTCGTTCTCGCCGATCTTGCCGACCTCGAACCGCCCCTTGTTCAGCGAGTAGAGCGTGTCGTTCACCGACGCATTCGCCTCGGCGTTGAGCAGGCCGAGGCGCGCGGTGTGATAGTCGAAGAACGCGTTCGCCGCCGTGATCGCGACCTCCTCCATGGCCTCCTTGTAGGTCCGCTCCGCCGACTCGGCCGAGAGCTCCTGGATGCGCGAGTCCCACCGCAGGCGGTTGGGCCGGAAGAGGTCCTGCCGGATGCCGACCAGCATCGGCGTGGAGGAGAAGGTGCGCGACGAGGTGGTGCCCACGCGGTCGAGCCGCGAGAGCGACGAGTTCACGAAGAGGTCCCCGCCCACGTACGGCAGCCGCTGCGTCATCGCCAGCTGCATCGACGACTCGTTCTGCTCCTGCGGGCGATAGAGGGTCGACCCGTCGGGCTGGACGACGGGGATGATCGACCGGTTGTAGCTGGGGACGGTCCCGGTGAGCGCGAGCTGCGGGTAGAGCCCCGACGTGAACGCCCGGTCCCGCTGCCGCGCGGCATCGCGCGACGCGCGGGCCGCCTTCGCCGTGAGGCCCTGCTCCTGCGCGCGCGCGATGGCCTGGGCGAGGGTGAGGCGGAGCGGCCCCGCCTGCGCGTGGAGCGCGACGGGCAGCGTGAGCGCGAGGGGCAGGACCAGGCCGGCGCACGCGCGCCGCAGCGAGGAGGGCAGCTTCATCACTCGTACCGGAGGCAGACGACGGGGTCCTGACGCGCGGCGCGCCAGGCGGGGACGATCCCGAACACGAGGCCGGTCGTGAGCGACACGCCGAACGCGACGATGACGCTGAGCGACGACACCAGCGTGCGGATGCCGGCGAACTTCTCGATCCCGAGACTCAGGCCGGCGCCGACGAGGATCCCCGCCACGCCGCCCGCGACGCTGATGAGCACCGCCTCCGCGAGGAACTGCGCGAGGATGTCGCGCTGCGTCGCCCCCATCGCGCGGCGGACGCCGATCTCGCGGATGCGTTCGAGGATGCTCGCGAGCATGATGTTCATGATGCCGATGCCGCCGACGATCAGCGAGATGCTCGCGATGGCGCCGAGCACCACGTTGAAGATCGTGCGCGTGCGCTGCTCCTGCTTGAGCAGCAGTTCGGGAACGGTGATCTCGTAATCCACCACGCCGTTGTGCCGCCGCTCGAGCATCCGGCGCACGACATCGGCGACCTGCGGCACGTGCCGCGAGTCGGCGACGCGCACGACGATCCGGTCGAGCTGGTTGGCGTTGGCGCGCTCCTGCTTGACCTCCTCCGACGGCTCCTCGTTCTGCCCGCCGACGACCACGACGCCTTCCTGCCCGCGCGCGCGGGCGGCGGCCTCGATGTCGCGCGTGGTCACCTGCGCCCGGTCGCGGAAGCGACGGAGCATGGTGTGGAGCGGCACGAACACGTCCATGCCCACGTCGCGGAGCCCGAGCCGGTCGGCGTTCTCGCCGGCGACCTGGCGGTCCGCCAGCACCCCGACGACGGTGAGCCACGTCTCACCGACCTTGATCGGCTTGCCGATCGGGTCCTCGGTGGTGAAGAAGCGCTGCCGCACGCCATGCCCGATGACCGCCACCGGCCGCGCGTCGGCGAGATGCGCGGCACTGAAGCCCGTCCCCGCGGCGAGCGGCATGTTGAGCAGGCGGAAGTAGGTGCTGTCGACGCCCACCACCTTCCCCGACCGGCGCCGCCCCTCGCGCGTGATGGTCGAGTTCACCACCACCTCCGCGCTCACCGCGTCCAGCCCGGGCACCGTGCGCGCGATCGCGTCCGCATCGCGGAACGTCAGCCCCGGCGTGTAGCGCTTGGGCTGCTTCGACGCCGTGGCGTCGTCCTCGGCGTTCCCTTCCTTCTGCTCCTCGTACGGCCGGATGAGGACGTTGTTGGAGCCGAGCAGCCGCATCTGCTCGAGGATCTCCGACTCGGCGCCCTTGCCGATGGCGAGCATCGCGATGACCGAGGCGACGCCGAACAGGATGCCGAGCGACGTGAGGCCTGCGCGCAGGCGATTGTGCGCGACGGCCTCGATGGCGGTGCGGAGCGCGAAGAGCACGTGCGAGGTCCAGTACGCACGCCACTCCGCGAAGCTCCGTTTGCCGGCCGGCGGCGGCGCGTCCGCGCCGCGCGCTTCATCAGCCGTCTCAGGGCCCACGCGGGACCGTCCGTGCCGCCTTCGACGAGTCGCCGGCCGCCGGCGCGAGGCCGCGCGTGGACCCCGGCAACCGCTCGGCCGTCATCGCCGCCGCGTTCTCCGGCGGCGCGAGCAGCACCGTCTCGCCCGCCGCGACGCCCTTCACGATCACGACTGCGTCGTCATTCATCGCGCCGGTCTCGACCTCCTGCTTGATGATCCGGCCGCCGCTGCGCTTGAAGACGTAGGGGACGTTGTCGATCGTCGTCACCGCCTCGAGCGGCACCGACAGGACGTTCTTGAGCACCGTCGTCTCGATCGCGTTCCCGGTGGTCATGCCCGGACGGAGCGTCGTGTCGCTGCCGCTGAGCAGGACCTTCACCTCGAAGACCTTCGCGTCGGTGTTGGGGCGCTGCTCGCCCACGTTCGCGACCTGCATCACGCGACCACTCAGGCGCTTGGTGGGGTCGGAGTCGAGCGTCAGCGAGACCGCCTGCCCGACCGCCACCTTCTTGATGTCGATCTCGTTCACGTAGGTGATCGACTCCATCTTGGAGAGGTCCGGGAGCGTCGCGACCGTCGGGTCCCATGCGCCGATCTGCGAGCCGACCGCGCGCTTCTTCCCGTTCCATTCCTTCTGGTAGATCACCATGCCCGGGGACGGCGCCTTGATGGTGAAGGCGCCCATCACCTGCTGGACGATCTCGAGCTGGTTCTTCTGGCGCTGCAGGTCGGCCCCGACCTCGCGCATCTTGGCCTGCGCCTGCTCCACGCGCGTCTTGTAGTCGATCTTCGCCTGCGCGAGCGCGCGCTCGGCCTTCTCGAGGTCGATCTCCGCCTGGCGGCGGATGGTCGGCGCCTCGTACACCGCCTGCTCCTTGGCGAGGCGCTTCTCCTCGAGGGCGAGCTCCATGGTCCGCATGTCCTCGCGCGCCTTCGACAGGTTGAGCGTCGAGTCGAGCATCGCCTGCTCGGTGACGGCCTCGGCCTTCTGCACCGCGAGGGTCGTCTCCTGCAGGCGCTGCGCGAGCGCGGAGCGGTCCAGCTCGGCGACCACGTCGCCTTCCTTGACCACCGTGCCCTCGGGGATGAGCGAGGCGATCTTCACCTGGAAGGCGCCGGCGCGCTGCATCTCGGCAGGACCCTGGATGTTGACCGCCGAGCTCGCGCGCAACTCACCCGCGGTCGTCACGGTCACGCTGAAGTCGCCCTCCCGCACCGCGGTCTCGAGCGCGCTCCCCTCGTCGGTCGCGGGGCGCGCGAGCAGCCAGGCCGTCGGCGCGCCGATGATGAGCAGGGCCAGCACGATGAGCGTGCGGCGCGAGCGGACGAACGGCATTCGGACCTCGTGGTGGGGTGCGGACACGGGGTGAGACACTGCGTCGGTGCGAATCGTTGCACCGTCACGACGATGGCGCCGGGACCGCGCGCGCGCACCGGGCTTCATCAACACTTAATGCAGGCGCCCGGATGCGCCGACCGCGGGAGCCGGCGTCTCGCCGGTCCCCCGCGGTCGGTGCTACCCCGCTGCGGCCGCGGTGTGGCGGCTCAGGGCCAGGGCAGCGGGATCACGGTGAAGCGGGTCCGCTTGGCCGGATCGTCGTCGCCGTCGAAGTAGCGGTCGATCTCGCGCTTGGCCGCGGCGCGGAGCGCACGGTCGGCGGGCGACCCGCCGCTCATCGCCGCGATGCGCTCCCCGAGCTGCTGGAGGTGCAGCTCGCTCACCTGCCGCACGTCGGGCAGCGCGTCCTTGTCGCCCGCCCGGTCGAGCAGCGTGTTGAGCACCACGCGCTGCACCGTGCGCCGGAGCGACTGCACGTGCGGATCGTCGGAGACCGCAGCGCCCCACGTGCGGTCGACGATGGTCTGCAGCACCTCGTCGAGCGACGGGTTCTGCGCGTCCCGCGCGCGGAACAGCACCACGCGCGCCAGCCGCTCGCGGTGCATGAGGCCCTCGATCACCTCGGTCGCGAGGCCGCCCGCGAGCGAGATCTCGTCGAACGCGGTGCCGGCCGCGGTCTCCATCCACATGAACTGCGGGTCGCCGCCGGGCGGCAGCGGGACCATCAGCGCCTGCACCCGCTCGGGCACCGCGAGCGCGGCCGGTTCGAGCGCGTCGAGCGCCATCGTCAGCGCGCGCCGCTGCTGCGCCGCCGGGATGATCGTCGTGGGCGGCTGGCCGTCCCCGCGGTAGGCATACCGGAAGTCCATCCCGCCGACGTTCTTCACGAGCCCTTCGAGCGAGTACCGGTGGTGCAGGTACACGTGCGCGAAGCGCATGTTGAGGAGGTAGAGCGGTTCCCCCGGCTTGATCGCGGTCTCGTTGAACTTCTCGATGCCGATGCGGCGCACCGCGGTCGTGCGCTCGACGGCGTCGAAGCTGGTCTTCCCCTCCACCCAGCGCGTGACCTCGGGTATGGAGCCGGCCGCGTCGGCGTGCTGGTCGCCCACGAAGCGCAGGTTGCGGCGGATGCCCTCGGCGACGATCGCGTCGAGGCCCTTCGCCTCGCTCGCCGCGTCGGGATACCACGTGTAGCCGTAGCGCACCGCGAGCGAGTCCCAGCCGCCGGCGAACGGCCGCCACGCCTTGGAGAGGTCGAGGGTGCCGTTCGCGTTGACGGTGATGAGCGGGAACGGATAGTCCATCACCGACGCGCGGTCGGAGACGTGCGCGATGTAGTTGTGCCCGAAGCCGATCGTGTGGCCGATCTCGTGCGCCACGTGCTGGCGGCGGCGCATCATCGCGAACTCCTCCGGCGCGACGTTGTGGTTGCCGCCGGCCGCCGGGAGCAGGCCCGCATAGATGTTGTAGTCGATCTGCGAGCGCCACGCGTCCATGCGCACCACGGTGCGCACGATCTCCCCGGTGCGCGGATCGGAGAACGACGGCCCGACCGACGGTCCGGGGCCCGCGCGGTGCACCCAGTAGACGAGGTTGTACCGCGCGTCCATCGGGTCGACGCCGGCGGGGAGCTCCTTCACCTGGAAGCCGTTCTTCCAGCCCGCCGCCTCGAACACCTTGTTCCACCAGTTGCCGCCCTGCAGGAACGCGGTGCGATACGGCTCCGGGATGCCCGGATCGAGATAGTACACGACCGGCGTCACCGGCTCCGTGAGCTGGCCGCGCAGGTACGCCGCGGGATCCTTCGGAACCAGGCGCCAGCGATTGGCATAGCCCCCGCGGTACAGCTCATCGAAGCCCTGCGCGAAATCCTGGAAGCCGGTGCCGAAGAGCCCCGAGCGCGCATCGCTCCGGCGCGGCCGGAAGCCCTGCGACGACGGCAGCTGCACCAGCGAGTGGTGGAGCTCGAAGGTCGGCGCGGCGGCATCCGGCGCCGCGCGACGGATGGACGGTCCCGGGTTGTCGATCGCGAACGTCAGCACCGCGTGGATCTCGGTGTTGATGGGGAAGGCCTTGGTGCGCGCCGCGTCGATCCAGCTGCGGTTGGCGTCGACGCGGGCGTTGCCCCCCTGCGCGCGCCGGATGCTCTCGGCGATCCCGTAGGTGTCCGAGAGGAAGAAGCTCGTCGCGTCGACGACGAGCGTGCCGTTGGCCTCGCTCTCGATGGGGAACGACGCCACCACGCTCGTCGGGAACGCTTCGCTGGCCGCGCGCGCGGTGGCCTCGCTGGCGCCGATCGCGCGGACGCTCTGGTTGTCGCGCGTGACGAGCACCCGCTTGCCGTGCCGCTCGAACCGGATGATCGCGCTGCCGCCGGTCTGGCCACGGTCGAGCCCGAGGGCCCCGTTGCCGCCGCCGGTGGCGAGGACGCTCTGGTGCATCAGCTCCTGGCCGAGCCGCGCGGCGGGGATCTCGAGGAGGACCTTGTTGCGGTCGGCATCGACGCGGACGCCGATGAAGGGGGCGTCCTGCGCGGGGAGCGCGGCGGCCGCGACGAGCGCGAGGGCGAACGTCGCACTGGCCGCGCGGAGGGAGCGGGCGATGGGGATCACGGAGGGCACTGGTGAGGGTTCAGGGACCGTCTGCGGCTCATACGCGCGGTCGGCGCCGGACGATGAACCGGAACCTGCCGCGCCCGGCGCGCCGCCGCAATGCGACGCGGCCCCGGCGTCAGGGACGCCGGGGCCGGGTCGATGCCGCACACCGCGGGGGCCGGTCAGGACGGGATGAGCAGCGCCCAGTACGTCGCGATGTTGAAGTTCACGGGGTCGATCTCGTAGTAGTGCCCGCGCACGAAGTGCCCGGTGGTGGGGAAGTACGGCGGCGGGTTGTTGCCGGCGCACGCATCGTACTGGTAGCGCTTGATGTACCCGCGCCCGTTGGTCTGGCCCACCGGACCGCGCTGGTACTGGATGATGCCGCCGGTCAGGAAGAGGCACCCGCGCGCGTCGTTGGAGCCCTGGCAGTCCTCGACGTCCTGCGGGTCCTGGTCGTAGTTCTCGACGGTGAAGTTCGAGATCGCGAGCACGACGGCATGCACGTACTCGTCACCGCCGCGCGTGTTCCAGGTGCGGTACGTGCCCGACGTGGTCGTGCGCTGCGGCGAGTTGATCAGGTTGTCCGCCATCAGCACGTCCGTGCCGCTGAAGAGCCCGAGCATGTCGCGAACCGGCGAGTTGCAGGGAGTGGTGCCGCCGGGGTTCGTGACGTACGTCAGGTTGTCGACGATGATGATGTCGTTCGTCGCGGCGAGCGTGATCTGCCCGCGCACCTTGCCGCTGATCGCGACCTTGCCCGTGACGTGGATGACGCCCTTGAAGTTCGGGTTGAGCGCGCGCGAGATGGGCCACAGGTACGCCGCGTCCGCCGGCCGCACGGTGGTGACGCGCGAATCCACCGTCCCGGTCCAGGCGCGCCACGACCCGAGCGAGTCGGTCGCGAGGAAGCTGCCCGCCGGCGAGGTCCAGTCGTTCAGGATGTTCGACCCGCCCAGATAGCAATTGCGGTTCTGGCCGTTGTTCGGCGCCCAGGGGCGCTGGTCCGAGCTGTTGGACGAGCCCGTGTGGTGGCGGAAGGTCTTGAACGCGGCGTGCGCGCCGGTGCCGCTGGCGAGCGTGTGGCCGCAGTTGCGCGACTGGCTCAGACCGTTCGATCCGAAGTCGCCGGTGGTGTCGGCGGTGACGAACCACGAGTTCGCGGTGTTCGCCACGCTGTAGATCTTCATGAAGCCCTCGTCCGCGTCGGTGCTGTCGCCGTCCGCGTTGAGGTCGAGCGCCACGAACTCGATGCGCATCGACGCCTGGCCGGTGCCACCGGCCGTGCTGCTCGTGAAGTTGGTGCCGCCGATCGTCGCCTGGGCCAGCAGGCGGTTCAGGTCGGCCACCTCGGGGAACGGGATCTCCGCCGCGTTCTCCTCATAGCCGGCGTTGTAGTTGCCCGACGAGCGGTTGGTGATGGTCGAGGCGGTCTTCAGGCGTCCCCAGAAGGTCGCGCCCGGGGAGC
Organism: uncultured Gemmatimonas sp.; assembly: GCA_964464585.1. Lineage (GTDB taxonomy): Bacteria > Gemmatimonadota > Gemmatimonadetes > Gemmatimonadales > Gemmatimonadaceae > Pseudogemmatithrix. The sequence continues at coordinate 40,975 of CAYXGS010000021.1, read as the reverse complement.
CGGTCTGCATCGTGATCCCGTCGTTCGAGTGGACGGGACCGTACAGCACGTCGTTGACGCCGAAGACGATCGACCCCTCGACGTCGGTGAAGTACGCGTACTTGGCGAAGCTCTCCTGGAACACCTCGAGCCGCCGGACGATGCGATTGCCCTTGGAGTCCGAGACGACGGTCACGATGCTCCCGAACACGCCGAACTGGCCGCTCGTGTTGCCGGTGGGTCCCAGATAGGTCCAGCGCCGGATGCCGGTGATCGCGGCGCCGCTCGCGTCCGTCGGCGTGACGCCGTTCTCGTACGTGACGTACCCGGAATCGGGATAGAGCGAGTCGATGCCGTTGAGCGCCGACCGGCCCTGCTCGAGGCCCGCGTCGGCCACCGTCTCGAGGACGCTCAGCCGGTTGTGATAGGTGCTGACGAGCGACGTATTGAGGCTCAGGAAGGTCGCGCCGGAGGCGATGGCGGCCACAGCGAGGGCGATCAACAGCACCACGATGAGGGCGATGCCGCGTCGCGACCGGAGACGGGGGCGGGGATGCATGCGGACTCCGTTCATGGGACGGTGATCATGCTGCTGGTGCGCTGCGACGACAGCGACGGCGTGCAGTCCTGCGCCGACACCGCGTAGTAGTACGACTCGCCGCTCGTGATCGCCGCGTCGCTGTAGACGATCGTCGCCGAGCCGCCGGGGAGCACGACGTACGGGTCGCCCCAGTCCGTCGTCGACGAGGGCCGCCGCCAGATGACGTACCGCTCCACGTCGCGCTCGCCCGACACCTCGTCCACCGACCGCGCGAAGCTCAGGCGGATGATGCGCGTCACGCTGTCCGAGGCGAACGTGTTGGTCGCGGTGATCGTCGACGAGAAGATCGGCTGGTCGCCGCAGCTCCGCGTGTTGACGAGCCCCATGTTCGGCAGGCGGATCATGCGCGACAGCGCCCGGGTGCGCTCCGCCGTGCCGGTGAGCCCGTTGGAGATGGTGAAGTTGACGCGCACGGCGCGCACGCTGTCGATGCGGGCGAAGCTCCCCGTGTCGTTGATCGCGAGATGGATGGGGCGCGTGTGTCGCCACGGCAGCACGTTCGCCGCGACCTGGCTCATGGAGGACACGCCCGCCGCCGTGGTCGACACGCGGAAGTACTCGAAGAACGCACGGCCGGTGGTGCGCAGCACGCTCGTCGCCACGACCTCGGGGGCGAGGGTGTTCACCCGGCGCCAGAGGATGAAGTCGTCCGTCCGCGTCGTGCTCGAATCGCGCCGGAACCAGAAGCTGATCGTCTCCGACGCGCTGTTCGCGACGCCGAGCAGGTAATTGGTGTCGGGATACGAGATCGCCGTGTACGGGATGGTGATCTGCGAGGTCGTCCGCATCGCCTGGACGGCGCTGTCGGGCGCGTCGGGGCTGTAGTACACCGCCTCCACGTCGCCCGCCGTGTTCGTCCAGTAGTTCGCGTTGAACACGATCACGCTGTCGGCGATGTACACGAGCTGGGGCTGGATGTCCGGGGCGCCGGCCCCGGACGTCCGCAGGTCCTTCTCCATCTCGTTCACCGCGAACCGGCCGTTCTGGTACATCGCGACGCGCTCGGCGCCGAGGTTGAAGCTCTTGCTCTCGGACCGGAGCAGGAGCATCGCGCCGGCGGTCACGAACGAGAAGATGAGGAGCGAGACCATCATCTCGAGCAGCGTCATGCCGGGACGCGACCGGAGGGCTGTGCGGGTCATGGGGCCGCCACGGTGACCGTGCGCGCGACGGCCGTGGCGATGCCCGGGCCGGTCACGCGGACGGTGACCTTCTTGTAGTTGTGCCCGCCGCTCGTCGTGCGGACGACGGTCGTGACACGGGTGAAGCCGGCGAGGGTCGCGAAGCTCGTCTCCGTCCCGGCGTAGATGCTGTCGAGGCCCGCGTAGTTGGGATTGGTGCGGACCTCGTCGAGGCGGTCGGTGACCAGCTGCATCGCCGCCTGCTCGCGCTCGGACAGCGTCGCCACGTGCACGGAGCGCGCGGTGAGCGTGATCAGCGTGAGCATCACGATCAGCAGGATCGCCATCGCGATGACGATCTCGATGAGGGTGAACCCCTCGCGGGACTGCCGGCGCGCGCGCATCAGAACGCCTTCACCCAGGCATTGCCGCGATACCGCCACCAGCTCGCGCGCCCGGTGGCGCGCGCGATCTGCACCGCCCGCGTGTGCTCGGGGTTCCGGTTGCTCTGCGCCTGGGCCATCGATGTCACGTAGAACCCGCCGGCCTCGCTCGCGCTGCCGTCGCGGTGGAAGACGACCCCCGGGAGCCCGCCGATCTGCCGCGTGATGACGACCGCGTTCCCGCCCATCGCCATCGCCGGCGTGTTCCCGCGGCCGAAGACGACGCCCTCGCCGAGCTGCACCGACCGCTCGTGCTCGCCGCTGTCCACCACGCCGTCGTTGTCGCGGTCCTCGTGGATCCGCAGCCGGCGCTGGGCGGTGTCGAATCGCACGATGATGTCGTGCTGCTGCGTGATCGCCTGCCGCTGCACGGTCAGCATCGTCGTGCCGAGCACCTGCACGGAGGAGTTCACGCGGAACTTCCCGGGATCGATCTTCGGCGCGGCGAACGCCACCATCGTGCCGAAGATCACCATCACGATGAGCAACTCGATGATGGTGAAGCCCCGGCGAGTGATCGGCCTGCCCGCGTGGTGCGACATCCCCTGCCTCCCTTGAGACGAACTGCCATCGCTTGACCCGGAATTGACAGGCGGGAGAGGCCCGTCGCAACAGCGTGGGGGCCTTTGGCCGCACCCACCGTCACATTGTGCGAGTCCGGCCCGCCGCACCCCGAAGCATGCCCGGGAAAGGCGCCATCCGGCTGTGCGGGCGGTCACACCGCCCGGGTCAGGCGCCGTCGCGGCGGGCCGAGGACGGCAGGACGGCCGGCGCAGGCATCTCGCGCTGGGCCAGCAGCTGCGTCACGAATCGCTGCCCCTCGCCGATGCGCTCGATCTCCAGCGCCACCGTCTCGAGGTTCCGCTCGATGCTTGCCACCCGGTCGTTGAGCTCCGGCGGCACGGCGGAGACCACGTTGGCCTTGCGCCAGAGCCGGCGCGCCCAGGCGAGCGAGACCGGGAGCAGCAGCGCCCCGGTGATGGCGAGGCCCATGGCGACGATCTCCACCGGCGGCCCGTACTCCCACGGATTGCTCCGCGGCTCCTCCTGGATGGCCCCCGGCACGGCCGCCCCCGCCGCGACCTGGGCATCCGCCTCGGCGATGTCGATGGACGTCTTCGCGATCTGCTGGTCGACGCCCGCGAGCCGCTGGTCGAGCCCCGCCTTGTCGGCATCGCTCACCGTGCCCTGGCGGAGCTGGTTCACGATCTCCTCGCGCTCGTCCTCCAGGCGGCTCTTCACGTTCCGGAGCACTTCGCGCTTCTCGCGCAGCCCCAGATACACCTCGCGCGCGGAGGCCACGTCCGCCGGCGCCGGCGTGGCCGAGGGCGTGCCGACCGCCGTCTGTCCGGGCGCCGCCGTGCCCGGCGCGGGTGTCGTGGGGAACTGGTTTGGCATCGTCAGGGCGTACGCGGGCCGGCGGGACGAGGTTTCGCGGCGGGACGCGCGCTACTCGAGCCTACTTGAGCGTGGCCTTGAGCGTCATCGGCACGCTCGCGAGGGCGCGCGAGACGATGCAACCCTCCTTGGTGGCCTCGGCGACCTTCTGGAAGTCGGCGGCCGAGATCCCGGGCACCTCGGCCTCCGTCACGAGCTCGATCCCGACGATGGTCATCTTGTCATTGACCTTGTCGAGCTGGACGTTCGCGGTGGTGCTGATGCGGACCGGCGTGTGGCCCGCCTGCGCCAGCCCGAGCGACATCGCCATGGAGAAGCAGCCGGCGTGCGCCGCGCCGAGCAGCTCCTCGGGATTGGTGCCCGGTGCGCCCTCGAAGCGCGTGCCGAAGGAGTACTTGCCCTCGAAGGCGCCGCTGCCGAGCCGGATGGAGCCGTTGCCGCCCTTGAGGTCGCCGTTCCACTGCGCCGACGCGTTGCGCTTGATCATGCCGGGTCTCCGGATGGGGTCTGGTCGGATGGTAACGCGTGGCGTCCGGTAAGGCGAGCACGCGGCCGCGCCGTAGCGGATGCGGCAGGGGGCGAGACAACTTACGGCGGTCGTCCCCCGGACCCGCGTCCCGCTCCCGCACCCATCACCGGACCCTTCGATGTCACCGTTCCTGCGATCCGCTCGTGCCCACGCCCTCGTCGCCGTGGCCCTGGGCGCGCTCTGCGCCCCTCGCGCCGCCGCGCAGGTGGCCGCACCGGCGGCCACCGATGAGCCCGCGCTGGTCGCCCGCGCCCGCGCGATCCACGACCGCGTGATGACCCTCGACACGCACGTCGACATCAGCCCCACCGCGTTCCGCCGCGACTCGGCGAACTACGTCACCGGCGTCGCCCGGAACCAGGTGGACATCCCGAAGATGGAGGCGGGCGGGCTCGATGCGGCCTTCCTGATCGTCTACGTCGGCCAGGCGCGCACCATCGACTCGGCCTCGATGGCCGCCGCGTACGCGCAGGCGATGGAGAAGTTCATGGCGGTGCACCGGCTCACCGACTCGCTCGCGCCCACGCGGGTGGGCCTCGCGCGCACGGCCGCCGATGCGCGCCGCATCTACGCGAGCGGCCGGAAGGTGATCTTCATCGGGATCGAGAACGGCTTCTCGGTCGGCACCGACCTGACGCGCATCAAGCAGTTCGCGGACCTCGGCGGGCGCTACATGTCGCTCGCGCACAACGGACACAGCCAGTTCTCCGACTCCAACACCGGGGAGCGCGACGGCGTCTGGATGTGGAACGGCCTCAGCCCGCTGGGTCGGCAGGCGATCGCCGAGCTCAACAAGTGGGGCGTGATGATCGACATCTCGCACCCGAGCAAGCTGAGCATGATGCAGACGCTCGAGCTCACCAAGGCACCGATCATCGCATCGCACTCGGGCGTGCGCGCGCTCTGCGACCACAGCCGCAACCTCGATGACGAGCAGCTGCTGGCCCTGAAGAGGAACGGCGGCGTGGTGCAGCTGGTGGCGTTCAACAGCTATGTGAAGTGCAACCCGGCGCGCGACGCCGAGCGACAGGCGGCCGTGGACGCGCTGCGGAAGCAGTACGGCGTGACGGGGACCAATCCGCGCGAGGTGCAGGCGTCGGTGCAGGCACTGCCCGAGGACCGCCGCAACGCGTACCTCGCCGCGCAGGAGGACATCACCGCGCGCCGCTACCCGGCCGACCCGATGGCGACGGTCGCCGACTTCGCGAACCACATCGACTACGCCGTGAAGCTCATCGGGATCGACCACGTGGGCATCAGCTCGGACTTCGACGGCGGCGGCGGCGTGGACGGGTGGCGCAACGCGAGCGAGACCTTCAACGTGACGCTCGAGCTCGTGCGCCGCGGCTACACCGAGGAGCAGATCGCGAAGATCTGGAGCGGCAACCTGCTCCGCGTGCTGACCGAGGTGCAGGCGACGGCGGCCCGGATCCAGCGGGACGCGCGGTGAGGAGGCCGGTCGCCCGCGCCGGTCACGCCGGGAGCGCCGCGTGAGCCTCGCCCAGCACCTCAAGACGTACGCCGCCTGCATCGTCGTGTTCTTCGCGCTCGACCTCACCTGGCTCGGTGTGGTGGCGAAGGGGTTCTACAACGCGCAGATGGGGCACCTGCTGCGGCCGGACGTCCAATGGGGGGCGGCGCTGCTCTTCTATCTCCTCTACGTCGCGGCGATCGTCGTGCTCTGCGTCGCGCCCGCGGTCGAGAAGCAATCGCTCGCGCGGGCGCTGGCGCTGGGAGCCGTGTTCGGGCTCGCGGCCTACGCGGCGTTCGACCTGACGTCGCTCGCCCTGCTCAAGGACTTCCCCGCCCGCGTGGTGTACGTCGACCTCGCGTGGGGGACGGCGCTCACCTCGGCGGTGGCGGGTGCAGGCTACTGGGCCGCGATGCGGCTCAGCGCCTGACGAGGGTGAGGATGGAGTAGAGGGCCACCGCCTCCCCATCCTGGTTCGTCACCTCGACATCCCATTCCACCACACCTTGCGGGATGCCCCCCTCGGGGGTGTCCTTGGCCGTCTTCTGCTTCACGGTCAGCCGCACCTTGATCGTGTCGCCGGGATAGACGGGCTTGGTGAACCGGAGCCTCTCCATCCCGTAGTTGGCGAGGACCGGGCCGAGCGCGGGGTCCACGAACAGCCCCGCCGCCGCCGAGACGATGAAGTAGCCGTGCGCCACGCGACCGGTGAAGACGCCGTTGGTGCGCGCCTCCTCGTCACTCATGTGCGCGTAGAACCGGTCGCCGCTCAGGTTCGCGAAGGCGACGATGTCGTCGAGCGTGATGGTGCGGGTGCCGGTGACGAGGGTATCGCCGACCTCCAGCTGGTCGAACGTCTTCCGGAACGGGTGCACGTCACTCGTGCGCTGGGCCGCGCCGGCGCTCCACTCGCGCGTGATCGCGGTGAGCATGCTCGGGCTCCCCTGCACCGCGGTGCGCTGCATGTAGTGGAGCACACCGCGCGCGCCGCCCATCTCCTCCCCGCCGCCCGCGCGTCCCGGGCCGCCGTGCACGAGGTTGGGGAGCGGCGAACCATGCCCGGTGCTCTCCTTCGCGCTCGACCGGTCGAGCACCATGAGTCGGCCGTGGTACGGCGCGACGCCGAGCACCACCCGGCGCGCGGTGGCGGCATCGGCGGTGAAGAGCGAGCCGCAGAGCGACCCGCGACCGCGCCGGGCGAGTTCGACGGCCTCGTCGAGGGTGCGGTACGGCATCACGGTGTTCACCGGACCGAACGCCTCGATGTCGTGCGGCTCGCTGCGGCCGAGCGGCTGGTCGCAGACCACGAGCATGGGGCCGAAGAAGGCGCCCTTGTCGCGGTCGGCGCCGACCACCGCGAAGTCGCCGCCGCCGAAGACCACCTCGCCCGCTTCCTTGATCCGCGCGGCGGCGGCCCCGACGTCGCGCACCTGCCCGCGACTCGCGAGCGGACCCATGCGCACGCCCTCCACCGACGGGTCGCCGATCGTGGTGGTCGCGAGCCGCTTGGTGAGCGCCTTCACCACGTCCTCCTCCAGGCCGGCAGGGACGATCGTGCGGCGGATCGCGGTGCACCGCTGCCCGGCCTTGGTGGTCATCTCGCGGACGACCTCCTTGATGAAGAGGTCGAACTCCTCGGTGCCCGGCACGGCGTCGGGCGCGAGGATCGAGCAGTTGAGCGAGTCCGCCTCCATGTTGAAGCGCACCGAGTGCGCGACGACGGCCTTGCTCTCCTTCAGCATCTGCCCGGTCGCCGCACTGCCGGTGAAGGCGACCGCGTCCTGTTCGGTCACATGGCTCAACAGGTCGCCGGCACTGCCGCAGATGAGCTGGATCGATCCCTCGGGCAGGATCCGCGACGCGATCATCTCGCGGAACATCAGCTCGGTCAGGTAGCTCGTCGCCGTCGCCGGCTTCACGATGCACGGCACGCCCGCGAGCAGCGCGGGCGCCAGCTTCTCGAGCATCCCCCAGCAGGGGAAGTTGAACGCGTTGATGTGGATCGCGACGCCCTCGAGCGGGACGCAGATGTGCCGGCCCGCGAACGTGCCGCCCTTGGAGAGCACCTCCTGCGGTCCTTCCACATGGAACGTCTCGTTGGGGAACTCGCGGCGGCCGCGGCTCGAGTAGGCGAAGAGCGTGCCGATGCCACCCTCGATGTCGACCCAGCTGTCCGCCTTGGTGGCACCGGTGGCGGCGCTGAGCGCGTAGAACGCGTCCTTCCGCTCGAGCAGGTGCTTGGCGAGCGCCTTGAGCAGCGCGGCGCGCTGGTGGAACGTCAGCGCACGGAGCTTGGGCCCGCCGACCTGCCGCGCGTACTCCGCCATCGCCTTGAAGTCGAGTCCGCCGCTCGACGTCTCGGCGATCGCCTCGCCCGTCACGGCATGGAACAGCGTGGCGGACTTGCCGGTGCCCTCGATCCACTGGCCTTGGGCGTAGTTCTTGAGCGTCTGCATCGGGTCAGTTCCCCTTGGTCTCGTTCCAGGTCTTGAGCACCGCCGACTGCGTGGGGCGGTCGGCGGGGACCGCGCGCAGCGGCTCCACCTCGCGCCAGGTCGCGCGCATCGCGGCCGGCAGCTGCTGATAGAGCGCGGTCCCCTCGGACTTCCAGGCGAGCATCTCGTCGCTCACTTGCTTCACCACCTTCGCCGGGTTCCCCACCACCACCGAGCGCTCCGGCACCTGCATCTCGGCCGGCACGAAGGCGAGGGCGCCGACGATGCTCCCCGCGCCGATCGTCGCGTTGTCCATGATCACCGCATTCATGCCGACGAGCGCGTTGGCCCCGATGCGCGCGCCGTGCACGATCGCCCCATGGCCGATGTGCGCGCCGCGTTCGAGTACCACCGTGACGCCGGGGAACATGTGCACCGTGCAGTTCTCCTGGACGTTGCAGCCATCCTCGATGACGATGCCGCCCCAGTCGCCGCGGATGGCCGCGCCGGGGCCGATGTACACGTCGCGGCCGATGATGACGTTGCCGGTCACTGCCGCCTGCGGATGCACGAACGCGCTCTCGTGCACCACGGGGATGAAGCCGTCGAAGGCGTAGATCATGCGACCGGCGCGTGGGAGGGGTGCGGCGCGAACCGTTCGGCACCGGAGAACAGGATCGCCACGACGGGCGTGGGCCCGATCACCTCGAGGTCGTGCGCGGCCGGTGGGAGATCGAAGATGGTCCCCGGCACGAGCGCGTGGACGACTCCGTCGGCGGAGGTGACCTGCATGGAGCCCTCGAGCACGAGGCCGGCGAGCGCCTCGCGATGGCGCTCCACCTGGAGCATCGCGCCGATGTCGCGCGACCACCGCCATCCCGCCGCGCACGTGAGGCGCCCGAGCACCGTCCCGGCGGACCGCACGAGCTCGAGGCGGCCGTGCCGGAACTCGCGCAGCTCGTCAGGCGACTCGAAGCGGTCGAGGCTCGGCGTGTCCGCGCGCTCCGCGGCGTCGGTCCCCGGCGCCGCGCTCGCCCGGCTCGCCTCCTTCGCCTGCCGCTGCCACGCCCTCGCGACCGCCGCGACCGTGTCCTCGGGCCGTGCCGCCGTGAGCGTCGCCATGTCGGGGCCGGCCTCGGGCTTCACCCGGGGGTTCGCGGCCCGGTGGCGCGCCTCCCAGAGGCGCCCGGTGAGCGCGCCCACCGCGTACCCTGCGACCCCCGTCACGAGCCCGGCGACGATGAGCGTGCCGGCGAACCTGATGACCCCCATCGTCGCGTCACCGTAGTCCTCGAACGACGACGTGAGCGCGTTCCATCCGAACGGTGCGGCGCCGAAGAAACCGAGGAGGAAGCCGGCGTACGCTCCCGTGTCGGCCATGGCGCCGCGGCGCGGCGCATAGAAGTCGTCGCGCGCGGTCACGCGCGTTCGAGGATCAGCGCGAAGCCCTGCCCCACGCCGATGCACATCGTGCAGAGGGCGAAGCGGCCGTTCCGGCGCTGCAGCTCCCGCGCCGCGGTCAGCGCGAGCCGCGCGCCGCTCATCCCGAGCGGATGGCCGATCGCGATGGCGCCGCCGTTGGGATTCACGCGACCGTCATCGTCGGCGACGCCGAGCTCGCGGAGACAGGCGAGTCCCTGCGCGGCGAACGCCTCGTTGAGCTCGATCACGTCCATCCGGTCGATCGTGAGCCCGGCGAGCGCGAGCACCTTCCGGGTGGACGGCACCGGCCCCATGCCCATGATGCGGGGCTCCACCCCGGCCGCCGCGCTCGCGACCACGCGCGCGAGCGGCGTGAGCTTCGCGTCCCTCACGCCCGCCTCGCTCGCGAGCAGGAGCGCGGCGGCCCCGTCGTTCAGGCCCGACGCGTTGCCGGCGGTCACCGAGCCCTGGCCGTCATGCCGGAACGCCGGCTTGAGCTTGGCGAGGATCTCCATCGTGGTGTCCGGACGGATGAACTCGTCCTGCTCCACCCGCGTCGTGCCCTTCTTGCCCGCGATCTCCACCGGCGCGATCTCCTCGGCGAGCCGGCCCGCCGCGCGCGCCGCCGTCGCGCGCTGCTGCGAGCGCAGCGCGAACGCGTCCTGGTCGGCGCGCGACACCCCGTACTGCGCGGCGACGTTCTCCGCCGTCTCGCCCATGGAGTCGGTGCCGTGCATCGCCTTCATCGCCGGATTGACGAACCGCCAGCCGAGGGACGTGTCGAACAGCTGCATGTCGCGCGCGAAGGGCGTCGCGCCCTTGGAGAGGACGTACGGGGCGCGCGTCATCGACTCCACGCCGCCGGCGATGTGGAAGTCGCCTTCGCCCACCTTGATGGCGCGCGCCGCGTTGGCCACCGCGCTCAGTCCCGAGGCGCAGAGCCGGTTGATCGTCTCCCCCGGCACCGTGACGGGGAGGCCCGCGAGCAGCAGCGCCATCCGCGCCACGTTGCGGTTGTCCTCACCGGCCTGGTTGGCGCAGCCCATCACCACATCGGCGACGCGACCGGGATCGAGGGTGGGATGCCGGGCCATGAGGGCGCGGATCGCGTGCGCGCCGAGGTCGTCGGCGCGGACGGCGGCGAGCGCGCCGCCGAGGTTGCCGATCGGCGTGCGGACGCCGTCGACGAGGTAGGCGGCGGGCGTGGGAGGCATCACGGGAGCGGCTTGCGGGTGCGGTAGACGGTGCCCTTGAAGAGCGCGACGACCAGTCCGTCCTGGTTCCGGATGACGATGTCGCTGAACCCGAGCCGGTTGCTCTCGGTGCGCTGCTCCGCGGTGGCGGTGATCACGTCGCCGACCTTGATCGCCGCGGGATACGAGATGTGGCAGTCGGTGGCGACGCTGATCTCGCCCGCCGAGTTGCTGCAGAAGGCGTGCGCGCTGTCGGCGAAGGCGAAGGCGATGCCGCCGTGCGCGTAGCCGAAGCCGTTGGCCATCTCGGGGCGGACGGTCATGCGGATCACCGCGCGCTTGTCGGCGATCTCGACGACCTCGACGCCGAGCCACCGGGAGAAGGCATCGCGGTCGAGCATGCGGCCGACCACGTCACGCGCGTGCTCGTCGGCTTCGTGGCGGGGATCGGCGTCGGCGGGCGGCGGCGCGGCACCGCCCGCTGCCTCGTCGGGTGACGGGATGCGGGGGATGAAGGTGGTGCCGCGGCGCGGTGTGGGATTGCCGGTCATGTGAGGAGCTTGCCTCCGCTCTTCGCCGTGCGGCGCAGCAGCGGACTGGGACGGTAGCGGTCCTCGCCGTACTCCGTCTGGAGTGCTTCGAGGGTGGCCAGCACGGCGCCGGCGCCGAGCTCATCGCCCCAGGCGAGGAGCCCCTTGGGATAGTTCACGCCCTTCGTCATCGCGAGTTCGATGTCCGCGGGCGACGCGACGCGGAGCTGCACCGCATCCACCGCCTCGTTCACGAGCATGGCGAGGACGCGATCGACGATCACGCGGCCGAGCGCCGGGTCCTTCGTCGGCTCGGGCATCACGGCACCGTCGCGGTAATCGTAGTAGCCGCGCTTCGCCTTGCGGCCCAGCAGTCCGGCCTCGACGAGCCGGCGCTGCGTGAGCGCCGGGCGGTAGCGCGGGTCGTAGAACATCGCCTCGAACACCGAGCTGGTGACGGCGAAGTTCACGTCGTTGCCGATGAAGTCCATGAGTTCGAACGGTCCCATGCGGAAGCCGCCGATCTCCTTCATCGCCCAGTCGATGGTCGCGGCGTCGGCGAGGCGCTCCTCGAGGATGCGCAGCGCTTCGCCGTAGAACGGTCGCGCGATGCGATTCACGATGAAGCCCGGCGTGTCCGTCGCGGCGACGGTGATCTTGCCCCATGAGTCGACGAGGGCACGCGCCGCCGTCGCGACCTCGGGCGCGGTGGTGATCGCCGGGATGATCTCCACGAGCGGCATCACCGGCGCGGGATTGAAGAAGTGGATCCCCACCACCCGCTCCGGCTGCTCGCACGCACCGGCGATCGCGGCGACCGACAGCGAGGACGTATTGGTCGCGAGCACCGCGTCCCTCGCGATGTGCGCCTCGAGCGCCCGGAACAGCGTCTGCTTGGCGCCGACGTCCTCGATGATCGCCTCGATCACGAGGTCGCAGCGCGCGAACGAGCGCAGGGCCGCCGTGGAGACGCCCTCGACGTACGTGAGGCGCGCGAGCACCGCATCGGCGGCCTCGCGCGTGAGGCGTCCCTTCTCCACCTCGCGGGCCATCGCCTTGGCGTGGCCGTCGCGCGCGCGCTCGAGCGCAGCGGGAGCCGCATCGGCGAGGTACACGTCGTGACCGCGCGAGGCCGCCACCTGCGCGATCCCCGCGCCCATCGCGCCGGCGCCCACCACGCCGACGACCGTCCCCTTCCCGAGCGGCATCGCGTCAGGTGCCGGTGTAGGTGGGCTTCCGCTTCTCGAGGAAGGCGCGCACGCCCTCCTCGTAGTCGGCGGTGCGGCCCGCCTGCTGCATCAGCTGCGCTTCCACCTCGAGCTGCTGCTCCAGCGTGTTGCCCCACGACGCGTTCATCGCGCGCTTGGTGAGACCGAACCCGCGCGTCGCCTGCGACGCGAGCTGCTTGGCGAGATGCAGCGACACCTCGTGCAGCTGCGCGAAGGGCACCACCTCCCAGATCAGTCCCCACTCCTTCGCCTTGGCCGCGTGCATCTTCTCCGCGAGGAAGAACATCCCCGTCGCGCGCTGCGGCCCGACGAGGCGCGGCACGAAGAACGTGCCGCTCGTGTCGGGGATCAGGCCCAGCTTGGCGAAGCTCTCGACGAAGACCGCCTCCTCGGCGGCGATCGTGAGGTCGCACGCGAAGGCGAGGTTGGCGCCGGCCCCGGCGGCCACCCCGTTCACCGCGCACACCACCGGCTTCTCCAGCTGGCGGATGGCGAGGATGATCGGGTTGTAGCTCGCGCGGACGATCTCGCTGATGTCGGGCATGGGCCCGCCATCCTTCGGCAGGGCCTCCTGGAGATCCTGGCCGGCGCAGAACCCGCGACCGCTGCCGGTGAGCAGCACCGCGCGCACCTCGGGGTCGCGCGCGGCGCGCGCGAGGCCCGCCTGCAGCTCGGCGGCCATGGCCAGCGTGAACGAGTTCAGCACGTCCGGCCGGTTCAGCATCAGCACGAGGACGCCGTCGTGCAGTTCGGAGAGAACGAGGGGCGTGGACATGCCGATAAGATAAGCCGCCCCGGGATTCCCGGCGGGGGCCGGTTCCCCATGCCCCCGCCCCTCCCCAGATTCCTGCAATGCCTCGCAAACCCCTCGCCGGCTTCGACTGGCGTCGCATCGCATACAACGTCCTCGTCTCCCGCTCCCTCGATGAGGTCGAAGAGGCGACGAACCGCAACCGCGCCACGGTCCCCAAGGACCATGTGGTCCTCTACCAGTTCTCGGCGCGCGGGCATGATGTCGCCCAGTGCATCCTCGGATCGCTGATCGACGGGCGCCACGACGCGGCCGGCGCGTACTATCGCAGCCGGCCCCTGCTCCTCTCGCTCGGCCTGCCGCTCGACGACGCACTCGGGTCGCCCCTCGGCCGAGCCGGCGGCTTCTCCGACGGCCGCGACATCGGCGTGGTGTGCAACCTGCCCAACGCGAACGGTCCGGTGGTGCTCCCCATGTCGGGGGACGTGGGCTCGCAGTACACGCCCACCGCCGGCTGGGCGCAGGCCATCACCTACCATCGCGACACGCTGCAGGACGCGACCTGGAAGGGATCGATCGGCGTCGCGCTCGGCGGCGATGCCTCGGTGGCGACCAACGGCTTCTGGGCCGCGCTGACCATGGCGACGACGCTCAAGCTCCCGATGCTCTTCTATATAGAGGACAACGACCTCGGCATCTCCGTGAAGGGCGAGATGCAGACGCCGGGCGGCAACATCGCGAAGAACCTCGCGTCGTTCACCAACCTGTTCGTCCGCGACGGTGACGGGACCGACCCCGAGCAATCGGCGACGCTGCTCAAGGAGTGCGTCGCGCATGTGCGGAGCGGCGCCGGGCCGGCGCTGGTGCATCTCACGCTGCCGCGCCTCTCGAGCCACTCGGGGCCCGACAACCAGAAGGGGTATCGCACCGACGCGGAGATCGCGGCCGACCAGGCGCGCGACCCGCTGCCACGGTTGCGCGACTACCTCGTGCCGGCGCTGCTCACCGCCACCGAGTGGGCCGCACTCGAGGTCGAGGTCGCGCATGATGTGGAGCGGGCGCTCGCCGCCGCGCGCGCGCGCGCCGTGCCCGATGCCGCACGCATCGCCCAGCATGTGCGTGCCGACGACCGCGACGAGGTGGCCGAGGCGTTCGGCGGATTGCCCCGCCGCGTGCGCCGCGAACTCGGCGGATCGGAGACGCCGCGCGAGGACGGCGCGATGCTCCGCTTCGCCGAAGCCGTGCGCCGCACGCTCTGGCGTGAGCTCGAGGTGAATCCGCGCGTGGTCGTGTTCGGCGAGGACGTGGGGAAGAAGGGCGGCGTGCATCTCGTCACCGAAGGCCTGCAGAAGCAGTTCGGGAGCGCGCGTGTGTTCGACACGAGCCTCTCCGAGGAGGGGATCATCGGACGTGCCTCGGGGCTCGCGATCAGCGGGCTGATGCCGGTGGCCGAGATCCAGTTCCGGAAGTACGCCGACCCGGCGACCGAGCAGCTGAACAACACCGGCACCATGCGTTGGCGCACGGCGAACCGCTTCGCCGCGCCGATGGTGGTGCGGATGCCCGGCGGGTTCGGCAAGGACGTGGGCGATCCGTGGCATTCGCTGAGCGACGAAGTGCGCTTCGCCCACGCGTACGGTTGGCAGGTGGCGATCCCGTCGAATGCCGCCGATGCGGTGGGCCTGCTCCGCGCCGCGATGCGGTCGCCCGACCCGACGGTCTTCTTCGAGCATCGGTCGTTGCTCATGACCGGCGACGGCAGCGCGCGCTATCCGGGCGACGACTACGTGCTCCCGTTCGGCAAGGCGCGTGTGGTGCAGTCGGGACGCGATCTCACGCTCGTGAGCTGGGGCGCGATGGTGCATCGCTGCGCCGAGGCCGCGGCGCGGTTCGATGGTGCGGTGGAGCTGCTCGACCTGCGGACGATCGCGCCATGGGATCGTGCTGCGGTGCTCGCCTCGGTGACGAAGACCGGCCGCTGCCTCATCGTGCACGAGGACAACATGACGGCAGGGTTCGGCGCCGAGGTGGGCGCGTTCGTGGCGCAGGAAGCGTTCTGGAATCTCGATGCGCCGGTGCGCCGCATGGCGCCGGAGGATATCCCGATGCCGTATCACCCGGTGCTGCTCGATGCGGTGCTGCCGGATGCGGATCGGATCGCGATCGGCATCGAGGAACTGCTCCACGCTTGACGCGGTCCGGACCGCGTTTTAACCTCCCTGCTCGGCTCGACCCCAACCGTGGTGTCTCGATGGACCAGTCCCTGTTCACCAGCTACATGACCCGGCGCGACCGGACGGCGAGCTTCGGCTCGTCCGTGCCCGTCCCGGTCAGGGCTGTCGGAGCAGGGCCCCTCGGGTAGAGCGACCACGCGCGTCGCTCCTCGGGATCACGCCCTCCCTGCTCCGGAATGCAGCGAGGGCGTTCTCATCTCCGATCCCCACGAGGTTCCGTATGCATAGTCCGACCGAGACCACCGAGCCCTCCACGCCCGCGAGCCCGGAGGAGCGCGCGACCGACACGACCGACGCGCCGCCGCCCTCGGGCGGCATCTGGCGCGACCTCGTCGATGCGCTCCGCGGCACGCAACACGATTACACCAGCGGCGCGCTCGGCCGGTCCATCTTCCTCCTCGCCGTCCCGATGGTCGTCGAGATGGCGATGGAGAGCATCTTCGCCGTCGTCGACGTCTTCTTCGTCGGCCGGCTCGGCGCGGAGGCGGTCGCCACCGTCGGGCTCACCGAATCGCTGATGATCGTCATCTACACGCTGGCCTTCGGCCTGAGCATCGGCGCGACGGCGACCGTGTCGCGACGCATCGGCGAGAAGGATCCCGACGCCGCCGGGCGCGCCGCCGTGCAGGTGATCGTGCTCGGCTTCCTGATCTCGGCGACCATCGGGTTCGTCGGCGCGTGGTTCGCGCCGCAGCTCCTCACCCTCATGGGTGCCGACGCCGGCGTCATCGCGACCGGGAGCACGTACGCGCGCGTCATGCTCGCCGGGAGCTCGACCGCGTTCCTGCTCTTCGTCGTCAACGCCGTCTTCCGCGGCGCGGGCGATCCGGCGGTCGCGATGCGGATCCTGATCTTCGCGAACTCGCTCAACATCGTGCTCTGCCCGATGTTCATCTTCGGCATCGGACCGTTCCCCGAGCTCGGCGTCACCGGGGCCGCGGTGGCGACGACGATCGGTCGCGGGCTCGGATTGCTCCTGGCCTTCTGGATGCTCGGGCGCGGCACCGGGCATCTCGCGGTGAAGCGGCAGCACCTCGCGGTCGAACCGTCCACCATGTGGCGCATCGCGCGGCTCTCCGGCCTGGGCACGTTCCAGGTCGCGATCGGCTCGATGAGCTGGATGGGTCTCGTGCGCGTCGTCTCGAGCTACGGCGCGACGGCCATGGCGGGCTACACCATCGCCATCCGGCTCATCATCTTCGCGATGATGCCCGCCTTCGGCCTGGGCGGCGCCGCCGCGACGATGGTCGGCCAGTCCCTCGGCGCGAAGAAGCCCGACCGCGCCGAGCAGGCGGTGTGGACGGCGGCCAAGTACGATGTCGTCTTCCTGAGCGCCGTCGGTGCGGTCTTCCTGCTCTTCGGTCGGCCGATCGTCGGACTGTTCACGCATGACGCCGCGGTCGCCGAGGTCGCGGTCTACGGTCTGAAGATGATGTCGCTCGGCTTCCCCTTCTTCGCCGCGGGCATGGTGCTCGAGCAGTCGTTCAACGGCGCCGGCGACACGTGGACACCGACCTGGATCAACCTCGGCGTGTACTGGGTGCTGCAGATCCCGCTCGCGTGGTTCCTCGCCGGCCCGTTCGGCATGCACGAGCGCGGCGTGTTCGTCGCGGTGACCATCTCGTACTCGGTGCTGGCGATGGTGTCGGGGTATCTGTTCAGGCAGGGGAAGTGGAAGCTCAAGCACGTGTAGGGGATGACGGCAGCGGGACGGGAGAGCGGAGGCCGTTCGGCCTCCGCTCTCTCCGTTTCCGGCCCCTATCGCCCGTGCTCAGCGCTCCGCGCGCACGCCGAGCGACGCCAGCGCCGCGCTGATCTCGGCTTCGGTGGCCGGACGCGGGAACCGATCGTTGCGGTCGTTCCGGCCGATGAGGTTGTCGATGCCTGTCACCTTGCCCGCCGCGTCGACCTTCACCAGCGACTCGGCGATGCCGTGCTTGCCGTCCTCGCCCTGCTTGATCGTGAAGACGAGGACCCACGCGCTGCCGGGGTCCCACTGCCTGGTGACGGCGTAGTGTCCCACCTCGCCGTACTTGGTGAGCGTGATGGGGCGCGAGACGCGCTGCCCACCGCGCATGGTGATCGCGCGTCCCGAGACCTGCGGATCGACCTCGTCGGTGTGGTGATGTCCCTCGACGAGCAACACGGCGCCGGCGACCGGCGGGGCGCCGCGCACCTCGGTGAGCTTGATGCTCGGCGGGCCGAAGAACGGTGCCGCGGCGAGCGATAGAGCGGCCAGCGGGACGATGGCGAACGACGGAACGCGACGCATGTGGTGCTCCTGGTTGTGAAGGTACGTCGGTGTGATGCCGACGCGGCCGCGAGCGTGTACAGACCCGGTCCCGTCCCGGCGAATTGCATTGGCGGGACGCCGGGCCGAACTTCATGCGGTCCCCATCCCGGCGGTCCCATGCGTCCCCGCTACCTCGTCGCGGCACTCGGCTACGGCCTCTGCATCTATCTGTTGGCGGGCGCCAAGGGCGGTGGGGCCCTGATCGCGCTGCTCTCGCTCGCCTTCCTGCTCGGTGTGCCGTTCGGCATCGGGTACCTGACATCGAGGGGCGTGGGATCCGCATCATGGCTGGTCTCGCTCCTCGCCGGCTGGGTGCCGATCGCGGCGATCCTCGGCGTGCTCTTCCTCGTCGGATCCGAGGGCGCGATCTGCATCGTGATGGCACTGCCCATCCTGCTGATCGGCTCCTCGACCGGCGGCATGTACGAGCACGGCCGTCGACGGAGAAGACCCGACACGAGTCGCGTCGAGCTGGGAGCGGTGCTCGTTCTGCCACTGTTGCTCGCGCCGCTCGAGCGGCGGATCGATCCCACGGCACGCGCTTCGGCGAGCGTGACGTCGATCGACATCGCCGCGCCCGCCGAGAAGGTCTGGGACGAGATCGCCGACGTCGACTCGATCCGCGCGAGTGAGCTCGGACGCGCGCTGTTCACGACGATCGGCTTCCCGGCGCCCATCGCGGCCACGCTCGACGTGCCGCAGGAAGGCGGGATCCGGCGCGCATCATTCGGCGGTGGCGTCATCTTCACCGAGACCGTGACGGAGTGGGAACCGGAACGCCGTCTCGCATTCGAGATCGAACCCTCATTCGCCGAGGGCGAGCCCGTGCTCGACCCGCACGTGCGGATCGGCGGCGAGTACTTCGACGTGCTCCGGGGCGCGTATGACATCACGCCCATGGAGTCGCCCGCGGTGCGGGGCTCCGGCGCGCCCGACGCGCCACCGCACGTCCGTCTCACGCTCACGAGCCACCATCGCGTGACCACGCGCTTCAACGGCTACGCCAGTTGGTGGAGTGAGCGCGTGATGCAGAGCGTGCAGCGCAGCATCCTCGCGGTGATCAAGGCGCGCGCGGAGGATCCGGCGCGCTCGCCGAAGGCGCGGATCCGCGAGGCCACCGCAGCTCGGGCTCGTCGTGAGTCAGCCAGCGCGCGCGAGGCGAACTCGTTCGAGACGGGTTTCTCGGTGATCGGCGACCTGCCGGGCCGGACCGATGTCTATGCGGAGAGCATCGTGGTGCTCGTGCGTGACGGCCGCATCGCATGGCCGCGGCTCGACTCCGGTGCGGTGCACGACTCGACCACCGCCGCGCTCGCGAGCGCGTCAGGCGAGCGCTGGACCGCCGGGCGCGCGAGCAACGCGATCGTCCTCGAGCGCACGGCGACGAGCGACACGCTCGCGCTTGGCCCGCTGCTGCGGTTCACGATCCCGCGCGACCCCGGCGAGTCGCTCGATGGGAAGTGGGTGGTGTTCACGCATCATCTCACCGTGCCGAAGACGGCACTCAACCCGTACGGGCTCGCGTGGGCGTACACACATGCGGAGCGTCCACGGTGACGGTAGGGCGGAGTCAGCGAACGATCGACCCGCACCGAGTCACGAAGTACTCGGAAGGATGCCCTGGGTCGTTCAGCAGATCGTGAAGCATCTCGTGCCGAACGATCCTTCCATTGTCGACTCTATGGCCAGCGATCACGATGTCGTGACTCGGCCACCAATAGCCGAGATTGGACTGACCTTGGTACTCGAAAGAGCCCCTGCCCTCGACTTGATACCAGCGCACGCGCTCGAAATCACCTGTCCTCCCCGCGCAGACCTCCACTTCGGCCCACATCGAGCGATAGGTCTGGGGCGGCTCGAACGGTCGAGCGCCGGAGATCGCATCCGACCCGAACGACTCCAAGCATCCGATCAGCGCAACGACGAGCAGTGCCCGTGCGCTCCGCGCCGCGTGACGGAGGACATGCCGCACTGAGCCCATTTCACTCCGTGGCGAAAGTGAGTCGCGAAGGAGCGTACCCGTCGTCGTGGCGAGAGGTCCGCCAGGCGACCCTGGGACTCGACCAACCGAGCTTCCGCTGAACCTGGGGGCGACTCAATCTCCGACCGGCCTTGTCAGGCGCCGCGATCATCGCGGCAGGGGCACTCGAAGCGGCCGTCCGCTGCACGACAGCCGCTCGGCCGGCCCGGTGTCGGCTCGTCCCTGCGGGTAGGTGCAACTTTTCGGCGCGTCCTGCCCCAGCTGCAGGAACTCGTCGCTTCCCCAGCACCAGACGCCTGTCGCCGATACCGCGCAGCTGTGTTGCCCAGCCACCGCGACCGCGCTGACGTCCCGGAGTCCGGGCACTTCGTGCGGCGGCACCGGATGATCGCTGACGGGAGCCCCGGTTTGCGCGAAGCGATTGCCGCCCCAGCACCACACCGCGCGCGCGCTGCCGACGACGGCACAGGTGTGGACGCCACCCGCCGCGATCGCGCTCGCGGACGCCGGAAGCGGAACCTTGTTCCATGAGAACTGGAGCGCATACGACGAATCGGGCATGCGCAGCAGCGGCATGTGGTGCGGCTGCGTCGTCTGGCCCGAGAAGTTGTCCCCGCCGCACCAGACCTCTCCGGCGACGATGCCGCACAGATGGCCGGGACCGACACCTCCGCCGCCGATCGCGAACGCGGTGACGGGACCCGGGAAGGCCGGATAGTCGATCCGCTCCCGCTGATGGCTGGTGCTCGTCCCACCGGCGCGCCTCACGAAATCATAGCCGCCCACGGTCCGGCCGAAGCAGGCCGGTGCGTCGTTCACCAGCGCGCACACCATCTCGTCGTTCGCGTAGAGTCGCGTGATGCCGCCGGGCATCCCGGCGATCATGACCGCGGCCGAATCGAAGCGAGAGCCGCCGGTGCACTCGACCCCCTCGGGGAGTGCCGCGCACGTGTAGTCGTATCCGGCGGCGATCGCGGTCGCTCGGCCGTTCCACGCCGCGACGGGCGAGGTCACGTCCGCGCTGCGACGTCCGAGGCGCGGCCCGCCAGCTTGGCCGAACTGATTGGATCCCCAGCACAGGACCGATCGCTCCGCCAGCGTGCAGGCGTGTGCGTGTCCCAATGCGAGCGGGCCGGGCGCGATCGGGCGTGCAAGCACCAGCGGCTTCGGGCGGCCGCGCGCGTCGCCGGCGTCGTTGGGCCCGACGAAGTTCTCGTGCGGCATGCTGCCCCAGCATACCCACGGTGTTCGCGCGGCCCGGAAGCACGTCTGGTCGTTACCGGCGACCAGCTCACCGGCGCTCTGGCCGCTCGCGACGGAGGCGACCGGGAGCAGCAGGAGCACCGCGCGCACCACGGCGTGAATCTCAGTCGCTCTCGTGGCCGATCGAATCGAGGTCATCCTGGCGCCGCATCCTCATCATCGGGCTAACGCGGTGGAGTTCGGTTGCGCATGAAGCTCGACGGGCGCGACTCCTTCTACGATACGGCAGGAGCCTCACGACGACCAGCCGAGAATGCTTCCATGCCGAGAACGCCCGTCATTCTGCTTCACACTCGGCTTCGCGCCCATCAGCGCGCCGCTTGCGTGGCGGCCCATGCCGTCATCTCGCGCAGATGCACCGGGCGGTTGCGCAAGCCCGCGCCGGCGAGCAGGCCGCCGAGTCCTGGCACCTGGAGCGTGTGGCTGGCATCGGGGATGACGAGGATCTCATCGCCGGCCTGACGCAGCGGCGCGCGCGCGGCGCGCACCAGGGCACGGCTCGTGTCGACGGGCACGAGGACATCG
This sequence comes from uncultured Gemmatimonas sp., assembly GCA_964464585.1. Taxonomy (GTDB): domain Bacteria; phylum Gemmatimonadota; class Gemmatimonadetes; order Gemmatimonadales; family Gemmatimonadaceae; genus Pseudogemmatithrix. Next base: position 19,577 of record CAYXGS010000021.1, on the reverse strand, counting down.
GCAGCGCCCCACACAGCGAGCACGGGGGTGCGCAGCGCGGCGAGTGACGGAAGCGGGCTCACGTCGACCTTGGTGGCGTACCAGCGCCACCACCACGACTCCGGCGCGCTCGGCGAGGCATACGCGGCGAAGGACCGACCGGCGCTGGCGCGCGCGAGGGAGTCGTACGCGCTCCACGCGACCGTGCCGCGCACGTAGGCGAGCTTGGCGTCGACGAGCGTCAGCGCGGCGACCGAGTCCGTTGGGTGCCCGCGGAACTCGCGTGCGGCTTGAAAGCGGTACTGCTCGCCGAACGGCGGGCCGCTCATCGACTGGACGATGACGAACGCAACGCGCGGCGCGCGAGCGGCGACCAACGCGGCAAGCGTGGCGCCCTCGCTGCCGCCCCAGATGCCCACGCGCGACGAGTCGATCCACGGATGCTGTCGCAACTGGCGGAGCGCCGCCTCCGCGTCGTCGATGAGCACCGTGAAGGGCACCTCGCGCCAATCCCCGGTCGACGCGCCGCTGCCGCGCTTGTCGTACACGAGCACGGCGAAGCCGCGGCGCGCGAAGGCCTCAACCAGCTGCCGGTAGTACGGATTCTCGCGTCCGTCCGGGCCTGAGCCGTGGAGGAGCAACACCGCCGGGAGCGGCCTCGAGGCCTCGGGCGCGTACAGCGTGGCGCCCAACCGGACCTCCGCGCTCGCGATCGTGAGCTCTGCCTGGCGCATCGGCGTGCCGCAACCGGTCAGCACCGCGACACCCAAGCAGAACCGAAGCGATAGAGCGCGAATCACAGGGAGATCCCCGCGTCTGATTGTCGGCCGTCGCGGCCTCTCCTGAGTCCGCAGAACGTGTGCTTCTGCCGTGAACGCTCCAATAAGACGCCGTTGTGGGGCGGCCGCTAGGCCGACCCATGTCCTACAGCGCGGCCGCCCCACAACGGCCATCCGAGCGCGTTCATCAGCAGCAAGCGTCGTGATGCCGGCGCGAGCCGGATCTATCGCTTCCGACGCCCGGACTTGGGGAACTCAGCCTTATGAAGCGCCGCCTCGAGATCGGCGGATCGCTCTTCGAGATACGCGCGGGCGTCGGCCGCAGCCTGATTGTAGATGGCCGGTCCGAGATCCGCGACGATGTGGTCGAGCAGCAGTGTCGCTTGAAGGTCACTGAGGTCGTGGTCGAGCTCGTCCGCCGCATACTCCTTCAGCGATGCAATCGCCTGCCGGCGTGCGGGGTCAGAGAGGGTGATGGAGGCGTGCTTGTGCATTGTGAGGAGTCGCGGAGTTGACTAGCTCGGCATGACGGTTGGTTGTGCTGCGGCCGCTTCCATATAATGCACTCGGCACATCGCCTCCGTAGCGAACTCCTTCTGATGCGCCTTCATGAACTCGTGTTTCGAGCGGACACTTCCGGGCGTGGGCTTCGCGGACACTGGTTCCCCTGCTCGCAGAAGCGATAGACATTGGCAGTCTCCACAAAGGCTGGGAACTCCAGCAGTCACCGACGGATCGAGAACGGACGAACGGACGGCTGAGGGAACGGGTCGATCCGTCCATCGATCACAATGCCGCCGCGCGCTGCGAGCAACGACGGCGTTTCGCGGTCTCGGTGCAGGACGGTCCCGCGGTTCGCATCAATGAAATATGAGTCAACGTGGTCGAGCACCATCCGCGCGCGACTACCAGTCTGTCGGTTAGCCGGAGTCCTGGTCATCTTGGCTACCTGGAGCAGCACGACGTCGTACGAAAGCAGGATCAGCCGGACCGGATCTTCGTCCGCACCGAGGTCGCGGGCGAACTCCTGCTCGAGTTCAGCTTCGACGGCACCACCGGCTGGAGCAACTCGCCTATGACGGGACTCGTGCGCGCGCCCAGCACCGAACTCGAGACGCTGCGCGCGACCACCGGTTACGGGCCCAAGCCGGCGCTCGACTCCACCGTCCCCTATCGCGCGACCGGCTCTCGCGGCCGGCGACTCGCTCGTGATGCTGCTCCGCGAGTACAGGCGCGTCGACGGACGCATGGGCAGCACGACCATGGTCTACCGCGGCATGGGGATGGAGAGCGTGGCGCGGACGGTGCACCTCGACCATGCGCCGATCGCTCCCGCGAGGTTCAAGCCGCCGCCGCGACTGCCCGCGCCGTCGCCGGGCAGTCGCGACGACTGACGTCAGATCGCCTTGAACTCGTCGAACGGCTGCTTGCAGCTCCGGCACACATGGATCGCCTTGCACGCCGTGCTCCCGAACTCGCTGCGCAGTTCGGTGTCCTTCGATCCGCACCACGGGCACGCGACCGCCGTCCGCGCGCGCGTCAGCGTGATCAGGCCGCCCTGCTCGGCCCGGCCCGGCGGCGCGATCCCGTAGGCGCGCAGCTTCTCGCGCGCCTCGGCGCCGATCCAGTCGGTCGTCCACGCCGGCGCGAGCACGGTCCGGATGCGCACACGCGGCACGCCGGCGGCCGTGAGCGCCGAGCGGATGTCCTTCTCGATCTCGAACATCGCCGGACAGCCCGAGTACGTCGGCGTGATGGTGACCTCCACCGCCCCGTCCGCATCGACCGCGACCTCACGCACGATGCCGAGCTCGACCACCGAGATCACTGGCACCTCGGGATCGGGGACGGTCGCGAGGATCTCGTAGACCCGATCCCGGCCCAGCGGCGTCACCCGGGGCTCACCCACGGATCACCAGGTCGCGCCCGGATGCGACCGCGCGACGATCTGCATGGTCGCGAGCAGGTGCCCGAGGTGTTCGGTGTGACGGCCGGTGCGGCCGCCGCGGCGCATGCCGGCGTCGGCGGGCCGGACGAGCGTCGCGCGCGCGAGCACGTCGTCGACGATCGCGTCCCAGCGCGACTTGATCCCCGCGAGGTCCACGTCGATGCCGAGCGCCGCGACGGCGTCGTCGATGGCATCACGCTCGAAGAGCTCGCCGGTGAAGCGCCAGAGCGCATCGAGCGCGCGCTGCGCGCGCGCGTGGCTCTCGTCGGTGCCGTCGCCGAGCCGCACCACCCATTCGCTCGAATGCCGCAGGTGGTACTTGTCCTCCTTGAGCGACTTCGCCGCGATCGCGGCCAGCTCGGGATGTCCGCCCGCTGCGAGCGCCTCCCACAGGAGGACGCTGTGCGCGTCGAACAGGAACTGCCGCACCATGGTGACGCCGAAGTCCCCGTTGGGCTGCTCGACCATCAGGCAGTTGCGGAACTGCACGCCGTCGCGGAAGTACGCGAGCGCGTCCTCGTCGCGTCCCTTGCCTTCCACTTCCCCCGCGAGTTTGAGGATGCTGGCGGCCTGTCCGATGAGGTCGAGCGCGACGTTCGCGGTGGCGATGTCCTCCTCGAGGATCGGTCCGTGGCCGCACCACTCGGAGAGACGGTGCCCGAGCACGAGCCGATCGTCGCCGAGCCGCTGGAGATACTCGAAGAGCGGCGCGCCGAGCGACGGGCCCCGCGTGCCGGCGACGCGCTGCGTGCCGGTGACCGCCTCGCCGGCGGCGACGCCGCCCGCCTCGCCCTCGAGCTCAGGGGTGCTCAAAAGACCTTCACCCCGCGCGGGACCTTGTAGAACTGCGGGTGGCGGTACGCCTTGTCGTTCCCCGGATCGAAGAACGGCCCCGCGTCGCTGGGCGCCGAAGCGGTGATCGCGGTCGACGGCACCACCCACAGGTTCACGGCCTCGCCGCGGCGCGCATACACATCGCGCGCGTTCTGCATCGCGTGCTCGGCGTCGGTCGCGTGGATCGACCCCGCGTGCTCGAACGGCTCGCCGTGCGCGCCCTGCGTGAACACCTCCCAGAGCGGCCAGTGCGAGTCGGCGGGCTTGGCGCCGCCCGCGGGGCCGCGTGAGGCGGACGAGGCGGTCACGCGGCCTCCGTCTTCTTCGCGTGCTTGGCCGCGTACGCGGTCGCGGCGTCGCGCACCCACTGCCCGTCCGCGTGCGCCTTGTTGCGCGCCTCGAGCCGCTCCTGGTTGCACGGCCCGTTGCCCTTGATCACCTCGAAGAACTCGGCCCAGTCGATCTCGCCGAACTCCCAGTTCTTCGTCGCCGCGTCATAGCGGAGGTCGGGATCGGGCAGCGTGAGGCCGATCGCCTGCGCCTGCGGCACGGTGAGGTTCACGAAGCGCTGGCGGAGCTCGTCGTTGGTCTTGCGCTTCACGCGCCAGCGGAGGAGCTCGGCCGAGTTCGGCGAGTCCTTGTCGGACGGGCCGAACATCATGAGCGACGGCCACCAGAAGCGGTTCACGGCGTCCTGCACCATCGCCTTCTGCGCCGGCGTGCCGTTGGCGAGCGTCGCGCAGATCTCGTAGCCCTGCCGCTTGTGGAAGTTCTCCTCCTTGCAGATGCGCACCATCGCTCGCGCGTACGGGCCGTAGGAGGTCTTGGCGAGCACCGTCTGGTTCACGATCGCCGCGCCGTCCACCAGCCAGCCGATCACGCCCATGTCGGCCCACGACAGCGTGGGGTAGTTGAAGATGCTCGAGTACTTCGCCGACCCGTCGAGGAGCTGGTTGTACAGGTCGTAGCGGTCGACGCCGAGTGTCTCGGTGCCGCAATAGATGTAGAGCCCGTGGCCGGCCTCGTCCTGCACCTTGGCGATGAGCGACATCTTGCGCCGGAGCGACGGCGCGCGGGTGATCCAGTTCCCCTCGGGCAGCATGCCGACGATCTCGGAGTGCGCGTGCTGGGACATCATGCGCGTGAGCTGCTTGCGATAGCGCTCCGGCATCCAGTCCTTGGGCTCGATGCACTCCCCGGACGCGATGCGCGCCTCGAAGGCGGCGACGAGGGCCGGATCCTCGACGGTCGGCGCGGCGGTGGGCTTCTGTTCCATGGCCTAAACCTATATTTCCGCCATGACCACGACCACCTCCGGCGTCCCTGACGGGAGCGTCCGCACCACCGTCGCCGACGGCATCGGCACGGTCGAGTTCGCCCACCCCAAGGGCAACTCCCTGCCGGCCAAGCTGCTGAACGAGCTCGCCGCGGCGATCACCGCCGTCGGCGCCGATCCCGCCGCGCGGGTGATCGTGCTCCGCAGCGCCGGCCAGTCCACCTTCTGTGCAGGGGCGTCGTTCGACGAGTTCACCGCGGTCGCCACGCCGGAGGCGGGGCAGGAGTTCTTCTCCGGTTTCTCGCGGGTGATCCTCGCGATGATCCGCGCGCCGAAGTTCGTGCTCGTGCGCGTCCAGGGGCGCGCCGCGGGCGGTGCGACGGGCATCATCGCGGCGAGCGACTACTCGATCGCGACGCGGTCCGCGCAGGTGAAGCTGAGCGAACTGCAGGTGGGCATCGGCCCGTTCGTCGTCGGCGTGGTCATCGAGCGGAAGCTCGGCCTCGCGCCGTTCATGAACCTCGGCGTGCATGCCGACTGGCACGATGCCGGGTGGTGCGAGCGGCACGGACTCTACTCCCTGCTCGTCGACGACCAGGCCGCGCTCGACCAGGCCGTCGACGCGCACGCCGCCCGCCTCGCCGCGAGCAACCCCGAGGCGATGCGCGAGATGAAGCGGATCTTCTGGGACGGCACCGACGACTGGCAGGCGCGGATGTCGGCGCGCGCCGCGATGAGCGGCCGGATGGTGCTGTCCGAGTTCACGCGCGAGGCGCTGGCGCGGTTCCGCACCCGTTGAGGCGGTAGGCCAGACCCGGCCTCTGGCGCGATGTCGGGCGAACCCCTACGTTCTCGATCACGGGCTCTCGGGCTGCCCGACCACCGAAAGACACCGCTCGGCTCCTCGTCGCCTCGGAGCACGACATGTCAGACCGGTTCATCGAAGCGCATCTGCGCGCCGCCGTCGAATCCGCACCCAGTGGACTGCTGATGACCGACGCGGACGGGCGCCTGGTGCTCGTCAATCGCGAGATCGAGCGGATGTTCGGGTACGCGCGCGAGGAGCTCCTCGGCCAACCCATCGAACGGCTGGTTCCCGAGCGGATGCGGGGTGCGCATCCGGCGTTCCGGACCGGGTTCCGCAACGATCCGCGGGTCCGCTCGATGGGCGCCGGGCGGGAGCTCTTCGGCGTGCGCAAGGACGGCACCGAGGTGCCCGTGGAGATCGGGCTCACCCCCCTCGCGACCGAGGACGGACTCTACATCCTCGCGGCGGTGGTCGACATCTCTGAACGGAAGCGGCTGGAGGCCGAGCAGCGGCAGCTCAACGAACTGCTGCGCCAGTCGCAGAAGATGGAGGCGATCGGGACGCTGGCCGGCGGCATCGCGCACGACTTCAACAACATCCTCGGCGGCATCATCGGGTACGCCGAACTCGTGCTCGAGCGCCTCGACGACGCGGAGACCATCTCCGACATGCGGGAGATCCACTCCGCGGCGATGCGAGGCCGACAGCTCGTCAACCGGATCCTGACCTTCAGCCGGCGGCAGGACGCGGAGCGGCGGCCACTCGACCTGGGCGACATCGTGCGCGAGGTCCAGCAGCTGCTCCGCGCGACGCTGCCGGCGGGGATCGAGCTGCGGGTGGAGCTGGATGCCTCGTCGGCGCGCGTCCTCGCCGACGCGACCTCGGTGCATCAGGTCCTCATGAACCTCGCATCCAACGCCTCGCAGGCGATGCCCGGCGGGGGACACCTCGAGCTGGGCGTCCATCCGCTGTACGTCCGCGACAGCGTGGCGCGCGCGAACCCCGGACTGCGCGAGGGCGCCTACATGGCGCTCGAGGTGAGAGACTCCGGGATCGGGATGGACGAGGCGACGCGCACGCGCGCGTTCGAGCCGTTCTTCACCACCAAGCCCGCCGGGAGCGGCACGGGGCTCGGGCTGGCGATGGTGCATGGCATCATGCACGAACACGGCGGGGCGGTGCTGCTGGAGAGCAAGCCCGGCGAAGGGACGATGGTGCGCTGCCTGTTCCCGGCCACGGAGGCCGCGGCGGAGGCGCGGAGCGCGGTGAAGTCCCTTCCGACGGAACTCCGGGGCCGCGGCGAACGGATCCTCATCGTGGACGACGAGCAGTCGCTCCTCGGCGCGACGGCGCGCCGCCTCGAACACCTCGGCTACGCCGTGCGGTCGACGACCCGCCCGGCGACCGCCCTCGCGATGGTACAGGAGGCACCCGGCTCGCTGGACCTGTTGATCACGGACCTCTCCATGCCGGAGATGAGCGGCGCGAAGCTGGCGTCCGACATCCATGCCTTGAACCCTGCGATCCCGATCCTCCTCCTGTCGGGCTACATGGACCAGCTGGGCGAGGACGTCATGCGCGCGGCAGGGATCCGCGCGGTCCTGCAGAAGCCGGTCGTGGTCGCGGAGCTCGCGCGCGCGTGTCGCGCCGCGATCGACCGCACGGCTCAGGCGTAGACGGCGACCACGGCCTCCTCGAACGACTCGGCGAAGCCGCCGACGCGCATCCGTTCCGTCGCCCGGAACCCCGCCTCCTCCAGCTTCGTCGCCGCCTCGAGCATGGTGCCGATCGCGAACGGGGCGCCGGCCTCGTGCGCGAGGTACTCCTCCACCGCGGTGAGATAGCCCATCATCCCGCCGAGTTCGGTCGGTGCGTACGCCTTGTGCGCGCGCTGGAGGAGCACCTGGACGCCCGGATCGGGCATGGCGAGGTTCTCGCTGCCGCACACGACCGAGATCCGCGGGTTCGCCGTGATCGTCTCGACGGTCACGCGGTCGAGCGATCCGCCGGCGGCGTTCACCACCACGGCATCGATCGGCTCGCGGAGCATCTCCAGCTTGCGCGCCGGCGTCCACGTGGGGATCCCGCGCGCCTCGAGCTCGGTGCGCCGCTGTTCCCGCGATTCGCACACGAGCAGCTGCGTCCCGCGCGCGAGCAGTCGACCCACCATGTGCATGCCGATGTGTCCGCACCCGACGAGTGCGACGCGCGCGTTCTCGAGCGGCACGCCCGACGCGCGCAGCATCCCGTCGAGGAGGCGGTAGTTCCCTTCCCCCGTCGGCACGGACGTGTCGGCCACGACGCTGCCCTTGTAGCGCTGATTGAGGTAGTGGAGCGATTGCGTGACCCCGTCGGACATGAGCCCGTGGCCGAGGTCCTGCCCGGTGGTGAGCCGGATGCCGCCCGACGCCTCGACCTCCCGGAAGCACGCGATCGCGAAGTCGAGCAGCTCGGCATCATGCGGCTGCCCCACCCGCGCGTCGGCCGACGGCGCCAGCACGCACTTGCCGCCGACGATCCGGGTGATGTCACGCAGCGCGAGCGGTCCGCCCACGCCGATCACGCGCGACCAATGGACCTTCTCCTCCATGCCGATCGCGAGGTTGATCGCCTCGCGGTCCGTCGTGAACCCGGGCGACGCGGTGCGTTCCACCGGGGCGATGCGAAAGCCGCCGAGCGAGAGCTTGAGGGAGCCCGGCTCGGCGTGCGTGGCGATGCTGAGCGTCCACCCGCGCGTGGGCTCGGAGAATCGATAGACCCAGACGTTCGGGTTGAGGGAGGTCGCGAGCTCGGGGACGAGCCGTCGCGCCTCGGCAGGGGCGAGGAGGGTGTGGGACACGCGGGAAATGTAACGGAGCCTCTCCGGGCGGGGCGCGGCGCGACGTTTCGTCATCCATGGTCCAGACGTCCTAGGACATGACCCATACCACTCCGAGACCCGCGCCGCTGCCGCTGCGTCGCGCGACGTCGCTCCTCGCAGCGCTCCTCACCGTGATGCTCGCCTCCGGCGCGATCGCGAGCGTGAGCGCCGCATCGCCCGCGCCCGCGGGCCAGACTCCCGCGCCCATCGCGAGCTTCGACTCCGCGTGGGCCGCGATCGCGCGCAGCTATTGGGACCTGCCGCTGGTCGAGGGACGATGGCGGGTGGTGCATGACTCGCTGCGCGGCACCCTCGGCGCGTCACCGTCCAACGATGCCGTGCGCACGGCGATCCGCGCGCTCATCGCGGTGCCGCAGCAGTCGCACTTCGTGCTGATCCCCAGCGAGGCGGCCCCGAAGACGGGTCGCACGGGCGCCGCGCCCGGCACGGCCGGCCTCGAGGTGCGGCTGATCGACCGCACGGTGATCGCGTGGCGCGTGGCACCGGGTGGTGCGGCGGAGGTCGCGGGGATCCGCGCCGGCGACCGCCTCGTCGGGATCGACACGATCGTGATCGATTCGGTGCAGGCGACGCTGCGCAAGGCGGCCACCGGCGACACCGCGAAGGCCGACAACCTGCTCGCCACCTTCGTGACCGCGCGGCTCGGCGGCGGGGTGGACGAGCGCGTGCGCGTGCGCTTCATCGACGCGTCGGGCGAACGTCGCGAGGTGACCCTCGTGCGCGCCGCCGTGCAGGGGACCATCACCCAGTACGGGAATCTTCCCCCGTTCGTGGTGCGCGCATCGGTGGAGCGCCTGCCGGTCACGCCGCGCGACCGGCGCACCATCGCCGTGGTGCGGTTCAACGCGTGGTTCCCGGTGCTCATGCCCACCATCGACAGCCTGTTCTTCCACTCGCGCGATGCGGCAGGGCTCATCCTCGACCTGCGCGGCAACCCCGGTGGCGTCGTCGGGATGATCGCCGGCGTCGCCGGGCACATGCTCGACACCTCGCTGTCGCTCGGCGAGCTCAAGTCGCGCAGCGGCACCATCCGCTTCGCGGCGAATCCCCGGCGCGTCGATCCGCGCGGCGAGCGCACCGCGCCGTTCGCCGGTCCGGTGGCGATCCTCATCGACGAGTTCTCGGCCAGCACCTCCGAGTTCTTCGCCACGGGCATGCAGGCGCTCGGGCGCGCCCGCGTGTTCGGCACGCGCAGCGCCGGCCAGGCGCTCCCCGCGGCGATGGGACGCCTCCCCAACGGCGACGTCCTCATGCACGTCATCGCCGACCACGTGGACCCGAAGGGGCGCCGCGTGGAAGGCGTCGGGATCCAACCCGACCGGCCGACCCCGCTCACCGTCGCCGACCTCCGGGCGGGCCGCGATGCCGCACTGGATGCCGCTCGGACCTGGATCGCCGCTGGCGCCAAGTGACTTCACTGTTTCATCGTTCAGGCATCCCGGCGGCGCACTCCGCGCCGTCGGTCCCCACAGGCCACTCGTGGCCCGGAGGTACCGTGTTGTCCCGTCGCACCAGCCCGCTCGTCGCGCTCGCCCTGCTCCTCGCTGCCAATGTCGCCGTCGCGCAGTCGCCGGCGGAGATCCTCGCGAATCACGCGAAGGCCGTGGATCCCGAAGGCAAGCTGCCCGCGATCCAGGGCATGAAGATGACCGCCAACTTCGAGGTTCCCGCGGCCGGCATGAGCGGCTCGGTGATCGCGATCCAGCGCCGCCCCAACCAGACCGCGATGACCATCGGCCTCCCGGGGCTCGGCGAGATGCGCTCCGGGTTCGACGGCACCACGGCGTGGTCGTCCGACCCGATGCAGGGCCCGCGCCTGCTCAGCGGCGTCGAGGCCGCGACCGCGGCGGAAGGCGCGGACTTCCGCGCCATGACGCGTCCGGCCGAGCTGTTCACCTCGAGCGAGCTCGCCGGCGAGGGCGAGGTGGATGGTCAGAAGTGCCTCAAGCTCAAGCACACGTGGAAGTCGGGACGCGTCACCACCGACTGCTACTCGACGACCACGTGGCTGATCGTCGAGACCACCGCGACGCAGATCTCCCCGCAGGGCGAGATGACCGCCGTCACGCAGTTCTCCGACTTCCGGAACGTCGGCGGCATCATGCTCGCGCACAAGATGTCGGTCTCGGCGATGGGCATGCAGCAGGTGGTGACGACGACGTCCGTGGAGTTCGGGGAACAGCCGGCCGCGTCGGTCGAGCCGCCCGCCGAGGTGAAGGCGCTCAAGAAGCCCTGAGGGGCCGCGCACACCGGGGATGGAACCCGGTGAACCCGGGGCGGGCTCGTGTGTAGACAGGGGCGAACACCCCTCTTCACCGAGCCCGCCCCGATGCTTTCCCTCTCCTCGCGCCCGCTGCTCGTCGCTGCTCTCACCACGGCCCTCGTGGCGTGCGACGACGTGCCGACCTCGCCGCCGACCGATTCGCTCGCCTGCAACACCACGGTGGGCACCGTCGGCATCGGGAGCACGGTGACCGGCGTGCTCACGCCGGAGTCCTGCCGCTTCGCCGACGGCACGCGCGCCGACCGCTGGCGTCTCGTCCTCGACTCGGCGGCGATCATCACGATCGACATGACGAGCCCGGACGTGGACTCGTACCTCATCATCCGGCACTCCGACGGGACGCTCATCGCGCAGGACGACGAGGGCGGTGTGAGTCCCAACGCGCGGATCACGCACGGGTTCGCGGCGGGCACCTACTACATCATCGCGAACACGTACTATCAGGACGAGTACGGCGGATACACGCTGTCCATCCAGGACTGACCGGCGCTCCACCTCGCCGAGCGGCGCGCTTCACCCCGCTCCGCCCGGCGATCGGCCGCGTCACGCGGCCGCGGCCAGCGCCGCCCGAAGGTCGGCGAGCACGTCCTCCGGATGCTCGAGCCCGACCGAGATCCGGATGAGCCCGGGCGTGATCCCCACCTGCTGCCGCTCGGCCTCGCTGAGCTTGGAGTGCGTGGTCGACGCGGGATGCGTGACGATGGTCCGCGTGTCGCCGAGGTTGGGGGAGTGGGAGCAGAGCGTGAGCGCGTCGATGAACCGGCGCGCCGCCTCGTAGCTCCGGAGCCGGAGCGTGAGCACGCCGCCACCCCATCGCATCTGTCGCCGCGCGAGCGCATGCTGCGGATGCGAGGGCAGGAACGGATAGCGTACCGCCTCCACCTGCGGGTGGCCTTCGAGCGCCTGTGCGACGGTGAGCGCGTTCTGCGAGTGCTTCTCGACCCGCAGCGAGAGCGTCTCGAGCGCCTTGGAGAGCACCCAGGCGTTGAACGGGGCGAGCGCCGGTCCCGAATGCCGGGCGAGGAACCGCGCCTCGGCGACGAGCCGGGCGTCGCCGACGATCGCGCCGCCCAGCACGCGACCCTGTCCGTCGATGAACTTCGTCGCCGAGTGCACGACGAGGCTGGCACCCAGCGCGATGGGCTGCGTGATGGCGGGCGTGGCGAAGCAGTTGTCGACGACCAGCGGGATGCCGCGCGCCTTGGCGAGGGCTCCGAGCGCCGCGAGGTCGAGGAGATCGAGCCCGGGATTGGATGGGGACTCGACGAAGAGCACCTTGGTCTCCGGACGCACCGCTGCCGCCCACGCCGTCGCGTCGTCGCCATCGACGTACGTGTGCGTCACGCCCCACTTGGCGAGGATGCGCGTGAAGAGCTGGTGCGTGGAGCCGAACACCGCGCGCCCCGCGACGATGTGGTCGCCGGGGGCGACGAGGCTCGCGAGCGCCGTATACACCGCCGACATCCCCGACGCGGTGGCGATGCCGTCCTCCGCGCCTTCGAGCGACCGGAGCTTCTCGACGAACTCGTCGGTGTTGGGGTTGGAGTAGCGCGAGTACACCGCGCCCTGGATCTCCTCGGCGAACAGCGCGCGCGCCTGCTCGGCGTCGTCGAACACGAAGCTCGATGTGAGGAAGAGCGGGACGGCGTGCTCGCGGTGCGCGCTGCGCGACGCCTGCGTGCGGATGGCGATGGTCTCGGGGAACATCAGACGGGAGTCGGGAGGTGGGAGAAGGGCGAGGCGGAGCGCAGCAGGTCGGCGAGGAGGGCCGAGGCGGTGGCACCACCGCCGGCGCCCTTCCCATGGAGGGTGATGGTGCCGGCGCTCTCGGATTCGATGAGCACCACGTTCTCCTCGTCGCGGACGCGCGCCAGCGGATGCGCGGGGTCGAGCGCCAGGGGCGCCACCGAGGCGGCGACGGTGTCGCCGCGCCACTCGGCCTGCGCGACGAGGCGGATGACGCGGCCGTCGAGCTTCGCCTCGCGCACGCGGTGGGCGATGTCGGCGCCCAGCCCGGTGGCGTGCACGTCGAGCGCCGTGGGATCGATGCCGAACGCGAGCCACGCGAGCACGGCGATCTTGTCCGCGGCGTCGAGCCCGGTGAGGTCCCGCGTGGGGTCCGCTTCGGCGAAGCCGGCGCGCTGCGCATCCGCGAGCGCCTCGGCGAACGTCGCGCCGAGTTCCAGGCGAGAGAGGATGTAGTTGGTGGTCCCGTTGAGCACGCCGCGCACGGCGCGCACGCCGTGGCCCGCGAGCGATTCACGCAGCGCGCGCACCACCGGCACGCCCCCGCCGACCGCGGCCTCGAAGTCGAGCGCGGCGCCCTGGAACGCGTGCGTCCGCGCGATGGCCGCGAGCACCGGTCCTTCGGCGCGGAGGAGCGCCTTGTTGGCCGTGACCAGCCGTCGCCCGCGCGCGAGCGTGGTCCGCGCGATCGCGCCCGCGATCGTGGTGCCGCCGATCGCCTCGACGACGACGTCGCACTCGGTCGCGAGGAACTCGTGCAGCTGGTCGGTGACGATGGCGCGCGGGACCGCCGACGAGCGCGGCAGCGCCGCGTCCTGCACGAGCACGCGGACGACCTCGAATCGCACCTCGTGGCGGCGGGCGATCCCCTCGCGGTGACGCTCGAGCAGGTCGATCAGTGCGCCCCCCACCGTGCCGCATCCCGCGACCGCGACGCGCACGACCGTTCCTCCCTGCTCCGCGGTCCCGGTCATCACGCCACCTCCTTGATGCGCGCCGTCGTGCCGCCGAGCGCCTCGCGCAGGATCGCCGCCACGCGGTCCTTCTCGATGAGGAACGCGTCATGCCCGTGCTCGGAGTCGATCGCGCGGTAGGTCCCGCCCGCGGCATCCACCCACTCGGCCACGTCCTCGGCCGGCGCGAAGAGGTCGCCGGGGATGCCGACGCCGGTGAGCACCGTGCCCGACTCGCGCAGCCGTTCGGCGATGCCGCCGCGCCCGCGGCCGATGTCGTGCGTGTCCATCGCGTCGAGCAGGGTGAGGTAGCTGGCGCGGTCGAATCGCGCGTCGAGCTTCGCGCCATGCGCCCACAGCCACTCCTGCACGCTGAAGGTGCCGTGCGCGCCGCGGAGCCGGCCGAAACGTCCGCGCAGTCCGGTGGGCGTGCGATAGGTGAGCATCGCGACCTGCCGCGCGAGTTGCAGGCCCTCGGCGCCGCCGATCCGCAGCGCCTCGCGTTGCACGTGGCTCCACCCGATCGCGACCGCCGGCGTCGCGGCCGGCGCGGCGAACACGGCGGCGCGCTCGGTGCGTCCGGGGAAGGTCGACACGAACTCGAGCGCCACCATGCCGCCGAGCGATCCGCCGGTGGCGAGCGTCACGCGCGCGATGCCGAGCGACTCGAGCAGCACGCCGATGGCCCGCGCCTGGTCGCGTGTGGTGAGCGCGGGGAACCGCCCGCCGGACGTGGACGGCCCGCTCGAGCCGTAGCAGGAGCCCAGGAGATTGGGCGACAGGACCGCGAAGCGATCCGTGTCGATCGCGCAGCCGGGCCCGATGAGCCCCTTCCACCAGTCGCCGAGCGCATCGGCGGATCCGGTGAGCGCATGCAGGACCAGCACGACGTTGTCGCGCCGCGGCGCGAGCGTGCCATCGAGGTGGTACGCCATGGTCGCGTGCGGCAGCACCTCGCCGCAGTCGAGCGGAAGCGATGGCAGTTGCGCGAAGCGGAGCTGGCGGGTCTCGGTGGTCGGCATGGTGCGGTCCCGGAGTGGGGGAAACGAAACGGCCCCCTCAGGTGAGGGGGCCGCGGGTCAACGGATCCGGGCGCCGACGCGGGAGAACGAAAAAACCCACGGCGAACGCCGCGGGTGAATCGCGTTTTAGCTCATTCTTTAGCGTGGCGGCAATCGCGGCAAATGACCACGGGCTTCAGTTGTGAACTGAGTATCGGCGCGGCCGGTTCGGAAGTCAAGGCCTCGGCTCGCCGGCTCACGTAACTCAGGGAGGCGGGTGGGGGCAGTCGCTCCGTCCCGGCCACCTCGTGCCGAGCGCTGAGCGCACGTGCCTCGGCGCGTTCCGCGCGTGCGCGCGGTACTCCATCCGACTCTTCAGCGCGCGAGCCGAAGGGCGCGCCCGAGCGCTTCGCACACTCGCAGGAGAAGCATCCTCCGACCGCGCCGGTGCCGAGACACGGCGAGGTAGCGAGCGGCACCAACGAGCGAGCCGAGTCGCTTCAGTCCTTCTTGAAGAGATCCGTCTGGATGAGCCACCCGACCGTCGCGACGGCCATCGAGCTGAGCGCCACCGCGCGATGCGTGCTCGCGCCCGAGCCGCCCTCCTCGGCCCCATCCGCCAGGAGCCCCGTCGTCACGAACCCCGCATCGGCGAGGAGCATGAGCGTCACATGCGTGATGCGCCGCGCGCGGTCGTTCGGGTCGGCTCGCATCGTCCAGAGATTCCAGAGCCCCGTCGTCGTGTTCACCACGAAGAGGCCGGCGATCGTCGCCGCGACCAGCTCGTGCGCGTCCTTGTTGGCGTCCTCATCCCCGCGGATGAGCCGGCTCCCCAGGTAGTACTGCGTGGCGAAGAGCGGGAGCATCGTGTAGCTCGCCCAGCGGTGGATCGTGAGTCGCGTGTAGTACGCGCGATCGTACTCGATGATCGTGTCGCGCGGCACGACCGCGGTCGCCGGCGCGCCGATGCGCGACGCGGGCATGACCGGACCGACCGGCGCGTCGATCGTGCGGTCGGTCGTGCGCGCACCGGGCTGGCCGGTCGCGATGGCGAGGGCCCCGAGGACGGCGAGTGCGATGTCCATGCTGGAGCCTATCGTGGCGCGCTCAGTACCGCCAGCGGATGTGCGTGGCGCCGTCGGTCTCCTCGACCTCGCCCCCGACCGACTGCAGCAGCCGGTACGCGAGCAGGCGGTCGAGCGTGAGCGGCGGTGGCGGCGCGCCGTGGGCGACGACGAGGTGCACCGCGCTATCGACCTCCTCGGGCGCCGTGATCGTGATGGTCCCGTTCGCGGGGGCGCGCGCGGCCGCGTCGCAGAAGAGCAGCGTGAGCGCCTCCTCGAGGTGCGCGCGGTCGCCGCGCACGCGGGGGAGCGCCGGGGAGAGATCCGCGTCGAAGCGGACGCCGCGCGCGGCCTCGCGGGCGCTGGCGATCGCGAGGGCGCCCCGGCAGAGGTCGATCGGCCGCGTGGTCTCGTCGCGGTCGACGCGCGGCTGCCGCTCGAGCGCGCGGACGCGCTCGGCGCGCCGCAGGAGGATGTCCGCCTCCTCGGCGCTCTCGCGCGCGGCGGCGATCATCTCCACCTGGTTCTCGTTGAGCTCGCCGAAGCGGCTCTCGAGCAGGATGTGCAACGGGAGCCCGATGGCGCGGAGCGACTCCGCCAACGGGCCGAGGAGCACATCGAGGAGGATGGCGTCGGAACGGTCGGACGTCGCGCTCATGGCTGCCCCGTG
This sequence comes from uncultured Gemmatimonas sp., assembly GCA_964464585.1. GTDB lineage: Bacteria > Gemmatimonadota > Gemmatimonadetes > Gemmatimonadales > Gemmatimonadaceae > Pseudogemmatithrix. Next base: position 3,354 of record CAYXGS010000021.1, on the reverse strand, counting down.
GCTCGCGCGGCCTCGCGCGGATCGAGCGAGACGACGAGTACGTCGAGCTGCGGCCGGGCGATCATCAGGCGGTCGACGACCGACCCGAAGAGCGCGCGGCGCACCAGCCCGCGGCGCGAGCGGCCGACGAGCACGAGCGTGACCCCGCGCTCCTCGGTGAAGCGCGCCAGCGCGCCGGGCACATCATCGCTCTGGATCTTCACGAACTCGGCCCCCATCGCCTCGGCGAGCTGGATGTTCTCGACGAGCCGTCGCTGCACCGCCGCATCGACGCGATCGGCCCGCTCCTCGGAGACCTGCACATGGACGCAGTACCAATCGGTGTTGAGCTGCCCGGCGATGCGGCTCGCCTTGCGCAGGAGGAGCCGTGTCATCGTCGGGTCGCTCGACATCGCGACGGCGATGCGCTCCACGGTGGGCGGCGCCACGCCGCCCGCTTCGCGCCGCACGATCTCCTGCCGGGCGCGGTCCACCGAGCTCGCGACCTCGCGCAGCGCGAGCTCGCGCAGCGTCGTGAGGTTCTCCTCGGTGAAGAAGTTCGCGAGCGCGCTCGGGACCTTCTCCGGCTTGTAGATCCGCCCTTCGCGCAGCCGCTGTCGCAGGTCCTCGGCCGAGAGGTCGATGTTCACGACCTGGTCCGCCTGCGTGACCACCCAATCGGGGACGGTCTCGCGCACCGTCACACCGAGCGTGCGCTCGACCACCGCGGTCAGTGACTCCAGGTGCTGGACGTTCATCGCCGAGAGGACGCTGATCCCGTGGTCGAGCAGGGCGAGCACGTCCTCCCAGCGCTTGCGATGCCGCGACCCCGGCACGTTCGTGTGCGCGAGTTCGTCGACCAAGGCGACCTCGGGCGCGCGCCGCAGCACGCCCTCGAGGTCCATCTCCTCGAGCTCCACGCCGCGGTAGGGGATCTTGAGTCGCGGCACGACCTCGAGATCCCCCACCACGGCCACCGTCTCGGCACGCCCGTGCGTCTCCACGAAGCCCACGACCACATCGACCCCGCGGCGGCGCAGGTCGTGCGCCTCCTGCAGCATGCGGTAGGTCTTCCCGACCCCCGCCGCCGAACCGATGTAGAGCTTGAGGACGCCGCGCGAGCGGCCAGGGAGGGTCATAGGCGCAGCGTGAAGGCCGTGACGAGGACGAGGTTGGACTTCGAGACGCCGCCGGCGCCGTCGCGATCGGCGAAGAGCGGTGCGTCCGCCGAGAGCGTGCGGAGCTCGGTGCGCCACATGAAGCCGTCCCCCGGCGCGAAGTCGAGGCCGAGCGACCCACCCGTCGCCTTGAAGCCGTCCGGGCCGCCGGTCACGATGATCGCCTGGTCCGCGTCGTGATACAGCTCGCCGCGGGCGACGAACGCGACGCGAGGCGAGAGCGCGAAGCGGGCCGCGAGCACGCCGCCCATCCACGAGTCGTTGCCGCTGCCGTCGGCCTCGCCCTGCTGGCCGACGTCGAACTCGGCCTCGAGCTTGACCTTCGGCGAGACGGCCGCGAGGGCCGAGACCCCGGTGAAGAGTCGCATCCGTCCGAGCGTCTCGGTGCCCGCGTAGAGATAGTGGCTCAAGGTCACGCCCTCACGCGGCGTGAAGTCGAGGCGCGTGCCGACGGCCTTGTCGGTGTTCGTCTCGGAGATGTTCTGCCAGCCGTTGACCAGGTCGACGCGCGCGACGAGCCGGGGCGAGGCCTGGAACACGGCGCGCACGCCGGTGGAATAGTACGGCGAGTAGTCGGCGACGAGCGAGCGCGTGTACGTGACGTTGTCGCTGGAGACCCACCCCTCGACGCCCATGTTCGAGAAGAAGATGCCGGCGTCGACCCACAGGCGGTCGCTGACCTGGTAGCCGACGTACGCCTCCTGCAGGTGGCGGGCGAGCGATGGGCCGCTGATCGCGCCGTTCGTCGGCTCGCCGGCGTAGTTCGACTGGACGCTGGTGCCGGCCTGCAGCGCGAGGCGGCCGCGGAGCCGCGCGCCGCTCATCGTCGCCTCGACGTGGGCGAGGTTGACGTTGAACTCGTTGGCGCGCGCCGCCTGCGTGGTGTAGCCGCGGTCGAACGTGAGGGGGCGGCCGGCATCGTAGGCGTAGTAGGCGTCGACGAACGCGCCGAACGTGACCTTGAGCGTGGAGTCTCGCCCCTGGGACTGCGCGACGGAGGGGATCGCGCCGACGATGGCGGTGGCAGCGATGGCAGTGGCGATGGCGGAGCGCGTCGCGCTCCGCCGGATGGTAGTGGTGTTCACGGATTCCTCGTGGCGGACAGCGTATCGGCCGCCGGAGCGGCCGCACGCGGGAAGAGACTGTCGAGTGCGATGTTGAGCAGGAGGACGTTCACGCGCGGTTCGCCGAGGAGGCCGAATTGCCGGCCCTCGACATGCCGCGCGAGGAGATCGGCGACCGCCGCCGAGTCGGCGCCGCGCGCGCGGGCCACGCGACCGACCTGCAGGCGCGCGTTGGCGGGCGAGATGTGCGGGTCGAGCCCCGAGGCCGACGCGGTGACCATGTCGCTCGGCACCGCGCCGCGCGCGACGCCGGACTGCGCGACCGCGGAGTCGACGCGTTCGGTGACGGCGGCGGCGAGCTTCGCGTCGGTCGGGCCCTTGTTGGTGCCGCTCGACGCGGCGCCGTCGTACCCGGCGCCCGCCGCGGACGGCCGGCCCTGGAAGTACCACGGCTGCGTGAACGACTGGCCGACGAGGGCGCTGCCGACCACGCGGCCGTCGACCTCCACGAGCGAGCCGTTGGCCTGACGAGGGAAGATGAGCTGCGCCGCGGCCGTCACGACCCCCGGATAGAGGAGGCCGGTGAGCACGCAGAGCGCGAGCGTCAGCACGACGGCGGCACGGAGTTGCTTGGTGATGTTCATGGCGGATGCCTCAGACGAGCCGCAGGAAGACGAGCACGCGGTCGATCGCCGCGATGCCGACGAACGGGACGATCAGTCCGCCGAGCCCGTAGATGAACAGGTTGCGGCGCAGGATGGACGCCGCGCCGGTCGGACGGTACCGCACGCCCTTGAGGGCGAGCGGGATGAGCGCGACGATGATCAGCGCGTTGAAGATCACGCTCGAGAGGATCGCCGACTGCGGCGAGTGGAGCCCCATGATGTTGAGGGCGCCGAGCGCCGGGTACGTGGCGAGGAAGATCGCGGGGATGATCGCGAAGTACTTCGCGACGTCGTTGGCGATGGAGAACGTGGTGAGCGCGCCGCGGGTCATGAGCAGCTGCTTCCCGATCTCGACCACCTCGATGAGCTTGGTCGGGTCGGAGTCGAGGTCCACCATGTTCCCCGCCTCCTTCGCCGCCTGCGTGCCGGTGTTCATCGCCACGCCGACGTCGGCCTGGGCGAGCGCCG
>CAYXGS010000020.1:0-63913 GCA_964464585.1 uncultured Gemmatimonas sp. | reverse complement strand
CCTTCACGTTCGGGTCCGCGGTGATGATCCGCAGCGCATTCACGACCTTCTCCGGGTTCGACGACCCGCCGATGTCGAGGAAGTTCGCCGGCTCGCCGCCGTAGTACTTCACCAGGTCCATCGTCGCCATCGCGAGGCCCGCGCCGTTCACCACGCAGCCCACGTTGCCGTCGAGCTTGATGAACGTGAGGTTCGACTTGCGCGCGTCCACCTCGCTCGGCGCCTCGCTGCTCTCGTCCCGCAGCGCGGCGATCGCCGGGAGCCGATCGAGTTCGTTGTCGTCGATCACCATCTTGCCGTCCACCGCCACCAGCTCGCCCTGCGGCGTCACCACCAGCGGGTTGATCTCGGCCAGCGAGCACCCGCTCGCCATGAACGCCGCGAACAGCTGCTGCATGATCCTCGCCGCGCCGCGCGCCAGCTTCACGTCGTCGTAGAGGAAGAAGCCCATGCGCATCGCGTCGTACATCGGGAGCCCGTAGCGCACGTCCACCGGCACGTACAGGATCTTCTCCGGCGTCTCCGCCGCCACCTGCTCGATGTCGATGCCGCCCGCGGCGGACACCATGAACACCGGCTTCTTGGTCGCGCGGTCGACGATGATGCCGACATATGCCTCGGTGCCGATGTCGGCCGCGACCGTCACGAGCACCTTCTCGACGGTGAGGTCCTTGATCTTCATGCCGAGGATCGCGGTCGCCTTCTCCTTCGCGTCGGCCGGCGTCTTGCAGAACTTCACGCCGCCCGCCTTGCCGCGGCCGCCGGCGTGCACCTGGGCCTTCACCATCACGGCGGTGCCGTATTCCTTCGCGATCGACTCGGCCTCGGCCGGGGACGTGGCGACCTTGCCGGGCGGGATGTTCACGCCGTAGCCGCGGAGGATTTCCTTGGCTTGGTATTCGTGGAGATTCAAAAGGGGCTCCGGAGGGTGGACGGCTTTGGCTAGCCTTTCAAAATAAGCCGAGGGGCCGCGAGGAGCGAGTAGCGAGGAGCGAGAAACGAGGGATCGAAGATGAGGGGGAGGGAGAGAGGGGGGAGGGGGGAGGGGGAGGGGAAGGATTGCGATCGCGATGTGGTGATTGCGTCGTGTGGGCGACTTGGGGCAACACTGGGGCATGACAACTGCCACCTCTCCCAGTGAGCTGCTCGCGGACCGGCTCATCGCCTTCGGCGGTCGCGTCTGTGCCCTGATCCGGCGCTCGCCGCGCGAGCATGTGCTCGAGAACGTGTTCCGCCAGCTCGCCCGCTCCGCGACCTCGCCCGCCGCGAATTACGCGGAAGCCCGGGAGGCGGTCTCCTCCCGCGACTACGTGTTCAAGATGAAGATCTGCGTGAAGGAACTCCGCGAATCCCTCTCCTGGCTCCGCATCGCCCGCGAAGCCGGCCTCCGCCCGAAGGAGCTGGAATACCTCGCCGGCGAGTGCAATGAGCTGATCGCCATCGCCGTCACCTGCATCCGCCGCGCCAGCCGCACCTAACCCTCCCCCTCCCCCTCCCCCTCCCCCTCACCCCCTCCTCCCCTCCCCCTCCTCCTCGACCCCTCGTTTCTCGCTCCTCGCTACTCGCTCCTCGACTATCTGCGCCCAAGCACCCGCCCCAGCGCCTCCCAGGCCTCCCCGTACGCCTTCCAATCCCCAACCCGCATGGCTGTCAGGAGCGCATCATAGATCCGCCCAACCTCACCCCTGAACTCCCCCTCACTCCTCCCCACCCCCGCCCTCCCCTCCAACTGCCCGAGCGCCACCCCGAGCGTCCTCCCCACTCGAACCTCCTCCCCTCTCATCGCCACAACCCCCGCCAACCGCGGCACCCCATCCCCCGGCCACTCATAGAAGCTCTGCACGAACATCGTCCCCCGCACCGTCGGCACCGCCTGCACCCGCCCCCGCCGCGAATCCTTGAGCACCCGCCCGATCCCCGCATCATCCGCCGCTTCCTGCATGTCCTCCAGTATCTGCGTCCAGTCCCGCTCCCGCCCCGGCCCCAGCAACGTCGTCCTCGGCGCGATCCCGCCCCGCGCCACGAGCAGCCCCGCCATCCGGTCCGCATTCGCCACCGGCACCCCCCACCCCAGCGTCCCGAGCGAATCCATCTGGAACAGCGTCGGCGGCCCAGTCGTGAGATCCGCATCCGCATCATCGATCCGCGCCAGCTGACTCACCGGCAGCGTGTCCCCATTCGCCCCCGTCCGCCCCACCATCGCCCCTTGCAGCAGCGCCCAATCCACCGCCGGCGGCAGCCCAGTGATCATCCATCGCGGCGCGCGCTCCCGCGGCGTGAAGATCGACGGGAACCGCGACATCCACGTCCGCATGATCGGATCCGGCCGCATCACCGGCAGCAGCGTGATCGCTCCCGACTGCGCCTGGATCACCGCCGTCGCCGCGTGCTGCGCGTAGTGCACCGCGCCGCCCTCGATCCGCAGCAGCTCGCTCAACGGGTACTCCGTGCTCGTCGCGAACAGCTCCACCACCCAGTAGAGTGAATCGCCGCGCACCACCGGCGTGATCGTCTCCCCGCGCTCGAGGAACGGCACCACCCGCGCCAGCCGCGCGAGCGCATCGCGCTCCGTGATCAGCTTCGGTCGCGGCTGCGGCGGTTCGGCCGCCAGCAGCCGCGGGTTCTGCTGGTCCCACGCCAGCAGCAGGCGCTCCAGTCCTCCAGAGTAAGACGGCGCCGCCAGCCGCCCGAGCGTGTCCGCGACCAGCGCATAGCGCGGCGCGCCCGGATACACCAGCACGCCCCCCACCCCGCTCGTCGCGCCCGTCAGCCCGAGCGAGAGCACCGGCGACCCCAGCCCATCCGACGCATCCGCCCGCAGTCGGTCCGCCGGCCACCGCGCTCCCGGCGGCGCATCGCTCGGCGCGCGCCGCAGCAGCTGCGCCTCCAGCCCGCCCGTCCCCGCCGTCCACGCGAGCACCGCCACGTCCTCGCCGCGCCGCTCGCGCTCGATGTACCGCACCATCGCCGCCGGATCCCACGCGCTCACCCATCGCGCCACCTGCGCGTCCGTGAGCATCGCCAGCGGTGCCGTGTCCGGCCGCGCGACCTGATCCACCCCGAACGCGCGCCGCGTGAACAGCATCCGCGTCGCGACGTACGGCCGCTGCGCCTCCGCCGACCTCCGCTCCGCCGAGAGCGTCCATGTCGACGTCGGCAGGATCACCCGCGCGATCGGACCGCCGACGAAGAGCGCCGTGAGCAGCCCGATCGCCAGTCGCAGATGCCCGCGCCACACCGCCGCCGCGAACACCGCGGCGATGGGCAGCGCCGCGAACGCGATCACCGTGAGGTACGGCAGCAGCACGCGGTGATCGAACGTCGTGAACGGCCGCACCTCGAACACGTACCGGCTGTCGCCCGACCCGCTCATCAGCAGCCCGAACCGATCGAGCCGCCAGTCCCACGCGATGCACGCGATCCCCACCGCGCCGAGCACGCCGAGGTGCCGTCGCACCCACGTGGACACGTACAGCCCGCGCTCGTCCCACCGCACGCTCGGCGTGATCACGTACGCCGCGACCACCACCGCCGCCGTGAGTGCCACCAGCACCGCCGCCAGCTGCTGCGCGTGCCGCTCGAACGGCAGCCAGTGCACGTAGAAGCCGAGGTCGAGGTCGAGGTACGGATCGAACTCGCCGAACGGCACCCCGTGCAGCGCCTGCGAGAGCAGCGTCCAGTCCTGCTCGCTCAGCGCGAACAGCGTGGCGATCACGAGCGACACCACCAGCGCGAGCACCGTCAGCCGCCGCGTGGGGATGGCCTCGCTGAACTCCACGCCCCCCACCTCGCGCGGCAGCACCAGCGCCACGATGCTCTGCCGCACCGCGAACAGGTTGCCGAACGCGAAGGCGAACGCCAGCGCGAACGTCGCGAGGCGCAGCACCGCCGTCATCATCAGGCCCTCGCGCCAGACCGCGTCGCTGGCGAGCGCGTGATGGAACGCCCAGTCGCCGTAGAGCCCGGCGACCCATCGGCCGACGAGCAGCGCGAGCGCGATTCCCGCGAGCGGCCAGAGGAGCCCGCGCCGCCCGGTCATCTCAGTGGCCGGTGCCCGGTGTCGTGTCCACGCCCTGCGCCTGCATCCACCCCTCCACCTCGCCCTGGATCTCGGCCAGCCGCTTGGCGCTGTCGGCCTCGAACCGCATCACGAGGATCGGCTGCGTGTTCGAGCTGCGGATCAGGCCCCATCCGCCGTCGAACAGGATCCGCACGCCGTCCACGTCGCTCACCTTGTACTTCCCGCGGAAGTGCGTCAGCGCCGCCTGCACGATCCCTTCCTTCTTGTCATCCGGGCAGTCGATCCGCAGCTCGGGCGTGGAGACGAACCGCGGCACGTCCGCGAGGTACTGCTTCACCGTCTGCTTGGCGTCGGCGAGGATCCGCAGCAGCCGCGCCGCACCGTAGAGCGCGTCGTCGTGGCCGTAGAAGCCCTCGCCGAAGAACATGTGCCCCGACATCTCGCCCGCGAGCGGCGCGTGCATCTCCTTCATCTTGTCCTTGATGAGCGAGTGCCCCGTCTTCCACATCACCGCGCGGCCGCCCGCCTTCTCGATCCCGTCCGGCAGCGCCTGCGAGCATTTCACGTCGAAGATGATCGCCTGCCCCGCTCCCGTGCGCTTCAGCACGTCGCGCGCGTAGAGCAGCAGCAGGTAGTCGCCCCAGATGATCGTGCCTTCGCCGTCGACGATGCCGATCCGGTCCGCGTCGCCGTCGAACCCGATGCCCACCTCGCTCCCCGTCTCGCGCACCGCGTTGATGAGGTCCTGCAGGTTCTCCACCACCGTCGGGTCCGGGTGATGGTTGGGGAACGTCCCATCGCTCTCGGCGAACAGCATCGTCGCGTTCGGCCCCAGCGCCTTGAACAGCTGCGGCGCCACCACCGCGCCCGCGCCGTTGCCGCAGTCGATCACCACCTTCATGGTCTTGGGCAGCGGCCCGATGCGCTGCACCACGTCGGCCACGTAGCGGTCGATCACCGCCTCGTGCCGCACCTTCCCTGCGCCCTGCGGGAACACGCCCTTGGCGATGATGTCGCGCAGGTGCGTGATGCCCTCGCCGTGCAGCGAGCCCGTGCCCACGCAGCACTTGAACCCGTTGTACTGCGGCGGGTTGTGCGACCCCGTGATCTGGATCCCCGCGACCACCGGCAGGTTGTGCAGCGCCCAGTACAGCAGCGGCGTCGGCACCACGCCGATGTCGATCACATCGAGCCCCGTCGACGTGAGCCCCTTCACCAGCGCATCCCGCAGCGCATTCCCGCTCGGCCGGTTATCACGCCCCACCGCGACCGCGCCCGTGAGCCCGTGCTCCGCCAGCACGATCGCATACCCCCGCCCGATCGCCTCCGCAGCCTCGACGGTCAGGTCCTTCCCATAGACGCCGCGGATGTCATACTGCCGAAAGATGCCAGGCTGGATCATCGAAGTGATTCGGTTCGGAGTGGATCGGAGAGACTCGGCGTGGAGCCGAAGGATCGGTCGCGCATACGACACAGGGCGCCGTCACCGACGCCCTGTTGAACCTGCCTGCACGCGCCCCCGAATGCTACCGCCGCGCACCCCTCAGGACCCGGGAGCGAGCCGAGGGGGCTCCGCAGCGGGAGGCCTCGCGCGTAGCAAGAGACTGCCGCGCAGTTGCGGCAGGCTCGCAGCGTGTAAGCGCGTGGCCTCCCGCGGAGGGGCCCCCTCGACTCGCGACCAGGCCAACGCGCTGAACCACCATCAGCGCGGCGGCCCGTCGAACGGCAACCCCACCTGCATGGCAGGCGAGTACGGATACGGCGTGAACGCCGACCGGAACGAGAGATCCACCAGCCGCGACGGGAACAACCCGAGCCCGAGGATCAGCACCACCGAGACCCCGAGCACCACCTGCGTCAGCCCGCCCACCGCCGCCGGCTCCACCGCATCATCCGGCCGCGGCTTCATGAACATCACCCGCACCACCGACAGGTAGTATCCCGCCGAGATCACCGACGTCACCACCAGGATCACCGCCACCACCGTGAGGTGCGCGGGCGACGCCAGCGCCGCCTGCACCAGGTACCACTTGGCGAAGAACCCCACGCCGCCGAACACCGGGAACCCCAGCAGCGCCAGCAGGCACACCGCCATCGAGACCGCCAGCCACGGCCGCGTGTGCCACAGCCCTTCATAGTCCGAGATCCGCGCGTCCGTCTCGCCCGCCGGCTGCATCGCCGAGACGATCGCGAACGCGCCGAACGTCGCCAGCGTGTACGCCAGCACGTAGAACACGAACGCCGTGCTCGCCAGCGACGACGCCGCGAGCACCGCGACCAGCAGGTACCCCGAGTGCACGATGCTCGAGTACGCCAGCATCCGCTTGATGTTCTTCTGCTGGAGCGCCACCACGTTGCCGACGATCATCGTCAGCACCGCTACGCCCGCCATCGCGTTCGCCCAGCCCGTGAACGCGTAGTAGAACGACTCGTACCAGATGCGCAGGAACGTCGCGAAGGCCGCGGCCTTCACCGTCGCCGCCATGAACGCCGTGATCGGCGTCGGCGCGCCGTCGTACACGTCCGGCGCCCACATGTGGAACGGGGCCGCCGCCACCTTGAACGCGAGCCCCACGAACATCAGGCCGCACCCGATGAGCAGCATCGGGTCGTGCACCAGCTCCAGGTGCTGCACCTGCCTGCCGATCTCCGCCAGCCGCGTGTGCCCCGTCGCGCCGTACACCAGCGCGATGCCGTAGAGCAGGAACCCGGTCGCGAACGCGCCCAGCAGGAAGTACTTGAGCGACGCCTCCGCCGATCGCGCGCTGCGGCGGTTGAGGCCCGCCAGCACGTACACCGCCACCGACATGATCTCGATGCCGAGGAACACCACCATCAGGTCGCGCGCGGCGCCGAGGATCATCATGCCCGAGGCCGCGAACAGCACCAGCACGTGCGACTCGCCCGCCGTGATGCCGTCGCGCACGTTGTGCTCGATCGCCAGCGCGATGGTGCCGGCGGCGCCGAGCAGGATCACGAGGTCCACCATCCAGCGGAACCGGTCCACGGCGATCACGCCACCCGGCTCGGCCGTGTCGCCGCGCACCGCCATCCACACCACCGCGGCCATCGTCGCGGCCACGAGGCCCAGCGACGCGAAGCCCACCGTGCGCTGGTGTGCGTCGGAGTCGGGGCGCCACGCGGCGAACAGCATGAGGAGCATCGCCCCACCCATCAGCAGCAGGTCGGGGAGCAGCGCGGCGGTCAGCTGCGACGGGATCATCAGGTCGTAGGTCACGTCAGCGCTCCCCCGCCTGACGGCGGGCCGGCATGCCCATCCGCGCGGCCTCCACGCTGCGCACCAGCCGGTCGGCGGCGGCCTCGGTCTTGTGCAGCACCGGCTTGGGATACACGCCCAGCCAGAGGATCGCGATGAGCAGCGGCGTGAGCAGGCCGATCTCGCGCCAGTTGAGGTCGTGCCCCTTCAGGGCTTCGTTCTCGGGCTTCACGAGCGGATTGTAGATGATGCGCTGCACCGCCCACAGCAGGTAGGCGGCGGCGAAGATCACGCTCGTCGCGGCGACGAACGCGTACCACGGCTGCGTGGGGAACGACCCGACCAGCACGAGGAACTCGCCCACGAACCCGTTGGTGCCCGGCACGCCGATCGAGCTCAGCGCCACGATCGTCAGGCACACCGCGAAGATCGGCATCACCTTCGCGATGCCGCCGAAGTCCTCGATCTGCCGCGTGTGCCGGCGTTCGTAGATCATGCCGATCAACAGGAACAGCGCGCCGGTGGACACGCCGTGGCTGATCGTCACCATCAGCGCGCCCTGCATGCTCTCGGTGGTCATCGCGAAGATGCCGAGCATCACGAACCCGAGGTGCGACACCGACGAGTAGGCGACGAGCTTCTTGAAGTCCGGCTGCACCAGCGCCACCAGCGCGCCGTACACGATGCCCGTCACCGCCAGCACCAGCATCACCATCCGCACCGTCGGGTGCATGGCGACCTCGGGGAACAGCGGCACCGCGAACCGGATGAAGCCGAACGTCCCCATCTTGAGCATGATCGCCGCCAGGATCACCGAGCCGGCGGTCGGCGCCTCCACGTGCGCATCCGGCAGCCACGTGTGGAAGGGGAACATCGGCACCTTCACCGCGAACGCCACGGCGAACGCCGCGAACAGCCAGAACGCGCCCGGCACCGCGGCGCCGGTCCGCGTGAGCGTCAGGATCGCGTCGTAGCCGAACACCGGCGGGCCGCCCTGCCCCGCGTACAGGCCCAGCTTCACGATCGCCACCAGCATCAGCAGCGACCCGATCATCGTGTACAGGAAGAACTTGAGCGACGCGTACAGCCGCCGCTGGCCGCCCCAGATGCCGATGATCAGGTACATCGGCACCAGCATCACTTCCCACATCACGTAGAACAGCACCAGGTCGAGCGCCATGAACACGCCCAGCATGCCCGTCGTGAGGACGAGCAGCAGCGCGTAGTACGCGTGCGTCTTCTCGCGGATGCTCGTCCACCCGCCCAGCACGGCGAGCGGCATGAGCAGCGTGGTGAGCAGGATCAGCATCTGCGCGACGCCGTCGATCCCCACCGTGAACCGCGCGCCCCACTGCGGGATCCACGCCACGTCCACCACGCCCTGCCAGTCCGGCGTCACCGGGTCGATCGACCACCAGAGGCCGAGCGAGAGCACCGCTTCGGCGACGAAGATCCAGAGTGCCAGCGAGCGCGACGACCGCATCGCCGCGTCCGCGTCCTGCTTCTGCATGGAGCCCTGCATCGCCATCAGCAGCGCGCCGACGAGCGGCAGGCCGAGCAGCGCCGGCAGGATCCAGCCGTTGTATCCGATTCCGTCGAGGAACTGGGTCACGTTCTATGGCCTCAGCGGAAGGAGAAGGCGGAGAGGACCGTGATCAGGCCGAGCACCAGCACCCACGCATAGGTGCCCACGCGCCCCGACTGCACCTGCGATCCCAGCCATCCGGCGAATCGGGTCACCACCGCGCTGCCGTTCACCAGCAGCCCGTCGATGATCCCGGTGTCGATCCCCTTCCAGAGCAGGTTGCGGGAGATCCCGAGCGTCGGCTTCACGACGCCCGCGTCGTATGCTTCGTCCACGTACCACTTGTTGAGCAGCGTCTTCTCGATGCCGTGCTCCGCCGGCGCCGCCTTGGCCGTCGTCAGCGCCTCCGGCTTGAGCCGCATCCACGCGAACGCGATGCCCGCGAGGCCGATCACCACCGCCGTCGCGATCAGCGCGTACTCGGTGGCGTGCGAGAGGTGCACGGCCTCCTCGCCGTGGAGCACGAGCTTGGTCCCTTCGCCCACCACCGGCTCCAGCCAGTGATGGAGCACCTCGTTCATCCCGCCCATCGGGAGGATCGCCGGCACGTTGAACAGGCCGCCGAACAGCGAGAGCGCGCCGAGCACCACCAGCGGGCCAGTCATCACCCACGGCGCTTCCTTCAGGTGCGGCTGTTCCGCCGCGCCCGACCGGTTGGGGCCGTGGAAGGTGTAGAGCATCATGCGCGTCATGTAGATCGCCGTCATCAGCGCCGCCGCGAGGCTCAGCGCGTACACGCCGTAGAGCACCACGCTCCCCGGGATCCCCAGCCAGCTCGCGTCGGCCAGCGTCGACCCGTGGATCCGCGCGAACACCGACGTCAGGATCTCGTCCTTGGAGAAGAAGCCCGAGAGCAGCGGGAAGCCCGCGATCGCCAGCGTCGCGATCCACATGAGCGCGAAGGTGATGGGCATGTATGCTTTGAGCCCGCCCATGTTGCGCATGTCCTGCGCGTCCTCGTGGTTGTGCGTCGCGTGATACGCCTGGTGCATGGCGTAGATCACCGAGCCCGACCCGAGGAACAGCAGCGCCTTGAAGAACGCGTGCGTCATCAGGTGGAACACGCCCGCCGTGTACGCGCCCACGCCCACGCCCACGAACATGTAGCCGAGCTGCGAGACCGTGGAGTACGCGAGCACCTTCTTGATGTCCCACTGCTTGAGGCCGATCGTCGCCGCGAACACCGCGGTCAGCGCGCCGATCACCGCCACCGTGAGCTGCGCCACCGGCGCCATCGAGAACAGCGTCGCGCTGCGGGCGATGAGATACACGCCGGCAGTGACCATCGTCGCCGCATGGATGAGCGCCGAGACCGGCGTCGGGCCGGCCATCGCGTCGGGCAGCCACACGAACAGCGGGATCTGCGCCGACTTGCCCGTGGCACCCAGGAAGAGGAACAGGCAGATCGCCGTCACCAGCGCCCCACCGAACGCCGCCTGCGCCGCCGCCGCGCTCACGCCCGCGAAGCTCAGCGACCCGAAGTTCGCGAACATCAGGAACATCGCCACCAGGAACCCGAAGTCGCCGATCCGGTTCACCACGAACGCCTTCTTGCCCGCGTCCGCGTTGGCCTTCTCGCTGAACCAGAACCCGATGAGCAGGTACGAGCAGAGCCCCACGCCCTCCCAGCCCACGAACATCAGCGGGTAGCTCGAGCCCATCACCAGCAGCAGCATGAAGAACACGAACAGGTTGAGATACGCGAAGTAGCGCGGGTATCCCGGGTCGTCCTGCATGTAGCCCACGCTGAAGATGTGGATCAGCGTGCCGATCCCCGTGATGATCAGGATCATCACCATCGACAGTTGGTCGAGCTGGAACGCGACGTCGATCGACAGCTTCCCCACCGGCATCCATTCGAACAGCGTCAGCACGTACGGCGCGTGCATGCCCTCGCCCGCCGCGCGCATCGCGCCGAACACCGCCAGCGCCACGCCGAACGCCAGCGCCAGCACCGCCGGCCCGATGATGCTCACCAGCCCGGCCGCGGGATGCCGCGCCGCGTGCCCGTGGTCGTCATGCGCATCGTGTCCGTGCGCGTCGTGTCCGTGCGCGTCGTGTCCGTGCGCGTCGTGTCCAGGCGCACCGTGCCCGTGGGCCCCGTGCGCATCATGCCCGTGCCCGCCCGCGCTCGGGTCCGCCGGCCCCGGCTTGGCCGCCGACTTGAGCGACAGGAACCCGTTCAGGGCGAATCCCAGCAGCGGCAGCGTCGGGATCAGCCACGCGAAGCGCGCGACCGTGTCCGCCAACGGATGCCCCGTAGTTGCGTGTTCGGCTTGCATCAGCCCTTCAGCAGGTTGATGTCCTCGAGATTCACCGATTGCCGGTGACGGAAGATCGCGATGATGATCGCGAGCCCGACCGCGGCCTCCGCGGCGGCGACCGTCATCACGAAGATGACGAACACCTGCCCCGTGGCCCCGTACAGCTTGCTCAGCGCGACGAACGACAGGTTCACCGCGTTGAGCATCAGCTCCACGCACATGAAGATGATGATCGCGTTCCGGCGCGTGAGCACCCCGATCACCCCGATGGTGAACAGCAATGCCGACAGAGCCAACGACTCAGCGAGCATCGCCACCTCCCTTCTTCTTGCCGATCACCACCGCACCCACGATCGCCGTGAGCAGCAGCATCGACGTGAGTTCGAATGCCAGCAGGTGGTCCCGGAACAGCGGCGCCGCGATCGGCCCGATCACCCCGCCCGGGCCGTCGATCGCCGCTTCTGCCGCCTTCAGCTTCAGCGTCGCCGGGAACTGCGACCGCGCCAGCACCATCACCTCGGCCAGCATCACCAGACCCACCGCGCCCGCCGCCAGCCGGCCCGCGTTGCCCCGCAGGTCCGCGATCGCGTCCGCGTGCCCGAGGTTGAGCAGCATCACCACGAACAGGAACACCACCATGATCGCGCCCGCATACACCAGCACCTGGATCGCGCCGATGAACTGCGCGTCGAGCAGCACGTACTCGGCCGCCAGGCAGAACATCACGTTCACCAGCCACATCGCCGCCGCCACCGGGCTCTTCCGGGTCACGAACAGGATCGCCGAGGCCACCGCGATCAGCCCGAAGAGATAGAAGTGGAAGCCGTAGAAGAGCGAGAAGAACTCGTTGCCCACGGGGGTCATGGTCACTGCCCCTTGGGATGCATGGGATCCCACAGCTCGCTCACCGGATGCGTCTGCGCGCTCAGCCGCTCCAGGTCATAGACGAACTTCGCGCGGTTGAACTCCGCGTTCTCGTAGTGCCGCCCCAGATGGATCGCCTCCTCCGGGCACACCTCCTGGCAGTAGCCGCAGAAGATGCAGCGGAACTCGTCGATCTCGAACACCAGCGGGTAGCGGTTCCCGTCCTCGTCCTCGCCCGGCACCAGCTTGATGCAGTTGGCCGGGCAAACCGTCGGGCACAGGCCGCAGGCCACGCACTTGGCCTTGCCGTCCTCCGTCGTGAGCATCCGGTGCGTCCCGCGCCACCGCGGCGAGAGGTCCCACTTCTCGTCGGGGTACTGGATCGTCACCCGGTGCGGGTCCACGAGATGCTTGAGCGTGAGCGCCAGGCCCTTGAGCGTCGCGCGCACGTAGCTCACTTCGCCGATCGGGCGTTCCATCACCTTCACGTTGATCGCCATCAGCGGGTCTCCCCGGAAGCGAGGCTGGCACGGTCCGACGTCGGGCGACGCAGGCGCTGCACGCGCGAGCGGTCCAGCCGCGACGAGGCCGGACTGATGATGCGGCCGCGGTCGATGATCACGAAGAGCAGGGCCAGGAGCAGGAGGTTGATCGCCCCCATCGCCAGCCAGAAGGTCCGGCTCGTGCGCGCGATGCCCGACGCGTCGAGCCCGAGCACCGCGCTCGACACGATCACGATGTAGGCCAGCGCCACCGGGAGCAGGAACTTCCAGCCGAGCGACATGAGCTGGTCATAGCGGAACCGCGGGAGCGTCCAGCGGATCCAGATGAAGAAGAACACGAAGAAGTACATCTTCGCGGCGAACATCGCGAAGGTCAGCAGCGACTTGAGCACCGTCGGCGTGCCGGCGTTGTCCCAGCTCGTGAACGGGATGTCCCACCCGCCGAGGAACAGCGTCACGAACATCGCGCTCGCCGTGATCACGTTCGCGTACTCGGCGATGAAGAACATCGAGAACTTCATCCCCGAGTACTCGGAGTGGTAGCCGGCGATGAGCTCCGACTCCGCCTCCGGCAGGTCGAACGGCACGCGGTTGGTCTCGGCGAACGCCGATACCAGGAAGATGAACCCCGCGATGGAGATGAGGACGATGTTGTACGCGCTCGCCTGCTGCTGCGCGACGATCGCCGTGAGCGACACGTTGCCCGCGAGCAGGAGCACGCACACGAGGCTCATGCCCATCGCGATCTCGTAGCTCACCATCTGCGCCGACGAGCGGAGCCCGCCCAGCAGCGCGTACTTGTTGTTCGACGACCAGCCCGCGATCACGATCCCGTACACGCTCAGCGACGTGATCGCGAGCACGTAGAGGAACCCGATCGGCAGGTCCGCCACCACGAGGTCCACGCGGCCCCACGGGGTGGGCAGCGGCGCGCCGAACGGGATCACCGCCCACGCGATCATCGCCGTGCAGAACGAGAGCGCCGGCGCGAGCACGAACAGGGGCTTGTTCACGTCCCCCGGCATCGTCTCTTCCTTCATGAAGTTCTTCACGCCATCGGCCAGCACCTGGAACAGGCCCCACGGCCCCACGCGGTTGGGACCGTGCCGGTCCTGGATCCACGCCGAGACCTTGCGCTCCGCCAGCGTGGTGTAGGCCACCACCACCATGTAGAGCGTGAACACCAGCAACATCTTGATGATCGTGAAGACGAGGAACGCCATCGTCTGCGGCGGGAGCATCGATGCGTCGAGCGGCATCAGGCGGCCCCCACCGTTGCGCCCGCGACCACCGCACCGCGGAGCCCGAGCGTGTCGTACGTCATGCCCGCGAACGCCGGCTCGCTCTTGGCGAGCGCCGCGAACGCGTTGGCCGGGAGCGTGCACTCGTTGGAGTCCGCCCCGAGCGCCGTCGCGAGGTCCGCCAGCGCGTACCAGCTCGGCCGCGCCAGTCCCGGCGCCGCCTTGGCCTGCAGGAACCGCTGCACCCGCCCGCGGAGGTTGGTGAACGTCCCTTCCTCCTCCGCCACGTTCGCGATCGGCAGCACCACCGCCGGCGTGCCGATGTTCATCGGCAGCACCGTGCCGATCACGACCACGGCGCTCGCCCGCTGCACCGCGCTCGCATCGAGCCCGTCCAGCGCGTCGTCATCGGCGAGCACCAGCACGTCGCCGTCCTTGAGGCCGGCGAGCACGTTGGCGTCGTTGCGCTTGAAGCCCAGCAGCTCGGCGCCCTTCACGTTCGGCGCGCGGTCGGCGCGGAGCGAGAGGTCCTTCGCGCCCGGCAGCGGCGCCTCGGGGCCTGTCGCGCACTGGAACACGCCCTCGCCGCCCGTCTGCTTGACGATCCGCTTGAGCAGGAACAGCGCCTCGTTCGAGAGCTTCGGGCTCGCGACCACGTACGCGCGCTTGCCCTTCATCACCTTCACCGCCTCGCCGTACGCGATCTCCCAGTCCACCGGCGAGAGCACGTCATGCAGCCGGATCTTCGGCACCTCGGCGCGGTCCGGCCGGTTCATCCAGCGATAGTCCAGCCGCCCCGCGTCGCAGAGATAGAACTGGTTCACCGCCTCGTTGGAGCGCGGCTTCATCCGCACCACCATGTTGTCGCGCGTCTCGAGCACCGAGTTGCAGCCCTGCGAGCAGCCCGTGCACACGCTCGCCGTGCGGTCCAGCTCCCACGCGCGCGCCTTGTTCAGGAAGTCCTTCGAGACCAGCGCGCCCACCGGGCACAGGTCGATCACGTTCGCCGCCCACGGCTGCGTGAGGTCCGCGTCCGGCGCCTTGCCGATCACCGCGCGGTCCCCGCGCTCGCTCACGCAGAGCACCGGCTCCTGGTGCACGTCGTCCATGAACCGCACGCACCGCGTGCACAGGATGCAGCGGTTGGTGACGTACAGGACGTCGCCGCCGAAGTCCTCCACCGGGTTGAACCGCTTGGGCTCGTGGTACCGCGAGTCCGCGCGCCCTTCCTGGAACGTGTAGTCCTGCAGCTCGCACTCCCCCGCCTGGTCGCAGATGGGGCAGTCGAGCGGATGATTGATGAGCAGCAGCTCCAGCACGCCCTTGCGCGCCTCGAGCGCCTTCTCCGAGTACACGTGCACCACCTGCCCTTCGCCCACCGCCGTGGCGCAGGAGGGCGCCAGCTTGGGCGCCTTCTCCACTTCCACGAGGCACATGCGGCACACGCCCGCGACCGGCAGGCCCGGGTGGTAGCAGTAGTGCGGGATCAGCACGCCCGCCGTCTTGGCCGCCTCGAGGAGCATCGTGCCCTCGGGCACGGTCACCGGCCGGCCTTCGATCGTCAGGTTCACCATCTTGGTGCCAGGCGCGGCGGTCTGCGGTGCGGTCATCAGCGCGCCCCCGCCATGGCGACCGTCGACGAGCGGCGGCCCTTGATGAGCGCCTCGAACTCCCCGCGGAACTTCTTGATCCCGCTCACCACCGGCGCGCCGCACGAGTCGCTCAGCACGCAGATCGTCTTGCCCGTCATCTGCTCGCTCAGGTCGAAGATCGTGTCGAGGTCCTCGAACGTCCCCTGTCCGGCGACGATCCGCTCGAGGATCTTCGTCATCCACGCCGTGCCTTCACGGCACTGCGTGCACTGCGCGCAGCTCTCGTGCGCGTAGAACCGCGCGATGCGCGCTAGCTGCTTGGGCATGCTCTGCGCGTCGTCGAAGATGATCACGCCGCCGGAGCCGAGCATCGTGCCCTGCTCCATGAACCCCTCGTAATCCATCTTCACCTGCTCGGCTTCCTCGATGGTGATCGTCGGCACCGACGACCCGCCCGGGATGAGCGCCTTGAACTTCCGGCCCGCCGGCGGTCCGCCGCACAGGTCGTACAGGAACTCCTTGAACGAGAAGCCCATCACCACTTCGTAGTTGCCCGGCCGCGCCACGTTGCCGCACACCGAGAACAGCTTGCTCCCGGTGCTCTTCGGGCTGCTCAGGCTCATCGCCTTGTACCACTCGGCGCCGTTGTTCAGGATGTGCGGCACGGCGGCCAGCGTCTCCACGTTGTTGATCGTGGTCGGCATGCCGAACAGCCCCGCCACCGCCGGGAACGGCGGCTTGATCCGCGGGTTGCCGCGCTTGCCCTCCAGCGAGTTCATCAGGGCGGTCTCCTCGCCGCAGATGTACGCGCCCGCGCCCTTGTGCACCCACACCTCGACGTCCTTCCCCGAGCCCATCGCGTTCTTCCCGATGATCCCGGCCGCGCGCGCTTCCGCGAGCGCCTTCTCCATCACGTTGATCGGCTCCTGGAACTCGCCGCGGATGTAGATGAAGGCCTTCGTCGCGCCGATCGCATATGCGCCGATCGCACAGCCCTCGATGAGGGCGTGCGGCGTCCAGCGCATGATCTCGCGGTCCTTGAAGGTGCCCGGCTCGGACTCGTCGGCGTTGCAGCAGAGGTAGTGCTGCTTGCCATCCCCCTGCTTCATGAACGACCACTTGAGTCCCGTGGGGAACCCCGCCCCGCCGCGTCCGCGGAGGCCCGAGTTCTTCACGATGTCGATGATGGCCGTCGGCTCCATATGGAGAGCCTGCTGCAGCGCCTTGTAGCCGCCGCGCGCCTTCCAGCCTTCAAGCGTCCGCGCCTCCGGGTCGCCGAAGTGCTTCGAAAGCACTGGCGTCTCGCGCGGATGTGACTTGTGCGGATATCCCATGGATTGAACAGAGGAAAGGAGGATCGAGTATCGAGGAGCGAGAATCGAGGCTCAAGGGTGAGTGGGAGTGACCGAGAGTTGAAGACTTGAGGACCGAAAGTGAGTTGCGAGGCACCCTCCCCCTCCCCCCTCTCCCCTCTTCCCCTCCCCCTCCCCTTCAACCTCTCGTTTCTCGCTCCTCGATCCTCGCTCCTCGCAGTTAGCCCAGCTTCTCAAGAATGCCGCGAACCTTCTCAGCCGTGACGTTCTCCACGTAGTCTTCATTGATCTGCACCGGAGTAGCGAACCCACACGCCCCCAGGCACTCAACCTCGATCACGGTGTACTTCCCATCCGGCGAAGTGAGCCCCAGCTCCTTGCAGCCAGTCGCTTCGAGGAACGCCTTCACCACATCATCCGCCCCCGCACAAAGGCAAGGCGAGGTAGTACAGACCTGGATGAAGTGCTTCCCCACCGGATGCTGGTGGTACATGGTGTAGAACGTCACCACGCCCTTCACGTAGGCCGCCGTGCACCCCAGCTGGTCGCCCACCTCACGCATGGCGTCCTCGGAGATCCACCCGCGCTCCTGCTGCACCATCCAGAGCGCCGGCAGCAGCGCCGCCCGCTTCTCCGGATACCGCGAGATGATGTCCTGGAGCTCCTTGCTGCGCGCCGAACCAGGGGTGAACACCGGCACGTAGGGTTCATGGCCGTGCGCCGAGGGCGAGTGCCCGCCCTGCGCCGGGGCCGAGGGTCCGTGACTCACCGGTCGATCTCTCCCATGACGATGTCGATGCTCGCGTTGATCGCGATGACGTCCGAGAGCAGGTGCCCCTCGACCATCTTCGGGATCGCCGACAGGTTCACATAGCTCGGCGGCCGGATGCGCCACCGTACCGGCTTCGACGTCCCGTCCGAGACGAAGTAGTAGCCCTTCTCGCCCTTCGGGCTCTCGATCGGCACGTACGTCTCCCCGATCGGCGGCCGCGGGCCTTCCATGACGAGCTTGAAGTGATGGATCATGCTCTCCATCTCGCTCGTCGCCTTGTTCTTGTCCGGCAGGATCACCCGCGGGTCATCCACGTTCACCGGGCCGTCCGGCAGCCGCTTCACCGCCTGCTCGAGGATCCGCACCGACTGCCGCAGTTCTTCGGAGCGCACCAGGAACCGGTCATAGACGTCGCCGTTGGAGCCCACCGGCACGTCGAAGTCGTACGTCTCGTAGTCGAGGTACGGGAAGTCCTTGCGCACGTCGTACGCCACGCCCGAGGCGCGGAGCATCGGGCCGCTCAGGCCGTAGTTGAGCGCCTCCTGCGGCGTCATCACGCCCAGGCCCACCGTCCGCCCCACCCAGATCGCGTTCCGGGTGAGCATCCGGTCCACCTGGTCCATCGTCTTCGGGAACCGCTCCAGGAAGCCCTTGAGTCCGTCCACCCAGCCATCCGGCACGTCGGCGATCATGCCGCCCACGCGCGTGCCGCTCGTCGTCAGCCGCGCGCCCGTCCAGCCTTCGAGCAGCTTGTACACGTTCTCGCGCTCCTGGAAGCTCCACAGGAACGGCGTGAACGCGCCGATGTCGATGCAGGTCGTGCCCAGCCACACGAGGTGCGAGATGATGCGCGAGAGCTCCATGGCGATCACCCGCAGCACCGTGCACCGCTCGGTGATCTCGATCCCGAAGAGCCGCTCGGCGCCCAGCACGAAGGCGACGTTGTTGCCCATCGAGTTGAGGTAGTCCTCGCGGTCCGTCCACGGGATGATCTGGTTGTACTGCCGGTACTCGCCGATCTTCTCGAACCCGC
Source organism: uncultured Gemmatimonas sp. (assembly GCA_964464585.1). Lineage (GTDB taxonomy): Bacteria > Gemmatimonadota > Gemmatimonadetes > Gemmatimonadales > Gemmatimonadaceae > Pseudogemmatithrix. The sequence continues at coordinate 45,508 of CAYXGS010000020.1, read as the reverse complement.
AGTGCAGGTAGCCCACGTGCGGGATGCAGCGCACCACCGTCTCGCCGTCCAGCTCCAGCACCAGCCGGAGCACGCCGTGCGTCGCCGGGTGCTGCGGGCCGATGTTGATGAGCATGTGCTCGCCGGCGAGCTCCGGCTCGTTGGCCTGCGCCGCCGCGAGCTCGCGGGCCAGGTCCCGCGGCTTCACTTCCACTTCGACCATGCGCGTGGCCATCGCTATTCCCCCACCTTCTCGCCGCCGCCGAGTCGCTTCCGCATGTCGAGCGGCAGGTCTCCGTAGGCGTCGGCGATGCTGAGTTCTTCCATCGAGTAGCGCGCCTCGGGATCGGCGCTGAGGGCGTTCTTGAGCTGCTCCGAGCGCGAGAAGCGCCCGCGGAGCGGGAAGTCCTTCCGCAGCGGGAAGCCTTCCTTGTAGTCCTCCCACAGGAGGATCCGCCGCAGGTCCGGGTGCCCGGTGAACTTGATCCCGAACATGTCGTAGCACTCGCGCTCCAGCCAATCGGCGCCCTTCCACACGGGCCACACCGACGGGACCTCCATCGGCGTCTTCCCGTCCTTCGGGATCTCCGCCTTGAGGCGCAGGAAGCGGCGGAACTTGATCGACCGGATGTGCCAGACCACTTCGATGGGTCGCACCGTGTCGCGGTATTCCACCGCCGTCACGTCCGAGAGGTACTCGTAGGACTGCGACGGGTCCGACTGCAGCCACGCGCAGATCTCGCCCACGCGTGTGCGGTCCACGTACACCGTGGTCTCGCCCCAGCCCACTTCGCTGCGGCCGATCGCCGAGCCGAACTTGGCGCGGAGCGCGTCCACCGACGGGTTCGCCGGCCCGCCCTTGTGGGGGACCTTCTTCGGGGTACTCGGCTGCGTTCCGCCGGGCATCACGATCTCGAACGCCGCGCCGGCCAGCGCCTTCATCGCGTCATCGCTCATGGCGCCGACCGGGTCTGGTGCACCGAGTTGCCGAACGGCTCCGACAGCTCGTCGATCCGCGACGGCGGGATGTACAGCTGCGACGACGGGTCCGGCATCATCTCGTCACGGATCTCGCCGTTGGCCATGCGCTCCTCGAGCACCTTCTTCTGGAGCATCATGATGCCGTAGATCAGGCCTTCCGGCCGTGGCGGGCAGCCCGGGACGTACACGTCCACCGGGATGATCGTGTCGATGCCCTGCACCACCGCGTAGTTGTCGAACATCCCGCCCGTCGAGGCGCAGGCGCCCATGGAGATCACCCACTTGGGCTGCGGCATCTGCTGGTAGATGCGCCGGATCACCGGGGCGAGCTTGAACGGCACGCGGCCCGCGCAGATCAGCACGTCGGACTGGCGGGGCGAGAACGACATGCGTTCCATGCCGAAGCGGGCCAGGTCGAAGTGCGAGGCCGCCGTCGCCATGAACTCGATCGCGCAGCACGCCGTGCCGAAGGGCATCGGCCACAGCGAGTTGGCGCGTCCCCAGTTCACCAGCATGTCGAGCGACGTGGTGATGAAGGGCTGGTTGCCGGCCGGGTCGTATTCGTACTTGAGCTTCGCGTCCGGGTTGGAGCCCGAGCTCATCCACGACTTCAATCCCATTGGAGCGCTCCCTTCTTCCAGATATAGACGTAGCCGGCGAGGAGGATGGCCATGAAGACCAGCATCTCCCCGAGTCCGAAGAACGAGATGGAGCCTGCCGGGCAGGCGCCGCCCACCAGGGCTGCCGAGCAGGAGAGTTGGCGGAAGTAGGCGCCCCACGGGATCATGAACACCGTCTCGATGTCGAAGACGATGAAGAGCATGGCGACCATGTAGAACTTCACCGAGAACCGTTCGCGCGCGTCGTTGATGACGGGGATGCCGGACTCGTAGGGCTGCTGCTTGACGGGCGTGGGCCGCGACCTCGTGATGAGGTGGGCGAGGCCGAGGATGAGGACGGCGTTGGCGATGACGAAGCCAACGAGGAGGAGGATCGGGAGGTACGTCCGTTCCATATGGGGGAGGGACCGGGCGGGAGTTCGTGAATTATTTCACGAGGGCAATACTTTCGGGTGGGAAGGTAGTTGGGGGTGAGGGGTTGGGCAACCCAAGTTGGTGCGCGTGAAGGAGATGCCGCGCGAATCCCGAGCGGTGCGTTCGGATTGATTTTCGGCGTGCCGGGGTGTCAGTATTGACGCTGCGAAGCGGGCGCGTTCGCGCCTCTGCGGCGACCACACTCCAACTCCCCTGCCCTGTGTCGATCAAGAACGACCGCTGGATCACCGAGATGGCCACCAAGCATGGGATGATCGAGCCGTTCGAATCGTCCCAGCAGCGCGAGGGCGTGGTGTCGTATGGGGTCTCGGCGTACGGCTATGACATGCGGGTGGCGCCGGAGTATCGGATCTTCACGAACGTGCTTTCGTCGATCGTTGACCCCAAGCATTTCGATCCGAAGTCGTTTGTGGAGTTCGAGGGGCCGGTTTGCATCGTGCCGCCTAACTCGTTCGCGCTGGCCCGGTCCGTCGAGTACTTCCGGATTCCGCGGAATGTCATGACGATCACGGTTGGGAAGTCGACTTATGCGCGGTGTGGGATCATTACGAACGTCACGCCCTTTGAGCCGGAGTGGGAGGGGTATGTGACGCTTGAGATCTCGAATACTACGCCCCTGCCGGCCAAGATCTACTCGAACGAAGGGATTGCGCAGGTGTTGTTCTTTGAGGGTGACGAAGGGCCGTTGGTCAGCTACAAGGACAAGAAGGGGAAGTATCAAGGGCAGGTCGGCGTAACACTGCCGCGGATCTAAGCGCGTGCTCGGAACTGTCACTTGGCTACCCAGGCCCATTCCAACGTGCGCGAAATGCGGTGCGCCTGTGCCAGTTCAAGCCGAGGCTTGCGAAGAGTTCCGGGTTCGGACTTTGGAGCGGATTCTCATGCTTCGAGAGTATCTCGCACGAACCGTCGACAACCCGCTTTGCGTCCTGCCCTACATCGATCGCAAGCAGTCCTAGGTTCTAAGTTCATGGACTTCGCTGCGCGCGAGCCGCGTGGCCGCTGAGGCGCGATCCCCAGTCCGCCAAGGAGGCATCGCACTCAGCGGGAGCATAACCCAAGGACGATACTGATGTGTGCGGTAGGCGGCGCCTTCAGTCCGGCCACAGTCTGGATCTGAGTAGCTCGTCTCGCTGCGAAGAAGACATCTGCAATTGGAGATCTTCGGTCGCGATCGTGGTGCGTTAGGACGTCCCGCACCTAGGCGGCTTGCAGCGCACACGGGCGCCGAACCCATGGTCCCGGATCTACCGACGGACCCATCCGCGGTATGTCTCCTGATTCGGGCGTGAGGGGGCAGTCGCGGAGGCGCGACTCTAGCTGCGTGAGGGAGCGCGCAGCGACCGGCCCTGAGGCTTCCTCGGGGCGGACGAGCGCGGCCTCTCGCGCGTACTCGCGCAGAGGGTCTCGCACTTGCCTGTACGTCGGCCACGGCGGAGTTCAATCTCCGACCTCACGCCTATCAGTCGTGCTCCCTGGTATCAGTTCTCAGTCCGAACGGGCGGAGAGTAGAGGCCGAGCGGGCGAAGACTGTTGGTGGTGGAGCACAGGAGCATCTGGCAGCCGCTCAAATCGACCCGAAGCTGGAAACTCCAAGGAGACAGTTGCCACCGTACACATCGGCTGGAGCTAAAGTGCCGCCCTCCGTGCAATCGCCAGGGGCCGGCGAGGGGTGGCGGGCTCTCTGTACCGAAGACACCTTACTCATCCGTTCAACTTCTTTACGCGCATCGGTCTGGACATGCCAACGGAAGCGGATACTTGCCGAAAGTACGTCCTGCCAAGGCTTTACGACGCAGGCTGGACGGACGACCAGATCAGTGAACAGCGGACTATTACGGATGGACGGATCGTCGTATCTGGCAATCGGGCCTGGCGGAAACCTCAGCTCCGCGCCGACTACCTCCTCCGGTATCGAGCGGACTTCATGATTGCGGTTGTGGAGGCGAAGGCATCCCATCGGCGAGCAACGGATGGGCTGCAACAGGCCAAGCAATACGCTGAGATGCTGGACCTGCGGTTCGCGTTCGCTACAAACGGTCAGGAAATCGTCGAGTTTGACTATTTGACGGGGCAGGAGCGCTTGATAGACGCGTTTCCAACCCCGGCACAGTTATGGGACCGCCTTCATCGCGAGCTCTCCATCAGCAAGCCCGACGACCAGGAGAGGCTCCTAGCTCCAAGTCTCCCTCTCATCGGAAAGCCGCTTCGCTACTACCAAGAAGTGGCAATCAACCGCACGCTCGCCGCGATCCTCGGGGGCCAGCAGCGTGTACTCCTGACGATGGCCACGGGCACAGGCAAGACCGATGTGGCCTTTCACCTTTGCTGGAAGCTCTGGTCCACGAGATGGACTCGGACTGGGGAGGCGCGCCGTCCACGCATCCTATTCCTCTCCGACCGGTCCATTCTGGTAGACGACCCAAAGGACAAGCAGTTTGCATCCTTCGGCGACGCGCGATGGAAGATCAGCGGCGAAGCGCACAAAGGCCGCGAGATGTATTTCGCGACCTATCAGGCAATTGCAGCTGATAGCAGCCGTCCCGGGCTATACAAGGAGTATGAATCGGGCTTCTTTGATCTCATCGTCATCGACGAATGCCACCGAGGAAGCGCACGCGACGAGAGCAACTGGCGCGACATTCTCGAGCACTTCTCGCCCGCGTTTCAAGTCGGGATGACGGCTACCCCGTTGCGAGAGGACAACCGAGACACGTACGAGTACTTCGGCTCACCGATCTATGCGTACAGCCTCAAGCAAGGCATCGACGACGGATTCCTCGCGCCTTACCGCGTTCACCGGATAGTCACCGATGTAGATGCCACCGGATGGCGACCCAGCGTCGCAGAACGAGACCGCTACGGACGCCTAATTCCCGATGAGCCGTATACCACCGCGGACTTCGAGCGCATCGTTGCGCTGCGCGCGCGCACCCAAGCCATTGCGGGAAGCATTGCCCGCTTCATGCGCTCGACGGACCCCTTCGCCAAAACCATCGTGTTCTGTGTCGACCAAGAGCACGCGGATGAAATGCGGCAAGCTCTTGCCGGAGAGATGCAAGATTACGTACGACGCCACCCTGACTACATCGCTCGGGTTGTTTCCGACGAGGGCGATGTCGGCAGAGGATACCTGAGCAAGTTTCAAGACATTGAGCGCGTCACGCCGGTTGTGCTCACCACCTCCCGCCTGCTTACAACGGGGGTCGACGCTCCTACCTGTAAGAACATTGTGCTCGCCCGTCCGGTGAACTCGATGACTGAGTTCAAACAGATCATCGGCAGAGGCACACGCGTTCGCTCAGACCACGGCAAGCTTTGGTTCTCTATCCTTGATTACACAGGTAGCGCCACCAGACTCTTCGCGGACCCCGCCTTCGACGGAGAACCCATTGATCCGCCGACAGAGACCAACGTCGAGGATGAAGTACCTGTCTCTTCGGGCGAGCGCGATCAGGCACCTTCGAAGGCGGGACCACTCATTACACCCATTGACGAGGAGCAGCGTCGCAAGTTCTACGTAGACGGAGGGGCTGTCGAAGTCGCAGCGCACATCGTCTATGAGCTTGATGCCCAGGGGCGCCAACTCCGTATCGTCCGCTACACAGATTACACAGCCGAGAAGGTTCGCGAGCTCTGGACCTCGGCCGACGACCTGCGCCGCCAATGGGTTGACTCAGCGAGGCGGAAAGACATCATCACAGCGCTTGAAGCGCGCGGAGTGTCCCTCTCACAACTCGAGGACGCAACGAACATACGCGAGACGGACGCGTTCGACCTGCTGTGTCATTTCGCTTTCAGTACGCCACTCCGTTCACGGCGAGAGCGCGCAGAACGGCTTCGCAAGGGACGCCCAGACTTCTGGGAACGTTTCCGCCCAGACGCTCGCGAGATTCTCAACGAGATCCTCGAGAAGTACATCGAACACGGCAGCTCAGAGCTGACGGTGCCCGAAGTACTCAAGGTCGCCCCTCTATCTCGCTTCGGCAACGTCTTGGAAATCGCAGACCGCTTTGGCGGCCCTGCTGCAATGCGTGATGCATTCTCGACCTTACAGACTCTGTTGTACTCAGACGCGGCCTAAACCTACAATATGCCTCCCCGTAGCACGAGCTCCACTCGCCCGACGACGCGCAACCTCACAGGGCTCTTCAAGTCCTGCCGCGACATCATGCGCAAGGACAAAGGACTGAACGGCGACCTCGATCGGCTTCCGATGCTCACGTGGCTTCTGTTCCTGAAGTTTCTCGACGACCTTGAAACGGTCAGAGAGACAGAAGCGCACCTTGAAGGGCGCTCGTTCGAACCCGCCATCGCGCCCCCCTACCGGTGGCGTGACTGGGCAGCACCCGCAGATGGGATTACCGGCGACGCGCTGATTGCATTCATCAATCAGGAAGAATCAGCGCTCCCTTACGGGACACGGGGACCCGGCCTGTTCGCCTACCTCCGAAACCTATCAGGCCGCACGGGCACAGACCGCCGCGACGTGATCCGTGCCGTCTTCAGCGGCACAACAAGCCGCATGCTGAGCGGGTACCTCTTGCGGGACCTGATTAACCGCGTGAACGAAGTACAGTTCACGTCGAGCGAAGAGGTATCGACTCTTGGACTCTTATACGAGTCGATGCTTCGTGAGATGCGGGACGCAGCAGGAGACTCTGGCGAGTTTTACACCCCGCGTCCCCTAGTTCGCTTCATTGTCCAGGTTATGAACCCTCGCCTTGGCGAGACAGTACTTGATCCCGCCTGCGGCACTGGAGGCTTTCTTACGGAGGCATTTGAGCATCTTCGCTCACAGTGCCGCACCACCGAGGATCACCGCATTCTGCAGGAGGCCAGTGTTGTCGGCGTTGAAGCAAAGCCTCTGCCGTTTCTCCTGTGCCAGATGAATTTGCTTCTGCACGGGATGGAGGCCCCACGGGTAGACCCATCCAATGCACTAAGGCATCGGCTAACCGAGATTGGGGACGCGGACCGCGTGGACGTCATCCTCACCAATCCACCGTTCGGGGGAGAAGAACAACGCGGCATTCTCAGTAACTTTCCCGCAGACAAGCAAACCTCTGAGACTGCACTGCTTTTTCTGCAGCTCATCATGAAGAGGCTGCGACGGGGCACTCACCCCGGACGCGCTGCCGTGGTCGTCCCCGATGGGGTGTTGGCTGGGGATGGAGTATCTGCGAGAATCAAGGAGGAGCTCCTCACCGAGTACAACCTGCACACGATTGTTCGACTTGGCCCAGGAGTGTTCGCGCCCTATACGGGGATTCCCGCGAACATTCTCTTCTTCGACAGGACAGAGTCGGACGGGAGGGTCTGGTATTACGAGGTGCCGGTCTCGGAGGGGCGCAAGACGTACACGAAGACGCGGCCGCTCAAGTTCGAGGAGCTCGAAGACTGCATTTCTTGGTGGACGCACCGTACAGAAGGCACACACGCTTGGCGTGTCCCTGTCGCGGAGCTTCTTGCGTCAGGCTGCAACCTAGACATCAAGAATCCTGCTGGCCTCGACCATGACTACGATCGCCCGATTTCCACCCTTGCGGCGGAACTATCCGTCGATCTCGACAGCTGGACTAAGGGAGCAGCTCAGATCCTTGACGCTTCGCGCTGGCGTGTGTTTGAAGAGGCCCACGAAGGCAGTTGGCGCACTGTGACCCTCGGGGATGTTCTTGCTCCGGCTGGCACACCAGTGGCAATTGAACCCGATGCCTCCTACGGCCTCGTGGGTGTACGTCTCAGTGGAGCGGGTCCCTTCCTGAGAGAGACCAAGCGAGGCGCAGAGATCTCAGCGCAGAAGCTGAATCGTCTCTCCTCTGGCTGGTTCATCTATAGTCGCCTCTTTGCGTGGCGGGGCGCCTTTGGGCTTGTGCCCGAGGGCCTCGACGGCTGCTACGCATCAAATGAGTTTCCGACCTACACAGTCCAGAGTGATGTGATTCGGCCTGACTTTCTCCGACTGTACTTCGCGCGTCCGCTCGTTTGGGCGGCTGTCGAAAAGAAGTGCCAGGGAACGACGAAGGCGAGCCGTAACCGCTTTAAAGAAGTGTTCTTGATGCAGATGCAAATCACCATTCCACCCGTGAGTCTACAGGATGAGCTCATCGGCTCACTAGAGGTCCTTAGCTCAGTTCATAGGGACCTGCAGGTCATAGAGCAGCGCCTTTCGCATTTCGCTGGGTATGGAATGAGCGCATTGTACCGAAGCAATCTCTGACATCGGTGCGGTCCTGATGCATGGCGAGCAGCATTTCATCGACTCAGCGTTTCAGTGCAGAGTGACGCTCGACGGCACCTCGCTAGCGCTTTACAACGCTTCGCACGATCAGTTCGAGCGCCTAAAGCGCATCCGAAGCCTTGGGTTTGTGTCGCGTATCCACGACGTTGCGCGTCACACGCGACATCAGCACCTGGTTGGGCTAATGCGCGTCTTCGGAAAGCTCTCACAGCTGCCACCGAGGAAAGGCCTGCCAAAGACATTTCTTTGGTCGTTCTGGGTAAGAACGTGCTACGCTCAGGTCGGCCACGCAGCTATGAGCTACGATTCCGAGAAGGCCGTGCTTTTGGCGGCCCAGACCGATGCAGGGGTACGCTCGAAGCTCCGTAGCCTGTTGCAGCCAGCCATTGATGCCGTGGCACCTTGCACAGTTTGCTCCAAGCCTCGATGCGCTAGTAAGTCCGTTGAGTCTGCGGCTGCCAATCAGTGGTTCGACGACGTGGTCACCCACAACCGCTGGCGTGCCCTTCATCGCTGGGTTGCGGCCACCAAGCTGATGCAGGAACAAGTGACCCTCGCGGTTCTACATGGTCAAACCGGCGAGAGGGGAGCGCCCGGCTTCTCGACGGCAGAGGCGATCAAGCTACTCATCGCCCCGAAATGTGAGTGGGAACAGACCACGACGAACCTCAATCGCCTTGACTACATCGTTCGCGACCTCGCTTACGCCGGTACGCTCGGGGTGCGCCTTGATGTTGACCAGCTGATTGCAGAAGCACACAAGGAGCATGCAGACTGGAATTTGCTCGAGGCGCTCAACGGATACATGTCCGGCACGCTCTACGAGAGCCTCGATGCCCAGATGGGTTCTGTACTATTTCAGAGAGCTCTCGCGAGCCGACTGATATCTAGAAGTGTCACGATCGAAGAGCTCTTCGGCTTCGACGCACGTAATTACCTGTCAGATGATGACTTAGTGTCCGTCATGCTTCACAGCAAGGCTGGCAAAGAGGCCCTTGACGATGCCGAACGGGCGTCTTGGAAGGCTTGGACGATTGGCGCCTTCATTGGCGAAGAGGAGCTTCCTCTCGATGTTGAGCGCGACCTTCTGAGGCGCCCGTCGACTCATCTAACGGCCCATACCTCATCCAAGGTCTCCTGCTTCGTGCTGTCTCGAGGACAGGGCATCGCATTTGCAATGCGTCACCGGAGCTTAGCCGATAGACCTGACGCCAAATCTGTTCTAAAGCTGTTCCGCAACATTCAGGAGCGGCAGTATCCCAGGCTGGCCTCTTCGGAGGTCTCTCGTGCGCTTCTTGAGGGGCTGCTTGACCTGCGCTGCGAGCATGGAACCAGGGATGCTGTTCGGGCGCTCGGTGGAGTTGAAACCAGCACATCAACGCTTAAGCGTGCGGCGACTCACGTAATTTCTCGCGCCAGATCGAATGACGCCTCACAGCACGATGTCGCTATCAAGATCGGCGGATTTGAGTATCCGCTTGGTGAGGACCCGCAGCTGTTGCAGCTCAGCACAATGCACGCGGCGCTAAGCGGTTCCGACAAGACCCGTGAAGACCTCGGAGTAAGCATCGAAGCCGCCAGACGCATGCTCTGGACGGAGCTACTGTCTTGGCAGGGGCGCTACTTCGGCTCGAGTCGATCGACGCGGCTCACAGCCCTAGTCGACGACGCTCAGAATGCCCTCGGGCGCAGCGTTGTGTCCGGGGCAGCGTCGGCCGCGAAGGATCTCGAGCTCTACTGCCTCCTTGAGGCCCTCAGGCATCCTGACGCGAGAGTGCTGTTTCGCACGGCGCTGCCGGGCTTGGTTCTATTTGACGAATCAGGCAACAAGATAAATGAGTACGACGTGTTCTCGGTTAGCCTTGACCGAAGCGGCAACGCACAGGTCACCGTCTGGGGAGTTACTACCGAGGATGAAATACAAAAGAAGCGGGCAGACGACCTTGGCAAGATCGCGAAAGTCAAGGATCTGCTTGGCCGGAGGTGGGAGTCGGACATCAGAGTAGCAACCTGCTACGTGTTTCGAGATGGCGGCAAGATCAACCTTGACGTTGACGGAGTGCTCTCGACGCGCGCCTACTAGCAGGGGGCAATGCCGATGACGGCCCGGTTACGCCTCGGTGTTGGCGACGCCAGCATGCACAGTGACATCTGCGGCATCAGCCCGCCCGTCGTTGGCAGCCAATACTGTTCGGAATGCTCTCGCCTAGTCCGAGCCTCCCAGTAAGCTCCCCTATCGGATGGACAGCTGAGACGAGATTGTCAGTGTCCTTTTCTGGAGGCATTTCCATGAAGAAGTCCCTGAGGGTCCCCCCGCCGTCGCTCCAGTTCTAAGCTGACAACTGGGCGCGTGGTACGGTCAGGGTCTGGGCGAACTCGAATAGGGTCAAGGGCGCGCACGCCTCGTGCTGCCGGGCCGTGTTGAACTCGCGACGGAAGCGCTCGATATGGAACTGCGCGTCCAAGAGCGAGAGAAACCAGCGCTGAGTGAGGCATTCATCGCGGAACTTCCCGTTGAAGCTCGCGACGTGCGCGTTCTGCACCGGCTTCCATGGTTGAATGAACTGCAAGGCGATGCCTTGATCGGCCCCCCACGCGTCGAATGCCCGACTGCGGAAGTCGCTGCCATTGTCGAGCGACAGCCGCGTCGGCTGCCCTCGCACCGCGATCACGGCCTCGAGCGCGGCGATCACGGCGAGACTCGGCAGGCTGAAGGCGACGGTGATGGCCAGGCATTCGCGCGTGCAACTGTCGATCAGCGTGAGGCAGCGGAAGCGCCGCCCGTTGCTGGGCTGATCGCTCACGAAGTCGAGACTCCACGTGTCATTCGGGCCCACCGCGACCGGCCGCGGCACGCGCGGCACCGCGAGGCGCTTGCGCTTGCGGTGGCGCACGGCGAGCCCCTCCAGGCGATACAGCCGCTCGACGCGCTTGTAGTTCACCAGCCAGCCCGCGCGCTGGAGCCGCCAGTGGAGCCGCGGCACCCCCCAGCGCGGATGCGCCGCGGCGAGGGCCACGAGCTTCTCGCGCAAGGGCGCATCGATCACGGGCGTTGGGGCACGAATTGCACGACCGACCGGTCGAAGCCGAGCGCGTCACAGGCGAACCGCTCGTTGATGGGGTACCGCGTCTGGACCGCCGTGACCACCGCCCGGCGCTCGGTGGTGGTCACGACCCTTTTCCCAAGACGACCTTCAGGATCTGGAGATTGAGGGCCTGGTCGGCCACAAGGCGTTTCAGGCGCGCATTCTCGTCCTCGAGCGCTGTGAGCCGCTTGGCGTCACTCACCCGGAGGTCGCCGTAGCGCCTCTTCCACGCGTAGAACGTCTGGCGCGAGATGCTGTGCCGTCGCATCAGGTCCGCCGGCTTCGCGCCCGCGGCATGCTCCTGCAGGATCGCGATGATCTGCTCGGTCGTGAATCGGGACTGCTTCCTCTGAGCTACTTGGTCGCCTCGAAGACGACCGGTGGGGCCTAGGAGTCAAGCTTCAAGTGGAGAGAGCGGCGGGGGGACCCTCAGCTCTAGTCTGCGGAAGTCCCTCACAGCGGTCAAGCCCGCGCTTACTGACGAACGCGACGCGTCACGTACGCCTCGAGGCCAATCGTTGAGAGCGGGAGCGCGCGCGGGAGCGCCGCACGCAATGACCGAAACGAGCAACCAAAGATCCCGGGGTCGTCCGAATTCACGCTGAACGCAATGCCTTGCTCCCGAAGCGCCTCGTACGGCAGATCCGAGACAGTGCGGATCAGTCCAAGGCATACGTTTGCGATCGGGCAAAGATCGACGCACACGCTCGCTTCTCGAAGGAGGTTCATAGTGCCGGGAATCGCGAGAAGCCGTGTTGCATGCGCGATTCGGGTCGGGCGGAGGAGCGAGATGCTGTCCTCAAGATTTTGAGGCGAGGTCAGTGATTCGCCGAGATGTTGACAGAAGAGAAGCCCCTCGTCGCGCGCGATCTCCGCCAGCCAGGAGTGGCCGCGAATACTCCCAGGGAGTTCTTCGCCGCCGAGGGAGATGCCGCCGATGAGCGTGCCGAAGAAGGGTCTCGCTATTTGGAGTGACGCGCGAATCGCCCGTGGATCATATCCGTACGGGAAGTCGAGAAGTATGCGCACCCGATCTGTGAGTCCGGAATGCGTGAAGGCTTTAAGCCACGCGGCATAGACCTTGTCAGTTCTTCCACCGTCCGCCTCAAACCCCACGGGAGTGAAGAGGAACTCTGCGTACGCGAGTCGATTCATACGGATGTACGAGATTGCGCGCCGGCCTAGGGCGCACACCTCCTCGATGTTACGGAATGACCAACACAGCGCGTTCCAATGCGCGCGAAAGGTGGAGAAGCTCGTAGGTGCTTCAATGCGGTGCTCGGGAGCAGCAGCGAGACTCTCTATATGCAAATGCAGCTCGGTGTTCGCAGCCGTTACTCTCACGGCGATCGTCCCATCGAATACCGGACGCCGCGGTACGTCAACGACCGACGGCACGCCGCGACAAGATTTACGAGTGGTACAATAATCACCATAGTGCCTGCGGCAAGGACAGACCGGACAATGCACACCTCCAAACTCTCTCCGAATGTTCGTCGGTATAGACTCCGCGCTTGAACGAAAGAGTCAAGATTCGCTAGCGTCAGCGCAAGAACCGCGACGGGAAACGCTGCCGGCGCGAGGAGACCGATACTCCCCAGGGCGAATAGGCGGGCTACGTGCGCCAGTAGCCACCTCCACCAAGTGACTCCGAGTCCGTACTTTCCGAATACTGCCAGCCGGAGCGCCCACGACAGAAATCGCTCCGGGTGATGCGCGAACCGTGAACGACCCACGCAGAGCGGAGCGAACAGAATCGGAACATCGAGAGACCTCACAAGGTCGGTGAGCGGGAGGTCGTCGTGGACATGCCTCAAGAGCACCGATCTGATTCGGTCGAGTGGGACGGAGCTAAGACGGAATGCCATCATTCCCGCCCAAAGGTATAGCGGCCTCGGTCGAAAGAGGTCGGGGAGGTCTAGTGCCCACCATTGCTGGGGAAGCACATGGTCGATGTACAGCGTAGTGCTGGTGACGACTGGGGCGCGTCCGAGCGCGTCTCGAAGAGCGTGAGGAAACTGCGGCGCCAGCTCATTGTCGATGTCCAGAAAGGCTACTGCATCTGCTTGGTACTCGAGCCCGGCGAGTCCAACCAGCATGTTCCAGTTCTTGTCTGAGACTTGGCTCTGCGGGGGACTTACGCGGACGCTACAGGATGGAACGCCTCGAATGTTTGCCTCGATGAACGGGAGGGCTGACGAATCTCTCCAGGAAAGGCAGAAGCGCCACCGGACATCGGACACTTGTCGCGCTAACTCGATGACGCGCGGTACGTTCTTCAGTACGTCCGCGTCAAGACCGAAGATCGGGAGGATTACGGTCAAGCGCCCATCGAAAGGAACTGACTGGGGCGTTGTCCTCTCGCTCGCGCGCGACGCCCGGACGCGGGCACCCAACGCACGAATGGAGGCGTCCGCAACGATCCCAACCAGAAGCGCCTCAGCGAGCATCTACGCGCTCGTGTGAGACCTGCGCATCAAACAGTCGCTTAGCATCTGCAATGCGCCTGACAAGCCGTCTAGCGTTCTCCTCGGTTGCGTGAGGCGTTACGAGGTAGACCCGAATGCCCGAGATTGGGCGATGCTCGGAATCGAATGTCACTGAGCGGCTGTGGCTGACAGCAACGCCGTCCGGACGGTCCTCCATGTTCGCCCCAACCCAACTCGCGAACTGCTCGTTGTACGCGTTGACGCGGTCGCGGAGCACGAGGTCCCGTCGCTCCGCTGCCGCCGCAGAGGGTGCATGCAGTGTCGGTGGATACGCCCGGAAGAGCACGTCGGCGCCGAATCGGTTCTCGTTCGCCACAGCGAATCCGGGAGTGGCCACAAGTGCCGCCGCGATCGCGTGTCCAACGGCGAGGGCGTTGCCCCAGAGTGCTCGAAGACCGTCCAGTCCGAGAGCGGTAAGCGTCACCCATGGAGCTAGCGCGTCTGCGCCGGAGCGCGATGTTTCGAGCGTGTAGTGCCCAGGGTGGTACACCGTATCAGGCGCATAGAGATGAGGTATGTTCTCCTTGCTGCCGCGGAGCAGTTCAAGGTCTTCGCGTCTTCGGACGAGCGCCATCGACGAGGGGTACGTCGTGAACCCAGTCTTATGAAAGTCGATACCGAATGAATCGCAACGAGAAAGCCCGCCGAGAAGATGTTGGTATCGAGCTAGCTGCGCCCTGACGGCTGGTGGGAACGCGAGGTGATTCTCGGCGAGATCATAGTCTCGGAACAGCGCGGCGATCCACCCAGCGACAGAGTCTACGTGCAGGTGGATGCGGTATGGAAGCCGATAGTCTCGCACGAGCGCGTCGCGAATCGACGCCACGTGTGCGAGATCGTCGATCGCAAAGTTCGATGTTGTTCCGCACGCCGCCTGAAGTAGCGCGATGCGGTGACCCGCCTCGAGTTCCGCTCGTGCGAGGCGCTCAAGGGCACCGAGGTCAGTTGACATGTCCGGGTGCGCGGCCGCTAGACGAACGGCCTCCCTACCCAGCCCGTGCCACATCGCGTTCGTGTGTAGCGCTTCGTGGGCAGCCTGCCCCGCGATGATCCGGAGCACCGGTTGAACCCTCAGCCCAGATTGCAGCGCACCTGGGTCAGCCTTCAGCACTCCAATGCGCAAGGCGTAGCCGATCGTCGATGTTCCACCGTATGTCATAAGTCCCGCTGTTTCGTCGGGTGGGAGACCGATTAGGGACGATACAGCTCGGGCAACAACCACCTCCGCGAGCGCCAGGTTTCCCGCCATCTCCTCAGTGCAGCTGTTGGGGACCAGGAGGTCAGCGAGCGCCCCTGCTGCGACAGCCGGAACACAACAGGCCGGATTGACGTTCTTTGCCATCATCGGATTCCCTGCCTTCTGGACTCGCGCGAAGAAGGGGCTAATCCTGGCGCACAGCTCCTTAGGGTCGGTAACGGGCATGGTAGACAGTTCGAGTTGCTTCGGATCGAGCCGCGGGCCGAGCGCTCGTGGGCTCGCCCCCGCGGTTGCGGAGCCGAACGCGCTCTCGAGCGCAGCAATCCACATCTTGAGCGGTTCCGCGCTATCGATGGAACTGTTCAGGAAGTGGGCGTCACGAACGCGCCGCACGAGCGATTTGTAAGAACCATCTGAGTGGAATGCATCCGCAGGTGCTGCATCGGGAATGATCGAGCGAAGCTCGTCTACCGCGCTCGACGCTGCCGCGCGGAATGCTCCATCGGTCCACGACGCTTTACTAAGGAGGCTCCGGAGCTTTCGAATACTGCTCGAGTGGAGAGCGAGTGCCTCGAGTGTTGGGATCCAACTCTCGTCCCGTCGGATCTCGACCACGGACTGAGCGTAAGCCAAGCTGAAGCTCAGGCCGATCAGTGTGGTGCGCGCGTCACCACGCGCGTGCGCTTCAAGTGCGAAGTGTGCGTCCGCACGCGCTCGGTCCTCCAAGTAGACCAGTGCCTCCGCATCGAGCGGTGCATCAAGAATCGAGCGCGCTCGTGCGAGCGCCTCTTCCGATCCGGCAACCAGCACTCCCGTTCTGATGGGCTCGACATAGAGCACGTCCCGCCTGCGAAGAGCCTTCCGGAGCTGACGCTCGGACGTCTCGAGGAGATCCAGTCCCCTAATGCGCGTGTTCTCGGGCACCTTAGCGGCACCGCGGTAGACGAGGAGTAGGTCGAGGTCCCTCCCCTCCGCGCGCGACCCCCACGCGACACCGAAGCGCACTGACTGTCGTTTCGCGAGTACAGTCATGCGTTGCGAAGAGTGCGGGACAAGAGGGCGTGGTATGCTCTCAAGGAGCGAACCAGAGAATAGCGCCTTAGAATGGTGCGCCGGCCGCGCTCAAGTTGTTCACCAAGCGTCGGCGCGCGAAGGAAGCCGAGGATAGCGGAGACCTGCGCGTCCAACGAGCCGCCGACTGGCACTAGACACACACCGCATCGGTCGGGAAGCAACATCCGCAAGTGTCCTGCACCCGTCGAAAGCACGGGGCACGCGCGCGCAATGGACTCAATATACGAGAGGCCGAATCCCTCGCGCATCGTCCCCAGGTGAAGAGTCGCGTCGAAGCCGTCCAGCGCCCTCAACAGCCGCGAACCGGAATACCAAGGGACGAAACGGACGAAAGAACTGATGCCGAGGCTCATCGCCTCTGCTTCAAGGACTTCACGGAACCACATCGCGTTCGGATCTCCGTCCGGAATCGGACACGTAAGGCGTGCCGCGGTCCCTGCGCGATGAAGCGCCGCGATCAACTCTAGTGATTCCCGATGTCCCTTTCGCGGATCTGGTCGGTGCAGTACCGCGAACTCGAGCGGCCCGGCGGTCCTTGAGCGCCGAGTTACACGACCCGAAAACACCGGATCTATCGCCGGGGGGATGGTGCTAAACGGGCCCGCATACGAGTACTCAGCTTGCGCGTCGTTCTGAAGTGATGCTGACATCGGCGCGACGACGGTCCATCGACCGCGTTCAAGTGCCGCTCGACAGAACCCGTACTCAAGGCTTCCCAGCGTGAGTACCGATGGCAGCCCCGGCGGCGGCTCAAGATGCCGATCGAAGCACCAGAGGAGTTGCGCACGGCCGAGCAGGGTCGTGAGCTGTGCGCGATCAACGACATTCT
The DNA here is from genome assembly GCA_964464585.1 of uncultured Gemmatimonas sp. Classification (GTDB taxonomy): domain Bacteria; phylum Gemmatimonadota; class Gemmatimonadetes; order Gemmatimonadales; family Gemmatimonadaceae; genus Pseudogemmatithrix. The sequence continues at coordinate 28,576 of CAYXGS010000020.1, read as the reverse complement.
GCTCAACAATCGGAAAGTATCGCGTGTACGCCGTGTCTTGAGTGGTACTCCCGACTCGGCAGACCACGTCGAACGTCCAATGCGGCGCTAGCCCTTCGACAAGAAGCCGGAGGAACCGCTCCGCCCCCCCAACCACGACGTCGTCATGGAGCGTCATCCCCGCAAACAGGCATATGTGTGGCATGCTAGGACCTCGTAAGGATCGACACAGCGTCCTGAATCCCATCGCCAACAAACCAGCGCTGGTAGAGCGGTAGGTTGAGTCGTCCATATCTCATCATCGTCGCATAAGTGAGCGCCCGCACGACTTCCGCTACGTCTTCCGGCTTCCGCTGGAGCTCGGCGACAGACTGAGACGACTCATGACACGTCCGAGATTCGTGGCCGCGCAGGACTCCCTCTTGCAACAGGCCCGCGAGTTGCTCTACCTGCGTCCGGTTCGCCGGTGGCAAAATGAGTAGCGGTACGCTTCCAGCATGACGAGCGACGTCATGGAGCACACCGAGGCCTGGCGTCGCGAGAATCACGGTGGCGCTCCGCAACTCATTCACAAAGCGCTGCGGCTCGAGGAGGCCGGCCCCGCCGAGCAGTACCTCGCGCAGGCCAGCCGCCTTCGCAACGCGCCTGGCGATCCCTCGAAGGAGACGCTCGTCCTGCGCAATCACGCGCGGGGAGCGGTACGGGTCGCGCGTCCCCCCGTAGTAGGCGACCAGCGTGCCGGCGCGGCGCACGGACGTTGGCGCGGAGACGTAAGTACTAAGTGGTCCAATCCAGTGAACGTTCGGAAGCGCTGAGATCGACAACCCCTGATATGCGCGGAAGAACCGCGGAAGAATGAGTCCCGTGAGTCGACTGTACTCCGACTCGAGTCGGTCGGGACTTACGCACCAGTGCACTTGATCGAGATAGTACGTGCGGAGGTCAAGATCGCAAGCCGCGCACGCCCCTGCAGCGTTATTCACGAAGAGGACGGTGGTTGCATTCCTGAAGAAGGAGCGCGCGGCCGTTGCAGTATGCCAAGTGAACGTCTTGCGGGAAGTGACGCGCACGGAGAGGGCCGTCTCCGCGAGCAGCGTCTGAGCGAGGCGAGGCGAGGCCGTGTTGAGCGTTATCGCGCATTCCGGTCGTCGCGCGCGCAGTGCCCTCGCGATGCTCGTCGCGGTAGCGAGCGGGCCGTGCCCGATCTGGCCCGCATCGATCAGGAAATGTTCCGCAGTGGTCATCTTGTTCGCGGTTGGGACAGCTGCTTCCGCGCACAGGTGGACTCGCACCAGCATGCACGGTGGCGGGCGACATACCGGCGCCCGTTGTCGCAGGACACTTCGCTAGGTGTTCGTGCTGCGGCACTCGCCTCTGCTTCGCCTCGCGACCCGATCGCCTGCCGTCACTTTGGCGTTGAGGGCTCGAAGCGCAGTCAACGAGATCGAGTGGAGATTCGTCTTCGGTGTTCTGCGTTTCGCCACTGTCTGCGCTGCTACCCATCCCGGCCCGTTGAAGATCTCCTCGATTCGACCATGCTCATCGATGCGAAGGCCAAGGTAGTAGTCGGGTACGTGATCCGCCGGGAACGTGAGCGCGTCCTTCATCGTCGCTTTGATCTGAACGCGGCGTCCATCGGGAGTTTCAGCGTCATGGTGCTTCGGCATGCGCTCGTAGACCGTGAGCTCGTACTCCGATTGAGCAAGGATCTCTCCGAGGTCGCCGACGAGACGACCGTCAAGCGTGAACCTCTTGACCGGATACGCGAGGTGCAGCCGTCGAACGATCGCGAGTAACTCGACGACTGCGTGTCGGATGTCTTCCACTTCCGATACCACCTGGTGTGTCGTTGTAGTGTGCAGCAGGTCATCAGAGGACAAGGACTGCCGTCTCTGCGGAGCGTTCAACAGAGACCGCTTTGAGGCGCTACTGGGACGCTCGCTGGCTTGACAGTTCAGGTCAGCGGCTCAACTCGTGGCCGCGAATGCCTCCCCTTTGACTCGGCGATCGGATAGTTCCTCTCATTTACTTGAATCTTCGCGCCCATCGCGTCCAGCAAATCGACTCCGATTCGATCGCACAGCAGCAGCAGTGAGATCCCCACATCCGCCGCCTCCTGCGCGACTCGCCGCCGGTTCTCGGGTTCTCTCACCCAAGCATCCGCCGCCTCGCTCGCGACCCAGCGAAACTCAGCCAGGAGCTCCCCCGCTTCGCTCGCAACCGCCATCGACAAGTTCTTCGGATCATGGAACTGCGCCCACTCCCGCTCGGCGACGAACGCGCGCAGGCGCACCAAGACCTGATCCAACCTGTCGGCCATATGATCCTCTATCCGCGATATACCGTCTCGTTATGCCAGGCAAGCTGCGCGGCGAGCGGCTGCTCCGAGCGTTCCTCTGGCATGTGAATGCGCGTGCCATGGAACGGCACGTACGGCTCTCCGTTGTCGAAGTCCTCTTTGAGTCGCTGCGCGGCGATCAGCACTCGATGCTCCGGAGTGACCGTGATGTACCCCCTATCGAAGAGCGTATGTACATCCGATCGCAGAAGGAGTCCGTTGTCGAGCCGATGGATGCCGCCCTCGCTGACCGGCTTGATGTGGGCGGCCTGAAGCACCGGCAGCGCCTTCTCGCCTGATATCGCGCAGCGCCGCAGGTATGCATCCGTGACCATCACGCGGAACGCACCCTGACGAAGCCGAACCTTCCCACGTACCGCTTCCCCGAACATTGGCCCACCGATCTCCGGCGAGCCCTCAGCCACTCGGTTGGCCCCTGCCGCGCGTGATGCCAGCACGTCGTCCAATAGCTTACGCCCAACTGGAGCAGACAAGTCATAGCCCTTGCCCTGCACCACGTTCTTGTTGAAGTCCGCCGGTGCCGGAATCCAGCGATCCCGAGGTAGGAAGAAGGGATCCTGGAGGATGATGTTCCCGATGGTGAAGTCCTCTCTCGGACTCGGAGCGATTCGACGATAGTGCTCGATCCGCGCGCGCATCTCCGAGTAACTCGCGGCTCCGTTCTTGATCCCGAACGTCTCCCACACGATGCTGACGGGGAGCCGACTGTAGGAAGTGAAGAACCCTCCGCCAACGATGAAGTTCTCCGGCCAGTGCAGCTTGAAAAGCAGCGGCCCCCCAAGTGACAGGGCCTTGAACTCACCGGTGCCGCCGGGTCTCCAGAAGTTGACCTCGTCGATCGCGGGCTGCTGGCTCAGGAACTCGAACCAGTCCGCGTCGGTGACTGCTACGAAGGCCTTCACGTCAGCCTGCCTGGTGTATGTCCGGCACGGTCACCCATGATGGAGGAATCTGGAGCCCGTCCACCCGACGCGCGAGGCCTGAACGCCCTCGTCAGCAGCAAGCTTGACGGTCCGCATCCCCGTCCCGACACTTCCGACTCCAGCACTATCGCGCCACGCGTATAATGATCGGCGCCACAGGTATCACCGCGGAGACCGCGCCCTTGTACCGAACCGACTCGCCATGGTTCTGGCCTCTCTTCCGCCTCCCGTTCGGCGGCGCAATCGAGGTGACTGCTGAGGGTATGTCCTTCCCCGAGTCGGGAGGACAACGCCCGTGGAGCGACGGTGATTCACTCGTAGTGAAGCAGGGCCCGCTCGGCCGAGTCCAACTGATTGGCGCTGACAGCACAAAGCGTCGAACCATTGGCCTGACGTGGCCATGGAACACGGATTCTGTGGCGCGAGAGCTTGGCCGGTACCGCGAGGCCGGTCTCCACCGCATCATCGACGAGCAGGCTAGCGACATTCGCGAGACTGGCGAGTCAATCGCGAGCACTCTGAACCGCAGATACGTCCCGCACCGCACCGTCGAACGTTGGCTGGGCGTCGCAGTCAAGGCGCGCGCCCTTGTCCCTCGACTCGATGCGGACTGGATGCCGGAAGTACTGCGCCCGCATCTCAAAGCACTCGCGGAGCTCGCGGCCGACAGCCGAGCCGTCATAGACACCGCCAACTCCCGCTTCTCGGCACAAGAGCGGACGCGCCTCGCGTCTCTTTCCCAGTACTCCGCTTTGACCGGCGAACAACTCGACGCAATCCTCACCCTCGAAGACGCCACCCTGGTCGTCGCCTCCGCCGGCAGCGGCAAGACCCGCGTCATCGAGAGCCGCGTCCGCTACCTCGTCGAGGAGTGCGCCGTCCCACAACACCAGATCCTCGTCCTCGCCTTCAATCGCACCGTCGCCACCGAGGTTGGCGATCGCCTGAAGCGATCAGCCCTGCCCCAGGTCGCGGTGAAGACCTTCCACGCGATGGGCCTCAAGATCCGCTCCGATGTCGAAGGTCGTGCGGTCGGCCTCTCCCCACTCGCCGATCCCGAGTCCCCCGCCCCGCTCGTGAACTTCGTGCAGGGCGTGCTCACCGAGTCCATCCGCGACCCGTCGAACACGGATGTCATCACCTTCCTGACCACCTACCTGCAGCCGCCGGCCTTCGAGGGCGACCTCGACGAGAGGGACCCGTCCGACCGCAGAGCGCACGAGGAAGCGCTGCTCGCACCCATCGGCATGGGCGGCAGGCGAGTGAAGAGTTTCGGCGAGTACCTGATCGCGACCTTCCTCTACGAGCATCAGGTGCCGTTCGAGTACGAGCGGCAGTACCCGCACCACGCCATGCGGCACCGACCCGACTTCACGCTCTCCCCCGCGCGCGAGCCGCACCCGACCCACTTCATCGAGTACTTCGGGACCGACCGCGCCGGCAAGACGCGGGGGGACATCGACAGCGAACGCTACCGCGGCTCGAAGGAGTGGAAGGAGACGGAGCACGCTCGATTCGGTACGCAGCTCCTCGCACTCCACTACTACGACCTCGCCGAGCGCGGAGTCGACGGCTTCAACGCGCTCCTGGCGGACATGCTCCGGCGAGCAGGCTACGAGCTGACCCCGCTCCCACACGACGAACTCGTTCGCGAACTCGTCTCCACGCGCCTCCGCCTTCTGGTCGCGCTGCTCGTACCCTTTCTCCGGCTGTACAAGGGCTCCACCCTGTCGCTCCAGAGGCTGCAAGCGGTTGCCGATGCCCAGCAGGGCCGCCGGGCCGACCGGGACCGCGCGCAGCTCTTCCTGCGCATCTTCGCGCGGGTGCTCTCGGCGTACGAGCACGAACTCGTCGCGAAAGGCGAGACCGACTTCGAGGACATGATCGGCCGGAGCGCCCGCGCCGTCGCCACTGGTGCTTGGAGATCGCCATTCACACACGTCTTGGTCGACGAGTTCCAGGACATCTCCCCGCTCCGCGCGCAGTTCGTCCGCGCGTTCCAGACCGCTGACGCTCGCGCCAGCATCTTCGCCGTCGGCGACGACTTCCAATCCATCTACCGCTTCGCGGGTTCGCAGATCCGGATCATGACCGCCTTCGGTGACTACTTCGGTCACCACCGGCGCCTGCCCCTCTCGCTCACCCACCGCTTCTCGGCCGCCCTCGCCGACGCGTCAGGGCAGTTCGTCCTCAAGAACCCAGGGCAGATCCGCAAGACGGTGCGCGGGCGTCCCTCCGACGTCGAGAGGCCCATCACCATCATCCGCACTGGAGAATCGACGTCCGCTGCGACTCTACGGGGCGCGCTTGCGTTCGCCCAGAATGAGCGCCGGGCGCCCGGTGCTCGCACTAGCGTCCTGCTCCTCGGGCGGTACCGGAACGACGAACCGCCGACCATGGCCGACCTCAAGCGCGACCACCCCGAGCTCGCCCTCACCTTCAGCACCATCCACCGCGCCAAGGGAGCCGAGGCTGACGTGGTCGTCCTGCTCAACGTCAAGGGCGGGACGCGTGGGTTCCCGTCGGGGGTCCAGGACGATCCGCTCATGCAGCTGATCCTCGGGGAGAGCGATGCGTACCCTGATGCGGAGGAACGGCGGCTGCTCTACGTGGCGCTGACGCGGGCGCGTCGGCGGGCGATCATCGTGGCTCAAGACGCGCCCGACTCGCCGTTCACGCGCGAGTTATGCGGGACTGAGTACGGTCGGTGGGTCGAGGTGGTCGATCTTCGAGCTACGTCGAAGCTGCCGGCTTGCCCGGGATGCCGAGACGGGCATCTCGTGAAGCGGAGCGGGCCGTATGGGGAGTTCTTTGGGTGCACGAACTTTCCGCACTGCCTGCACAACCGGAAGTTGGGCGCGCGGTAGCCGGAACTCTAAGGCGCTCCGCCCACCGGAGTACCCCAAGTCTCCAGCACTTGAATCGCTCCGGGTGGTCCGGAGGCCCCGTCAGTCGAGTACCAAGACTCATCGGTCGGCCTGGGCGCGCTGATACTGCTCCTGACACACCACCGGCGGAACGAGTCGCACCGATCGCGTCGAAGCCTTGTCGCTCCCCACATCCGGAACTCCCTCGTTCCCGCCCCTCAACGCGCCTTGTTCGCACCCTCGACAACGAACACCAAGAGCATCGTCGCGATCGGCCCGAGGACCAGCGACAGCACGAACCAAACCGCCCTACTCCGCCCTTTCATCTCCGCGAATCCCGCATTGATGAGCGCGAGCGTGCCCCAGCCGACCGCATATCCTGAGTTCGGTAGCTGCTCCATCGTCTCCTCCGGATAGACGCAAAGACTGCAGCCGCGCACAGCGTTCGGCAATACGGCGCGCGACATGCCCAGCACCCGCGCCCCCCTCTGGCGCCCCGCTGTACCGCCCCCAATACTCTCCTGCATGTCGCCCCCGCAGCCCCGTCGTGCGAGCATTCCGGCGAAGAGTACCCGCCCCATGCGATCCTCCCTCCTCCTCGCCGCCCTCCTGCCCGCCCTCACCAGCTGCCACCCCGGCGAGCTCCTCACAGCCCCTCTCGCCTGCACCTCCACCACCGTCACCCCCACCGTCACCGTCGGCCCCGGCATCCAACCCGTCCTCGACTGGTCCCCCCGCTGCCGAGTGTCGGAAGTCTGGATCGAGGCGCTCGCCGATTCCGCCAGTCCGGTCATCATCATGCAATGGCAGAGGTACTCCGACGTGCCGAGCATCCGGCCACCCGTGCGGGCGGCGATGGACCTGGACGGATACGGGGAATCCAAGGAGATCTTCCTCACCGTCGGAGTCCGCTACAAGGCGTGCCTCGTCGACAACGAGCGATATCCGGGGTACTGGGCCTATCTCACCTGCACCGAGTTCACCCCGTAACGGATGACCTTCCAACGGATCCTCCGCACCGCGGCCCCGATCGCATTGGCGCTCGTCGCATGCGCGGCGCCCGCGCGCGCGCAGGGTTGGGACATCACTCCGTACCTCGGCCTCGCTCAGCACTCCCCCGCCGGTCGCGACTGGGGCATCATGCCGGACCGACGTCATGTCTTCCTTGGCGTGGACCTGCGCGCACCCGTCCTCCACATCGGGCGTGTCCGCGCGTACTACGCGCCGTCGCTGACGCCGCTGCTCGTGCTCTCGCATGATCGGCCCGCCGACTCATCCGAGCCGCAGCGCCCGACCGCGTACGGGATCGGCGCCGCGCCATTCGGGGTCGGCCTCGGGATCGCGCTCACCCCGCGCGTCAGCCTCTTCGGCGCCTCGCGCGTCGGCATCATCCGCTTCGACCGCGTCGTCCCGGTCCCCGGCGCGAGCGCCACGAACGTCACGCTGGAATGGGGTGCCGAGCTCGAGTGGCGCATGCGCGCCGGACGCGCGCTCACGGTCGGGTACAAGTACCATCACATCTCCAACGTCTACACGGCGGTGGAGAATCCCGGCGTCGATGCGAACCTGTTGACGGTCGGATATGGCTGGCGCGTCGGCTCTCCCCCTCCGCCGCGTCCATCGCCACCGTAGTCCCCTCCGAAGTCCCCGCCCCTGGCCTCGCACCCGCCTCCATCCGGTCGGGACGTTGACGACGACTCTACTTCGGAGTAGCCAGCGCCAATGGCTGCACGTCGGCGCCGAACCTGAGTTCAAGACCAGCAAGAGGAACGCGGGACCTCTGTGACGGTCGTGCAACTCGCGGACGGGGAATCGGTGGATGCTCGCACTCGCAGGCCGATTGCGCGGAGGCATTTGACAGGCTTGCTGGCGTCGGGCACTCATCAACGGCCGTAGTAGAACGACATCTCGTTCACGAGGGTCCAGAGTGAGTAGTGCTTGCGGTTGACGATGCGTGTGCCAATATTCTCCGCGCGTAGCGATCCCGGGAGGCCATCTGAGCACGAGTCGAGACACTTCCATGGCCGGCGGTTCCCTCGGCCGCTGGCAACTGTGCTTCTTCGGAGGCGTAGGAGCGCTCGCGCCTGACGCGCTGCTGCTGTACTCGAAACGATTTTCGATGCCTTCGCTCTCGTTCGACTGGGCGCAGTACGCCCTCGCGAGCATCGTGTACGTGAGCGTCGCCGCGGTCGTAGCGGCGATTCTACCCTACCGCGGCCGCCCGACTCCATGGAAGGCGTTCGGCGTAGGTGTCGCGCTGCCGTTGCTCGTCGCGGGCGCCGCCTCCATCGCTGCATCGCCACCTCTCGTCCCCCGCGGGGAGATCGTGGCTGGAACGCTTCTCGACTTGCTTGCACTCATGTAGCAGAACATGCGAGCGAGTTCCTCTCTCGTCCGGCGCGTCGCAAGCCTCAACCTCGTTCTGGTGGCGTGGGCCGTCGCTTCGACCTGTCGCGGAGGGAGGGATGGGGCACCAGAACCGGACCCCGACTGGACGGGCCTCCGGGATTCCGTGTTTCGGTCGCCTCCGGACAGTGGCTCCGCGTCGTTCGAATCGGTCGCTCTGCGCCTTCGAGAGACCGCGATCTCGGCGCAAGCGAGCGAGGAGTACGTGGTTGCGGCGCTCGATCTGGCGCGCATCGGGCGAGAGAGCTCGCTCGCGGACCCGTATGAGATTCTGGTTCGCGTTGACTCAGTGCTGACCCACGCGCCGCGGTTGCTTCTGGATCGCGACGTTGGCGCCGAGCTCGCGTCGGAGTACATGAGCCTTTGGCTGCCATGGCGTGCAGAGGCGACGTTGAGGCGACACGCCACCACGGGTCAGGTTGACACGGAACTACGAGCCACGCTGCAGGCGCGCATCGACTCTTCGCTGCAGCCGATTCGACAGCTCGGAGCTCACGCCGGATTGCCGTCTGCGGAAGGAGACCCGCTTCGCCAGCAGTTGCTCGACTTGTTGACTAGCCCGGCCGCGTACGAGCTGTTCGACACTCAAGGTTCTGATGACGACTACGCCGACCTGATCTCGATGGCCCTGACGGAGACGGGCGCCACTGCGTCGTCGGGCGACCCTCCACTGCTGATTCGGCCAGGCGATCGATCGCACGTAGCCGTCGACCTCGACGAGGTGCTCCGGCTTGGCACCTTCGTCACGGCGAGGATTCCAGAGGGTGACGTCGCGCTGCTGGTGGCCGACGTCCTGGCGGCGGAGCGAACGACGGCAGCACTCGAACCCCTGATTCGCAAGCATCCGGTCGTCCATCGCATCACTGAGCGCCTTCGCGCGACCGACAGCGACCCGAGCTTGACTTACGTCGTGTGCAAGGACGGCGTCCTCGTGCTCGCATTCGGGTCCGAGACGTCGTCTCCGAGCATCTGGGTACTCCGGTATCGTGGATCGGCACCCGCGAGGATGCTCGTCATCGGCGAGGCGCCCTTGCTACCCATGGTCCGTCTTGATGACCTCACAGGAGATCGGCTACCCGAGGTGATCTTCGTATCCGTGCAGGGATCCGGCGGATTCCTCGACGCTGAGATCTACGACCCGGGTGCGAATAGATGGATCTTTGAGGCGCACAATCAGGAGAAGGGCTCGCTCTTGTTGACTCGACTTCGACCGCGCGCGCCGCCGAGCCTGATCGTTCGCGCGCGTGTCAGCGGGGGGCTGGGCTGCAACCAATGTCCGGGCCTCTACGCGGCGCAGATCTTCGACTACGATCCGGCCACACAGCGTCTTGTTGGCGGACCGATTGGCAGATCGGTCGGAATACACAACGCTGACACTCACCGCTCGCTCCTCGGCGTGTCTCCACAGGCCATTCTCGAACTCGATGGCGCGCACTACGAGGGCCTTCTCGACAGTCTTGAGCGGACGTCCGATCGCGATTCGATTCCGGAAGAGATGCTGTCGGACGTCGCGTCGTATGTCGACCTGCTCCGACAAGCGAATGCGTGGGAGCGCCTCCGTGAGGTCGCGTCGCGCTTGGAATCTGTGCTTCGCTTGTCTGCGAACGAGGACCTTCGCTTACTCGCGGCCGAGATGCGTCGGATGGTGGTCATCGCGATCTGGAGGACGCGTGGGCCGAACGAGGCACTCGCTAACCTTGATGATTCGTCATCCGCCCTGTGGTTTCTGCGTGGGACCGAGCATGAAGTGGATCTCCATAACGTGGCAAGCGTCGTCGCGTTCAACGCGGGCGATATGGATCGTGCATATCGCGAGTTGATCGAACACGCGCGCACTGACGAGCGCAGGGAAGGTGTTCCGGAAGGGAATCTGGCGCTGTATCTCCGGGAAGTCGGCGCCACGCGCGATGCCCATCGGGCGGCCACGGTTTCCATCGATCGGGCCGTCCGGTCCGGCCGCTACAACGGTGTCGCGATCGACCTGCTCCACCTCTCGGTCACAGCCATGCAGGAAGGCCATTTCCTCGAGGCGGCGGATCACGTCTCTCGTGCTCTTGCCTTCGGGCGCGCGATGTCCTCGGGAAGCACGTTCTCGCTGAGTGCACTCACGGCGGCGGAACTGGCTCTCGAGGCCGGCCACGCGGACATCGCGCTCGCTCTGCTTGACGAAGCGATCGTGATGTCCTCGGACGAGACTTGGCGGTCCTCGGGGCTCCTCCTCCTGACGCTCTACGGCAATGCACTGCTTGCGGCCGGACACGACGCGGGTGGAGTTCGTGCGCTCGATGCGGTGCTTGATATCTCGCGACAGCGAGGCGGCGCGGAGTATATCTCTGCCGGAGCGGCACGCTCGCGTTACGCTGCGGCACACGGAGACACGGTGGCAGCCCTCCGTTTCGCCCGAGACGCCTTCGAAGCGACTCAGCTGCGTCGACGCAATATCCCGAGCGAGGGCCACAAGTTCGCCTTTCTCGCTAATCAGGAGACACTCCGTGACTGGATCCTTGAACTGGCCGTCGCGCGGCGATCGCCTGTCGACACGGTGTTCAGTCTCGTCGAGCGGGCGAAGATGCAGGTGTTCCTCGACGTCTTCCGCGACACCCTTCGCCAGGTTGCCCCTCTATCGATTCAGGGGGTACGGTCGGTGTTGGACCGCGAGACCGCACTGGTGGACTATCACTTCGGCCTGAACGGTTCGTTCGCGGTCGTCATCAGCAAGCAGGAGGCAGTGGCTCGTGTTGTCCCGCTGCCCTTGACGCGCAACGACGCCCAGCAGCTCGTGGATCGAATCCGCTACCACATGGATCTTTCCGTAGCCGCGAACGGCCGCGCGATACGAAGCGGGCAAGTGCCCGCGACGCTGCGTGCGGCCCTGAGTGAGGCGACGCGTCTGATCGTGGATCCACTCGAGCTCCCTCGAACGACACGCCATCTCGTGATAGTGCCCGCCGCGGGTGTCATTGGTATGCCCTGGGCCGCGCTCGCCGCGTCAGATGCGGCTTCGCCGGTATCTCGCTACACCGTAGACCTGATGCCCAGCGCCTTCCTTGGCCTGTCCGGTCGACCTTCCGACGAGCGCTCGCCTTCGAAGCAAGCCCTTGTGGTCGCATCTACCGGTGCGGTCCCCGCGGAGCTCGTGCAGCGGGCGATGGTTGGTTCGCTCGGGGTCGGAGAGAGACACCGCGGCCTTGCGCCGCTTCGCTCGGTCAGTCGGGAGGTCCGAGCTGTCGTCGCTGCCTTGGGATCGGTGCCAATTCAGATTCTCGGCGATTCATCGTCCGTTCGCTCCCTGAGGCCACTGCCAGCGGTCGCTGCCACTCCGGCCGACGTACTGAAACAGATGCCATCCGCGCGGATCATACACGTTTCCGCGCACGCCCTCTTCAATCAGCTTGCGCCGATGCAGAGTGCGCTGTTCATCGGGGCTCGTGGAACACGGCCTTGGATCAGCCCGCAGGATCTCGCAGGCCTGGATCTCCGCGGTGTCGAGATCATGAGTCTGGCTGCGTGCCGCACCGGAGAGAGTCGGATGATGCCCGGTTCCGAGCAGATCGGCTTCGTGAGAGGGCTTCTCGGAGCGGGCGTGCAGCGAGTGGTCCTCACTGAGTGGCCGGTCGACGATGACGCAACCGCTGATCTGTTCGTCGAGTTCTATCGGGGACTCTCCACGGCCCCGGCTCCGTCCGCACTTCGTGAAGCGCAGATCGCAATCGCTGCCAGACACGCCCACCCATTCTACTGGGCAGGATTGACTTCCTATGGGACATGGCGGTGACTCGGCATTCGGCGAAGTGACGACCCGCAGCGGGTCCTCAAGCCGCTTTTCGCCTCGGACCATGCGGGGCCGGGCGAGCTTCCAAACAGCTGCCCCACGAACGATGTCGGATGGTCGTGGAACGTCAGCTCCGAACCGTTCACGCTTGAGGCTGCGACCTGTAGGGGACTGGAGGACCTAGAAGACGCGATACTCGGATGGGTCGCGTGGTACGATGAGCACCGCCTGCCGGAACCGATCGGCTACCTCCCCCCGGGCGATTCATCATCCCGGTGGCCGCGCGCCAGACTTCCGCTGTCGGTGGTGACAGTCCATGCTCGTCGCCATCTCGTCATCGGGCCACCAGACTCCGATCGACGGATGCGACAACGGCCAGCGGGGCGTCCCCCGCTGGCCGTCGACCCATCCGTGCGAGAACCGCCTACTTCCGCCGCCCCACCTGCGGCGGCTCACTCACCGCCGCCAGGATCGCCCCGCACGCCGTGATCACCGGCGGCAGCGCCGCCGCCAGCTGCGGCACCGCATCGCTCAGCGCCGCCAGCACCGCGTTCGCGGGATTGACCGCCGCCAGCGCCCCGACGATCGCCACCGCCGCACCGAACAGCGCACGCGCGCCCTTCGGCTTCCCCGCCCCTTCACCCGCCGTGTTCCTGCTCTTCGCCTCCGGCATCCGACCCCCGTTCGTTGTGGTGTGTGGTCGAGCTGTCTGTCCGTGAACGTTCGGCCCTACCGACCATCCTTCGGCGGACACGGATCCGCCCCGTACGAGTTCTTCTCCCCGATCCGCCCATCCATCCGGTGGATCGTGTGCTCCACCTGCCGCGCGCGCGCCACCGCACGGCCGGCCGCCACCGCCACCACCTTCGTGCGGTGCCGGCTCAGCACGCGACCATTCGACTGGTTCACCCAGCCGCGGCCGGTCGCCGCCGGCGTCGTGTGCACTCCGCCTCCTCGGTTCATCTGTCCTCCTCGGTTCGGTGTTGTGTGAAGCCGTCCTTCCGCCCCGCTCACGCCGCGCGAGCGACCTCGGCCGCCGTGGCCTCGGCCGGAGGCACCACCGCCGACACCGGTGCCACCGGCGCCACCGGCGCCACCGGCGCCACGCGCGCGCCGACGCCGCCGGACGGCTGGTGCACCCGCTTCGCGAGACGCCACCCGAGCAGCAGCGTCGTGTCCCCGCGGAACGACGCGCGCACGAGCGCGTCGAGTCGCTTCACCGCGCGGCGGCCGCGGACCATCTCCGCCTTCAGTCCCGCGCGGGCCACCGTGTGCCGGACCACCTGCGTCGCACGGTCGCGCATCAGCTGCGCCAGCGTGTCGCGGGCCGACGCGAACTGCGCGAGGAAGTCCGCCGGGCAGCCGTTCGCGATGAACAGCGCCTCGAACGGCCGTGCCGCTTCGATCATGCTGTCGCAGATCGCCAGCACCTTCGTGGGCCCCACGTTCCCCTTCGGCATGCGCAGTCCCGCCGGGAGACCCACGTCCGACTGCGGCTCGATCTGCGACTCGGCGATCGCGACGATCGGGCGGATGAACTGGTCGAACAACTGCGAGACCTGGTCCGCCTGACGCCGCACCTCCGCACGACTCTGTTCGAGCCCGAGCCGCTGCGCACTCGCGTGCTCGCGCAGCCGCTGCACCACGTTCTCGAGCAGGTCTCGCGACGTCCCGAACGCCAGCTTCCCGATGGGCGGGTGCGCCGCGATGAACGAACTCACCCGCACCAACGACTCCATCTTCTGCTTCTGATCCTGATTCATCGTTCCTCCCTCCTAATGGATGTGTGTGGACGCAATTGGCCCCGGGGGCACCCGCTCGTGTGCGTCCTTCACGAGCGGCCGAATACAGTTGCCGTTCGCTTCAGTCGAGGTTCGTTCAGACGCGGTCGGACTCGCTTCATCGGACACTCGACCTCGGTCATCGCCTGCGGATGGCACGTCGTTCTTGGTTCAGTCCTGTGCAGCGCTCATCGGGAGACGCGCGTCCTCGATCGGTCCCGGCGACGCACGAGTCGAGCGAAGCGCAGCGGTCGTCGGACTCCCCGCGCGGCAAGTCGGACTCTCCGCGCGGCTCGTCGAACCGACGGCATCGCGCGTCGACCTTGCGTTCGAGGCGGCTCGACGCGCATCGTCGTGCGTCCGTTCCGCGTCAGGTCCCGCCGGTTCCGGCGCATCGGTCGCCCGATGTCGCGCATGCCTCGCTCGTGCTCGGTCACTGGTCTCCCCTTCCGGCTCATTGGTCGTCGGTCGCGGCTCACCGGTCGTCGGTCGCGGCTCATCGGTCGTCGCCTCCGGCGCGTCGGCCGTCGGATGCGGTTCGCTGCGCGTCGGTTCCAGTTCATCGATCGTCCCAGGCGAGTCACCGGTCGGACGTTCCTGTTCATCGGTCGCGGATCGCGGTGGTCGTCACGCGGTTCGCAGTTCGGTCCTCACCGCACGCGGCTCACCTCACGCGACTTGCGGTAGCCATCCCTTCTCAACCGATCGGCGGCCAGAAACTTGACACTTGCCGCCCGCGGCTTCGGGTCGATCGGCGGCGACTCACGCCTCGACTTCAGCTCGACCCTCGTACTGGTATATGTGAAAAGAGGGCCGATTCGGATGAATGCCTGATTGGCCGACTCAACTCGCCATTCCGGCATTCATCCGAATCGGCCACTTTTTGACATGTACTGGTAGAGGGACTCGTCTCGACCTCAACCCGACCGCCGATGCACCTCGTCCCAGACCAACGATCCGCTGACGGGCCCGCCGTAGTCGGTGGCGCCACGTCCCGGTCTCCCGGGGCGACGGCGAGTCTTGAGGAGCTCTTCCTACAGGCCTATCACCGTCTGCATGGGCGCGTGCTCGACCACGCCGAACGCTTCCTCAGCAAGGAGGACGCGCGCGACGCGGTGGGCGACGCGATGGAGGATCTCTGGCGCCGCTGGCCCGTCCTCACGCCGGAGCAGCGGAACGACAAGTACGTGTTCGGCGTCGTCCACTACAGTGTGTTCGCGAAGCTCAGGGTCGTCGATCCGCTCGTCTCCCTCGACGACGCCGAGCCCGAGCTCGACCAGCACGCGCTGAACGGGCTGGGTGAGTTCGTGCGCGCGGACACGGCAGCGGATGTTCTCGACCTCGTCCTCGCTGCCATGCCGCCGCGCCGCCGCGAGGTCTTCCTCCTGGTCAGGGAGGAGCGCTTCTCGTACAAGGAGGCCGCCGAGATCCTCGGGCTCAGCCTCGGCACCATCAAGACGCACATGCGCTTGGCGACACAGGACCTCCACGCCGCGTTCACTCGAGCCGGCTTCCGCATCTCCGGCGCGCCACAGGCGCAGCTGCCCTCTCCCACGGGAGACGACATCAATGACTGAGCACCCTCACGCCCTGCTCGACGAGATGGACGACATCGAGCTCATCACCAGCGCCCTCAACGGGCATCTCGACCCGCAACGCGTCGAGGCGGTGCGCCGGCGGCTGGACGAGGACCCCGAGTTCCGCGAGCTCGCCGCCCCGCTGCTCCTCACCTGGAGCGTGCCCAAGCATCTCCAACGCGCTCCGCGCCCGGTCGGCGAGCTGGAAGACAGTTGGAACGAGTTCGCCCGCCGAGCGGGAATCGGATCGGAGCGTCGACCGGCGAGCTGGCGCCGTCACCCCCTCTGGCGCCGGTTCCGCGCACCGATGATCGCACTCCTGGTCCTCGGCCTCGGCGCAGCCTCCGTGATGGGGATCTCCGCCGCGGTGACCCGGGGGCCCCTCCACGAGTGGTACGTCACCCGCCGCGACTTCGCGCTGGTGCCGCACCGTACCGGATGGATCCCCCTCGGCGACAGCATCGAAGTGCAGTTCCCACCCGGCGCATCACTCCGCGCCACCCGCGAATCCGTGCGGTCCGGCCGACAGGTCCGCCTCACCGGCACCGCACGCTTCCGCGTGCTCGCGCTCGACAGCATCACCCCCGAACCGCGCACGTCCGGCCTCGTCGTGCACACCCGGGGCGGCGTCGTGACCGCCGGCGAGGCGGAGTTCACCGTCACCACCCGCGGCGACACCACCGAGGTCGAGGTCCATCGCCCCAGCCGACGACGATTCATGTGGTTCGTCGCGCTGCCCACCGGACTGCAGGTGCGACGCGACACCACCGCCGATCCGCTCACGCTCCGTGAACTCGATCGCGCCCGACTCGTGCGCGGCCAGACTCCGGTCCGCCTTGTCACCGATCCCTGACTCGAGACCACAATGCTCCCGTATCGATCCCACATCGTCCCGCTCAGTCCATCCCTTCTGGTCGCCGCCGCCAACGCCTTCGTCGGCGTCGGCGAACAGGGCGGCGACAACCGCGGCCAGATGGTCGAGCTCTTCCTCCGCAGCGTGTCGCTCCCGCCCGGCCAGCCCTGGTGCGCCGCGTTCGTGTACCACGTCGGGCGCGCCGCCCACTTCGATCATGTGACCGGACGGTCGAGCTGGCCGCTCCCCGCCACCGGCAGTTGCGAAGCCCTCGCCCGCGCCGCGCGCGCCTTCGGCGTCCTCCGCGACGAGCCCCACGTCGGCGACGTGTTCCTGCTCTACAGTCGCATCCGGGCGCGCTTCATCCACACCGGCATCGTCGTCGGCGTGCAGGACGAGACGCGCGTGCTCGAGCGCGACGTGCACACCTGCGTCACCGTGGAAGGCAACACCAACGACGACGGCTCCAGCAACGGGCACACCACGCTCCGGAAGGTCCGCACGTTCCGTGAGATCGACCAACACAAATTCATTCGTTGGGCGGAGATGCTCCGCCGCGCGGAGGCCGCATGACCAGGAGACTGCTCACGATCATCGTCGCACTCTTCGAGCTGATCGTCTACGCCGCGTTCATCACCGTCGTGCTGCCCGCGTGGACCAAGGCCCAGGTGATGCAGCTCCACCCGGCATCGGAGCCCGCCGCCCGTGCCCTCCAGGAGCGGCACGACCGCGTCGCCGGGACCGTCCGTCCGCCCGCACACCAGCACTTCATCACGGAGCTCCAGGTCCCCGGCTCGCCGACCATCCGCACCGAGACCTTCATGTCCCAGCCGGACCGGATCTTCGTCCGCACCGAGGTCGCGGGCGAACTCCTGTTCGAGTTCGGCTTCGACGGCACCACCGGCTGGAGCAACTCCCCCATGACGGGGCTCGTGCGGGTGCCCAGCACCGAACTCGAGACGCTGCGCGCGACCACCGGTTCCGGGTCCCAGCCGGCGCTCGACTCCACCGTCCCCTATCGCGCGACCGGCCGGCGGACCTTCGACGGCCAACTCGTCGACGGCATCCGCGCCATCACGGCCGCGGGGGACACGGCCGAGGTGTTCTACGCGGTCTCGACGGGTCTCATGGCCGGCTTCCGCGTGCGCCGCGTGGCGCGACCGCCTCTCGCGGCCGGCGATTCGCTCGTGATGCTCCTCCGCGACTACAAGCGCGTCGACGGTCGCATGGGCAGCACGACCATGGTCTACCGCGGCATGGGGATGGAGAGTGTGGCGCGGACGGTGCATCTGGACCATGCGGCGATCGCGCCGGCGAGGTTCAAGCCGCCGGCGGGGCTGCCCTAGGCGGTGCGGATGGAGAGTTGGGCGTCGCGATCTGACCCGGACCTCGTCCATCTCGGCACCAACGTAGTAGACTGCATCGGCGGTGACCCCCCGATGCACCGGCGGGGTACGTCTCTCGACCCCACCCAAGGGATCCACGCTGATGTTCCGACTCCCCCGCCCCGCGCGCTCCGCGCTCGTGCTGCCGGTCCTCGCCGTCGCGGTCGCCTGCGACTCGCCGACCGGGAACGAGGGCGCGCGATTGATCCTGATCAGCGGACCGGCGTTGAGCGACACGATCATGGCGATGCCGGCGCAGCACGTCATCGTCGAACTGCGCGACGAGCGGGGCGTCCCGCTCCCGAACGCGCACGTGACATTCACCGGCAGGAAGGCGCAGTCGGCGGACTCGCTCATCGGCCTGCGCGGTGTGTTCGCGTGCCCGCCCGGCCTCACCGAATGCTACGGGTGGTCCGCGACCTGGGGCTGGTCCGGTATCGGGGAGTGGACCGCGCTCACCGATGCGCAGGGCCGCGCGGCGGTGAAGGTGCAGTTCGGTCAGGTCGCGGGCCTCACCGCGATCGATGTCAAGCACGACGAGTCGGAGGTCCGGATGACCATCCCGGTCACCACACGAGCGGGTGCACGCGCGGGAGCGTACACACCGGTGCGCGATACGGTGGTCTACGTCGGTAGCAGTTATTCGCTCGCCGCCGTCGCAGCGGATCGCCTCGACAATCCCGTCAGCGGGACGGTGACGGTCACGGCACTCGATCCCGCCGTCGCGACGTACAGCGGCGGGACGATCACCGCCGTCGCGACCGGTCGTGCACGCTTCACGATGGCGGCGGGGGTCGCCACCGATACCGCGTTCGTCAGCGTGCCACCCGCGGCCCGTCTGGTCGCGATGGGCCCTCCCGCCATCGCGGGCGGCATGGGGAGACTCATGCTGGTCAACCTGGATGGTTCGGGTCGCAAGCCGCTCGTCGCGACCTACGGCAGCACCGGGAACGTCATCCCCACGTGGACGCCGACCGGCGACCGGATCGTCTATCAGGAAGAGGACGCGTCTGGCGGGAACGTCGCGCTGAAGGTCATCGATACGCTCGGCAACGCGCCGATCGCCTTCCCGGTGACGCCGGGCGTCACGTTCGCGATGCAGCCCGTCTTCTCGCACACGGAGGGGAGACTCTACCTCTTCGGCAACAGCATCGCGGGCAGCGGGGTCTATCGCGTCGAACAGAACGGCGCAGGTGCGGTCTATGTGCATCCCGCCGTGCAGCCGGGACCTTCGCCGGACGGGACGAGGCTTGCATTCGTGATCGGTGACTCGGTGAAGACCCGCGACCTCGGTACCGGCGTGGAGACCTTCATTGACACCAACGGTCTCCTGCCGCGATGGTCACCCGCGGGGAACGAGGTCGCCTATGTCAATCAGAGCTCTGGCGCGCTGATGCTCGTGCATCCCGATGGCACGGGATCACGCCGCATCGGCGGGACGATGACCTATGGCGGCGTGGTCACATTCTCGCCGGACGGCACCTGGGTCCTCGCGACGAACGCATCGGGGCACTTCGACCTGATCCGCGTCTCCGACGGCGTGCGGCTCCCGCTCGTGACGATGCGCGGGTTCTCCCAGGCTGCGTGGCGGTGACCTCGGACTTCCGGAGCGGAACGCGGCAGAAACCTTCTGCTCCCGCGCCTGACAGACCGCGTCAGCGCAGATACAGCCCCGCGATCAGCGCGAGCTGCGCCACCAGCGACACATACAGGAAGCGCGTCTGCGCGACAAACTGCTGCCCGATGCGCGCATCCTGCTCGCCGAATCGCTTCTCGATCCGAACCTCGAACGCGGCGAAGTGCTGCTCGATCCGGCTCACGAACTCGGCGAGGCGTCTCTCGAACTTGACCTCGAACTCGGCGAAGTGCTTCTCGAGCTTCACCTCGGACTCCGCGAACCGCCGCTCGATCCGCGCGTCCTGCTCGGCGAAACGCTGCTCGACCTTCGCGTCGAAGCGCGCGAAGTTCAGCTCGTTGAGTTCCCGAAGGTCGTTGCGGTATTGGGCGTCCACCTGATTGAACCACTCCACCAGCTCGTTGGCGACCGGTTCGCCGAGCCGATCGTAGAAGTGTTTCGACAGCCTGGCGGTCACGGGCATCTCGGCTCCTCCGGGTGGAGCCGCACGGTACAACATACGCTCGGCCGGCCGAGTACCGAAAGCCCGCGCTAACGCACCTCGCCCCGCCGCCGTAGAATCCCGAGTCCGCCCTTCGTCATCAGTCCACTCGGAGCCCCACCCGATGCCCCAGCTCGTCGCTCGGCGCGCCCTCACTGCGCTCGCCCTCGTCGCCCTCATCTGGCCCTCACGCTCCGACGCGCAGCTGCCGATCGCCGCCGGCACGCCCGCCGCCGCCGTGACCCAGGCCAACTACCGTCTGGCCGCGCGCTTCGCGCCGTACAAGATGCGGCGCCTCGTCTACTCCACCGGCGTGACGCCACGCTGGATCAAGGGCACCGAGCGCTTCTGGTACGAGTGGGAGACCGCGCAGGGCAAGCGCTTCATGATCGTCGACCCGGTGACGGGCACCAAGCGGCAGCTCTTCGACAACGACCGCATCGCCGCCGAGCTCACGCGCATCACCAAGGACCCGTGGGACGGGCGACACCTCCCCATCCGCGCCATCCGGTTCATCGGCGCCACCACGCTCGAGTTCGAGGTCGAGTCCTCGCAGGACACCGTGATCGTCGACGCCGAGGCGGTGCGCGGCGATTCGCAGCAGGTCCGACGCGCGGGCGCCCGGCCGCCACGGCCCAAGAAGAAGGTCTGGCACTTCCGCTACGATGTCACCACGCAGGTGCTCACCGAGATCCCCGACTGGCGCGCGCCGGACAATCATCCGAGCTGGGCGAGTGTCTCGCCTGACGGACAGACCATCGTCTACGCGCGGCAGAACGACCTCTACCGGATGAGCCGCGCCGAATACCAGAAGGTGCTCGACGCACGGCGCGCCAAGACGGGCGCCGCGGCGGACAGCGCGGACTGGAAGGTCACGGTCGAGGAGGTGCGTCTCACCACGGACGGTGTGGCGAACTACAGCTGGGCGGCCGGCGACTTCGGCATGACCGACATCGAGAAGGAGCGCAGCAAGGACCGCCGCAAGCGCGCGCAGATCTCCTGGTCGCGCGACTCCAGACGCTTCACCGCCGAACGCGATGACCAGCGCAAGGTCGGCGACCTGTGGGTGATCGCGTCAGTGGGCAACAAGCGCCCCACGCTGGAGAGCTACAAGTACGACATGCCGGGCGACACGAACGTGACGCAGCCCGAGGTGGGCGTGTACGACCTCGCCGCCTCGCGCATGGTGATGATCGACGCGAAGGGATTCAAGGACCAGCAGCTCGGACTGTTCAACGCGCGGCAGTTCAACTATCCCGACGAGAACCTCCCGCAGCGGTCGCTCTGGCTCTCGGAGGATCCGAACCAGGTCTGGCTCTGGCGTCGCAGCCGCGACCAGCACAAGGTGGACGTCCTCGTCGCCGACGCCACGACCGGCGCCGTGCGCGTGGTCATCGAGGAGCGTCTCAACACGTACGTGGAGCACCAGCGGCTCGAACTCCTCAAGGGCGGTGACCTGCTCTGGTGGTCGGAACGCGATGGGTGGGCGCACATCTATCGCTTCGGGCAGGACGGAAAGCTCAAGGGCCGCCTCACCGAGGGCGCGTTCCATGTCGGCAGCATCGCCGGGATCGACGAGACGCGCGGCGTGGCGTACATCACCGCACACGGCCGTGAGGCCGGTCAGGATCCGTACTTCGAGCACGCGTACCGTGTGGGACTCGACGGCACGGGCCTCACGCTGCTCAATCCCGGTGACTTCGACCACCGCGTCGCACTCGGCGAGTCCAACCGCTACGCGGTCAACACGTTCTCCCGCGTCAACACCGTCCCCGCGTCCACGCTCCACGACGTGACCACCGGCCGCAGGATCCTCGACCTTGAGGAGGCCGACTTCTCGCAGTTGCGCGCCGCGGGCTACCGCTTCCCCGAGCCCTTCACCGTGAAGGCCGCCGACGGCGTGACGGACCTCTACGGCGTGATGTACAAGCCGTTCGACTTCGACTCCACGCGGCGCTACCCGATCGTCGAGTACGTGTACCCCGGTCCGCAGACCGAGTCGGTGGCCAAGTCGTTCTCGACGAGCGCGCCCGAGGTGGCGCTCGCGCAGTTCGGCATGGTGGTGATCACCATCGGCAACCGCGGCGGGCATCCCGACCGCTCCAAGTGGTACCACAACTACGGCTACGGCGACCTGCGCGACTACGGTCTCATGGACAAGAAGGTCGCCGTGGAGCAGCTCGCCGACCGGCACCGTTTCATCGACATCGACCGTGTGGGCATCTACGGCCACTCGGGCGGCGGCTTCATGTCCACCGCCGCGATGCTCGTCTATCCCGACTTCTTCAAGGTCGCCGTGTCGTCGTCGGGCAACCACGACAACGACGTCTACAACCAGAACTGGTCCGAGAAGCACCACGGCATCAAGGAGACCGCGAAGGGCGACACGATCACGTTCGAGTACACCATCGAACGCAACTCCGAGCTCGCGCGCAATCTCAAGGGCCATCTCCTGCTCACCACCGGCGACATCGACAACAACGTCCACCCCGCGGGCACGTATCGCATGGCCGACGCGCTCATCCGGGCCAACAAGCGGTTCGACTTCTTCATCTTCCCCGGCCAGCGGCACGGCTACGGGACCATGGGCGACTACTGGTTCTGGCTGCGCGCCGAGTACTTCGTGAAGCACCTGCTCGGGGACACGCGGTGGAACGCGAACATCACCGAACTGGACCTCGAGCGGGACCCGCCGGGTGGGGTGCGGCCGTGAGGTCAGTCATGATCGTCCCGCCAGGCCACCGGGCGGATCGTCGAACGATGGGCGGGCTGCGCACGCCTCGTCGACGCGGGGGCGATGCCTGCGGCGGCCGCGTGACGCGGCACGTCGTCGCGCCCATGCCCGCAGAAACCTTCCGCCTCCTCCTCCGTTGTGAATCCCCATGGAGACCCTCACCGCCGACACCCGCTACGCTCTCCGGAGCCTCCTCCGCACCCCCGGCTTCACCATCGTCGCGGTCCTGACGCTCGCGCTCGGGATAGGCGTGAACAGCGCCATCTTCAGCGTCGTCAACGCCGTCCTCTACCGCCCGCTCCCCGTCCACGAGCCGGAGCGGCTGGTGGAGATCTACGGCAAGCAGGAGTCCGAGGCCGGCTACGGCACTCACTCCTGGCTCAACTACCTGACCTATCGCGAGTCCGCGAGCACCGTCAGCGACCTCATCGCCTACAGCAACTTCATGGCGAACCTCGTCGACGACGGCCGCGCCCGCCTCGTCGTCGGTGAGCTCGTCTCCGACAACTACTTCACCGGCCTCGGCGTGCGCCCTGCACTCGGCCGGTTCTTCACCCCCGCCGAAGCCGCGCCCATCGACGGTGCGGCTCTCGCGGTGATCAGCGATCGGTTCTGGCGCACCCACTTCAACGCCGCGCCGGACGTCGTGGGCAAGACCCTTCGGCTCAGCGGCGTCATCTACGAAGTCGTCGGCGTCGCCGACCCCGAGTTCGGCGGCATGATCCCGGGCACCACCACCAACATGTGGATCCCGGTGACGATGGCCGAGAAGGTCGAACCCTTCGGCAACCAGCGCGTGCCCGCCACCACGCCCGGCACCAACCGCTTCGACCGGCGCGGACTGCATTGGATGTCGATGAAGGGCCGCATGAAGCCGGGCGTCACCGTCGCGCAGGTGCGCGCCGAGTTCGAGGGGCTCATCGGCCGGCTCGGCGCCGAGTATCCGGAGATGATGGGGAAGGAGCGCATCGCCGTCTTCGCGTCCTCTGAAGTGCGGATCCATCCCGATGCGGATCGCTACGCCGGCCCTGCGGGCATGCTGCTGCTCGGCGCCGTCGGCCTCGTGCTCCTCGTCGCCTGCGCCAACCTCGCCAACCTCATGCTCGCGCGCGCCACCGGTCGCGCCCACGAGCTCGCCGTCCGCGCCGCACTCGGCGCTTCCCGCGTGCGCATCGCGCGCCAGCTCGTGACCGAGAGCCTCGTGCTCGCCCTCGCCGGCGGCGCCCTCGCCATCCCCGTCGCCATTGGCCTCACGTCGATGATGAGCCGCGTGAAGTCGCCCATCCCCATCGACATGGGACTCGCCATCGCCCCGGACTGGCGGGTGATGGTGTTCATCATGTTCCTCGCCGTGGGCACCGGCGTCGCATTCGGATTGGTGCCCGCCCTGCGCGCGTCGCGCCCGGACCTCGTGCCGGCGCTCAAGGATGCGGCGACCGACGGCAAGCGCGGACGTCGCTTCGGTCTGCGCGACATGCTCGTCGTCGCACAGATGGCCGCCTCGCTCGTCCTCATCGTCGTCGGCGCGCTCTTCACCCGCAGCCTCGCGGCCGCCGGTGAGGTCCCGCTGGGCTACGATGCCAGTCGCATCGGCTTCCTCGCCGTGCCACTGGAGATGATCGGCTACGACAACGAGCGCGGCGGCGTGCTCCTCGAGCAGGCCGCGCAGCGGATCCGCGCGCTCCCCGGCATCGAGGCCGTCTCGCTCACCACTCGCCTCCCGCTCTCCATCAACAACAACGGCTTCGGCGTCCGCGTCGTCGGGCAGGAGCTGCCCGAGGACCGTCCGTACGCGTTCGACGGCGCCTATGTGGACGAGCACTACATCAGTGCGATGTCGCTCACGCTCCTCGCCGGTCGCGGGATCGAGCCCGCCGACCGCGACGAGTCCCGCCGGGTCGTCGTCGTGACGCGCACCATGGCCGAACGCTTCTGGCCGGGCGGCCCGGAGAACGCGTTGGGTCGCGAGATCCGCACGCGCACCGACGGCCCCACGTACCAAGTGGTCGGCGTCGTCGCCGACCACACCGTCGACTCGCCGGGCGAAGCGCCGAAGAGTTACCTCCTCTTCCCCATCGCGCGCGCCGTGAACTACGGGAACTACATCATCCGTTCTGCGACGCCTGCCGCGCCGCGAATCGCCGAGTTCGAGGCCGAGCTCCGTGCCCTCGAGCCCGAGGTCGCCTTCATGGACCGCGGCACCCTGCGCGACCTCGCGGACGTGAAGCTCTTCCCCATCCGCGCCGGCGCCTGGCTCATCGGCGCCTGCGGAATCCTCGCGATGCTCGTCGCGGCCATCGGCCTCTACGGCGTGATCGCGTACTCGGTGAACCGTCGCGTGCGCGAACTCGGGATCCGCGCCGCACTCGGCGCCGCACCGAGTGCGATCATCCGGATGGTGATCCGCGAGGGGATGATCCTCGTCGCGATCGGCGCGGGCGTGGGCGCCGTGCTCGCGTTCGCGGCGGCGCAGGCGTTGCAGGGGGTCCTGTACGTCGCGCCGTTCGATCCGGTGAGCTTCGGGCTCGCGGTCGGCGTGCTCGGGACAGCGGCGCTGCTGGCGAATGCCGTGCCGGCTTGGCGGGCGTCGCGGGTGGATCCGATCGATTCGCTGAGGGCGAGTTAGGCGCGCCGACCACCGGAAAGCGCGCGCCGCATCCGATCAATGACGGTTGCGGGCGAACGGTAGCGCCTCGGCGGCTGGCGGATGCGATCCTCGAGGAGCCGCCTCTCGCAGCGCGGTCGTCCCGAGCGGCATGTCAATATTGACATCGCGTCCCCGAGCCGGTACACTTTCCGATGTCACCACACGACAAGCCACTGGTGTGGCTTCACGGCGACGTGAAGACGCCGCCGTTCACGGCGGCAGCGCGCCTTGAAGCGGGTGTGCTGCTCCGACGCCTTCAGGCGGGCGCCCGATTGCAGATGCCGCACTCTCGGCCCATGTAGATCATCGGTCCGCGATGTCACGAGTTGAGGATTCCGGACAGGACGGCCACCTGGCGCATCGTCTATCGCATCGACCATGACGCGATCGTCATCGCCGAGGTGTTCGCGAAGACGTCGCAACAGACACCGAATGCCGTGATCGAGGTGTGCAAGGGGCGCTTGAAGCACTACGATGGTCTCTGACGCGCGAGGAGGTTCGCTTGCGGAAGCAGAAGCAGGCCCGGCTGGAATCAGCCGGTTGGAAGGTCGGCACGGCAACGGAGTTCCTCGGACTCAGCGCCGAGGAGGCCGCGATCGTCACCGTGCGCGCTGGTCTCGCGAAGCTCCTGCGCGAGATGCGGATCGACCGTGCGCTCACCCAAGCGCAGTTGGCACGACTCATCCGATCCAGCCAGTCCCGCGTTGCCAAGATGGAGGCGGCGGACAGCTCGGTCTCGATCGACCTCATGGTGCGCACGCTCGTCGCATCGGGCACCTCGGGCGCCACGATCGGACGAGCCTTCGCCGACATCGATGCACGACGGAGGGATCGGCGCTCCGCTTGAGCCCCGACCTTGCTCGCCCTGGACCTCCGACGACACAACTCGGGCCACCCCGCGTAGGTCAGGCAACAGGAGGCCCCATTGCCCGCCCCGCTCAAGCCGCTCCCGACCTTCTCGGCCCTCGCGATCATCGTGACGTCCCTTCACATCACCGATGACATCGCCCGCAACATCTCCCCGCCCGGCGCCGACAACATCGGCGCGGTCGTCATCTTCGCCGTCTGGCTCCTCGGCCTCCTCGCCCACGAGCGGCGCATCGGTCAGTTGATCCTGTTGCTCGGCGCCGTGTTCGCCGCGGCCATGCCGCTGCTCCACATGCGGGGCGCGCGCTACCCCGCGATCGCGACGGGCGAGGGGGGATTCTTCTTCGTGTGGACGCTCATCGCCTGCGGGACCACCGGCGTCATCGCGGCGCTCCTCGCGCTGCAGGCGCTGCGTGCTCCGAGCGGGCCAGCGCAGCAGTGAGCGACCCGCTCACCTTCCGATGCTGAACCGCACCACCTGTTCCACATCGTCCGCCCCCATCAGCACCGCGTACACCTGCCCGCGCGCCACGACGAACGGCCGCCACAGCGACGTGCGCACCTTGCCGAGCACCGCAGTCGCCAGCGCCTTCCCGTCGGCCGAGTAGATGTCGAACGCGACTTCGCCGGCGAGCGTCGCCCGCCGCACCCACAGCCGCCCCTCGTCGTCCACGCTCAACCGTTCGATGCTCGGCTTCGCCACCGGGATCCGCCCGAAGTCGAGTCCCGTCGGCCCCTTCGACTCGATCTCCGCAATCACCGAATCTCGCTCCTGAGCGGTCACCGGGATCGGCGCGATCTCGCGCACCACGCGCATGGTGTCGCTCGACCCCGCCACCAGCCGCTGGATCTCGTACTTCGACGAGTTCGGCACGCACCACAGCTCCCCGCGCGCCCCGAGCACCGACAGCGGCATCGCGCGGAACGGGATGGACTGATACCGCATCCCGTTCTCGAGCTTCGTGATCCACGTCCCTTCCTCCGCCAGCGCCTTCGTGCCGCATTCGGGCACGGGCCCGATCGTGTCCACTCGCGAGAGGTCGGTGTGATACCCCAGCACCGCGTAGCCCACCGCGCGGCGATCCTGGACCATGCAGTCCTCGTCCAGCAGACGTCCGGCGGGGTCCACGCGCGGGTCCCACGCGCCCTGCGAGGTGCAGAACTGCATCGTCCACCCGCGGGCGAACTCGCCCGACGCATCGAACGTCGTGAAGCGCGCGTTGGCCGCATCGCGCACCCACAGCGTCCCGTCCCCTGCGATCGCGATCCCCTCCGCGTCGCGCAGCTCGCCGGGGCCTGATCCCTTCCGTCCGATCACCCGCAGCAGGGCGCCGTCGGGGCCGAACACGCGGATGTCCTGCGTGCTGCGGTCGTAGACGAATATCCGCCCGGCCGCGTCGACGGCGAGACCCTTGAGGTAGTCGAACGCCGAAGGCCCCACGTCCGAGCCACCGATGCGGAGCGTCTCGGTGAGGGACCACTGCGGGAGCGTGTCGGTGCGATCGGTGCACGCGGTAGCGGCGATGAGAAGCGCCGCGGCGGCCAGCGAGAGGACCTTATTCGTCATCGTCCGTTCCCCACACGTCGAAGTATCCGTCCGACTCCCGGTCGTGGAACCGCTCGGGGGCCCCTGCGAGCACGACAGCGAGATCGTCGTGGCCGAGCGAACGCAGCGTCTGCACACGAAGCTCGCGATCACGCTCGTTCCACTCATCATTGAGCGCCCTCCACTCGGGTGGCCCCTCGTCTACATACCATTCCTCGTCGTCGCGTAGCCCGTGGGCCCGCTTCAGCTCGTCGATCCCGGCCGCCAGGCGCAGCATCTCGGGGTCGTGGTCCATGGAGTGCAGGGTGATGCACTCGAGCAGGATCTCGACCAAGTAGTAGAGTGCGTTCTCCGAGATGACCCCCTCCGAGTGCAGCGTCCGAGCCGCCGCGATCCACGGCCCGGGCTCCCGCGTCTGGTCCAGCTCGTTCCGGGCGCGAGTCATCATGCGCGCCTTCCGCTCCTTCCCCGGCTCGAGGACGAGCGTGCGGAGGCGCTCGAGCGGCGGACGCTTGTCGTCGGATCGGGGGAGGGCGCGGCGGCGGCTCATCCGCACAACTTGCTCGCGGGGCCGGGCCTCCGCCATGGAGGGGAACTTCGAGGAGCGAGGAGCGAGGAGCGAGGAGCGAGAAACGAGAGTGGAGGCCAGAGGGGGGAGAGGCGAGGGGCCGAGTATTGAAGTTGAGGGTGAGGCCCCCTCCCCCTCACCCCTCCCCCCTCCTCCCCTCCCCCTCCCCCTCAGGCTCTCGTTTCTCGCTCCTCG
>CAYXGS010000019.1:0-64591 GCA_964464585.1 uncultured Gemmatimonas sp. | reverse complement strand
GTCACCGTGCCCGTGTTCGTGAAGCTCGGGGCCGTGCCCGTCTGCGTGATGTTGAGGTCCGCCGCCCCGGTCAGCGTGATTGTCCCGCTGTTCACATGCTGCGCACTCGCCCGGTTCAGGTTGAGGTCCACCGCGGCGTTGATCGTGCCCTGGTTGTCGAGCTGCACCGCCAGCGTCCGCGTCCCGCCATTCCCCGCCAGCAGCGCGATCGTGCCCGTCGCATCGTTGGTCAGCGTCGCCGCCGGCATCGACAGCTGCGCGCTGTACCCGCCGTCGATCGACGTCAGCTCGATGACGCCGACATTGGTCAGATCATTGCTGACGCTGAGGTTCGCGTTGCCGCCAGCCGCCGAACCTCGCACGCGCAGCGTCCCCAGCTGACCGGAAACGGTCCCGGTGAGGGCCGCCGCCCCTTCTGCGATGATCGTGCCCTGGTTCACCAGCTCGGCGGCGACCGTCGCGCCCCGCAGCGTCATCGTGCCGTTGTTGAACACGGTGCCGACACCCGTGATCTGCCCGCCCACCGACGTGACGGCGGCCGTCGCACCCACGGACAGCAACGAATCCACCCGCAGCACGCGGTTGCCCGCGTTCAGCGTCTGCGTCCCGGTCCCGCCACTCATGATCATGAACGCCACGGTGTCATTCACATCCATCGTCACCGTGTAGGTGCCCGCGAGCCCCACCAGCACGGTGTCCGTCGCGATCGGCGCCCGCCCGAGCGACCAGTTCGTGCCCACGCTCCAGTTGCCGCCCGCCGCGTTGGTCCACGAGTTCACGAGGATGCCGGCGCTCATGTTGAAGAACGCGCTCAGCGGGCTCGCCAGCCCGGGACCGCCACCGATGAGCCGATAGCCGGCGCCCGGCAGGCTCACCGTGAGGTTCGAGAAGGTCGCGATGCCGTTCACTGGCACCACCGTGAGCGTGCCGCCCAGCACGGCGCCCGTGGGATTGGTGGCGAGCGACGCCGTGATCGGATCGACGTAGGTCGTGACGATGTTGCCGAACGCGTCCTGCACGCTCGCCGTCACCGGCGGCGTGATCGGCTGGCCCGCGATACCGTCGGTCGGCTGCGTCTCGATCACGACCTGGAACGCCGTGCCCGGCCCGACGAGGATCCCGGTCGTCGTGTCCGGCGTCAGCCCGGCCGCGACCGCGCGCAGCTGCAGCGTCGCGTTCACCGTCCGCGCGAACGCCTGATCGAACGTCGCCACGCCCGCGACCGCGTTCACCGCGAGGGTGCCGCCGATCGTGCCCGCGCCACTCGCGATCTCGAGCGAGACCAGCCCCGTGAACCCGGGGATGAGGCTGCCGCCCGGGTCGCGCGCCTCCACGAGGATCGCCGGCGTGAAGTTCGCACCGGCCGTCGCCGTCGTCGGTTGCTGAGTGATCACGAGCTGGGTCGCACCGGCATTGATGCCGAACGCCGTGCTCGTCGCACCGGTGAGACCGGTCGCCGATGCCGTCAGCGTGTACCCCGCTCCCGGCAGGCTCACGCGCACATCGGGGAACGTCGCGATGCCGGCGATGGCGTTCACCGTGAGCGTGCCACCGAACACGGCGCCGGTCGGGTTGTTGCCGAACCCGATGGTGACCGCGCCGGTGAAGCTCGTGGCCGCGTTGCCCTGCGCATCGCGCGCGACCACCACCAGCGGCGGCACGAAGGCGGTGTTGGGCGACGTGCTGGTCGGCTGCTGCGTGAACGCCAGCTGGGTCGCCGCGCCCGCGAGGGCGGCGAAGCTCGCGCTCGGCCCCGACGACAGGCCGGCCGCGGTCGCCGTCAGCTGATAGCCGCTCGCGACCGCGTTGAGCGTGAGATCCGCGAAGGTCGCGACCCCCGCGACCGCATTCACGGTGAGGGTCCCGCCGAGGGTCGCCCCGCCGGGGTTGGCCGAGAGCGCGACCGTGACCGGACCGCTGAACGTCGTGTTGAGTCGGCCCAGCGCATCTTCCATCCGCACCACGACCGCCGGCGCGATGGTCGCGCCCGCCACGACGTTCGTCGGCTGCGTGCCGAAGACCAGTCGACCGGAGGTCGTCACGCCCGCCGCATGCAGGGCGGCGACCTGCGCGGCCGAGAGCACGCCGCGCACGACCCGCACCTCGTCGATCTCGCCGTCGAGGTACTCGAGATTGCTCGAATGCTGACGGCCCAGACGCGTCGCCGTGCCGAGCGCGGAGCTCGTGATGCGCTGCGCCAGCGTCCCGCGCAGCACGCCATCGGCGTAGAAGCGCGAGGTGTTCGCGGCCGAATCCACCGTCACGACGTAGTGGTGGTACAGCCCGTCGATCGCCGGCGTGGGGAACGTCGTGTTGAGCCAGGCATCGCCGGCACGGATGAAGCCGTTCGGGTCATGCCCGATGTAGAACGCGTCGCCGAGCGTGCCCTGCGAGATGTACTCCGCCCAGAAGGACACTGCGGTGCGATTGCGCACGAAGAGCGACACCGAGTAGCTGCCCTGCGTGGGGATCAGGAAGGACGGCAGCTGCGCATAGCCGGTCGACCCGTCGAGCGTGAGTGCGCCGTCCGCCACCGAGGCGCCGCCGACGAGCGTGCCGTTCGCCCCACCCGCGACGTCGGCGAGGTCGCCGTTCATCGGGTAGTGGTGCAGCAGCACGGTGAGCGGCGCGTTCGCCGTGAACGTCGCCGGCGATCCGGCGAGGCCGGTGGCCGTGGCGGTGACCGTCTGCGCACCGAGCGCGTCGCCGGCGGTCCATGAGACCTGCGCGAGGCCGTTCGCGTCCGTCACCACGGACGGCGCGCTCACGCTGCCGCTGCCCGCGGCGGCGGAGAACCCCACGGTGACCCCGGCCATCCCCTGACCATCGGTGGCGTTCACGCGCACCACGAGCGGCTGCGGCAGCGCGGAGTTCAGCGTGGCCGTCTGCCCGTTGCCCGACACCACCACCAGCGACTGCGCGCGCGGCTGCACGTCGATCATCACCGTATCGGCGGGGGCGTTGGGCCCGAGCAGTTGGGCGATGATCGTCGCGGGGCCGCGACTCGGCAGCGTCACGCCGGCCCCGGCCCCAGGGGCGGTGATCGTCGCGCGCGTCGGAGACTCCGACCGCCACGCGATCGGCGTGTTCGCGATCGGGGCGCCCTGTCCGTCGCGCGCGACGGCGGTGAACGTGAAGGGGTCGCCGGCGAGCACGGACAGCGAGGGCGGGGTGATCACCACCGACGCGGCGTTCGCGCCGACGCCGACATAGGTGACCGGCACCACGGGCGGCGCCGGCGGCGGCGAGCCCGGCAGCGAGGGCACCACCTGCACCGGCAGCGGTCCGCCACGGAAGACGGTGTCGTTCTGCGCGTTGATGAACGCCAGTGCGAGACTCATCGGCTCGCCGCTCGCCGGTGCGCCGCTCACCACCGGCACGTCGAACGACAGCGAGACCGAGTCGGAGTTGTTCGGGAAGTCGACCGTGCGGTTCACGACGGTGTCGCCCCGCGAGTTCACGAGCACCACTCGGACCTTCGTGAAGCTCACGATCGTCCCGGCCACGCCGTTCGCGAGCCCGGGGGTGTCGAACCGCGCGTCGAACGTGAACCCGCGCATCAGCTGCGTCCCCGCGGGACCGGTCACCTCTCGGCCGCAGCTCAGGGTCGCGAGGAGGCACGCGGCGCCGAACAACCATGCACGGCGGAGGGTCGAACGGTCGGGTCGCGGCAAACGCGGATCCTCGCTGGGGACGACGGAGCGCCGGCCCCTCCGTCGAGGGGCCAGTCCCACTGCTATTGTTGCAAGGAAAGGTGCGGTCGTGATCGCGACGGTGGCAAGAAGTCAGCCGGTGACGCCCGTCACAGCGTGCAGGAGCCGCCTCCCCTCCCACGCGCGCGCGGCCCTCGGCCGCCGCGCCCCGACTCAGCGCCGGTCGGGCACCAGCACCGGCTGCGTCCACGCCTTGGCGCCGTTCGACTCGAGCACGGTCGCGCGCACATAGCCTTCCCCGCCCGCGATGCGGTACGTCGCCGGGTTCGTCGTCACTTCGCTGAGCAGCCGGCCGTCCCGCCCGGTGAAGCGGATGCGGTACTTGCTGAACGCCGTCGTCCTGATGTCGAGCGTGATCTCGGTCGGCGTCGCGCGATAGTCGCGGAGCTCGACTCCGGTGGACGCGTAGAACTCGCCCCGTTCGACGGCATCGAGGATGGCGCGCGGCGTGAGCGTGTCGGCCCGCACTACGATCCATCCCTGCCCCGGTCTGGCCGCGGTCGGGTCCTCGGGCCGCCGGAAGTGATGCGCATCGTCCGTGGCGAGGCCGTACATCAGCTTGCCGCTGGAGAGGATCTGGTCCCACGCCTCCTCGAGGCCGGCGACGCCGCCGCCGCCCAGGTTGTTCACCATGGGGTGACCATTGAAGACCTCGAAGAGCTTCAGGTCCCGGACCTGCCGAAGCTCGTCGGCGGTGACCGACCAGCCGAAGTTGGGGTGATTGAGGTGCGGCACCGCACCCGCCGCGCGGATCGAATCGACATCGCGCTGGATGGCGTCGAGCACGCTGGCCCCGCCCTGCGGCGCGACGAGCCGCGACGGGTCGAGCGCATTGATGTGGATCGGCTTGTCGCCGAAGCGATCGGTCACCTCCTCGCCGCGGATCACGAGGAACCGCTCGTCGAGCCCGTGCAGCGCGTTCAGCGCCTCGACGCTCGTGAGCACGTTGTGGTCCGTGAGCACGAGGAACGCATAGCCACGCTCCTTGTACCACTTCGCCACGTCGTCGGGATGCGAGTCGCCGTCGCTGTTGAGCGTGTGGGTGTGCGTATTGCCCTTGTACCACCGGCGTCCGGCCTGGGCATCCCGCCCCCGGAGGTCGCGGAGCGCGAGCGAGGAGACACTCATGAGCGCGAGCAGGGCGAACAGGCGCGGACGGCGAGGCACGGGCGCTCCGGGGATGCAGGTCGACGTGCGGGTCGCGGGAACATCACCCTTCCCCGACGGCCGTTCAAGCCGCCGAGGCCACGGTTGTGCCACATTCCCGTGCGACCGCGCCACCGAAGCCGCGCGGTCCCACCACGCGCCCACTGCCACCGCCGAGCACGCCCATGACCACGCCCGCCGACCTCGCCAAGCGCATCCTCCGTCGCGAATGGGACCACCTCACCGCGCAGGAACGCCGCGTCATCGAATCGATCCAGCACCGGGTCGCCGTGAGCCGCGATCCCTCCCGCGCCGCCGACGACTCCCGCACGTTCGGCGAGCGCCTCTCCGATGCGATCGCGGGCTTCGGCGGCTCGTGGATGTTCATCATCCTCTTCCTCGCGTTCCTCGCCGTCTGGACCGGCGTCAACGCCTTCGCGCGCGACCGGGCGCCGGATCCCTATCCGTTCATCTTCCTCAATCTCCTCCTCTCGATGGTCGCGGCGCTGCAGGCGCCACTCATCCTCATGTCGCAGAACCGCCAGGCCGCGCGCGACCGGCAGCAGGCCGAGGCCGACTACGAGGTGAACCTCAAGGCCGAGATCGAGATCCGGAACCTCCACGAGAAGCTCGACCTCCTCCGCGAGTCGCAGTGGGCTGACCTCGTCGCGATGCAGCGCGACCAGATCGAGAAGCTCGAGCGGCTGCTCGCGGCCAAGGGATGAGCGCGGCGCGTCACCGCATCACGACGCCGCGCAACCCGCCGGAGATCAGTGCCGTCACGTCCGCCACGATACGCGGCAGCGCGAGCCCGCCCGGCGACGCGAGATACCGCGGTTCCCACACCGGGTCGAACTTCTCCTTGTACTTGTAGAGGCCCTTGAAGTTGTAGAAGTGCTCGCCGTGCCTGAACAGCGCGCCACCCACGCGGCTCCACAGTGGCGCGAGCCGGCGCGACTCGACGCCCGCGAGCGGCGCCATGCCGAGGCTGAACGACGCGTAGCCCTGCGCGCGCCCCCAGAGCATCAGCTGCACGAAGAGGTACTCCATCACGTTGGGCGGCGCGCCGTCCTCGTACCGCATGAGGTCGATCGAGACCTCGCCCCCCGGGGCGGCCGTGAGCACGTTCGCGAACGCGACCACGCGACCGTCCTTCCGGACCACGCCCACCGGGAAGCGCGCGAGATATGCCTCGTCGAACCGCCCCAGCGAGAACCCCTTCTCCGCCACGTGCTTGTGCGCGAGCCAATCGTCCGAGACACGGCGCAGCTCGGGCAGCAGCGCGGCGACCGTCTCCCGCGGCTCCACGCTGAACGTCCCACCCGCCCGCTCCACCTGGCGCACGGTCTGTCGGAGCCCGCGCCGCGCGCCGCCCTCGAGCGAGAACCCGGCCAGCGGCACGTGCGCGGACTCGCCGAGCTTGGAGAGCGTGAGCCCGGCATCGAGATAGAGCGGCAGGCTCCGCGCGGACACCTCGTAGAACACGGGGAAGGCGCCGTGCTCGTGGCACCGCTCGCGGAACCGCCAGACGAGCGCGCGGCGCGCGGCCTCCGGGCCGACCGGATCGCCGAGCACGATCCAGCTCCGACCGGAGGCGCCGTACATCAGGAAGGCATCGCCCGCCTCGCTGAACTGCAGCGCCTTGTCGCCGAGGAAGACGAGGTTCGCGTCCGCGTCGCCCTGCGCGGCGATGATCGCCGCAGCGCGCGCGAGCTCGTCGTCCGTCGGGGCGGCGAGCCGCGCGCGCGCCGGGCGGAGCAGGCGCTGCAGCGCCACCGCGCCCACGATCACCATGGCGCCCACCGTCGCGCGGAGGAAGCGGGGCGCGTCCTCCGCTCGCGCGAAGCGCCACCACAGGTCGTCGGAGTACTCGACGTGCTTGAACGCGAAGTAGCCGAGCCACGCCGAGCTCGCGAGCACGGCGCCGACCGCGCCGATCCACCCCGGCGTGAACGCCTCCGCCACGAGCGCCGACGGCCGCGAGAACTCGCGCCGGCTCGCCCAGAGCACGGTGAGCACCAGCGTGAGGGCCAGCGCCTCCTCGTAGTCGAGTCCGCGACCGAGCGAGAGCAGCACGCCCGCCACCAGCAGCGCCACCGCGAGGGTGAGCGCGGCGTTCAATCGCAGCTGCAACCCGCGCGCGAGGAGCAGCAGGCCCACGCCGACCGCGCTCGCGAGGAAATGCGAGAGCTCGATCACGGCGAGCGGGAACGTGCGGTCGAGCCAGCGCAGCCGGCTCCCCACCGCCGGCACCGCGCCGGAGAGCAGCAGGATGGTCCCGGCGAGGAACACGAGCATCGCCATCACCTGCGGCACCAGCGTCCCCATCCACTCGGCCACCGGTGCCGCCGCGCGCAGGCGGTGCCGCAGGTGGCGACCCTCCGTGACGGCCAGACCGGCGGCCGCGAGCGAGAACGGCAACAGGTAGTAGATGGCGCGGTACGCGAGGAGCGTGCCGACCACCGCGGGCGCGCCGAGCTGCGGCGCGAGGAAGAACAGCACCACCGAGTCGAACACCCCGACGCCGCCGGGCACATGACTCACGATGCCGATCATCTGCCCGATGACGAACGCGCCGGCGAACGACGAGAACGTCACCGAACCCGGCGGCAGCAGCGCGTGGAGCACCGCGGCCGCGGCCAGCCAGTCCGCCGTGGACACCACGAACTGCGCCGCGACCAGTCCCGGGGAGGGGACCGTGATCGCATGCCCGCGGATCTCGAAGGTGCGGCGGTGGAGCGCGCTGAGCGCCGCATACCCCGCCACCGCGAGCAGCATCACCGCGCCGATCGGGTGCAGCAGCGCCGTGGGCACCCGGAGCATCGGCGGGAGCGGGATCGGGTCGAACAGGAACGCGAGCCCGCCCACCGTGAGCGCGCCCAGCCAGAAGGTCGTGCTGCAGAACGCGATGATCCGCGCGACGTCGGCGAGCGGAACACCCCACCGCGTGTAGAGCCGGTAGCGGAGCGAGGCGCCGGTGAGCAACGGGAAGCCGAGCGTGTTGCTCACGGCGTAGCCGGTGAACGACGCGAACGCGACCCGATGCCAGGCGAGCGGGTGCTTCACGTAGCGCAGCGCGAGCGCGTCGTACCCGGTGAGCAGCGCATAGCTCAGCGCGGTGAGCGCCACCGCGAGGAGCACGCGCGCCGCGGGCAGTGCCCGCATCTCGCGCACGAGGTCGGCGTACTGGTAGGCCCGGAGCTCGCGATGGAGGATCCATGCCGCGAGCCCGAGCAGGAGCGCCCCGACGGCCGGGGCCGCCCATCTGCGCAGCAGGACGTGCCGTTCGGCGCTCATGCCCTCAACCTACTCCCGGTCCTACTCGCCGTGCACGACCGCACCCTCGCCCGAGGGCGGCGTGGCGCGCTTGACGATGAGCAGCAGCGGCATCGTCGCCAGCAGGATCAGGCCGCTGAGCAGGAACACCTTCCCGAACGCGATCACGCTCGCCTGCGCGGCGAGCTGCCGGTCGATCGTCGAGTACGCGAGCTGCTGCGCCGCGAGCGCGTCGGCGCCGCGCCCCATGAAGCCGCGCGTCAGCGTCCCCACGCGTTCGAGCGAGGCCGGATCGTACGCCGTCACGTGCTCCGCCAGCACCGCCTTCGCCTGCTGCGTGTAGTGCGTGAGCATCGTCGCCAGCGCGGCGATGCCGAGCGATCCGCCGATCTGCCGCGAGAAGCTCGAGAGTGCGGCCCCGGCGCCGATCTCGCGTCGCTCGAGGCTCGAGAGCGTGAGGTTGGTGAGCGGCACGAACA
Organism: uncultured Gemmatimonas sp.; assembly: GCA_964464585.1. Lineage (GTDB taxonomy): Bacteria > Gemmatimonadota > Gemmatimonadetes > Gemmatimonadales > Gemmatimonadaceae > Pseudogemmatithrix. The sequence goes on along the minus strand of CAYXGS010000019.1, from coordinate 55,977 downwards.
TCAGCCCCAGCCCGAGCCCGCGGAACAGCAGCGGCCACAGGAAGTCGCCCGCGCCCGACTGCGCCGTCATCCGCGACATGAACCACATCGCCCCGGCGAAGAGGCCGATCCCGAGCGCGATGAGCATCCGCGCGTCGAACCTGGTCGCGAGCTTCCCCGCCAATGCCATCGAGACGGCCGTGGCGAGCGCGCCCGGCAGGATCACCATCCCCGTCTGCCACGCCGACATCCGCAGGAAGCCCTGCAGGTAGATCGGCAGCACGAACACCGACCCGAACAGCGCCACGCCCATGAACACGCCGATGATCGTCCCCACCCACATCTCGCGATGGCGCAGGACGCGGAAGTCGATCACTGGCTCGTCGACCGTGAGTTCCCGCCACACCAGCAGGATCGACGCCACCGCCGTCATCGCGGCGAGCGTCGCGATGGTCGGCGAGTCGAACCACCCTTCCCCCTGCCCGTGCTCGAGGACGTACTGCAGCGCGCCGATCGCCACGATCAGCAGGCCGATGCCGAGGAAGTCGATCTCCTTGGCCTTCACGTGGAGCGGCGAGTCGTGCACGTACGCGATCACCATCACCGCGGCGAGCACGCCGAACGGGATGTTCACGTAGAAGATCCACGGCCACGAGTACGCGTCCGTGAGCCAGCCGCCGAGCGTGGGGCCGAGCGTCGGGCCCACCATCACGCCCATGCCGAACACGGCCATCGCCATGCCGATCTCGCGCTTGGGGAACGCCTCGTAGATGATCGCCTGCGAGGTGGTGATGAGCGCGCCGCCGCCGATGCCCTGCACGATCCGCCAGAGGATGAGCCCCTGGAGCGAGGTCGAGGCGCCGCAGAGGACCGACGCCGCCGTGAACAGGATGATCGACCCTGCGAAGTACCGCTTGCGCCCGAAGAACGCCGCGAGCCACCCGGTCATCGGCATGATGATCACCGAGGCGACGATGTAGCCCGTCGTCACCCACGCGATCTCGTCGAGGCTCGCGCCGAGCTCCCCCATCATGTGCGGGATCGCGACGTTCACGATCGACGTGTCGATCACCTGGAGCACCGACGCGAGCGTGGCCGCGAGGGCGATCAGCCACTTGTGCGGATCGCCGTGCTCCAGTTCGCTCACTGCACCTTCACCGCGACCGCGAGCGACATCCCCGGCCGGAGCGGCCGGTCGGCGCCGCATCCCTCGGTGATGGCGATCCGCACCGGGATCCGCTGCACCACCTTCGTGAAGTTGCCCGTCGCATTGTCCGGCGGCAGCAGCGCGAAGCGCGCGCCGGTCGCCGACGCGATGCTCTCCACCGTCCCCGTCGCATGGCAGCTCGGGTAGGCATCGACCTCGATCTCCACCGGCTGCCCGACGCGCATCGCGTCGAGCTGCGTCTCCTTGAAGTTGGCCGTCACCCACGTGCCGCTGTCACCGACGATGCTCATGAGCGGCTGGCCCGCCTGCACGAGCTGCCCCACCTCGACGGACTTCCGCGCGATCCGTCCTTCCTCCGGCGCGCTGATCGTCGCGTACGAGAGCTGGAGCGCCGCCGCATCGCGCGAGGCGCGCGCCGCCGCGAGCCGCGCCTTCGCCAGCCGCACCCCCGCCTCCGCGCTCGACACCGACGCGCCCGCCGCGCCCGCCTGCTCCTCGACCGCCGCCACGTTCGCCGCGGCCGCCTCGGCGTTGGCTCGCAGCGCGTCGAGTTCCTTCAGCGAGATGATCTGCTTCTGCGCCAGCTCCTCGCCGCGCGCGAGGTCGGCCTTGGCGCGCTGTGCGTTCGCCCGCGCCGCGACGATCTGCGCGTCGAGCGCCGCACGCTGGCCGGTCGCCGACCGCACCTGCGCCTCGGCCTGCCCCGGCTGCGGGCCGGACCCGGCGGCCGCGAGCGCCGCCGCGAGCTCCGCCTCGGCCTGCAGCAGCCGCTGGCGATACTCGAGCGTGTCCACCTGCACGAGCACCGCGCCGGCCGTCACCGCCTCGTTCTCGCGCACCGCGACCGCCTGCACGTAGCCGCCCACCTTCGCGAGCACCGGCACGATGTGCCCGTCCACCTGCGCATTCTCGGTGGACTCGTGCGTGTGCGCGTGCTCCCACGCGCGATACCCCCACACGAGCGCCGCCACGAGGGCGACCGCGCCCACCGCGAGCATCACCCTCTGCCGGCCACCATTCCCCTGCACCGCGTTCTCCGTCGTCATCGGCATTCTCAAGGCAACTGGGACACGCGCCCCTCGGCGCGGGCGAGTGCCACCCGCGCGGAGATGAGCGCACTCTGGACATCCACGTGGAGGCTGCGTGACGCGTCGAGCGCGAGCTGCGCGGCGATCACATCCGCATTCCCCGATACGCCGGCGCGGAACCGCTCCCGCGCCTGCGCCACCTCCTGCTCGGCGAGCCGCAAGCGCTCGCGCGACGCCTCCACCTGCTGCTGCGCGGACGCGAGGTCGAGCCGCGCCGTCAGCAGCTCCGCGTCCACCTGCGCCTCGAGGTCGCGCACCTTCGCCTCCGCCTCGCGGAGCGCGACATCCTGCTCGGCCACCCGCCCTTCGCGCCGCCCGCCTTCCCACACCGGGATGGAGAGCTGCAGGCCGAGCGTGTACGTGTTGAGGAGGTGGGCATAGCCGTTGCTCGTGAGCCCGTCGTCCGCGAAGAGCCCGAGCGAGGGCCGGGCCTCGGAGCGCGTCGCCCTGAGGGCGCGGCGCGCCGTCTCGACCGCGGTGTTCGCGGCGCGGAGGTCAGGGCGCGCGGCGCGCGCGGCCCCGGCGCCACCGGACTCCGCGCCGAGCGTCTCGCCGGGCGCCTCGCCGAGCGCATCGCCCAGCGAATCGCCGAGCACGAGCGTGGAGCCGACCGGCAATGCGAGCGCGCGCAGCAAGGCCACCCGCGCCCGGTCGCGCTCGCTCCGCGCCGCGATCGACTGCGTGCGCACCATCGCCAGCTGCGCCTGCGCGCGCGTCACGTCGAGCGCGACGCCCGTGCCGGCGCGCAACTGACTCCGCGCGATCTCGAGCAGCTCCACCGCGAGCGAGGAGTCGGCCGCGCGCGCCTGCACCTGCGCTTCGCCGCGCAGCAGGCGCACGTAGGCCAGCGCGGCGTTCGCCGCGGCCGCTTCGGACGCCGCCGCCGCATCGGCCTCGGCGCCCTCCACCGCAGCCTGCGCGGTACGATACCGCCCGAGGGTGGCCGGCGCGTAGAGATTCGCGGTCACGCGACCGCGCACGTCCACCGTGCGCACCGGTCCGCGCACCTCGCCGTCCGCGTTGAAGCCGGGGAAGGAGAGACCGAACGACGCCGTGTTGAACGTGCGCTGTCCGTCGGCCACCGCCGCGGACACCGACGGCAACAGCGACGCGCGCGACTGCTGCGCGCGCGCCGTGGCGCCCTCGACCCGGAGGCCGGCGATCGTCGCGCCGAGCGACTGCCTGGCCGCGAGACGCGCGGCGGCGCCGAGCGTGAGTTCGATGGGGGCCGCTGCGGCCGGTGGTGTCGCGACCGCGGTCTGCGCCAGCGCCGGGAGCGGACGGAGCGCGCTCAGCCAGAGGCTCCCGGCCACCGTCATCGAGCGAAGTGGGCGTCGCCTCATCGCGCACGCCTCCGCTGGGCCCGCGCCTTCTCCACGCGGGCCGGGAGTTCATCGAGGGCACGCATCGTCACGTCGAGCATGTAGTCGTAGGAGGAGATCATGTCATCGAACCGGTCGCGGATCACGGGATCGGTGGGCGCGATCGCGTCACGGCCGCTCGCGAGCGCGTCGTGCACCTGCCGCATGCGCGCGATCCGGGCCTGCAGCGTGCGGAGCGGCATGTCGCTGGCGGCGCGGTAGTGGTCGCGCCGGTCGCCGGTGAGGCTGACCCGTTCGAGCACGCCCTTGTCGAAGAGCAGTCGCGCGTTCGTGCTGATGCTCGCCTTGGTCACGCCGAGGAGCGCGGCGATGTCGTCGAGCGACAGCGGCTCGGCGCTCGCGAGGAGGAGCCCGAGGATCCGGCCGGCGATCCGGGGGAACCGCTCGGCCTCGAGCAGCAGTCCGATCCGTTCGACGAACTGCGAGACGGGCGGACTGAGGGTGGCAGGCTTTCGTTTCATTAAGTACGAACTTAACGAACTGAACCGACTCCCCGCAACCCTGACATGGCGCCACCCCGGTCCCGCGCGCACCTTCCGCGCATGCCACCTGAGCCCGGAGCGAGGTTCGAGCGTCCCGTCCCGGTCATCCCCGAGGACTTCGACGAGCTCGGCCACGTGAACAACGTGGTCTACCTCCGCTGGATCCAGGACATCGCCACCGCGCACTGGCGCGCCGCGGCGACGCCCGCGCAGCAGGAGCGCTATGCCTGGGTCGCCCATCGGCACGAGATCGACTACAAGGCGCCCGGACTCCCCGGGGACGAGTTCATCGCCTCCACCTGGGTCGGCGCCGCGGAGGCCGTGCGGTTCGAGCGTTTCGTCGAGATCCTGCGGGCGGCCGACCGGAAGGTGCTGGCCGCGTCACGGACGCTGTGGGTGCCGATCTCGCGATCCACCGGCCGCGTCACCCGGGTCGACGACCACGTCCGCCGCGTGTTCTCCTCGGGCGAGGACTGAGCGCCGCAGGCTCCGGCCTCCTCGCGCTTGGCCCGCGCCGCGGCCCGATCCGGCTCACGGCCGGACCCACGTCGGGCGGAAGTCGCTCGTCACGTCCCACACGAGCTTGTTGACGATCTCGCCGTACGCCTCGCCCGCGTCCTGCGCGTCGAACACCGCGGTCCCGTTGGCGATCCCCACCTGCTGCATCGTCTCGCGCAGGGTCGATGACCGCGCCCACAGCGTCGCGCCCGACTCCGTGGACATCAGCTTGGCCTGCAGGGCGATCGTCACCTCGGTCGACGCGCTCAGCCCGCCCATCAGCCGCACGCGCGGCTTGAGGTCCGACACCGTGAGGTGACCGACGGCGAGCGTCCTCACCCCATGCTGCTCGCCCAGGCGCTTCGCCGCGGCGATGTCCACCGGCCCGGTGATGGTCCCGAGTTCGAGGATCTCCACGCCGGGCTGCGCGGTGAGCAACTGCTCCTGGAACTTCTGCGTCGCGAGGCTCACGAGACCGCCGCGCGCGTTCTGCGCGGTGAAGGTCACCAGCCCGATGCGCCCATGCGGCGCAAGGCGGACGACCGGGTCCACCTGCACCGCATCGCTCGAGCGGCCACCCCCGCCGCACGCGGCAGCCGTGAGAGAGACGGTGGCGAGCATGGCGATGGTCGCGAGGCGCAGAGGCATGGATCCGAGGTCCAGGGTGAGGGGTCGTCCGGTCTACCATCTGGACGAACGGGACGTTCCTCCAGCATCACCAAGTGTCAGCACTTCCCTGACAAACGACGTATCATTCAGCATGCCGTTCTCCGCCGCCCTCCGCGAAGTCCCGCTGTTCTCACAGCTCCGGGACACGGACCTCGATCTCCTCGCCCCGCTCCTCGCGGAGCGGGAGTACGCGAAGAATCGCGTCATCCGATTCGCCCATGACCCGTGCGACGCCTTCTACATCGTCCTCAAGGGCTCGGTGAAGGTGATGCTGGTCGCCGAGGACGGGCGCGAGGTGGTGCTCTCCCTGCTCCGCGATGGCGAGTTCTTCGGTGAGATGGCGCTGCTCGACGACGAACCCTACGCCGCGAGCGTGATCGCCGCCGAGGACTCGCGGTTGCTCGTGCTGCGCCGTGATGACTTCCGGCGGTCCATCCGCGAACTCCCCGAGATGTCGTTCGGCCTCCTGCGCGCGCTCTGCACGCGGCTCCTCGAGCAGGACAGCCGCATCGGCGGGCTGATGCTGCTCGACGTCACCGGCCGCGTGGCGCACCTGCTCCTCGAGCTCGACGCGCGCGAACCGGGACTGGAACTCCGGGACCTCCCCACCCACCAGGTCATCGCGCAGATGGTCGGCTCCACGCGCGAGACGGTCTCCCGCACGATCTCGGCGATGGCGGCCAAGCAGATGATCGAGGTGGTGGACGGGCGTGTGCGGCTGGTGAACCGCGAGGAACTGGAGAGCGCGGCCGGCCACATGCTCCGCCGCCGGTTGCGGACCCCGTATCAGGGCGAGCGCGCGGTCAGGCCGCAGCCGCCGGGGTGATGGCCGGGAGGGGCTCGGTGGCCATCGCGCGCTCGAACGCCGCGTAGACCAGCGGGCTCCACGCGCCGCGCCCCTTCGCCATCTGCGCGCACGCCTGCTCGTGCGTCATCGCCGGGCGATACGCGCGCGTCGTCGTCAGCGCGTCATACACGTCGGCGATGCCGACGATCTGCGCCGAGAGCGGGATCTCGTCGCCGCGGAGCATGTCGGGGTAGCCGGTGCCGTCGTACTTCTCGTGGTGCCAGCGGATGATCGGCTTGATGTCCCAGGGGAACTCGACCTCGTTCAGCATCTCCATGCCCCACACCGGGTGCATCTTGATGACCTCGAACTCCTCCGCCGTGAGCGGGCCGGGCTTGTTGAGCACCTCGTGCGGCACCTTCACCTTGCCGAGGTCGTGGAGATACGCGCCGAGCCGGATCGTCGTGATCTCGATCTCGCTCAGGCCGAGCGCCTGCGCCACGGCGACCGACACGTCCGCCACCCGCGAGCAGTGGCCGAAGGTGTAGCTGTCGGACGATTCGATCGACTGGCCCCACTCGCGCACCACCGCGAGGTACGTCCCCTCGAGCTCGACGACCTTCGCGCCGACGTTGATCAGGTCCCGCCGCGCGTCGAGGCTCCCGAACAGCTGGTGGCTGCGGTTCAGGAGCGTCAGCGCCTCCTGGTTGCGGCCCATCTGCTGATAGAGCAGCGCGAGCTCGCGCGAGCCTTCCGCCTCGTGGAGCACGGCCTTGGTGTCGACCGCCAGCTGGATGGCGCTCCGCAGGCGTGACTCCGCGAGGGCGGCGCGGCCGGTCTCGCGGTACACCACGCCGATCATGCGGTACGCGCCGGACTTCTCGGCGCGCGCGCCCAGCTGCTCGAAGAGCGCGAGTGCGGTCTCGGCGCTCGTGCGCGCGGCGTCGAACCGCTGGCGCGCGAGCTGGACCTTCGCGTCCCCCAGGTGGCACGCGCCGCGGAGATACACGTCGCTCGCGCGCTCGGCGATCTCGCGGCTCTGCTGGAAGAACCCGGCCGCATCATCCCAGAGCTCGCGGTCCGCGCTCACGAGCCCGAGGTTGTGGAACGCGATCGCGCACCCGTGCTCGTTGCCCGCGGCCTGGTACGCGGCGAGCGAGTGCCGGTACCGCGACAGCGCCTCGTCGAGCTCGCCATGGATGTTCGCGATCACGCCGAGATTCTGCTCCACGCGGGCTTCGAGCTCCTGGCTCGCGCCGCCCATCGCGAGCGCCTCCATGAGGTTCGCGCGCGCATCGAACAGCGAGCCCGTCGCGAGGTCGATGCAGCCCAGCGTGTTCAATGCCTCGGCCGCGAGGTGCAGCTTGCCGGCCGCGCTCGCCACCTCCGCGCTCTGGGCGCAGAGCACCCGCGCCTCGACCGACTCCCCGCGATGATGCTTCAGCACCGCCAGCCGCCGCAGCGCCTCGGCGTGCGTGCTCGAATCGCCGGCGCGCATCGCCACCGCGATCGCCTCGCCGAACCGCTCCAACGCCTCGGGCACGCATCCGCCCCGCTCGAGGCCACGCGCCTCGTGGAGCAGGTCCGACGCCGAACGCCCCCGTCCGGTCAGGACGGGAGCGCTGGGGCGCGGAGCGGGTGCGGCCGAGGTGGTCACGGACCCTACCAGGCCAGGACGTAGTCCGAGAAGTGATCGAGCTTCGCCGTCGTCTCGCGCCGCAGCAGGTTCGGCACCGCATCGAGGAACTCGAGCGGACGGAGCTCGTCGTTCGCGTACACGATGTGGCGCGGCAGGAGCCCGCCCACCAGCCCGCAGTTGGCGTAGCTCATGGTGAGCTTCGCCTCGCGATCGAACGTGAGGCCGTGCGGCTGGAACTCGATGCGGTTCATCGTGCCGCTCGGCGCCGTCGCGGTGATCCGCGTGAGGCTGTCGAGCGCGCCGGCGGGGATCACCAGCTTGTGCGGCCCGATGTGCAGCGTGCCGCCGGCCGGGCCGACCCACTCCGTGTCCGATGCGGTCGGCAGCGCCGAGCACTGGAGGTAGAGGGTCTTCTTGAGGATGGTCTGCAGGAGTTCGAGCAGCTGCGCGCTGTCGGCCTGCACGGCGCGCAGCTCCGGCTGCGGGACCGGCGCCGTCGTCTCGGCGCAGGCGGCGGCGATGATGACGCCGAGCCCGAGCACGAGCGCGGTGGCCTTGAGGCGGATGTTCCGGATGAGCATGGAGGTGGCTCCGAGTGGGACTGCGTGGGGTGCCGATACGGGAGCACTCCATCGCAAGCCACGCGCCACGCCGTCACGGACTGACGGTGAGCCAAGCCTGTGATGCCGAACACCTTGCGCGTCCGGTGACATCCCTCACGCGAGGTGTTCCGGCTCACTGCGCCATCCTACCGTCCGCGGGCGTTCGGTCGCGAACGGCGGCGACTCCGTGACGTCGCGCACCAAGAACCCTCGACCGGCGAACGACTCGTCGGTGCGCGAGACGGGGCGGCTCAGTGTCCGGACTCACGCCGTGTCAGGAGGGCTCAGGGGCCCGGGACCACACCGCACGACACACTGTGCTGCCCGTGCAACGCTACGAGCCACCGAGGCGGTTCGGATCGAGTCACGCGCGACGCGTCGCTCGGGCGTCGCCCGGGGTCATGGATCCTCACCCAGCTCCGCGTAGTACGCTGCCACCCGCTGCCCGGACCCGCGCGCCGTGTACACATCGGTCCGCTGCGCCACGATGACGCCCACGATCACCTCGGCGACCTCCTCCACGCTCTGCGAGTTCGGCAGCGTCCGCGAATCCGGCCCGCCGTGCAGTGCGTTGTTCCCGAAGTCGGTCCGCACCACTCCCGGTGACACGAGCGAGACCACGATCCCCGGGTCCGACTCCTTGAGCTCCGTGCGGAACATGTCGGTCAGCGCGTTCATCATGTGCTTCGACGCCGTGTAGGCCGACCGGATGAGCGCGAACGGCATCCGGCCGAGCATCGACGAGATGTTCACGAACTGCCCCTGTCCCTGCCGCCGGAACACGGTCAGCGGCTCCTGCATCCCGTAGAGCACCGACTTCACGTTGATGCGGACCATCTCGTCGATGTCGCCGTCGGTGAGCTCCGTCGGCACGCGGCTGATCCCCTGGCCCGCGTTGTTCACCCACACGTCGATCCGCCCCTGCACCGTGTGCGCCTCGGCGACCGCGCGACGCACCTGCTCGCGCACCGTGACGTCGGCGACGATCACCTGCGCCTTGGGGCCGCACCGCGCCGCGACCTCCTCGAGTGCCTCGCGCCGCCGCGCGACGAGCACCGGGATCGCGCCGTCGCGCGCGACACGCTCCGCGAGCGCCGCGCCGATGCCGCTGCTCGCGCCGGTGATGACGATGACCTTCCCCGTGAGTCCGCTCATCCGCGCTCCTCCACCCGGTGCCTCGACGTGACCAGCAGCAGCAGCGCCGCCACCATGAAGTAGATCATCAGCAACCCCATCGCATTCCGCGCCGCGACCGCGAACCCGAGCGTGTTCACGTCCACGAAGAAGTATGGATACTCCCCCACCAGCGCCCCGCGCCCGGCGAGGAACACCAGATACGCGAGCGGATAGACCGCGAAGGTCGGCAGGTGCGAGTAGCGCAGCCCGGCCTTCGGCGCGAACAGCACCCAGTGCAGCGTGAACAGTGTCGGCACCAGATAGTGCATCCCGAGATCGGTCGCGTACTCGACGCCGACGGGATGGTACGCACCGCTCAGCACGAAGTGGTAGGTGAGTCCCACGATGATGATCGCCGTCGCGGTCATCGCGGTCATGTGCGGGCGCGCGAGGAACCGGCCGGCCGGGCTCCCCGGTGCGAGCCACGGCACCGTGAGCACCAGCGCGACGAGCGTGTTCGTGAGCACGGTGAAGTACGCGAAGTAGTCGACCGTCGCGTGCAGGAGCGACTCCCCGCGGGCCATGCCGTTCCGGATGGAGAGCACCATCTGGACGAGGACGGCAGCCCACGCCAGGAATGCGGTCGCGGGCGCGATTGCGCGCTTCATATGGATGGCGGCGAGGTCTGGTTGGACGGGTGACACAGCGGAAGATACGGCTGGCCCCGGATCCTCGCCCTCCGCACCCCCGATGCAACCTTTTTCGGGCGGATGCCGTCTTAGCCTAAGAATCTTAGGTGAACCCCGGCCTGGACCTCCCATGTCCGATTCCGATCTCGAACTCGTCCGCGGCACCCTCGACCTCATCCTGCTCAAGGCCGTCGCCTGGGGCCCCGTCCACGGGCTCGGCATCGCCCGCTGGATCGAGGATACGACCGACCAGCAGCTGGTCGTCGAGGAGGGCGCACTCTACCCTGCCCTCCACCGGCTCGAGCAGAAGAAGCTCCTGAGCGCCGAGTGGGGGCTCACGGATCAGAACCGGCGGGCCAAGTACTATCGGCTGACCGAGCGCGGGCGGGCACACCTGGCGAGCGAGGTCACCCGGTGGTCGCGCTACACGACCGCGATCTCGCAGATCCTGGCGGCGAGGGCCGGCGCATGAAGCGCGACTTCGCGCTCCCCGCCTCGCCCGCGCGCGTCGACGACGACGTCGCCGCCGAGTTGCGCTTCCACATCGAGGAGCGCCGCGCCGAGCTCATCGCCGGCGGGATGTCCGCCGCCGACGCTGACGCCGAGGTGCGACGCCGCTTCGGCGATGCGGCCACGTACCAGCGCGAGACGAGCGCGATCGACCACCAGCGACTCCGCGAGGAGCGCCGAGCGCACTTCCTCACGTCGCTGGTGCACGAGACGCGCCGCTCGGTCCGCTCGCTGCTGCGCGACCGAACCTTCAGCGTGCTCGCCTTCGGCACACTCGCCCTCGGCATCGGCGCGACGGTCGCGATGTTCGCGGTGCTCGATGCCGTCGTCCTCCGACCGCTCCCCTATCCCAACGCCGATCGCCTCGTCTCGGTGACGCACCCCGCGACCGTGCCCGGCAGCGGAGAGCGCAAATGGGGCATCTCCCCCGGCGGCTACGTCCACTTCGCGCGCGACGCCAAGACGGTCGAGAAGTTCGGCATCTACCGGACCATGGGCTTCACCGTCCTCACCGGCGGCGACGCCGAGGTCGCGCAGGTCGCGATCGCGACCCACGAAGTGCTCGGCATCCTCGGCGCGCGCGCCGAACTCGGGCGATTGATCGAGCCCGAGGACGACGCACCCGGCAAGACGATGACAGTGGTACTCAGCCACGAGTATCATCAGCGCCGCTTCGGCGGCGATCCGAGGATCGTCGGCACCACGCTCGACACCGAGTACGGTTCGTTGCTCGTGATCGGCGTGACCACGCCCGGCGTGACCGCACCGATGCCGGGACCGTTCGCCGACCAGACCGACCTCAAGGGCTTCGGCGTGGACCTGTGGATCCCCGCGCGCGTCAACCGCGCCGGCCCGTTCCACAACACCCATCCCAACGTCGGCATCGGCCTGCTCCGCCCCGGCGCGACCGTTGCGGGCGCGAACGCCGAGTTCTCGACGCTGCTCACGCGATTCGCCGAGCAGATGCCGAACGCGTACAGCAAGCGCTTCCTCGACAACTACAACTTCCGTGTGGAAGTCACCACGCTGCGCGATGGCGTGACCGGCACCGCGGTGCCGCATGCGCTCTGGCTGTTGTTCGGCGCGGTGGCGCTCGTGCTGCTGATCGCGGCGGCGAACGTCGGGAATCTCTTCCTCGTGCGATTCGAAGCGCGCCGGCGCGAGGCCGCCGTGCGGACCGCGCTCGGTGCCGACCGGATCCAGCTCGCCGCGCACTATCTCTCCGAGTCGATCCTGGTCTGCGGCGCCGCGGCCGTCGCCGCACTCGGCGTGGCCTGGGGCACGCTCAGGGTCGTGCTGGCGCTCGCCCCGAGCGACATCCCGCGACTCGGCGCGGTGTCGGTGGATGCGCGCGTGGTCGCTGTCTCGCTCGGGCTTGGCCTCGGACTGGGCATCGTGCTCGGGCTATTGCCGCTGCTCCGCCGCGAACTGGATGTGAACGCGCTGCGCGATTCGAGCCGCGGTCTCTCGGCGTCGCCGCGCCAGCGCGTGGCACGGCACACGCTCGTCGTCGCACAGGTCGCGCTCTCGCTGATGCTGCTCGCGGCGACCGGGTTGGTGTGGCGCAGCTTCATCCAGTTGCGCGCCGTGCCCGCCGGCTTCGACATGTCGAACACGCTCGCGTTCGAGGTCGCCATCCCGACCGTCGCGTATCGCACGAACGCGTCGATGATCGCCGCGCACCGTGCGCTCACCGATCGCCTGCAGGTGATTCCCGGCGTGACGAGTGTGGGCGCCGGCCCCGTGCCGCTCGAGGACTTCGGCACCGGGTGCTCGATCGTTTTCCGTGAGGGTCGCCCGTTCGCGAGCGGCGAACAGCCGCCCTGCGTCGCGTCCGCTGCGGTGCTCCCCGGCTGGTTCGAAACGCTCGGCATCACCGTGAACGGCAGCGCGTCGACCTGGCGCGACCTCGATGCGCGGACGCAGCCTGCCGTGATCACGCGCGCCCTCGCCGACAGGCTCTGGCCCGGCGAGGATCCGATCGGCAAGGGGATCGGCAACAACGGTCCTGATTCGAAGCTGTGGTTCCGCGTCGCGGGCGTGGTGCCTGAGCTGCGGCTCGAGTCACTCGCGCTCGAACCGACCGAGGCCGTGTTCTATCCCGCGACGACGCTGTACGAGGACTATGGGAGCGATGACATCGCGAGCGCAGCCTACCTGTTGCGGACGGATGGGCGGGATCCGCTCTCGCTCGTGACCGCGGTGCGGGATGCGGTGCGGGCGGTCGATACGCGGATGCCGGTCATCGCGCCGCGGACGCTCGAGTCCGTGGCGCAGCGGTCGATGGCGCGGACTTCGTTCACGCTGGCGCTGCTGGGGTTCGCCGGGGTGCTCGGGCTCGTGCTCAGTGCCGTGGGGCTGTATGGCGTGGTGAGCTACATCGTGCAGCAGCGGCGTGGGGAGCTCGGACTGCGGCTCGCGCTCGGGGATACGCCGGCAGGCGTTCGGCGCCTGGTGCTGGGGCAGTCGATGACGCTCGGTGCGATCGGTGTGGTGCTCGGGCTCGCTGGCTCGGTGGCGGCGAATCGGGCGCTGGAGGCGATGCTGTATCGGGTGCGGGCGGTGGATCCGGTGGTGCTTGTCGGGGTGTCGGTGCTGTTGCTGGCGACGGTGACGTTCGCGGGGTGGGGGCCGGCGAGGCGGGCGACGAGGATCGAGCCGGTGGAGGCGATGCGGGGGTAGGGAGCTTCGAAGTCGTTCGATGGTGATCGCCGCGGATCGACCCGAGCGCGCGGGGCGCGTCCCGCGAAACTGGCCGTGTCGCGCTGCGGCTGGCTCATCGATCCGGGTATTCTGCGGTTCGGGCGCCTGTACTACTCTGTAGTATAGACGTCCTGATCGCCAGGACTCGCCGTTGAGGCCTGACCACGGTCGCGCACTCACGCGCACCCGAGGTCAGGCCTTGTGAGACTCGCGTTCATCGAGACTGCGACGTTCACCAAGCGCGTCGGAGGCAGCACCCATGAAGAAGGCGCTCTTCGCCGAGCTGATGGCATCGATGCATGAGGCGCTCGACCACGCGCGCGGCAAGCGCGAACTGCGCACGACGATCCTCCCGGCCGCGCCCGCGCCGATGACTGCGAAGGAGGTTCGCGAGTTGCGCGAGCGGTTGAATGCGTCGCAGGCGGTGTTCGCGCATTTCCTCAACGTGAGCACGCAGTTGGTACAAGCGTGGGAAGCGGACCGGCGCAGTCCGGAGGGCGCGGCGCTTCGGCTCCTTGAGGTCGGGATGCGGGCACCCGAGGTCGTGTTCTCAGGCCTCACACGCACAGTGGTCGCCTCGATCCCGCAGACGACGGGCACCAAACGTCGGGCACCACGCCGAAAGCGCTAGAAGTGAAGCGGGCCGCCCCGGTGGGGCGGCCCGCTTCACTTCAAACCTCACCGAAAGAGGCGGATCAACCGCACTCGGAGAAGCCGCACACGTGGCACTTCACACAACCCTCAGCAAACTCGAGCTGCGATCCGCAATCCGGGCAAGTCCCGATGAACGCATCCCCACCGCTCATCGCCTCGAACTGCATCTGCGCCCCACCCTGTGACACCACCGGCATCGCCTGCGGCGTCATCGTCGGCGTCTGCTGTTCCGCGGTCGTCGTGAGCAGTTCCTGCTGCACGCCGTTCTTCGTCCGCATCCAGTCCTCAAGCGCGAGCCCGATCGCATCCGGCACGGACAGGACCTTGTTCGGCCCAAGCCCGACAGCGCGATCCGACGAGATACCGCGCAGCTGACGATGCACCTGCTGGATCGAGATCCCCGAGCGCAGCGCGAGCGAGATCATGCGCCCCATCGCCTCCGCGTCCGCCATCGCAGAGCCACCGGCCTTGCCGAGGTTGATGAACACCTCGAACGGCTGGCCCTTGTCGTCTTCGGTGATGTGCACGAACATCACGCCGAGCGGGGTCTCCTTGCGGATGGCCGTCGAGCGGAGGATGTCCGGGCGCGACCGCTTCTGACGGCGCTGGAGGTTCTCGGCTTCGGCGTCGAACAGGAGCTTCTTGAGGCGGTCGTTGTCCGAGGTGATCTCGGCGAGCTGGCCCTTGAGCTCGGCCAGTTCACGCTTGAGGCTCGGGTCCTCCTTCGCGCCATCGCGCTTGGCGGCAGCGTCGGCGGTGGCACCGGTGGAGAGCACCTGCCCGTCGCGCGAGCCGTCACGGTACACGGTGACGCCCTTGCACTTCATGTCGTACGCGAGCTCGTAGATCTTGCGGACGTCCTCCTTGGTCGCGGCGTGCGAGAAGTTGGTCGTCTTGCTGATCGCCGAGTCGCAGTGCTCCTGGTAGGCGGCCTGCATGCGGATGTGCCACTCGGGCGTGATGTTGTTCGCGGTCGCGAACACGTCCTGCCACTTCTTGGGCACCTCGGGATGCTGCACGCTGCCGGTCTTCGCGATGCGCTCCATGAGCGCGTCGGAGTACCAGCCTTCCTTCTTGGCGATCGCGACGAAGTCCTCGTTCACGTCCGGCATCATGACGCCGGCCTGGTTGCGCATGAACGCGACGGCGAAGAGCGGCTCGAGGCCCGACGAGCAACCGGCGATGATGGAGATGGTGCCGGTCGGCGCGACCGTGGTGACGTTGCAGTTGCGGAGCTTCTGCATCGGACGGATGCGCTTGCCGTGCTCGTCGCGCGCGCAGGTGGAATCCGGACCCCAGATGGACTGCGCCCACTCGGGGAACGGCCCGCGCTGCTCGGCCATCCGCTCGGACTCCTTCTTGCCCTCGACGTCGAGGAACTCCATCACCTGCTTGCCGAACGCCACACCCTCCGGCGAGTCGTACTTGATGCCGAGGCGGATCAGCGCGTCGGCGAAGCCCATCACGCCGAGCCCGATGCGACGGATGCGCTTGGCGAGCGCGTCGATCTCCGGCAGCGGGTACTTGTTGGCGTCGATGATGTTGTCGAGCATCCGCGTGGACAGGTGGATGTCCTTCGCGAACGACTCCCAGTCCATCCTCCCGTCGACCACGTAGTAGCCGACGTTGATCGAACCGAGGTTGCAGACATCGTACGGGAGCAGCGGCTGCTCACCGCACGGGTTGGTGGCCTCGTAGGCGCCGAGGTGCGGGACCGGGTTGTACCGGTTGGCCTCGTCGATGAAGAACACGCCGGGCTCACCGGTGCGCCACGCGCCCTCGATCATCTTGTCCCACACGAGCTGCGCGTCGAGCTGGCCGGTCACCTTCTTGGTGATCGGGTCGACGAGGTCATAGCTGCCCTTCGCCTTCAGGGCATCCATGAACTTGGTCGTGATGGCGACCGAGATGTTGAAGTTGGTGATCTTGGTCAGGTCTTCCTTGCACGCGATGAACTCCATCACGTCCGGGTGGTCGACGCGGAGGATGCCCATGTTGGCGCCCCGGCGCGTGCCGCCCTGCTTCACGGCGTCGGTGGACGCATCGTAGAGCTGCATGAACGAGATCGGGCCGCTCGCGACGCCGGTGGTGGAACGCACCATCGACCCGCGCGCGCGCAGCCGCGAGAACGAGAACCCCGTGCCGCCGCCCGACTGATGGATGAGCGCCATGGAGCGCAGCGTGTCATAGATGCCGCTGTGACCGTTGGAGAGCGCGTCCTCCACCGGCAGCACGAAGCACGCCGAGAGCTGGCCGAGCGGACGGCCGGCGTTCATGAGCGTCGGCGAGTTCGGCTCGAACCGGCGCTGCGTCATCAGCTCATAGAAGCGATTCGCCATCGCCTCCACCTGCGCCTCCGTCGCCCCGTAACGACGCTCCGGCTCGGCCACCGTGGTGGCCACCCGCCAGAACATCTCCTCCGGTGTCTCCACCGACTTCCCACTCTTGTCCTTCACGAGATACCGCTTGTCGAGAACGGTCCGGGCGTTCTGGGACAGCGTGGCGGGCGTCGCGGGCGGGTTCACCGGGAGCGGCATTGCAACTTCTCCAACGAAGGGTATTGAGCCAAACCCGAGTCATTCCTGGCGAGTCCCAACGGGATCTCGGTCGGATCGGGGGTCGAGGGCGGCTAACATACGGCCATCGTGAGGCCGCGCAAGCATTTTGTAACGCGCTACCGACCAACGAGTTACAGAGTACCAATCACGAATCGATTCCGTAGCGGAGCTTTTCCACGCCCCAACGACTGGCGCTTGTCACCGCCGCTTTGCGACATCGTCCCGCCACTCTCGCGAATCCGGCACAGCGTCGCAAATCAATACATGTAAATGACTTACGACTACTCTATCGACATACACTTTCGGGCCCGTTTCGCTCGGGGGACGGAACGTACCCTCCCCCTCAAAGTGATGCTAGCCCTTGCTCCGAAACGCGTGAGGGCATAGGGGAGACGGCGCCAATCCGGGGCGGGTAACAGTCCCAGATGGCAGAGGGCTGAAGGCAGAGGGCAGAGGGCAGAAGGCAGAAGGCAGAAGGCACATGGCCAACGTCACCGCGCTCAGCCATCTGCCCGCTTCCTTCTCACCCCGAGCGATACCGCGCGGCGAGCCCCACATACGTCCGCCAGTTCGCCGCCACACGATCGCGCTGCTCCGGCGTGAGCGCCCGCAGCACCTTCGCCGGCACGCCGGCCACCAGCGCCTCGCTCGGCAACACCTTGCCCTCGCCCACCACGGCGCCGGCCGCGACCAGCGTGCCCGCGCCCACCACCGCGCCATTCAGGACCACCGCGCCGATGCCGATGAGCGCACCATCCTCCACCGTGCAGCCGTGCACCACCGCCCGATGACCGATCGTCACCCGTGCCCCGATGCGGCACGGCTGGCCGGGATCGCAGTGGACCACCACGCCGTCCTGCACGTTGCTCCCGGCGCCCACGCGGATGGCGTCGCGGTCGCCGCGCAGCACCGCGCCGGGCCACACGCTCACGTCGGCCTCGAGCGTCACGTTGCCGATGATCACGGCAGTCTCGTGCACCCACGCGGTGGGGTGGATCACCGGCGTCCCGAACGGCGATCCCGACGCAGCCTTCGACATCGTCAGAACGAGCTCCCGAGCGAGAAGTAGACCGTGTTGGACCGCGACGCGTACTCCACGCCGCGCACCGGATGCGCGAAGCCCACGCGGAAGCGATAGACCTGGTCGTACTGGATCGCCGCATCGATCCCGAGCTCGCCGCCCACCGACGCGATGGTCGTCCGCGCGGGCAGCGGGTCCGGGCAGATGAACGACAGGTCCACCGCGAACGAGCACCACGCCGACCCTGCGTCGGCGAACGCGACCACCGACGTCTTCTGGAAGAACAGCGGCAGCATCCCGACGCCGCGCCCCACGAGCGCGAGCGGCGCGCGGTACTCCACGCTGCCCGCGAGCGCGCGCACCCCGTACTGCGCCCCGCCGGGGAACCCGCGCACGCCGAACGTCCGGCGCGTGCTGCCGATCGGCATCCCCGGCAGCACCTCGAGCGAACTGCCGCTCACGCCGCCCACGTCGAGCGCCGAGGAGGTCCGGTGGCCGGTCACGCCGTACGCGCCGCGCACGGCGAGCACGTGCCGCGCGAACCCCGGCAGCGGGATCGACTTCGCGGCCTCCAGGCTCACCACGGTCTCCTTGACGTCCTCGAACTTGATACCCACGTCCATCCGCTCGCGATGCGACACGTACCCCGCCACGCCGTCCTCCACCGACACGGCGTTCCCCGGGCGCTGCATGGTGCTGAATCCCACCGTCGTGTGCAGGGCGTGCGAGTAGTTGGTGCGGAGGAGCGCGGTGTTGCCGAGCTGCTCGAGGAGCCCGAGCGGCGTCGTGCGATAGCGGATCGCTTCCACCTCCGCGCCCACCACCGCGTAGCTCGAGAGACGGATCCGCGGCCGCTGGACGATCACGTTCAACTCCGCGCGCTGCGAGCGCGCGCCGAGGTACCCGACGAAGTCCCCGGTGTTGGTGCGGATGGCGACGTGCTCCCACTCGTTCACCAGGTCGAGCTGGATCACCGGCACACCGAAGCCGGCATAGGCGTAGCTCCCGCGCGCCGTGAACTCCTCACGCCCCGCCTCGAGCGCGGCCTCCACCCGATACGCGTGCCGCCCCACCACATCGGTGGAGCCGGTGACGAATCCGAACGCCGAGGTGCCGGGATCGGTGGTGAACAGCACGGGGAGCCACCACGTGGGATACAGCTGGTCCCACGGGGAGTAGTCCGCCTCCTCGGCGTCGGTCGCCACGCGGGGCGCCACGAGCGGACGGAGCGGGTCGGGCATGGTATCGCTCGCCGGCAGCGTGAGCGCGGTCGCGCCCGGCGTGTCGCGCAGCACCACGTGGTATCCGTCGGCCATGAGCTCCACCGCGGCCACGCGTCGGCCGTCGGGCGAGACATCCGGCGTGTGCAGCGTGGAGACGCCCGTCCACACGCGGCCGTATGCGCCCGTGCGTACGTCGCCGCGATAGATCAGCGCGCGTCCCTCGTGGTCGCTCACGAAGAGGATGGTGGTGTCACCCGGCTCCCACACGGGCGACGACACGATGGTCATGCGGTCGCCGCGCGGTGCGAAACTCCGCTGCGGCCGCCCCTCGAGGTCCATCACCACGACGGCGTTGCGCCCACCGCGCTCCCAGCGCACGGCGGCGATGCGGTTGCCGTCGCGCGAGAGCCGCGGTTCGGCCCACGTGCGGTCGAGCGTGCCGTGCACGACATCGCGCGTCACGTGGTCGTCGTGCGGGTCGACCAGCACGAGGCTCGTCGTGCCGGGCTGGGTGAGCACGGCGACGATCATCCCGCTCGGCGCGTGCACGTCGGGCGAGGAGAGGCGCTCGCCGCGCGTGAGGCGCCGGCGCCGGAGCCCGCTGCCGCCGAAGAGACCGCTCCGGATGCTGTACGGGTCCTCATACTCGAGCTCGCCCTGCACCGTGCCGCGCGCCGACGGCGCGCTGATGTCGATCCCGTTGCGCCGGCCGATCCGTCGGCGCTCGCCCGCGAGCGAGAGGCGATACGCACCGGTGGTCTGGCGCGCGTCATCGGCGACGTACACCAGGTCGCCGTCGGCGGTGAAGCGCGGGAATCGCGCCGTGTATCCCTGGGTGGTGAGCGTCGTGGACGGGTCGACCGCGATGCGGATCCCCGCCTCGTGCCGCGTGACCGAGTCGCGCCACGCCTGCCACCGCTGCGTGAAGCTCTCGCCGAAGGCATCGCGCGCGTTCGCGTCGTGGCGCCAGGGGAGCAGCCGCCCGCTCGCGACGTCGACGTACCGTCCCATGCGCGCCGAGTCGGCGCGGGTCATCGCGTAACTGCCGAAGAGGTACGCGGCGTTGCCGCGGGGGAAGTACGGGTCCCCCATGGAGATGCGGTCGAGCGTCGGCAGCGCTCCGGCGACCGCGGCGGCCCGCGCGTACGCGGGGAACTCGGTGCCGTTGAGCCGACCACCCCCGGCGAGCTTGCTCTCATAGTGGACCGCGAGCCCCTCGGTGAGCCATCGCGGTGCGTACGAGTTGGGGAACAACGGCGCCGCACGGCCGAAGATGCGCTGACCGAAGGCCCACACGCCGCGCACGCGATCGAGATGGAAGATGTGCGTCAGCTCGTGCGTGACCAGCAGCCGGTTCCAGTCGGCGTGATTGCGGAGCGCCATCTCCTCCACCGGCGGCCGCGCATAGATGACGATGCGGTTACTCGGATACGGCGTCGCGTAGCCGTTCGCGAAGTCCATGTTGTCGGCCACGACGATGTCGACCATCGTCCGCGGCGGTGCGAGCTCGGTCTTGAGTTCCGCCCACGCCACCTCAGCGTTGGCCGCGGTCCGCAGCGCGAGGTCCCGGAGTTCGGGCGTGAAATGGACGCGGAAGTGCTCGGTGGTGAACGTCCGCCACTGGAGGTCGGGCCGGACCTGCGCGCGGACCGCGCGAGGCGCCGGCGCCAGGCTCAGGAGCCCCGCGGCCGCGAGGGCGACCGCGGCGCGCATGCGCCGCGCGGCGAAGGGACGAATCGTCATGCACACGGGCCCAAGTCTATCCCTCCCCGAATGCGCCCGCATCCTTGGCGCGCCTTCTCCCGTAGTGACCGCGCCAACCATATATTCGCCGGAATCCCTTCACGCCCCGGATCCTTTTGACCACGCGATGCGCCGTCTGCGGCCGAGAGAACGACCCGGCCTCGAAGTTCTGCATCGATTGCGGCAAGCCGATCTCGCAGAGCGGCGCGGTGAGCGCCGCGCTCGGCGAGACCGTGGGAGGCGTGTACCATCAGGACCCCAAGGCGAAGTTCGGTGTTCCGCCGACGCGGGTCTCGTCGAGCCCGGTGGCGGGCGGCAGCCCCGGCTCCACCGCGCCCGGATCCTCACCGCGCCCGGGGCCGGCGATCCCACCGCTCTCGGCGATGCCCCCGGGCAAGGCACCCTGCCCCACCTGCGGCACGGCCGTCGATCCCTCGCTCCCGTTCTGTCCCAAGTGCGGCGGGCGCGTGGCGGGCCAGCCGCCCGAGCCCGCGGCCTCCCGCGCGGTGTGCGCCTCCTGCGGCAACGCGGTCGTGCCGGGCACCGACGTGTTCTGCCCGCGGTGCGGCACGCGTGTGGCCGCGACGAAATCGCCACCCACACCGGCGGTGGGAACGGGCGTGTTCTCGGCCTCGGGTGCGGGACTGGGACCCAAGCTCGCCCTGCTCGACGGCGCCGGCGCCGTGAAGAAGCACGAGACGCTGCCGGCTCCCGAGGCGACGATCGGCCGCTCCGACGGTGAGCTGCGGTTCCCCGACGACACCTTCATGAGTCCGGTGCACGCGCAGTTCTCGCTGCGCGACGGGCAGCTGTACGTGCGCGACCTCGGGTCGCGGAACGGGACATGGCTCTTCATGCAGGAGCCGTACAAGCTGCAGGACGGCGACACGATCCTCGTGGGCTCGCAGCTGCTGCGGTTCCGTCGCCTCGGCTATCCCGGCCCGCAGCCGGCCGAGGCCGATGCCACGAGGCGCCTTGGATCGTCCACCCCGAGCGCGGACATCGCCATCCTGCAGCAGCTGCGGGCGGACGGCAGTGCGCGCGACAACTGTCACCTCTCGCCCAGCCGGAACGTCGTGATCGGCAGGGCCGAGGGTGACTGGGTGTTCGCGTACGACAAGACGATGAGCGGCCGCCACGCCGAGATCCGCAGCGAGGACCTCGACTTCATCGTGCTCGACCTCGGCAGCCGCAACGGCATCGCGATCGCCGTGCGCGGCGAGCGGCAGGTGAAGGCGGGGCAGAAGCTCCTGATCGGTGACCAGACCATGCGGGTGGAGAGCCTGTGAGCGACCAGAAGATCTGTCCGACGTGCGGCACGGAGTACCCGCTGAGCGAACGCTTCTGCCCGCGCGACGGGACCGCGCTCCGCTCGGCGAACGTGCAGGCGGATCTGCTCGGACAGGTCGTCGCCGACCGCTATCACATCCTGAAGAAGCTCGGCGAAGGCGGCATGGGGACGGTCTACCTCGCCGAGCACGTGAAGATGGGGCGCAAGAGCGCGCTCAAGGTGATGAACCCCGGGATGAACACCGACCCGGACGCGATCGCGCGCTTCAACCGCGAGGCGTCCAATGCGTCGCGGCTGAGTCACCCGAACATCTGCGGGATCTACGACTTCGGCGAGACGCCGGACGGGCTGATCTATCTCGCGATGGAGTTCATCGAGGGGACGTCGCTCACGTCGCTGGTGGAGAAGGGCGGCTCGCTCCCGGCGCCGCGCGCGGCGAGCATCGTGCACCAGACGGCCGACGCGCTCCAAGTGGCGCACGACGCGGGGATCGTGCACCGCGACCTGAAGCCCGACAACATCATGGTCGCGAAGAACCGCGACGGCTCGGACCTGGTGAAGGTGGTGGACTTCGGCATCGCCAAGGCGAGCTCGAGCGACGCGCAGAAGGTGACCAAGACGGGCATGGTGGTGGGCACGCCGGAGTACATGAGTCCGGAGCAGCTCGCGGGCGACAAGCTCGACGGGCGATCCGACATCTACTCGCTGGCGCTCGTCGCGTTCAACTGTCTCACGGGGGCGCTGCCGTTCGCGGCCGAGACGCAGCAGGAAGCGATGATCATGCGCCTCACCGACCGGCCGCGGACGCTGGCCGAGGTGGCGCCCGAGAAGCCGTGGCCGGAGGCGCTGCAGACGACGCTCGACAAGGCGCTCGCGCGCGACACCGCCGATCGGTACTCGAGCGCGGCGCAGTTCGGCCGCGACTTCGCCGCCGCGATCGCCGACATGCCGCTCACGCAGGCGATCGACGCGAAGACATCGGTGATCGGCGCCGTCAACGCCGGCGGCGCGACCGCCAAGGTGCAGGTGCCCAGCACGCGCGTCGCGGCCGGGCGCCCGAGCGAGAAGACGGCGCAGATGGAGGCGCCCCCCGGTGCGAAGAAGGCCGCGCCCGCGCGGGCCGCGGAGTCCGCGCCCGAGAAGAAGAGCGTGGTGCCCCTCGCGATCGGCGGCGTGGGCGGACTCGCGCTGGTCGGGTTCGCGGCGGTGAAGTTCGGACTCCTCGGTGGTGCGGCACCGGCCGCGCCTACCGATTCGGGCTCGACGCTGCAGAGGCCGGAGTCGACCGCGACGCCGGCGAATCCGAATCCCGGGCCGGCGGCTGGCGATACGGCGCGGCTCTCGAAGGGCACCACGCCGCCGGCCGGCAACCCCACGAAGGTGCCGGGCACCTCGCCGGGTACCTCGCCGGGCAATCCGGTCCAGAACCCGCAGAACCCGAACACGTCGCCCGGCAACACGCCCACGGGCCCGAGCGTGATGACGCGGCTGGAGGGCTGGCTCAACGAGGTCCAGGCCGAAGGCGCGACGAAGGGCACGGCGCGACGCGTGCTCGGCGACCTCGAGCCGCTGCAACCCACGCTGTCCGGCCTGCAACTTGCCGAGTCCCACTTCGTGGCGATGATGTCGTACGTCCTGCTCGAGGACGAAGAGGGTGCGTGTCGAGCGGCGCGCGCAGTGAAGGCGCGCCACAACGATCGGACGCGACTCAACGCGGCCGATCAACTCCTGACGGGCTGTCCGTGACTTGCATCACGTTGTCCCACAACGACATACTCGCGCTCTGACGCTTTGCCCTGTAGAATGCCTGTGTCCAGAATCCTCCCTCCTCGCAACCGCGCCTCGTGACGGGACCAAACACGCCGCAGGGTGACGTCATCGTTCACGTCTTCGGACGCACGGACGTCGGTCGCACGCGCGAACACAACGAGGACACCTTCACCGTCGCCGACCTGACGACGATGAACGCGTCGTTGCAGCCCGAGGTGCGGACGCACGTCACCGGGTCGCGCGGCACGCTCTTCATGGTCGCCGACGGCATGGGCGGCGCGGCCGCGGGCGAGGTCGCCTCGGCGATGGCCACCGAGGTGGTGCTCGCGGAGATGGACAAGCGCTGGCGCACCTCGGGGGACCACGACCCGGAGATGTTCGCGCACGCGCTCCGCGTGGCGACCGAGGTCGCGAACACGAAGATCCACGCGTACGCGCAGGCGCACCCCGAGAACCGCGGCATGGGCACGACGGCGACGATCGTGGGCCTGCTGCACGACACGCTCTACGTGTGCCAGGTGGGCGATTCGCGGGCGTATCTCGTCCGCGACGGCGTCGCCTCGCAGATCACGAAGGACCAGTCGCTGATGCAGAAGCTCGTCGAGGCGGGCGAGCTCACGGCCGAGGAAGCCGAGGTCTCGGAGCGACGCAACATCATCCTGCAGGCGCTCGGTCCGGAGCCGGTGGTGAAGGTGGACCTGACGTCGCAGCAGGTGAAGCGCGGCGACACGCTGGTGCTCTGCTCGGACGGCCTCTCCGGCCAGGTGCGCGCCAACGAGATCGCGCAGGTCGTGAAGGAGAACAGCGACCTCGTGCAGGTCTGCAAGAAGCTGATCGACCTCGCGAACGAGGCGGGTGGACCGGACAACATCACGGTGGTCGCGTCGCGGTTCGAGGGTCCGGGGCTGGTGGAGACGGGTGCCGAGCATCCCGCGCATCGCGTGTACCGCGGCTCGCAGCAGCAGCGCAGCACCGTCCCGCTCGAGCGCGACTCCATCAAGGGGCTCGCCGCGGTGGACATCTCCGAGATGCCGACGCTCGAGACCGAGCTGTCGACGGGCAAGTCGCGGACCCCGCGTTCGAACGCGCCGGTCGACCACTCGGCGGAGACCGTCGAGGTCTCGCCGCGCGACGTGTCCGCCGGTCCCGTGAAGGTGGGCACCGCGGGCGCGCGACCGGCGGCCGGCCCGGCACCGGAGACGGTCGAGATCGCCCCGGCGCGCCCGCGCGCGGCCGCCCCCGCCGCACCGACGCCCCGGATCGACCGCACCTCGCTGCGCATGATCTTCGGCGCCATCGCCGTGATCGTCCTCGTGGTGTACCTCGTCAACTGGTTCCGGAACGGCTGATGTCGATCGAGTTCCGCATCACGAGCGGCGCGCGAGCCGGCGCGAGTGAGCGGTTCGAGAAATCGGTGGTGTCGATCGGGCGCCATCCCATGAACGACCTGCGGTTCGACGCCAACAAGGACATCGACGTCTCCAGCCGGCACGCCGAGCTGCGGTCGGTGGGCGGGCGGCACGTGCTGCACGACATCGGCAGCACCAACGGCACGTTCGTGAACGGCCAGCGCATCACCGAGCAGGAGGTCCGTGACGGCGACGAGATCGTGTTCGGCGCCGGCGGTCCGCAGGTGAGCTTCCATGTGGTGACCGGCGCGGCCGTCCAGGCCCCCGCGACGCGGGTCGATGCCGCGAGCCTCGCGGAGCTGGCGGCGCAGCCCGAGCCGCGCACCACGTCCGCGCCGCGCGTCGTGCCCAAGGGTGCCGCGCCGGCGGCGAAGCCGCGGCTCGACACCGAGGTGCGCATCGCCCACGCGGTGCAGAAGCAGACCGGCAGGCTGCGGCAGATGGTCCTCGGACTCGGTGCGCTGGTGGTGGTCGGCGGGGGCGGGGCCGCGTGGGTGCTCATGCGGCAGTCGGAGCTGGCGGCGCAGCAGGTCGCGTCGCTCATCGCCGCCAACGACTCGCTCTCGCGGTCGTTCGAGGCGCGGATGCGCCAGACGGGGATCGCCGAAGGCACGTTGCAGGCCGCGCGGGCCGAACGCGACAGCCTCGCGGCGCTGCTGCGGGAACGACAGGCCGCGGGCGGCGACGTGGCGGCCCTCTCCGCCGCGATGCGCACGGCGCAGCAGCGGACCGCGAGCCTCGCGGGCACCGACTACGCCGCGATCGCCGCGGCGAACAAGCCGGCGATCGTGTTCATCGCCGTGCAGATGCCGGACGGCGCGCCCTCGAGCGGCACCGGGTTCAACATCCTCCCGGGCGGGCTGATCGTCACCAACAAGCACGTGGTCCAGTCGCCGAGCGGCGCGCGGGCCCAGCGCGTCGGCGTGGTGTTCGAGGGCCAGCAAGGGGCGTGGCGCGAGGCGACCATCGAGTATGTGAGCGCCACCGACGAACTCGCACTCCTGCGCCTGAGCACGCCGGGGAACTTCCCGATCGTCAGCGGCATCGCGCGCGATGCGCGCGGCGTGCAGCTGGGCAGTCCCATCGCGCTCCTCGGTTTCCCGCTCGGCACCGGCACGGCCGGGATGGGCGGCGAGATCGAGAACCTGAAGCCGGTCGCGACGATGAACATCGGGACGGTGAGCAAGGTGCTCGCCGACACGATGCAGCTCGACGTGTACGCGGCGCCTGGCTCGAGCGGCTCACCGGTGTTCGACAGCCGCGGGCTCGTGATCGGCGTGCTCTTCGGCGCGGCGCGCGAGAGCGGCGGGCGCATCATCTACGCGGTGCCGAGCACCAAGCTCGCGCAGCAGCTCCCCGCCGACGCGGCGGGCATGGTCCGCTGACCTAGGAGTCGCCCGGCGGCGGCACCGGCGGCTTGGCCGGCGTGGGCGCTGCCGCCGGTGCCGTCATGGTCCGCACCTGCATCTCGCGCGCGTTGGGACCGCGCGGCCCGTTCGCCCCCCCGGGCGGCGGCTGGCGGAACCGCATGCGCTCCATGTCCTGCATGAGCGGCAGCACCTGCGGCATGAGGTCCGCCATGCCGGCGAACGGATCCGTGGCGACGACCGAGCTGACGATCACGCGCCGGTCCATCCCCTGCGGCGCGCCCATGTCGTGCACGGTGATGAGGCGGATGACGCTGTCCTTCATCGGCACGAGCGAGATGGAGACGATGAAGTCGGCGTCGAGCCGTTCGTGGAGCGTGTTGAGCGTGCGCGACTCGCGGAGCGCCGCGGCGACGGTGTCCGCCGCGACGACCACATAGCGCGGCGAACCGTCGATCCGATTGCGGAGCGAGTCGACGAGCACGGCCGCGACCTTGTCGACGTCCGGACGCGTTCGCGACGGCCGCGGCGGTGCGACGACCACCCGGCGCGGCCCGGCGCTGCGCATCCCCGGCGTGGGCGCGGCGCGCGGGCCGTCGCCCTCGAAGCTCGACGACACCGCGGGCACCTGCGCCACCGTCTGCATGCCGCGCACGGCCTCGCCGATGCGCACGCCGGCCGCGCCCACGCGCGCGCCCAGCTGCACGAGCGAATCGAGCACGGCGCGCTGGATCACCTGGCGGATGGAGTCGGCCATCACGACGAGGGCCGCCGAGTCGGCGCGGGCGACGGCGCGCTCGAGCGCGAGCTCCGCGGCCGAGACCGTGGCCGCCGGTTCCGTCGCACCCGGGGTCTTGGCCGGCTTCGTGCGCACGGACATCCGGTCGCTGACCGCCTTGGCGATCGCCATCGAGTCCTCGCGCGTCAGCATCGCCGCGGCGGACGCCACGACCTCCATGCTGTCGGCGGTCGCGAGGGAATCGCGGTACGCCGAGACGACGGTCTCGGTGCCGACGCGCTGGCCGGCGAGCCACGCGGTGCCGATCACGCCGACGCCCGCCGCGGCGATGAGCAGCGTGCGCCCGAGCGACGGTTTGCGCGTGGGGCGCACCGGCGCGAGATGCTGGCCCGAGGTCAGGGCGATGTCGTCCAGCGCGTTCACCACCTCGGACGCGACCTGCGGACGCTCCTCGGGCAGCTTGGCGAGCAGCTTCCGGATGAGCATCGACAGGGCGGGCGGGACGTCGGTGCGCGACTGCTCGAGCGGCGCCGGTTCGCGGGTGAGCTGCGCCGCCATGGTCTTCTGCGGCGAGTCCTCCTTGAACGGCACGTGCCCGGTGAGCATCTCGTACGCGAGGAGCCCGAGCGCGTAGAGGTCCATGCGATGGTCGGCGGCCGGATCGGCGGCGATCTGCTCCGGCGCCATGTAGGCCGGCGTGCCGATCGCCATCCCGGCGCTCGTGAAGCCCGACGACGGCATCGACGCCGAGATGGCCTTGGCGACGCCGAAGTCGGTGACGAGCGCGTGCGAGCCCATCAGCAGGACGTTGCCCGGCTTGATGTCGCGATGGATGACGCCGAGGCCGTGCGCGTAGTCGAGCGCCTCGGCCACGTCGCGCATGATCCGCACGACGTCCTTGATGGCATACGTGTCCCCGCGCGCGAGCGTCTCGCGCAGCGAGCTGCCGTTGATGTACGGCATGGTGTACCAGATCAGCGTGCCCTGCTCGCCCGCGGAGAGGAGCGGGACGACATGCGGATGCTGGAGCTGCGCGGCGACCTGGATCTCGCGGCGGAAGCGCTCATGATTCACGCCCGCGGCGAGCTCGGGCGGGAGCACCTTCACGACGACCTTGCGCGCGAGCGCGACATCGGTGGCCACGAACACGCGCGACATGCCCCCGCCCGTCAGTTCACGCTCGAGCGTGTACGCGGGCGCGAGGGCCTGCTGCAGGATGTCGGCGAATTCGGTCATCGGTCCACGTTTGACGCTCTGGATGATACGTACGGTTGCCCGCGAGGGCGAGGTTCACGCGACGCGCACGCCGCGCTCACCCGAGCCGACGCGCCATCGCTTCCTGCATGCAGCGCTCGCCGCTCCAGGCGCACACCACGTTGGCGGCCTCGGGGATGTCGGCCGCGAGCCGCGGCGGACCGAAGAGCGCCACCACCACCGTGCGCCCGGCTTGCCGCGCATCGGCGACGAGGCGCGCCACGCGGCGCCGCGTGTCCGTGTGGTACCCCGCCCGCCCCTTGCCCGTGCCCGGTCCGCCGAAGAGCGCGACGAGCACCGCCCCTTCGCCGTCCGCCGTCGGCCCATCCACGAGCCGGGGCACGCGCCCCATGGCCCGCAGTGCGTCGACGAGATGGTGCCGCGGCGCGCCCGGCACCCCGCTCGCCGCGTCATCATCCACCTGTATGACGTCCACCAGGGGTCCGACGTTCGCGACGACCCCGCGCACGGGGTGCACCAGCGTGTCGGCGACCTGCCGCGCCCAGAGCACGTCGTCGAGCGTGGGCTCCCGCCCCTCGCCCGGCATGGCCCAGTCGGCCCAGAAGTCGCGGCGGTTGCGGCTCTCCTCCAGCGCGAGCGGGGCGATCATCCCGCCGTCCAGGCCGCGCTCGAGCGTCTCGAGGACGCCGTGCAGATCGTGCGGCGCGAGCAGCAGGTCGCAGCCGGCGGCGACCGCCTCGATGGCGGCGATCCCCTCGTCATCGCCCTGCCGCATGCCCGGCGCGGAGAGCGCGTCGCTCACGATGAGCCCGTCGTACCCGAGTTCGCGGCGCAGGAGCTCCGTGAGGATGGGACGCGATCGCCCGGCCACCCGCCCGGACGCATCGAGCCGGGGATACGCGACGCTCGCCGCCATGATGCTCGCCACGCCCGTGTCGGCGGCGGCGCGGAACGGGATGAGATCATCGGCCCACAGCGTGCCCGCCGCCGTCGCCACGACGACGGGCTCCAGCGCCGGATCGGCCGGCGCGCGCCCCATGCCCGGATAGTGCCGTGCGCAGGCGAGCACGCCCTCGGCCTGCACCGCGTCGATCCACTCGACCACGTACTCGGCCGCGCGCTGCGCGTCGAGACCGAACGACCGCGAGCCGAGGAACGGGTTCGCGGGCTCGCGCTCGAGATCGCCCACCGGGCCGAGCGCCCAGTTCACGCCGACGCTGCGCAACTCGCGCGCGGTGAGCTTGGCCGCGCGACGGATCACGTCGGCGTCACGCAGCGCGGCGAGCGCGGCCTGCGGCGGGAGCCCCGTCGCGTCCGACACGGCGCTCCCCGCGCCGCCGTCGACCTCCGCCGTGATGAGCAGCGGGATCCGCGAGCGCCGATGGAGCTCGCGCGTGAGCGCACCGACCTCGGCGCGGCCGCCGCCGACGATCCAGAAGCCGCCGACGCCCACCTCGAGCGCGTCGCCGATCATCTCCTCGAGGTAGGTGAAGCCGAGCCCCGGGTCCCACCGCAGCTGCGGGACGAGGAGCGATGCGAGCCGCGACGTCACCCCGAGATCACCGCGGGTAGAACGCGCCGAGGACCCGCGGTCCGCGCGCGCCGGTCGCGCCCGGCACGTTGCCGGCCCGTGAGGCGAGATGCAGCCAGCCGAGGAACGCGAAGGCGACCGCCTCCTTCGCGTCGCCGTCGAAGAAGACGCGATCGAAGACCCGCACATGGCGCGGTGCGAGCGCGACGGCGATGGCCTCGCGGAGGATGGGGTTGCGCGCTCCGCCGCCCGAGAGCAGCACGTCATCCACCGGCTGCGGCACGAACCGCTCGAAGCCGAGCGCGATGCTGCGCGCGGTGAACCACACGGCGGTGCAGATGATGTCGGAGCTCGTCGCGTCCGGACGCGCGGCGCGGCACCGCGCGACGAAGTCGTGGATGAACGCCGCGGTGTAGCGCTCGCGACCGGTGCTCTTGGGCGGCTCGACGGCGAACCAGGCGTCCGCGAGGAGCGCCTCGATCACCGGCTCGATGGGCGTCCCCTTGGCCGCGAGTGCGCCGTTGAGGTCGAACGCGAGCGCCGGATGCAGCAGCCGCGTGACGCCGTCGATGATGCACACGCCCGGGCCGGTGTCGAAGGCGCGCACGCCATCGAACGTCGCGTCGAACTTCGCGCGCGGCGGCACGACGGTGAGGTTGCCGATCCCGCCGAGGTTCTGCAGCACGCGCCACTCGGCATCATCGGCGAAGAGCAGCGCGTCGGCGATGGGCACGAGCGGCGCGCCCTGCCCGCCCGCGGCGACGTCGCGCACGCGGAAGTCGGCGATCACGTCGATGCCCAGCCGCTCGGCGATGACCGCGGGCTGGCCGAACTGCCAGGTGCCGTGCGGCGGCTCGTGCCACACGGTGTGGCCATGCGAGGCGATGGCGGCGATGTCGTCGCGCGGCACCCCCGCCTCGGCGATCGCCGAGGCCGCGGCGTCGGCGAGCCACCCGCCGAGCGCGAAGTCGAGCCGCGTGTACTCGCTCGGGGTGGCTCCCTCGAGCGCGGCGGCGAGCCGCGCGCGCGTGGACGCGTCGTAGGCGCGGTCGAGATGCGCGAGCACCTCGGGGGTGATGCGGCCGTCCTCCGCCTCGTGGAATCGCACGACCGCCGCGGTCACGCCGTCGAGCGACGTGCCGGACATGAGTCCCACGAGCACCTTCGACACGGGGCGCGCGGCCGGGGCCTCGTCGCGCACGAGCTGGAGCGTCACGGACCCTCCACCGGCGGCGGCGCATCGGTGACGACGCGGCGGATCACGCCGCCCGCCGCGGCGAGCCGCGCGAGCGCGGTGGGACGGTCGATCCCGAGCTTCTGCATGGTGATCGCGACCTTCACGTGCCCCTGCGCCTCGGCGAGCAGCCGGCGCGCCTCGTCGCGCGTGAGGCCCGTGGTGGTGATCACGAGCCGTTCGGCGCGATCCCTGAGCTTGTCGTTGGTCGACTGGAGATCGACCATCAGGTTGCCGTAGGTCTTGCCCAGCCGCACCATCGCGCCGGTGGTGATCATGTTGAGCACCATCTTGGTCGCCGTGCCCGCCTTGAGGCGCGTGGAGCCGGTGACCACCTCGGGACCGGTGATGGGCACGATGGCGACGTCCACCGCCGCGACGAGCTCCGGGGCCGGCGGCGAACAGGCGAGGATGGCGGTGCGCGCGCCGAGGGTGCGCGCATGCTCGAGCGCGGCGCGCACATACGGCGTGGTGCCGCTCGCGGCGATGCCGACGACGAAGTCCCCGGCCCCGACGCCGGCGGCCGTCAGGTCGGCACGCGCGCCGTCGGGGCGGTCCTCGGCGCCCTCCTGCGCCCGCGTGAGCGCCGCCATCCCGCCGGCGATGATGCCCTGGACCATCGACGGGTCGCTGCCGAAGGTGGGCGGGCACTCCGACGCGTCGAGCACGCCGAGCCGGCCCGAGGTGCCGGCGCCGATGTAGAAGAGGCGATGCCCCGCGCGGAATGCTTCCTCGGCCAGGGCGATGGCCCGTGCGATCGGCTCGCGCTGCGATGCGACCGCGTCGGCGACGCCGCGATCCTCGGTGTTCATGAGGTCGACGATCGCGAGCGGCGAAGCGAGGTCGATGTCAGCGCTGCGCGGATTGCGGCGCTCGGTGACCCGGGGATCGAGCACGTGGGGGCGGGGTCTGAGAGGAGCGATGGGGACTGCGGCGCCGTTGGTGTCGCCTGGGCCCCGAGTCCCCTAAGTTATCGAGCGTGATGACCCCTCGCATCCTCGCCCTCGCGGCCCTCTGCGTGGCCGCCGTCCCGGCCCGCGCGCAGATCATCAGCGTGCCCGCGCCCGACGAGGCCCGGCGCCCCGTCGCGGCCAGCGCGACGTTCGGATTCCTCCAGACGGAGAGCCGGTTCGACGGACAGAGCGGCGTGCTGTGGAGCCTGGGCGAAGCGCTGCAGTACCGCGCGACGGTGGAGCTCGGCCTGCGCAGCGGATCGCTCGGCGTCGCCGCGTCGCTGGCGAACGTCTCGATCCGGCGGCAAGGCGGCACCGCGCCGGTGAACTCCAGCGGCGATATCCAGCTGCGACAGTTGCTCGGCACGTTCCGCACGCCCGAGAGCGAGGGCGCGCACCAGGTGATCGAGGTGGGGCTCGGCCTGTCGCAGTGGGCGAACTACTCCGGCACGGACCAGCTGACGGCGGACGAGGCGAAGCCGCGGAATGCGTTCACGCTGGTGGTGGGATACGGGTTCGGATTCACGGTGGGCGAGCGCGCGTCGCTGCTGCTCGTGCAGGACGTGTCGACGCTCTGGGGGTCGAAGGAGGGGCTGCCGAGCGGGACGTCGCGGATGGTGCGGCAGTACACGACGCGGGTGGGGATGCGGTATCGTTTCCTCGGACGTCGCTGATCAGACAATGTCTTCAACGCGGGTGGGCATGTTGAAACGAACCATCGCGGTCATCACGCTGGCCGCGTTCGCGGTCAGTGCCTGTCGGCCCACGGCGGCGGCTGCGCCGGCGCCGCAGACGACCGACGCCCGCTACTCGGGCACGTTCGCCGGGGGCTTCCGGTTCCCCGAGGCGCGCGAGGCGGCGTTCGGGGAGCATGCGATGGTCGCGAGCAACAGCGAGCTCGCGAGTGCGGCGGGGCGCGAGATCCTGCAGGCCGGCGGCAACGCGATGGACGCCGCGGTGGCCGTCGGGTTCGCGCTCGCCGTCACCTACCCGTTCGCGGGCAACATCGGCGGTGGCGGGTTCATGGTCATCCGCATGGCCGACGGCCGGACGGCGGCGATCGACTACCGCGAGATCGCGCCGCTCGCCGCCACACGCGACATGTTCGTCGACTCCGCGGGGAAGCTCACCGACAAGAGCGTCGTCGGGCACCTGGCCTCGGGCGTGCCGGGCGCCGTCGCGGGGATGGACGCGGCGCTGCATCGCTTCGGCACCATGTCGCTCGCGCAGGTGATGGCGCCGGCCATCCGGCTGGCGCGTGACGGCTTCACGGTGGACAGCGCGCTGTTCCGTTCGCTCGGCGGCGCGAGGGACCGCCTCTGCCGGTTCGCCGGGTGCGCGACGTTCTATCCCGGCGGCGAGGTGCCCGCGCCCGGGGCGCGGCTGGTGCAGGCCGACCTCGCGCGGTCGCTCGAGCTCATCGCCGAGCAGGGGCCGGCGGCGTTCTACGACGGACCGGTGGGCGGGGCGTTGGTCGCGGAGATGGAGCGCGGCGGCGGCATCATCACCCGCGAGGACCTGCGCCGCTACGAGCCCAAGTGGCGCGAGCCGGTGGTGAGCACGTACCGCGGGTACACGCTCATCACCATGCCGCCGGCCTCGTCGGGCGGCATCACGATGACCGAGACGTTCAACATCCTCGAGACGTTCGGGCCGCTGCCGCCGTTCGGCAGCGCGGAGTACATGCACCTCATGGCAGAGGCGTTCCGCCGGGCGTTCATCGACCGGAACGCGAAGCTCGCGGACCCGGACTTCGTGCCGGTGCCGCGCGACGAGCTCACGAGCAAGGCGTACGCGCAGCGGCTGGCGGCGCAGATCGACCGCAACCGCGCGTCGGTGACGCCGGCGTTCGACCAGGGGCGCGAGCCGGAGCACACCACGCACTACTCGGTGGTGGACGAGGCGGGCAACGCCGTCGCGACGACGACGACGCTCAACGGCGGCTACGGGTCGGCGGTATGGGTGCCCGTCGGCGGATTCTTCATGAACAACGAGATGGACGACTTCGCGGCGCAGCCCGGATCGCCGAACATGTTCGGGCTGGTGCAGGGCGAGGCGAACGCCGTGCAGCCGGGCAAGCGGATGCTCTCGGCGATGTCGCCGACGATCGTGCTCGATCCGCAGGGGAAGGTGCTGCTCGTGGTTGGCGCGGCGGGCGGCCCGACGATCATCACCGCGGTGACGCAGGTGATCCTGAACGTGATCGAGCACCACATGACGCTCGCCGACGCGATGCGCGCGCCGCGGCTGCACCATCAGTCGCTGCCCGACGAGATCCGGGTGGAGAGCGTCGGGTTCCCCGCCGCGTCGCTCGATCAGCTACGGGCGATGGGGCACAAGATCACGACCACGCAGGGGATCGCGAACGTGAACGCTATCATGCGGGTGCCGGGCGGGTGGCACGGGGTGAAGGAGCCGCGAGGGGCGGGGGCGGCGCTGGGGTACTAGAGGAGCAGATGGCGGATGACAGAAGAAGGGCGGAGGCGCTTGGTGCGCTCCGCCCTTCTTCTGTGTGCTCTCTGGTTCGTCGGTTCAGCCTTCGACCTTCACCCTGCTCACGCCCTCGGGACCGTGAGTGCCTTGCTGATGGCGATCGTGATGGTCCCGTTCGCCGGGAGGCATCCCTCGTAGTCGGCGGTTCCGGCGGCGACGGCGCCACCCGCGGCCGCGCCGACGGCGGCGCCGATCACGGTGCTCTTGGTGTTCTTGCCGAGGAGCTGGCCGGCGACCGCGCCGACTGCGGCGCCGGTCGCGACCTTGCCGACCTGCTGGCCGGTGCTCTGCGAGCGGACCGCCTCGATGGTCGCGACGTTGGTCACGTCACCCTCGACCGCGTAGGTCTGCGTGCCGATCTGCACCGAGACCACGTCGAACGCGAACTTCCAGTTGTCCTTGGAGTTCTTCGAGATCGCCGACTCGGTGACGGTGAGCGTGACGACCGAGCCCGCGGGGATGGTGGCGCCGTTGCTGCCCGAGACCGCGGCGTCGAGCGTCGCGGTGAACGTGTCGCCGACCTTGTGGGTGTTGGTGCACATGCGGGACGCGGTCTTCACGGCCATCGACGTGCCGGCGGCGATCACGCCGGTGCGCGCGGCGGGGGCCTTGGTCGGCGTGGTCGCGGCCGGGACGGGCGCCTTGGTCGGGGTGGTCGCGGGCGTCACCGCCGGCGCCGGAGCCGGAGCGGCCGCGGCGACGGCCGTGTCGGCCATCGCCTTGCCCGTGTCCTGCGGCGCGAGCTGGATGTCGCGGGCGGCTTCATCGGTCTTGGCTTCGCCGCAGGCGGCGACGAGGGCGACGAGCATCAGCGGCGCGATGACGCGCCGGATAGTATTCGACGACATGGGACTCTCCGTGGGGATGGGGGCTTCGCTTCCATGCTAAATCTCGACTCCGTACCCCGCCAAAGCAACGACAGGCTCATTCCGTGACCTCGCTCACACGGCTGCTGCCCTGGGCTCGGCCCTATCGCACCCGCTTCGCGCTGGGGCTGTCGGCGGTGGTCATCTCCACCGCGCTCTACAGCGTGCAGCCCACGCTGCTGCGCCGCGCCATCGACGCGATGGGCGCCGGCGCACCGCTGCGCGGCGTGCTGGCGATCGCCGCCCTGATGGTCGTCACGTCGCTCGTGACCGGCTGGTTCCGGTTCCACATGCGGGAGATCCTCAACGGCGTCTCGCGCGTGATCGAGAACGACCTCCGCGACGCGCTGTTCGCGCGCCTCACGCGGCTGGACCCGGCGTGGTTCGGCCGCAACCGCACCGGCGAGGTGATGGCGCGCCTCACCAATGACCTCGGCGCGGTCCGCATGGCGGCCGGCCCGGCGGTCATGTACCTCACCAACACCATCTTCGGCGGCGTCTTCGCGCTGTCGTTCATGGTCGCGATCTCGCCGCGGCTCACGCTGCTCGCGCTCCTCCCTATGGTGCCGCTGCCCATCGTCATGTGGGGCCTCGGCCGCGCGATCCATCATCGGTTCGAGCAGGTGCAGGCCCAGTTCGGCGACCTCACGACGCACGTGCAGGAGCATCTCTCCGGCGTGCGGATCGTGCGCGCGTACCAGCAGGAACGGGCCGAGTCGGAGCGGTTCGCGACGCTCAGCGAGGAGTACCTCGAGCGCAACCTCAAGCTCGTGCGGCTCAATGGCCTCATGAACCCGAGCTTCACCCTGCTCGCCGGACTCGGTGCGGCCGCGGTCCTCGGGCTCGGCGGCGCGATGGTGCTCGACGGGACGCTCACCATCGGCGCGTTCGTCGCGTTCGGGCTCTACCTCGCCAACCTCACGTGGCCGCTGATCGCGCTCGGCTGGGTCACGAGCCTGTTCCAGCGCGGCGCCGCGTCGATGACCCGCCTGCTCGAGATCCTCGACGCCGAACCGGCGATCCATGACCCGCGGCCCCCGCGCGTCCGGTCCGAGCTGCCACCCACCAAGGGCGGACGGTCGCTCGCGTTCGAGGGAGTGCGATTCGCCTACCCGACGAAGGACAGGAGCCCCGGTCGCGACGTGCTGCAGGACGTGACCGTCACCGTGCCCGCCGGCGCGACCCTCGGCATCGTGGGCGCGACCGGCTCCGGCAAGACGGCGCTGCTCGAACTGCTCCCGCGCCTCGCCGACCCGACCCACGGGCGCATCCTGCTCGACGGCGTCGACCTGCGCGACCTCGCGCTCGACGAGCTCCGCCGGGAGATCGGATTCGTGCCGCAGGAGAGCCTGCTGTTCAGCGAAACGATCATCGACAACCTCACGTACGGGGCCGCGAGCAGCGCCGACGCGCAGTGGGCGTCCGGCGTCGCTCAGCTCACGGAGGCGATCGACGGATTCCCCACGAAGTGGGACACCATGCTCGGTGAGCGCGGTGTGAACCTCTCGGGGGGCCAGAAGCAGCGGGCCGCGCTGGCCCGGGCACTCGCCCGGCGCCCCAGCGTGGTGATCCTCGACGATGCCCTCTCGGCCGTGGACACCCACACCGAGGCGGCGATCCTCCGGGGGCTCCGCGAGGCGCTGACCGGTCGGACAGCCATCATCGCCTCGCACCGCATCACCGCCATCCGCGACGCCCACTGGATCATCGTGCTGGACGCCGGGCGGGTGGTGGAGCAGGGGCGTCACGAGGAGCTGCTGGCAGCCAAGGGGCGGTACTGGTCCCTGCTCCGCCGGCAGCAGCTCGAGGACGAGATCGCCGTGGAGCCTCTTTCCGGCTCCGGGACGTGACCCCGAGTGGGGTGAAACGTCCTGTAAGGAGAACCCTCATTCTGGAGGCATTACATGAAGTCGTTCGTCCGTAGCAGCATGATCGCCACCGCGCTCCTCCTCGCCGCCACCACTGCGCAGGCGCAGGAGCGTCGCGAGAAGGAACTTCGCATCGACCTCGTCGGGTTCAGCTCGGTCGACGGGAACACCCAGTTCGGCATCGGCCTCCCGGGCCAGGTCGCGCTCGGCATCTACCTGAACAAGAACATCGCGATCGAGCCGACCATCTCGTTCGACAGCTTCTCGGGCGACGGCTTCTCGGCCACGATGATGCAGGTCGGCGTGTTCGTGCCCTACTACCTGAAGGGTGACGCGGGCCGCTCGGGTCTGTTCGTCTCGCCGGGCCTCATGTACGGCAAGGCGGGCGGCGACCTGGACAGCGACGGCACGATCGACTTCGGCGTCGACGTCGGCGTGAAGCGGACGATGCGCGAGAACGTCGTGATGCGCATCGCGGGCAACATCCGCACGGGTGACAACTATCAGGACGCGGGCGGCGACTCGGTGATCGGGTTCGGCGCCACGTTCGGCCTCGGCATCTTCTGGAAGTAGCAGAAGGCAGATGGCGGATGGCAGAAGCGGGGGCGGCCTTGGCCGCCCCCGCTTCGTATTCCGCATCATTGGCAGGCAATGCGGTTTGCTGGATGCAGGCCGTGCGGATCAGATCCGGTCGAGGATGAATTCCGGCGTGAGGTCCTGCAGCCACGTGGACATCATCGTGAAGCGGCCGGTCACCATCAGCAGGCCGACGAACACGAGCAGCACGCCGGCCGTGCGGTTCACCCACACCATCTGGTGCCGGAAGCGCGCGAACACCTTCAGGAACCGCTCCACCATGAGCGCGGCCAGGAGGAAGGGGACCGCGAGGCCGGCCGAGTAGGCGCCGAGCAGGACGAGCCCGCGCTGGAGGTCGGCCTCGCTCGCCGCCATGGTGATGATCGCGCCGAGGATGGGGCCGATGCAGGGCGACCATCCTGCGCCGAAGGCGATTCCCACGACGAGCGTGCCGAAGTAGCCGAGCGGCTTGTCGCTCAGGTGGAGCCGCGTGTCCTTCGCGAGGAAGGCGAAGTTGAACACGCCGAGCATGTACAGGCCGAAGACCACGATGAGCACGCCGCCGATGCGGCTGATCCACTCGCGGTAGCGCAGCATGAGCTGCCCCAGCACCGTCGCGCCGGCGCCCAAGGCGAGGAAGATCAGCGAGAACCCGCAGACGAACAGGAGCGCGTGGAGCATCGTCTCGCGCCTGGTCTGCTGCATGTCCTCCAGCGTCATCCCGGTGATGAAGGTGATGTAGCTCGGGACGAGCGGGAGCACGCAGGGGCTGAGGAAGCTGAGCAGGCCCGCGCTGAACGCGATGAGGACGCCGAGCTGGCCGCTGGCGGGATCCATCAGCGGGGACCCCGGGGGCCCTGGGTCTGGCAGTCCTTGCAGACGCCGTGGATGACGAGCCGGTGCCGCTGGCGCGCGAAGCCGCGCGACTCGGCGACGATGGTGGTCATGCGCTCGAGCCGCTCGTCGCGGAACTCCTCCACGCGGCCGCACTGCGTGCAGACGAGATGCTCATGGTGCGGCACGTCGCGCGCGGGCTCGAAGCGGCGGAAGCCCTCGCCGAAGTCGCGCTCGACGACCAGCCCGCTCTCCAGCAGCGTGTCGATGGTGCGGTAGACCGTCGCCGTGCCCACCGAGCGGCCGCGGGCGGTGACCTCGTTGGCGACCTCCTCGGCCGAGAGGTGTCGCTCCGAGGTGAGGAGCACGTCGGCGATGGCGAGCCGCTGCGCCGTGACGGGCAGGTTGTGCTCGCGGAGGTAGCCGACGAACCGGTCGACTACGGGGTGGTCCGACACCGGGCGTCGGTGATGCGGGCGCGGGCGTCGTCGCCGGAGACGCGCTCGGGTTCGGTGGTCTCGTTGGCGCGCTGCTGCACGCCCCGCACCACCGCCTCGACGGTCACCAGCGGCGCGTCGGCCTCGGCGACGACCTCGCACTCCCACTTGCCCCGCTCGGGGCCCTTGCGGGTCCACCGATAGCGGGCCGTGTAGACGACGTGGCGGTCACGCTCGGGGAGCTCGGCCACCGCGCGCTGTGCGGCCACGACGGCGACGCCGGTCTCGAGCGTCCCCTGCCGGATGGGCGGGAAGAGATGGACCTCGGCGATGCGCTCGGGGTCGACCTGCTCGGCGATGGCGAGGAGCAGGCGTTCGCGGGCGTCGGAGGCGAGGGGGATGGTCTGTGACATCGTCCGAAAGATCGTCGCGGGGCGTGCCCGGGACAATGACGGGCGGTCAGCGACCCGGGCGATCCGCCATCGCCTCCCGGAGTTGGGCGAGCGGCCCGAGGGCATACGCGATGAGCCGCCGTCGCGCCACGACCACACGGGCGATGCCGCCCATCCCCGGCATCAGCACCCGCTCCGCGCCGTCGACGCGGATGGTGGCATCGTCGGGGCGGGCGCGCGCGCGGAAGGCCGCGGTATCGCCGAGCACCGAGGTGCCGGTCGCGGCGCCGACCCAGGTGACCTCGGCGAATCGCACGCCATAGCGCTGGTACGGGAACGCGTCGTAGAGCAGCCGCACGTCCTGACCGACCCGCACGCGTCCGATCCCCGTCAGGGGCACCTCGAGCTCGACGACCAGCGAGTCGGTGCGGCACGCGAGGTCGGCGAGCACATCGCCTTGCCCCACGTAGGCGCCCGCGGCGCGCACCTTGAGCCGCAGGAGCATCCCGTCGCACGGGCTCGCGACGACGAGTCCCGACGCGGTCGCCGTGCCGGTCGCGCGGAGCCCGGCCAGACGTGCGTCGGCCTGGCGGACCTCGAGATCGAGCCGGCGGATCCGCTCCCGGTAGTCGGCCTCACGCACGGCGGCGTCGAAGTCGAGCCGCGTGCGGCCCGCGCGCGCGTCGGCCAGCTGTCCCTCGGCCACCGCGAGCTCGTCCTCGAGCCGGCTGACGTTGAGCTGGAGGGTCGCGAGGTCCACCTCGCTCGTCACGCCGCTCGCCGCGCCGCGACGGCCGCGCGCCTCGAGGTCGCGCGCGATGCGGAGTTGCTCGCGCTTGGCGCCGATGGACCGCTCGAGCGTGCGGACGCGCTCGTCGAGTCGCGTGCGCTCGCCGGCGTCGGCGCGGCGGACGGCATCGTACTGCGTGGTGAGGTCGCGCCGCGAGGTGGCGCCGTTGGCGACGGTCGCCTCGAGCCCGAGCCGGTCGGCGCCGCGGTCGGACGCCTGCTCGGACTGCACGACGAAGAGCGTGTCGCCGGCGCGCACCGGGGTCGCATCGAGCGCCGCGACGCGGGTCACCACGCCGTCGTGCGGCGAGCGGACGGGGTCAGTGCCGCGCGTGGGCACGAGCACGAAGCGACCGGTCACGGTCTCGGGCACCTTCACCACGATGGCGGCGACGAGCGCCACCGAGGCGACGACGAGGGCGGCCGTGGCGAGCGAGCGCGCCAGCCAGGGCGGCGGCGTGTCGTCGAGGAACGGCGGGGCGGCGTCGGGCGCGGGCATGGTCAGAGCGAGAGCTGCTGGGAGACGAGATAGAAGTAGAGCCCCTGCCGCGCCATCAGCGCGTCGTGATCGCCCTGCTCCACCAGCCGCCCGCGCTCCAGCACGAGGATGAGGTCGGCGTCGCGCACCGTGCTCAGCCGGTGCGCGATGACGAGCGACGTGCGGCCCTCGAGGAGGCGGTCGAGGTTGTCCTTCACGGCGCGCTCGGACTCGGTGTCGAGCGCGCTCGTGGCCTCGTCGAACAGCAGGATGGGCGGCCGGCGGTACAGCGCGCGCGCGATGGCGATGCGCTGCTGCTGTCCGCCCGAGAGGGCGAGCCCGGATTCGCCGATGCGGGTGTCGTAGCCGAACGGCAGGCGTTCGATGAACTCGTGCGCCGACGCGGCGCGCGCGGCCCAGATGACCGCGTCGAGATCCGGCTCGGGCTCGCCGAACGCGATGTTGCGCGCGATGGTGTCGTTGAAGATGTGGTTGGTCTGGAGCACGAACCCGATGTGGCGCCGCACCGAGCGCATGTCGAGCGCGGCGAGGTCCTGCCCATCGAGGAGGATCCGGCCGTGCGTCGGTTCATGCAGACCCGACAGCAGCTTCACGAGCGTGGTCTTGCCGGAACCGCTGCGGCCGACGATGGCGACCTTGGTGCCGGCGGCGATGTCGACCGAGACGCCTTCGAGGATGGGGGTCGACTCGGGCCCGCCGTAGCGGAAGCCCACGTCCTGCAGCGTGATCCGCCCCTCGAGCGTGCGCACGGGACGGAGCGCGCTCCGGTCGCGGCCCTGCTCGGGCTCCGGCTCGAGCACGTCCTGCAGCCGGTTGAGCAGCACGCTGAGCCACTGGACGTTGTCCCACATCCCGAGCAGCTGCTGCAGCGGCGCGATGGCGAGCGTGACCAGCGCGGTGAACGCGACGAAGCCGCCGATGGTGAGCTCGCCCGCCATCACGCGCGTCGCGCCCACCCAGAGGACGAGCGCGGTGCTCACGTAGCCGAGCACCTGCGTGACGCCGTCGTACCCGAGGAGGACGAAGTTGGAGCGGAAGCGGGCGCGCGAGACGCGGAGGAACTCCTCGAGCATCAGTTCGCGCAGGGCGCCCTCGGCGCCCATCGCCTTGACCGTCTCGATGCCGCGCACCGCGTCGATCTGATAGGAGTTGTAGCGCCCGCCCGCCTCCTCGAGCGCGTCGAACATGGGACGCAGCCGCGCGCGCGAGTACCAGAGGAGCGCGATGTAGCCGGGCGTGGTGGCGAGCGCGACGAC
Source organism: uncultured Gemmatimonas sp. (assembly GCA_964464585.1). Taxonomy (GTDB): domain Bacteria; phylum Gemmatimonadota; class Gemmatimonadetes; order Gemmatimonadales; family Gemmatimonadaceae; genus Pseudogemmatithrix. Next base: position 13,947 of record CAYXGS010000019.1, on the reverse strand, counting down.
CGCGAGCAGCGGGCTGTAGAGGAACATCAGCGCGACGGCGACGACGAGCTGCACCGCGGCGCTCAACCCGCCCACCGCCTGCTGCACGAGGAAGTCGCGCACCTGGGACATGCCGGCGAGCCGCCGCATGATGTCCCCGGTGCGGCGCGCGGCGAAGTAGCGCATGGGCAGCGCGAGGAGCGTCCGGGTGAGGTAGTCGAGCGCGGCCGTGTCGAACCGCACGGCGACCCAGCTCAGCAGGTAGCGCTGCACCATCGACGCGGCGAGCGAGAGGCCGAGCACGCTGAACATGCCGATGACGACGACGCGCAGCAGCGCCGCGTCGGACTCGACCAGCACGCGGTCCACGATGACCTGGGAGAACACGGGCAGCGCGAGCTGGAGTCCGGCGACCAGCGCCGCGAGGCCGAGGCAGCGCGCGAGGAGCCCGGCGTGCGGCCGGAGGAACCGGATGAGCCAGGCCCAGTCGCGCTCGGCCTCCGGCTGCGCCGCGAACGCCTCGGTGTAGTCGAACAGCGCCGCATAGCCCGACCACTTCTCGGCGAGCTCGTCCCGCGTGACCCGGCGGCGGCCGAACGACGGGTCCATCACCACGGCGCCGCGCTCATCGACGCGCTCGAGCACCACCCAGTGGTTGCCGCCCCAGTGGATGATCGCCGGGCACGGCATCTCCGCGACCTGGGCCATGGTGGCCTTGACCGAGCGCGCCGCGAGGCCGAGCTGCTCGGCCGCGGTCACGAGCGCGCGCAGGCTCGTGCCGTCCACGCTCGTGTGCGCGACCTCGCGGATGCGCGTGAGCGACACCGCGCGGCCGTGGTACCGGCAGATCATCCCGAGGCACGCCGCGCCGCAGTCCATCTCGTCGATCTGCGCGACGAACGGGATACGGCGCCTGGACCGCGCACGGCCCGGCGCGAAGCGGAACGCCTCGTCCTCCTCGGGCTCCGCCACCGCCTCCGCGTCCTCGCCGCTCCGTTCCGGCGCGGTCGCCAGCGACTCGGCGTCGGCCGGGAGCAACTCGTCGTCGAAGTCGAGCGGGACGCGCGCGACCTTCTTGAAGTCGTACTGCGCGGCGTGTTCGGCGATCTCCCGCGCGAACTCCGGCGACCGCGAGATGAGCGCCTGGAAGTCCGCCGGCTTCAGTTCGAGCAGCACGCAGGCGTCATGCGTCACGACGGTCGCGGCGCGCGGCTGGCCGGCGAAGACCGACAGCTCGCCGAACCAGTCGCCGCGACGGAGATACGCGAGCGGCTTGCGGATGCCGTCCTCCTCTCGGAACACGCGCAGCCGGCCGCTCCGCACGATCCACATCGGCCCCGGCGCGTCCCCCTGCTCCACCACGGTGACGCCCGCAGCGACCTCGCGCGGCACGATCGCGTGGAGGAGCTGGTCGAGCAGCGGCGCCGGCAGCGCCTTGAACGCGGTGAACTGCCGGAAGAACGCGGCGAGCTCGCGCTCGGTGGCCTGCATCTCGAGCCACCGCCGCGCCTCGGGGCGCACGCGGAGCAGGCCATCGACCACGCCGCGGTCGAGCCGCCAGCAGAGCACCTCGGTGCTCGCCCGGACGGTCGCGGTGCGCTCCGAGTGCTGCAGCATCGCGGTCTCGCCGAACACGTCGCCACGCTTGAGCGAGCCGAGCACCACTTCGCGACCGTCGTCGCCGGTGGTGAGCACGCGCGCGCGACCCTCGCCCATGACGAGGAGCGCGTCGGCGGGCTCGCCCTGGCGCACGATCACCTCGCCGAACGCGAAGCGCACGGGCTCGAACGCGGCGACGAACACCGCGCGCGCCTCCGCGGGGAGCAGGCGGAAGAGCTCGAGTCGCTCGAGCATCGCGCGATCGGGCGTGCGCGGCTCCGCGCCGGGCTCCGGGCTCATGGCCTGAACTCCCGCCACGTGATGTGGCGGGCCACCGGTGCCGCGGCGGCGCGCGCCTCGACGGCCCGGGCGGCCGCCTCGCGCACGAGCGGATCGGCGAGCGTGGGCGAGCGCTTGGCGGCGAGGTGCATCACGTGCCACTGCGCGCCGGCCTCGACCGGCCCCACGAGCTCTCCTGGCGCGGCGACGAGCAGCGCGTCATGGAGGGCCTCAGGCAGCGAGGCGAGCAACGTCGTCTCGTGCCGCGCGACGGCCCCGGCCTCCGCGGCGAGGTCCTCGAGCGTCATCCCGTCGTAGCGCACGCACGACACCGCCTCGCGCGCCGCGTCGTCGCTGGGCCACGTGGTCCGCACGAGGTCGAGCACGAGCCACGAGAGGCGTTCGCGCTCGAGCATGCTCTGCAGCGCCGCCTCGGTGCGCGCGGCCACTAGCCACGGCGTCCAGATGTCCTCCAGTTCGCCGAACGCCTCGTTCTGCAGCGACCATTGCCGCGCGTCGAGCGCGACGGCGAGACGGGCAGCGAACGCCTCGGTCGCATCAGCGAGCAGGTCGGAGACGACGAGATCGGCCCGCTCGACGTCGGCTTCGTCCGTCTCATCGTCTGCGTCATCGCCCGCCGCGTCGGCCGGCCGCACATCGCGGCCCGACGCGGCGCGGCGCTCGAGCACGCTCCGGCGCAGCGATTCCCACCACGCGTCCACCGTCAGGCCGCGCGCGTCGAGCCACGCGACCAGCGCGTCGGACGACTCGAGCTCGCGCGCATACCGGAACTCGGCCGCATCGGCCTCGAGCTGTGCATCGACCGCTGCCGCGTCGTCGGGCACGCCGGCGCCGAGCCGGGCACGCTCCGACCGCCGCGCCACGAACGCGGTGTGGCGCGCCTCGGCCCATGCGCGCACGAGGCGACGCGTCACCGCGCGCCCACCCACCTCGAAGAGCACGGCGTCCAGGACGGGGTCGACACCGGATCGCGGCGCGTCGCTCACGAGCATCGGGTTCGGAAGGGGATCACCGGGCGAAGATGCACGGCGCCGCGCGGTATCGTCAACCGACGGCGCGCGGGGCCGGCACGGCGCCGACGAAGCAATGCAGGCCGGCGGCGAGCTCCATCATGCCATGTGCGAGCGGCGCGAACTCGGCGATCGCCACCGGCACCACGCCCGCACCCCGCCACTGCCGCTCGGCGAGCGCGTCGAGCGAGGGGATCCCCCACGGCAGGTAATAGACGCCGGGGCGTCCACGATGAAGCGCGGGAAGCGCGTTGGCGTAGGAGAAGTCGAGGTTGCCCAGTCCCACGCGCGGATGCTCCGTGTCGACGCGCAGCTCGGGCAGCGCGCGCACCTCATAGCCGAGGCGCTCCAGCTGCCGGCGATACGCGGCGAGCAACGGCCGCCGCTCGGCCGCGACGCGGCGGTACTCGGCCTCGAGCAACCGGCGTCCGAGCGCGGAGGGAAGTCCATGCCCGTCGGCGAGACGCGGGTGGCCGAGGACGCGCCGGAGCACCCGCAGCCCGAGCTGCGGGTCCGTGAGCATCACCACCGGACGGCCCCGCGCGCTGCGGCCGAGCGGACAGATGTCGAGGTCGATGTGGTACGACGCCTGTCCGGAGCGCGAAAGGACGTCCTGCGTGGCGTCGAACCGGGCGCGCGCCACGGAGCCGAGCACCGCCACGCGCACTCCCCACTCGGCTTCGAGGATGGCGATGACCTCCGCCTTGGCGAGGCCGAGGCGCGCCATGTTCTCGCGCACGAGGTCGGCGCCGACGAGCGCACGATGGCCATCGAACAGGATGTTCCCGCCCTCCCAATAGAGGAGCGAGCGACGGACCGTGACGCCGAACGTGCGCCGCGCGGCCCGCGCGTCGAGCGCAGGATCCTCCTTGCCGCGATGCGGCTTGGCGCCGCGGGGGACGAGCAGCACCGCGTCGCCGTTCGCGCGGTGCGCGGCGAGCGCGTGGTCGCGCGCGTAGGCGGTCGCGGAACGCCCCGTCTCGAAGCGCACGCGACCGGCGTCGCGGAGCACGGCGCGACCCAGGCGACGGAGCACGGGGCCCGCCTTCCCCGGATCGGTGAGGACGGTGATGGGCACGTCGGCGTCGAGCGCGGACTCGAGGCCGCGCAGCAGCGGGAGCACGAGGCGCGCCGCGCCCGATGATTCGGTCAGCTGCAGGCGCACCGGCCCGAGGGGGAGCGCCGCGCCGGCCGCATCGAGCGCGGCGAACCGCGCGGGGGCGGTGAAGCCGGCGCGCGAGCCCGAACGCCAGCGAGGGAACCGGTCGAGCAGATCGACGGGCAACCGGAGCATCTCCAGCTCGTCGCGCTCGAGGCCCAGCGTCGTGTGAAGCGCGTGCGCGGTGGCGACGAGCCCCCCATGCGCGAGCGCGCGGCGGCACCAGCTCAAGAGCAGTGCCGCCGCGCGTGCCTGGCGCAAGAGTCGGGCTCCGGGAACCCGGGGCAACTCATCGCGAAGCGCGCGGAGATCCGCGCGGAGCTTCGCGGGGAGCCGATCGATCAGGGCGCCTTCCGACCGCGCTTCCGCATGGCCCCGCCCTTCACGTTCTTGAGCTTGGAGTCGAGCACCTCGAGCGCCTTGAGCTTGTCGGCCTTGGGTCCGTTCTTCGGCGCGGAGGTGGAGTCCTTCTTGGAAGGCATGGCGTGGTCCCGGTGGAGGGTGGTGGGCCGTCCGGCGGACGGTCACGCGCAGAAGCTACCACGCCCACGCGGGGTCCGCCGTGACGCGGGGCACACCGCCGGTGCGTGCGTCAGAGCAGCGAGACGGGGTCCCGGTCCGCCACGAGACGCATCTCGCCCGCCGAGGGCACATCGACGCCGGTCATGAGCCCGCGCAGGAGCCGCGTGAGCGGCGCCGGCGCGCCCGACTTGAGGATCACGTGCCACCGGTACCGCATCTTGATCCGTTCGATCGGACACGGTGCCGGCCCGAGCACGGTGACGCCGAGCCCGAACCGCGCGTCGGCGGCGACGAGCCACTCCGTGACATGCCGCGCGAAGTCGGCGACGGCGATCTCGTCGAGACCGCTCACCACGACGTTCGCGATCCGCAGCGTGGGCGGGTACGGCGGACTCTCGCGCGCCGCGAGCTCCTCCGCCGCGAACCCGAGGAAGTCATGCGCCGCCGCGTGCCGCACGGCGTGATGGCTCGGCACGCGCGTCTGGATCACGACCTCCCCGCCCTTGGACCCGCGCCCCGCGCGTCCCGCGACCTGGCTGAGCAACTGGAACGTGCGCTCGCTCGCCCGGAAGTCCGGCAGGTTGATCCCGACATCCGCGTCGATGACGCCCACCAGCGTGACGTTGGGGAAGTCGAGGCCCTTGGCGATCATCTGCGTGCCGAGGAGCACGTCCACCTCGCCGCGCGCGACGCGGTCGAGGATGGTCGCGTGCGCCCACTTGCCGCTGGTCGTGTCGACATCCATCCGCGCGATGCGCGCCTCGGGGATGCGCTCGGCGAGCAACCGCTCCACCTGCTGCGTACCGAGCCCGCGCTGCCGCTCCATGGGCAGCCCGCACTCGCCGCAGGACTTGGCCGCCGGCTCCTGGTGCAGGCAGTAATGGCACGCGAGCCGCTCGGGGGTGCGATGATACGTGAGCGAGATCGAGCAGTTGGGGCAGCTCGCGACGTGACCGTCGGCGCACTGCACGAAGCTCGCGTAGCCGCGCCGGTTGAGCAGGAGGATGGCCTGCTCGCCGCGCCGCAGCCGGTCGCGGAGCGACGCCTCGAGCGGGGCCGAGATCACCTGTCGTCGCGCCTTCTCGTCGGGGGTGCTGGCCTTGAGCTCCTGCCGGAGGTCGAGCACGCGGACGGGCGGCAGCGCGCCGCCGCCGACCCGCGCATCGAGCGTGAGCAGGTGGAGCCTCCCGTCGAGCGCGTTCTTCCAGCTCTCGAGGCTCGGCGTCGCACTGCCGAGCACGCAGCGCGCACCGGTCTCGCGCGCGCGGATGAGCGCCACGTCACGCGCGTGATAGCGCGGCGTCTCCGCCTGCTTGTAGCTCGCCTCGTGCTCCTCGTCGACGATGATCGCGCCGAGGTCGGCGAGCGGCGCGAAGACGGCGGAGCGCGCGCCGACGGCGATGCGCTTCTCGCCGGCGCGGAGCGCGCGCCAGGCATCGAGCCGCTCGCCGTCGGAGAGCCCCGAGTGGAGCACGGCGACCAGGTCACCGAACACCGCGCGGAAGCGGTCCACCGCCTGCGGCGTGAGGGAGATCTCGGGCACGAGCACGATCGCGCTCCGCCCTTCGCGCCGCACGACCTGCTCGAGGACCTGCAGGTACACGAGCGTCTTGCCGCTGCCGGTGATGCCGCGGAGGAGGAACGCCGAGCCGGGCGCGCCGGCGAGGATCGCCTCGATGGCGGCGCGCTGCGCCATGGTCGGCGTGACGGCGGACGGCGCGGCGGGCGCGCGCAAGGCGAACGGATCGCGGTGCCGCCGCTCGCGCACCGCGCGCGCGAGGCCGCGCTTGACCAGCGCGTTCACGACCGCCGGGCTGCAGCCCAGTCGCTCCACGAGCAGCGTCGCCGGCGCGCGGCCACCCAGCTGCTCGAGCAGTTCATAGACCGCGCGCTGCTGCGGCGCCCGCTTGAACGCCGCATCGCGCTCGAGCAGGGTGGGCAGTTCCTGCGCGAGCACGAGCAGGCGCTCCGACTTCCCCTCGGGCGCGGGCTTCGCGGCCACCCCGAGCGCCGCGGGCAGCACCGCGCGGCACACGAGGCCGAGCGGCACCACGTGATAGTCCGCGATCCAGCGGCAGAGCGCGAGCAGGTCGGGGGTCAGCGACGGCTCGGCGTCGGGGACGTCGAGCACCGCGAGCGCCTTGCGGTCGCCGAGCGCGATGCCGTCGCTCTCGCCCACGCAGAGGCCGATGGTGCGCTTGCCCTTCACCGGCACCACCACGCGGCTCCCCGCGACGAGCGGGTGGCGCGTGGTCGCCGGGACGGCGTAGGTGAAGGTCTGGAGGAGCGGGAGCGGGAGCGCGACCTCGACGAGACGCTCGGCGGATGCGTGGCGCCCCGCGGAGGCGGGCGCGGTCACTCCGCCGGGCGGGCCGCGCGCGCGGGCGGCTCGTCCTTCACGCCGTCGGTGTGCATCCAGTCGTAGATCGCCGCGGCGAGGTCGTGCCCGCGCTGGTAGCGATCGTCGGGGTTCTTCTCGAGGCACCGCATGGTGATGGCGCACAGGGTGCGCGGCAGGTGCGGCGCGACGTTCTGCAGCGGCGTGGGCAGCTCATGCACGTGCTTGTAGCCGATGGCGTAGCCGTCGGGTCCGTCGAACGGCGTGGTGCCGAGCAGGCACTCGTAGAGCATCACGCCCACCGCGTAGAGGTCGGCGCGGCCGTCGACGAAGCGTCCCATGGCCTGCTCGGGCGCCATGTAGTGCGGCGTGCCCATCGCGCGCCCGCCGGCGGTGAGACGCCCGTGGAACTGCGCGGTCGCGATGCCGAAGTCGGTGAGGATGGCGTTGCCGTCGGTGTCGAACAGGACGTTGTCGGGCTTCACGTCCCGGTGCACGATGCCGGCGCGGGTGGCGTAGTCGAGCGCGGTGGAGACCTGCGCGGCGATGCGCGCCGCGCGCGGCGGCGGGATGGTGCGCGTGACGCCGAGGTCGTCGGCGAGGCAGCCGCCGCCGATGAAGGGCAGCACGATGTACACCGCCTCGTCGGTCTCGCCGTAATCGAGCGGCGACGCGATGAACGGGTGGAGCAGCCGGCTCGCCGCCTCGGCCTCGCGCTTGAAGCGCTCGCGCATCTCCTTCTCGCGCGCGAGGTGCGAGTGCAGGACCTTCACGGCGAGCGGGCGGTCGAGCAGGTGGTGGCGCGCCTCGTAGACGTCGGCCATGCCGCCGCTGCCGATCCGCCGCACGATCTTGTAGCGCTGGCCCGTGGCCTGGCGGAGCGAGGTGATGAGGTGGTCGGGCGCGTCGATCGCGACGGGCACCTCGGGGAGCACCACGCCGCACTGCCCGCAATCGCGGGCGGCGCTCCGGTTCCAGGTGCCGCAGTCGGGGCAGAACACGTGGGGGAATCTACAGCCGGCTACAGCCAGCCGCGTCGGCGAAGGATGAGCAGGAGCAGGCCGCCGAGGCCGAGCTGGATGGCGAGCATCACCCAGAACCCGTGCGGCCAGTGCGAGAGGGGGATGTCGGAGAGGTTCATGCCCCACATCCCGCTCACGACGACGAACGGCACGCTCAGCGTCGCGACCACCGTGAGCCCCTTGGTCACCATCCCCATGCGGTTCGACACCTGCGTGAGATATGAGTCCATGGTGCTCGACAGCAGGTCGCGATACGTGTCGAGCGACTCGTTGAGCCGGATGACGTGATCGTAGATGTCGCGGAACCAGATCTGCGAGTCGGGCGGGATCACCTCGCAGGGGCGGTTCTGCAGGATGTTGAACACTTCGCGCATGGGCGAGAGGTGGCGCTTCATCTGGAGCACGAGGCGCTTCACCGAGAAGATGTCGCGCAGCGCCTCCTGCTCGAAGTTCACGAACACGCGCTCCTCGAGGCCGTCCACGAAGGCGTCGAGCTGGTCGATGATCGGGAAGTAGGCGTCCACCGAGGCGTCGAGCACATGGTGCAGCAACCGCGCGGGACCGCGCTCGAGGAGCGTGGAGGCGCGCTGGAGGCGGTCATGCGTCGCGTCCACGCCGGGCGCGTGCGGCCCGTGCACCGTCACCACGTGGTTGGTGCCGATGAAGCAGGAGAGATTGAACGTCTCGATGTCGTACAGGTCCGGCGTCTCCTCCACGAACCGCACCGCGCGGACCACCACGAAGGCGTAACCGGGGAACTCCTCGAACTTCACCCGGCCGTCGCCCGAGAGCGTGTCCTCGATGCTCAGCGGATGGAACCGGAACGCGTCGGCGAGGAGCGCGTGCTGGACCTCACTCCGGTTGTCGATGTCCACCCAGAGCATCCCGGTGCCGGACTTGGCGATCGCGGCGAACTCCGTGGGGTCGAGGTCGCGATGGACGGTGCCGCCCGGGTCACGATACCACGATCTCGGCTTCGACTCGGCGACGACGACCGGGCGCTCCTCCGCGATCGGCCGCATCCGGAGGGACTTGCTCACGCGACGTTTCCTGACCATGCGAGAAACTACCGCAACGCCTCGAGGTGTGCGACGACCGCCGCCCCCACGCGGTCGGGCTCGTACCCGCCCTCGAGCGCGCTCACCACGCGCCCGCCGCACCAGCGCTCGGCGCGCTCGACCAGCGCCCGCGTGAGCGCGCGGACGTCGTCGAGCTCGAGCGTGAAGCCGCCGAGCGGATCGCCGGCGAGGGAGTCGAAGCCGGCGGAGATCATCAGGAGGTCGGGCGTCCAGCCGTCGGTCGCGGCGTCCACGGCGGCGAGCAGCGCGTCGCGATACGCCGCGGCCGGGAGCCCCGGCGGCATCGGCACGTTCCAGATGGTGCCGTGCGGCCCGCGATCCTCCGCGGCGCCCGACCCCGGATACCACGGCCACTGATGCATGGACACGAAGTGGATGTCGGCGTTGCGCTCGACGATGGCCTGCGTGCCGTTGCCGTGATGCACGTCCCAGTCGACGATGAGCACGCGGCGCGCACCGCGGCGCTGCGCATGCAGCGCGCCGAGCGCGACGCTGCCGAAGAGACAGAAGCCCATCGCCTGGTCCGGGAGCGCGTGATGCCCCGGCGGGCGGACGGCGATGAACGAACGGAGGTTCCGGCCGTCGAGCGCGCGCTCCACGCCCTCGAGCACGCATCCGGCGGCGGCGGTCGCCGCGTTCCAGCTGCCTTCGCTCGCCACGGTGTCGGCGTCGAAGCGCCCGCCGCCTTGGGCGCTCGCATCCCGCACGCGCGCGATGTGCGCGCGCGTGTGCGCCATCGCGAGCTCGTCCTCGGTGGCGTGCCGCCCTTCGACGTGATCGAGTCCCATGAAGAGGTCGGGCGCGTAGCGCAGCGCGCGCGTGATGGCCCGGATGCGGCCCACGTGCTCGGGGTGGTTCCACCCGTTGTCGTGGAAGCCGACGTCGGCGTGCGAGATGAAGGCGAGCGTCATGCGGCACCTCGGGCGCGGCGCGAGGCCCACTCCGCGAGCAGGAGCACCAGGGCGAGCAGGCCGAGCCAGATGGGAAGGCGGGGAGCGGCGGGAGCGATCGACGGCGAGTCCGCGACCGCGGGACCGAGGCGTTGCACGATCGTCGCGAGCGGCGCCTCGTCGAGCAGCGTCGATGGCCTGGCGGACGCGCCGCCCGCGGCCGCGTTGGCGACGAGCTGGTTCCAGAAGGCGCGGTGCCCGGCCGGCCCGTCACGCTCGGCCTGCATGCGCCAGCGCCACGTCTCGGCGTAGCCGGACTGGATCACGCGTCCACCGGCGATGCGGCGCGCGGCGCTGGCGACCGCGCCGTCGCGACGTTCGAGCACCACGGCGTCGGGGGCCAGCGCGGTGAGGGGGAACAGCGCGAGTGCGTGCGTGGGCTCGTCCCGCTCGAACGCATCGCGTTCGCCCGCCGTCTCCGCGCCGGCGCGACCCGGCGCGAGGGACGCGAGGGCCGGTGCGCGCGCGCCCTCGCCGGAGAGCACGAGGCCGCCGCCCGCGCGGACGAAGCGCACGATGGCAGCTGCGTGCGCGCCGACGGCCGTGTCGAGCACGACCACTGCCGCGTGCTGCGCGAGGTCCGGGGCGCCGGTCGCGCGCCCCTGCGTGACGCGAAGCGTGTCGACGAGCTGCAGTCGCGCATCGACGATCCACCCCGCTTCCTCGAGTGCCGCGATGGTGAACTTGGCCTCCCAGCCCGCGCGGCCGAGCACGAGCACACGTCCGGGCGCGGCACCGAGTCGTGCGATGGTGCGCGCGTTGCCCACGCGCACGGTGCCGGCGAGGCCGGCGGTGACGAGCGAGCCTCCGGTGGTGCTGGTCGCGCCCGACGCATCGACCGAATCGATCGCGCCGAGCGAATCGGCGATGGTCGCGCGGCTCGATGCCGCACCGCCGACCGGTCCGGCGAAGCTGATCCGCGTGCGCGCCGACGGGTCGCGCACCGGTTCGCTCGTCGCGGCCACGGGGGCCACGCTCCCGCTCCACGTCACTCGCTCCCCGGCGCGCGCCAATGCCGAGAGCGAGTCACGCGTCACCGGGTCGAGCGCGCCCGCGGCAGTGGCGTGCGCGGTCACCGCGCCGGCGCCCGAGGCGGCCAGCAGCATCCGCACGAGCGCCACGACGAGCGCCACGAGGGCGATCGCGCGCAGCACGCGCTCCACGCGCACGCGATCAGCGCGTGAGCGCATAGACGACCAGGTTCACGCCGAACTTCGTGTTGTCCACGGAGAAGTAGCGCTTGTTGTCGGGGTGGTAGTTCCACTCCGAGCTGTAGTCCTTGCTGCTGTAGAGCACCGCGATGCGGTCGCCCCGCATCACGGCCTGCAGGTGCTTGTGCACGAGATTGTCGCCCCAGCCGTTCAGCTCGTGGCTCGTCGTCGGCGGTCCGTCGGGGAACGGGAAGAACGCGCGGTACAGCGCGTGGTCGTTGGGGAGGTCCTTCAGCGGGCCTACGGCGCGCGCGATCTCCTCCCACGCGGTCTTGTGGAACTGCCCGTCGATGTCGTGGTTGTGGTCGTCGACGAACAGGAGCCCGCCGCGCGCGCAGTACTCGCGCAGCGTGGCGCGCTCCACGTCGCTGAACCGCACCGGCAGGTGGCCGGTGAGGTACACGAGCGGGTACTTGAACAGGTCGCGCGAGCCGAGCGGGACGGTGATGCCGGTGGGCGCGACGTCGAGGCTCGTGTAGCGCGCGAGCGAGTCGATGAGATTGGCCGGCACCAGGGGTGCGCTGTCCCAGTCCCCCGAGTCGTACTGCGCGGTGGCGAACGTGAAGTCGGCCATCAGCTCCCCCAGGGCCCGAGCGCGTCGGTGCGCACCGGCGCGCCGACGAGCGCGCGCCGCGCGCGCTGGAGGGCCGCGGTCACGTCGCCGCCGCGGCGCACCGCGTCGGCCGCGGCCGTGAGGGCATCCGCGGCCACGCGTTCGTCGGGCGGGAGCGAGAGCCGCATGAGGAGCAGTGCGTCGGCGGACTCGAGCGGCTCGGCGGCCACGCGGGCGAGCAGCGAGTCGAACCGCGCGAGCCGCGCCTCGCGCCCGGGGTCGAGCGCGGGCCGCGCCGCGCGTGCGGAGGGCGCGCCCTTCTCCTTGCCCGTGCCGCGCACACGCGCGAGGTCCACCACCACGCGCGGCGGCCGGCCGCGGAGATAGATCCGCTCGGCCGCGCGCGCGCGCTGCAGCGCCTCGATCGCGCGCTCCATCCACGGGATCGCCCGGCCCGGACTCCCCGTCTCGAGCTCGGTCGAGGCCTGCCACATGTGATTGTACGCCTCGAGCAGCGGGCGATTGATCGCGACCACGGGTGACTCGTCACCCTCGCCCTCGAGCTGCCGCGTGGGATCGACATTGGCCGCGCGCTCGGCGGCCGCGAGGATCTGGTCCGGATCGAGCGGCTTCTCCACGCCGTGGTCGTGGCCGTCGCCGGCGAAGTGCGCGTGCTCGCCCTGGTCCTCGCCGAGGCGCGTGAAGACGATCTCGCCGACACGCTTACGGAGCTTGTTCTGGTCGATCGCGATCCGGCGGGCCTCGCGCGTGGTCGCCACGGGACCGAGCCGTCGCTCGCGCGCGCGCAGTTCCGTGGTGAGCTGGAGGATCATGCGCTGCGAGAGCGCGTTCTTCTCCGGCTCGGTGGGCGGCATGGGGTCCACGCTCACCGAGTCGTACTCGTCGGCGCGCGCGATACGCAGCGTGCGCGTCTCGCTCGCGCCGGTGCCGGGTCCGGTCACGTCGTTCCGGTCGCGGGCGACGGCCCGCAGGTGGACGAGGTCGCCGGGCGCGAGCTTGAGCGTGTCGAGCGCGAACGTGCCCTCGATGCGCGCGCGGTCGGTGCCGGCCTCGAACCGCCGCGCGGCGATACGTCCGCCGCGGAAGGTGAACGTCTCCCCCGCCCCGCTGCTCACGATGTACTCGAAGGCCGCCTCGGCGAGACCGTGGTCGTCGCGGACCTCGGCGACGAGCGCAACCGTCCCCTTCGCCTCGCGCAGCACCGAGTCGCGCGCCGGTGCGTCGAGGCGCACCACCGGCACGGAGTCCACTACGGGATCGATCACCAGCACGCGCTCGCGCGATGCGCCGATGAGCCGCACACCCAGCGCCTCGGCGGGGACATCGAGGGCGATGCGCCAGCGGTCGCCGCTCTCGGTCGCCTGCTCCTCGCGCGTGCCGATCCGCGCGCGCACGCCGCGGCCCGCGCCCTCGACGGTCACGCGGCTGCCGGCGAGCGCGCTCACGGCGGACGGATCCTCGACGACACGTTCGCCAAGTCCGGTGTAGGCCGGGGGGCGCACGCGAACGACGATCACGGCGAGCGGATCGGCCGCGGCGCGCGCGGCGGCGCCCGGGCGGTCGAGCACGTCGCCCGGCGCCGGGGCGGTCACGCGCGCGAGCGCGCCGTCGGGCGCGAGGACGAGCCCGACCACGGCGAGGACCGCGAGGACGACGGGCCGCCGCAGTGCCTCGCGCGCAGCGCGCGTGACCTCGGCCTCGAGCGGAGCCGCGGCGATGGTGCCGAGCAACGGCAGCGCCGGCCCCGCGTCGCGCGAGTCGGCGGCCCCGCCAGACGCACCAGCTGCCGCACTTCCGGTCATCCCACCCGCCACCGTGACGAGCGCGTACCGCAGCGACGGGATCCGCGCCTCGAACCACAGCGCGACCGACTCGAGGCTCGCGCCGAAGGACGGACTCACGCGCCGGTACAGGTCGCGCACGAGGAGGACGGCCGCGGCGAGGACGGAGAGCGGGAGCGCCGCGCGCCGCAGTCCGACCGGGAGCCCGAGCAGCGCATCGACGACGAGCAGGACGAGCAATGCCACCGCCCCGACGCCCGCGGAGAGCAGCAACGACCGCGCCCCGATGGCCAGCGCGAGCGTGCGTCGCGCACGGAGCAGGCGCTGCTCGACCTCGCGCGTCGTCATGCGTCCCTCCGGCGGCGCATCGCCCACTCGGCCGCGAGCGCGAGGAGCGCGCCGCCGAGGAGCCACGCCGCGAGC
>CAYXGS010000018.1:0-66123 GCA_964464585.1 uncultured Gemmatimonas sp. | reverse complement strand
CGGTGGATCTCGTCGATGAACAGGATGTCGCCCGCCCGCAGGTTGGTGAGCGTGCCCACGAGGTCGGCGGCCTTCTCGAGCGTCGGTCCGGACGTCGTGTGGATGTTCACGCCCATCTCGCGCGCGATGAGCTCGGCGAGCGTCGTCTTGCCGAGTCCCGGCGGGCCGAAGAGGAGCGTGTGGTCGAGCGGCTCGCGGCGCGCGGTCGCGGCGTCGATGTAGATCCGCAGCGCATCCTTCACCTTCCCCTGCCCGATGAACTCGGCCAGCCGCTGCGGGCGCAGCGAGAGCTCGACGACCGACTCGTCGGCGAGCGATTCCGGGGTGGTGATCTCGGGGCGGGACATGGGCGGGAATCTACTCCGCCGACCCGGTCGCGTGATAGAATCGCTACTTCGTGATCCCGGCGAGCGCGCGACGGATGAGGTCCGCGGTCGACTCGCCCTTCGCGGCGCGCTCCAGCGCCGAGCGCACCGCGCGTTCCGCATCCGCCGGTCCGTAGCCCAGCGCGACGAGCGCGCGCACCGCGTCGCTTCCCGGCCCGCTCGGCGCGATCGGCTTGCCCGTGACCGGCGCGCCTTCCACGCCCGTGCCCTCGATCTTGTCGCGCAGCTCGAGCACGAGCCGCTCGGCGAGCTTCTTCCCCACGCGCGGCACCTGCGTGAGCGTGGCGAGATCGCCGTCCCGCACGGCGCGCACGAGCCGCTCGCCCGTCAGCGTCGACAGCAGGTTCATCGCGAGCGCCGGTCCCACGCCCGTGGTCCCGAGCAGCCGCTGGAAGAGCCTGCGCTCCTCGGCGGTGATGAACCCGTAGAGCAGCCACGCGTCCTCGCGCACGACCATCGCCGTGTGCAGCGCGATCTGCTCGGCCTGCCGCGGCAGCGACTCGAGCACGCTCAGCGGGACCAGCACCTCGTAGGTGAGCCCGCCCGCGGTGAGGATCTCGACGCGGTCGATGCTGGTCGCCATCACGATGCCTTGGATCCGCGCGATCATCGTGCGGACCCCGCGCGCGCCCGGGCGCCCGACGCCCCACTGCCGCCGACGCCGCCTGCGGCGAGCCGCCGCGCGAGCCCGAGACGCATCGCGCACGTGAGCGCCGCCGCCACCCCGTCGGCCGCGTCCGCGGGCTGGGGGGCGGTCCTCAACCGCAGCAGCTTCGTCACCATGTACTGGACCTGGGTCTTGGTCGCCGCGCCGGTGCCGACGACGGCCTTCTTGATCTCGGCAGGCGGGTACTCCTCGATCACGAGTCCGGCATCGGCACCGGCGAGGAGGATCACGCCGCGCGCATGGCCGAGCACCAGCGTGGTGCGGACGTTCCGCGCGTAGAACACGTCCTCCACGGCGAGGACGTCGGGACGATGCCGCGTGATGAGTTCGCGCACCCCGTCGCTGATGTCCTTCAGTCGCGCGTGGAGCGGACGGTCCGGCCTGGTGCGGATCACGCCGCACTCCACGAGCGTGTGCGGGCCCAGCGCCGCGCCCGCGCGCACCAGGCCATAGCCGGTGACGGCGGTGCCGGGGTCGATGCCGAGGATCAGCACCGTGGCGCCGAGCGGACCGGCGTCACCCCGCCTGCAGCTCCGACACGTCCATGTCGAAGTTGGCGTCGACCTTCTGCACGTCGTCGAGGTCCTCGATCGCCTCGAGGAGCTTGAGCAGCGCCTCGGCGTTCGCGCCCTCCACCTTCACGGTGTTCTTAGGGATCCACGCGAGCGCGGCCTCCGTCGCCGTGAGTCCCACCTTCTCGAGCGCCTGCTTCACCGCGTGGAGGTCGTTGGGCGCGGTGGTGATGACGAACTGGTCGTCCTCGCGCGTGAGGTCCTCGGCGCCCGCCTCGAGCACCGGCTCCATCACGTCGTCCTCGGACTTGGCGCCGGCGGGGACGTAGATCTGCCCCTTGCGGTCGAACATGAACGAGACCGAGTTGCTCGCGCCGAGGTTGCCGCCGCCGCGCGAGAGCTTGGCGCGGATCTCGGCCACCGTGCGCGTCGGGTTGTCGGTCAGCGCCTGGATCATGAGCGCGACGCCACCCGGCCCGTATGCCTCGTACAGCACCTCGGAGTAGTCGATCCCCTCGAGCTCGCCGGTGCCCTTCTTGATGGCGCGCTCGATGTTCTCCTTGGGGCACGACTGCGCCTTGGCGTTCTCGATCGCGGTGCGGAGGCGCGCGTTGCCGTCCGGGTCGCCGCCGCCGGCCTTGGCCGACACGGTGATCTCACGGAGGAGCTTGGTGAACAGCGCGCCGCGCTTGTTGTCAGCGGCGGCCTTGTAGTGCTTGATCTGCTTCCACTTGCTATGGCCGGCCATGGGACTGCGGGTCGAGGACGGAGGATGGACGAGGAAGGCTCACCGCGGGGAAGGCTGCAGCCGCTCGCGAAAGATACCGTGTGCGGCCCCCGGTTGTGGAGGCTCCTCATGCGGCGCGGGGCGGCTCCTGTCGGAGCCGCCCCGCGCGATCATCCCTCGACCGCGAGCCTCCGACCTGCGCTCAGTTCCACCGGATCGTCAGGCTGCTCCGGAGTCCCGTCACATCGTCGGCGTCCCCGCTCTGCAGGCTGTAGAGCTTGCCCATGGCGAAGCCCACCTGCGGGTAGAAACTGAAGTTCCCGGCGCTGAAGCGGAGCCGGACACCGGCGTTGAACATGTTGCCGGCCTTCACGCCGTCCACCTGCCAGAGCCGGAGTTCGAGGTTGGGCTGCACGAGCACCTCGCGCGCGACGAAGCTCACGCCGCCGGAGAGGTTCATCACGTTCTCGGGCGGCGCGTCACCGGCGAGCTGCTGCCCCGCGAGCCGATACAGGTTCCAGCCGCTCAGGAACACCGTCGAGTTCCGCACGGGGAAGCTGTACCCGCCCGAGGCGATCACGCGGTCGCCCGTGCTGTAGGTGGAGTTGCCCGCCTGGTCCGCGCCGAACGCCGAGTAGCTGAGGCCGAACTGGACCTGGCCGTCACCCACCGGCCGGTCGACGCCGACGTTCACGCGATACTCGTCGGCGGGCGTGAAGCGCAGCTCGGTGCTGTTGGACTCGAACGCGGCGAACTCGGTCGATTTCCGGATGCTCGCGCCGCCGGCGACGTTCCAGCTGCCGACGGCCCGCGCGAACGCGGCGCCCGCAGTGGCGGCGAAGCCGTTGCCCATGGAGCTGATCGGGTAGCCGAGGAAGTCGTTGCCGATCTGCCCCGCGGCCTCCTGCTGTCCGTCGGCGACCTGGTACTGCCCGGTCGGGATGTTGACGCCGACGGTGAGGACCACCAGCCGGTCGCCGAGCGTGAAGTTGCCGCGCAGCTGCGTGTCGGTGAGGCCCTTGATCGAACTCACCGAGTTGCCGTCGGCGAGCACGTCGGTCACGGCGTACGCGGTGCTGAGGTCGACCGTGAGCCGTTCGTTCACCGGCAGGCTGAAGACGAGCGGGATCGCGGTCTGCGCGACGGAGCGCTTGGCGCCCGCCGTCGACTTGATCGTGTAGATGGTGTGGTGCGGCGCGAGGATCACGCCCATGTCGCCGAGTCCCTGGGCGGGCGCGACGACGGGCAGTGCGAGTGCGAGGAGCGAGGAGGCGATGAGGGAGCGCTTCACGTTATCGGTCCTCGCTCACGGGCGACGGATGATGATGACGACCTGCCCGGTGCGATTCGGCGTGTCGGTACCCGCGCCCGAGCTCGGTGCGTCACGCTCCGGCGGCGCGGACGTGACCGTGGTCGAGCCGACACCCACCGCGAGGTTCGTCGCCGGCGGGTTCACCGTCTGCGCCGCGCGCCGCACCGCTTCCTCGAGCGCGTTCGCGGTCGGCGCCGGGCTGCCTTGCACGGCGGCGCTCACCACCTGACTCTCCGAACCGGTCAACCCGGCCTCGATCGTCGTCGTGGTGACCGCGGCGCCCTGTGACGCGGCCTGCGCGGCCTGGTACCGCGCCGACGCCGCCCCGAAGCCCGGGTCGAGGCTGCGCGCGTTGTCGAAGAACCGTGTCGCGTCCTCGAACCGGCCGTCGTCGATCGCCTGCAGGCCGCGGCTGTACGAGAGGAACGCCTGCAGGTTCGACGTCGGACGGCGCTCCACCCGCTGCATCTCGGCGGGCGTCAGCGCCACGTTGAGCCGTGCGAACAGCTGCAGCACGACGCGCTTCTCCATGTCGAAGATCTGCTCGAGCGTGTTGTTCGCCGTCGCCGGCTGGCCGAAGCCGCCGGTGGCCACCGACACGGGGCTCACGTCGAGCGTCACGCTGTTGGCGCCGGTCTGCTGGATCACGCCGTTCATGAGCGTGCCGGCCTGGATCAGCTTGCCGGCGCGCACCGCGGTCGCCGCATCGACGCGCTCCGACTGCGAGAGCCGGATCTCGTCGGCGAGCGCCTGCATGCGGTCGCGCTCGACCACCGTGATCCGCGACGACACGGCGAGGTCGGTGATGAGGAGGTCGGCGATGCCGCGCTCGAGCGGCTTGAGCGCGCTGTCCGCACCCGTGAAGCGCATCGGCGGCACCGCGACGACGAGCGGATTGCTCGGCGTCTGCGAGAGTCGCGCCTCATTGGCGACCGCCGCCTTCGCGGAGGCGATCGCCTCCTGGCGCGCGAGCGCGACGAGTCGCGCGCGCACGTCGTTCTTCGCCCGCCGCGACGTGCCCACCCGCAGGTAGGTCTCGTACGCGGTGCGCGCGACGGTGAGGTCGCCGGTCCGCTCGGCGGCCATGCCCGTGTAGACCGCGCTCACGCCGTCCTTCGGGTTGAGCCGGCGCGCCTGGTCGAGGACCGGCATCGCCTCGGCGTAGCGCTGTGCCTTGTAGTACGCGACGCCCAGGGCCCGCAGGGCGGCCGCGTTCTCGGGGGACCGCGAGCGGGCCGCCTCGAGGCGCGCGATGGCGTCGCCGCGCGCCTGGGCCGCGGCGGGCGCGGCGGCGAGGGCGAACAGGGCGAACGTGGCCAACGGACGGACGAATCGCATCACTTCTCCTATCGATCGGGATCCAGCATGTCCTCGAAACGGAGCCACTGCTTGTAGAAGTACAGGTCCACGTACCCGGTCGTGCCGTTGCGGTTCTTGAGCACGAGCAGCTCGGTCGCACCCTCCACGCCGCTGTCCGGCGCGTACATCTCCTCGCGGTACACCGCGAGCACCACGTCCGACACCTGCTTCACCGCACCCATCACCCCGAGATCGTCGAGGAGCGGCCGCGGGTCCTGTCGGGCGGCCATCGCCGGGAGCTGCGCGGTCATCACTACGCAAACATCCTGCCGGACCGCTTCCGCCTTCACCATCCGCACCACCGCGGCGAGCTCCTCGTCCTGCGCGCGGGACGCGTCGGCCAGCGCCTGGAGCCCGTCCACCACCACGACCTGCGGCCCCCGCTCGCTGATCCGCGGGCCGAAGCCGACGGTCGGCGCTGGCCCGAGCACCTCGAAGTGCGGCGACCGGTCTCGCAACCGCACCGCCGCCGCGCCCACTGCCGCCCGCTGCAGGTCGTCGAGCTTCCCCTGCCGCAGGTCATCCACCTTCACCCGCCCCTCGATCGCGAGGGCCCGCTCCATCACGCGCTCCACCGACATCTCGCCGGTGAGGAACGCCACCTTCACGCCCGACTCCGCCATCCGCAGCGCCATCGCCAGCGCCAGCGCCGACTTGCCGCTCCCGACGTCGCCGGCGAGCACCACGAGGTCCCCGGAGCGCACGCCGCCGCCGAGCCATCGGTCGATGCTCGGGAAGCCGGTGCGCGTCGTGTCTCCCGCGAGCGCCCCATCCGCCACCAGGTCGATCCGGCGCATCACGCGGGAGATCGGGGAGATGTCGGTCGGGCGCACGGTGCCTCTAAGGTAGGAGCGTACCCACCTATTCTACGGACCGTTCACGAACTCCGGCAAGTTGGCTGGCATCCGCCCGGAGCGCCGTGACCAGCCGCACCAGTTCTGAACGTGATGCCCGGTCGAGGTGAGTGGAAGTGACCTCGGTCACTGCCTCGAGCGCCTCGGCGGCCGCGCCGGGATCCCCGGATGCGCTGGTGGCGAACGCGCGGAGCAGCGCCGTGCGCGTCCTCGGTGGCATGGTGAGGGCCCCGAGCCACTGCCGCGCGACCTCGGCCCGCGCGGTGCGGACCGCCGGATCGAGTGGGCGGGGCGGCCGGATCGCCGCCACCAGGCGGACCGCCATCACGGCGCCGAGCAGCGCCTCCCGTGCGCCCCCGAGCCCGGCGCGCCCGGCCTGGTCGAGCAGCGCCGGACAGGCGAAGCTCGCGCGCGTGGCGGCGAAGGGGGTGAGCGGCTGCGACACGCGGGGAAACTGCGGCTCCATGGCGGCTGTACGGAAGGGGCCGACATCGATTGGAACCGCCCCCGTCCGCGGACTATCTTCCGCCTCTATGCACAGCCCCATGCACATCGCGACGCCCCTGCTTCGCACCACCCGTCGCTGATGCGCGTCTACCGGCGCCTCCTCCGCTTCCTGCGGCCGCACGCCTGGCGCCTCGCCGGCAACGTCGCCTTCAACGTGATCGCCGCCGCGCTCGACGGCGTGGCGTTCACGCTGCTGATCCCGTTCCTCAACACGCTCTTCGGGTCCGCCACCCCCATCCCGGGCGGGATGGGCTGGCTCACCGCGCTCCAGCAGCGGCTCCTCGGTCCGTTCATCGACCCTGCCGATCCCATGGGGTCGCTCCGCGCGGTGATCCTCGTGATCCTCGCGATGGTCGCGGTGAAGAACGTGTTCCTCTGGGTCGGCGGCAACTTCGGTGCGTCGCTGCAGGAGAACATCACGCGCGACCTCCGGTCGACGGTGTTCTCGCACATGCAGCGGCTGCCCCTCACCTGGTTCTCGCGGACCAAGACGGGGCAGATCCTCTCGCGCATCCTCGCGGACACCGAGCAGACGAAGCTGATCCTCGCCGAGGTCGCGACGCGCACGGTGCAGAACGCGGCGACGATCGTCATCACGGTGGTCATCCTCTTCACGATGTCGCCGCGGCTCACGCTCGTGTCGCTCGTGATCGCGCCGCTCGTGATGGCGTTCCTCCAGCCGCTGCTCCGGAAGCTCCGGAAGGGGAGCCGGCGGCTACGCAACGAGTACGGCGAGATGACCTCCGTGCTCCAGGAGGTCGTGAGCGGGATCCGCCTCGTGAAGTCGTTCCGGGGCGAGGCATACGAGGATGGCCGGTTCATCGGTGCGTCGGCGCGCTACTCGCGCGGCATGACGCGCATCCAGCGGCTCGCGCTCCTCTCGAGCCCGCTCACCGAGGTGCTCGGCACCATCATCGCGATGGGCGTCCTCTGGGTCGGCGCGCAGATGGTCCTCGGCACCCCCGGCGCGATGGCCGGCAGCGACCTCATCGGCTTCATGATCCTCGTGATGCGCCTGCTCCAGCCCATCAAGCAGATGTCGCAGGCGCCCACGACGGCGCAGCAGTCGCTCGCCGCCGCGGAACGGCTGTTCGAGGTCCTCGACCAGCAGACCGAGACCGAGGCCGACCGCGGCACCCGCGACGTCACCGCGCTGCGGCAGGGCGTCGCGTTCGAGGGGGTCTCGTTCGCGTACGGCGACGAGCCGGTCCTCGCCGACGTGTCCCTCACGGCCCGCCGCGGCGAGATCGTCGCGCTGGTCGGCGCGAGCGGGGCGGGGAAGAGCACGCTCGTCGACCTCATCCCCCGGTTCATCGAACCCACCGGCGGGCGCGTGCTCGTCGATGGCATCGACGCGCGCGACATCCGGCTCGCCTCGCTCCGCGCGCTCACCGGCATCGTCTCGCAGGACACGGTGCTCTTCAACGACACGGTGCGCGCCAACATCGCGTACGGCGCCTCCGAGCGGTACACGCCGGCGCAGGTCGAGGCCGCGGCGCGGGCCGCCAACGCGCACGAGTTCATCACCGCGCTGCCGCAGGGCTACGAGACGGTCCTCGGCGAGCGCGGGACGCGGCTCTCCGGCGGCCAGCGCCAGCGCCTCGCCATCGCGCGCGCGCTGCTCACCGACCCGCCCATCCTCATCCTCGACGAGGCCACCTCGGCGCTCGACACCGAGAGCGAACGCCTGGTGCAGGAGGCCATCGACCGCCTGCTCGCCGGTCGCACCGTCTTCGTCATCGCGCACCGCCTGTCGACGATCATCCATGCGACGCAGATCCTCGTCCTCGAGAAGGGACGCGTGATCGAGCGCGGCACGCACGCCGAGCTGCTGGCCCAGGAAGGCGCGTACGCGCGGCTGCACGCCATGCAGCAGCGCACCGTGCAGGCCCCGCTCCCCGAACGCATCCCCGAGCCGGTCGAGCCGGCGCCCGAGATGCCGGATGCGGACGACGACGATGCCTGAGGCCGCGGCGCCGGCGCCGCGGCCGACCGTCACGCAGCGGGCCGAGTACGCCGCGCTGCGCGTCATCGCCGCGACGCTCCGCCCGTTCGGCTGGCGCACGGCCTCGCGCGTCGGCGCCGCCGTCGGTGGCCTCGGCTGGTGGCCGCTCGGCATCCGCGCCGCCGAGGTGGAGCGCACCATCCGGCTCTGCTTCCCCGAGTTCAGCGACGCGCGCGTGCGCGAGGTCGCGCGCGAGAGCTACCGCGGACTCGGCCGCGTCGCGATCGAGAGCATCATCCTCTCGCGCGCCGAGCGGTCCGACGTGCTCGCCGTCTTCGACGAGTCGCCGACCTACGGCGTGCTCGAGCGCGCCTTCGCGCAGCGGAAGGGCGTGATCCTCGTCGCCGGCCACCTCGGCAACTGGGAGCTGAGCGCGGCGTACATGACCGCGCGCGGGCTCCCGGTCGACGCGATCGCGATGCACATGGCCAATCCCCTGAGCGACGCCTTCTTCAAGCGGACGCGCGAGCGGTTCGGGATGCGCGTGCTCTTCGCGGATGAATCGGTGCGGGCGATCCCGCGGTCGCTCAAGGACGGGCGCGGCGTCGGCTTCCTGAGCGACCAGAGCGCGAAGGGACTCGCGAGCACATGGATCCCGTTCTTCGGCCGGCCGGCGCGCACGCCGCGCGGCGCGGCGGTGTTCGCGCTGCGCGGCGACCTCCCGATGGTGTTCGTCGCCGCGCTGCGGAAGCCTGATGGGCGCTACGTCGCCCACTTCGAGGATGTCCCGCTCGTGCGCACCGGCGACAAGGAGTCGGACATCGACGCGACGGTGCTGGCGTACACGCGGGTGCTCGAGCGGCTCGTGCGTGAGCATCCGGAGCAGTATTTCTGGCAGCATCGGCGGTGGAAGGGACGGCCGGAGGTGGGGGCGGGGACGCCGGTGCTGTGATGGCAGATGGCCGATGGCAGACTGACCGAACTCATGTCCAACGAGATGCATCCCATGTACGACGTGCAGGCACTGCGTGAGCGCGAGTATCCCTGGGAGGCGCGCGGGGAGGCGATCCACTTCGACCATGCCGCGGTCGGGCCCCTGCCGCAGCGCGCGCGCGATGCGCTCGGTGCGTACGGGCTCAAGCGCGCGGAGCCGCACCGGCTCGGCAACGACGACTTCTTCCCGGTGCTCGACCGCGGCCGCGAGCTCATCGCGCAGCTGATCGGGGCGAGCGCGGGGGAGATCGCGCTCACGACCAACACCAGCTGGGGCGTGAACCTCGCCGCGTACGCGCTGCCGCTCGGGCCCGGGGACATCGTGCTCGGCAGCGAAGGGGAGTTCCCGGCCAACATCTATCCGTGGATGGCCGCCGCGAAGGCGCGCGGGTTCACCTTCGAGCGGCTCCCGCTCGCGGGCACGGCGTGCGACGAGGAGCTGCTCCTGCGCCGGATCGCGAGCGACAGCCGGGTGAAGGGCGTCGCGCTGTCGTGGGTCTCGTTCTGGAGCGGCGCGCGCATCGACCTCGACCGCATCGGCACCGCGTGCCGCGCCCGCGGCATCTGGTTCGCCGTCGATGCCATCCAGGGGCTCGGCCCGCTCGCGCTCGACGTGCGCCGCACACCGATCGACATCCTGAGCTGCGGTGCGCAGAAGTGGCTCTGCTCCCCGTGGGGGAGCGGGTTCGCGTACGTGCGCGGCGGTCTCATCGAGGGACTCGAGCCGCCGGCCGCCGGGTGGCTCGCGCAGGCGAGCTCCGGCGACTTCAGCCGGTTCCTCGACTACGACGCGTCCTGGCACGCCGACGCGCGCCGGTTCGAGGTCGGCACCATCCCGTACCAGGACATCGTCGGGATGAATGCGGC
Source organism: uncultured Gemmatimonas sp. (assembly GCA_964464585.1). Classification (GTDB taxonomy): domain Bacteria; phylum Gemmatimonadota; class Gemmatimonadetes; order Gemmatimonadales; family Gemmatimonadaceae; genus Pseudogemmatithrix. The sequence goes on along the minus strand of CAYXGS010000018.1, from coordinate 55,994 downwards.
GCTCGAGCTGTTCGTCGAACTCGGGCTCGGCGCGGTCGAGACGCATGTGCGCACGCTGACCACGCGGTTGCTCGAATGGGCGACGAAGGCGCGCGGCGTGTCGATCCTCACGCCGGCCGCGGAGCGGAGCCGGGCCGGGATCGTCGCGATCGCCACACCGGACCTCGAGGGCGATTCGAGGAAGCTCCGCGCGGCGAAGGTGACGCACTCCGTGCGGGAGGGCGCGATCCGGCTGGCGCCGCACTTCCACAACACGATGGCCGAGGTGGAGACGGTCGTCGCCGCGATCGGGCGGTAGGCCTTCGACCGGCGGTTATCTTTCCCCGGTGACCGCCCCCGCCTCCACCACCGCTCCCGCCGGCCCCCTCGACGCGCTCATCGCGCGGCGTCGCACGTTCGCGATCATCTCGCATCCCGACGCCGGCAAGACGACGCTCACCGAGAAGCTCCTGCTGTACGGCGGCGCCATCCACCAGGCCGGCGCGGTGAAGGCCCGCAAGTCGCAGCGCCACGCGACCTCCGACTGGATGGCGCTCGAGCAGGAGCGCGGCATCTCGGTCACCAGCTCGGTGCTCCAGTTCGAGTACCATGGCTATCAGGTGAACCTCCTCGACACGCCGGGTCACCAGGACTTCGGCGAGGACACCTATCGCGTGCTCATCGCGGCCGACAGCGCCGTGATGCTGCTCGACAACCGCAAGGGCGTCGAGGAGCGCACGCGCCAGCTCTTCGATGTGTGCCGCCGCCGGCGGATGCCGATCTTCACCGTCGTGAACAAGTGCGACCGCGTGGGCGAGGATCCGCTCAAGCTCGTCAGCGACCTCGAGAACGACCTCGGCATCACCGCGGTGCCCGCGCACTGGCCCATCCATCAGGACACCGAGGAGCAGGGCACCGTCTTCGTCGGCGTGTACGACCGCCGGCGCAAGCGCGCGTTCCTGTTCGAGCGCGGCACGCACCACGGCGCGAAGCGCGTGGAGACGGAGACGCTCGACCTCACCGGCCCCGACGACCAACGGCTCGTCGAGGCGCTCGGTGGGGACGAGGCGGCCGTCACCGCGGTCGCCAAGCTCGCCCACGACGTCGAGCTGCTCGACATGGCGGGTCACGCCTTCGATGCCGACGCGATCCTCGCCGGCGAACAGACGCCCGTCTACTTCGCGTCGGCGATCACCAACTTCGGCGTGGAGCCGTTCCTCGAGGACTTCCTCCCGCTCGCGCCGTCGCCGGTGGCCCGCGACAGCTCGGCAGGAGCGATCTCGCCCGGGCTCGCCGCCTTCACCGGCTTCGTCTTCAAGGTCCAGGCCAACATGGATCCGCGGCACCGGGACCGCATCGCGTTCCTGCGCGTCTGCTCGGGACGCTACGCCGCAGGGCTCGAGGTCACGCACGTGCGCACCGGCAAGGAGTTCAAGCTCGCGCCGCCGCAGCAGTTCCTCGGCCGCGAGCGCGCGTTCGCCGAGGAGGCGCTGCCGGGTGACGTGGTGGGCGTGCACGACCGCGGCTCGCTCCGCATCGGCGACACCCTCGCCACGCCCGACGCGCCGAGGACCGCCGACGGCAAGCTCCTCGAGTACGTCGGCATCCCGCGGTTCGCACCGGAACACTTCGCGCGGATCCTCTCCAAGGACCCGCTCCGCCGGAAGGCGATGGACAAGGGACTCCGCGAGCTCACCGAGGAGGGCGCGGCGCAGGTGTTCTTCGCGGACACGCAGATGGGGCCGGTGCCGGTGGTCGGCGCCGTCGGTCTGCTGCAGTTCGACGTGATGCTCCACCGCCTGGAGCATGAGTACGGCGCGCCGACGACGCTCGAGAAGCTGCCGTTCCGCTACCCGCGCTGGGTGACCGGCCCCGCCGCCGAGATCCGGAAGCTGGGCGAGTCGCAGGACCTGTCCCTTCTATATGACGCCAAGAACCACCCCGTGATCCTGTTCCGGGATGAATGGCGGCTCCGCTGGGCGCTCGAGCGCGCCGAAGGGCTGGGCCTGCAGTTCTTCGACGCGGCGCCCTGACCGAACTACGGAAAAGATAGTTGACAGGACGGCAGGACGGCCGTAGACTACGGGAAAGATAGTACTACTCCCGGAGCCGACATGGCCGACCTGCACTTCCCGCCGCGCGAACTCGCCGTCATGAGCGTCCTCTGGCGCCTCGGACCCAGCACGGTCACCGAGGTGCGCGAGGGGCTCGACGACGATCTCGCCTACACCACGGTCCTCTCCGCGCTCCAGACGCTCGAGGAGAAGGGCTACGTGACCCACGAGGCCGTCGGGCGCGCGTATCGCTACGCGGCCGCCGTGCCGGCCGACCGCGCCGGGCGCAGCGCGATCGCGCGCATCAAGGACGCGATCTTCCAGGGCTCGTCCGAGGCGATGCTCACGCAGATGGTCTCCGATCGGAAGCTCGGTCGCGACGAACTCGAGCGGATGCGCGCGCTGCTCGATGCGCGGCTGAAGGAGAAGCCATGAGCGCCTCCCTCACCGCTTCGTTCGTCGCGGCGTGGCTCGTGCAGGGTGTGGTGATCGCCGCGCTCTTCGCCGGCACGGCCGCGCTGCTGCAGTGGATCGCGCGCGATGCCGTCCCGGCGCGGGCGATCTGGTCCGCGGCACTCCTCGGCGCCACGGTGCTCACCTGCCTGGCGCCGCTCCGTCTCGCCGATCCGGCGCACGAGGGTGGGTCCGTGCTCGTGCGAGGCCTGCCGATGCCCGCCGAGGGCTCGGCCGTCGATCGCCCGAGCTTGTCCGTCGCGCTGGGTGCGCTCGGCGTGCGGGCGCGCATGGTGCTCGAGACCCCCATGCGCGTGGCCGGCGACTGGATGCTCGGGGTGCCGGACTCGTTCGCGCGCGGCGTGCTGGTCGCGTGGGCGCTCCTCACCGGATCGCTCGCGCTGCTCCTCCTCGCCAGCCATCGGCGGCTGCGCCGCGCGCTCGACCGCGCCGAACGGCACGCGATCGACAGCGTCCCGGTGCGCATCACGCGCGACCTCGGCCCTGCGGTCGTCGGGGTGCGGGACCCCGTGGTCGCGGTGCCGCGATGGTTGCTCGACCTCCCGTCGAGCGAGCAATCGCTCGTCGTGCGGCACGAGCGCTCGCATGTGGTGGCGCGGGACCCGCTCCTGCTCCTGTCCGGCGTCGCGCTGGCGGTGCTGCAGCCCTGGAACCCCTTCGCGTGGCTGATGCTCTCGCGGCTGCGTCTCGCGATCGAGCTCGACTGTGACCGTCGCCTGCTCGGCACCGGCACCTCGCCGCGCGCCTATGGCGACGCGCTCATCGCGCTCGCCGCCGGCGCCGCGTCGCCGCGGAGACCGGCGCTCCTGCATCCCATGTTCTCGCACCACCACTCACATCTCGCGCAGAGGATCATCGCCATGACCGAACGTCCCGTCCGACTCATCACCGCGCGCCGATTCGCGGTGGCCGCGCTCTCCGCCGTCGCGTTCGTCGCCGCATGCGAGTCGCGACTTCCCACCGACGCCGAGGTCCGCGAGATGGACGCGGAGACCGCGGTGCGCAGCGTGTCGGGTGTCGCGGCGATCGACCCGGCCGCGGTGCGCTACATCGTCGACGGCTCGCTGGTGGAGACCGAGGTCGCCAAGGCGATCCCGGCCGACCGCATCACCGGCGTGAGCGTGCTGAACGGGAAGTCGGAGATCTACATCACGACCGATGACTCGGCGCGGGTGCGGCGGAACGGCGCGCAGACCGAGACGGTGGTCGAAGGCCGCCCGCTGGATCGGAGCATGGTCGTGACCCGCGACGGTCGCGACGGCCCCGTGCTGGTGCGCCGCGCGCCGGGCAACGGCGAGTTCATGAAGGGCTTCACCGGCGTGCTCGTGCTCGACGGCGAAGTGGTGGACAACGCGACGTTCGGCCAGCTGACGGCCGATCGGATCGCATCGGTCGAGGTGGTGAAGGGTCCGGCGGCCACGCGGCTCTATGGGCCGAACGCGGCGACCGGCGCGATCGTGGTGAAGACGAAGCCGCGTCGCTGAGGGACGATCGCCGGACGTCGCGCCGTACGCGGTGCGCGCCCCGCGCGTTGGACCGAGCAGGACAGGTCGAGAGGGCCCGGCGCGCTGCGATGCGGCCGGGCCCTCGGCGCATGCGCGCCAAACTCTTTCCTGCCGCAGCGCGTACTAACGACAGCCTCCAGCAACCGTCTGACAGTCCGACGGGTCAGATACTCCGGCTGACCCCATCCCACCCGCTGCCGAGTCCAACGTGACGTTCCGTCGTCTGATCGCCCTCGCGGGCGTGCTCCTGCTTTCCCTCGCGCCCGTGGGCGCCGGCGCCCAGGGCGCCGACATCATCCGCGGCCGCGTCACCGGGCCGGACGACAATCCCATCTCGGGCGCGATCATCACCGCGACGTCGGTGAGTGGCAACGTGTCGCGCCGGGCGCGCACGGCGCGCGACGGCCGCTACACCATCGCCTTCCCCGGCGGCGACGGCGACTACTTCCTCACGGTGCAGGCGCTCGGCTTCGCGGCGCGTCGCTTCCAGGTGAAGCGCACGGCGGACCAGGAGATCCTCGTCGCCGATGCCAAGCTGCAGATCGCGGCGCAGAACCTCGATACGGTGCAGATCGCGGGCGAGCGCAACCGCGTGAACCGCAACCAGACCCAGAGCGACATCTCCGGCACCGAGCGCGGCGTGAACGTGAGCGCGCTCGCGGCTGACCAGCAGGGCGACCTCGCGGCGATGGCCGCGTCGCTCCCCGGCGTGCAGTTCATCCCCGGCGCCGATGGCGATCCGTCGGGCTTCTCGGTGCTGGGTCTCTCGTCGGACCAGAACCAGACGACGCTCAACGGGCTCAGCTCGAGCGCGAGCAACCTCCCCCGCGACGCGGCGGTGTCGAGCTCGCTCGTGACCACGCCCTATGATGTGTCACGCGGCGGATTCAGCGGCGGCCAGTTCAACGTGCGCAGCCGGTCGGGCTCCAACTTCATCGTCCGCTCGTCGAGCCTCAACCTCGACAGCCCCATGCTCCAGTGGACCGACGCCGCGGGGCGCGCGCTCAACCAGGAGTACTCCAACGCCTCGCTCGGCGGCAGCATCTCGGGGCCGCTCCAGTTCGACAAGTCGTTCTACAACTTCTCGTACCAGCTGGGACGGCGGGCGAACGACCTGCAGACGCTGCTCAACACGAGCGCGCTCGGGCTACAGACGTCGGGCATCGCGCAGGACTCGGTGACGCGCCTGCTCGGCATCCTGCAGTCCCAGGGCATCCCGGTCTCGGTGGGCGGGATCCCGAGCGACCGCGACAACGACCAGCTCTCGGTGTTCGGCGCGCTCGACTGGGCGCCGCCGGGGTCGCTCACGGGGCAGGCGCTCAACATCTCGTTCAACGGCAGCGTGTCCAAGCAGGCCCCGGTGAACAGCCTGACGAGCGCGATGCCCGCGTGGTCGGGCGAGCGCACCAACGGCAGCGGCGGCATCCAGCTCCGCCACACCAACTTCTACGGGATCTTCCTCAGCGAGACCAACATCGGCGTGAGCGCGTCGCGCAACAACGGCGATCCGTACATCACGCTGCCCAACGGCTCGGTGCTCATCAACTCGACGTTCGCCGATGGATCCAACGGCGTGAGCACCATCGCGTTCGGCGGCAACCCGAACCTGAACACCACGCAGACGACGTCGAACTTCGGGTTCAACAACACGCTGAGCTGGTTCAGCCTCAACAACCGCCACCGGCTCAAGCTCACCACCGAGCTGCGCCGCGACGCGTACACGGCCGACCAGACCGCGAACGAGTACGGCACCTTCCGCTTCAACTCGCTCGCGGACCTCGAGAACGGCATCCCGTCGACGTTCAGCCGCTCCTTGCTCCCGCGCAACCGTGCGGCGAGCGCCTGGGTGGCGGGCGCGTCGCTCGGGGATTCGTGGCGCGTGAACCCGGACTTCCAGCTGCAGTACGGCGTCCGCATGGACGCCAACCGGTTCAACGATGTCCCGACGTTCAATCCGCTCGTCGAGACCACGTACGGCGTGCGCAACGACGTGGTCCCCAACAGCGTGTTCATGAGCCCGCGCGTGGGCTTCTCGTGGACGTACGGCCAAGCGCCGCAGATCCCCGGGTTCGAGGGCGCCGTCCGCGGTCCGCGCGCCGTGGTGCGCGGCGGCATCGGCATCTTCCAGAACACGCCGCAGACCCGGCTCACCGGCACGGCGATCGACAACACCGGCCTCACCACCGGCATCCAGAACCTCATCTGCACCGGTGCGTCCGCGCCGGCGCCGGACTGGAGCGCCTACGGCACCGACCTGTCGCAGATCCCGACCACCTGCGCCGGCGGCGGCAGCGTCTTCGCCAACGCGCTGCCCAACGTCTCGCTGTTCAGCGATGCCTTCCGGCCGCAGCGCTCGGTGCGGTCCAACCTCCAATGGAACGGGCCCGTGCTGAACAACATGTTCAACGCGACGCTCGAGGGGACCTACAGCTGGAACGAGCGGCAGCAGAGCTCCATCGACCTCAACTTCAACCCGACGCAGCGCTTCGCGCTCGCGAGCGAGGACGGCCGCCCGGTGTTCGTGCAGTCGACGAGCATCTTCCCGGCGACCGGCGCCATCGCGCCGGGCGACAACCGCATCTCCACCGCGTTCAACCGCGTGTCGCAGTCGGTGAGCGACCTCTCGGGCATGAGCCGCCAGGTGTCGCTCCGCATCACGCCCACGCGCTTCAGCACCGGCTTCACGTGGAGCGCGGCCTACGTGTACTCGAGCAACAAGGAGCAGGTCCGCGGCTTCCAGAACACCGCGGGCAACCCGCTCCTCGTGGAGTGGGCGCGCTCGGGGTTCGACACGCGCCACCAGATCAGCTACAACCTCGGCTACAACTTCTTCGACGCCGTGCGCGTGAACTGGTCGGGGTCGTTCCGGTCGGGCAACCCGTACACGCCGGTCGTCGCCGGTGACGTGAACGGCGACGGCTACTCCAACGACCGCGCGTTCATCTTCGATCCGAACACCGTGGCGAGCCCGACCGTCGCCGCGGCGATGACCCAGCTGCTCGCGACCACCGACGGCCGCGCCGCGGATTGCCTCCGCGCGCAGATGGGCCGCATCGCCGACCGCAACAGCTGCCAGGGGCCGTGGCTGCAGAGCGCGGTGCTCTCGGTGTCGATCAACCCGGTGAAGTTCCACCTCCCGCAGCGCGCCACCGTCTCGCTCAACGTCTCCAACCCGCTCGGCGCCGCCGACCTCCTGCTCCATGGCTCCGATGGCATCAAGGGGTGGGGCCAGGCCCGCACGCCCGACGCGACGCTGCTCTACGTGCGCGGCTATGACGCCGGCAACCAGCGCTTCATCTACGACGTGAACCAGCGCTTCGGCAACACCGATCCGCGGCTCTCGGCCATCCGCGCGCCGGTCGCGGTGACGCTCCAGTTCCGCTTCGACCTCGGGCCGACGCGCGAGCGGCAGCTGCTGCTGCAGACGCTCGACCGCGGCCGTTCGCACGACGGCAACAAGGCGCCGGAAGGCCAGCTCAAGGCGCAGTACGGCAGCGCCGGCCTGCCGAACCCGATGGCGACCATGCTCCGGTCGGCGGACACGCTCAAGCTCACGAGCCCGCAGGCCGACAGCCTCGCGACGATGAACCGCTGGTACCTCATCCGCCTCGACTCCATCTGGGCGCCGGTGGCCAAGGAGTTCGCCGCGCTGCCCAACGCCTACGACCGCGAAGCGGTGTACATCAGGTACACGCATGCGCGCGAGGCGTCGGTGGACCTCCTGCTCAAGCTCGAGCCGCGGCTCAACGCGCTGCTCACGCGCGAACAGAAGCGGAAGCTCCCGGCGTTCATCGCGAGCTACCTCGACAAGCGGTATCTCAAGTCGGTGCGGAACGGCACGGCAGGAACCGGCTTCGGCCTCCCCGGCGGCTTCACGCCGGGCATGGTCGGCGGCGCGGGGCAGGCGATCGAGATCAGGCGCTAGGTTGCAGCAGTCCCCAATGTCGTTCACCCAGAGGCTTCAGATGATCAGCGATACCCCGCAGGCCGCCCGGGTCGCGCGCGCCGCCGTCGCGACCGGCGCGCTCGCGGCGCTCTCACTCGCGGCGCTCTCACTCGCGGCGCCCCTCACCGCGCAGGCGCAGCAGTCGCAGCCCAAGCTCCCGCCGGTCCGCTCCATCGGTCCCGTGCTCGCGCGCTCCGACGAGCCGTTGAGCGCCGTCTCCACCGCGGTGCCGCTCCCCGGCGGCAAGGTGCTCATCAACGACGTGCTCGAGCGGCGCGTGGTGCTGTTCGATTCGACGCTCAAGCTCGTCGCCGTCGTCGCCGACTCCACCGCGGCCACCGGCAACGCCTACGGTCAGCGCGGCGGTGGCCTCATCGGCTACCACGGCGACTCGGCGCTCTTCATCGATCCCGCGTCGCTGTCCATGATGGTGATCAACTCCGCGGGCATCCTCACCACGGTGCGCGCCGTGCCGCGGGCGCAGGAGATCAACCTGCTGGCCGGTGGCCCGAACGGCCGGCCGGGCTTCGATCCGCAGGGACGGCTCGTGTATCGCGGGCAGGCGCGCCCGCAGCAGCAGGGGGCCGCCGGGCGCGGCCGGGATGGCGGCGGCCGAGCGGGCGGCGGGCGCGACGGCGCCGCCGGCGGGAATCGCGGCGCCGGCATCGCCGGCCCGGGTGGCATGTCCTTCCAGGCCCCGGTGCTCCCCGACTCGGCACCCGTCTGGCGCGTCGACCTCGCCACGCGCACGCTCGACACGCTCGCGAGCATCAAGATCCCGAAGGTCGACATCAAGATGACCCAGGGTGCCGACGGCCGGATGAACATCCAGACGACCACGAACCCCATGCCGATGGTCGATGACTGGGCGCTGCTCAGCGACGGCACGGTCGCGCTGGTGCGCGGCCATGACTTCCACATCGATTGGCGCGCGCCGGACGGCACCATCACGTCGGGCCCCAAGCTCCCCTTCGAGTGGCAGCGCCTCTCGGACGACGACAAGCAGTTCATCATCGACAGCTCGCGCACCGCGATCGAGAAGCAGCGCGAGGAGGCCCAGCGCATGATGAACGCGGCCGGTGGTCCGCAGGCGTTCGTGCAGGGCGGCGGTGGTGAGCGGATGATGGTGATGATGGGTGGCGGTGGCGGTGCTCCGCCGCAGCGCGGCGCGGCGGGTGCGGCGCCGGCCGCCGGTGCCGCACCGGCCGCGGGTGCCCAGGCCGGCGGCCAGGCGGGCGGGGCGCGCGGTGGCCCGGGAGGGGGTGGCCCCGGTGGCCCGGGCGGGTTCCAGATCCCGGCCATCAACCTCATCCCCGCGAACGAACTGCCCGACTACCGCCCGCCGTTCAACCAGATGTCGGCGCTTGGCGACCTCGACGGACTGCTCTGGGTGCGCACCACCGCCGCGACCGGCACGGAAGGGCCGATCTACTACGTGATCAACAAGCAGAACGAGGTGGTCGATCGCGTGCAGATCCCGCAGGGCCGGCAGATCGCCGGGTTCGGCAAGAATGGCGTGGTGTACCTCGGCTTCCGTGACACCGAAGGCAAGGGGCGCGTGGAGATCGTGCGCTGGAAGTAGGCTGGGTGCAGGACCACGGAGGAACGGCCCGAGAGCCGTCTTCCGTGTGACCGACGATCGATCGCGGGGCGGGCGCCCACGGGCTGCTCGCCCCGCGAGCATTCAATCCCGGAACTTTCTCTCGTCTTTCCCTTGTGCCTCGCTCAAGAGGCGGATTAGACTACATCTACAGCCATTGAGAACCGTTCTCATCGTGCTGATACCGCATCGTTCCGTGACGTGATCGACTCCCTCATGTCCGCCCACAACTCCCGCGAACTCCCCGTCTGCACCTGCCCGCTCGTCGATTCCGAGACGGGTGCCGCGGCGACCGTCGTCGCGATCGAGTGCGGTGAGCGCGATGCCTGCCGTCTGCGCGCGCTCGGGGTGTACGAAGGCGCGCAGGTCTCCGTGATCGGCAAGCGCCATTGCCTCCTCGTGGACGTGAGCGGCACGCGTCTGGCGCTCGGCGCCGACCTCGCCGGTGGTATCACCGTGCGCACGCAGGGACGCGCAGCGAGCTGACGTGACCGCTTCACTCGGGCCGGAGCGGCTCTCCGCCACCGAGCCGCTGCGCGTTGCCATCATCGGCAATCCGAACACCGGCAAGACGACGCTCTTCAACGCCCTCACCGGGCTGCGCCAGCGTGTCGGCAACTTCGCCGGCGTGACGGTCGAACGCGTCGAGGGCGCGTTCAAGATGCCCGATGGGCGGCGCATCGCGGTGCTCGACCTCCCCGGCTCGTATTCGCTCTCTGCCGGCTCGCCCGACGAGCAGATCGCGCTCGAGGTGCTGCTCGGCCGCGACCAGGCGCACTGGCGTCCGCACGTCGTCCTCGTCGTCATCGACGCGTCGCACCTCGAGCGGAACCTCTTCCTCGCCAGTCAGGTCTGCGAGCTCGGCCTGCCGGTCGTCATCGCGCTCAATCAGATCGACTCGGCCGAGGACAAGGGGATCACGATCGACGTGCCGGCGCTGATCCATGAGACCGGCGTCCCGATCGTCCCGACGATCGCGTCGCGCGGGCAGGGGATCGAGCCGCTCAAGCAGGCGATCGCGATCGCCGCATCGCTGCCCGCGCCGGCGCGCCGGTTCACCCTCGCACCGGAAGTGAGCGAGACGCTCGCGCCGATCGAATCGCAGCTGGTGAAGGACGGCTTCTCCGCGTCGGCCGCGCGGATGGAAGCACTGCGACTGCTGGGGGTGACCACGCGCGAGGCGCACCTCGCCCACGTGGACGATCTGGGGCGCCTGCTCGACGACGCGCGCGGCGCGTTGCGCGAGGACGGGCTGATCCCCGAGCGCGTGGAAGCCGAGGCGCGGTACGGGTGGATCAGCGGTGTGGTGTCGCGCACCGTGACGCGGAAGGCGCGGTCGCTCGGCACCTGGAGTGACAAGCTCGATGCCGTGGCGCTGCACCGGGTGGGGGGGCCGATCCTCTTCCTCGTCCTCATGGCGCTGGTGTTCCAGGCGGTCTTCAGCTGGGCGACGCCCCTGCAGGACCTGATCGACGCGACGATCCATGCCGTGGGCGCGGCGGTCGGCGGGCTGATCCCCGAAGGCGACCTGCGCTCGCTCGTCGTCGACGGGGTGTTCGCCGGGGTGGGATCGGTGCTCGTGTTCCTGCCGCAGATCGCGTTCCTCTTCGCGTTCATCGGCGTGCTGGAGCAGAGCGGCTACATGGCACGCGCGGCCTTCCTGATGGATCGCCTCATGCGGCGCGTGGGACTGCACGGGAAGAGCTTCATCCCCATGCTCTCGGGGTACGCGTGCGCGGTGCCGGGCATCATGGCGACGCGCACGATCGAGGATCCGAAGGACCGGATGGCCACGATCATGGTGGTGCCGCTGATGAGCTGCTCGGCGCGCCTGCCGGTGTACACGCTCCTCATCGCGACGTTCGTGCCGGCGCTGCCGCTCATCCCGGGGCTCGACCTGCAGGGCGCGACGATGCTCGCGATGTACCTGCTCGGGACGGTGACCGCGCTCGCGGTCGCGGCGCTGTTCCGTGCGACGCTGCTCCGCGGCCCCGTGCGGCCGATGATCCTCGAGTTGCCCGCGTACCGCATGCCGGCGCTCAAGTCGCTCGGCGTGTCGGTGTGGCAGCGCTGCCAGCTGTTCCTCCAGCGCGCCGGCACGGTGATCCTCGCGCTGAGCATCATCCTCTGGGCGCTCGCGACGTACCCCAAGTCGCCGGTCGACGCCGCGATGACGCCGGAGCGGCAGCAGGAGGCGCAGCTGGCGCATTCGGTGCTCGGCGGCTTCGGACACGCGATCGAGCCGGTGGTGCGGCCGCTCGGCTACGACTGGAAGATCGGCGTGAGCATCGTCGCGAGCTTCGCAGCGCGCGAGGTGTTCGTCTCCACCATGGGGACGATCTACGGCGTGGGCGGCGATGACGAGGCACTGCTGCAGGACAAGCTCAAGAGCGAGGTCCGCGCCGACGGCACGCCGGCCTACACGCCGCTCATCGCGGTGGGGCTGATGGTGTTCTACGTGTACGCGCTGATGTGCATGAGCACCATCGCGGTGACCGTTCGCGAGGCCGGCGGCGGCCGGCTCGGCTGGGGCTGGGCGGGCGTGCAGTTCGGGTACATGCTCGTGCTCGCGTACGGCGGGGCATGGCTCACGCTCGTCATCGGCCGCGCGATGGGGTATGCTTGAGCATGCGGACCGACACGCTCGTCGCGCTGTTCATCGTGGCCGGGGCCATCGCCTATCTCGTGCGGCGGTCGGTGCTCCAGGCGCGCGCGCGGAAGGCGAGCGGGCCCGGGTGCGACCACTGCGCGCACTGAGCCCGCGGCGCGCCGCGGCGGCGATGCTCGCCGCGTGCGTGGCGCTGCTCGCCGCGTGCGACGGGTACCCGAGCGGATGGGCCGGCATCTCCGGACGCGTGCTCGGCTTCTCCACGGGGTGTCCCGACCTCACGGGCACGTATCGGCTGAGCCCGGCGCGGGAGGGAGGGCGCGCGCTCTCGCAGTCGCTCATCGGGCGGACCACGGCCAACGCACGGCGACCGCGGTGGAAGTGGGAGACCGTCACGATCGACGGCGACGCGCGCGATTCGCTCGTCCTCACGCTCCGTCGCTCGCCGGAGATGCAGACCGCCTACCGCGACTCGATGTTCGCGCAGGGCAACGAGTGGGAGCGCACGCGGCGGCGGATGCTCGACCCGCTCTCGCGCTGGCGCGGCTCGCTCGGCGAGATGGACGACTCCGCCTACGCCGCGAACCTGCGCAAGCTCACCATCGCCGGGAAGCAGCGCGAGGTGGTGGTGCGCGGCCAGCACTACGAGTGCGATGGCGGATGGCTCGTGGCCGACCGGCTCGTGCATGACCCGGGGCCGGACCCGAGCCGGCCGCGTCCCGACACCGTGATCGGCACCGTGTCGCTCGCGCGCGACCGCGACGCGCGTCTCGTGTTCCATGGGGAGTATCCGGAGGCGATGTCGTTCTCCATCTGGTGCGGCGACGGGTGCCATGGCATCCCGCTCGGGACGTGGACGCAGCACGATTGGGGCCGGCTCGACTCGGCGACCGCTCCGCCGGACCTCGTCGAGGCCACGCCGTGGGCGGGTCCGTTCGCACCGGACTCCACGATGCGGATCTGGAGCAACCCGCCGACACAGTCCGCGGCCGAGGTCGCGCTCCTGCTGCAGCCGGTGCTCGGCGGCCCGGTGTCACTCGACGGGATGGTGCGCGACGGTTCGCGGTATCGGGCGACCCTGCGGAGCACCGCGGGTGTCGCGCCGTTCCACGAGACCCTCAAGCAGCTGCGCGGTCAGCAGGCGATCAGCTCGTATCAGGTGGTCGGGTTCCACGCCGACTCGGGCGTTCCGCGGCTGCTCCTCGAGATCGGCGTGGTGTCGCGTCGGTCCGTGACCGCGCCGTCGGCGATCGAAGCGAAGGTGCGGGGCCGGTTGCCGGCGGGCGCGACCATCGACGCCGTGCGGCAGATGGGGCCGGCGTTCCATGTGCTCGTCACGTTCCCGTCGCAGCGCGCGTACCTCGACCTGCTGAACGCGTTGCGGAACGACCCGACGATCGAGTGGCCGGAGGTGATCGAGGCGGGGAAGGTGGGGGAGCAGGTGCGGGCGACGCTGCGGATCAGGGAGAAGGTCGTGCCCTGAGGCGCGACGGTCAGGCGATCGCGCCCACCGCGATCTCCCGCCCGCCCTTCCGCACCAGGAACCATCGCCCGCGTACCGCCTCGCTCGCCGGCACCTTCTGCGCATCCGTCGCGAGCTTCGCGCCGTTCACCGACACCGCGCCCTGCTGGATGAGCTTCCGCGCCGCGGTCTTCGACAACGCGAACGCCTGCTCGAGCATCGCGACCACATCGACGTTCCCGTCGACCGCCTCCAGGCTCACCGACGGCATCTCGGCCGCGAGCGTCGCGAACACCTGGTCGTCCAGCGCGTGCGGATCCGCCTTCTTGTCGAACACCGTGTCGGACACGCGCCTCGCGATGGCCGCGGCGTCCGCGCCGTGGATCATCGACGTGACCTCCCACGCGAGCCGCTTCTGCCCCTCGCGCAGGTGCGGCTGCACCGCGTGCGCGGCCTCGATCGCCTCGATCGTCGCGCGGTCGAGCAGCGTGAACGTGCGCAGCAGCCGTCCCACGTCGCCGTCCGCGGCGTTGATCCAGAACTGGTAGAACTGGTACGGACTCGTCCGCGCCGCATCGAGCCACACCGCGCCCGACTCGGTCTTCCCGAACTTCTTGCCGTTCGCGTCGGTCAGCAGCGGGAACGTCAGCCCGTGCGCCTCGGCGCGCGCGTCGCCACGCGCCGCCCGGCGGATCAGCTCGGTGCCGGCGGTGATGTTCCCGAACTGGTCGCTCCCACCGATCTGCAGCGTCACGCCGTCCTGCGCGTACATGTTGAGGAAGTCGTACGCCTGCAGCAGCATGTAGCTGAACTCGGTGAACGAGATCCCGCCCTCGAGGCGCGACTTCACCGAGTCCTTCTGCATCATCCAGTTCACGGTGAAGTGCTTCCCCGTGTCACGCAGGAACTCGATGAGGTTCATCGAGCCGAGCCAGGATGCGTTGTCGCGGAAGATCACCCGCGCACCGGCCTCCGAGCCGCCGAGCGCGTTGGACATCACGCGGCGGATCTGCGCCTCGATCGACGCGGCGTTCGCCGCGATCTCGGCCGCGTCACGGATCGGCCGCTCCTCCGACTTTCCGCTCGGATCGCCGATCATCGCCGTGCCGCCGCCGACGAGCGCGACGGCGGTGTGCCCCGCTCGCGCCAGGCGCACGAGCCCCATGATCGACACGAGGTTCCCCACGTGCAGCGACTCGGCGGTGGGGTCGAACCCGCAGTAGCCCTTCACCGGTCCCTTGGCGAGCGCCGCGGCGCAGCCCTCCGTCTGCTGGAAGAGGAGGCCGCGCCACTCGAGTTCCTCGAGGAGCGGGAGCGTGCCGGGCGATGGAACCGTCGTCATCCATCAAAGGTAGGGCTCGGGAGTGCGTTGCCCCACCCCCCTCAGCGGCCTAGCTTCCGCCCATCGTGATGAAGCGCAGACTCCTCATCGCCGCCCTCGCGCTCGTCGGGCTCGGCCTCGTCTCACTCCTCGGCTTCGCGGCCTACTGGTCGTGGTTCCTCTGCGCCGGGGATGCCTGCCCGTCCATCGCCCAGTTCGACGAGTACAAGCCGGCCCAGCCGGCCCGGCTCTACGCCGCCGACGGCCGGTTCATCGCCGAGGTGGGACTGGAGCGCCGCTCGGTGGTGCGCCTCGAACAGGTGCCGCAGCACGTCATCGACGCGTTCGTCATCACCGAGGACAAGCGCTACTACCGGCACGACGGCGTGGACTACATCCGCGTGCTCGGCTCCATCTGGGCCAACCTGAAGGCGGGCGGCCTCTCCGAGGGATTCTCCACCATCACCATGCAGCTCGCGCGGAACATCTTCCCCGAGCAGCTCCCGTCGCGCAGCAAGGCGCGCAACGCCATCCAGAACATCCTCCGCAAGTTCCGCGAGGCCAAGGTCGCGCGGCAGCTCGAGGAGAAGTTCAGCAAGGAGCGGATCCTCGAGCTCTACCTGAACCAGATCCCGTTCGGCTCGGGCGCCTACGGCGTGGAATCGGCGGCGCAGCGCTACTTCGGCCGGCCGATCAACGAACTCACGGTGGCCGAGGGTGCGATGCTCGCGGCGCTGCCCAAGGCGCCGTCGCGCTACAATCCGCGCCGCTTCCCGGACCGCGCCATCCAGCGCCGGAACACGGTGCTCGAGCTCATGCGCCGCGAGGGCGCGCTCAGCGACGCCGACGCCTCGGTCGCGAAGGCCTACCCGCTCCGGCTCTTCCGTCCGACGCGCGGCGCCGGGGAGATCGCGCCGTACTTCGTGGAGTGGGTCCGCACCGAGCTCGTGAAGCGGTTCGGCAAGCGCGCCTACGAGCAGGGCCTGCGCGTGATGACCTCGCTGGACCTCGACATGCAGGGCGCCGCGGAGCGGGCGATGGAACGCCAGCTGCGCGCGATCGAGGCCGGGACCTTCGGCGACTTCACGCACGAGAGCTACGAGGCGTACATCTCCAAGGCGGCCGCGGGCACGGGCGACGAGAACGCGGCCAGCTCGCCGTACCTGCAGGGCGCGTTCGTGGCGATCGACCCGCGCACCGGCGGCGTGCGCGCGCTCGTCGGCGGCCGCGACTTCGACGACAGCAAGTTCGACCGCATCACCAGTGCGCTGCGCCAGCCGGGCTCGACGTTCAAGCCGATCGTCTACTCCACCGCGATCCAGACCGGCCGCCCGCCCACCTACTTCCTCGACGACGAACCGATCGAGGTCCCGCAGCTCGACGGCTCGCTGTGGACCCCGCAGAACTACGACGGGAAGTTCGAGGGGCGCGTGACCATGCGCCGCGCGCTCTACATGTCGCGCAACCTCCCCGCCATCCGCCTCACCATGGAGCTCGGCGAGAGCGGCGTCGTGGAGATGGCGAAGAACTTCGGGCTCACCACGCGCGTCCCGCCCTTCCCGTCCATCGCGCTCGGGTCGGCCGACGTGTACCCGCTCGAGATGGTCGCCAGCTACACGACCTTCGCCAACCTCGGCTGGCGCGTGCCCGCGCAGCCGATCCTCCGCGTGGAGACGCTCGACGGGCGCCGCCTGTTCGAGGCGCAGCCCGAGCGCATCCAGGTGCTCGGCCGCGAGGAGGCGTGGATCATGGTCGACATGATGAAGGACGTCATCACGCGCGGATCGGGCACGGCCGTGCGGCGCGGCGGCTTCACGCTCCCCGCGGCGGGGAAGACCGGCACGACCAACGAGTACACCGACGTCTGGTTCATCGGCTACACCACCGACCTCGTCGCCGGCGTGTGGATGGGCTTCGACCAGCCCAAGCGCATCATGGACAACGCGCAGGGCGGCCGGCTCGCGGCGCCGGCGTGGACGGCGTTCATGCGCGAGGTCTACGAGCGGAAGCCCAACGCGCCCGACTGGCCGCGGCCGTTCGGCATCGTCGCCGTGTCGATCGACCCCGCGACCGGACTCCGCGCCGGTCCGGCCTGCATGTCCGACTCGGTGCGCGTGGAGTACTTCCTCCCCGGCACCGAGCCCCAGACCGAGTGCTCGCGGATCCCGTGACCGCACCGGTCCGCTGGCACGCGCGGTGGGTGCTGCCCGTCGCGACGCCGCCGATCGCGGACGGGACGGTGGTCACCGAGGGCGATCGCATCACCTGGGTGGGGCCGCGCGCGCAGGCCCCCGCGCTCGCCTCCGGCGGCCGCGACGAGGAGCTCGGCGACTCGATCCTCGTGCCGGGCCTCGTGAACGCGCACACGCATCTCGACCTCACGATGATGCGGGGTGGCCTGGAGGATCTCGCGTTCTTCGACTGGGTGCGCACGCTCACCGCGGCCAAGCGCGAGCTGCTCTCCGCCGCCGACTTCCGTGATGCGGCGCTCCTCGGCGTCGCCGAGGGACTCTCGCGTGGCGTCACCACCTTCGGGGACACCGCGGACAACTCGGCGCCGTTCGAGGCCCTGCGCGCGCTCGGGGCGCGCGGCATCGCCTTCCGCGAGGTCTTCGGTCCGGATGCGGCGCAGTGCGCCGAGTCCATGCGCCAGCTGGAGCAGGCGGTCGCCGAGATGCGCGCGCGCGCCACCGAACGCGTGCAGGTGGGGGTCTCGCCGCACGCCCCCTATTCGGTATCGAGCGCGCTGTTCGCGGCGGTCGCCGGATTCGCGGCGCGCGAAGGACTGCCGGTGGCGGTGCACGCGGCGGAGAGCGCGGCGGAGGACGACCTCGTGCGGCATGGCCGCGGGGCGTTCGCCGATCTCCTGCGCGGGCGCGGCATCGCGGTGGGGCCGCGCGGCTTCGGGCCGGTCGCGCTCCTCGGCGAGGCGGGCCTGCTGCGCGCCGGTACGCTGCTCATCCACTGCGTCCGCGCCTCGGCGGACGATGTGCGCCGGATCGCGGACGCGGGGTGCGGCGTGGCGCACTGCCCCGCATCCAACGCCAAGCTCGGGCACGGCACGGCGCCGCTGGCCGAGTTCCTCGCGGCGGGCGCGCGTGTGGGCCTCGGCTCGGACTCCATGGCGTCGAATGATGCGATGGACCTGCTCGGCGAGGCGCGACTCGCGTCGCTCGCGCAGCGCGCGCGACTGGGGAAGGCCGATGCGGTGCCGGCGCGGTCGGCGCTCCGGCTCGCGACCATGGGCGGCGCGGAGGCGCTCCGGCTCGACGCGACCATCGGGTCGCTCACGCCGGGCAAGCAGGCCGATCTCGCGGCGTTCCGTCTCGACGGGCTGAGCGCGCCCGGCGAGGACCCGGCGGTCGCGCTCATCTTCGCGTCGGCCGGCGCGCGCGCGCATCGTGTGGTCGTCGCGGGGGACGAGCGCGTTCGCGACGGCGTCGTGCGGGGGTACGACGCCGCCGTCACGCGCCGCGTGGAAGCGGCGGCATCCCGGCTCGCGCAGTGGCGCCGCGCTCGCACGCCCGGTTAGACTTCGCGTCGGCACTCATGTCCCCGCTGGAGGATCATGTGACCGTCGGCTGTCTCGCGCTGAACTCCTCGTTCGAACCCCTCACGATGGTCCCGCTCAAGCGGGCCCTTCGGCTGGTGATCGACGGGAAGGCCGAGATCGTGGAAGCGGACCGGGCGTTGACGGTCCGCTCCGAGCATCTGGCGCTGCCCCGGCCCGCGGTCATCCGCCTCCGGAAGTTCGTCCACGTGCCGCGCCGCTTCCGCCGCCAGGTGACCAACACCTTCCTGTTCGCGCGCGACTCGTACCGGTGCCAGTACTGCGGCCGCTGGAGCTGGGAGCTCCGGCCGCGGGAGTCGCTCACACGCGACCATGTGGTGCCCATCTCGCGGGGCGGGCTCAACGTCTGGACCAACGTCGTCACCGCCTGCTCGGGGTGCAACACGCGCAAGGCCGACCATCTCGTCCACGAGATCGGCATGCACTTGCTGCACGCGCCGGTGGAGCCCCACTTCGTGCACCTCTCCTGGGCCGTGCGCCGCCTGACCCCCACCCAGGCGCATTACATCAAGCTCTTCTATGGAGCCGAGGTGGTGCACAAGCTCGAGGCGCTCGAGCGCCGGAACGGTGGCACCCTGCCCCCAGAGGCCCGGCACCTCACGGGCTGAGCAGGCCGCCCCGGACGGGGGCGTTCAGGGATTTCCACATGCGGTCGAGAATAGTGATGGGGAATCCGTTTCCCCTCACCCCTCCTCTCGCCCAGGCGTCCCTCCCATGCTTGCTCGCTTCCGCATCGGCACCAAGCTCACCAGCGGATTCGTTGGTGTCGCACTCCTCGTGTTCGTGGTCGGCGTCGTCGGCCTCGTCTCGATGTCCTCGCTCGGCACCGCGACCAGGTCGATCGGGCAGAACAACCTGCCGTCGCTCCGCGGCGTGATGCTCGCGAACATCGGCCTCGCGGACCTGCGCCGTCTCGAGCTCGCGGCGCAGTCGGTCAAGGAGCGGGGCGACGAGTTCGCGTACCGCGCGAACCTCGCCGACATGGACACTGCCGTCGCGAAGGAGATCGAGGCCGGCCTGGCCATCTACGAGCCGCTGACGCGGACGGCCGAGGAGGAGGCGCAGTACCAGGTGTTCCGCGCCTCGCTCGCCAAGTATCGCGAGCACGTGGACTCGGTGAAGTCGCTGCTCGAGGCGGGGCTCGCCAAGGAAGCGGCGCCGCTCGTCGCGCGCGGCAAGCGCGTCTTCTCGGCGGCGACCGCCGATGCCGACTCGCTGGTCGCCATGCAGATGACGTTCGCCAACGCGAACGTGGACGCGGCGTCGGCCAGCGCCTCCCGCGGGCGCTGGATCATCATCGTCGTGCTCGTGTTCGCCGTCCTCGGCGCGCTCGGCCTCGGCTTCTTCCTCACGCGGGACATCACCGGCCCCCTCGAGCTCGCCGTGTCGCGCGCCGAGCGGCTCGCTTCGGTGTGCATCGCCGACCTCAGCAAGGGCATCCGCGCCATGGCGACGGGTGATCTGAGCGTCGAGCCCAAGCCGACCACCCAGCCGCTCCACCTCGCGCGCCAGGACGAGGTCGGCCGCCTCGCCGACACCGTCGATGCGATGATCGGTACCATGCAGTCGACCATCAAGGACTTCGTCGCGACGCAGGGCGTCGTGCGCGCGGTCATCGAGGAAGGCACCACGCTCAACACGCGCGCCATCGCGGGCGACCTCCAGTCGCGTGGCGATGCCGCGCGCTTCGAGGGCGCGTTCCGCGACCTCGTGCAGGGCACGAACGACATCCTCGACACGGTCGTCACGCCGATCAACGAGGCGGCCGACGTGCTGGAGCGGCTCGCCGCCCGTGACCTCACGGCGCGCGTCCACGGCGACTACGCCGGCGACCACGCGAAGATCAAGGATTCCATCAACGCCGCCGCGCAGAACCTCGAGGACGCCCTCACCGGCGTCGCGCGCTCGGCCGAGCAGGTGACGGTCGCCGCCTCGGCGATCTCCGACGGCAGCCAGTCGCTGGCGCAGGGCGCCGGCGAGCAGGCCGCGAGCGTCGAGGAGATCTCCAGCTCGCTCAACGAGGTGGAGGCGATGGCGAAGCAGGCGGCCGAGGCCGCCGGCCAGGCCCGCAAGGTCGCCGAGGGCGCGCAGGAAGCCACGTCGCGCGGCGAGGCGGGTCTGCAGGAGCTGGTCGGCGCGATGGGGCGCATCGCCGAGTCGGCGCGGGCCACCGCGGCGATCGTGAAGAAGATCGACGAGATCGCGTTCCAGACCAACCTGCTCGCGCTCAACGCGGCCGTCGAGGCGGCGCGTGCCGGCGAGGCGGGCCGCGGCTTCGCGGTCGTCGCCGACGAAGTGCGTGCGCTGGCCATCCGCGCCGCCGATGCGGCCAAGTCCACCTCGGCCCTCATCGAGGAGTCGGCGGCCAACGCCTCGTCCGGCGTGAGCGTCACGCAGCGTGTCACCGAGGCGCTCGGCGACATCTCGCAGCGCACCAGCAAGGTCACCGAGGTCATGCGCGAGATCGTCGCCGCGGCCGACCAGCAGCGCGTCGGGCTGGAGCAGGTGACGGTCGCCGTCACGCAGATCAGCGGCGGCACGCAGTCCGCGGCGGCGAACGCCGAGGAGTCGGCGGCGGCGGCCGAGGAGCTCTCGAGCCAGGCGTCGTCCATGCAGGAGGCGGTCGCGGCCTTCACGCTCAGCGTGTCGGGCGGCCGGGCGCCGTCCGCGTCGCGCAGCGACCGCCGGGTGCCGAGCATGCAGCAGGGACGTCGCGGGACGCCGGCGCACACGCGCCGCGTCTGACGACACGCAGGACCGCAGTCTCGGCGAGCGTCGGGGGGGCGTGAACCGAGCCGGGCGGGTGGGGTGCGACGTGAGTCGCACCTCACCCGCTCGTGCGTTCAGCCCGTGGGGCGGAAGGTCGGGCTCTGTTCCGCGTACGTGCGCCGTTCGCCACCCAGCAGGCGCGTCGCGAGCGAGCGCAGTCCGCGGCCGAGCGCGCTGCCGGGGTTGCGCTGACCACGCACGGCCGGCGAGAGGTCCCCGCTGAGCCAGCGATTCACCTCGTCGAGGTCGCTCACCGAGAGCGCTTCCACCTCGAGCGTGACGAGGTAGTAGAATCGGCGATCCTCCGCCGGGGCGCGCAGCGGCACGCGCACCGGGCGCGACGCGGCGACATCCGCGTCCTCGAGCCGCACGAAGGAGCCGAGCGAGAGCGGGCGCTGGCCCACCACCTGGATCACCTCGTACTGCCGCTCCACCGCGCGGTACGCCACGCGCACCTCCCACTCGGCGGAGCGCTGCAGTTCGTCGAAGAACCGCCCGTCGGCCCACAGCTCCACGCGGTAGTGCAGCCGTGCGGGGAACCCGTTCTCGAGCAGTTCGCGCAGGTACGCATCGAGCAGGATCGCCCGGCCGCGCACGAGCGGTCCCTCGGCCGAGAGCCGCGTCGCCGTCGGCAGCTGGATCTCCACGCCCGGACGCGCCTGCGCCGCGAGCGACGCCAGCGGTGAGACCGGCGCGCCCGCGACGAGGAGGAGGGCGAGGAGGGTGCGGCGCGTCAGAAGCGTCGGGTGAGGCGGACGGTGAAGTTGAGCGTCTCGTCGGGCGTGGAGACCGACTTCGCGAAGTAGAATCCGATCTCCCCCAGGTCGATTCCCGCCCCGATGCTGGTGCGGAACGTCGAGAGCGGCGGGAGACCGTTCCCGTGGCTCACGGCACCCGGGGAGTCGGGCGTGGTCCAGCCGCGGCCGGCGTCGGCGAAGAGGACCCACGCGGGCGTGAGGTCGCGGAAGCGCCACCAGCGGTCGCCGTGGTACCAGTCGAAGTCGAGCGACTGCCGGAGTTCCACCTGCGCGAGCGCGATGCGGTCGCAGAGCGTCGGACGGCCATCCCACGCGGCGATGCCGCCGCACGCGAACACGTCGTCGGCGTCGTACCAGTTGCGGCGGAAGTCATAGCCCTCCACCGACCCGGGGCCGCCGATGGACAGGCGACGCTGCAGCGGCAGGCGATCGCCGCCCAGCCAGCCGCCCGCCACGATGCGGAGGTTCAGCTCGGTCCCCGGCGAGATGCGGTTGTAGCGGCGCGCGTCGAGGAATCCGCGCGTGTAGTTCACCTCTTCGGGGGCGATCGGGCCCACCGGGCCCGGGCCGTACTCGCGCGTGATGGTCCCGCTGCCGCGTTCGATGTCGGTGCTCAGGTACCAGCCGCCCAGCAGCGGCGACCGCACGCGCTCGCGCGTGTCGACGCGCAGCCGGACGGACGCGAGGTCCACCCGACCCACGTCCATGGGCGAGTTGATGCGCCAGCGTTCCATGTCCTTGCGGAGCGTGAACGGCTGCCGCGCCTCCACGCTGCGCCACTGCTCGCTGCCGGCGACGAAGTTGAGCGACGCCTCCTCGCCCAGCCGCCCGCCGATCCCTGCCTCCCAGCCGTGCCGGCCGTAGTAGTCGCGGAAGTCGCGATGGAGCAGGAAGGTCGCCAGGCCCGCCTCGGTGTCGGTGAGCTGCCAGTTCTCCACCGCGTCGACGACGTCGAACGCGCGGCCGCTGAGCACCAGCCCGTTGCGCACGCCGAGCCGCAGGTCGAATCGCGCATCGTGCCCGAGCGTCCCGCGGTCCCAGCGGATGGGCTCGGCCGTGCGCACCACGCCGAACGCCTCCACCTGGATGCGCCCCCAGTCCGTCGGGCGGCGGAAGCGCGGGCCCACGAGGATCGGCAGGCCCTCGACACGGTTGTACGAGCGCGCCGCGAGGAAGAACAGGTCGGTGTACGCGTCGCGACGGTCGCGGCCCGGCCGGTCGATGCGCGGGCGCCATTCGCCGCCGCGATCCTCTTCCGGCACCAGGCGCTCGCCCTCGATGGTGTACCGCAGCAGCTCGGCCTGCGTCCGCACCTCGCCGCCCACGGTCACGCTGTCCTCGCGCGTGAGCACGCCGCCGACGATGAGCACGTCGTCGCCGATGCGCGCCCCGGCCTTGAGCCGCACGTCGGCATTGATCGCGACGAGCGAGCCGGTGATGCGTCCGGCGATCGTCACCGGGCCGTTGAGCACCGCCACATCGCCGGTGATCTCGCGCTCGGCGGCCACGTCGAGCGGCCCCGAGATGCGCGTCGTGCCGGCGTTGTTGTAGATGCCGACCGCGCCCCACATGGTGCCCGCGGTGCGCGCGCGCTGCTGCGCGGCGCCCGTCGGCGCGAGTCCCAGGGTGAGGGCGGTCAGGAGGAGCAGGTTCCGCATGCGAGACTCCGTTCGGTTCAGGACGGCACGTCCAAAGGCAGGAGGCGTGCCGAGGGCCGCCTCAATAGAGCGCGGCGCGAGGTGTGTCAGGTCCGGCGTGTCAGAAGCGGACGCTTGCCCGGCCGCGCGGCGCATCACTCCGCCGCGCCCGCGATGCCGAGGCGCTTCATCCGGCGGTACAGATTCGGTCGGTCGGTCTGCAGCCGCCGCGCCGCCTCGGCCACCACGCCGTTGGCCGCCGACAGCGCGCGGGTGATGAGGAGCCGCTCGTACTCGTCGAGCGTCTCGCTCAGCGCCCCGTCGAGCCGCTCGCCGTCGGGCAGGACGGTCGGCTTGGCGGTCGTGTGCTCGCCCGCCGGGATCACGCTCGCCACTTCCGGCGCGCCGATCGACTGGCCGGCGAAGAGGATGCTCAGCCGCTCGACGATGTTGGCGAGTTCGCGGACGTTGCCCGGCCAGCGATAGCGCGAGAGCGCGTCGATCGCCTCCTGCGTCCACAGCGGCGCCGCCTGGCCCGAGCGCCGGCGGTTGAGCGCGGCGAAGTGCGAGACCAGCGACGCGATGTCGCCGGGCCGCTCCCGCAGCGGGGGGATCCCCATCGGGATGACGTTGAGCCGGAAGAACAGGTCCTCGCGGAACCGGCCTTCGCGCACCTCGCGCGCCAGGTCGCGGTTGGTCGCTGCGAGGATCCGCACGTCCACGCGGATGGGCTTGGCCGCGCCCACGCGCTCGATCTCGCGCGCCTCGATCGCGCGGAGCAGCTTGGCCTGCGCCTCGGGCGAGAGCTCCCCCACCTCGTCGAGCAGCAGCGTGCCGGTGTGCGCGAGCTCGAACCGTCCGATGCGGCGCTCGGTCGCGCCGGTGAAGCTCCCGCGCTCGTGGCCGAACATCTCGCTCTCCACGAGGTCGCGCGGGATGGCCGCGCAGTTCACGCGCACGAACGGCTTGTCCTTGCGCGGGCTCTGCGCGTGGATCGCCGAGGCGACGAGCTCCTTGCCCGTCCCCGACTCGCCGCCGATGAGCACGCGCGCGTCGCTCGGGGCCACCCGGCCGATCATCTCGCGCACGGCGCGCATCGCCGGCGAGTCGCCCACGAGCTCGCCGGCGAGGCCGAGGTCCGCGCGGAGGGCGCTGCGCTCGCGACGGGCCTGGCGGAGCTCGAGCGCGCCGGCGATCGCGAGCAGCACGCCTTCGGGGGTGAGCGGCTTCTCGAGGAAGTTCACCGCGCCGAGCCGCGTGGCCTTCACCGCATCGGCGAGTCCGGCGCGGCCCGACATCATGACCACGGGCAGGTCGGGGAAGCGGCCGCGCAGCTGCTCGAGGAGCTCGAGGCCGTCCGTCGGGTTGGGCATCATGAGGTCGAGCAGCACGAGGTCGGGCTCGTACTCCACCGCCCGGGCCAGCCCGGCCGCCGCGTCGCTCGCGTCGCGGACCTCGTAGCCCTCGGTGCCCAGCAGGGCGCCCACCATCCGGCGGATGTTGGGCTCGTCGTCGACGATCAGGATCGAGGGCATGGGGAGCCGGTGCGGGTCAGTCGCGCGTCGGGGGCAGTACCCCGCCGGCGCGTTCGCGTTCAGCGAGGAGCCTCGTCACGAAGCGCTGGCCTTCGGCGAGCTTCTCGACCTCCACCGCGATCACGTCGATGTTGCGCTCGATGCTCTCCATGCGCGCCGCCATCTCGGCGTCCGGCTTGGAGGGGAGCGCGTCGATGCGGCGCGTGATGGACCGGATGAGCGGGGCGACCACGAACGGGATGCCGAGCCCGATGGCGAGCAGCGGGATGAGGATGACCGGGCCGCCCATCAGCGACGCTCCTCGACCGCCGGCAGGACCTTCGCCGATTCGCGCTCGGCGAGCAGTCGCGTGACGAACCGCTGGCCTTCGGAGATGCGTTCGATCTCGACGGCCATCGACTCGATCGCCGTCTCCATGCGCGCGAGGCGCTCGTCGCGTTCGCGTTCGCCCGGGCTCACGACGCCCATGCGCTCCTGCTTCCTGACGTACGCCTTCACCAGCGGCAGCCCGATCACGATCACGATGATCGTCGTGAAGAACCCGCCGATCGCGAGGATGTCGTCCATGTCGTTCTCCTATCCGTGCCGTCCGTTCGCGAGCGGGAAGCGGAGCCGGATCTCGGTCCCCTCACCCGGCGCGCTCACCGCCTCCACCCGTCCCCCGTGCGCGACGACCGTCTGCTTCACGATCGCGAGTCCGAGGCCCGTGCCGCCCGTCTTCTGCGTGACGTACGGGTCGAAGATGCGCGGCAGCTGCTCGGCCGCGATCCCGACGCCGTCGTCCTTCACCGAGAGCACCGCCTCGCCGCCCACCACCCGCGCCGTCACCTCCACCGTCCCCGTGCCCGCCGTGGCATCGGCCGCGTTGAGCATGACGTTCGACAGCGCCCGCTGCAGCGCGTCGTGCTGGCCGAGCACCAGCACGCCGTGGCCGCCGTCGATGCGCACCGTCATGGTGGCGGGCATCGTCGTGCGCGCCGTCTCGCGCGCCAGCTCGAGCAGGTCCACCGTCGCGGTGGGGCCCTCGGGGAGCCGGCCGAACTGCGCGAAGCTCTTCGCCATCGCCTCCAGCCGCGCCGACTCGGTGTCGAGCACCTCGATCGCGTCGCGCTGCTCGGGCTGCGACGAGCGCCGCAGCGATGCGACCGCGAACCGGATGGGCGTGAGCGGGTTCTTGAGCTCGTGCGCCACCTGCCGGGCCGACTCGCGGAACGCCGAGAGGCGTTCGGCCTCGAGGGCGGCCTGCCGGCCCTTCTCGAGGTCGGCGGCCATGGTGCGCATCCGTTCGCGGAGCACGCTGAACTCCGGCGCGCCCTTCGCCTCGCCCTCGTTGGGGAGCGGCAGGCGTTCGGCGTTGGCGATGCGGCCGGTCCAGCCCACGAGCTCGTCGAGCGGGCGCGACAGCTGCCGGCTCAGGTGGCCCGCGACGCGCGACGCGAGGATGGTGAGCAGCGCGACGAGGAGCAGGCCGGCGATCGCCATCGCCCGCGTGGAGCGTTCGGTGATGAAGCGCAGCTGCAGCGCACGCACCCGCGACTCGGCCAGCACCGCCTGATGCTCGGCGAGCGCCGCTTCCGTCTCCGCGGAGCCCGGCCTGGCCCGGGCGAGCGCGATCGCGCGGTCGCCGCTCGCGGCGACCTGCTCCCACGCGCCCGATCCGCTGAGGAGCGGGATCGTCGCTCCCGCGGCGTAGCTCCACGCTGCGGTGAGCAGGATCGCGGGCACGAACGCGAAGAGCGCGAGGATGAGAAACAGCCGGGTCCGGAAGCGAGGCAGCTTCACGAGTCCTGGGGCCCGTACGGGGGCGCGAAAAGGGTGGTTTCGACCTTCAAGTCTATGCGTCGGCGGAGGGCCGCGCACGGGCGGAAGTCGGCCCCCCACTGTCATTTGCGCCCATCCGCGCTAGGTTTCGTGGCGGGACGCGCCTAGCGCGTCGATGATCGCTGCCCTTGGAGCGCGACCATCGGCACGCCGGGCGCCCCGAGGCGGGAGTGTGTTTGCGCCAGTGGCGTCCTCCGGACTGTGTGAGCGTCCGGACGAGTGGCTGAGCGCGAGCGCCCCCGCGCCAGCACACTCAATCGGCCCGATCGGCCAGGAACAGATGCATCCACGCACCTCCCACGCCGCAGGCGCGCGTCCCGCGCGCGCTGCGGTCGCGCCCCTCCACCGGGGCCCGCAGGCGATGACCGCGGCGAACAACACGCACGCGCCCAACGCCGCCCTCCTCATCGACTTCGACAACGTCACGATGGGGATCCGCTCCGACCTGCAGACGGAGCTCCGCAACCTCCTCAGCAGCGCGATCATCTCCGGCAAGGTCGCCGTCCAGCGCGCCTACGCCGACTGGCGCCGCTACCCGCAGTACATCGTCCCGCTCAGCGAGTCGTCGATCGACCTCATCTTCGCGCCGGCCTACGGCTCGTCGAAGAAGAACGCGACCGACATCCGCCTCGCGGTGGACGCGATCGAGCTCGTGTTCACCCGCCCCGAGATCGGCACGTACATCCTGCTCTCGGGCGACAGCGACTTCTCGTCGCTCGTGCTCAAGCTCAAGGAGTACGGCAAGTACGTCATCGGCGTGGGCATCAAGGAGAGCTCGAGCGACCTGCTCGTGCAGAACTGCGACGAGTACTACAGCTACAACGCCCTCGCCGGCCTCGTGAAGTCGGGCGACGAGACGGGCACCAAGAAGTGGGACCCGTACGAGCTGGTGACCGAAGCGATCAATCGCATGCAGAAGAACGGCGACGTGATGCGCTCGGACCGCCTCAAGCAGGTCATGCAGGAGATCGACTCGAACTTCGACGAGAAGGAACTCGGCATGTCGAAGTTCTCGCGCTTCTGCCTCGAGGCGCAGTCCAAGGGGCTGCTCCACGTGCACAAGCTCGAGAACGGCCAGCTCGAGGTCGGGCCGCCGAAGGGGAAGGGCGGCGAGGCGGCCGCCGCTCCGGCCGCCGCGGCGCCGGCCGCCGAGCGCGATGGGGATCGCGAGGAACGCGATGGTCGCGGCCGTCGCGGCCGTCGGGGCCGCGGTGGACGTGGTCGCGATCGTGACGATCGTCCGCGCGATGCCGCGGCGACGCCCGCCGAGGGCACGGCGGTCGTCGAGGCCGCGGTGACCCCGGCCGCCGCGCCGGTCGCGGCTGCGGCGCCGGCAGGACGTCCGCACACGCCGCGCCCCCCGCGCGAGCACACGCCGCGTCCGACCGGCGATCAGTCGATCGGCGCCGCCGGCATCCGTCTCACGCGCGACGAGGCGTTCGGCCTCGTCCGTGACGCGGTCGCCGCGGTCGCGAACGCCGAGGACCCGGTCCCGAGCGAGAAGGTGCGGGTGAAGGCCCATCAGCTCCTCGGCCGCGACAGCGAGTCGCTCTCCGAGCGCAACTTCGCGCGCATCCTCAAGGACGCGCACGACGCCGGCATCGTCGACCTCCGCAAGCGCGGCGAGGCCTTCGAGGTGCTCGCGGCGTCGGGCGCGGCGAGCATCGCCGATCAGCTCGCGGTGGCGGAGAAGGCGGCGACGCCTACCGCGGTCGCGGCGGCGCCGGCGCCGCGCGGCATGGGTCAGCGCTCAGTGCCGAGCAATCGTCGTGGTGGCGGGAAGCCGGCGGGGATCCCGCAGGGCCTGCTCCTGCTCGGCATGGTCGACGAGCCGGCCGCGCCGGCCGTGGCCGTCGAGGCGGAGCCCGTCGCCGACGACTCGAAGAAGGGCAAGGGCAAGAAGGGTGCGGTGAAGGACGCCAAGCCCGCGAAGGCGGAGAAGGCGCCGAAGGCCGAGAAGGAAGCGAAGGCCAAGAAGGCGCCGGCCAAGAAGGCGAAGGCGAAGAAGGACGAGTGATCGTGCGCGCCTGACGGCGCGCGCGTCGAATGCATGAAAAGGCGGGGCGTCCGGATCATCCGGACGCCCCGCACTGACGTTCAACCTCTCGTTCGGATTTCGCGTATGTGCCAATCGATCGTCGCATGCTCCCTGAGCAGCTGAGATCGATCACGAGGCGGTGGCGGCGGCGATGAGCGAGCCGCACCTGGTGACGAAGTATTCACGCTGGTGTGCAGCCGAGTTGAGGATATCGTGAAGCATCTCGTGGCGGATGGTCTTCTCGTCCCGGATGAAGCCGGATCCGAGCACGATCTCGTGGCTCGGGAACCAGTATCCGCCAAGCTGCTGGCCTCGGTACTCGAATGCCCTGGTCTCCGTGGTGACATACCAGCGGACGCGATCGAAATCCCCTGTCGAGTCGGAACAGCCCTCGACTTGTGTCCAGAGGTCGCGATAGCCAGCGAGCGGCACGAACGGCTCGATGCCGCTGAGGTCGCTGGGCCTGACGGGACCTGTGCAGGCGAACGCCGAGATCAGAATCACCAGCCATCCCACGCGCGCGCGCCGATCCTTCCAGCGCATCTCTCGCCGCTCCGGAAAGGTCTTGAGGAACAAGAGCCAGCCGAACCATCGAACGCCCATGCCCTCCGTACACGCATCGTTAGTATGAGTGCCCTCACCGCACTCGGCCGCCGATCCAAGAAGTTCCACTCATCTTCTCCGGGGAGTCGGCCTCGGGGCGGACCATTCCGCGCGTACGTGTTGAGAGCAGAAGCCGCATTCAGTATCTCGCTGCGAGCGTAGACACTGCTGCATTCTCAGTGCCTCCACCTTCCGACCGCGTATCGAATGCGTCTAGAGGGTAGAGGTGCCGTTCAGCGCGAACACCACGAACCCGACTGACGAGAACCAGTACGGCTTGTGTGAACCTCCGCTCTTGTGGGCGTGGTGGATTCCGGACGGCCAAGGAGAGCCGACATACCCGGCGGTGGCTGGCGTGTAGACGGGGCCGCCGCTATCCCCATGTGCGCGGGCCCGATCCCGGGTCGTGCATGTGGCGCGGGGTTCTGTGTTTACGGCGAGGAACGAGGAGCGAGGAGCGAGTCGAAAGAGCGAGAAGCGAGAGCCAAGAGTGAAGTATGGAAGTGAGGGAGCGAGTGAGAGACGCCTCTCACACCTTCCCCCTCACTTTCCATTTCCGTACCCTCTCCCTCAGTTGTCTCGCTTCTCGCTCTTTCCCTTCGCTCCTCGCTGTTATCGGATCACGCCGGCCTGCATCCCGACCTTCTTGATCGCCCGCACCGCATAGTCGAGATCATCCCGCGTATGCGCCGCGGAGATCTGACACCGCAGCCGCGCCGTCCCATGCGGCACCACCGGGAACCCGAACCCGGTCACGAAGATCCCCTCGTCGAGCAGCAGTTCACTCATCCGGATCGCATCCGACGTCTCGCCGATGATGATCGGCACGATCGGCGTGTCCCCCTCGAGCGGGCTGAAGCCGGCCTCCTTGATGGCCGCGCGGAAGTAGGCCGCGTTCTCGCGCAGCATCTGCACGCGCTCCGGATGCGCCTCGATGAACTCCACCGCCGCCAGCGAACTCGCCGCGACCGTCGGCGGGAGCGCGTTGGAGAAGAGCTGCGGCCGCGAGCGCTGCGTGAGCGTGTTCGTGAGGGCGGCCGGCCCGGCGACGAAGCCGCCCGCCGCGCCGCCGAGTGCCTTGCCGAGCGTGCTCGTGATGATGTCCACCTCGCCGAGCACGCCGAAATGCTCGGCGGTGCCGCGTCCCATGGTGCCGAGCACGCCGGTCGCGTGCGAGTCGTCCATCACGACGATCGCGTCGTGGTCGCGCGCGACCTGGAGGATCTGCGGCAGCTTGGCGATCGAGCCTTCCATGGAGAACACGCCGTCGGTCCAGATGATCCTGCGGCGCGCCTTGGCGTTGGCCTTGAGCTTGGCGACGAGGTCGTCCATGTCGCTGTGCTGATAGACGGCCGTCGTGCACTTGGTGATCGCCTTGGCGAGGCGGACCGAATCGATGATCGACGCGTGATTGAGCGCGTCGGAGATGACGAAGTCGCCCTCCTCCACGATCGAGGCGGTGAGGCCCTCGTTGGCGTTCCACGCCGAGACGTAGCTCATCGCCGCCTCGGTGCCGACGAAGCGCGCCAGTGCGGTCTCGAGCTCGCGGTGCACGGTGAACGTGCCGCAGATGAACCGCACGCTCGCGGTGCCCGCGCCGAACCGGTTCAGCGCCGCGATCCCCGCGTCGACGACCTCGGGCTCGTTGCACAGGCCGAGGTAGTTGTTCGAGCTCAGGATGAGCACCTCGCCGCGTCCTTCCATCTGGACGCGCGCCGCCTGGGGCGAGGCGAGGTGGTTGAGCTTCTTGAGAGTGCCCTTGGCGGACAGGTCGTCGAGGCCGGACTGCAGCTGGTTGACGAAGGTCTGGTTCATGAACGGCGCTGTGGGCTGTGAATTGTGGGTCGTGGGCAGCGATGCAGGTCGGGCGCGCGGCAGGTCACTGCATCAACAACTTACAGCCCACCACCCACCACCCACAGCGCAGTGGCAGTTCAGGAGATCTCGAAGACCACTTTCCCCGCTTCTCCCGACTTGATCACCGCGATCGCCTCCGCATGCTGCTCCAGCGGGAACCGGTGCGTGATCACCGGCGTCGGGTCGAACTGCTTGGACCGCAGGAACTGCGTCATCTGGATCCACGTGTCGTACATCCGGCGTCCCACCACGCCGTAGACGGTGATCCCCTTGAAGATCACCTCGGTCGCGAAGTCGACGTCCATCGGCTTGGCGGGAATGCCGAGCATCTGCACGCGGCCGCCCACGCGGACGAGCTTGAACGCCTGATGGATCGCCGCGGGCACGCCGCTCATCTCCAGCACCACGTCCACGCCCAGGCCGTGCGTCGCGGACTGCACGGCGGCATCGGCGTCCTTGGGGTGCACCGCCGAGTGGGCACCCATCCGCGTGGCCAGCGCGAGGCGCGTGGGGTTCACGTCGCTCGCGACGATGTGCGACGCGCCGGCCGCCTTGGCGATGCCCACCGCGAAGATGCCGATCGGACCGCACCCGGTGACGAGCACCGTCTTCCCCGACACCTCGGTGCCGTGCAGCGCCGTGTGGAACGCGTTGCCCATGGGGTCGTGGATGCCGCCGATCTCGAACGGCACGTCGGCGTCGAGCGGCCAGACGTTCGACGCCGGCATCACGATGTAGTCCGCGAACGCGCCGTCGCGGTCCACGCCGATGATCCGCGTGTTGGGGCACACATGCGCGTTGCCCGTGCGGCAGAGATGGCAGTGCCCGCAGACGATGTGCCCTTCGGCCGTCACGCGGTCCCCGACGCGCACGTCGGTCACCAGCGATCCCACCTTCTCCACCACGCCGGCGAACTCGTGGCCCACGACGAACGGCGGCTTGCAGCGGCCCTGGGCCCACGCGTCCCATTCGTGGATGTGCACATCGGTGCCGCAGACCCCGGCCGCCTTCACCCGGATGAGGACCTCGTGTTCGCGGTGGCTGGGAACGGGGACGTCCTTGAGGACGAAGCCGGGGGAAGCGGATGCCTTGACCAGTGCGCGCACCGGGGACTCACGGATTCGGGGAAGCGGAGGACATACTTCTAGCGAGGCCGCATCGACTCCGACACGGCCCTGAAACGTCGCCGCCCCCTCCCCGGGAAGAAAGGGGGGCGCACCGGGAACCGAACGCATCGTGTCACACCGCGAAGCTGCGCCGCACGCCTGGTCACCGCCGTCGCCCGCCGCGCTCTACGCGGCGGCCGCGGTCATGGGCGTCGTCGTGTTCGCCACCTCGCCCAAGCTCGGCCAGTTCGCCGGGGCCATCGTCCCGTGGCCGGCGCACGGACTGTGCGCCGCGCTCGTGCTGGCCGCGCCGCCCGCCCGGCGCACGCACGCCGTCGTCGCGTGCGCCCTCGCGCTGCTCGTCGCGCTCGCGCCCGTCGCCTTCAGCACCGGCGCCGGCGCGTCGCGCCTCGTCGCGGCCATCGCGCTGCTCATCGGTCAGGCGCTCGCCATCACCTTGCTCTATGAGCGCCTCGCCGGCGAGGTCTCGCCGCTCAGCGGCACGACGCCGTACGCGGGCCTGCTCCTCGCGGTTGTGCTGGGCGCGATCCCCACGACGATCGTCGCGAGCCTCCTCGTGCGGATCCCCGGCGGGATCGAGGGGGCCAGCTATTCGGGATGGGCGTGGTGGCTCGCCGCATCCACGTCGGGCGCCGCGCTCATCGGCTCGTGCCTCGCGCTGCTCTCCCGGAGCGGGGGCCGGCCCTTCACGCGCGCCCGGGTCATCGAGTTCCTCGTGATGCTGGTGCTCTACGCGCTGGTGATCGCGATGGTCTTCTACGAGGCGGGGCCCATCGCCGGCCGCCTGCTGCCCTCGCTCGCGGCGCTCCCGTTCCTCGTCTGGGCCGGTCTCCGCTACGGGACGCGGGGCATCGCGGTCATCGCGCTGCTGCTCGTCGTCCTCGTGACCGTCGCCACCTGGCTCGATCTCGGTCCGTTCGGCCGCACCGACGCCGACCAGCTCGAGCGCTTCCGCCGCATCTGGATCTTCATCGCCACGCTCCTCGGTCCGGCGATGATCTTCCCCGTGGCGATCGAGGAGCGTGAGGAGGCCGAGCGACGCGCGAACGCCGCGCTGGCCCAGCTGCGCTCGCTCTTCGAGAGCACCGGCGAGCTCATCGCCGCGGTGGATCGCGACCTCGTGCTCATCGCCGCGAACCCTGCCTGGCGCGCGTCATTCCTCCGCCTCACGGGGCACGACGCCGAGCCGGGGATGCGGATCGACCAGCTGCAGGAGGACCTCGGTGCCGACCACGAGCTGTCGGTGGCGCTGTGGCGCCGCGCGCTGGCGGGCGAGACGTTCAGCACCGAGCGCGCGTTCGGGCGGCTGGATCGCGGGCGCGAGGAGTTCGAGGTCTCGTACGCGCCGGTGCGCGACGAGCGCGGCGAGGTCGTCGGCGCGTCGCACGTGCTCCGCAGCATCACCGAGCGCCGGCGTCGCGAGGCCGAGGTGGCCGAGGCGCGCCGGCTCGAGGGACTCGGCCGCCTCGCCGGCGGGGTCGCGCACGACTTCAACAACCTCATGGCGTCCGTCGTGGGCTACGCCGATCTCCTCCTCGGGGAGCTGGGGCCCGACGATGGCCGACGCAAGGACGTCCTCGAGATCCAGGCGGTCGCGCGCCGCGCGGCGAGCCTCACGCAGCAGCTGCTCGCGTTCGCGCGCCGGCGCGACGTGCATCCGCAGGACGTCGACGCCGCCGCGCTCCTGCAGGGCATGGCAGGACTGCTGCGTCCGCTGCTCGGGCGCGGCATCACGCTGGACCTCGAGGTGCCGCCGGAGTGCCCCCGCATCCGGATCGACCCCACGCAGCTCGAGCAGGTGGTGCTCAATCTCGTCATCAACGCCCGCGACGCGATGCCCGAGGGAGGGCGCATCCGCGTCGCCCTCGCGGTGCGGAACGAGCCGGGGCCCCCCATGCTCGAGTTGAGCGTGCATGACACCGGCGATGGCATGCCTCCCGAAGTGCTCGCGCGCATCTTCGAGCCGTTCTTCACCACCAAGGCGAGCGGCAAGGGGACCGGCCTCGGCCTCGCGACCGTGCACGGGATCGTCCATCAGGCGGGCGGCTCGATCTCCGTGGACAGCGTGCCCGCGCGCGGCACGGTCTTCCGCGTCGCCTTCCCGCTCTCGGCCGACGCGCGCGGTGCTACACCAGCGCCGACCGCACCGCTTCCAGGCGCACCGCGCACACCTTGAACTCGGGGATCCCCGAGGGGCCGTCGAGCGCCGGGTTGGTGAGCAGGTTCGCCGCGGCCTCGCGGTAGTGCATCGGGATGAACACCTGCTTCCGCGCCACGCGCTCGGAGAGCCGCACGGCGATGCGGATGGTGTTGCGGCGCGACGAGATCGCGATCTCCTCGCCGTCCGAGACGCCGAGTTCGGCGGCATCGGCCGGGTTGAGCTCCACCGTCGCCGTGCTCTCGCGTGAGTCGAGCGCCGTCGACCGGCGGGTCATCGAACCGGTGTGCCAGTGGTACATCTGGCGGCCGGTGTTGAGGAAGAACGGATATTCGGCGTCCGGCAGCTCGGCCGGCGGCAGGTAGGTCACCGGCACCAGGTGCGCCCGACCGTCGGCGGTCGGGAAGCGGTCGTCGAACAGGAACGCGGTGCCCTCGTGCGCGGCGTCGGGCACCGGGTACTGGAGCCCTCCCACCCGTTCGGCGAGCCGGGCGTGCGACACGCCGCGCCAGCTGGGGGTCACGCGCGCGATCTCGTCGAACACCTCGGCCGCGGTCGTGTACGGCGTGGGCACGCCGAGGCGACGCGAGAGGTCGAGCACGATGTCGAGGTCGGCCCGCGCCTGGCCCGGCGGCTCCACCGCCTTCCGCGAGAGCTGGATGCGGCGCTCCGTGTTCACGAACGTGCCGTCCTTCTCGGCGAACGAGGAGCCCGGCAGCACCACGTCGGCGGCGCGCGCCGACTCGGTGAGGAAGAGGTCCTGCACCGCGAGGAACTCGAGGCCGTGGAACCAGTGCTCGGCGTGCGCGACATCGGGGTCCGAGATGATCGGGTTCTCGCCCATGATGTACAGCCCGCGCACCGGCGAGCCCTCCTTCACGATCTCGGTGACCTTGAGCCCCACCGTCGGGTCGAGCCGCTCCACCGGGATGCCCCAGGCGGCCGCGTACTCGGCGCGCACCGCGGGATCGTCCACGCGGCGATAGTCGGTGAACGCGAACGGGATCGCGCCCATGTCGCTCGAGCCCTGCACGTTGTTCTGCCCGCGGATGGGGATCATCGGCGCGCCCCAGCGGCCGATCATCCCGCACGCGAGCATCAGGTTGAGCAGCGACGTCACGATGTCGGTGCCGGTGTGATGCTGCGTGAGCCCCATCGCCCACAGCGTCGCCGACCTCGGGCCGCGCGCGTACATCTCGGCCGCCGCGCGGATGGTCGCGGCGGGCACGCCGGTGATCGATTCCGCGACCTCGGGCGAATAGTGCGAGACGGCGGCGCGCACCTCCTCGAACCCGGTCGTCCGCGCGGCGATGAACGCCCTGTCCTCGAGCCCGCGTGCGAGGATGTGGTGGAGCATCCCGTTCAGCAGCGCGACATCGGTGCCCGGCGTCATCTGCAGGTGCAGGTGCGCCCGCGCCGCGAGCTCGATCCGGCGCGGGTCCGCGACGATGAGCTTCGCGCCGCGCTTGAGCGCGCGCTTGATCGCTGCGCCGAACACCGGATGGCTCTCGGTGGTGTTGGCGCCGAGGACGAAGATCACGTCGGACTCGTGCTCCACTTCGCGCATGGAGCCCGAGGCCGCGGACGTGGCGATCGCCCGCTGCATGGCGCTCACCGACGACGCGTGGCAGAGCCGCGTGCAGTGGTCCACGTTGTTGGTGCCGATGCCGGCCCGGAACGCCTTCTGGAGGATGTAGTTCTCCTCGTTGGCGCACTTGGCCGACTGGAACGTCGCGAGGCTCCGCGGGCCGTGCGTGTCGCGCAGGCGCATGAGCTGCTGCGCCGTGAGGTCCATCGCCTCCTCCCACGTCGCTTCGCGGAACGGCGCGTACCATTCGGCCGGCGTCGCGATGCGGTCGCGCGGATCGCTCAGCGCGGCATCGGCCCCGCTGTCGGAGCGACGGAGCGGATTGGTGCGCGGCCGCCGGTCCTTCGCGGCGTGGCCTTCGATCTCGACGTCGACCCACGGCCCGCCGCGACGCGGCCAGGTGGCGGAGCCCGACTGCGAGGGATCGTACGACCACACGCCCCGTGCGTCGCGCACCCACCCGCGGCGGATGAGCGGCACCGTGAGCCGGTCGCGATGGAGCACGAAGTCCGTGCCGAAGCGTCCCTTCACGCAGGTGGAACCCTCGTTGGGCGTCGCCTCCTCGATCCACGGCGACGTGACGCGCGCGACCTGCCCGCCGCGCACCTCGAGGTCGAGCTGGCATCCCACCGCGCAGTAGGGACACACCGACCGCACCTGCGTCGCCGGCTGCTCCATCACGCCCGCCTTGAGCTTCGCGAGCGGGAGGATGTCGTGGATCGCACCGGTGGGACAGACGCGCACGCACTCGCCGCACCAGGTGCAGCCCGCGTGCTCGGGATTCCCGTCCGCGCCGACGATGATCTCGGCGTGCTCGCCGCGCTGGGCCATCTCGAGCACGCCCACCACCTGGATGTCCTCGCACGCGCGCACGCAGCGGGTGCACAGGATGCAGGTGCTCATGTCGTGCGTGATGATCCGGTCCGACGGGCGTTCGTCACCGGTGCGGAGCGGGTTCTCGCCCGAGCGGCGGAGTGGCACCCCGTAGCGGTGCACCAGCGCCTCGAACTCCGTCTGCGGGCCGTCCGCGGTGATGGTCTCCACGGGATACCGCTCGAGCAGGAGCGAGAGCACGCCCTGCCGGTTCTTCACCGCCGCCTGCGACTCCGTCTGCACGACCATGCCGTCCGCGGCCGGAGTCGCGCACGCCGGGAGGAGCTTCGCGTTCCCCTCCACCGAGACGAGGCAGATGCGGCAGTTGCCGACGGTGGGGAGCTTGGGATACCAGCAGAGCGTCGGGATGTCGATCGCCGCGGCGCGGGCGGCGTCGAGGATCGTGGCGCCAGCCGGCGCTTCGCACGCGCGACCGTTGATGACCAGACGGGGCATTCCGAGAAACTCTCGTGGTGCGGGGGGTGTCTCAAGGATCGCGGGGCGAACCTGCGAAGGCAACGCCCGTGCCTTGCGATGCGTTGACCGTCGAGCCAACATGCCTCGATGGTGGTGCGGCGATCATCCGCCATCCGCCGTGTGCCATCTGCCATCTCACCTGGGGTCCCCGCGTGACCGCTTCCCGCAGACAGTTCCTGCAGCAATCCGCCGCTGCCGCTGCAGCCGTCGGACTCGCCTCCTCGCTCGCCCGACCCGCCGCCGCGCAGGACACGGCCGTGTTCCAGGGCGACCCCGCGCACAAGGAACTCGCCATCCGCGCGGTGGACGCCGCCAAGTCGGCCGGCGCCGAGTACGCCGACTGCCGGATCTCGAGCGCCCGCTCGCAGAACATCGGCACGCGCGAGCGCCGTGTGACCAACATCGGCGACAACGAGACGTTCGGGTTCGGTGTCCGCGTGCTGGTGCGCGGCGCGTGGGGCTTCGCGGCGTCGAGCAACCTCACGCCCGACGAGGTCGTGCGCGTCGCGCGCCAGGCCGTCGCGCAGGCACGCGCCAACAGCGCGGCCATGGTCAAGCCGCTCGAACTCGCGCCCATCCATCATCCGCCGGTGCCCAACGGCGTGTGGCGATCGCCGATCAGGATCGATCCGTTCACCGTCGCGATCGAGGACAAGGTCGCGTACCTGCTCGAGGCCAACGCCGCCGCGATGGCCGCCGGCGCGCGCTTCGTCAACTCGCAGATGTTCTTCCTCAAGGACGAGAAGACCTTCGCGAGCACGCTCGGCACGGTGACGCAGCAGACGATCTTCCGCGCCCAGCCCGGCATGACCGTCACCATGGTCTCGGCCGACAACCGCGACTTCCAGACGCGCCAGAGCACCGACATCCAGCCCAAGGGGCTTGGCTACGAGCACGTGCTCGACAACGACATGAAGAAGCACGCGGCGCGCTGGGTGGAGGAGGCCAAGGAGAAGCTCACCGCCAAGCCGGTCGAGGTGGGGCGCTACGACCTCATCCTCCACCCGACGCACCTCTGGCTCACCATCCATGAGGCCATCGCGCATCCGACCGAACTCGACCGCGCGTACGGGTTCGAGGCCAACTACGCCGGCACGAGCTATCTCTCGCCGCCGGAGGACAAGCTCGGGAAGTTCCGCATGGGTCCGACCTTCATGAACGTCCTCGCCGACCGCTCCGCGCCGGGTTCGCTCTCGGCCTGCGGCTGGGACGACGAGGGCGTCGCGCCCGAGGACTTCTACATCGTGAAGGACGGCATGTTCGTCGACTACCAGACCACGCGCGAGCAGGCGATGTGGCTCGACTGGTGGTACAAGCAGAACGGCAAGCCGACGCGCAGCCACGGCTGCTCGTATGCGCAGACCTGGGCCGACGTGCAGTTCCAGCGCATGCCCAACGTGAACCTCATGCCCGGCGAGCGCGACCTCGTCTGGGAGGACCTCATCGCCGCGACGGACAACGGCATCGCCATCGTCGGCGACGGCTCGTTCTCCATCGACCAGCAGCGCTACAACGCGCAGTTCGGCGGCCAGCTGTTCTATGAGGTGAAGGGCGGCAAGATCACCGGCATGCTCAAGGACGTCGCCTACCAGATCCGCACGCCGGAGTTCTGGAATGCCCTCGACATGATCGGCGGCAAGCGCAGCTACGAACTCGGCGGCGCGTTCGGCGACGGCAAGGGCCAGCCGGCGCAGTCCAACGCCGTGAGCCACGGCTGTCCGCCCACTCGCCACCACCAGATCAACGTGATCAACACCGGGAGGACCGCCTGATGCCCGCCCGGTCGCTGTTCGCCATCGCTCCGCACCTCTCGCGCGCCGAGTGCGAAGCCATCACGAAGAAGGTGCTCTCGTTCGCCACCGCCGATGAATGCCGCGTGTCGGTCAACAGCGGCATGCGCCAGAACACGCGCTTCGCGGTGAACCAGATCTCCACCGCCGGCGACGACTACAACGCGTCGGTCACCATCCGCGCCGTGATCGGCAAGCGCGTCGCGAACGTCACGGTGAACCGCCTCGACGATGCGTCGCTCAAGGCCGCGGTGCAGAACGTCGAGCGCATCGCGCGCCTGGCGCCCGAGGACCCCGAACTGCTCCCCGAGCTCGGGCCGCAGTCGTATCAGCAGGCGATCAACTGGAGCGATGCCACCGCGTCGCTCGAGCCCGAGGCGCGAGCGGAGGCCGTGCGCGCGATCACCGAGCCGGCGCGGAAGGCCGGGCTCATCTCCACCGGCTATCTCGAAGCGCAGGCGAACTCGTTCGCGATCGCCAACAGCAAGGGGCTGTTCGCGTACTCGCGCTCGACGGCGGCGGCGTACACGACGACCGTCCGCACGCCGGACGGCACCGGCTCCGGCTGGGCCGGCGCGTCGGACAACGATTGGCGCCGCATCAATCCCAAGCTCCTCGCCGAACGCGCGATCGAGAAGGCGCGCAAGTCGGTGAATCCGGTCGCGATCGAGCCGGGGCGCTACACCGTGATCCTCGAACCGACCGCGGTCGCGAACCTCGTGCAGCTGATCACCGGCTCGCTCAACGCGCGCGGCGCCGACGAGGGACGCAGCTTCTTCTCCAAGGCGGGCGGCGGAAACAAGATCGGCGAGAAGGTCGTAGACGAGCGCGTGACCCTCACGTCCGATCCGCTCGATCCGCGCGTCCCGGCCAACACCTTCGGCGGCGATGGCTCGCCCAACCAGAAGGTCACCTGGATCGAGAACGGCGTGGTGAGGAACCTCGCGTACGACCGGTTCTGGGCGCAGAAGACCGGGAAGGCGCCGGTCAACGCCGGCGGCACGCTCGCGATGAACGGCGGCACCAAGTCCATCGACGAGCTCATCGCGTCGACCGAGCGCGGGATCCTCGTCACGCGCTTCTGGTACATCCGTGGGGTGGACCCACGGACCATCCTCTTCACCGGCCTCACCCGCGACGGCACGTTCCTGGTGGAGAACGGCAAGGTGACGCGGCCGGTCAAGAACCTCCGCTACAACGAATCCCCCATCTTCATGCTGAACAACCTCATGGACATGGGCCGGCCCGAGCGCGTGAGCGCCTCGGAGTCGGGCGGTCCCGGGCAGGCGATCATCGTGCCGCCGCTCAAGTGCCGCGACTTCAACTTCACCAGCACGAGCGACGCCATCTGATGACCGATCGCAGGGACTTCCTCAAGGCGACGGGCGCGGCGGCCGTGGGACTGGCCATCGTGTCCCGGCCCGCCCGGGCGGGTGCCGCGCCCGCGCACGAGCACCTCGACCGCTTCCAGAGCGGCGCGTCGAAGGAGCTCCTCCTCGACGCGATCAACGCGGCGAAGATGGCCGGCGCGAGTTACGCCGACTGCCGCATCGCGCGGTTCCGGCAGAACTTCGTCGTGACCCGCGAGCAGCAGATCATCAACGTCGTCGACACCGACACCCTCGGGTGCGGGGTCCGCGCGCTCGTCGACGGCTGCTGGGGGTTCGCGGCCACGCGCACCCTCACCCGCGAGGGCGTCACGGGCGCGGCCCGCGAGGCCGTCGCCATCGCCAAGGCCAACCGCGTGGCCCGCGACCGCGCGGTCATGCTCGCGCCGACGCCGGCCTACCCGAACGTCACCTGGAAATCGGCCTTCACGACCGACCCCTTCGAGGTGCCGCTCGAGCAGAAGGTCGACCTGCTGCTCAAGGCCAACGCCGAGGCCATGAAGGTGCCCGGCGTGCGCTTCGTGAACTCGGTCCTCTTCTTCGTGAAGCAGGAGCGCCAGTTCGCGAGCACCGAGGGCTCGGTGATCGACCAGACGCTCGTCCGCAGCTGGCCGCTCTTCACCGCCACCGCGGTCGCGCCCGACTTCTCCGACTTCCAGTCGCGCGCGGCCAACGAGGTCGCGCCGATGGGGCGCGGCTACGAGTACGTGGTCGCCGCCGACCTCGCCGGCCGCGC
The DNA here is from genome assembly GCA_964464585.1 of uncultured Gemmatimonas sp. Classification (GTDB taxonomy): domain Bacteria; phylum Gemmatimonadota; class Gemmatimonadetes; order Gemmatimonadales; family Gemmatimonadaceae; genus Pseudogemmatithrix. Next base: position 14,319 of record CAYXGS010000018.1, on the reverse strand, counting down.
CCGCAAGTGGGGCGAGGAGGCCGCCGAGAAGCTCAAGGCCAAGCCCGTCGAGGTCGGCAAGTACGACCTCGTCCTCGCGCCGTCCAACCTCTGGCTCACCATCCACGAGTCCATCGGCCATCCCACTGAGCTCGACCGCGCGATGGGCTACGAGGCCAACTACGCCGGCACGAGCTTCATCGCCCCGCCCGAGGAGAAGCTCGGCAAGCTCCAGTACGGCAAGCCGATCATGAACATCCAGGGCGACCGCTCGCAGGAGGGCGCGCTCTCCACCATCGGCTACGACGACGACGGCGTGAAGCCCGATGAGTTCCTCATCGTGAAGAACGGCATCTTCAACGACTACCAGACCACGCGCGAGCAGGCGCCGTGGCTCGCCGACTGGTACGCCAGGCAGGGCCAGCCGCTGCGGTCGCACGGCTGTTCCTACGCCGACAACTGGGGCTCGGTCGCGTTCCAGCGCATGCCCAACGTCTCGCTGCTGCCGTCGCCGTCGAACACCACGTGGAACGACCTCGTGGCCGGCGTCGACAACGGCATCGCGATCATCGGCGACGGCTCGTTCTCGATCGACCAGCAGCGCTACAACGCGCAGTTCGGCGGGCAGGTCTACTACGAGATCAAGAACGGCAAGGTCGGCGGGATGCTCAAGGACGTCGCGTACCAGATCCGCACGCCCGACTTCTGGAACTCCATGGACGCCATCGGCGGGCGGGCGAGCTACGAGCTCGGCGGCTCGTTCTTCGACGGCAAGGGGCAGCCGGGCCAGAGCAACGCCGTGAGCCACGGCTCGCCGCCGGCGCGCTTCCGCCAGGTCAACGTCATCAACACCGGGAGGACGCAGTGAGCGCCCCCAAGAGTCTCCTCCGCGAGGTCCCGGCCGGCGCGGTCCTCTCGCGCGCCGAGGCGCAGGCCATCGTGGAGTCGGTGGTGAAGCTGTCGAAGGCCGACTCGATCAACGTCTCGCTCGGCACCAACTGGAACGCCAACGTCCGGTTCGCCGACAACCAGATGAGCACCGCGGGCTCCGTCGTCGATGCCGGCGTCGCGGTCCAGAGCTCGTTCGGCCCCAAGCACGCGGTCGTCACCACCAACGACCTGTCGGAGGCCTCGCTGCGCCGCTGCGTGGCCGAGTCGGAGCGGCTGGCGAGGCTCGCGCCCGACGATCCCGAGGCGATGCCCGAGCTGGACGCGCAGCGCTACGTCGAGGTGCGGAGCTACATCGACGCCACCGCGAACATCGGCGCGGCGGAGCGCGCGCAGGCGGCGCTCACCGCGCTCGCCCCCGCGCGGAAGGCCGGCGACATCAAGGCCGCCGGCTTCCTCGTCATGGGCGCCGGCTGCACCGCGCTCGGCAACAACAAGGGGATGTTCGCGTATCACCCCAGCACGAGCGTGAACTACACGCTCACCGTGCGCACCACCGACGGCACCGGGTCGGGATGGGCCGGCGCCGACCATCCGGACTGGAAGCAGATCGACTTCGAGAAGGTGTCGCTGCGCGCGATCGAGAAGGCGCGCACGTCGCGGAATCCGCAGGCGATCGAACCGGGCCGCTACACCGTGATCCTCGAGCCGCAGGCGGTGGGCGACCTCGCGCAGCTCGTCGCGGGCTACGCCGACGCGCGCATCGCCGACGAGGGGCGCTCGCCGTTCTCGAAGGCGGGCGGCGGTAACAAGGTGGGGGAGAAGATCGTCGACCAACGGGTGAACCTGTTCTCCGATCCCGCCGACCCGCAGTTGCTCGCGCAGCCGTTCGACGGCGAGGGCCTGCCGATCGCGCGCCAGGTGTGGATCGAGAACGGGAATCTCAAGCAGCTGCAGTACTCGCGATTCTGGGCGAAGAAGCAGGGGAAGACGCCGACCGGCGGCACGACGTCGCTCAAGATGCAGGGCGGTTCGGCGACGATCGACGAGATGATCAAGAGCACGCAGCGCGGCATCCTCGTCACCCGGTTGTGGTATTTGCGCGAAGTCGATCCACGCACCATTCTTTACACGGGCTTGACTCGCGACGGGACATTCCTTATTGAAGAGGGTAGGATTTCGCGCTCGATTCGCAATCTGCGGTTCAATGAGTCCCCGTTGTTCATGCTCAACAACCTCGAGATGCTCGGCGTTTCCGAGCGGCTCGCAGGGACGGAAGCCGGTGGAGCGGTGGTGATGCCGGCGATCAAGGTCCGCGATTTCAACTTCACCAGCCTCTCCGAGGCTGTCTGATCCACCCGCCGCGATGCATGGGAACACACGCGGCGGCACAAGATGCGGCGGTCGTTCGATCGTCGCATGACCCACCGATCCACCGGGGGATCGGCAGGGACGAACCCCTCCTTACCAGGAGATAGTACCATGGCTGCCAAGAAGAAGAAGGCCGCGAAGAAGGCCACCAAGAAGAAGGCCGCGAAGAAGAAGTAAGCGGTCCGGATCGACACACACGGGGATCGGCGCTCGCGCCGGTCCCCGTGTGCGTTGTGGGGCACTCGGCGCGACCAGCGGATCGCCCACGCGGAATGCGAAGAGGGGCGCCCGCCCGGGCGCCCCTCTTCCATCCTTCAGCCTTCGTCGACGGCGTCACGCCGCCCGATTCGTCCCCGCCACCGAAGCCTCCGGCGCCTCATCCGGCCCCGGCCACCACTCGTATGCCCAGAACCGCGGCTGCGCTTCCGCGCGGCTGCCGCTCGAGATGACGATTCCGATCGGCTCCTCGTCCACCTGAGCCTGTGCGATCCGATCCATGCAACACCTCTCTGCTGACTGCGATGCAGGAGCGCACTCCGCGCTCCTTTCATCAGATAGGACGTCGCACGTAGGGTGCCAGTTGCAGTGGAGCGTAACCAGTATATGTCGCAACGAGTTAGGGTCATCCGAGCGCTGGCTGGATGACCCCGACGTCGCACTCTGACACGAACCGATCGCACTCATCCGTGTCGATCCATTACACGCGCGCTACATCAGCGGCTTCTTCGCCACGAACGTCCGCGAGGCGCCCGGCTCCGGCACCATCGAGATCTCCCAGCCATCGTACCGCGAGCGCAGCTCCTCCTCGGTGAGCACCTGCTGCCCGGCGACGAGCGTCTCGATGAGATGCACGCCCCCGTCCGTCGTCGCGCGCTGCAGCAGCTGGATGACCTGTTCGCGTTCGAAGACGGAGAGCCCCGCGAACGCGGCCGGCGTGCACACCACCGCGGCGATCGGGCCGTCCGGCGTGTAGCTCGGCAGGTCCGCCGCGAAGCCGCGCAGCTTCTCCGTGAGTCCGGCATCCTTCGCCGCGCGCAGCACGCGGTTGACCACCGCCTGCTCCGGCTCGATCGCCGTCACCTCGCAGCCGTTCGCCGCGAGGTAGAGCGCCGACCCCTCCACGCGCGCGCCGGCGACCACCACCGCCGGCGACGTCCCCGCCAGACGCGGGATCGCCTGCGTGAGCGGCGTGTCGTGCCGCAGGCCCCAGTGCTCGGGTCGCCGCAGCTCGTTCGCGTTCTTCTCGCGGCGCCGGCGCCAGGTCTCGTACGACGGGATCCGCAGGCGCTTCACGATGATCCGGTCCACCTCGTCCGCGAGCATCACCTCGCGCATGCCGATCTGCGCGCCTTCGTCGAGCGCGCGCGCCGCCTCGGTCGCGATGCCGTGCAGCACCGCCGTGGGGACCGAGATCTTGTAGTCCTCGACCTCGCGCTCCACGTACACCTGGTATTCCTGCCGGAGCGAGAGGGCCGAGCGGCGAGTGGCCATGCGGGGCGGGGGACGTGGCGAGAGGCTGGGCGGGCGACGGTGGAGCCGTTGCGAGCAAGGTAGCGATATTCCGGCGATGCCAGAACTGCCCGAGGTCGAGTTCGCCGTGCGCCGCCTGCGCCGCGCCATCCGCGGCCGCCGCATCGGCGCGGTCCGCGCCCATCACCGCGCGCAGGCGCGCACGCTCACGCCCGCGATCATCCGCCGCATCACCGGTCGCCGCATCGCCGACATCACGCGGCGCGGCAAGCACCAGCTCCTCCATCTCGACGACGGCGCGACGCTCCTCGTGCACTTCCGGCTGGACGGCGACTGGGTGGTGACGCGCGCCGCGACCGCGCTCCCGCGGCATGCGCGCGTGACGTTCGATCTCGATGATGCCCGTCGCGCGTCGCTCACCGACCCGAGAGCGCTCTGCACCGTCACGTGGCACGCGCCCGGCCGCCCGCCCGCGCTCGACCTCGGCCCGGAACCCGAGGACCGTGCCGTGACCGCGTCATGGCTCCACGGACGTTTCTCGACCAAGCGCGGGCCGGTGAAGCCCCTGTTGCTCGACCAACGGCTGCTCGCGGGCATCGGCAACATCTACGCGCAGGAAGCCTGCTGGCGCGCCGCGATCCACCCCGCGACCCCCGCCGACGCGCTCACCCTTCCGCAGGTGCGCGCGCTGCTCCGCGCCATCAGGGCCGCGCTCAAGGACGGGCACGTGAACGCCGGGCGCTACCACCGGGGCGAACGTCCCATCCCGTTCAAAGTCTATGATCGCGAGGGTGAGGCGTGCCGCCGGTGCGGGGGCACGGTCGTTCGGATCGCGCAGGCTGGCAGAGGGACGTATCTCTGTCCGGTGTGCCAAGGCTGAGCGTTGACACGACGAGGAGCGAGGAGCGAGGAGCGAGAAACGAGGATTCAGGAGCGAGGGAGAAGGGGGGAGGGGGGAGGGGTGAGGGGGAGGCCCTCTCCCCTCACCCCTCGTCCTTCATCCCTCCCTCTCGTTCCTACGCTCTCGTTTCTCGCTCCTCGATCCTCGCTCCTCGCGTCAATCCCCCGCCTCGAGGAGAGCCCCCTTCAGATACCCCGTCTCCGGCACCGTCAGGATCTCGGGATGATCCGCCGGCTGCCCCGTGGTCGCCCGCAGGATCATCCGCCGCCCGCTGTCCGCCGCCGCCTCGGAGAGCATCGCGAGGAACGCCGGCTTCCCCACGTGGTACGAGCAGCTCGCCGTGTAGAGCATCCCCCCCGGCGCGAGGAGCCGCATTGCCCGAAGGTTGATGTCCTTGTAGCCGCGCAACGCGCCGTCGATCGACCCGCGGTTCTTCGCGAAGGCCGGGGGATCGAGCACGATGGTGTCGTACGTCGCGCCTCGCGATTCCTCCGCGCGCAGGAAGTCGAACGCGTCCGCCTCCACGCCGGTGATGTTCGTGAGTCCGTTGAGCGCCGCGTTCTCGGCGGCCCGTGCGATCGCCGCGCCCGACGCATCCACCGCCGTCACCGCGTCCGCGCGCCGCGCGAGATGGAGCGCGAACGAACCATGGTAGCTGAACACGTCGAGGGCCCGCCCGCGGGCCACGCTCGCGGCGAGGACCCGTGCCTCGCGCTGATCGAGGAAGGCGCCCGTCTTCTGTCCGGCGTGTGGCGCGGCCAGGTAACGGATGCCGTGCTCGCGCACCTCGACACTCTCCGGCACCGCGCCCGCCAGCGTCTCCACCGCGCGCGGCAGTCCCTCGCGCGCGCGCACGCTCACGTCGTTGCGTGCGAGGATCCCGTCGGGCCGCACGAGCGACTCGAGCGCCGCGACGATCTCCGCGCGATACGCCTCGAGGCCCGCCGAGAGCAGCTGCACGACGAGCCAGCGGTCGAACCGGTCGACGACGAGCGACGGCAGGCCGTCGCCCTCGCCATGCACGTAGCGGCAGGCGTTCGTCTCCGCGTCGAGGATGCCGGCGCGGCGCGCGATCGCCAAGCCGATCCGCTCCTGCCACCACGCCGCGTCGAGCCGCACATCCGCGCGGCGCGAGACGAAACGGAGCGAGATCTCCGACTGCGGGCTCCAGAGCGCGGTCCCCACCGCACGGCCCTGCTGGTCGGTGACGGTGATCGCACCCGGCGGTGCGCTCGGAGTGCCGACGACATCGGAGCGGAACACCCACGGATGTCCCTGGGCCCAGCGCCGCGCTCCGCGCGACGAGATCGTGGCGGCGGCGCCCGCGGCGCCCGCGGCGGGTCGGCTGGTCGTCATGGAGGGAATCTAGTGGACACCATGCACAGGCAGCCGCATCTTCCCGCCGTGGCCACTCCGTCCCGCACTCGCAGCGTCCGCGCCGTCCGCGGCGCGACGACCGTCGCCGCCGACCAGCCCGTCCTGATCCGCGAGGCGGTCACCGAGTTGCTCGAGGCCATCCTCAACGACAACGACCTCGTGCCGGCCGACATCGTCTCGGCGGTGTTCACCGCGACGCCCGACCTCGTGAGCGAGTTCCCCGCGCACGCGGCGCGGCTGTACGGGTGGACCGATGTCCCGCTGCTGTGCGCGCAGGAGCTGCCGGTCACGGGCGCGCTGCAGCGGTGCGTGCGCGTCCTGCTCCACGCCGAGACGCGCCGGCATCGCAGCGAGATCCGGCACGTGTACCTGCGCGACGCGGTGCTCCTGCGGTCGGACCTGCTCGCCGACTGATGTCACTCGCCGGTCGCTGCGTCCGCCGCGGGCCGGCGCCCTCAGGGACGCTTCTGGGCGAGCGAGTCGTACGCGGCGCGCGGCACGCCCACGGCGCGCAGCGCCGAGTCGACGTCGGCCTGTGCCCGCCGCGCGCGCTCGGTCGCTTCGTCCTTCGCCATCGACCGCACCATGCGGATCGCCGCGAGGTGGTCCGCGTACGTCGTCCGGAACTCGTGACGCCCGTCGGGACGCGCGACGAAGTACTTGTACGGCACATTCGCGGGGAAGAGCGCCGCCTCGATGCTCGCCGCACCCGGTGAGGCGATCGGCCCGGGCGGCAGGCCCACCCGCCGATACGTGTTGTACGGTGACTCGACCTTGAGGTCGCGGTACAGCACGCGGCCGGGCCGCTTCTTCTGCGCGTACTGCACGGTGGGATCGGCCTGCAGGGGCATCCGGATGCGCAACCGGTTGCTGTAGACCGCGGCCACCAGCGGACGCTCCTCGCCGCGCCGCACCTCCTTCTCCACGATCGACGCGAGCGTGAGGATCTGGTGGCGCGAGAGCTTCAGCTCCTTGAGCCGCGCGTTCCAGTCCGGCTTCCACACCTGCTCGAACCGCGCGACCATCAGGTCCACCGCCTGCCGCGCCGTGGTGCCGCCGGGGAAGTCGTACGTGTCGGGGAAGAGATACCCTTCGAGCGTCTCCGTCCCGAGCGGTGCCTCCAGGCGCTGGAGCAGCAGCGTGTCGCGCACCGCCGTCTCGAGCGACTCCGCCGGCACCTCGAGCCCCTTGGCGAGCGCGGGCACGATGTCCCAGAGGGGCCAGCCCTCGGGGATCGTCACGCGGGTCATGATCCCCTTGCCCTCGCGGAGCGCGGTGAGCACCTCGTTCCAGCTCGCACCGCGCCGGATGAGGTACGTGCCGTACCGGATCTGCCGGTCGAGTCGACGCCGCGCCGCGTAGAAGCCGAAGACGCGCGGATGGTCCACGATGCCGTGCGCCGCGAGCGAGTCCGCGGCTTCGCGGAACGGCGAGCCCTGACGGATGGTCAGAGTCACCCGCGTCTGATCGCGATTCCCGAGCAGGTCGGAGACGAGCGGGAGCGCCGGCACCAGCAGCGCGACGAGCACCGCCGAACCGATCAGCACCCGGTTGAGTCGCAGCGGCGTGCCCTGCGGCTTCAGGAGCGGCTTCCCCGACGGCTTCCCCGACGGCTTCCCGGCCGGCTTGCTAGGCATCCCGTTCCTCCGCGTCGGCACCCGGGGGAGTCTGCACTCCGGCGTCGCGGGCGTCCATCATCTCGAGCGCGGTGCGGAGCAGGATCGAGGCGGCGAGCGCGTCCACGTCGCCCTTCCGCCCGCGCGTGGAGCCTTCCATCTCCTTGATCGCCCGGAGCGCGGCGGCCGTGCTGAACCGCTCGTCGACCATCTCCACCGGATGGCCGGTGCGCACGCCGAGCTCGAGACCCAGTCGGCGCGCCTCGGCGGCGCGCGGCGTGTCCTCGCCCTGTTCGTCGAGCGGGAGCCCGACCACGAATCCCTCGGCGCCGAGCTCCGCCGCGCGCGCGAGCAGCGCGGTCAAGGGCGGCCGCTTGCCCGCGCGACGCTCGACGTGCCCGGCCGGCGAGGCGATCATCCCGAGTGCGTCGCTCACGGCGATGCCCACGCGACGGTCGCCCAGGTCGACCGCCATCCACCGCCGCTGTCGGGTCGCCGGCACGCTCGCCATCACGCCCCCTCTGCCATCCGCTGGAAGAACTCCTCGTTGGTCGCCGTCTGGTTGAGCCGGCGGATCACGAAGTTGGTCGCCTCGTCCGGCGCCATGTCACCCACGAAGTGGCGCAGCAGGAAGATGCGGTTGCGCTCCTTCTCGGTGAGCAGCAGCTCCTCCTTGCGCGTCCCCGACTTGGCGATCTCGAAGGCGGGGTAGATGCGGCGATTGGCGATGTCGCGGTCGAGCACGATCTCCATGTTGCCCGTGCCCTTGAACTCCTCGAAGATCACCTCGTCCATCCGTGAACCGGTGCCGACGAGCGCCGTCGCGACGATCGTGAGCGAGCCGCCGCCGTCGATCCGCCGCGCGGCGCCGAAGAACCGCTTGGGCTTCTCGAGCGCCTTCGCGTCCACGCCGCCCGAGAGGATCTTCCCGGACATCGGCGTCATGGTGTTGTGCGCCCGCGCCAGCCGCGTGATCGAGTCGAGCAGGATCACCACGTCCTGCTTGGACTCCACCAGCCGCTTGGCCTTCTCGATCACCATGTCGGCCACCTGCACGTGCCGCTTGGCGTGCTCGTCGAACGTCGACGCGATCACCTCGGCCGTCGGGCAGCTCGCCATGAAGTCGGTGACCTCCTCCGGCCGCTCGTCGATCAGCAGGACGATGAGCTTGATCTCCGGGTGGTTCTCGGCGATCGCGTTCGCCATCCGCTGCAGGAGGATCGTCTTGCCCGCGCGCGGCGGCGCGACGATCAGCCCGCGCTGCCCCTTCCCGAGCGGCGCGATGAGGTCGGCGAGCCGCATGGACAGTCCGCCGCTCCTCGACTCGAGCCGGATCCGCTGGTCGGGATAGCGCGGCCGCAGCGCGTCGAAGGTCACCCGTCCCTGGACCGACTCCGGGGGCTGGCCGTTGATCGAGTCCACCTGCAGCAGCGCCAGGAACTTCTCCCAGTGCTTCGCCGGACGCACCGGCCCACGGAGCGTGTCGCCGGTCCTCACCCCGAAGCGCCGCACCTGCGTCTGCGAGACGTAGATGTCGTCGCTGCCGGCGAGGTACGAGTGGTCCGGACTCCGCAGGAAGCCGTGCCCTTCCGGCACCAGCTCCAGCGTGCCCTCGGCCACGAGCGTCTCGCCCCGGGCGAGGAGCGCCGTCTCGATCCGGACGAGGAGCTCGGGCGCCCGCAGGTCGGCGTGGTCGGTGAGGCCGAGGTCGTCGGCCATTCGGTGCAGCTCGGCCACCGGGAGCCGGCGGAGGGAGACGAGGTCCACGCGATGGGGAGGGGAGGTGCTCAGGGCCGCCGGCCCGCGCGACGCAGGGCGCGGGAGGGGAGTCGGGGGCTGGCCCGGATGAGGAACGGGAGCATGCGCAAGGCGGGATTCGAACCCACGACCTCTGCCTCCGGAGGGCAGCGCTCTATCCAGCTGAGCTACTCGCGCGAACCGGGAAAGCTAGCGGGACGGCGGGGGTCCGGGTAGGCCGCACCGGCGCTTCCCTTACGGGGCGTCGGGGCCCCGATGGATGCAGGATTCCCCGACCCGCCGTATCGTAGTGCCATCCCCTGACCCCTGGAGCCGTGGATGTCCACCCCGTTCGCTCCCATCGACGCCGACACCATCACCGCGCTGAACAAGGGTGACGAGAAGGCACTCGAACGCATATTCCGCTCGCACTACGACGTCCTCCTCGAACGCGCCCTCGAGCGGCTGAGTGACGAGAAGGCCGCGGCGCCGCGCCTCGTCGCCGCCGTCGTCCGCGAGGTGTGGCAGGAGCGCGCGGGCTTCAAGAGCTCGGCCGAGCTGGAGGGCTTCATCAACGAGGAGCTCCGCAACCGTGCGCGCGCGGTCCGCTCGCGCATGGCGGCTGTGCATCGCTTCGAGAAGACCGAGGGCGTGAAGGCCCACGAGACCCACGCCGCTCCCGGCGCCGACCAGCTCTGGGGCGAGATCCTCGCCGTCCTCCATCAGCCGGTGGTCGACCCCGCGGTCGCCGCGAAGGCGCGCCGCGAGCACCTCGCCCACGAGGCCGCTGGACACATCGCCGGCGTCGCCAAACCGTTCAACTGGAAGATGGCGACCGTCCTCACCGTCGTCGGTGCGGTGGTCCTCTACTTCGGCTACAACAAGGTGATGTCGTCGAGCAAGTCCTCGCTCGTCACCACGCTCCTCGCCGCGACCGACGCGCCGACGGTCAACTCGCGGCCCGGACAGCTCGGCACCTTCACGCTCGCCGACAGCAGCATCGTGCGGCTCGGCGCCGATTCGCGCATCGTCCGGGTGAAGGATTTCGGCAAGGAGTACCGCTCGCTCGTCGCCACCGGCAGCGTCGCCATCACCGTCGGGGCCGGCAGTCAGCTCCCCCTCGAGGCGCGGCTCGGCGAGGCCGCGGTCACCGCGACCGGCGGCGAGTTCGCCGTCCGCGACTACGCGGATGAGGCCGTCCGGTACGTCCAGGCCCGCAGCGACGGCATCGCCGTGAAGCTCGCCGAGACCGGCCGCACGCTCAAGGCGGGCGAGACCGTGGTGCTCGGCCGCGATGGCACCCTGCGCGATGCCACCGCGGACGAGGCCGCCGTCGCCTTCGGGTGGCTCGACGGCAAGCTCGTCGTGAAGGCCGTGCCCGTGAGCGACGCGATCAAGGCGATGTACCGCTGGTACGGGATCGACCTCGGCGTGCGCGACAGCTCGCTCCTGCAGCGCACGGTCTCGCTCGACGTCCCCATCGAGTCGTCGCAGATGGCGATCGCGGCGATGGAGAGCGGCGCGAACCTGAAGTTCGAATGGGTGAACAACCGGATGATGTTCAAGGACGCGGCGAAGAAGCCCTGAGCGCTGCGCCACGCCGCCGGAATGTGACGCAGGTGGTGGACCGGGGCATGCACGGCGAGCATATTCGCCGGCATGCCCCTTCGTCTTGCCCGTGCCCCGCTCGCCGAGGCCGCGGCCGCCGTCCTCCCGGCGGTCCTCGCCGCGTCGCTGCTCGTCGGCTGCGGCGGCGGATCGACCGAACCGCCCGCCGTCGCGACGGTGGAGGTGACTGCCGCATCCGCGACGCTCGCCATCGGGCCCGCCGGCGGACAGACGCGGCAGCTCACGGCCGTCACGAAGCGCGCGAGCGGCGCCACGCTCGTCGGGCGGCTCGTCACGTGGGGCACCCAGGCGCCCACCGTCGCGAGCGTGAGCGCCGCCGGCGTCGTCACGGCGCTCGGCGTGGGCAGCGCGGTGATCACGGCGACCAGCGAAGGGAAGGTCGGGACCTACACCGTCTTCGTGGAGCCGGTGTCGGTCTCCACGGTGGCGCTCACGCCCGTCTCGCCCGCGACGTTCGTGGGCGCCACGCTGCAACTCATCGCCGAGCCGCGCGACTCGCTCGGCAACGCGCTCCTCGGCCGGGCCGTCGCGTGGGCGAGTCTCGACACCGCGCGCGCGACGGTGAGCACGCTCGGCCTCGTCACCGGCCGGAGCGTCGGCGCGGTCAGCATCACCGCCACGAGCGAGGGGCGCATCGGGTCCATCAGCGTCACCGTGCAGGCGGCGGCGGGGCCGGTGCTCTCGAACGTAGCGCCGTCGACGCTCGTGCCCGGCTCGGTCGCGACGCTCAATGGGACCGGGTTCGACGCGTCGCCGGCCAACAACACGCTGCGCGTCGGCACCAGCACCGTCCCGGTGCTCGCCGCCTCGCCGACCGCGCTCACCTTCGTCGTGCCATGCTTGAACAGCGGCACCGTGCCGATCCAGGTCACGAGCCCCGGCGGACCGGGGAGCGTGCTCAACGCGCCGCTCGCCGTGACGCAGCGTGCGCTCGCGGTCGGTGAGGCGCTCGTGCTCCAGACCGACACCGAGAGCGCCTGCAACGAGCTCGTGAACACGGGCGGCTCGCCGCGCTACCTCATCGCCGCCTTCAGCGTCGGCACCACTGCGAACACGCTCATCGATCTCGAGCTCGCGGGGAACCCGCCGCCCTCGGCCATCGCCGCCGAACGCGCGCGGGTGATCACGGCCCCGTCCGCCGTCGCGCCCGTCTTCGACCGCGAGCAGGCCGCGCGCGACCGCGCGCACTTCGAGCATCTCGAGCGCGAGCGGGCGCTCTACGCCTCGCTGCGAGCACAGGGACTCGACCGGGTGCCGCCCAAGCGCGCGGACCGGCCGCGGCTCGTCGCGCCGCCCCTCGTCGGTGAGATGCGATCGATCCACTTCACGTTCACCTCCGGCTGCTCCGACTCCACGAACATCATCCGCGCGCGCGCCATCCGCGTCGGCACCCGCGCCGTCGTCTGGGAGGACTCGGCCAACGCCATCGTCGCGGCGAACGTCCCGGAGCTCGCCACCGCGCTCAACCGCATGGGCGAGGTGTTCGACCGCGACCAGTACGAGGCGGTGCGCACCTACTTCGGTGACCCGCTCCGCCGCGACCTCGACGACGACGGGCTGCTGCACATGGTGTTCACGCAGAAGCTCAACGGCAGCGGGGCCGCCGCCTACGTCACGAGCTGCGACATGGTCGTGCGCGGCCCGACCACCGGCGGCGGCAACTACGGCGAGTACTTCTACGGCATCGTCCCCACCACCGCGACGCCCAACGTCAACAGCACGGCGAGCCCCGACGGCTGGTTCGCGTTCATGAGCCGCACCGTCGTCCACGAAGTGAAGCACATCGCGTCGCTCTCGGCCCGCTTCGCCAACGGCGCGCCGCAGTTCGAGTCGCCGTGGCTTGAGGAAGGCACCGCGCGCCACGCCGAGGAGGTGTGGGTGCGTGACTCGGTCCATCGCGTCCCGTGGAAGGCGAACACCGGCTACGGCAGTGCGGCCACCAACGGCGTGTTCTGCGATTTCAACCTCGGCAACAGCACCTGCACCGCTGCGGACCCGTTCCGCCGTCCCACGTGGGGTTTGCGTCGCCAGTTGAACGAGATCCTGCCCAAGCTTCAGGATCCCGCGGGCTGGTCGCCCTTCGGCGATGGCACCGGACAGTCGGGTTCGGTCTTCTACAACACCACGTGGTCGTTCGTGCGCTGGGCCGCCGATCGCTACGGGACGAGTGATGCCGCGTTCCTCACCGCGCTCACGCAGTCCAGCACCAACGGGCTCACCAATCTCTCGGGCGTCACCGGCGCGTCGGCGTCGCAGTTGCTCGGTGCGTGGGGCCTCGCCCTGATGGCCGATGACTATCCCGGTCTCGTGGGCGCATCGGCCGACGTGCAGTTCCCCACGTGGAACCTCCGGAACATCTACGCGGGCCTGAATGCCGACCCCGCGTGGGCCGGACGCTTCACCACATCGTATCCCGTGGTGACCACACCGGTGGGCTTCGGGTCGTTCTCCGTGGTCCGTGCCGGCGTGCGTGGCGGCGCGCATCTCATGGTGGAGCTGTCGGGCGTCCAGGCCGCGCCGCAGCTGCTCAACCTGCGCGCGCCCGGTGGCGCGGCGATGAGCCCCTTCGGACGGCTCGCGATCGTGCGCGTGCAGTGAGGCCCATGGCGTTGCTGCGGCGGAACGGATCCGCCGCGATGTCAGTGCGATGGTTCGTCGCCCTCACGCTCGCCACGAGCATCAGCCTCGCGTGCGTGCGCCGCGCGCCGCTGCAGGCCGCGCGCGGGGTCGATCCGGATGGCGTCACCGCGCTCGCGCCGGTCGACGAGGATTCCGTGCGCGGCGTGGTGCGGGTCGTCGGGCCGGCGCCCGGCAACCTCACACTCCGGCCGGCCACCGGCGGCGCGATCGACCTCATGGGAGAGGACCTCGCCGCGATCCGCACGGCGGATGGCCTCGAAGTCGCGCTGTTCGGACAGTTCGGTCCGCCGAGCGGCGTGACGACATCGGCGACGGGCTTCGTGATCACGCGGTTCGCCGTGCGCGCGGTGGATGGGGACGCGGCGATCGACGGGGTGCTCGAGCGCGGCGACGACGGGTTCACGCTGCGTCTGTTCGATGGCGCGCGCGTCCCGCTCGCGGCTGTTCCTGATCCGCTCCGCGCGTCGGTGGGCATGCGGGTGTTCTGGGCCGGGCCGCTCGGGAGCGCGCCGCGCGCCTACGGGATCCTCGGACCGGCGCGCGCCGGTCCGTGATGGGTCCCCGACGCACGAAGCCCCGCCGCGACCGGAGTCACGGCGGGGCTTCGATGCTGTGGTAGTCGGGGCGAGAGGATTCGAACCTCCGACCTCCTGCTCCCGAAGCAGGCGCTCTACCGGGCTAAGCTACGCCCCGATCCTTCATCCTCCATCC
>CAYXGS010000017.1:0-68717 GCA_964464585.1 uncultured Gemmatimonas sp. | reverse complement strand
CCACCGACGGCGCCGTCGACCGCACGATCCCCACCACCGTGTCCGCCACCACACGGGAGTAGTTGAAGTCATCGGCCGTGTAGCCGCTCAGCCCGAAGAGCGTGCTGTCAGCGTTGAACGTGCCGCCGTTCGAGAGCCCCCCGCTGCCGAGGATGATCCTCGGCTGGACCGCGGTGATGGCCACCGTCACGGTGTCGGTGAGCGGCCCGGCGAACGTGATCGAGGCCGCGCCGGGAGCGTTCGCGATGAAGCGCGGCGCCGGGAAGTTGCCCGAGGCGCCGCTGACGATCGTCGGCGTGAGCACCTCGATGCGGGACGGATCGCTCGACGTCACGTTCACCGTCACCGGATCATCGGAGTAGTAGCTCGCCCCCGACGACAGGTAGACATTGGTCGTCTGGTGCACCTGACCGACGCCGATCCGGAAGTTCTGGTCGTACACCCCGAGCGTGAGACTCCCCACCGTGACGGGCACCGAGTCCGTGCGGAAACCGGCCGACGCGAGGCGGAGCCATGCCGTGCCCGGCGCGACGCCGCGCAGGATGGTGTAGCCGTAGGAGTCGCCCGGCCGGAAGCGTCCGCCGAACTCGACACGCATGACGCTGGTGTCACTGCTCGTCGCGTTCACCGGCGCGTTCGCGGTCCATTCGCCATAGCCCGCATAGCTGCCCAGCGTGTCGCTCGCCGCCGCGAACTGCACCGACGACCGCTGGCCGATCCCCGTCCGCGGCGCGCGATCGATCGCGTAGAGCTGCGGCTGGATGACCGTCACCTCGAACGAGTCCGCCGCGAAACCCGGCGACTCGGCGACGACCCACGTGGTCCCCGCCGCGCGGCCGCGCACGAGCATGCCGTAGGAGTAGCTCTCGTACGCGGCGATGGTGAGGATCGAGTCGACCTGTGCGACCACCGTGTCACGGCTCGACAGGTGGATGCGCACGTCGCGGGTCAGCGACTGCGCCGTCGAGAGTTGGAACGCGCCCTCGCTCCCCTCGTACAAGGGCGTCGACCCGAGGTAGTACTCGACGTCGATCACCGCCGGGCTGATGTAGAACGTCCGATCATCCTCGGCGAACGAGGGGGCGGACAGCCGCACGGTCGCCTGCCCCTCGCCGACGGTGAGGATCACGAGCTGCGCGGTGGTCTGTCCCTCCGGGATGAACACCGTCGTCGACTCCGCCGGCGTGGCGAGGATCGGCGTCGCGGGCGCCCCGGGCATCGGTTCATCGCCGCAGTAGTAGTCATCGCAACGCTCGGCCGGCGCGCCGCGCCCGGAACCGGGCGCGACGAGCAGCATCGCCGGGTCGCTCGAGACCACGCTCACGGTGACGCCGCCGGCCGGCGCCGCCGCGGGGATCCGGACGGCCTTCCGCAGCGTGTCGCCGACCATCACGGAGTTGCTGAAGTTGCCGCTGAGGCGGATCGACGCCGAGTCGACGCTGACCTGGATGGAGTCGGTGCCGATCGCCGACGTGACGTACGCCATCGTCAGCCCGCGCGCCCGGCCGATGATCGCCGGCGTCCGCAGCGTCGCGCCGGGCGTGAACACGACCGAGTCCTGCATCCACGCCGCGATCGCCGTGTCCGCCATCGTCAGGGTCGCGACGACCGGGACCCCGGATGCCGGCGAGACGAAGATGGGGATGCTCCGGGCCTCGACGATGGTCATCGACACGTACTCGACGCCGCTGAAGAGCGCCGGCGAACCGCCGCCGGTGAAGATCGTGGCGTTGATCACCGCCGGCTGCACACCGGCGACGGTCGCCGTGAGCTGCTGTGTGCCGCCCGCGCCGAGGGTCCAGCGAGTCGCGGCGATGCCCGCCGAGTCGGTGTTGACCGTGATCGGCGAGACCGCCCCGCCGCCGAGCGCGGCGGCGAAGCTCACCGGCACGGCGCCGACCGGCTGCCCGAAGACGTTCGTGACACGGACCTTCACCGAGTCCGCGAGCGCCGTCGCCGGCGGGGCCGACTGTCCGGCGCCGCCGATCACCGTCACGAACCGCGGCGGCGCGGCGGCGACGTTGAAGGCGTTGGAGAGCACCGGCGGCACGCCGGCCGTCACCGCCCGAACACGGAACGCGGTCCCGGCGTGATCGACGGTGAGGCCCGGGAAGGTCGCGACGCCGTTCACGGCCGCGCGCACCGTCGTGCCGAGGAGACTCGCGCCCGCCGTGCCGCCAGTGAGGTCGAGCGTCACCGTCCCGTTGAAACCCGAGACGGTGTCGGCGGTGGCATCGCGCACGACGACGACGAGCGGTGCGATCGTATCGCCGGCGGTGAGGTTGGCCGGCTGATTGCTGAACGTCAGCGCGGTCGGCGAGGAGCTGAGCTGCGTCCCCGTCACGACGACGCTGAGGGGCATCCCCACCACAGTGGCCGTGAGGTTGCCCACGCCGGCCGAGTCGCCCGCGGTCCACACCGTCTCGGCGAAGCCGTTCGCGTCGGTGGTGTCGAGCGCCGGCGCCGCGACGCCCTGCCCTCGGGTGACGGCGAAGGAGACCGGCACGCCGGCGACGGGGAGGTTGTCGACCGCGTTCACACGCACGCGCACCGGCTGCGGGAAGACCTCGCCCTGGCGCACCGTCTGCACCCCGCCGCTCACGAGCACGATCGCGCTCGGCGTGGGCGTGATGGAGACGTCCGCGGTGTCGGCCTGCCCCGTGAGCGTCTGCGCGACGATCCGCGCGTTGCCGCGCGCGCCCCGCAGCACGGCCGCGCCGGTGCGAAGGTCCACGCGCACGACGTTCGAATCGGTGGACGTGAACGCGACCGGGACCGCGGTCATCGTCGCGTCGGCGGAGTCGCGGACCGTCGCGGTGAACGTGGCCTGCTGGTCGATCGTGCCGGTGAGGCTGGTCGGCGCGATGCTGAGGCTCGCGGCGTCCGCGCCGCTGCCGGTGTAGCGCACGGGGATGGTGGGGGGCGGCGTGCTGCCGCCCCCCGAGGCCTTGGCGACCATCGCGACGGGTCCACCGGTGAAGACCGTGTCACCCGTCGCGTTGATGTACTTGAGGGTCGCCTCGAGCGGCTCTCCCTCGCTCGTCGCGGCCTGACTCAGCGTGACGTTCACCGCGAGTCGGACGCTCGTCGAATCCGGCGGGAACTCCACGACGCGATCGACCGCGGTGTCGCCGTTCACCCGGAGGAGGACCACCCGCACCCGGGCGAAGTCGACCACGTCGCCGATGCTCAGCACGCGACCGTCGCCGCCGAGCCGCACCGTCTCGAACACCGGGGTGAACGCGACTTCGACCCGTCGGCCGACGCCGCCCGGGCCGGTGACCTCACGACCGCAACTGAGCAGGCTCGCGATGGCGAGCAGGGCCGCGAGGGCTGCGGGTCGGACGCGCGAGTCGGTGGGCGACATGATCGGGGAGTGGTGGACCGTGCGCCGGGCGGCGCGTCGCGCCGTCCGGTCCGACCCATATGATGCGAGCCTGCTACAATACGTGCAATGTGGGTGGTCCGTCCGATCCCGGTCGGTGACCGGCCACACATCGCCCCCCGATCCCGTGCGCCCGAAAGTCCTTATCGGTCTCCTCATCCCGCTCGCCTGCGCCGTGCTCTTCGTGCGACTCGGGTTCTGGCAGCTGTCCCGGCATCGGGAGCGCGCCGGGTACAACGCGCGGGTACAGGCACGGCTCGCGGCGGACGCGGTCCCGCTCGCGTCGCTGCCCTCCGACACCGCCCTCGTGCGCGGACAACGCGTCTCCGTCGCCGGCCGGTTCCGTTACGACCTCGAACAGGTCCTGGCCGGACGCGTGAGCGAAGGCGCGCCCGGCGTGCACCTGCTCACTCCGCTCGAACGTCCCGGCACCGACACGCTCGTGATCATCGTGCGCGGCTGGGTCTACTCTCCCGACGCGGCCGAGGTCGATCGGTCGCGCTGGCGCGAGCGCGACACGGTGACGCTCGACGGCTACGCGATCCCGCTCCCGGCCGAGGGATCCCCGCCGCCGACGGACACGCTGAAGCCCCTGCGCGGCGTGAGCGTCGCGACGCTCGCCGCACGCACCGGCCACCCCATCGCGCGCGCGCTCGTCGTGATGACGTCGGACTCGAGCCGGCTCACCGGTGCGGTGCCGCGCCGGCTCGGCGCGCCCTCGCTCGTGGCCGGGAACCACCGGTCCTATGCGATCCAGTGGTTCGCGTTCGCGGCGATCGCGGTGTTCGGTGGCATCCTCCTCTTCCGTCGCTCCGTTGTGACCGGTCGCGCGTCCCCTTAGGTATCAAGGACGCGGCGGGAAGCCCTGCGACCCGCCATCGCCGGACCAACACACAGAGGAGGCCATCCATGGCCGACCACCCGAGCACGACCCCTGCCTCCGAGCAGGAGGCGCGCGACGTCGCCGAGGACGCGCGCGAGAGCGCGTGGGAGCACCCGAGTTTCGTGAAGGAGCTGTTCCTCGGACGATTCCGGTTCGACCTCGTCCACCCGCATCCCCCCGAGGATGCCGCCGCGATGGCCGCGGCCCAGCCGTTCCTCGACCGGCTCACCGAGTTCCTCGACCGGTACGACGCCGACCTCGTCGACCGCACCGGCGACATCCCCGAAGCGTACGTGCAGGAGCTGCGGGAGATGGGCGCGTTCGGGATCAAGATCCCCCGGGAATACGGGGGGCTCGGCCTCTCGCAGATGGCGTACGTCAAGGCGATGGAACTCGTCACCAGCAAGTGCGGCTCGCTCTGCGCGATGCTCTCGGCGAGCCAGTCGATCGGCGTGCCGCAGCCGCTCAAGCTCTTCGGCACGGAGGAGCAGAAGCGGGAGTTCTTCCCGCGCATCGCCAAGGGCGGCATCACCGCCTTCGCGCTCACCGAGGTCAACGCCGGCTCCGACCCGGCGAACATGACCACGTCCGCGGTCCCCACGGAGGACGGCCAGCACTGGGTGATCAATGGCGAGAAGCTCTGGTGCACCAACGGCACCCGCGCCGACCTCTTCGTCGTGATGGCGCGCACGCCGGACCGCATGGTGGACGGCCGGCTCCGCAAGAAGCAGATCACCGCCTTCATCGTCGACGCGCGCACCCCCGGCGTGTCGATCAAGCACCGCTGCCGCTTCATGGGGCTCAAGGCGATCGAGAACGGCTGGATGTCGTTCACGGACGTGAAGGTCCCGGCAAGGAACATCCTCTGGGGCGAGGGCAAGGGGCTCAAGCTGGCGCTGATCACGCTCAACACCGGGCGCCTCACCATCCCCGCGTCGGTCGCCGGTGCCTCCAAGGCGCTGCTGCGCGGGGTGCGCGAGTGGGCGAAGGAGCGCGTGCAGTGGGGGCAACCGATCGCGAAGCACGACGCGATCGCGCAGAAGATCGGCCGGCTCGCGGCCAACACCTTCGCGATGGAGTCGGTCGCGCTCATGAGCACCGCGCTCTATGAACGTGGCGGCACCGACATCCGGCTCGAGGCGGCGATCGCGAAGATGTTCAACACCGAGCTCGCGTGGCGGTCGGTGGACGACGCGCTGCAGATCCGCGGCGGCCGCGGCTACGAGACGGCCGACTCGCTCCGCGCGCGCGGCGAGACGCCGCTCCCGATCGAGCGCGCGATGCGCGACAGCCGCATCAACCTGATCTTCGAGGGGTCGAGCGAGATCATGCGGCTCTTCATCGCGCGGGAGGCGGTGGATGCGCATTTCTCCATCGCATTCCCGATCGTCGATCCGAAGTCGGATCTGGGCACGCGGGTCCGGCACCTCATGAAGGCCGCACCGTTCTACCTCACGTGGTACCCGAGCACGTGGATCCCCTCGATGCGCTCGTACGCGGGGTTCGGGCGGCTCGAGCACCATCTCGAGTACCTCGACCGCGCCACGCGGCGCCTGGGGCGGACGATCTTCCACGCGATGGTGCGGTTCGGTCCCGGCCTCGAGAAACGGCAGATGGTGCTCTTCCGCGCAGTCGACATCGGGGCGGAACTGTATGCGATGGCGTCGACGATCAGCCGGGCGAGGATGCTGGCCGAGCAGGGGAACGCGGACGCGATGGAGCTGGCGGAGGTGTTCTGCCGCGAGTCACGCGAGCGGGTGGAGGCGAGCTTCCGCGGGTTGTACGGTGCGCACGATGGGGCGCTCTACCGCCTGGCGCAGCGGGTCGTGAAGGGCGAGCACGCGTGGCTCGAGTCCGGGATCGCCGACGGTGCCGCGATCGAGGCGAGGACCGAGCCCGCGGCACCTCGGACGAGGGTCGCGGCCGGCGTCTAGCGACGCCCTTGCTCGTCGCGGCAGGTGGCGCGCACGCACTCGCGGATCCAGCGGTGCGCGCCATCGGCGTCGAGGCGTGGATGCCAGAGCATCGCCACGACGAGCTCGTCCATCGGGAAGGGCAGGGTGAAGCTGGTCAGGCCGGCGCGCAGGTTCGCGGTGTGCCGCTCGGGCACCACCGCGACGAGGTCGGTGTCACGCACGAGGGCGAGCGCGGCGGCGAACCCGCCGACGCTCGCGATCACGCGGCGGTCGGCGCCGGCGCGCGCGGCCGCGTCGTCCACGAGCCCCCGCCCGTTCGCCCGGCGCGAGACGCCGACATGCGCACCCTCGCCGAACCGCCGGAGCGTCACGCGGCCCTTCGCCAGCGCGTGCCCGGCGCGCACCACGCCCACGAAGCGGTCACGGAAGAGCGTCTGCATCCGGAACTCCGGCGCGGTGGCGTCATCGACGACGCCCGTCTCGAGGTCCACGAGCCCGTCGCGGAGCGGCGCACGGTGCTTCTCCGTCTTCTGCACGAAGCGCAGGCGCACGCCCGGCGCCTCGCGTCCGATGCGCGTGACGAGCGCGGCGCCGTAGTTCTCCACGAAGCCGTCGCTGGAGCGGATGGCGAAGGTCCGTTCCAGCCGCTCGAGCTGCGGGCGCTGCGTCGGGCGGAGGATCGCCTCGGCCTCGTCGACCGCGGCACTCGCGCGCGCGCGGAGCGCGAGGGCGTGCGGCGTGGGGACCAGCCCGCGTCCGGCGCGCACCAGCAGGGGGTCCCCGGTGACCGCGCGCAACCGCGAGAGCGTGCGGCTCATCGCCGACGGGCTGAGCCGCAGGCGCTCCGCCGCGCCGGTGACCGTGCCTTCCGTGAGCAGCGCGTTCAGCGCGACGAGGAGGTTGAGGTCGGGAGGCGCCATGCCGGATTCTAGGGTTCCCGTGACATGGCGTCAAACGCAACTCACGTGTGAGTGGAATGCGATTCCTGGCATGCACGGGCAGCCCTAGCCTTCGAGGCACAGGCATCGCTCGCCCACCTTCCCCAGGGAGTCCTCCATGTCCGACCGCTCCGTCATGCTCATCGCGCTCGCCGCCCTGTCGTTCCTCCTCGACCCGCGGCCGGCGGCCGCGCAGGCCGCACCCGCCACGCCCGCACGATGGGAGTTCGTCATCGCGAGCGGACGCTTCGTACCGCTCGGCGCGCAACGGACCGCGGTCGCGGCCGCCGGTCAGTCGACCGCCACCCTCACGCGTCTCGTGACCCCCTCGCTGGCCGTGACCGCCTCGCTCGGCTGGGCCCGCAGTCGCGACCTCGTCTCGCCCGACCGGTCGCGGCTCGACGTCCTCACGTATGATCTGGGGGCGGAGCTGCGCACCGCACCGCGGCCGATGCGTCCCGGGTTCACGCTCCGCACGATCGCCGGCGCCGGACTCGGCGTGCGCAGCTACGATCCGCGCGGCGGTGCGCGCGATGCGACGCATGGTGCGGCGGCGTTCGTCGCCGTGGGCGCCGAGGCGGGCATCAGGCGGCTTCGTGCCCGAGTGGAGCTGCGCGATCATGTCGCCGGCGCGTCGGTGCTGCGCGGGTTCAGCGGCACGCGCAACGACCTCGCCGTGAACATCGGCCTGCGCCTGGAGAAGCGATGAGCGCCGGCACGCGAACCCCGGCCCGGCGCGAGTGGCTCGTGCCGTCGCTGCTCGTCCTGCTCGGCCTGGTGCCGTCGGTGGCCGGCTCCACGCGCCTCGCGACGATCGCCGCCGGTGGCCCCCTCACCGCCGAGAACGCGCGATTCCTCGCCATGCCGTTGCCTGTGGTCCTCCACATCGTCGCGGCCGTCCCCTTCGCGCTGCTCGGCGCGTTCCAGTTCTCGCCCGCGCTCCGCGCACGCGGGTCGCGCTGGCATCGGATCGCGGGGCGCCTCCTGCTGCCGTGCGGAGTCATGGTGGCCGTCACGGGTCTATGGATGGCGCGCGTCTATCCGTGGCCGCCGTTCGACGCGATGGCGGTCTATTACGAGCGCCTCGTCTCCGGCGCATGGATGCTCATCACGCTGCTCGCCGCGACCGCGGCCATCGGCCGCCGGGACTTCCGGACGCACGGCGAGTGGATGACGCGCGCCTACGCGATCGGGATGGGCGCGGGGACGCAGGTCCTGACGCATCTCCCATGGTTCATCCTCGTCGGTGAGGTCACGGTCGGCCCTCGTGCGCTGCTGATGGGCGCCGGCTGGCTGATCAACGTCGCGGTCGCCGAATGGGTCATCCGGCGCCAGCGGCACCGTTCGACCCCGGGGCCGGCGCGCGTCGGCGCCGTGCCGGGCATGGTGCGCGCATGAGCGCGATCTCGCAGGCCGCCATGACCGTGGCGATCGGGTCCGGTGCGACCGCGGCGATCGACCTCTGGAACCTCGCGTTGCGTCGCCTCGCGGGGATCCCCTCGCTCGACTACTGCCTGTTGGGCCGATGGGTCACTCACCTCCCGCGGGGCGTCGTCCGGCATCGCAGCATCGCCGCCGCGGCACCCCGGCGGTTCGAGTGCGTGACCGGGTGGGTGTCGCACTACGGCATCGGCATCGCGCTCGCGGCGGCCTTCATCGCGGCGATGGGCGATGCGTGGCTGGTCGCGCCGGCGCTCGCGCCGGCGATCGGATTCGGGTTGCTGACCGTCGCCTTCCCCTTCTTGGTGCTGCAGCCGGCGATCGGCCTCGGTGTCGCATCGTCCGCCGCGCGGGACCCGATGGCCGCCAGACTCAAGAGCCTGGCGACGCACACCGTGTACGGCGCGGGCCTCTACGTCTGTGCGCGCGTGCTGGCGGCGTTCGCGGTCCCCTGAACGGTACGGCGCGCCACTGGGATCACCAGGAAGACCATGGCGAGCACCATCGGGGGCACGATGATCGCGGTCATCCCGAGCTGCGGCAGCCCGCGCGTGAGCGGCCGGAGCAGGACCATCAGCGCGTTGATGACGACGTACGCGCCGAGGATGGCGGTGGAGAGGAAGCGGAGGCGGTCGATGGGCTTCATGTCGATCTCGGGTGCGGGTGAGGGACGGAGGATATCCTGCACCCGCGGCGCGACGAAGCGCCTCGCACACAACTCGTCATTGCATCCGATGCACACCGGCTCAGGCCACGCGCTCCCGCTTGAACTGCAGCACCACCACGGCCGCGACGACCAGCGCCCCGCCGGCCATCGTCGGCAGCGTGAGCGGCTGCGAGAGGACGACCACGGCGAGGAGCGCCGTGAGGAACGGCTCCACCGTCGAGACGATCGCGGTGCGCACCGGCCCGAGCCGCACGAGCCCCATGGTGAAGAACACGCCCGGCAGCACGGTCGACAGCACCGCGAGCGCGCCCACGATGAGCCAGGCCTCGGCCGTGAGACGATAGGTGAACGCCTGCTGGCCGGCGCTCATGACGAGGAACGCGACCGCCGCGCCGATCTTGCCGTAGGCGCTCGCCGGCGGGACGGGGTAGTCCGCCTGCAGGCCGCGCATGATGGGGATGTAGATGCCGTACACCATCGCCGCCCCGAGGGCGAGAGCGACGCCGCGCCAGTCGATGCCCGATGCGCCGGGCATGCCGACCATGAGTCCGGTGCCGCCGAACGAGAGCGCGAGCGCCAGCGCGCGACGCCCGTCGAGCTTCTCCGCGCCGCGGACCGTCTGCGTGAGGGCGACCCAGGCCGGATAGGTATAGAAGAGGAAGGCGAGCGTCGCAGCGGGGATGTACCGAAGCGCCGAGAGCGCCATGTAGATCAGCAACGCCTGCCCGAACCCGCCGATCGTGAGGAACTTGAGCATGTCAGGGGGCGGGATGCGCGGGTACCGGCGCATTCCCACGAACACCGAGAGCACCGTGGCCGCGATCACGAAGCGCCACGCGAGGACGGTCGCGAGCGTGAGGCCGGTCGCGAGCGCCTTGGTGGTGAAGATGCTCACCGCCGCGAAGCCGGCGGCGGCGAGCAGGGTGTAGATGACGCCGGGCGTGAGCAGGCCGGCTTCGGGGCGTTCGTCGGGGGTCGTCATCACGCGCGGGTCACTCGGGGGGTGGGGCGTCGGGGATCGCCGGGTGGGACGAGTGTTGCAGCAACAGGATCGCGACGACGATCACGGCCCCGCCGAGCAGCGTGGAGCGGGTGAGCGGCTGCGCGAGCACGAGTGCGGCGAGGAGCGCGGTCCAGAACGGCTCCACCGTGGAAAGTATCGCCGTGCGCACGGCGCCGAGGGCCGCGAGCCCGCGCAGGAAGGTGATGAACGCGACGGTGGTGCTGATCACCGAGGCGCCGAGGGCGATGCCCCACATCGCGGGCGTCATGCCGGTGACCAGGTCGCCGCGCATGAGTGACCACCCCATGAAGACGATGGCGGCACCGGCGATCACCCAGGCCGAGGCGACGGCGGCGTCGAGCGGTCCGCGCATGCGGTGCAGCAGCGGGATGTATGCGGCGTAGAGCACGGCGCTCCCCAGCGCGCGCACGACGCCGGGGAACGGGAGCGCGGCGGTCCACGGGGTGCCGACCATGAGCGCGATGCCGGCGAGGGCCAGCAGCAGCGCCGCCACGCGCGACGGCGTGAGCGCCTCCACGCCCGCGAGCGCGGCGAAGAGCGCGACCCACGCGGGGTAGGTATAGAAGAGGAACCCGAGCTGCGCCGCCGAGAGCCACTCGAGCGAGGCGAAGCTGAAGTACGTGATCAGCGTCTGCCCGCCGCCCCCGAGGAGCAGCAACGTCATCGCCTTCGCCGGCGGCACGCGCACCTTCGCGAGCCCGCCCGCGGCGATCACGAGGAGCGGCGCCGCCAGCGCGTAGCGCCAGCTCATGAGCGCGACGAGCGAGACGCCGGCGCGCGACGCGAGGGTGACGCCGATGGAGAGCGAACCGAACGCGCAGGCGGCGAGGAGGACGAGCCCGACGGCGCGCCGCTCCGTCGCACCGGTCATGCGGTGCTCACAGCAGCGTGCCGCGGAGCAGCGCGAGCGCGACGCTGAAGTAGATCACGAGTCCGGTCACGTCGACCAGGGTCGCGACGAACGGCGCCGAGGCGCTCGCGGGGTCGAACCCGACGCGCCGGAGCGCGAAGGGGAGCATGGAGCCGGTGAGCGTGCCGAACGTCACCACGCCGACGAGCGAGAGGCCGACGGTGAGCGCGATGCGGAACGCGTGCCCCTGGTAGTCATAGAGCCCGAGGGATTGCCAGGCGAGCACACGCACCACGCCCAGGGTGCCGAGGATGCTGCCGAGCGTCAGGCCCGCGACGAGCTCGCGTCCTGCGACGCGCCACCAGTCGGACAGCCGTACCTCCTGCAGGGCCATCGCGCGGATGATGAGCGACGTCGCCTGCGATCCGGAGTTGCCGCCCGAACTGATGATCAGCGGCACGAAGAGCGCGAGCACCACCGCGCTCGCGATCTCGTCCTGATAGTGCGCCATCGCCCCGGCGGTCAGCATCTCCCCGATGAACAGGATCATGAGCCAGCCGGCGCGCTTCTTGAGCAGGTCGCCGATGGACGACTGCAGGTACGGATCCTCGAGGGCCTCCAAGCCGCCGAACTTCTGGACGTCCTCGGTCTGCTCCTCCTGGATGACGTCGATGACATCGTCGACGGTGATGACGCCGAGGAGGCGGTGCTCGGCGTCGACCACGGGCACGGCGACGAGGTCGTAGTTGGAGGTGAGCTGCACGACCTCCTCCCGGTCCGCCGTCGCGGGCACGGTGACGACCTCGCTCCACGCCACGTCGCCGATGCGCGTGCCCTCGGCCGCGGCGAGGAGTTCGCGCAGCGAGAGCACGCCGGTGAGGACGCCCCGCGCATCGACGGCGTACACCGTGCCCATCGCCTCGCGGCGTCCGGCGCGCGCGAGGGCGCGGATCGCCGCGAGCGCCTCCTCGACCGTCTGGGAGTCCGGGACCGAGACGAACTCGGTCGTCATCAGCCCGCCGGCGGTGTCCGGCTCGTACTGGAGGAGCCGCTCGGTCTCGGCGCGCTGGCGCTCGGGGAGCTCCTCGAGGATCTCGTCGGCGGCCTCCTCGTCCATCTCGTCGAGCGCGTCGGCGCGCTCGTCGGGCGTCATTCCCGCGAGGATGCCGGCGGCGACGTCGGGGTCCATCGCCTCGAGCAGCTCGGCGCGGATGTCCTCGCTGACGTGCTCGAGGACGTTGGCGGCGCGCTCGCGACCGAGCGAGGAGAGGAGGAGCGGCACGAGCTCCCGGGGCAGCAGCTCCGCGACGTCGGCGAGGTCGGCGGGGTGCAGTTCCTCCGTCTCGGCGGCGATGCTCGCCGGCGACGTCTCGAGGAGGTCGAGGATGTCAGGCGCGACCAGCGCCGCGACCGACCGCTCCTTCTCGCGCTGATCCGGGCTCACGGGGTGCCTCCCCGGGTGACGAAGGAGTACGCGCGCGCGCGTACCATAGCGAAGTGTCCCGAAGCTAACGGAACAGGGCGACGGAGAACACTCCCTCGACAGCCCGCGCCCGGCCGCTGTCGCTCGATCGGCGTTCACCGAACGCTGACACAGGCCACGCAACGGTCCGCGCCCGGCCGCTGTCGAAACCGCTGAACGGACGCTCCGTATCACCTGCAGAGCGCAGGCTACGCGGCGTTCGACCCCCACCGGGACCCCAACCCCGGACCGCACCATGCTGCTGCCGTTCGCTCTCGCCCTGCAAGTCGCTGTCGCGCAGGGCCCGAATCCCGTGCGCCCTGATCCGTCCGCGGACCCCGGTCCGGTGGCCGTTCGGCGTGCCGTGCCCGCCCCGACGGCGACCGCGGCGACGGCCGCGCGCGCGACCACGGCGCCCGTGCTGGACGGCAGGGACGACGACGCCATCTGGCTCGCGGCGCCGCCGATCACGCAGTTCCGCCAGCACGATCCGGTGGAGGACGGCGAGGCGCGGTTCCGCACCGAGGCCAAGGTCGGCTATGACGCCAAGTACCTCTACGTCTTCGTGCGCGCCTTCGACCCGTCGCCCGACTCGGTGATGGCCTTCCTCTCGCGGCGCGATGCGCGCACGCAGAGCGACTACATCCACCTCATGGTGGATTCGTACCACGACAAGCGCACCGGATTCCGGTTCAGCACCAACCCGCTCGGCGTGAAGCGCGACTTCTACATCTCCAACGACGGCAATGAGGACGCGTCGTGGGACGGCGTCTGGGACGTCGCGTCGCAGGTGGATTCGCTGGGCTGGACCGCCGAGT
Source organism: uncultured Gemmatimonas sp. (assembly GCA_964464585.1). Lineage (GTDB taxonomy): Bacteria > Gemmatimonadota > Gemmatimonadetes > Gemmatimonadales > Gemmatimonadaceae > Pseudogemmatithrix. The sequence continues at coordinate 55,334 of CAYXGS010000017.1, read as the reverse complement.
ACCGGATCCCGTTCGGCCAGCTCCGCTTCCCGCCGGGCGAGACGCAGACGTTCGGCTTCGCCATCTGGCGCGACGTCGCGCGCTACAACGAGCGCATCTCGTGGCCGCTGTTCCGTCGCAGCCGCACGGGCTTCGTGTCGCAGTGGGGCGAGGTGAGCGGGTTCGAGGGCGTGGCGACGCCGCGCCGGCTGGAGGTCCTCCCGTACTCGGTCGCGACCAACGCGCCGCGTCCTGTGGGCGGGTCGTTCGAGCGGCACCAGACGGTCGCGTTCGGCGCCGACGTGAAGTACGGCGTGACCTCCAACCTCACGCTCGATGGCACGGTCAACCCGGACTTCGGCCAGGTCGAGGCGGATCCGGCGGTCCTCAACCTCTCGGCGTTCGAGCAGTTCTTCGAGGAGCGGCGTCCGTTCTTCCTCGAGGGCGCGGGCACGTTCAACTTCGGTGGCGGCGGGAACGGGTCGAGCAGCCTGTTCTACTCGCGGCGGATCGGGCGCGGGCCGCAGCTGAGCGGCCTGTACTACGACCAGGACAACCCGAACAACAGCACCATCCTCGGGGCGGCCAAGCTCACCGGTCGCACGCAGGGCGGGCTCAACGTCGGCTTCCTGAACGCCGTCTCGCAGCGTGAGACCGGGGCGGGCGGCGCCACGATCGAGCCGGCGACCAACTACATGGTGACGCGCCTCTCGCAGGACCTGCGGAACGGCAACTCCGGCATCGGCCTGATGCTCACCGCCACCAATCGCGCGCTCGACGATGACTCGCGCGCCTACCTGCGCGAGAGCGCGTACGCCTTCGGCCTGGACGGCCGTCACCGCTTCTGGAACAACAACTATCAGGTGTCGGGCTCGGTGATCGCGAGCCGGGTCTCCGGCAGCGCGGCGTCCATCCTCGCCACGCAGCGGTCGAACGTGCACCTGTATCAGCGCCCCGACGGCGACCTCCGCGTGGACAGCAGCGCGACGTCGCTCGACGGCAACCGGATCTCGGTGAACCTCGGCAAGACGGGCGGCGGCGTGACGCGCTTCAGCACCGGCTTCACCCAGACGAGCGCCGGATACGAGATCAACGACGCGGGCTTCCTCACCCGCGCGGACACGCGGAGCAACGGCAACTGGTTCGGGCTGCAGTACAACACGCCGACCCGGTACTACCGCCGGCTCAACGTGAACCTCAGCCAGTGGAACGACTACAACACGCAGGGCCTGCACCTCGGCTCCGGCGCGAACGTGAACATCAACGGCGAACTGCCCAACCAGTGGGGCTTCTGGGGCGGCTGGAACCTCAACGCGCTGGGCGCGTCCTACGACGACCGCGGCGCGCGCGGCGGCCCGGCCATCCGGCGGAACTTCCGTCAGAACGGATTCGTCGGGTTCGAGACCGACGGCCGCAAGGCGGTGAGCGGCGTGCTGCAGGGGTACTACGTGATGAAGGACGTGTCGGGATCGAAGGAGTGGGGCATCGACCCGTCGCTGAACTTCCGCATCGCGAGCCGCATCCAGTCGGAGATCGGCCTCAGCTACAGTGCCGGCACGTACGACGCGCAGTGGTACGGCAACGTGACCGACGGGTCGGGCACGCATTACACGTTCGCCCGGATGCAGCAGCAGACCACGTCGATCACGGCGCGCGTGGATTACACGCTCACGCCGAGGCTCTCCATGCAGGTGTACGCGCAGCCGTTCATCACGGCCGGCGACTACTCCAACCTGCGCGAGCTCTCGGCGACACCCCGGGCTGCGCGGTACGCGGACCGGTACCAGCCGTTCGCCGGCACGCTGGAGGACTTCAACGTCAAGCAGTTCCGCTCCAACACGGTCCTGCGCTGGGAGTACCGGCCGGGCTCCGTGCTGTTCTTCGTCTGGCAGCAGGGCCGTGGCCAAGGGGACCGGAACCCGGGCTCGTTCGACATCGGGCGTGACTTCGGGGACCTGTTCAAGACGCGCTCCGACAACACGTTCCTGGTCAAGGGGTCGTACTGGTTCAGTTTCTGATCGAGATGGCAGATGGGAGATGGCAGTGACGGCAGGAGCGGAATGCGGTCCGGCGCTACACCGCGTGCGCACAGTGGTTCCTGTCATCCGCCATCCGCCACCTGCCTTCTCTCACCGAAACCCCGTAAACCCTATTCGCGTAGGCTGTGTCTGAGAGTGTGAAGGGTCCGACGTATTGAGTTGACAGCGGGGTGCGGGTCGGTGCTGGTGGGGGGCCGGCCGGCCCCCTGTCCACTCAAGTCGGGAAGCCACGCAGCAACACCACGAGTACCAGGGCAAGCGCGCCGGCGGATCCATTGGTGATCCGCCGGCGCGCTGCGTTCGCGACGGGGGTCGGCTAGACGAGCGGCAACGCGCGCGGCAGGATGCGCACCGCGCGGACGACGTATCCGGCGTGCTCGATCGCCGAACGGATGGCCCCCTCGGTCGCGCGGCCATCGTGCGTGAGTTCGGCGCGGCCGAGTTCCACCTCGGCGTGGGTGATCCCGTCGACGGCGGTGAGCGCCATGAACACCGCGTGGCGCGCGTGGACGGCGAGCATGCCGTCGATCAGCACCTCGAATCGCATGCGGGGAATCTACCATTGCGGTGGGCGACGGACGGTGGCGAGCTTTGCAGGCATGACCACTGTCGCCTTCCTCGGACTTGGCGCCATCGGCACGCCGATGGCCGAGCATCTGGCCCGCGCCGAGCTCGGGCTCCGCGTCTGGAACCGCACGGCGGCGCGCGCCGCGGCCTTCGCTGCCGAACATCACGCCATCCACGCGCGGTCGCCCGCCGAGGCGGCGCGCGGCGCGGACATCGTCATCACCTGCTTCCCGGTCTCGGCCGACGTCGCCGCGCTCCTCGACGGGCCGGAGGGACTCCTCGCCGGCCTGGCCCGTGGCGCCGTCCTCGTCGATTGCACGTCCGGGGACCCCGCGGGTTCTCAGGCGATCGCCGCCCGGCTCGCGGAACGCGGCGTGGGATTCCTCGATGCGCCGGTGTCGGGCGGTGTGGCCGGCGCCAAGGCCGGGGCGCTCACGGTGATGGTCGGCGGTGACGCTGCGCTCCTCGACCGGGTGCGGCCCGTGCTCGAGGTCTTCGGCAAGAAGAACGTCCACTGCGGTGCGATCGGCGCCGGCGACGCGGTGAAGGCGGTGAACAACGGTCTGCTCGCCGTCCACCTCTGGTCGCTCGCGGAGGGCCTCGCCGCGCTGCACAAGGCGGGCATCGACGCGGCGGTCGCACTGGACGTGATCAACACCTCGAGCGGACGGTCGAACGCCTCGATGAACCTCTTCCCGGAACGGGTGCTCACGCGGGCCTTCCCGCGCACCTTCCGCCTCGGGCTGCTCGACAAGGACATCGGGATCGCCGCGCAGGTGGCCCGTGAGCAGGGTGTGCCGGCGCCGCTGCTGCAGGTGGCGGCCAACCTCTTCGCGGAGGCGCACCGTGCGCTCGGCGAGGAGGCCGATCACGTGGAGGTCGTGCGGTACTACGAGCGGATGGCCGGGGCGGCCGTATGCTGAACGAGGTCCGGTCACGTTTCCCCGCGCTGCGACGGACGCACGGCGGCCAGCCGGTCGCCTACTTCGACGGGCCGGGCGGCACGCAGGTGCCACAGTCGGTGGTCGACGCCATGAGCGACTACCTGCTGCACCACAACGCGAACACGCACTGGGCGTACCCGACGAGCGCCGAGACCGACGCGATGCTGCTCGACGCGCGGACGGCGGTCGCCGACTTCCTGAACGCGGCGCCGACCGAAGTGGCGTTCGCGAACAACATGAGCACCGGCACGTTCCATCTGGCGCGCGCGCTCGGGCGCGCGTGGGGACCGGGCGACGAGGTGGTCATCACCGACCTCGACCACCACGCCAACGTCGCGCCCTGGCGCGCGATCGAGCGCGAGCGCGGCATCACCATCAAGCGGGTGGGCGTGGACCTCGCCACGGGCCAGCTCGACCTCGCGTCGTTGCGCTCGGCGCTCGGACCGCGGACGCGGCTCCTGGCGATCGGGGCGGGATCGAACGCACTCGGCACCATCTCCGACGTGGCGGAGGGGACGCGTCTCGCGCATGCGGTCGGCGCGCTCAGCTTCGTCGACGCCGTCCACTACGCTCCGCACGCGCTCGTGGACGTGCGCGCCATCGATTGCGACTTCCTCGGCTGTTCGGCGTACAAGTTCTACGGCCCGCATGTCGGCATCATCTACGCGAAGCGCCATCTGCTCGAGACGCTCGATGTGCCGAAGCTCGCCCCGGCTCCGGACGAGGCGCCGGACCGGTTCGAGACGGGCACGCAGAACCACGAGGGGATCGTCGGCACCGGTGCCGCGGTCGACTTCCTCGCGTCGCTCGGCACGGGTGCGACGCGCCGGGTGCGGCTCGAGCGTGCGTTCGCGTTCCTCCACGAGCGCGGCATGGCGCTCTTGGCTCGGCTGTGGGAGGGCCTCGGCGCGATCGACGGCGTGACGCGCTACGGGCCTGGTCCCGACCAGCCCCGCACTCCGACGATCGCCTTCACCGTGCGGGGGCACGACGCCGAATCCGTGACCCGGGCCCTCGTGAGCCGTGGTGTCTTCACGAGCCATGGGGATTTCTACGCGCAGACGATCGTCGAGCTGCTCGGCCATTCGAAGGACGGACTCGTCCGGGCGGGCGCCGCCTGCTACACCTCCGAGGAGGAGGTCGAGCGGCTGATCGCCGGTGTGGCCGAGGTCGCGCGCGCCCGGTGATATATTGGAGCATGCGCGCGCGCCTGCTCCTGCTGTCGATCGCCCTCGTCTCGTGCGAGCGTGCGGAGGTGCCGCCGCCGGCGCCGCTCACCGAGTTCATCGTCGCGGCGGCGGATTCCGTGTTCTGGGTGCGCTCCGACACCGACGGGATCCGGGTGCGCGGTGCCCCGATGGTGCTCGCCCAAGTCGGCGGACGGTTCGCCGAGCTGTACGTCGCGGACGAGGATTACTCGTTCTATGACGCGGCCTTCATCGGCCAGCGCCTCTTCAAGCGCGACCTCATCAGCGGCGACTCGGTCCAGCTCGTCGCCGACACGCTGATGCCGGCGCTCGCGCGCGCCTATGCCGCGGCCAACCCCGACGAGCGTCCACTCGCCGCGGACGAGCACGGCAACGAGGACCCGCGCACGGTCGCCACGGCCGACCTCCTCGTGCTCGAGATCCACGGGCCCTGGCTCTCGTATGAGTACCGCACGGACGTCGACGTGATCGGCGGGACGAGCGCCCACGGGGCGCGGCGCGGCGTCGTCGACCTGCGCACGGCCAGCCCGGCGCCGCTCGACGCGATCATCGGTGCCGGGCCCGCGCGCCGCGCCGTCGCGTTGGCGCGTGATCGCTGGGGCGCGCTGCGTGACTCGATCGCGGCCATCGCCCGCGACTCGGCCGTCGCCGCCACGCCGACCGTCGACCGCTACGCCTTCGATGCGCGCAGCTTCGGTCTCGGCGTGCTCGATCGCACGCTGCAGATCCGGTTCGCGATCACCCAGTCCGGTGCGGAAGAGGAAGCGAACGTCGTCGAGCTCGATCCGATCACCGTCGACCAGCCGAGTTGGTGGGAGGCGCTTCGTATCGAGTATCCGATCGACGAGCGCGCCGAGGAGCGGACTTGGCCGCGCGAGGGCTTCACGCTCGTGGGCCGGCCGGCGGACGATCCGCGCGCGCGGGTCGCGCTCGCGCTGCGCGACGAGGCCGGCATGGAGTGGCGCCTGGGGTCGGTCCCGTCGCCCGTGCTGCGCGTGATGTGGATCGGGGACTCGACCGAGGCGCCCGGCACACGGGCGGCGCTCACGAAGGCGTTCAACGAGGCCTCGTTCTATTCGGGCGAGAACCGCATCGTCCGCCACGTGCCGCGTGGCGGCGCGACGACCGGTCTCGTGCGCCCGGCGGCGCACCTCACGTCGCCGGCGATCACGCCGCGCCGCGTCGGTCCTCGGGCGGCCCCGCGCGCCGAGTGGCGCATCCTCGCGCGCCCCGGCGCACGGCCGTCGGCGCGCCGCGCGATGCGCCGTGCCGCCGCGATGAACCCGGAGGGAGCACCCTGATGTCCGCGTCCGCTGCGCAGGTCTGGACCCCCGAACGCGCCACGAGCGCGCTCCCGCTGCTCCGGCGCATCGCCGACGACCTCGTGCGCGCGTACGCGGAGTGGCGCGACCTCGTGGAGCGGTTCGAGCTCGCGAGCATCGTCGTCGCGGCCGATGCGCCGGACCCCGAGGTGCTGCGCCTCCAGCGGGAGGTCCAGCGCGCCGCCACCGAGATCGAGGCGTTCATGCGCGAGCTCGCCGAGCTCGGCGTGGAGTGCAAGTCGCTCGAGACGGGGTTGTTCGACTTCCCGGGAGAACGCGACGGTCGGCCGGTCTACTATTGCTGGCAGCGCGGCGAGCCCACGGTCGCGCACTGGCATGACATCGACGCCGGGTTCGCCGGCCGCCAGCCGATCGACTGACGCGGCTCAGCCCGGCGCGGTCGACTCCGCCGGCACGGCGTCCCGGTACGGCACCTCGAGTTCCATGCCGTCCTTCGCGAGGATGAGTTCGCCGGCGAACACCTCGCGGGCCTCGCGGCCGAGGTCGCCCGGGTCGCGCGAGTAGCGCGCCGAGAAGTGCGTGAGGACGAGCGTGCGGACGCCCGCCATCTTCGCGACGGTCGCCGCCTCGCGCGCGGTCGAGTGCATCGTCTCCGCGGCGCGCGCGGCATCCTCGTCGCCGAAGGTCGCCTCGTGGATGAGGAGGTCGGCGTTCACCGCGTGCGCGATGGTCGCGGCGCAGGGGCGCGTGTCGCCGGTGATCACCACCGTTCGGCCGGGCCGCGTAGGTCCGACCAGCACCGAGGGTTCGATCAGCCGGCCGTCGTCGAGCCGGATCGACTCGCCCTTGTGGATCCGCCCCCAGAGCGGCCCCTCGGGGATGCCGAGTCGCTCGGCGAGCTCGGGATCGAATCGGCCCCGCCGCTCGTGCTCGACGAACGCGTAGCCCACGGCGGCGCCGTTGCGGTGCTCCACCTGGAACGGGCGGATCTCGTAGTCCTTCCGCTTGATGGGCGTCCCCGGCTCGACCTCGTGCACGGTGAGCGGAAAGGTGAGCTTCTCGTTCCCCAGTCCCTCGGCGCGCTTGAAGAGCGCGATGGCACCCTTGGGTCCCCAGATGCGCAGCGGCTCGGTGCGCGCCTGGAGCGCGAGCGTCTTGAGCAGGCCGAGCACCCCGAGGAAATGGTCGGTGTGGAAGTGCGTGAAGAGGATGTCGCCGAGCGTGAAGCCGACGTTCCACCGCATCATCTGCCGCTGGGTGCCTTCGCCGCAGTCGACGAGGAACGTCTCCCCCTCGCGCGTGAGCGCGACGGACGACAGTCCGCGCTCGACCGTGGGGCGAGAGGCGGAGGTGCCGAGGAAGCGGAGCGACAGCGACATGCGGGAAACTTAAGGGACCCGGCTGGTGCGGCGCGATGTGACCCGTTTGTTTTCGCGGCACTCGTCCATCACCCTCAGCGCGAATTCCCGCCCCATGTTCCGTCCTGCCTCGTCCATCCTCGCCGCATCGCTCATCGCCCTGACCCTCGCCACGCCGATCGCGGCGCAGAACACGTCCGCGGGCGCGAAGGCGCCCGCCGGAGCGCCGCAGCCCGGATTCAACTTCGTCGTCGAGGGCGGATTCGAGTTCGGCGGTGACCGGATCGTCGAGCTGCAGTTCCAGGACGGATCGACGCAGAAGCTCACGGCGGGGCAGGGCGGGACGATCGCGTTCGGCGGACAGTACCGCCTCGCGTCGGTGCCGCGGCTCGCGATCGGCGCGACGCTCGGCTACAAGTTCGTGACGAATGCGTCGGAGAACGCGAGCATCGGCATCACGCGCATCCCGGTGGAGGTCGTCGGGCGGTGGACGCTGAACGAGGATTGGTGGGCCGGTGCCGGCCTCACGCTGCACAACGCCGTGAAGGTCGAGGGCGACGGGTTCTTCCCCGACACCGATCTCGATGCGGGCGTGGCGCCGACCCTGGAGCTCGGCTGGCGCTGGATCGCGCTGACCTACACCGCGATGGAGTACACCGCGCCCAACGACGAGACGTTCAGCGCGAACGCGATCGGCGTGAGCTTCCGCTGGGTGATCACGCGGAAGTAAGGCGCGCGATCATCCGCTGCGCGCCCGTCCAGTGCTCGCCCGGCGCGAGCGCGATGGACGCACCGATGGCGCCGGCTTCCACACAGAGCATGCGGTGCTCGTCGCCGGGGACGAAGTCGGGCTTGGCCGCCGTGATGGTCGCGCCGGGGTTCCAGACCACCGCATCGGGGAAGCCGGACTTCTCGATGCGGAGCGCGCGGTGCGGCTCGCGGAGTTCAAGGATGTCCGGTGCGCCGAAGTAGATCCGGTCGAGCGGACCGGTGATGGCGAGCGCACGCTCCGTCTCCGTGAAGCGCTCGCCCTGCCGCAGGGCATCGCGATAGGTCAGCCCCGCGAGTCCGGTCACCTCGCGGCGGAACGCGTCGCGCACGGCGAAGTAGGGATGCAGCGCGGCGGTGAACGTGAGCGGCGCCGCCCCCGGGTTGACCACCGAGAGCGAGACGGTCAGTGAGGCGCCGCCGACCTGCACGGCGAGCTCCGCGTGGAACGCATGCGGCCAGGCCACGCGTTCGCGTTCGGGACGGTCGGGTGCGAGGTCGCCCTCGGTGAGCCCGAGCCGCAGCTCACCCGCCCCGATGCGCGATTCGTCGAGGATGGACCACCGGTGCGTCCGAGCGAACCCGTGCTGCGGCAGCGCGCCGAACGGTCCGAACTGCGGGAAGCACACCGGGATCCCGCCGCGCGCCGACACGCCGCGTCCGCACTCGGCCCGCGCGCTAAGGTAGAGCCGATCCTCGGTCTCGGCCGCCGGCCGCCACGACACGACTTGCGCGCCGTCGAGGAGGACGCGCGCCATCGCACCGTCGGCGGATCGCAACTCGCGCGAGGGCACATCGCCCGCGGCCGTCGGGGTGTCCGGCATGCGCTATCCTTCGGCGTGGGTCCGCATGCACAGAATGTAAGGAGCGCGCCATGTCGAGAGCATTCTTGCGGGACGACGCCGAAGGCGAGATGCCCCGTCGCAACTACGGACTCCCCCCGCGGGATGATCCGGAGTACGACCGCGTCGCGGCGCGGGCGCTCCTCGAGGCGGCGCGCGTGAGCGAGACCCAACTCGCCGAGCGCGCGACCGGCTACTACTGGGGCGAGCCCAAGCTCAAGCCCTTCGTCGAGGAGATGCTCGCGGAGGCGGAGAAGTCGGGCGACGACCGGCTCGAACAGGTGGCGCGCCGCTTCCTGCGCTGAGGTCGCAGCGCGTGGCGGAATGGCACTGCCACAGTGTGATGGTGTGATGAGGCGCACATGGAGGCCGCGTCGTCGCTTTGACGCCCCTGCCATGCCCTGACGCACCGCCGCGGGAGATGAGTGATGTCCGACCGACCGAACCGCATCCGTGCCTTCACCGACTCACTCGGTCTCGAGATCGACCGGCTGATCCGGACGCTCCCCGGCGCCGATCCCCGGTTGCGAGGAGAGGAGCACGAGGCGCTGTCTCCCGCGCGCGCCTCGCGAGCGGTCGGCATGGGTGCGGTGAATCCGCCGCGCGCGGCGACGACGGCGGCGCCCCTCCTCTCGGCGCGCGACCTCGAGCTGCTCGGCGCGTGGACGCGTGTCGGCGCGGCCGCGGCACTCGGTGCGGCGGTGCTGTACTGGCCCTACGCGCACGACTGCGGCTGGCTGCTCCACTCGTACCTTGGCGTGGTGGGCGCCGTGCTCGTCTCCGGCGGCTGGGCGAGTTGGAGCGCGTGGCGCGCGCGCGTCGCGGCGGCGCACGTCCTCGCGCTGATCGTCGTCTTCTGGGGCGTGGTGCTGGCGGCGGAGCAGTTGCTGCCGCGGATCGGGTACGCCGCCGTCGACCTGGCCTGGCGCTGCGGCGGGTAGCGACCGTCCCGCCGGCGGATCGGTTCGTCCCGTCGCGGTGATCGCGAGCGCGATGACGAGGTATCCCTGTGCAGGCGGCGGTCCCGCCTGACCGGATCCCCCGTGCGAGGAACACGATGCGACGACTCCCTCTTCCGCTCCTGACCGGGCTCGCGCTGGCCCTGCTCTCCGCCTGCAGCGACGGCACCGGGCCACAGGATCCGGTCATGGTGCTCTCGTTGCGGTCGATCGACGGTGCCCGGCTACCGGCACATCCGCTCTCCAGCGCCGACTACGCCATCGTCCAGCACCTGCTCATCCTCGAACGTGGTGGCGGCGGGACCGAGCGCCGGGTCCTGCGGCCGGACGACGGGCGGCCCGACATCACGGTCGAGATGCCGCTCCGATGGCGGGGCAACGGTCGAATGCTGGAGATGTGGGAGTTCTGCCTCACGATGGGGATCGCGCCGTGCCCCGCCGAGCCGACCTTGGCCGGACCGGTCGAGGGCCGGCGCTGGGTGGTGACGGGTTCGTACCGCTATCACACGCCCGCGGTGTTCGAACGGCTGCAGTGAGCCGGTGGCCCGCGCGGCGCGCCTCAGCCGCGGCGCCCGCGTGAGTCGAGATAGTGGTGCCAGAGGATCCGCGCCGCGACGGCACGCCACGGACGCCATCGCTCGGCGATGGCGTCCGCGCGCGCCGAGGTGATGGGCGCGCGTGTCACGCGCACCTCGCGGATCGCCTTGATCAGCGCGAGGTCGCCGGCCGGCCACGCATCGGGGCGGCGCAAGGCGAAGAGCAGGTAGACGTCAGCGGTCCACGGACCGATCCCCTTGAGCGCCACGAGCCGCGTGCGCACCTCGTCGTCCGTCATGCGCGTCAGCGCGTCGAGGTCCAGCGCGCCCGAGTCGACCGCGCGCGCGACGCCGCGCACGTACTCGGCCTTCTGCCGGCTGAACCCCATCGCCTTCAACGCGTCGTCCGAGAGCGGAAGGAAGCGCGCGGCGGTCACGGTCCCGATCGCGCCGGTCAGCTTGGCGAAGACGGCATTCGCCGATTCGAGCGAGACCTGCTGGCCGAGGATCCCGATGACGAGACCGGGGAAGCCCGGTTGGTGCGTCCAGAACGGCGGTTCGCCGCGCGCCTCGATCACGCGCGCGAGTCGCGGGTCGGAGGCGGCGAGAGCGCGAAGGCCCTTCCGGTACGTGCGCAGGTCCATCACGTCGCGGTGACGTCTCCTGCCGACGCACCGTGCAGTCGCTTCATCCATCGCCAGTGGAAGACGAACAGGCCGATCGCGATCACGAGGAACAGGCCCTGCGTGACGAACGTCTTGGACGTCTGGTACGTCGAGGACGAGATCCGGTCCGCCACGATCGCATCGAACCGTGCGCGGCGGGTCTCGAGCGACGCGGTGTCGGGCGGAGCGGCGGTCTCGCGTCCGAAGTTCGGCATCGCCTGGCGCGTCGCCTCGAACGCCTCGAAGCTCGTGAGCGACTGGCCGCCATAGCCGAACTTGTCCTGCAACGGATTCGCCCGCTCGAACCCCGCATCGATGAGCGCCGAGACACTCATGAGTCCGAGCACGAGCGCGATGAGGCACACGGTGTATCCATAGAACATCGGGACGCGATTCGGTCGGTCCATGGCGGTCTCCCGGAGGACGAGCAGGCAGCCTGGGATGAACCAGGCGATGAAGAGCAGGACCCAAGGGTACTGTATGAGCAGCAGGACGGGCAGCGCGACCCAGCCGAACGTCGAACCGGCGTCGCTGGCGAACGTGATGTCGGAGTTCATCGCGCGTGGAACCGCGACCACTTGGTCTCGAACTCGGCGGCGCGCAGGCGCACCATCCCGTGCCAGTCGAGCGGCTCGCCGGCGTTGGTCCAGAACCCGATGTTCTCGCGGTACGGCGCGATCACGATCGGCTCGCCCGACTCGTCGAGGCCGATCTCCCGCTGCACGAGGCCCGTCGCCTCGTCGATCTCGAGCAACCACTCGAAGACGGCCTCGTACCGCGTCTCGAAGTCGGGGTTGGGCAGGGGCAGCACATCCTCGAGCAGGGACCGCAGCATCCGCGTGGGGCCGGCACCGCGGCGCCAGCGGCCGGCATCGAGCGAGGTGGAGACGTAGGTGAACACGGTGGGCGCCGCCTACTGCACGACCGGCCGCGGCTTGAGCCGGACGATCCAGAGTCCGCTCAGCATGTCGTTCACGAACGCGAGCCCGTCCTTCACCACCACGCCCCAGGTCATCGTGCCATTCGCGACCACGCCGCCCGCGTCGCTCGGCCGCAGTTCGGCGATGGTGCGGCCCTGCGCCTTGAGGTCGCCGCGCAGCTCGCCGCTCACGTCGACCACGTGGAAACCGGCGTTGTACGCGCCGATGTAGAGCGAGTCGCCCGCGACCCAGACATTGTGCACGCCCCCCCACTCCGGCTCGTACCACGCGACCGAACGCGGATGCTCGATGTCGCTCACGTCGACCACCTGCAGGCGGCCGTACGCGCGGATCCTGCCCACGTCCCAGGTGCCGCTCGGTGCGAACGGCGGGAAGACCTCGTCGGCGATGAAGACGTACTGCCTGTGCCGCCACGCCGTGTGCGTCCCGCTGATGAATCCGGGGCCGTAGTCCGCGTTGGCGCCGGGATACAGCTCCTCGGCGTCGTACTTGTAGCTGCTGATCAGCCGCGGCGAGTCCGGGGTGCCGCCCTTGATGCCGTTCCCGACGTCCAGCATCACGAGTCCGTCGCTCCAGTAGCTCACGTACGCGATCCCGTCCTTCACGTCGATGTCGTGCAGCGCGCGCCCGGCGCCGTTCTCGCGCGGCCGCCACTCGGCCACCCGCTTCGGATGGAGCGGATCGTTGATGTCGATGATGTCGAGCGATCCGTTGCCGTTGTTCGTGAGGTACACGTGCGTGCCATGACGCGGATGCGTGTACACGAACGCCGAGTGCACGCCCGCCGTGACGCCATCGGTGAACTCGGCCACCGCCTCGGGATGCGCCGGGTCGGCGAGCGACGCGATGACGATGCCGTTCTTGCGGTCCGACGCACCCTCGCGCGTGAAGACGAGCCACTTGCCATCCGCGGTGGTCATGAGGTCATTCATCGATCGCGCGTTCACGACGAGCGAGTCCGTGATGACGGGCTTCTCGGGATCGCGCACGTCGATGGCGTAGATGCGGTCGCCGCCGAGCGTGGTCCCCAGATAGGCATGCCTGCCGTCGGGATGGACCCAGACCTCACTCGTGTGGAAGGCCGAACGCGGGAGCCGGCCGACGACCTGCGCGGTCTGGCGGACCTCGCGGCCGGCGAGGGTGACTGACGCCTGTGCGTCGCGCGCGCCGAGGTCGGCGGTGATGACGTACCGGCCCGGGAGGTTCCCGACGAACGAGCCATCGAGGTCGATCGCGCCATGGCCGGGCGCGAAGCTCCAGCTGGGGGTCAGTGCGGTGATGGTCCGACCCGCCGCGTCCTTGATGTCGAGCGTGAAGCGCACCACATCGCCCTGCCGCGCGCTCGCACGTTCGGGCGCGATCGCGACGGTGACGCCCGCGGCGGGGATGACCTGCGTGTCGAAGGACTCCACCGCCGCGCCAGCGCGTGCCGTGACCGTCGCGGAGCCCGGCGCGACGGCGGTGAGCACGCCCTCGCTCACGCGCACGACCGCGGGGTCCGAGCTGGTCCAGCGCACGGGGTCATCACGCTCGTCACCGGTGGCGCTGCGCACGGTCGCGGTCACGGAGAGGTGCTGGCCCACCAGCAACTTCGGCGCGCGGGGGGCGAGCGCGATCCGCGCCGCGGGACCGGGCACGATGCGGACCTCGATCCGCTCGTTCACCGGCCGGCTGCCCGGCACCGCGGCGACGACGACGATCGGGATGGTGCCGGGCGCGCCGCCGCGCACCATCCCGGCGGCATCGACCGTCCCCTGGAACCACCCGCCCTGCGGCGTGAAGGTGATCCGCGCGCCGGGGACGGCGCGGCCCTGCGCGTCCAGCGCCTCGACCGCGAGGCGCAGCGAGTCGCCGACGGCGAAGCGGCGCACGCTCGGCGAGATGCGGAGACGCGCGATGGCGGGCACCGCATCCTGCGCGCGCACCGGCGCGGGCACGAGCACGGACGGGAGGGCCGTCAGGAGCACGGCGAGGGCGAGGGGCGTTCTCGACATGGGCATCCTCTCCTCAGCGGACCTTCGCGAAGCGGACGTCGCGCGTGCGCACGTTGCCCGCGTAGAAGCCGATCACCACGCCGTTCCGGTCGCGCTCGAACACGATGGTCGTGCCCGCCGCGCCGCCGGTGCCGGCGAACTGGTCCTTCTTCCCTGGCGTGAACGGGACCGGCTCGGTGCGACGGTTCACGACCGTCAGCTTGCCATCCTTCACGCTCACCTCGTAGAACGTCTCCATCTCGTCGCTGAAGTACCGGCCCGTGAAGGCGCCGAGTTCCGCCGCGGTCGGCACCCAAGGCTTCTCGGCCTCGCCGACCAGTCGCGTCGCCCGCTGGTCGCCGCCCTGGTGCAGCGTGAGGCCCGTCACCTTGCCCTGCGCATCGCGATGGAAGGTGAGCGACGCCTGCACCACGCGGAAGACGAAGGTCGAGTCCGAGGTCGGGAAGATGGGGAAGGCGTTCTGGCCCGTGACCTGCGCGCGCAGCGTGTCGCCGGAACGCGAGAAGGTCAGCACGACCTGCGGCGCCATGTCGAGCGCATAGCGGCCGACGTACGGGTCGAACTTCCTCGTGTCCCACGTCGCCGCGTCGAACGCCGCGGCCGTCGGCGACGGCGGCGGCGTCAGTTCGGGGAAGAACGCCTTCGCGATGCGGAACGCGAGGCTCGCGTCGAACCCGCCGTCGTTGCTCTGCACGGTGACACCGGCGCCGATGGACGGATAGACCGCGAGCATCGACCGGTGCGACACGTCCGCGCCGCCGTGGTGCACCCGCTTGAGCGGGCCTTGCGTGTCGATGAAGAGCCCGAACCCGTAGCCCGTGGACTTCCCGTCCGTGAGCGTGAACGGCGTCATCATCTGCGCGATGCTCGCCGCCGAGCCCACGCGCGGCGCGGCGTAGTTCTCGGCCCACTTCTGCAGGTCGCCGAGCGTGGTGTAGATGCCGCCGGCGCCCATCGACCCGGCGAGGTCACCGAGGTCGCGCCAGGTGCCGTCGGCGCCGCGCGAGTAGCCCACGGTGGCGCCGCGCACCGTGCCGTGGCGATCCGCGCGCACGACGGTCTGCGTCATCCCGAGGGGCGTGAACACGTGCCGGGACATGAAATCGGGGAACGTCTCGCCGCTCACGCGCTCGACGATCATCGCGAGGAAGGCGAAGCCGGTGT
The DNA here is from genome assembly GCA_964464585.1 of uncultured Gemmatimonas sp. Lineage (GTDB taxonomy): Bacteria > Gemmatimonadota > Gemmatimonadetes > Gemmatimonadales > Gemmatimonadaceae > Pseudogemmatithrix. Next base: position 40,087 of record CAYXGS010000017.1, on the reverse strand, counting down.
TGTTGTAGTTGAACTCCGCGCCCGGCGCGTTCTGCAGCGCGGGCTGCCGCTGCACGAGCGCGATCATCTCGTCGCGGCCCACGTGGTCACCCTCCTCCATCACGCGTGCCGCGATCTGCATCGCGTTGTAGATCTCGCGGTACCCGCTCGTGTGGGTGAGCAGGTGCCGGATGGTGACCTTCTGGCCGAGGTCGGGGAGCTCGGTGAGGTGCTTCCGCACCTCGTCGTCGAGCGAGAGCTTGCCCTGCTCGGCGAGGAGCATGATCGCGAACGCGGTGAACTGCTTCGACGTCGAGCCGATGTTGGTCGGCGAGGCGGTGGTGAAGGGGATGTCGTACGCGAGGTTCGCCATGCCGTAGCCCTTGGCGAAGAGCGTGCGCCCGCCGCGCCAGACCGCGACGGCGGCGCCGGGTCCGTCGCGACGGTCCCAAGGCGCGAGGAGCTGGTCGGCGAGCCTCCGCGGGTCGCTCGAGAGCGCCTCGCGCGCGGCGAGGGTGACGACGACGTCGCCCGCGGTCGAGTCGGCGAGGAACACCTGCACCTGGTGCGTGCCCTTCTCGGTCGCCTCCACCTGCAGGCGCTCCACGCCACGCGGCGCGTCGTTCACGCCGCGCATCGGCCGGTCCTTGGGGCTCATCACGCGGACGACCGCGTTCGCGCTGACCTGTTCGACGGCGAGGCGGATGAGGAAGGCCGAGTCGGCGTCGACCGCGTAGCGCGCGGTGTCTCCCCGCGCGAGCGTGACGCGGACGGGACGGCCGACGACGAGTGGGGTCTGGGCGGCGAGGCCGCTTGCGCCGGCGACGAGGCCGAGCGCGAGGACGAGGACGGTGCGCGGCGTGCGGGTCACGGGAGTGGTCCGTTCGAGGGGAACGTGCGGAACGAACATACGACTTCGGCGCCGTGCGCGGAGGTCGATGGCGCCGTTCGCCGGGTCGGTCGATATTCCGCCACCACCCGATCCGAGAGGACCCGCAAGCCCCATGTCACGCCTCCTGTCCCAGCCCCTCTCGCCGCGCGCCGGTCTCGCCGCGGTCGCCGTCGCCGCGGTGGTCGCCGCGGCGGTCGCTGCGCCCATCGCCGCGCAGGCCCCGGAGGCGATCCCCGCGAAGTACCGCGAGGTCGCCGCCCGCATCATCGCCGCCGCCGAGGCGGACTCCACCGGCGCGTGGGACCGCATCGCCGAACTGACGGACCGCTTCGGGCATCGCCTCTCGGGCTCGGTGGCACTCGAGCAGGCCATCGCGTGGACGGCCGAGACCATGCGGCGCGACGGGCTCGAGAACGTGCGCACGGATCGCGTGATGGTCCCCCACTGGGTGCGTGGGGAGGAGTCGCTCGAACTCGTCGCCCCGCGGCGACAGATGCTCCCCATGCTCGGACTCGGCGGCAGCATCGCCACACCCCCGGGCGGGATCACCGCCGAGGTGATGGTCGTCGGGACCTTCGAGGAGCTCGCCGCGAGAGCCGCCGAGGCGAAGGGCCGGATCGTGCTCTATGACGCGGAGTGGCGCGACTACGGGTTCAACGGCGCCTTCCGCCGGCAGGGGGCGATCGCCGCCGCGAAGGCCGGCGCGGTCGCCTCGCTCGCGCGCGCCGCGGGCCCGTACAGCATGCGCACGCCGCACACGGGGAACATGGCGTACGACTCGACGGTCGCGCGCATCCCGCACGCGAGCGTGACCGCCGAGGACGCGATGATGATCCGCCGGATGATCGCCCGCGGCGAGACGGTGCGCGTGACGCTCCGGATGAGCGCCCGGATGCTCCCTGATGCGCCGAGCGCGAACGTCATGGGCGAGCTCGTCGGCCGCGAGCGGCCGCAGGAGATCGTCGTGATGGGCGGCCACATCGACTCGTGGGACGTCGGCCAGGGGGCGATGGATGATGCCGGCGGCGTGGTCGTCGCGTGGGAGGCCATCCGCCTCCTCAAGCGGCTCGGCCTCACGCCGCGTCGCACCATCCGCGCGGTCGGCTGGACCAACGAGGAGAACGGCGGCCGCGGCGGCGCGGCGTATCGCGACATGCACCAGCATGAGGTCCACCAACTGGCGATCGAATCCGACGGCGGCGTGTTCGCCCCGACCGGCTTCGGCTTCACCGGACCGCCAGCCGCGCGTGCGGCGATCGAGGCGATCGGCTCATTGCTCGCGCCGATCGGCGCGGGGACCATCGGCGCCGCGGGCGGCGGGGCCGACATCGGCCCGATCATGCAGACCGGCGTGCCGGGGATGGGCCTGAACGTCGAGGACGCGCGGTACTTCTGGTTCCATCACACCGACGCCGACACGCCCGACAAGCTCAAGCCGAGCGAGGTGCGGCGCGTGGTCGCGGCGATGGCGGTGATGGCGTACATCGCCGCGGATCTCGAGCAGTCGCTACGCCCGTGACGCGAGCACCCTGAGCGCGGCCACCAGCCTCGCCCCGTCCGCCGGCGTGTTGTAGAGCGCCGGCGTCACGCGGATGCAGTCGCCCTTGGCGAGTCCCGATCTCGCGACGGTGAAGATGCCGAACTCGTCGGCGAGCGTGCGCGAGAGGGCGGTGTTCGCTGCCGGGTCGCCGTTCCCCTTGAGGCGGAAGCTGGTGAGCGCGCCGGTGAGCGCCGCGTCGTCCGGCGTGAGGATGTCCACGCCGGCGATCGCCCGCGCGGGCTTGGCCCAGCTGTCGCGCAGGTAGCGCACGCGCGCCGCCTTCCGCGCCACGCCGATCCGCTCCTGGAAGTCCAGCGCGTCGGGGACGCACATGACCGCCGCGAAATCGGTCGTCCCCGTGTGGATGCGGCTGTCGATGCGGTCCAGCGGACCCTGGTCGCCATGCGCGCGGTCGATCGCGTCGAGCCGGTCCTTCCGGATGTAGAGCATCGCGACGCCGATGGGGCAGCCGACCCACTTGTGCAGGTTCACGCCGATGAACGGCGACCCGAGGTCGGGGAGCTGGAGCGGCACCTGTCCGAACGAGTGCGCGGCATCGACCACGGTGTCGATGCCGCGGGCCTTCGCGAGGTCGGCGATGGCGCGGACGGGATGGATGAGTCCGCTCTTGTTGTTGACGTGCGTGAGGAGCAGCAGCCGCGTGCGCGGGTTCGCGTCGAACGCCCTGGTGTACGCCGCGAGGATCCCTTCGAGCGTCGCCGGTTCGGGGATGTCGAGCGTCGCGACCGTCGCGCCCCGCCTGGCGGCGAGGGCGTTCATCGCGTCCTGCATCGCGGGATAATCCAGGTCGGCGTACATGAGCGTGTCGCCCGGCTGCACGCGGTTGTACTGGGCGATGAGCGTCTGCAGGGCCTCGGTCGCGTTGCGCGCGAACGCGACCTCCTCGGGCGCGACCCCGAGCGCGGCGGCGGCACGCGCGCGCGACGCCGCGGCGATCGCCGGGTACTCGCGCCGAGCGAAGTACGAGCTCTCGCGGTTCACGCGGTCGACGTTGCGGTGGTACGCGGCGAGCACCGGCGCGGCCATCATGCCGAAGTAGCCGGCCTCCATGTTGGTCACGCGATCGGTGACCGCGTATTGCTGCGCGACCTCGCGCCAGTAGGCTTCGTCCTGCGCCACCTGCTCCGGGGTGCCGGACGGCGGTGCCGGGAGGTCGCCCGGCGCGCGACCGAGCCGATCGCGGAGCGCGCGCTCGCGGGCACTGTCGAGCGCGTGCGCGGGGGATGGGGCGGCGAGCGTGGCCGCGGAGGCGAGCGCGGCCCGGCGGAGGAAGTCGCGGCGGTTGGTCATCCCTGAGCTTAGCGCCCGCGGGAGCGGGCGGCCATCATCGCGCCGCGGCGCAGTCTCCGGCGGCCGGCGTGCGGATCTCGAGCAGCGAATCGACCTCCGCGAGGAACGCCGAGACGCCGAAGTGCCCGTGCTCCCCGGGGCCGACGATCGTGCCTTTCCATCGGATGAAGTACTGCGGGTAGTTCCACTCCGACTTGATGATCCGCGGCTTCGGCCAGCGTCGCGTGGCGTCGGCGGTCATCTCCTTGTCGCGCAGCATGAGCCACGCGGTGCGAGAGTCTGCGTCGACCTTCGCGGTGTCCGAGACGATGTACCACGCCGTCTGCGGGCAGGGCGTGAACTGCATGTGCTCGAAGCCGACCTCCCAGTACCCGGTGAAGGTGCCCCGCGTCCGCCGTTCGATCCGCTGGTCGCAGCCGGTGGCGTCGACGAGCACGCGCAGTCCGCTGTCGGGGAACGGCTGCGGGACGCGCACCGCGCCGAGCGCGCGCGGACGGCTCCGGCTGAGGATGCCGCACTGGATGAGCAGGGAGTCCGCCGGCCGGAGCGAGGCCGGGATCGCGAACTCGCCCTGTTGGTCGCCCCGCATGCACCACGCGTCGGCGCACACCATCGCGTGCCGCACCGGATCGCCGGTCCGGGAGTCGATGACGCGGCCGCGGACCGGGCCCTGCTGCGCGCGCGATTCGGTCGTCGCGACGGCGGCCGTCACCGCCATCATCGTCACGAACGCCCGCAGTCCTCTCCATGGATGTCGCAAGCAGACCTCGCGATTCGGCGTGCGGCCCTCGCTGTCCCCATCAACCACCTTACCCGCCGTCCCTCCTGTTGTCACGGCCAGCGCTCGCCGCCCCGCCGCCGTATCGTTCCAAGAGCCACATCCGCCGTCGCTGCACCCGCCAACCCCTCATCCCCCATGCGCATCCATCGTCTTCTCCGTGCCGCGCTCCTCGCGGCGCTCCTCGCCCCCGCGGCACCGGTCGCCGCGCAACAGGCGTCCATGGCCGCACCGGCCGGCCGCGTCCCGCTCACCTTCCCCACGGACGACGCCGTCCTCAAGCGCATCTGGTCGGTCGGCATGGATAGCTCCATGACCGAGGTCCTCGCGCAGGCGCTGTTCGATTCCATCGGCCCGCGCCTCACCGGCAGCCCCGGCTTCGCGTCGGCGAGCGACTGGGTGGTCGCGCAGTACAAGAAGTGGGGCATCGAGGCGCGGCGCGATGTCTATGGGACGTGGCGCGGCTGGCGGCGCGGACTCTCGCACATCGACCTCATGGGGCCGCGGCAGCGTTCGCTCGAGGGCACCATGCTCGCGTGGAGCCCTGGCACGAAGGGCCGCGCGGTGACCGCCGAGGCGATCATCCTCCCGAAGTTCAAGGACAGCACCGAGTTCGTGCGATGGCTCCCGCAGGCGCGCGGGAAGATCGTGCTCCTCTCGCCGTCGTGGCCCACCTGCCGCCCGTCGGAGGATTGGTTCCGCTTCGCGACGCCGGCGTCCAAGCAGCGCATGGATTCGCTCGTGAGCATCATGCAGGCCGATTGGGCCGCCGACACCCGCGACAGCACCAAGCTCTACCGCGGCACGGGCCGCTCCATGGGACTCGGCACCGGCACGCTCGGCATGCGCCTCGAGCAGGCGGGCGTGGTCGGCATGATCACCTCGCGCGCCAAGCTCAGCGGGTTCGGCGGCGGCGCGGGCGGCTTCGGCGGCGGTCGGCCGGGCGGCCCCGGGGGTCAGGCGCCGGCGGGCAACAACATGTCCGGCGGCGGCATGGCCGCGTCGCTGCGCAATCCGGCCGCGCCGCAGGGCACGGGCGGCTGGGGCGTCATCGAGGTGTTCGAGACGTACAACACGACCGCGCCGGCGATGACGCTCACCTGCGAGGACTACTCGCTGGTGTATCGCCTGGCCGAGAACGGTCAGAAGCCGATGGTGCGGATCGACGCCGACGCCGAGCTGCTCGGTGAGGTGCCGGCGTTCAACACCATCGCCACCATCCGCGGCCGCGATAAGCCCGATGAGTACGTGATCCTCTCCGCCCACTTCGACTCGTGGGACGGCTCGTCCGGCGCGACGGACAACGGCACGGGCACGCTGATGGCGATGGAGGCGATGCGCATCCTGCGGAAGGTGTACCCGAATCCCAGGCGCACGATCATCGTCGGACACTGGGCGAGCGAGGAGCAGGGGCTCAACGGCTCGCGCGCGTTCGCGAACGATCACCCCGAGGTGATGCGCGGCCTGCAGGCGCTCTTCAACCAGGACAACGGCACGGGGCGCGTGCAGTCGCTGTCGTCGTCGGGGCTCACGGCGATCGGGCCGCATCTCCGCGACTGGTACAACAAGCTGCCGAGCTTCTTCACCGACAGCATGAGCGCGAACGCGGTGTCGTGGAGCTTCCGCGACGTGCCGACGGGCAACCCCGGCGGCACCGACGGCGCGGTGTTCGCGTGCTACGGCACGCCGTCCATCGGCATGGGCGCGGTGGGCTGGAACTACAACAGCTACACCTGGCACACCAATCGCGACACGTACGACAAGGTCGTGTTCGACGACCTCAAGCACAACGCGACGCTCGCCGCGATGATGGCGTATCTCGCATCGGAGGACCCGACGTTCATCGACCGCACCAGGTCGCCGGGGCAGTGGCCGGCGAACTGGCCGGCCAACTGCGGGAACGCGCCGCGGAAGACGAATCCGCGGTATTAGGTCACCCGAGCCTCGCACGCACGAACGCCCCGGAGCCGAACCGCTCCGGGGCGTTCGTGCGTGCGGGGGGCGTCAACGACGGCGCCGGGGACGCGCGACGAGCCAGAGCGAGTCCGGGTATGACGGGCGGCGTGGCGCCACGCGCACCGTCGAGTCCGCCCGGCGATGGAGCTGGAGCCAAAGCGTGTCCGAGCGGTCCGCAGGACTCAGCAGGCCGATGGCGGCACGCGTCGACATCGGACGGACGCGCGCCACGAGGTAGGCGAGTCCGGCCGGCTCGCGATGGGGGAAGGGCAACAGCCGAAGGACGACCGCGGACTCCACCCAGACCTCATCGAGCGCGATCGGCCCGCCATCGGTCTCCACCTCGCGGAGCCCGAGCGCAGGGACGTGCTGCAGTCGACCGCGTCGCAGCGCCTCTGCCGTCGTCGGGGAGACGCGCGCCACCTCCTCGCCGAGCACCGCGAGGCCGGCGAACGCACCGAGGGCCCCCAGCGCGCCGATGATCACGCGCTGGAGCCGCGGCCGAGGGATGGCGGTGGATCTCGCGGGCATGGCTATGCCCAACTCGCCCCGACGGCACGGATGAAGTTCCCGCCGATGACGAGGCGGATGGTGTCGTCGCTGTGCCGGCGGCGCACCATCGCCTCGACGAGGTCGAAGATCCGCTTGGGGTGGTTCATGCCGTCGACGTGCACGCCGCCGTCGGCGGCATAGTACGCCTTGTAGCGGTCGAAGTTCGTCTGGTTGGCGACCGGGAGCGGCTCGCCTGGCTTCGGGACCGGTGAGCCGTAGCCGGCCAGGTCGAGGTCCGATCCGATGCCCACGTGCTCGGCGCCGACCAGCTTGATCACGTAGTCGATGTGGTCGACCACGTGCTCCACGGTCACCGGCGCCTCCGGGCGGATCATGAAGCGGATGAAGGCGATCCCCATCACGCCGCCGTTCCTCGCGAGCGCCTTCAGCGCCTCGTCGCTCTTGCAGCGCGCATAGCCGGGCATGAGGCCGCGGGCTGCGCCGTGTGTGAACACCACCGGCTTGGTCGCCGCGGCGATCCCGTCGAGCGTGGTGCGGTCGGCGCAGTGCGAGAGGTCGACCGTCATCCCCACTCGCTGCATCGCCGCGACGATCTCGTGCCCGAACACGCTCAAGCCGCCGTCATCGTGCTCGAGGAACCCCGCGCCGAGCCGATTCTGGAAGTTGTACGTGAGCTGCGCGACGCGCTGGCCGAGGCGGTGGAACGTCTGCACGTCGGCCGGGGTGCGGAAGTAGTCCGCGTTCTGCGCCGTGATCATGATCCCCACGCGCCCGTCGCGACGCGTGCTCTGCAGGTCGGCGACGTCGTCCACCCGGGTGAACCATTCCGAGCGGGACGCGATGAAGCCGTTCCATTCCGCCATGAACTGCAGGTGCGATTCATAGCCGCTCCCGCCGCGGCCGAGCGCCAGCGTCTTCACACCCGACCCCTTGAAGACCTCGAAGTCCGCGGCGGTGAAGGTCGAGGGGTCCTGCAGCCATCGGTCGGCGCGGGGCGTGCCCGGCTCGCGATTGTCGGGGAACGCGAACTGGCAGAGCATGTCGACCACCGGCGACTCCTGCACGAGCCGGACGGTGCGCGCCGAGTAGGGCGCAGGCTGCGACGGGCCGAACGTGTAGCGGCCACGGAGGAACGCGGGCGCGGCGGCGGAGGAGAGCACGGCGCCGCCGGCGAGGCGGAGGAGATCGCGACGTTGCATCGCGAGAATGTGGGGTGAACTTTCGTGCATGTCCATCGACCTCGCCACCGCCTTCCTCGAGCGCTCGCGCTACTACCTCGGCCTCGAGTATCCCGGGAAGATCCGTCTCGCGCTCGGCGCGATGCCCGCCGACAGGCTCTGGTATCGCCCGAACGCGTCATCCAACAGCACGGGCAATCTCGTGCTGCATCTCTCGGGGAACGTGCGGCAGTGGATCGTGAGCGGCGTAGGTGGTGCGCCCGACGTGCGCCACCGCGACGCGGAATTCGCCGCACGCGATGGGGCGGCACTCCCCGCACTGCTCGCCACGCTCGAGGCCGCGTGCGCCGATGCCGTCGCCGTGTTCGCCCGGCTCGATGCGGCCGCACTCGCCGAGTCGCGGCTCATCCAGGGGCGCCGCACCACGGTCTTCTCCGCCATCTACCACGTGGTCGAGCACTTCTCCGGGCACACCGGCCAGCTCATCATGATGGCCAAGGCGTATGCGCCGCCCGGAGCGGTGCGCTTCTACGACGACACTGGTGGGCTCGCGCGGCCGCTGTTCCTCCCCGCGGGGATGACCGACGAACCCTAGCCGGGCCGTCGCTCCCACTTCGTGCGTCCGTACACCGGGGCGAAGCCGGCGCGCTCGGCGTTGCGCTGCGAGGCACTGCCCGGTTCGGTGACCACCATCGCGAGCTCCGCGCCGTGCGCCGCGGCGAAGGCGAGGCGCGCCTCGAGCAGCGCGCGCTGGGCGCCACGCCCCCGCGCCGCGGGGACCGTGCTCGCGCCGGCGAGCAGCGCGACGCCATCGACGAGGTAGAGCGCCGACGCCGCGATGGGCGCGCCCTCGAGTTCACCGACGAAGCAGTGCACGCCCCGCGCCTGCGCCATCGTGCGCCCGAGCTGCTCCACGAAGGCGCTCACCTCCGGTCCGGCGCTGCTCCACCCCTCGGCCGAGACCTTCGCCCACGCGGCGTACTCGTCGGTCGCGATGCGGCGCACGGTCACGGCGGTCGCGGGCGATGCGAGACGCGAGGTGTCGCGCAGCAGGACCGTCGATCGCTCGATCCGCGTGTAGCCGCGCGCGTGCAGGAGCGCGATGGTCTCCGCCGCCGCGAACTCGGCGATCTCGTGATGCGCCGCGGCGCCGCGCGAGAAGAAGAAGTCCTCCGCCGACTCGAACGCCGCCGCCTCGAACGGCGCGGACATCCCGGCGCCGAACGTCTGCGTGAGCGGCGACCCGACGCCGTCGAACATCGCGTAGGCGCCCGCGATCTCGGTCCAGTCCGCACCGACGTCAGGGAACGTGCGCGCGCGCGCCTCGACGAACGCGGCGTTGGTCGAGCCTTCGACGCGCTCGAGGCGCCGCGCCAGCGCGCGGTCGATCATCGGCAGCGGCATGTCAGCGCGTCCGGAGCCAGGCGAGCAGCGTCCAGACGATGCCGACGGCGTAGAGCGACCCGAAGATCCGCTTGTTGTGGCGCGCGAGCCATTCGGGGAGATAGATGTCGAAGTTGTCGCGCCGGTCGTCGGTGTACCGCGCCGCGACGCCGGTGAGCGGGCAGCGCCATCGATTCAGCACCAGCACGAGCGACTCCAGCGCGACGAACCCGATCAGCAGCGCGGCGAGTGCGAACCGGTGCTGCCATGCCGCGAACGGGATGCCCACGCAGCAGGACGCGAAGAACGCCCACGCGGCCGTGTGCACGAGCTTGACCGTGCGCAGGCGGGCAGGATCCTCCCTCACGCCGGGGCGCCCGCCCCGATGAGCTCGCTGAACCTCCCGAGGTCGATGTTGCCGCCCGAGACGATCGCGACGATCGGCCCCGGTCCCGCCTTCCCCGTGAGCGCGGCCGCGACCGAGAGGGCGCCCGCCCCTTCGGCGATCACCCGTGACTTCTCCGCCATCAACCGCATCGCCTGCATCGTCTCCTCGAGCGTCACCACGATGCACCCGTCCACCACCGGCTGCATCCGCTGCCACATCCGCGGAAGGACGCTTCGGCCGCCGGCGCCGTCGACGAACGACGCCTGCCACTCGGGGAACTCCTGCGGCGCACCGGCCGCGAACGACCGCGCCGCCGGCGACGCCGAACTCGGTTCGGCGCCCCACACCTTGGTCCCCGGGCTGAGCGCACGCATCACCGTGCCCACGCCGGCGATCAGGCCGCCGCCGCCGATCGCGCCGATCACCGCGGCCACGTCGGGCACGTCCTCGAGGATCTCGAGTCCCATCGTCGCATGGCCGGCGATGAAATCGTGGTCATCGAACGGATGCACGAACGCGCCCGTCATCCCCTCGAACGCATGTTCCTCGAGCGCTTTCCACGCCACGGCGAACGGCACGAGCACGAGCTCGGCGCCCAAGGCGCGCATCCGTTCGAGCTTCGCCTTCGGTGCCGTCTCGATGACGACGACCTTGCAGGGGACGCCCGCCTTGCGCGCCGCGAAGGCCAGCCCCTGGCCCGCGTTGCCGGCGCTGATGGTCCACACGCCCCGCTGCCGCTCCGCCTCGGGGAGCAGCGCGACCGCGTTGGCCGCGCCGCGCAGCTTGTAGGCGTTGATCGGCTGCAGGTTCTCGAGCTTGAGCCGGATGTCCGGGAAGCCGGGACCGAGTTCGAGACGCACGAGCGGCGTACGCACGATGGTGGACGCGATCCGCTCACGCGCGGCGTGGACCTCCGCGAGGGTGATCGGACGGACGGGGGCGGGCATCGAGGGACTCCATGGACGTGGCCGCCGGGGTGCGTGGCGGGTGAAGCGCGCGTGCAACAGCGGTCGACGCACCCAAGGTGGCATGCGGCGGCACGACCCGCCATAGTACGCGGACACATGGCCGAACACTCCCCCGAGTTCCTCGCACTCCAGGCCGCGCTCGCCGGCGAATACTCGCTGCAGCGCGAGCTCGGCCGCGGCGGCATGGGCGTCGTGTACCTCGCGCGTGACGTGCAGCTGGACCGCGACGTCGCCATCAAGGTGCTGCCGTCGCATCTCGCGAGCGATCCGGTCGCCCGCGAGCGGTTCGTGCGCGAGGCGAGGATGGCCGCGGGACTGTCGCACCCGCACATCGTGCCCATCCATCGCGTCGGCGAGTCCGGCGGCTACGTCTTCTTCGTGATGAGCCATGTGGACGGCGAGACGCTCGGCGAGCGGCTCCGTGCGCGCGGACCGCTGCCGCCCGCCGACGCGTCGCGCGTGATGCGCGAGGTGGCCTGGGCGCTCGCGTACGCGCACGGGCGGGGTATCATCCATCGCGACGTGAAGCCCGACAACATCCTGATCGAGGCGGCGACCGGTCGCGCGCTCGTGACCGACTTCGGCATCGCCCACGGCGGGGGCGACCTCGTGCTCGAGGAGCCCGGGAAGGTGATGGGCACCGCGCACTTCATGAGCCCCGAGCAGGGGGCCGATGACCCCATCGACGGCCGCAGCGACATCTACTCGCTCGGTGTCGTCGGCTATCTGGCGGTGAGCGGACGCCTCCCGTTCGACTCGCCCGATGTGCACGCGCTCATCCTGCGCCAGGCGACCGAGGCGGCGCCGAGCGTGTCGCGAGCCGCACCCGGACTGCCGACCGCGCTGGCGGCCGCGATCGACAAGTGCCTCGCGCGCGATCCGGCGGAACGGTTCGCGGACGGTGAGACCCTCGCGGCCGCGCTCGCTCCGCTGCCGGACGCGCGACCGGCGCTGCCGCCCACCCTTCGCGCATGGCTCAGCGCGCAGAACCCGCTCCTCGTGCCGTACATGGGCTGGGGCGCGTTCTTCGGCACGCTCACCTCGGTGAATCTCTTCGTCTGGCTCATCGGGCAGCGACCCGACGGGCCGGCGGACATCGTGCTGCTCGCGGGCATCGCGTCGGCGCCGCTCCTGCCCATCGTCGGGTTCCACGTCAACCAGGCCGTCCGGCAGTTCCGCGCCGGGCACACGCTCGCCGACCTGCGCTCCGCGCTCGAGGTCGAACGCCGCGAGCGCGCGGAGACCGAGGCCAGCGTCCGCGACGCGGTGCAGCCGGCGGGGCACCGGTTCCTCCGCATCGCCACGACGGCGTCGGCGAGCTGGCTCGGGGTCACGGTCTCGCTCCTGCTCGCCGGCGTGATCCATGAGAACCGCACCAACCTGCTCTGGGTGTTCGGTCCGGTGTTGAGCACGCTCGGGCTCGGCGCGGTGAGCAATGCGCTCGATGTGCAGTTCATCCCCAACGGCATCAAGAAGGCGTGGCAGACCGGCATCCGCGAGCGGCTGTGGAAGAGCCGCCTCGGCGAGTGGCTGGCCAAGCGACTCGGTGCGCCCGAGCGGTCGCGACTACCCGATGCGAACGCGTTCCGCGCGACGGAAGTCGTGCTGGGTGTCGCGGCAGGGGAGCTGTACGCCGCGCTCCCGCCGGCGTATCGCGAACAGCTCGCGGAGTTGCCGGCGATCGTCGAATCGCTCGAGGCGCGTGCGGCGGAAGCCCGCGCGGAGATCGAGGTCATCGCCTCGCTCGTGCCGGCGGGTTCGGCCGAGGCCGACCTGCTCGCGGCGCGGAGGAAGGCCGCCGCGACGCATCTCGGGGACAGTGTCGCGGCGCTCGAGGGGATCCGCCTCGATCTGCTGCGACTGCACTCGGGCGCCGGCGATCTCGCGCCGCTCACCACGCTCATGGACGCGGCGCGGCAGATCGGTGACGATCTGGGGCGGCTCGCCGAGGCGCAGCGGGAGGTGGAGGAGGCGACCGGACGGAAGCCGGGAGCGGCGCGCGCGCCGACACCGGCGTAGTCAGCGCTCCGGCGCGAGATACCCCGGCCGCGCGGCGGCCTGCTTCACCCACTTCGCGAACTGTGCCTCGTCGATCGGCGCGTCCTCGTGGATGTCGAGATGGCGCGCGTGCTTGTCCTTGCTCGGACCCGGCGGCAGGGGGCGCAGCGACCGGCCGAAGAAGAAGGTCACCTTCAGGTATCGCGTGAAGGTGTGGAACGAGAGGAACCACCCGTTCCCCTCCACGCCGTAGAAGGGCGAGTTCCACTTCACGGCCTTGGCGACCCGGGGCAGCGTGCGGACGATGAGTGCGTCGAGCTGGCGGGCGCGATCACGCTGCCAGCCGGACAGCGCGGCGATGTAGGCCTGCACGGGCGCGTCGCCGTCCGCCTTGCCGATCTGCGGATTGCCGCCGGAGAGGAGTCGCACCGGCCTCGCCTTCGGCGCGGCGGCCGGCTTCTTGGACGGGACCGCCGCCGTCCCCTTCGCGGGCGAGACGTTGCGCGCGGCTGCCGCCTTCACGAGTGCCTTGAACGCCTTGGCGTCGAGCGTCTCACCCTCGCGGATGTCGATCGCGCGCCGCGTGTTGCCCTCGAGGCTGGAGTTGAAGAGCCCGGCGGGATCGGGGAGACCCGCGCCACGCGCGAACGTGAGCTTCACCACCTGCTTGTAGGCCTCGCCCGTGCAGAGGATGCCGCCGGACGACCACACCGGATTGTCCCACTTCCATTCCTCCTCCACCCCCGGGACCGCCGCGAGCACCAGCGCCCGCACGCGCGCGAGCGTCTCACCGCGCCAGCCGCCGAGCTCGCGGATCCGGGCGTCGATCCGCCGCGAGGCGTCGCTCGTGCGCGCGCTCATGCGCGCTCGCTCGACGCGCGCCGGGCGTTCCGCCGCGCGGCGGCGTACGGGAGCACGAACAGGTAGAGGCCCGTGATGAGGAGCAGGAACAGCGGGGGCAGCGGCGCATAGGTGATCCACGCGGGCGGCGGCCCCTGCGTCATCGCCGCGAAGTTGGCGATCACCGTGAGCGTGAACACGATCGACGTCCACCGATGGAACTGCCGCAGGAAGTGGTTCAAGGTCATGTGATCCTCTCGAGGAGTGCGACCAGCTTGCCGCCCATCATCCGCCAGCCATAGCGCGCGCCGCCGAAGTTCTGCTTCTGCTCGGGCCTGAACCCCGACTGCACGAGCGTGACATGCGTGCCGTCGGCGGTCGGCGTGAGCGAGAACGTCACCACCGTGTCGAGCATCCCGCCCACGACCCAGCTGTAGCGGAGTGTCCGGTGGCGCTCGATCTCGAGCACGCGGCAGTGCACCGTGCCATCCCAGCCGGGGTGCGGCTCGGTCTGGAAGATGAAGCCCGCGCCGGGCTCGAGCGTCCCCTCCACGACGGGCAGGAGCCAGTCCTTGAGCAGCGCCGGCTCCGTGAGGGCGCGCCAGACCTTCTCCGGCGGATGCCTGAGGTCGAACGCGAAGGCGATCGCATCCGTCTGGCCGGTCGCGGTCGCGTCGGTGACGCCGTTCTCGGTGGGTCTCATCCGTCCATGCGCTCCAGGAGGCGTTCGAGTCGGCCGACGCGATCCGTCCAGAACGCGCGGTAGTGCGTCACCCAGTCGATGAGCGGCTTCATGCCGCGCGGGTCGACGCGATAGAACACATGGCGTCCCTCCTTGCGGGCGCTCACGAGCCCCGCCTCGCGGAGCGTGCCGAGGTGCTGCGAGACGGCCGGTTGCGAGATGTCGAACCGCGCCGTGAGGTCCTTCACCGCGGCCTCGCCGCGCGTGAGCGACTCGAGGATCGCGCGCCGGCTGGGGTCCGCGAGGGCCTGGAAGATCCGCTGCTCGGCGTCGGCGGTGCGCTGCATGCCGATAGTATTAGCAAGCGCTTATGCGTTGTCAAGGCGCTCCGGCGCCACGTGGCCGGAGCGTCCCGCTCACTGCCCCGCCGGCGGCTCCCAGAGCTCGACCTTGTTGCCCTCGGGGTCCATGACCCACCCGAACTTCCCGTACTCGCCGTCGTCGGTCTTGTCGAGCACCTCGCAGCCCTCGGCGCGGAGCGCCTGCAGCAGCGCGGCGAGGTCATCCACCCGATAGTTGACCAGGAAGCTCGACCGACTGGGCGCGAAGCGCTTGCCGTCATCGGAGCCGATGGACCAGACCGTCGTGCCGCCGGTGGGAGTGCCCGCGGCATCGGTCCAGGTGAAGGCGGTCCCACCCCATGCCTGGACATCGATGCCCAGGTGCTCCTTGTACCAGGCGCGAAGCGCGACGGGGTCCTTCGCGCTGAAGAAGATGCCGCCGATCCCGGTCACACGTCTCATCGCTCGCTCCTGGAAGGGGTCCTCACCCGCACTTGCACTCGCGTCACGATGAGGCGCCTAGTGCAACTCCACCACCTCGAGGCGCACCAGCTGACGCACCCATCGCGCTCCACGTGCGTCGCCGACGATCACCGCGCGGTATGGTCCGTGCTCGGCGCTCAGCGGAGCGCCATCCTGACTGGTGACGATGAACGCCGGCGTGCCGCCGATGCTCGTGTCGAGATCGGCCAGGGCGATCACCGCGCTGTAGCCATCGGCGCCCCGCAGGACGAGCACCCGTCGCAGCGCCGGGCCGCGCAGCGAATCTATGGCGATCCCGCCCGAGCGCGCGAGCAGCGTTCGCATCGAGACGCCGCGGAAGCGCGTCGGCTTCCCGTGGTCGAGGGCGGAGAAGGCGGTGTCGGGGAGTCGGCCGAACTCGGCGGCCGAGAGACGTGTCTCCGTCCCGTCGGGCCGGCGCACGACGAGGTCCTGCGCAGCCAGCGGGGCGGCGAGGATGCCGATGAGCAGCAGGGACTTGATGCGCACTGGACGTCGGGGTTCGGGAGGTGGCGGGATCCGGAGCGTGGCAATTAGCGGTCGCGGGTCGACTCGGGGCAAGCCGCCGGTCCATGCAGGGTCGGGGCCGTCCCGAGTTACTTAGGGCTTGACCTAAGTATTTGGGGTCGATAGACTCTGCTCACCCCTCGGGTCACCTGAACCGTCCGACCGGTGCCGCCATGGTCCAGTCCGCCGCCGATGATGTCTTCTACGCGCTCTCCAATCCCACGCGGCGACGCGTGCTGGAGCAGCTCTCGACCGGTCCGGCCACGGTGAGCGAGCTGGCGGCGCCGTTCGACATGGCGCTGCCGTCGTTCGTGGCGCACCTGTCGCTCCTCGAGCGGAGCCGGTTGGTGAGGTCGAAGAAACGTGGCCGCGTGCGGACCTATGAGATCGTGCCCGCGCGGTTCGCGGTGGCCGAGGACTGGCTGTCGAGGCGACGGAAGCAGTGGGAGACGCGGTTGGACGAGTTCGAACGGTACGTCAAACACCTCAAGGAGAAGGAGTCGGCACGATGAGCACGGACATCCCGATCGACCCCAAGCGCGACTTCGTCATCGAGCGGTACATCGACGCGCCGCCGCGGCTGGTGTGGGAGGCGCTGAGCAAGCCGGAGCACCTGAAGGAGTGGTACATGCCCAAGGCGTGGGGGCGCGTGGCGCACGCCGAGATGGACCTGCGGCCTGGCGGCATCTTCCGGATCGACATCGCGGTGGGCGACGGCGACCCCTTCCCGAACCTGGGGTGCTTCCTCGACGTCGTGCCGCAGCAGCGGCTCGTGTGGACGTCGATGCTCTTCCCGGGCTACCGCCCGGCGGTGTTCGACGACATCCCGATCACGGCGATCGTGACCATGCGGAGCGAGGGCAGCGGCACGCGCTACGTGTTCACCGCGCTGCATCGTGACGAGGCGGATTGCGCGAAGAACAAGGAGTCGGGGTGGGCGGAGGGGACGACGATCGCGATCGATCAGTTCGTCGAACGGGTCGCGTCGCTGAAGTAGGGGCGCGCGCGGGTGGCGCGTCCGGCGCGGGTCACCGGACGCGCTCGAGCGTCACGGCGGTCCCGTAGCACAGCACCTCGGTCACGCCGTTCATCACCTCGGTCGCGTCGTAGCGCACGCCGATGACGGCGTGCGCGCCCGCGAGGTGCGCCTGGATGAGCATCGTATGGAACGCCTGCTGTCGCGCGCGCTCGGCGAGTTCGGTGAACAGCGAGATGTTCCCGCCCATGATGGTCTGCAGGCCCGCGCCGATGGTGCCGAACACGGATCGCGATCGCACGACGACGCCCCGCACGACCCCCTTGCCCTCGACCACGCGATACCCGGGGATCTCGAAGGAGGTGCTCGTCATCTCGTGCGGGATGTCGACGACCTGTGACTCGATGATGGAACGCATGCGCCTGCCCGGTGAAGGTGAGGTCGTGCCATCCGGCGGCGGCGCCATCACCGTCGCAGGTAGCGCAGGTGCGTCGCGGCCGGTCCGTTGACGGCCGAGTCGAGACGGAACTGCGGCGCATCCTCGCGGATGTTCTCGAAGAGCCGCCGGCCCGCGCCGAAGCGCACCGGCGACAGGGCGATCTCGAGTTCCTCGACGACGCCCATGTCCAGGAACTGCTGGACGACGTTCGCGCCGCCCGCGATGCGCACGTCGCGATGGCCCGCTGCGGCGCGCGCGAGTTCGAGGGCGCGCTCCGGTCCGTCGGTGATGAAATGGAAGGTCGTGCCGCCCGGCCGGACCCACGGGTCGCGCGGCACGTGCGTGAGCACGTACACCGGCGTGTGGAACGGCGCCTCGGCGGGCCACGCGCGCTCGCCCTGCTCGAACATCCGCTTGCCCATGATGTTCGCCCCGATGCGCTCCGTGGTCCGGCGGACCATGTCGTTCACCGGACCGGTCTCGCCGCCCTGGCCGAGCTGGAGGTTCTCGCGGAAGTACTGGAGGTTCATGAGCCACGCCATGAGCGCGCCCCACTTGGCACCCCAGTCCTTGTAGCCGGGGTCCTCCCAGTGTTCGAGTGTCATCCCTTCCGGTGCCATGCAACCGTCGAGGCTCATGGCGATGTTGACGAAGACCTTGCTCATGCGGGCTCGCTCTCGAGGGTGCTCTCGGACTCGGTCAAGGTGGACGTCGCACGGGAGCGAGGACGCCCTGACCTGCCCCCGACCGTTCCCCTAAGCTACGCCATCCGGGCACGCCGGTGCGCGCTCCGGTCCAGCTTGTCGCGCGTCAGCGCGGCCCGCGCCATTCGAGCCACCGATGCGTGAGATATGCGATCGGCCACAGCGCGAGGAAGAATCCCGTGAGCGAGAGGCCCCACCACACCCCGAGGATCGGCTCGAGCAGCGCGTACGGCATGCGCCGGCTGCCGGGTGAGACTCCGAGCCACGTCCCGATCCCGATGACCAGTCCGAACAGGGTCCCGCCGGCGTAGAGCGTGCCGAGCGCGACGAAGGTGCGCGGCCGGCGACTCGCACGTTCGAACACGCGTTGCATCGGGCCGCCGATCGCCAACGCGATCACCGGCGCCGAGAGCACACCGAGCCAGATCGCCTCGCCGAAGGCGCGCCTAGCGAGCAGCAAGGCGACCACGCCCCACATGGAACCGGCGACGACGAGATCGAGCCCACGGCGGACGCTCGTATTGCCTCCGATCGAGCGAGGGACTGGCGGCCAAGCAGACGTCACGGGGAGCATGGACCGACTTCGAATGATGGCGGGAGCGCGGCCGCGGCGATCCCTGCTGTACGATGAGGCCCCGCGCCGGCGATCGCTACCGCCGAGACCCCAGGATGTGCTCGCGCCCCGCGGGGCGCTATGGGCGGGGCATATGAATGATATGCTTCCGGAAGTTGAGGACGCTTCCCGCGAAGACGTTCGTGACCACGAAGGCGATCGGAAGCCCCGGTTCGAGATCGAGGACGACTTCCGCGCTGAACCCGCGCTGCTTGAGGAAGGCCGCCGCTGCCTTGGCAGCCGCTGCGGGATCCTCAGCCACGAGTCCGATGCTCGCGGTGGCCGCGCCGAGGCGGTGCAGCGTCGAATGATCAGGGTAGTTGATGATCGTCCCGTCCCACATGATGGAGCGGAGCACGCCTCCGGAGTCCGCCTGGAAGCGCTCGCGCACGCCATGCAAGGCGAGCAACTCGACGATGGTTGCCTTCGCTTCTGGCGAGGCGGCGGAGTAGATGCGCGACCCGACGTCCGGGAAGGGGAGCGGATTGCGACCCCTGAGGATCAGCACCAGCCACGTCACGGCGAGTGCCATGAGGACGAGTGCAGGAAGCCCGAGCCACAGTGGGATGAACATCAGGTCCTCTCAGGTCGGCGAAGGTCCGGTCGTGCCTCGGGCACTCCAATAAGATGCAGCGGCGCGGCCGAGCACACCGCTCCGCCTCCCCCCGGCCGCGCGCTGCCACGCGTCGCACGCCACCCTACTGCTGACACCGCCCTCGCGGATCAGGCTTCTCCTTGTCCACCAGCGGCCTCGACGCGCTGTTCGCCACCCGCACTCCCAGCGCCGCGATGAACCGCGTCACGCGCGCATAGTGCGGGTAATCGATGTACTGCGCCTCGTCCGTCACCTGATGGTAGTCCGCATGCCCACCCGTCGTGAAGAACGCGATCGGGATGCCGTAGCGCGCGTACATGTAATGATCGCTGCGGCAGTAGATGTTCTGCGGATGGCCGTTCGCGTCCAGCGCGTAGTCGAACCTCAAGGCGTGACGCCCGTCCCGGTTCTCGGTCTCCACCCAGTCGCCGAGTTCGGTGCTCAGGCGGCGGGAGCCGATCACCTGGAGATAGTCGGGGCCGCCGCGGATCCTGGCGCCCTCGAGGGTCACGCCGGTCACGTCGTCCGCCGTGCCGCGGCCGATCATGTCGACGTTGAGCTGCGCGACGATCGAATCGCGTGGCACGGTGGGATGGTCGGTGAAGTACCCGGAGCCGAACAGGCCGAGCTCCTCGCCCACGTGCCACACGAACAGGATCGACCGCTTGGGCCGGACCGGCCGCGACGCGAGATACTCAGCGATCTCGAGCACCCCCATCGAGCCGCTCGCATCGTCGTCCGCGCCGTTGAAGATGGTGTCCACGCGCGCGCTGGCCCCGTTGGTCCCGCGGCGCAGCGTCGCGAGCGCGGCGTTCACCTGCGCCTGCTGCTCGCTGGTGAGCTCGGGGTCGTTGTCATCGGCGCCCTGCAGGCGGAACAGGTGATTGACCACATACATCGAATCGTTCGCCACGGCAGGGCCGTTGCCGATGTGGTCGTTGTGCGCGCCGATGGCGACATAGCTGTTGCGGAGCGCCGGGTCACTGCCGCGCAGGATCGCGACGACATTGCGGGCAGGCGACGTGGACGGGGTGTTGCTCCACCGCACCGTGCCGCGCACGGGCGTGCCGGCCGCGCCCGCCGGCAAGCCCTCGAGCGCGCGGCCGAGCATCGCCTCGGCCATCGGCCGGCTGATGTAGATGTACACGGGCGCCGGTGAGACCTCGCCGCCCATCAGCACGGCCGACGGCTGCTGATAGCCGATGAGCGTCGCGGCCGGGATCTCCTCGCGCGAGACGATGGCGATGCCCGCGGCACCCGGATACGCCTCATTCACCGCGACACGGTTCGGCGTGTGCGGTGGATTGCCCGGCACGATCCCCGAGAAGGTGACGATCACCAGCTTGCCGGTCGCCGCCTCCGAGGAGAGGCGGCCCGCCGCATCGGCGAAGTCGCCGGCGTACACCACGGGCACGCCGTCGATGGAACGCTCGCCCGGCCCCTGGTCACGCGGGACGAAGTCGGACCACGCACGGAAGGTCTTCCCGCCGGCGCTGATGGTCGCGTTCACGTCGAGGGCGCGATCCATCCACGGCAACGTCTGGAAGTACGTCCCGTTCTCCCCCGCCGGCTCGAGCCCGAGGCGTCTCACCTCGCCCGCGATGTACTCGGCGCCCTTCACGTTGCCGGGCGTGCCCATCAAGCGGCCCTGCATGGAGTCGGCGGCGAAGCGATACACGCGCGACTGCAGGTCCTCGACGGTGATCTCGCCGGTGGTCGGGGTCGGCCGGCGCGTGGTAGGGCGCGAGAGCGCGGACCACGGCTCGACCTGCTGCGCGAGCGTCGCCGCCGGAGTGAACGTGACGACCGCCGCGGAGGCGGCGATCGATGTCGCAGTGAAGAGAGCAGCGATGGGGTGACGGCGCGTCATGGGAACCCTGAGCGGTGGTGGACCGGTCGAACCGGGATGCCGTTTGGACAACGCGAGCCATCCGATGGTTCCCGGACGCGGGCGTCCCTCGCGCCTCAGCCCCCGCCGACCAACGCGCGCCAGCGATCGGCGTCGATGTTCTTCCCGCTCACCACGATCGCCACCGGGAACGCCTTCGGGCGCAGCGCGCCGGCGCGCACCGCCGCGACGCCCGCCGCGCCGGATCCCTCGACCGTCAGTCCGTGCTCACGGTGGAACCACGCGATCGTCTCGGCGATGTCGTCCTCATCCACCGTCACGATGCCGTCGAGCGATGCCTGCCCCTGCGCGAGCATCTCCGCGTCGACCAGTCCCGCGAGGCCGTCCGCGAGGGTGCGCAGGTCCGGGATGTCCGTCGGCTTGCCGGAGCGCAGCGCGAGCGACATCGCATTGGTGCGGAGTGCCTGCGCGCCGAGGATGCGCACCCCAGGCGCGATGCCGCGCACGTAGCCGCCCACGCCGCCGGCCAAGCCGCCGCCGCCCACGCTCACGACGATCGTCCCGACGTTCGGCGCGTCGTCGAGGATCTCCTTCGCGACCGTTCCCGCGCCGGCCAGGAGGGCGCGCCCGGTGCACGGGCTCACGAAGGTCGCGCCGTGCGCCGCGGCGTAGCGCTTCGCCGCAGACTCGGCGGCATCATAGCTCGGCTGTGATGCGTCCACACGCGCACCGAGTGCGGCGATCCGGTCACGCTTCACGCCCGGTGCGGTGGACGGCACGAAGACGGTCGCGGGCACATCGAGCGATGCGGCGGCCATCGCGATGCCGATGCCATGATTGCCCGCCGACGAGGCGACGACGCCTCGCCGGCGCGCATCGGGGGCGAGCGCGAGCAGCGCGTTGAGCGCGCCGCGGATCTTGAACGAGCCGCCGTGCTGCTCGTTCTCGAGCTTGAGGAGCACCTCACCGCCGGCGATCACCGAGAGACCGGGCGACGGGATGAGCGGCGTGTGCACCACCTGACCGGCGATGCGGGTGGCCGCGTCCCGCACCTCGGCAGGGGAGGGCAGGATCGACGTCATCGGCAGACGGCGCGGCGGACGATCACGACAGCGCCTCGAGCAACCGCTCGATGTCCCGCATGTCGTTGTACACCGATGGCGAGACGCGCAGCCAATCGTTCGCGATGCGCACCTGCACCCTCGCCGCCTCGAGCCGCTTGGGGATGTCGCTCGCGCCGACGCCGGCGCGTGCGAAGGTCACGTTGCCGGCCACCGAGTCGGCGGGCGTCACCGAGGTGAACCCGAGCCGCGGCATCTCGGCCTGCAGCCTGCGGATCATCGGGATGCGATGCGCCTGGATGCGATCGACGCCGAGCGCCTGGACGTACTGCAGCGAGCGCGCCAGCAGCGCGACGCCCACCTCGGCCATGCCGGTGAGGGCGCCCATCTCGAAGAACCCGGCCGCGCCGCGAGCGAACCGGTACTCCACGGGCTCGTACGGACCCGCCGGAAGGTCGGGCGGGAAGTGCTGGTCGATCTCGGCGGCCTGGTAATAGCCGACGACGGGACGTTCGATGCGATCCCAGACTTCCTCGCGCGCATAGAGGAAGCCGAGCCCGAAGTCGCCCATGAGCCACTTGAAGCTCGAGCAGGCCGCGAAGTCGATGCCGCTGGCCTTCACGTCGAACGGTCCGGCGCCCGCGAAGTGGACGGCGTCGACATAGACGAGCGCCCCCGCCGCGTGGGCGAGGTCGGCGACCGCCTTGAGGTCGTGCGTGAACCCGTTGTACATGGCCGCCGCGGAGATCTGGACCAAGCGGGTGTTCCGGTCGACGAGCCGCGCGAGCGACTCGAGCTCGATCCGCGCGTCCAGCGTCGGCCGCGCGATGCGCACGTCGAGTCCCTTCCTCCTGAGCGTGTCGAGGTGCATGAGCGCGCCCTCGAAGTGCAGGCCGTCGGTCACCACATTGCCCTCGAACCGGTGCTCGAGTCCAAGGGCGCGCATCACGAGGTTCTCGCCGGCGCTGGTGCTGGAGACGTGCGCGATCTCCGAGGGCTTGGCGTTGACCAGCTGCGCGAAGAGCTGCTTCGGCATCGGCCGGCCCGGCTCGGCGGCGAGCGCAGCAGCCCGCCGCTCGGCCGCGACGCGAGCGGCCTCGGAGGAGACGCGCGGGATGGGATGCGTGTACGCCGCGTTGAGGTAGGTGGTGGCCGGATCGATCGCGAAGTCGGACTTCCGGGGGAACGCGGCGCCGGGCTGCGGCAGTGCGGGCGTCGGGCTCGCCGCGGCCGCATCGTGCCGCGGACGGTCCTGCGCGAGGCACGCGGCACCGGGGGCGAGAGGCCTGCGACCGGTGAGTCGAGAGGCGGCGAGCCCGCCGAGTGCCCCGAGGAGCTCACGTCGGTCGAGTGGCATGCGCGGGAATATACCGACGCCGTCAGCCCGTGGCCGGGTACATCCGGATGTACGCCTCGGCATCGAACTTCTCCCGCGCCCGCGCGAGGCTCATCGGCCGGATGAGCCCGAACACCGGCTTGTCGAACCACGGCCGGTCGAACTTCCCGAAGCACCACTGGATGCCGCCGTAGCTCGAGGGGTCGCGGCCGTCGAGCGCGTACTTGTTGTTCAGGTGGATGAGCGTGTCGAGCGCGGTCTTGTAACGCGGACTCCAAGTGAGCACCGACTTCCCCCAGAGCATCCGCACCACGTTGTGCATGTGGCCGGTGCGGACCATCTCGCGCTGCGCGGCGTTCCAGAGCTCGTCATGCGTCTCCGCGCGCTCCAGCTCCGCGCGCGTGTACGTCCACTCGCGCGCGTCGTCCCTGTGCGCCTCCATCGTCCGGTGCACCCACTCGGGGAGGCCGCGGAGCCTGGCGAAGTGCGGGTTCCGCAGGCAGAAGTTGAGCGCGATCTCGCGCCACGTGACGAGCTCGTCCTCGAACTTCCGCGCGCTCTCGGGATGGCCGGCCGCGCGCACGGTGCGCAGCACCTCGGCGGCGCTGATCTGCCCGAAGTGGAGCCAGGGCGAGAGCCGCGACGAGCCCGCGATGTCGCTCGGCTCGTTGCGGCGCTCGGGGTAGTCGGCGAGCGCGTGGGCGCAGAAGTCGGCGAGTCGCGCGCGCGCGCCGTCGAGTCCGCTCGCGAAGGGCACGGGCGGCACGGTGTGGTCGATCTCGCACCTCGCGACCTCGGCTCCCACATCGAGCCGTGCGAGATCGAGCCGGTCGACCTCGAGCGACCGCCACACCGCGTCGGGCAGCGCGCGCGATGCGGCGCGATCCTCCACCGGCTCCATCGCGAGGTCGATCACCTTCGCGATCCTCGGCCGGATGGTGCGCGCGGCGTACTCCTCCTTCACGAAGTGCCCCGACGGCACGATGCCGTGCGACTCGACGAGGTCCACGCGGCACGGCGCACGGCCGACGAACCGTGCCGTGCGCTCGGCGATCCCCGCGGTGGGGAAGCGGTCGGTCACGACGATCGCGGCGCGCGCGGCGAGCCGGTCGATCACGCGGCGATCGTCGTCGCGCCGGCGTCGCAGGACGAACTGATACGAGAACCCGAGCCGGGCGGCGCGTGCATGGAGCGCGCGCGCGTTCTCGAGGATCACCGTATGGATGCGATCGCTGGCGTGCTCGTAGGTGGGGTCGAGTCCCTGATGCACGAGGAGCGGCTTGCCGAGCCGGTCCGCGTGGAGGACGGCCTGCCGGAGCGCCCAGTTGTCCTCGAACCGATGCGTGGACTGCATCCAGTAGAGGACGTACTCGCCCTCGGGCTGGGTCCGGACGGTGTTGGCAGTGAGGGCCCGGAGGGCCAGTTGGTCGCGGACGTGGTCCGACGTGAGGGAGTGAAGTCGCGGCCGCATCGTCCGATACTGCTCAACGTGGGGGGTGGCGCATTGTTCCCCAGCCGACTAGGTTCCCTCAATCGGCGGCCCCGCCAAGACCCATCAGGCGGGGCCGTATGCGTGACCGGAACCTTTCTCGTTCGTCCCGGGTATGTAAGCCAGACCGGGATCGGGAAGTCTGACCGGAACGCGATGCGGGGCTGTAGCTCAGCTGGGAGAGCGCTGCAATCGCACTGCAGAGGTCAGGGGTTCGATCCCCCTCAGCTCCATATAGAAGTGTTGCTGGTTCGCGAGTGGGAGATCTGCCCGCCGCCGTTCGGTAGGACGTACAGTTCCAATGACGGCGCGCGTGGCGACTCCGGCGCGAGACCAGCTGATCCTGACGCCGCGGACCCCTTGGGGTTCGCGGCGTTCGTGTCTTGCTGACGGCGAGGAGCGAGGAGCGAGGAGCGAGAAACGAAGAGCGAGGTGGGAGGGGGAGGGGATGAGAGGGGAGGGGGAGGGGGAGGGGGAGGAGAGAACGCTCCGGGCTGATCCTTCGGCCTCCCCTCCCTATCACCATCCCTGTCGGTCTCGCAGCGTCGTGATGTGCGCGGTGTGGTGGCGGCTGTGCCAGGCGTAGAGGGCCGCCCACACGTCGATCGTCTGCGGGCCGCTCGCGGGGTGGAGGAATGGGCGCGCCCACTGCTCCGGCGTGAGTGAGCGGAGGATCGCGTCGAGGCGTGCGTGGACCGCGTCCAGGATCGAGAGCGACAGCTCCACCGGGAGCTTCGAGTCCGGCAGCTTCGCCCACTCGGCTTCCTCATACGGCTTGATCACCGGGTTCTCCTCCGTGAGCGCGAGCTTCACGCGCACGTACCCGTTCATGTGCGAGTCCGCCACGTGGTGCACGACTTGGCGAACGGTCCAGCCGCCCGGCCGGTAAGGGGTGTCGAGCTGGGCCTCGGTGAGTCCGCGGACCGCACCGCGCAGGTTCGCGGGCAAGGCGGCGAGCGTGTCCATCCGGGGCGCGCGGTCGTGGGCCGAGCTCGCGGCGGGGCGCTCGAACTTCCCTATTGGGTACGACAGGTCGATGGTCATGCTCGAAAAGTACGCTCGGCCACCGAAAGGTTCGCCGTCGGGGTGGTCGACTGCCGCCTCAGGGGTTGCCCGGAGGGGTGATCCGCCGATAATTTGAGGGTCCCTCCGCAGGGCTTGAGGGAGTGATGCCCGTTAGCTCAACTGGCAGAGCGTCTGACTCTGGATCAGAAGGTTCCTGGTTCGATTCCAGGACGGGCAACTGATGGACTGACATCGACATGTACGGGAAGGGCACTCCCTCGGGAGTGCCCTTCTGCGTTCAGGCCCCCGGCGAGACGTCCGAGCGCAACTCCATGGTGAACCGCGCCCCGCCGAGCGTGGAATCCTCGATGGCCACCGACCCTCCGTGCAGGCTCGCGCACGCCACCACCGAGGCCAGCCCGAGTCCGGTCCCATCCGGCTTGGACGTGTAGAACGGCTCGAGGATCTTCTCGCGCAGTTCCACCGGCACACCGGGCCCCGAGTCCGACACACTGATCCGGTACGGCGCACCCGCGCCGCCAGTGAGCTCGAGGTGCACCTTGCTCCCCGGCCCCGCCGCCTCGGCCGCGTTCACGACGAGGTTGAGCACCGCCCGCTGCACGAGGGCTTCGCGACCGCGGATGGGCGCCGCAGCCGGCAGCGCGACCTCGAGGTGCGCCCGCCGCACGTGGTCATGCCGGTGCGCGAGCTGCGCGCTGAGGCGCAGCGTCGCGGCGAGGTCGAAGTCACGCTCCTCGCCGAGCAGCCGTGTGCTGCCGAGTTCGAAGAAGCGGCGGTTCCACTCCTTGATCTGTTCCAGCGCCGCATGGACGTCGTCGGTGAGTTCGGACGCCTCCGCGTCCCCCGTGACGCGCTCCCGCAACTCCTCGAGACTCAAGGTGGCGACCGCGAGGCCGTTGTTGATGTCGTGCGCCACGCCGCGCGCGAACGTGCCGGCGAGGATGTTGCGCTCCGCGTTGGCGAGTGCGCGGTCGCGGCGGATCCGGTCGTCCTGATGCGCGCGCAGGGTGCGCAGCTGATACAGGTTCATCCCGAACAGGATCAGCGCCGTGACCGCCATGAAGGTCAGGCCCTTGAGCCGCTCGATGCGCTCGAGGTCCTCCTTGCTCACCGCCGTCGCGCCCGCCATGCTCGACGAGATCACGAGATACGCGCTGGCGAGGACGAAATAGCCGCCGGCGAGCAGCGCCGCCGAGACCCACGGCGCGCGGGCCGGGGTCGGCGCGTGCGTCGGCTCGACCGCCGGCCCCGTCGACTCGCGCACCTCGTTGCCGGTGGCCGCACGCCGGTCCTCGCTCACCGTCCAGCCTCCACCAGCCGCGCGATGGCCCGCATCCCCGCCTCCCCCACGTCGAGGCTGTGCTCGTTCACGTAGAGCGCGATGTGCTGCCGGCACACCTCGGCCGACATCTCCTGCGCATGCGCGCGCACGTAGTCGCGGCTCGCGTCGGGATGATCGAATGCGTACTGCACCGACGCGCGGATCGCGGCTTCCGCCGCGCGCGCGGTCGCGTCATCGAGATCGGAGCGGGCGCAGATGCCCGCGAGCGGCACCGGCAGTCCCGTCTCGCCCTCCCACCACTCGCCGAGATCGATGAGCTTCACGAGTCCGTGCTCGGCGAAGGTGAAGCGGCTCTCGTGGATGATGAGCCCCGCGTCCACCCCACCCTCGGCGACCTCGCGCAGGATGCGGTCGTAGCGCAGTTCGACGACGTCGCCGAGCGCCGGCGCCGCGAGGCGCAGCAGACGATACGCCGTCGTCTCGCGTCCGGGGATGGCGAGCCGCCCGCGCACGGCCTCGGCGAACGGGGTCGCGCGCCGCGCGACGACGAGCGGCCCGACGCCATGTCCGAGCGCCGCGCCGCTGCGCAACATGCGGTAGCGGTCCCCGACCGCGCTGAACGCGCCGACGCTCAACTTGGTGAGGTCCAGCTCGCCGGTGTGCGCGCGGCGGTTCAGCTCCTCGATGTCGAGGAGCACCGGCCGGACGACGAACGGCACGTCGATGAGCCCGTGCGTGAGCGCGTGGAACGCGAACGTGTCGTTGGGGCAGGGGGAGTACCCGAACGTGAGCTCACGCACGGACGCACTCCTCGACGAGGCGCGGGGTGAACGCGGCCACGGCGGCGAACGCCGCGTCGAAGTGCCAGCGCGCGCGGTCGCGCTCCTCGACATCGTTGGAGATGGCGCGCACCTCGATGGCGAGCACGCCGGCGAGCTGCGCGGCGCGCAGCACCCCGAAACCCTCCATCGCCTCCACATCGCAGCCGGAGGCCGCATCCACGCCCCCGCCCACCTGCGCGCTCGTGCCGATGGGCAGCTGCGGCGCGAGCGGCAGCGCGCGTGCCGCCGCCGCGACGAGCGCCGGCGATGCCACGACGACGTCCGGCGCCCACTTGGACGGCCCTCCCAGGTCGCGGTAGCGCGCCTCTGTGCCGATCACGCACGAGGCAGGGGCGAGACCCCGGGTCCGTCGCGCGCCCGCGATGCCGACGTGGAGGATGATCGCGGGCCGGTCCGCCGCGATCGCGGCAGCGGTCGCCGCGGCCGCATCCACCGGACCCACGCCGCAGCACAGCGTACGCCAACCGTCCGGCGGCGCGAGCTCTCGCTCGGTCGCGGCCACGACGAGGATGCGGTGACGGTCGGTCATCAGGAGGAGAAGTCTAAACGCGGGTGAGTCGGGCGGTTAGCTTTCCGAGGACTCCTTCCTGCCCTCCGCATCATGTCCGCTCCGCTGCCCCCTGACGCCGAGTCCCCCCGCCGCGACTTCATCCGCGAGCTCGTCGCCGATGACGTCGCGACGGGCCGGTTCGGTCGCGCGCCGGCGACCCGGTTCCCGCCCGAGCCCAATGGCTTCCTGCACATGGGCCATGCCAAGTCCATCTGCCTCAACTTCGGCATCGCGCGCGAGTACGGCGGCACGTGCAACCTCCGCTTCGACGACACCAACCCGGCGACGGAGGACATGAAGTACGTCGAGGCGATCAAGAAGGACGTCGAGTGGCTCGGCTTCCGATGGGACGGGCTCTACTTCGCCTCCGACTACTTCGAGAGGCTCTACGACATCGCCGAGCTCCTGGTGAACAAGGGGAAGGCGTACGTCGACGACCAGACCGAGGAGCAGATCCGCACCAACCGCGGCACGGTGACCTCGGCGGGGACGCCGAGTCCGTGGCGCGACCGCTCCCCGGCGGAGAACCTCGACCTGCTGCGCCGCATGAAGGCGGGTGAGTTCGCCGACGGGTCGCGCGTGCTGCGCGCGCGGATCGACATGGGGCACGCGAACATGATCATGCGCGATCCGCTGCTGCTGCGGATCCGCCGCGGCGCGCACCATTACCGCCGCGGGACGGCGTGGAACATCTTCCCGCTCTACGACTTCGCGCACGGCCTGAGCGACGCGATCGAGGGCATCACGCGCTCGCTGTGCACGCTCGAGTTCAAGGACAATCGCGACATCTACGACTGGCTGGTGCGCGAGGCCGGGTTCGCGGACCCGCCGACGCAGATCGAGTTCGCGCGGCTCGAGCTCGACTACACCGTGCTCAGCAAGCGGAAGCTCCTGCGCCTGGTGAACGAGGGGCACGTGAAGGGCTGGGACGACCCGCGCATGCCGACCATCGCAGGGCTCCGCCGTCGCGGCGTGCGCCCCGAGGCCATCCGGGCCTTCGCCGAGGTGATCGGCGTGGCGCGGAAGGACGCGCGCGTGGAGTACGCGACATACGAGCACGCCGTGCGCAACGACCTCAACATGGAGGTGCCGCGCCGGCTGTGCGTGCTCCATCCGCTCAAGGTGGTCCTCACGAACTACCCCGAGGGCAGGAGCGAGACGCTCGAGGGACAGGATTACCCCCACGACGTGCCGAAGACGGGCACCCGCGGCGTGCCGTTCTCGCGCGAGCTCTACATCGACCGCGACGACTTCATGGAGGACCCGCCGAAGAAGTTCTTCCGGCTGTCGCCCGGCAACGAGGTGCGGCTCCGGTTCGGCTACATCATCCGGTGCGACGAGGTCATCAAGGACGCGGCGGGGAACGTCACCGAGCTGCGCTGCACGTACGACGCCGAGACGCGGAGCGGCGGCGCGAATTCGGACAAGAAGGTGAAGGGCACCATCCATTGGGTCTCGGCCGCGCACGCGGTGTCGTGCGAGGTGCGGCTCTACGACCGGTTGTTCTCGGTGCCCGATCCCGACGATGTGCCGGAGGGCCAGGACTTCCTCAGCGCGCTCAACCCGGACTCGCTCGTCGTGATCCCCGATGCGAAGGTGGAGGCATCGGTGGCCGCCGACCCGATCGGGTCGAGGTACCAGTTCGAGCGGACCGGCTACTTCATGAGCGAGCCGGAGGATTCGCGGCCGGGCAAGCTCGTGTTCAACCGGATCGTCGGACTGCGCGATTCGTGGGCCAAAGAGGTCAAGAAGGGCTGACTCGCCGCGATGCGGTGAAGCGCGCGATGCTCAATGCGGTTCGAGAAGCAGCCACTCCTGCGGTCCGCCTCGCCACTCCTGCACCGCGTCGACGCACTGCCGCGGGAACCACCGTCGCAGCGTCGGGAAGCGCGACGACGGGAAGTCGTCGACGGTGCGCGGGCGCGTGGGGATCGCCGTGATCCGGTGCGTCGCCCCGTAGCGCGACACGATCGCCTCGCGGCAGCCGGGCACGATCACGTCGTGCGTCTCGATGAGCATCGTCGCGCGACGGAGCGATGGCGCGACGGCGGGATCCGTGAGCGGGATCTCGGCCCCCTCGACATCCATCACCACGAGCGTCGAGGTCCCGCCCGCGAGCGAAGGTTCGAGGTTCGTCGGATCGGCCTCGCCGAGGATCGTCGTGCGTCCGGTGAGTCCGTTGCGCGCGACGGTGGCCGCGATCACGGCACGCGCCTCGGCGTTGAGTTCGAACACCACGAGTCGCGCGGCCGGCGCGCGGCGGCCGAGGCCGGCGATGTAGAGCCCGTTGCCGCCCCCGACGTTCACGATGGTGTCCCACGGCACGACGGCGAGTCGCTCGACATGGTCGTGCAACTCGCGCTCGTACGTGCCGAGGAGATGCGGCAGGAACGGCCGCGGCGCGAGGAGGAGCCCGGCGAACGGTCCCTTGGCGACCCTCCCTCCGGTCGCGCGCCAGAGCACCGCCCGGAAGATCGAGTCCGCCGGATACATCAACGGCCGAAGCCGCGCCCTTAGCCCTTCGCCGAGGAGCGCGCGATACGCAGGGCGGAGCGCGGCGCGGAGCAGCCTACTTCTTCTTCGCGGTCGTCGAGATCTCGATGACCCCGGCCTCATGGCCGGGCCCGCGCATCTGCACCGCGCGGTTCTGATCGAGGTAGCGCGCCTCGACGATCTCGTTCGCCTTGACCGTCACGAGCGACGACTCGAGGTCCGGCTGCCGCATGTCGTCGATGTAGACGACGATCTTCGTCGCGGCGCGCGTGTCGCCGCCGAGGTCGGTGGAGGCCATGCGGCCCATCGGCGGGGTGAGCCACCAAGGACGCAGGAGACGGATCGCGTCGAGCGCCGTGGCGACGGTCGCCGCGCCCGCGATGTCGGACTGCGTGAGCTTGCTGCGGTCGCCGCGGGTGCGCCGCGCGGGCGCGCGCGAGGTGGTGTCCTGCTGCGCCTCGAGCGACGGTGCGAACGAGACGAGCGCGGCCATCACGCTGCTCGCGAGGAGGAAGGTGCGGAGGGAGGAACGCATGAGGAGGTCCCGGCTGGGGGTGAGCGGCCCGCGCGCGGCGCGGGACTCCCTCAACTTACCCCACAGCCACCGGGTCGCCACTCGGTGCGGGCCGCCCCGGTCCGGGAGGTGCGCGCCGCCGTCGGAGGAAGGCCGTGAGCCGCCGCCACGCGAGCGCGAAGCCGGTCCACACGAGGAGCGCCCCCACCGCCGAGACGAGCGTGGCCACGAGCTGTCCGCCGAGGCCGAAGACCTCGCCGGTGTGCCCGAATCGCACCCAGGCGCGGATGCGCCGACTGGTGCTCAGGTCGGCGTAGCCGCTCACCTCGCGCACCGCCGCCGTGGCCCGGTCGACGACCAGCGTGGTGCGCAGGTCCGGGCGATACGTGTTGCCCTCGGCGACCGCGATGCGCGCCGTGGGTGCATCGCCCGCGGCGAGCGTGAGCGTGAGCGACTGCCACTCCGGGTGCGCGCGCTCCGCGGTGGCGAGCAGCGGCGCGATCGGCAGCGGGACTCCCGTGCGCGTGCGATCAAGCGTCGGCCGAGGTGCCGGTCGCGTCTCGCGTGGAGGCGGCTCCTCGCGCGGGGCCCTCGCCGCGGCGCGCTCCGCCGGCGAGCCGAGCGCGAGGTCGAGCCATCGCCCCGGCCACTGGTACGAGATGAACACGCCGCTCGCGACGACGAGGGCGAGCGGGATGGCGCTCCAGAAGCCTAGGCTGTTGTGCCAGTTGAAGTCGCGCGCCTTGCCGGAGTGCCGGAGCGACGGCACCGTGGTCGCGCGGAGTCGCGCGAGCGTCCAGCGACGCGGCCACCAGAGCCACAGTCCCGACAGCACGAGCGCGAGGAACGCGAGGTTGGCCGCGCCGGTGAGGGCGCGCATCCGCGTGCGCAGGGCGCCGGTCGACGCGCCCACCCATCGGTGCCAGCGACGGAGCGCGGAGAAGAACACCTGCGCCTTCCCCGGTGCCTGCGGCGCGAGGAGCGCGCCGGTGAACGGATCGAGCAATGCGGCCGCGCGCTCGCGGTCATGGAAGCGCACCGTGATGGGCACGGCCGGGTCGCGTCGCACCGCGACGGACGCGACATCGGCGGTGGCGATGCCCGCGGCGGCGAGCGCTTCGTCGATCGGTCGAGGCGTTCCCGAGGTCACCGCGATGCGCGGCGCGCCGTCGATCGCCGCGATCATCTGCCGCTCGAAGCCCAGGAGCACGCCGGTGACCGACATGAGGAGGATCAGGAGCCCGGCGGCGAGCCCGATGGCGAGGTGGGCCCAGAAGAGCGCGGTGCGGAACGAGCGGAGCATGACGAGGGACGAAACGGAATGGATGAGAACGACTATCAAGTGAACCGGACGGAGTCTATTTCAATCCCGATAGAATTGGTAGCCTATGCTCGCATCTGATTGACACAACGGCACGTAGGCGAGGTAGAATCAGGGAATGGGAACTCGGAGAATCCTCGCCGCCGCGGCGGTCGGCCTGGCATTGGCTGGTGCGCTTTCCGCGCCACTCGCCGCCCAGACCATCCGCGGCACCGTCGTCCGGAGCACCGATACCGCGCCGATCATCGGCGTGGTGGTGCTGCTCATGGACTCCGCCGAGGTCGCTCGTGCGCGCGGCCTGACCGACGCGCGCGGCGCCTTCCAACTCCGCGCGCCGGCCCCCGGGCGCTATCGGCTGCGCACGCTGCGCATCGGGTTCACCGCGACCACGGGCACGCCCTTCAGCCTGCGCGCCGACACCACGGTGCGACTGGTGCTCGACCAGATCCCCGTGAAGCTCCCCGCCGTGACGGCCGAGGAGCGCGCGGAGTGTCGCGAGCAGCTCACGGGAGGACTCGCGACGGCGATCCTCTGGGAGGAGGCGCGCACCGCCATCCTCGCTGCCGACATCACCATCCGCGAGCTCGATTACCGCTTCGACATGATGCTGCACAGCCGCAAGATCGACACGCGGCCGCCGCCGCTCCTCCTCGAGTCGGTCTTCGGGCGCGTGCGGCACGAGGGGATCCAGCCGTGGACGAGCTATCCGCCCGACACGCTCGAGGCGCGCGGCTACGTCACGCCCACCGACTCGGGCCTGCGGTACGTCGCGCCGGACCTCACGGTGCTGCTCTCGCCGTACTTCACGCGGTCGCACTGCTTCCGCATGCGCGACTCGGCGCGGACCGATGCGGAGCGGATCGCGCTGGAGTTCTGGCCGCACAGCGACATCCGCCGATCGGAGATCAAGGGCGTGCTGGAGTTCGACGCGCGCACGCGCGCGCTGCGCACGGTCTCGTTCTCGTACGTGAACCTGCCCGAGACGGTGAACGACACGCTCGCGGGGGGCGAGATCGAGTTCGCGCAGCTCACCACGGGCGCGTGGATCATCCCGCGCTGGCTCATCCGCGCGCCGATCCCGGTGCGCACCGCGCTCGGCGACACGGTGCGGACGGCGGGCACGGCGGTGAACACGTGGCGCTCGGACTACCGGATCGTGCCGACCACCTCACGCCTGCGCGTGACGGGCGGTGACCTGCTGGTCGTGCACCAGGGCCGGGACACGACGACGCTCTGGTCCCGGCCGACCTCGCAGCTCGTCGTGCGCGCGGTGCAGACGCCGGCCGCCGCGGCCGGCCCCGTGAGCGCACCGGGGGCGGGCGGCGCGCCGCAGCCCGCCGCCGGCGTCGCCGTCGCGTTCGCCGGGTCGACCGAGCAGGAGGTCACCGACGACCGGGGCGAGGCGCGGTTCCCGGGGATGGTCGCCGGGGAGTACGCCGTCGAGGTGAGCACGCCCTACTACGCGGCGTTCGATATCGAGCCCGAGCGCTTCGTCGTGGTCTTCTCGATGCAGGCGCGCACCGCGACCCACACGGTCCGTGTGCGCACGTTGCACGAGCTCGCGCGCGACGCCTGCGGCGACAAGCCCGGCCATGCGGTGCTCCTCGGCTCGGTCGTGCGCGGCAACTCGGTGGTGATGGGTGCCGGCGTCTCGGCCCGCATCCCGCGCGGGGCGACGTCCAACCTCGACGAGGCGCGCACCGCCCGTGCGCGCACGACCGTCGAGGGCCGTTACGCGATCTGCGAGATCCCGACGGGGAAGGAGATCTTCATCACCGTCACGGCGGCGGATGGCACGCGGGTGCAGCAGTCGACCTACATCGACCCGAGCGAGCGCGTGGCGTTCCTCGACCTCGCGATGCCGGAGTCGCGGCCGCCGCTGCGCTGAGCGCCCTCAGCCGCCGCTGCCGAGCTGGTAGGAGTACTTCACGGTGATGGAGCGCGCCTTGGGCCGGCGCCACCGCGTGAAGCCGTCCGCCTCCTCGCCGTCGTTGAGCACGGCGAAGAGCCCGGTGTTGGCGGTGCGGAGCCACGCGAACCGCACGTTGGCCGTGAACGCCTCGGCCTGGTTGTTGAACTGCGTGAGCGACTGGACGAAGATCCGCGGCGTGAAGAAGTAGGCGAGCTTCACGCCGATGAGGTCGCGCACGAAGTCGCCCTCGGGCAGGTCGACGTCCTGATGGTCGAACGTGAGGGCCGACGAGAACGCCGCCCCGCGCCGCGCGGTGACGGCGATGTTGCCGCCCTTCTTGTGGCCCGAGTAGAACTGGCCCACCTCGATGCGGGCGAGGAACGAGAGCGGCGCGCTGGGATCGGAGCCCCAGTCGAGGCCGGGGAGCGAGAACTCGTACTGTCCCGGCTGGAGGATCACGCCGGGCGAGATCTCGAACGGCGCCTGCAGCCCCTCGGTGTACACGTTGATGTCGGGCCCGAAGCGGCCGCCGCCGTTGAACTCGACCTCGGTGAGGTCGATGTGCGCCCAGCTCGACTGGAGGAAGCCGTCGGTGCCGACGTAGCGGCGCAGGCTGATGTGCGGGTTCCACTGCCGCACCTCCTTCCACCGCGGGCTGCGCACGAGCCGCATGAGCATGAGCTCGTCGAATCGATACCCGGCCGGACGGCTCATGAAGCCGACCTCGGGATTGAACGCGTCGCCCACCTGCAGGACGCGCACCGAGTGATTCCAGTCGCGGGTGATGAACGCCGCGCGCGCACTCCAGGCGTTCTCGTCCCCCGTCGCGCCGGGCGTGGTGGAGTGGCCCACCCACGCGTCGGCCGTCCACGCCTGGCCGATGCCCACGCGCCCGTCGATCCCGTACGTGCGATTGTAGTCGTCGCCATCGCCCATGCGCTGGCGCTGCACCGCGATCACCCCCACCCGGGAGCGCGCCGACAGCTCGCGGAGCGCGCGGAGCACGGTGTACGAGTTCCCCTCGACGCCGTTCGCCTCGTCGGTGACCATCTGCAGCGCGCCCACGGTGAGGCCGCCGACGCGCCCGGTGAGGCGACCGCCGCCGAGGATGGGGACCGGCACGCCGTCGTCGATGCCGATGCGCCGGGTGAAGAAGAGGTCGACCGCCTGCGGCGTGCCCGCGGCGAACACGCCGGCGTTCTCGAGGAAGAACGGCCGCTTCTCGGGGAAGAACAGCGGGAAGCGCGTGAGGTTGGTGCGCTGCTCATCGACCTCCACCTGCGCGAAGTCGGTGTTGTACGTGAGATCGAGCGTGAGGCTGGGCGTGATGCCGTACTTCGCGTCGATGCCCACCTCACCGGTGCCGTTGAAGTCCGGCATGGTGGCGTAGTCGCGGCTCGAGGTGCCGAGCGCGTAGGGCGTCACGGTCGCGATGCGCTGCGCGGGCACGGTGATCTCCTCGAGCGTGCCCGCCTGCGAGAGCCGGTTGATGCTGAACTGGCGCGAGACGCGCGACCAGAACGCCTCCTCGTTCCGGCGGCGGATGCCGCGCATGATGTTGAGGCCCCACGTCTGCGTCGCGCCGCTGCCGTACCGGATGGTGGAGAACGGGATCCGGAACTCGGCGTACCAGCCGAGCGAGTCCTGCGAGGTGCGCACCGTCCAGCTGGCGTCCCAGTTGAGGTTGACGCCGCCGAGCGCGCCGGCCTGCGCGCGGTTGCCCGCGCCGGTGATGACGCCGCCGCCCTCGCCCTCGCGGATGATCTGCTCGTCGTGCTCGATGCCGGATGGCGTGGTGGCGAAGAGGAAGCCGTTCTGCCGGTCGTGGTAGGTGTCGAGGATGAACGCGAAGTAGTCGCTGTTGGTGAGCGTGACGTCGCGGATCTTCTCGCTCGGCACGATGAGGTGCGCCTCGCGGTCGAACAGCCACGCGCCCACGTAGAGCGCCTCGCCGTCGGTGAGGATGCGGACCTCGGTGCGCTCGGAGACCGGTGTGCCCTCGACGGGCTCGCGCTGGACGAAGTCGGTGAAGACGGGGGCGGACCGCCACGCCGCGTCATCGAGGCGGCCATCGATCGTGGGGGGCGCGGTGACGGTGGTGGCACGCCCGCGTCGCGCCGCCGCGCCGGTCTGGGTGATCATCTGCGCCTTGGCCGTGGTGATGGCGGAGAGCGAGAGGACGGCGACGGCGGCAGCGGTTCTGGCGCGGATCACGGGCGGGGCGGTGGGGGAAACGGTCCGGAAATCGACCTGCGGAACTTACAGGGACCGTGACGCGCGGCAACGACCCCTGCACCCGCAGTCACGCGACGGACTATGATTGGTCGTGACCCTTCACGACGACGCCACGGAGCACAGCACGGCGCTCCTCCTCGGCCTGCGACAGGGCGCCGCGGTCGTCGCATGGGCGGACGCGGCGATCGAGGCCACGGTCGACCCGCCGCCGGCGCTGTTCGACGTCTCGCTCACCGCGCCGGATGACTTGAGCGCGCTCCGGCACGCGCTCGCGCCGCTCTGTCACCATCCGGTGCCCGAGCGGACCGTGCGCGCGATGCTCACACTGGCTGCGGACGACCTGGCCGCCGGCCGACGCGATGCGGCGAACACGGTGCATGTGCTCGCGCAGATGCGGCGCCTGCTGCCGCTCACGGGCGCGCTCGCGGAGATGATGGACCACCTCGAGGACGGGCACATGCTCGCGATCGCCGGCCTCGGCGTGACGGTCGCCGAGGCCGAGCACCGCGTGCACGAGTGGCTGCGGACTATGGGAAGTCGCGCAGCAGACGGCGCACCGCTTCGCGGATAGCGGCGTCGGGATGGCGCTCGGCGCCCTCGGGGATCTCGCCGGTGATCATCCCGCGCCAGGCGACGATGCCGCGGTCGGCGGTGACCGCGTCGATCACGAGGGTCCCCTCGGCCCACGAGATGACCCGGCCGGCGATCTCCTCCGGACTGCCATAGCGTCCCCAGTCGCCGGGCGCGCGGACGACGCCGGGCGGATCGTCGCGGGGCGAGAGGGTGTCGGAGCGGGCGCGCTGTCCGACGTGGAAGTGCACGAGGAACTGCGCGGACTCGGGCGCGCTGCGTGTGAATCCTCGCGACGAGAGCACGGCGTCGACGGCGTCGCGGATCATCCACGCGATGCTGTCGGGGGGTGTCGTCGCGCCCTCCGCGACGGTGAGGCCGTCGCGATCGGGGGGAGCCCAGGCCCAGCGGGCGCCCTCGGCGAGGCGCACGTCGGGTGCGCGTTGGATCGACACCGTGGGTCCGCAGGCGGCGAGTGCGGCGGTGAGGAGGAGGACGGAGGCGAGTGCGGGTCTCATGGCTGGACGCTACATGCGGGGGGTTGGCGGGGGTGTCGGCGGAGAGGGGTGAGGTCATCAGGGGGAAGTGCACAGCGGGGTCGGGGCAACCTTTCCGGGGGTGGGAGGAATGGGTACGTTCAGCGCGGTTGGCGCCGTCGAGGAGCGAGGAGCGAGGAGCGAGAAACGAGAGCTTGAGGTCGAGGGGGAGGATTCAGGGTTCGAGGGGAGAGGGAGAGGGGGAGGACACACCTCTCTCCTCAGCTTCCTCGGCCGTTTCCCTCGAACCTGGCTCCTCAGCTTCGGGCCCTCGATTCTCGCTCCTCGATCCTCGCTCCTCGCTCCTCTTCATCACCAGAGGCTTTGATGTTCAGCAGACTCCCCAAGCTCCTCGGCGCCGGAACCGCGCTGCTGCTCTCGCTCAATGGCTGCGCCCAGGCCCAGCAGGGTGCGACCGCGCCGACGGCCAGCCTGCGGATCCCGTCGCTGCCGCTGCCCGCGGGCGTGAAGGCGGGGCCGTGGGTGGACCTCTTCGCCGGGGGCGCCGACAAGCATTGGCGCGGCTACAAGCAGGACACGCTCCCGTCGGCGTGGGCGTATGACGCGGCGACGAACACCATCACGCGGACGCGCTTCGGCGGCGACATCATCACGCGCGAGCAGTACGAGCACTTCGAGTTCGAGATCGAATGGAAGGTGATCCCCAACGGCAACAGCGGGATCTTCTACCACGCGACCGAGGCGACGAACGTCATCTACGAGAACGCGCCGGAGATGCAGGTCCTGCACAACCAGGGGCACGCCGACGGCAAGAACCCGCTGACCTCGGCGGGCGCGAACTACGCGCTCGACGCGCCGGCGAAGGACGTGACTAGGCCGGTGGGCGAGTGGAACCGCGCGCGCGTGGTGGTGATCGGCCCGCACGTGGAGCACTGGCTGAACGGCGAGAAGCTGCTCGAGTACGAACTGTGGACGCCGGAGTGGACCGCGAAGGTGGCGAAGACCAAGTTCGCGCAGTGGCCCACGTACGGGCTCGCGCATCGCGGGCACATCGGCCTGCAGGAGCACGGTGACCTGATCCAGTTCCGCCACGCCCGCGTGCGGGAGCTCTCGCGATGATCAAGGCGCGCCTCGCGGTGATGATGTTCCTCCAGTACTTCGTGTGGGGGGCGTGGTTCGTCACGATGGGGACGTACCTGGGGCAGACGCTCCAGTTCAGCGGGCAGCAGATCGGCGCGGCGTACGGCGCGATGGCGATCGCGGCGATCATCTCGCCGATCTTCATCGGCATGGTCGCCGACCGGTTCATCAACTCCGAGAAGCTGCTCGCGGTACTGCACCTCGCCGGCGGCGCGCTCCTGTACCTGGTCTCCACGCAGCCGTCGTTCGACACGTTCTACCCGCTGCTCATCGCGTACGCGCTGTGCTACATGCCGACGCTGAGCCTGAGCAACTCCATCTCGTTCCACCACATCAAGGACCCGGCGAAGGAGTTCCCGCTCATCCGCGTGCTGGGGACCATCGGGTGGATCGTCGCGGGCATCCTGATCGGCAAGGTGCTCAAGGCCGACGCGAAGGCGCTGCCCATGCAGGTCGCGGCCGGCGCGAGCGTGGCGCTGGGGCTGTTCTCGTTCCTGCTCCCGGCCACGCCGCCGCGCGGCGGGGACCGTCCGTTCAGCGTGAAGGACGCCCTCGGGCTCGAGGCGCTGCGCCTGCTCCGGCACCGGGACTTCCTGGTCTTCACGCTCGGCAGCTTCCTGCTCTGCATCCCGCTGCAGTTCTACTACACGTTCACCAATCTCTACCTGAACGAGATCGGGGCGCCGGACCCGGCGTTCATCCAGACCTTCGGGCAGATGAGCGAGATCGGCTTCATGATCGTGCTGCCGGTGCTGCTGCTCCGGTTCGGCATCAAGGGGATCATGCTCGGCGGCATGGCGGCGTGGGCGGCGCGGTACTTCTTCTTCGCCAACGGCAACAACACCGACGGGATGATGTTCGTGTACGCCGGCATCCTGCTCCACGGCA
>CAYXGS010000016.1:0-72568 GCA_964464585.1 uncultured Gemmatimonas sp. | reverse complement strand
AGGAGTGGGAGCTGATCTGCCGGCACGCGCGCGTGCCGGCCGATTGAACGACGGCGGACCTACGGGATGCGGATGATCGAGAACTGGTAGGCCCCGACCGGCGAGGTCCGCAGCGGGCTCCCCGACGTGATCCGCAGGCGGTAGAGTCGTGCACCGGGAAGCGACGGCCGCCAGTCGTAGGTGAAGAGGGTGTTCCCTCCCATGCCCCAGGTCCGCTCGCCGGTCGCGACATCGATGACGTCGAGCTGCACGGTCTGTTGCATCGCCGGCGCGAACCCCAGCGTGAGCCGGAGCGAGTCCGCATCGCTCGCCGTGAGATAGAAGTCGTCGGTGTCGGCGTAGCCGGCGAGCGTCTCGCTGGACACCGACTCGCCGATCGCGAGGACCGAGTCGGTCGTCTCCGGATTCGGGTTCGTCTGGTGGACGCGGAGGCGGTACGCACCGGTCTGCAGCGGTCGATCGACGCCATTCGCGACGGTGATCCGCGCCGTTCCGGTCGAGTCCGCCACGAGGAACGGGAGACCGTTCGGCCCGGACTCGAGCTCACGTGGGCCGAAGACCGCGCTCGAGGCGCGGATGGCGCGCGCGGGAAGTGCCGCCGCATCGAGCTCGAACGCATACATGCGCCCCGCGACGACGGGCAACCGGAACTCGTCGAAGTCACCGACGAAGCCCAGCGTCTCCCCGTCGACCCAGTCGCCGATCGGCAGGTCGGCCGACACCGTCTCCGGCCGCGCATCGATCGCGTAGGTGCGGAAGCCGTAGGTGATCCCCGACGTGCTCCCTTCGAACGTGAGACGGTGCGGCCCACCCTCATACTGGCCGAAGATCCGGTTCGGGGACCCGAAGGTGCTGTCGCGCGAGAGCGCAGGGCCGCTGTCGGACCACACGCCCAGCTCCCAGCCGATCGGCGCCACCAATCCGCCCGTGATGCTCCCGGCTCGCGATCCCATCTGCGTGACGAGGTTGCTGCCGAACACCACCTGCGAGTCGAGCGGGATGACGAACTCGTCGATGTCGCCACGGCGCTCGATCGTCTCGCCGTACCCCATCGTGCCGAAAGGGAGGATGGAGTCGAGGATCTCGGGCGCGCGGTTCACGCGGTAGAGTTCGAAGCGGTACGGTCCCGTCACCGGTGGCCGGCGCAGCGTCGGCGGGGCATGGACGACGACGCGATACGTCCCCGTCGCGGGCACGAGCCAGCGCGTTCCGCCGACGCTGTCGAGGCTCAGGACCGGGTTCTCGAGCACCTGCTGTCGGATCACGTCCTCGCCGGCGAGGAGCCGGAAGTCCAGGCCGGTCTGCCAGGCCTCGCTCGTCGAGACGTTGAACATCAGTTCGTCGCCCTGCGTCGCCTGGAACGAGAACTCGTCGATGTCCGCCATCTCGTCGATCGCGTCAACGAGGGTGTCGCCGATCGCGAAGGTCGGCGGCGCCGACTCCGGTCCCCGGTCCCGCCGCACCACGAGCAGGTTGAATCGGCCACGAACCGCCGTGGGGCTCGCGAGCCGGAGGAAGAACTCCCCGGTCGCGGGGACGGGGATGACGGTCACATGTCGCGCGTCGCTTGCCGTGTACGCGAGATACGTGGAGCTGACGAGGTTCGCCGTCGCCGTCCCGAAGCTGACCTGGCCGAAGAACTCCCCCTGCCCGTACGGGTTCAACGTTACGTCGGAGTAGCCGACGATCACGACGAGCTCGTCGCCGGCGTTCGCGCGGAGTCGCCAGGTGTCGACGTCTCCCGGCCCGTCGAGCCCCTCATCCGTCAGCGAGTCCCCGAGCACGAGGGAGTCGACCGAGTGCTCGTTGGAGGTGTTCGGGCGGCCGAACGCGAACGCGAACGCTCCATGATCCGCGCGCGTGGCGCCGCGCACCACGATGCGGACCGTGCTCTCCTGCTCGACCGGGTCGAGGAAGAACTGCGATGGCGCGTCAGCCCCGCTTCCCGTCACGCTGCGCAGCTCGCCGACGACGTCGCCAGTCGCCGAGTCGGTCGCGACGAGCACCAGCGTGTCATTCAGCCCGCCGGCGTCGGCGTGGAACGAGACACGATAGTTGAAGAGGCCGTCGAGTCGGACGCGATACACCATCGCTTCGCCGGCGACGACCTCGCCCTGGGTGACCGTGTTCTCGAGGATGAGCACGCCGGGAGCGGGGTCCTTCGGCTCGGTCGGTCCGGTGCATCCGCCGCCGACGAGCGTGGCGACCAGGAGGAGCTTGAAGCGGGTGGTCATGGGACCGTACGCTAAGGCGTGGTACAGAGGGAGGCCAGCGGCAATACCCGCCCGACCGTAGTCGATGTGACACTCCCACCAGGTCGCCACGTCATGCGCCGTCTCGCACACCCCGTTCGCGCCGCTGTCCTCTCGCTGGCCGCCATCGCTGCCCTCGCGCTGCCGGAGGCAGAGGCCTTCGCGCAGTCACGGATCACCACGCCGAAGGAAGCGTTCGGCCACGACTTCGGCGAGGACTACTTCCTCGCGACCTACCGCCAGTTGTCCGACTACTGGAGCACGCTCGACGCGCAATCGGACCGCATGGTGGTCCAGGAGATCGGCCGCACGTCCGAGGGGCGGCCGCATCTCATGGCGATCGTCACCTCGCCGGCGAACCACCGTGCGCTCGAGCGCTATCGCTCGACGTCGATGCGACTGGCGCTCGCGGACGGCGTCTCGGAGGCCGAGGCGCGGACGCTCGCCCGGGACGGCAAGGCCGTGGTGTGGATCGACGGCGGACTGCACGCCAATGAGGTCCTCGGCGCGCAGCAGCTCGGCGAGATGGTCTACCAGATGGTCAGCGGCACCGATGCGGAGACGATGCGCATCCTCGATGAGGTGATCATCCTCTTCGTGCACGCCAATCCCGACGGACACGACCTGCTCGCCGACTGGTACATGCGGCGGTCGGATCCGATGGCGCGGAGCACGGCGAACCCGCCGCGACTCTATCACCAGTACATCGGGCACGACAACAACCGCGACTTCTTCATGAGCACGCAGGTCGAGACGGAGAACATGTCTCGCGTGATGTACCACCAGTGGATGCCGCAGCTGCTCTACAACCACCACCAGAGCGGGCCGGCGGGCACGGTGGTCTGGTCGCCGCCGCTGCGTGACCCGTACAACTACAACCTCGATCCGCTCGTCGTGCTCGGGTACCAGCAGGTCGGCTCGGCCATGC
The DNA here is from genome assembly GCA_964464585.1 of uncultured Gemmatimonas sp. GTDB lineage: Bacteria > Gemmatimonadota > Gemmatimonadetes > Gemmatimonadales > Gemmatimonadaceae > Pseudogemmatithrix. The sequence continues at coordinate 69,388 of CAYXGS010000016.1, read as the reverse complement.
ACGCCCGGCTCGCGGCCGAGGGGAGGCCGGGCGCGACGATGCGATCGGGCGGACCGTACGACGGTTGGTGGAACGGCGGCATCCGCAACACCGCCTCGTTCCACAATGTGATCGCGCTGCTCACGGAGATGATCGGCAACCCGACGCCGCAGCGGATCCCGTTCGTCGCGCAGCGTCAGGTGCCGGGCGCGGACCTCGCGTTCCCGATCGCGCCGCAGGAGTGGCACTTCCGGCAGTCGGTCGACTACTCGGTCTCGCTCAACCGCGCGGTGCTCGACTACGCGGCGCGGAATCGCGAGACGCTCCTCTACAACATCTACGTCGCGGGCCGCAGGGCGATCGAGCGCGGGAGCACCGACACCTGGACCGCGAATCCGCGGCGCATGGCCGAGGTCACGGCACGGATGGGGAACGTCACCGCCGCGAACGAGCGCGAGGTCTGGGCCGCGCTGCACCGGCCGGAGGACCGCGATCCGCGCGGGTACATCATCCCGGCGGACCAGCCGGACTTCCCCACGGCGGTGCGGTTCGTCAACGCGCTGCGCGAGGTGAACGTGACGGTGCTGCGCGCGACGGCGGCCTTCACCGTGAACGGCAAGCGCTATCCCGCCGGGTCGTTCGTGGTGCGCACGGCGCAGGCGTTCCGGCCCCACGTGATGGACATGTTCGAGCCCCAGCGCCACCCGGATGTCTTCCCCGTGCCGGGCGGGCCGCCGACCCCGCCGTATGACAACGCGGGATGGACGCTCGCGCTGCAGATGGGGATCCGGTTCGACCGGATCCTCGACGCCTTCGAGGGGCCCTTCGAGGTGGCGGCCGAGTGGAACGTGCGGCCACCGTCCGGACACGTGGTGGGCGCCGCGCGTCCGCGGGGGTTCGTGTTCAGTCGCGCCGCGAACGATGCGTTCGTCGCGGTCAATCGCCTGGTCGCGGCGGGGGAGCAGGTGTACGCGCTCGACGCGTCCGTCGTCGAGTCCGGTGCGCGCTTCCCCGCCGGCACGCTCTACGTCCAGGCCAGAGCGGGCACCGGCAGGCTCGTCGACTCGCTCGCCCGTTCGCTCGGCATCGACTTCACCGGCGTGACCGCGGCGGAGACCCGGCACGTCACGCCGCTCCGCGCGCCGCGGATCGGGCTCTGGGACCAGTACGGCGGCTCGATGGACGCCGGCTGGGCGCGATGGATCCTCGAGCAGTACGGCTATCCGTTCGAGCGTGTCTTCCCGCAGCAGGTCGACGCCGGGAACCTGAGGGCGAGGTACGACGTGCTCGTCTTCGTCGACGGCGGGATCCCCGCGCCGAGCGCGCGCGCCGGCGGCCAGCAGCCCGCGCCGGCCGATGTCCCCGAGGAGTACCGCGCACACCTCGGACGCATCACCACCGAGCGCAGCATCCCGCAACTCAAGGCCTTCATGGAGGCGGGTGGCACGGTGGTCGCGATCGGCGGGTCCGCCGAGGCGCTCGCCGAGCACCTCGCGCTGCCGGTGGAGAGTCACCTGAGCGAAGGCGGTCGCGCGCTGCCGCGCACCGTGTTCTACACGCCGGGCTCGGTGCTCCGTGCGCGCTTCGACACGACGCACGCGATCGCGGCCGGGATGGCCGAGTATACGAACGTCTTCTTCGACGACAGCCCGGTGTTCCGATTCAAGGCGGGCGCGGAGGCCGCCGGCCTCCGCCGCATCGGCTGGTTCGACACGGCGCGACCGCTGCAGAGCGGCTGGTCGTGGGGCGAGTCACGGCTCGAGCACGGCGTCATCGCATTCGAGGCGAAGGTCGGGAAGGGGCGCGCGCTGCTGTTCGGGCCCGAGATCCTCAAGCGCGCGCAGCCACACGGCACATTCAAGCTGCTGTTCAACGGCCTCATCACGTCGGCGGCCGCGGGCGGTCGATGAGCTGACGGGAGGGACGCGAGCCGTTCCCTTACCTCGGGTGGGCCTTCTCCCGACTGCCCGGCGCCCGCCGGGTCAGTAGCGTGCGGACAGGCGCTGCAGGCGTCGCGCCTCTCATGGAGGAGGGTCCCCATGCCCAAGCTCACCAGCCGCATCGAGCGCGCCGCGCGCCGCGCCGCCGAGGAGGCGGAGATGCGCGCCATGGCCGCCGAGGGTCGCCGCTCGGTCAAGGCGAAGGTCGCGCGCGTGAAACGCATCACGAGGAAGGCGCTCAAGGCCGCCGTGATCGCGGGCGCGATCGCCGCCACGACCACCGTGATGCGCGAGCGCCGGAAGCGCCGGAAGCTCGACGCCTGATCGCTGCCATCGGCGCCGAGCGCGCCGGGAGCCACGATGCCAACGCTCGACCCCTGGGTCCTGCGATTCGACGAACTCGTCGCCGCCGACGTGCCGCGCGTCGGCGGCAAGAACGCCTCGCTCGGCGAGATGATCCGTGAGCTCGCCGGCGCGGGGATCCCCGTGCCCCCCGGGTTCGCGACGACGGCACACGCCTATCGCGCGTTCGTGGCGGAGAACGCACTCGGCCCGGTGGTCGCCGAGGGGATCGCGGCGCTGCGATCCGACTCGCGGCCGGCGCGCGAGGTAGGGGCGACCATCCGCGCCGCCTTCCTCGCCGGCACGATCCCCGCGCCGATGCGCGAGGCGGTGCTCACGGCGTATCGCGCGCTCGGTTCCCCCGCGGTCGCCGTGCGCTCGAGCGCGACCGCGGAGGACCTCCCCACCGCGAGCTTCGCCGGGCAGCAGGAGAGCTTCCTCAACGTGCAGGGCGAGCCCGCGCTGCTCGATGCGGTGCGGCGTTGCCTCGCGTCGCTCTTCACCGATCGCGCCATCGCATACCGCGAGGCGAACGGGTTCGACCACGCGACGATCGCGCTCTCGGTGGGTGTGCAACGGATGGTGCGGTCCGACGCGGGCAGCGCGGGCGTGCTCTTCACGCTCGACACCGAGACCGGATTCCCGCAGGTCGTCCTGATCAACGCCGCCTGGGGACTCGGCGAGAGCGTGGTGAAGGGCACGGTCGACCCCGACGAGCTGCTGCTCTTCAAGCCGGGGATCGCACGGCAGGCGCCCGAACCGATCCTCCGGCGCCGCCTTGGCGCGAAGGAGCGCATGATCGTGCTCGGCGCGGGCGATCCGCCCACGCACGAGGTCGATGTCCCGGCCGATCGGCGCACCCGCTTCGCGCTCGAGGATGCCGACGCGATCACGCTCGCGCGGTGGGCGATGCGGATCGAGGAGCACTACTCCGAACTCGCGGGCGGACCGACGCCGATGGACATCGAGTGGGCGAAGGACGGCGTGACCGGCGAGCTCTTCATCCTCCAGGCGCGGCCGGAGACGGTGCAGTCGCGGGTGCGGGTGAAGGCCCCGCCCGTGCGACATCTCCTCGAGCGTTCGACCGCCGTCTCGCGCGGTCGCGCCGTGGGGAGCGGCATCGCCGCCGGTCGCGCGCGCGTCGTGCATCGCCCCGACGAGCCGTTCGAGCCGGGGAGCGTGCTCGTCACCGAGCGCACCGATCCCGACTGGCTCCCGTTGATGCGGCGCGCGGCGGCGATCGTCACCGACCACGGCGGCCGCACCTGCCACGCGGCGATCCTGAGCCGCGAGCTGGGGATCCCGGCGGTGGTCGGCACGGGGAACGGCACCCGCGTCATCGCCGACGGCCAGGAGGTGACGGTCGACTGTGCCGGGAGCGACGAGGGGCTCGTGCATGAGGGGCTCCTGCGCTTCGAGGAGGTCCCCGCGGACGAAGGCACCCCGGTGCACACCAACACGCGCGTCATGCTCAACCTCGCCGATCCGGGCAGCGCGCTGCGGCACTGGCGGCTCCCGGTCGACGGGATCGGACTCGCGCGGCTCGAGTTCATCATCGCCAACGAGGCCCGCGTGCATCCGATGGCGCTGCTGCATCCCGAGGGGATCTCCGACGCGGCGGCGCGCGCACAGGTGGAGGCGCTGCGCGCGGGCGAGACGGTCCGCGGCGGCTGGTTCATCGAGACGGTCGCCCGTGGCGTCGCCACGCTCGCCGCGTCCCAGTGGCCCAAGACGGTCATCGTCCGCATGAGCGACTTCAAGACCAACGAGTACGCCGGCCTCCTCGGCGGCCGTGACTTCGAGCCGCACGAGGAGAACCCGATGATCGGGTTCCGTGGCGCCTCGCGCTACACGCACGAGCGCTACGCCGAGGGGTTCCGGCTCGAATGCTCGGCGATGCGGATGGCGCGCGAGCGGATCGGGCTCACCAACATCGTGCTGATGATCCCCTTCTGCCGTACGACGCAGGAGGCCGACGCCGTGCTCGACGCGATGGCTGACGAGGGGCTCGTGCGCGGTCGCGCCGGGCTGCAGGTGTACGTGATGTGCGAGGTGCCCTCGAACGTGATCCTCACCGAGGCGTTCGCCGCACGGTTCGACGGGTTCTCGATCGGCAGCAACGACCTCACGCAGCTCACGCTCGGGGTGGATCGTGACTCGGAGCTGCTCGCGCCGCTCTTCGACGAGCGCGACCCGGCGGTGATGGCGCTCATCCGCGACGTGATCCGCCGCGCGCACCGGCACGGCGCTCCGGTCGGCCTCTGTGGCCAGGCCCCGAGCGACGATCCGACGTTCGCGGACTTCCTCGTGGAGGCCGGGATCGACTCGATCTCGGTCGATCCGGACAGCGCGGCCCGCGTGCGCGCCCGTGTGCACGAGGCTGAGGTCCGGATCGCGGAGGCGGCCCGGACTCACCCGACCCGGGCGCGCGCGGAACCGGTCCCGGCCTGACGCTCAGGCCGGGCCGGGCGTCGGCCGGAGCTCCTGGCCGAGTGCCTCCACCGCATCCACCAGGGCGATGAAGTCGGTCTCGTCCGACCGGTGATTCGTGATGGCCACGCGGATGGCGAACCGCCCGCGGATGGTGGTGCCGCTCGGCGCCGCGATGCCGCGCTCCTGCAGCTGGATGAGGATCTCGCGGTTCAGCGCATCGAGGGCCGCCGCGTCGAGGCCGGGCACCACGCAGCGGAAGTTCACGATGTTCAGCGGCACCGGCGCGACGAGCTCGAGCGACGGACGCACTGCGATGAGCCGCTCGAGCCGCTGCGCCTGCTCGATGTTGCGCCCGACGTGCGCGCCGATGAGGTCGGTGCCCGCCGCACGGAACTGCATCCAGACCTTCAGTGCCTTGAAGCTGCGGGTGAGCTCGATGCCGCGGTCGGCGAAGAAGATGCCGCTCTGCGCCATGAGCCCGCGGGACTCGCTCGCGAGGTAGGCGGCCTGCATCGAGAACGTCTCCACGAGGGCGGCGTCCTGCCGCGTGAGCACCACCGCGACGTCGAACGGCAGGTAGCCCCACTTGTGGAGGTCGAACGCGAGCGAGTCGGCGCGCTCCATCCCCGCGAGCAGCGAGGCGTGCGTGGGCGAGAGCCGCGCCATGGCGCCGAACGCGCCGTCGACGTGGAACCAGAGCCGCTCGCGCGCCGCCAGGTCGGCGAGCGCCGTGAGGTCGTCGGTCGCGCCGGTCTGCACCGTGCCCGCGGTGCCGATGACGCAGAACGGTCGGTGACCCGCCGCGCGGTCCTCGGCGATCATCCGCGCCATCGCGCCCACATCGACCGTGAAATCGTCGAGGACCGGGACCTTCCGGAACGCCGTGTTGCCGAGCCCGAGGAACTCGCACGCCTTCTTGAGCCAGCCGTGGGTCTCGGTGCCGGCGTAGACGAGGAGCCGGGGGTGCGCGCCCTGCAGTCCCTCGGCGCGCACGTCGAACCCGGCCGCCTGCTGCCGCGCGACCGCGAGGCCCATGACGTTCGCCATCGTGCCGCCGCTCACGAGGATGCCGCCCGCCGTCGACGGGAACCCCATGAGTTCCGCGCACCACTTCACCACCTGCTGCTCGACGAGCACCGGTGACTGCTCGAGCCCGCCGACGTTGGGGTTCATCACCGACGACAGGAAGTCGGCCATCGCAGCCTGCGGCGTGCCGGTGCCCATCACCCAGCCCCAGAATCGCGGGTGGATGTTGCCGTTCGGGTACGGTCGCACGAGCGAGACGAAGTCATCGTAGGCGCGCGCATCGCCGAGCCCGGTGCGCGGCACCGGCTCGCTGGAGAGGGCGTGCCGGACGTCGGCCGGCATGGGACGCCACGCCGGTCGGGAGCGCACGTTCCGGAGGTAGTCGATGGAGTCATCGAGCATCCGGTGGGCGAGCGCGCGGTAGGCGTCCCAGTCCTGCGGGTCGAGCGGAGTGATGTCGGTCATATGAGTCCGAGGAGCATGGCGAGCCCGCTGCCGAGCCCGATGGTGACTATTGCGCGGCGGACCCAGGTCTGCCCGACACGCTGCGCGAGCAGGGAGCCGCCGATACCGCCCAGCGTCGCGCCGACGGCCATGGCGACCGCGAGAGGCCAGTCGACGATCCCGCTCGCGGCGAAGATGAGCACGGCGACGAGGTTCATGAGGCCGCCGCCCCAGTTCTTCAGGCCGTTCATCTGATGGATGTTGGTCAGTCCCATCAGGCCGAGTGCGGCGAGCATGAGGATCCCCGCGCCGGCGCCGAAGTAGCCGCCGTACACGCCGACGAGGAACTGCCCGGCGAGGAACGGGGCGGGCGGCGAGGCGAGCGTCCCGTCGGCCCGCTCGATGGTCCGCTGCGGTGCGGCCTCGCGCAGGCGGCGCAGGAGCGGCCCCTGCGCCATGAACAGCGCGGTCGCCCCGAGGATGAGCCACGGCACGATCTCCTCGAATCGCTGCTCGGAGGTCACGAGCAGGAGTCCCGCGCCGACGGCGCCCCCCGCGAGGCTGGGGATGGCCCATACGCGAGCCCAGCGCCGCGCACCGCGGAGCTCGGCGCGATAGCCCCACATGGAGGCGACCGTGCCGGGCCAGAGCGCCACGGTGGAGGTGGCATTGGCGGTGATCGGCGGCACGCCGAGCGCGACGAGCGCGGGGAAGGTGACGAGCGTCCCGCCGCCGGCGACCGCGTTCATGGCGGCGCCGACTGCGGCGGCGAGGGCGACGAGGGCGAGGAGCAGGAGGGCGCTGGCGCGTGTGGGGTGGCCCCCGGACCGCGGTCGCTTCAATGCTCGGCGGGGGCCGTGCGTAAGGATAGCGGAGAACGACGTCCGCGGGGGCACTTCCCGACGCTCGCCGTTATCTTTCCAACGGGCACCGGTGACGCCGGCCCGTCCCGCCCGGTCGGCGCCATGCCACGACCGGACTCCCCCGCACAATCCTCGCCGCAGGTACACATCGATGTCCGGCAAGCCAGACGCCACGGCGCCCATGGGCGACCATCTCGAGATCAAGGACTCGCGCACCGGGAAGACGTACAAGGTCCCGATCACCGACGAGACGATCCGCACCGCCGACCTGAAGCAGATCAAGGTCAACGCCGATGACTTCGGCATCATGGGCTACGACCCGGCGTTCATGAACACCGCGTCGTGCCGCTCGGCGATCACCTTCATCGACGGCGACAAGGGGATCCTGCGGTACCGCGGGTACCCCATCGAGCAGCTCGCCGAGAAGTCGAACTTCCTCGAGGTCGCGTGGCTGCTGCGCAAGGGCGAGCTGCCGACGCAGGCCGAGTACGACGAGTGGCAGAAGCAGATCACCTACCACACGTACGTGCACGAGAACATCAAGCGCTTCATGGAGGGCTTCCGCTACGATGCCCATCCCATGGCGATGATGACCGCCGGCGTCGCCGCGCTCTCGTCGTTCTATCCGACCTCCAAGGACATCTTCGACCCGCGCGAGCGCGACATCGCGTTCATCCGCCTGCTGGCGAAGATGCCGACCCTCGCGGCGTTCGCCTACCGGCACGTGAAGGGCATGCCGTACGTGTATCCCGACAACTCGCTGCCGTACGCCGAGAACTTCCTGTCGATGATCGCGCGGATGTCGGAGCCGAAGTACGAGGCGCATCCGGTGTATGCGAAGGCGATCGACATCCTGTTCATCCTCCACGCCGACCACGAGCAGAACTGCTCGACCAACGCCGTGCGCGCGGTGGGCTCGTCGCACGTCGACCCGTACTCGGCGGTCGCGGCCGGCATCGCGGCGCTGTACGGCCCGCTGCACGGCGGCGCCAACGAGGCCGTGCTCCGGATGCTCGAGGAGATCGGCGATGTGAAGAACATCCCCGCGTTCATCGAGTCGGTGAAGAGCGGCAAGGGCGCCGCGCGCCTCATGGGCTTCGGGCACCGCGTCTACAAGAGCTACGACCCGCGCGCCAAGATCGTGAAGTCGCTCTGCGATGACGTCCTCCGCGTCGCCGGCCTGACGAAGGACATGGAGATCGCGCTCGAGCTGGAGCGGATCGCGCTCAGCGACGAGTACTTCGTCTCGCGCAAGCTGTATCCGAACGTCGACTTCTACACGGGCCTCATCTATCGGGCGATGCACTTCCCCACCGACTACTTCACCGTGCTGTTCGCGATCGCGCGCACGGCGGGATGGCTGTCGCAGTGGGAGGAGCTGCTGCTCGACAAGGAGCAGAAGATCGCGCGGCCGCGGCAGATCTACACCGGGTACGCGGAGCGGCCGTACCAGGCGCGGGTGGACCTGGGGCACAAGATCAAGAAGTGAGCCGGGGATGACGGCTGGAGGATGAGAGGGGCGAGGCCGTGCGGGCCTCGCCCTCTTTCGTTCGTCGCGCCGCGGCTCGGGTCGCCCTTCCGCATCCCGCGGCCCGCCCCACAGCTTTCCTCGTCCATCCTCCGGCCTCCGTCCCGCGATGTCCCTCGACCCCATCCTCCAGCAGCTGACGAAGGCGGTCGAGGGCCGCTACGAGATCCGCCGCGAGATCGGCCGCGGCGGGATGGGCGCCGTCTTCCTCGCGCAGGACCTGAGCCTCGATCGCGAGGTCGCGATCAAGGTGCTGCCCCCCGAGTTCGCGGCGCAGCCCGCGCTGCGCGAGCGCTTCGTGCGCGAGGCGAAGCTCGCGGCCTCGCTCTCGCATCCCAACATCATCCACGTCCATGCCGTCGAGGACCATCACGGGCTCCTCGCGTTCGTGATGCAGTTCGTCGATGGCGAGACGCTTACCGAGCGCGTGGCGCGGTCGGGGCCGTTCGACCCCCAGGACTGCGCGCGGCTGCTGCAGGACGTCGCCTGGGCGCTCGGCTACGCGCATGCGCGCGGGATCGTCCATCGTGACGTGAAGCCCGACAACATCCTCGTCGAGCGCGGCACCGGCCGGCCGATGGTCCTCGACTTCGGCATCGCGCGGCAGGAGCGAGTGTCGGGGCTCACCGAGGTGGGGCATTCGATCGGGACGCCGCAGTACATGAGCCCGGAGCAAGCCGCGGCCGAGGTCGTGGACGGGCGCAGCGACCTGTACTCGCTCGGCTGCGTGGGTTACTTCGCCGCCACCGGCCGGCCGCCGTTCGAGGGCGACAGCGCCCACAAGCTGCTCATGCAGCACCTCACCGTCCCCGCGCCGAAGGTCACCGCGGCGCGGCCCGAGTTCCCCGAGGGGCTCACCGCGGTCATCGCGCAGGCGCTGGAGAAGGAGCCCGGCCGTCGCTTCGCGACCGGCGAGGCGATGGCCGATGCGATCGGGGCGCTGCAGTTGCGTTCGCGCGAGGTCGCGCCGCTGTTGCGGCTCTTCCAGCAGCAGACCGCGCAGGCGCTGCAGACCGTGCTCATGCTCGGGGTCGTCTTCTCCGTGTTCATGTTCGCGTCCGGCAAGGCGTCCACCCTGTTCGGTTCGGTCTTCACCGTGGCGGCCGCGACGATGGCGCTCACGATCCTCGGGCAGGCCCTCGACCGCGTCCGCTTCGTCGTACGCCAGGGGTTCACCATCGCGGACGTCCGCGCCGCGTTCGCCGTGATGAACGAGGACACGGCGCGCGCGCGCGCACTGCTGCTCGCCGACCCCGTGGAGGCCCGTCGCATCCGGCGGCGGAAGAGCATCGCGATCTTCGGGGCCATGGTCGCCGGCGGGCAGGTCCCGATCCTCCCGCGGTACCTGCGCTTCGAGGCGGACGGCGAGCGCACCCTCCCGACCGCGGCGATCCTCATGGTGCTCTCGATCTCGGTGCTCGTCGGCATCTCGCTCGCGCTGTGGACGGCGCGACCGGTCCGGGTGACGCTCGCGCAGCGCGTGGCGAACCGGGTCTGGACGTCGGCGTTCGGGAGTTGGGTGTTCGCGCGGGCGGAGCGTCGCTACGGCGCGGAGCTCGCGAAGCGCCGCTGATCGGCGCAGGTGATCAGCGGGTCGCGTCGGGGTCCACGCTGCGGCAGATGCGGCGCACCGGACAGGCGGCGCACCGCTTCACCCGCGCGGTGCAGACCAGCGCGCCGAGCTCCATGAGCGCCTGGTTGTGCGTCCAGGTCGCCGTGCCTGTTCGTGGCAGCGTCGCCTCCGCGATCGCCCAGATCGCCTGCTGGTGGCGGGCACGCTTCGGATGCAGCCGCGGCGCGAAGACCCGCGTGAGCACGCGCGCGACGTTCGTGTCGACGAGCGCCGCGCGCTGTTCGAACGCGAAGGTCGCGACCGCGCCGGCGGTGTATGCGCCGATGCCGGGGAGGCGACGGAGCTGCTCCGGGCGGGAAGGCAGGAGTGCGGGCACCGTGCGCGGGCGACCCACCTGCGCGCGGGAGTTCGGATCCGTCCGATCCGAGACGGCATCGCCCCACGCGCGCGGTCCCTCGCGCACCACGGCGCGCGAGAGCTTGTGGAGGTTCCGCGCCCTGGCGTAGTAGCCGAGACCGGCCCACGCGGAGAGCACCTGCGTCTCTCGCGCGCGCGCGAGGTCGTGCAGCGTCGGGAAGCGGTCGAGGAACCGCCGCCAGAAGTCGAGCACGCGCGAGACCTGCGTCTGCTGGAGCATCAGCTCCGACACCAGGATGTGATAGGGGTCGCGCGTGCGGCGCCACGGGAGGTCGCGCGCGTTGCGGCGGTACCATGCCCGGAGCTTCGTGCCGAACACCCGGAGCTCCGCGGCGTCGAGGCGCGGGCCGCGCGGCGCAGCCCTGCGCGTCGCGCCCTTGGCGCTCAGTGCGGCTCCCACACCGGTGCCGCGGAGAACAGCCCGCCGTCGACGATCAGCTCGCGGGCCAGCAGCAGTCCGAACGCGATGCTCAACGCGCCGGCGGCGAACCGGATCCCGGTCTGCAACCGCGACACTCGCGCGCCGGCATACATCGCCGGCGCGGCGAAGAGCACCGTGACCATCACCATGCCGAGCACCGTGCCGAGCCCGAACACGAGCAGGTACGCGAGCGCGGCGGCCGTCGTGCGGATCGTCGCGAGCACGAGCAATGCGACCGCGGCGGAGCCGGCGAGCCCGTGCACGAGTCCCACGAGGAACGGTCGCACCGCCGGGCGGTCCACCGGCGCACCCTCCGTCGCACGGAGGTTCGCGAACCCGAGCAGGATGAGCATCAGCGCGACGCCGAACTCGAGCCCGAGGCCCACGCGCGGCGGGATCACGAGCCGGAACGCGACGATCGCGCCACCGACGACGAGCAGCGTGAGCGTGTGGCCGATCCCCCAGAGCGCGCCGACCCACGCCGCGCGCGACAGCCGCTGCTCGCGCGCGACGATCGCCGTCACCGCGACCACATGGTCCGCATCGGTCGCATGCCGCAGTCCGAGGAGCGCGCCCAGCGCGATCGCGGTGATTGCGTCAGGAAGCATCGGGGAATTCTAACGACGATCGACGCAGAACGCGGAAGGAGGCGAGGCCGTGCGGCCTCGCCTCCTCCGACCTCCAGCCCGCCTCTCCGTGTCAGTGCCCGGCGTCGAGGCCGTCGTACTCGCGATAGTGCCTCACCAGCATCGCCTTCGCTTCGGCGATCACCGGCTCACGCAGCTCCGCGGGCACCTGCGACGCCAGGTGCATCAGCGCATGCACCGTGCTCACCGACACCATCGCCGAGATCGTGCGGCGCGACGCATCCATTCGAGGATAGCGGAGCGCGAGGAACTTCCCGACGTGACCGACCAGCGCGTGGTTCAGCGCGTCCTTCACCGCGGGGCAGTTCCGATGGATCGCGTCCTGCATGGCGCCGAAGGCCGGCGTCTGCACGATGAACCGCATCTGCGCCGAGAGCACACGCTCGAAGAGCTCCTCCGCCGGGATGTGCGCCATCTCCAGCGGCATCGCCTCCTCGTTCACCCGGCTCACCCGCTCGGCGTAGCGCAGCCCGAGCGCTTCGATCACCGCGTCCTTGTTGGGGAAGAAGTGATAGAGCGACCCGACGCTCGACTCGGCCCGGTCCGCGATCGCCTGCATCGATGCCCCGTCCACTCCGAGCTCGGCGAACACCGACTCGGCGGCGTCGAGGATCTGCTCCACCCGGCGCTGCCCCCGCTCTTGCTGCGGAGCTCGCGCCGCCCGGAAGTCGGCGGAGGACTCGGGGAGGGGAGTCGGGAGCGAAGTGGCCATGGTGAACGGAAAATAGAGGATACCCTCCACTATTGACAAGTAGTGGAAACCCTCTAATACTTGTGCTCGTACTAGAGGACTACCTCTAGAAATGGCCGACCGTACTCGCGTCGGACCGTCACCTCCGAATGGCAGGCCAGATGCGGCGCAGGGTGGGATCCCATGGAATGAGCGTCGCTCGGACGCTCGCGTTCTCGGTGCACGTGTCCTCGGTGCGCGCGCTCCCCGTGCTCGCGGTGCTCGTGCTCGCGGCACCCGCGCAGCACCTGGGCGCGCAGTCGCGCACCCTGGATGAATACGTGTCCCTCGGACTCAAGCAGAACCTCTCGCTGCGTCAGCAGGGGCTCGCCGCCGACCGGTCCCAAGCGGTCGTGCGCGAGGCGCGCGGCAACTTCCTGCCGTCGGCGACGATCAATGCGCGCTACACCGACTTCCGCGGGAGCGGCGTCGATTTCGGGCAGTTCATCAATCCGGTGTTCGCGACGCTCAACCAGCTCACCGGGTCGAACCAGTTCCCCACCAACGTCAACGTGCGCCTCCCGCTCCGGCAGGAGACCACCGTGCGGCTCGCCCAGCCGATCTTCCAGCCGGCGATCATCGCGGGCTACCGTGCGGCGAGCGCGGCGCGCGATGCACAGACCGCGACGCGCGATGCCGCGGTGGTGAACGTCGCCGCCGAGATCAGGAGTGCGTACCTGCAGCACGCGAAGGCGCGGCGGCTCGCCGACCTGCGCGCCGCGACGCGGCTCCTGCTCGAGGAGCAGGTGCGCGTGATGTCGCGCCTGATCGAGGCCGGGCGCGCGACGCCGGACGCGCTCTCGCGTGCGCGCGCCGAACTCTCCGAGGCGGTCCAACTGCAGGCCGAAGCGGCCCAACTCGCGGATGCGTCGGCCCAGGCCTTCAACATGATGCTCGCCCGCGACCTGACCGACACGGTCCTCGTGGACGCCGACACGCTCGGGTTCGGTTCCATGCCATCGCTCGACGAGGCGATGGCACAGGGCGCGCGGCAGCGCCCGGAGATCCGCGCACTCACTGCCGCCGAGCGCACGGCGAACGCCCAACGGCGCGTAGCGCAGAGCGCGTTCCTCCCCAACCTCGCGGTCGCGGTCGACTACGGCTTCCAGGGGAACGAGTACCGCTTCACGCCCGAGGACGACTTCACGTCGGTCTCGCTGGTCGCCTCATGGAACCTCTTCAACGGCGGCCGGAACGCGGCGCGGGCCGAGCAGGCCGCGTTCGATGCGCGGCGGTACTCGCTCCAGGGTGACGAAGCGCGACGCGGCGTGGAGTTGCAGGTGCGGCTCGCCTGGCAGGCTGCCGCCGTCGCGCGCGCCGCGATCTCGACGGCCGAGGACCAGCGGGCCGCCGCCGCGCGCACGCACGAGCTCGTGCGCCGTCGCGCCGAGGAAGGGCTGGCCTCGCCGCTCGAACTCAGCCAGGCGCGGACACAGCTGACCGCCGCCGAACTGAACGCCGTCTTCACCGCCTACGACTACTACCTGCGGCGCGTCGAGCTCGACCGCGCGGCCGCGCTCTATCCGAGGGCCACGCCGTGAACCGCTCGCTCGTGCTTCCCCTGCTCGCCCTCATCGCCGCCGCCTGCGGCGGTGCCGACGCGACCCCGCTCGACGATGCGACGCGCGCGATCCCCGTGCGCGTGGTGCGACCGGAGTTCCGGAAGGACCTCCCGCCCATCGTCCTCACCGGTACGCTCGGCGCCAAGGAGGAGGTCCCGCTCGCCTTCAAGATCGGCGGTGTGGTCGCGCGCGTCGCGGTCGAGGCCGGCCAAGCGGTGCGGGAGGGCGACGTGCTCGCGGAGCTCTCGCTCACCGAGATCGACGGTCAGGTGTCGGCGGCGCGCGAGGCGCTCGCCAAGGCGCGCCGTGACTTCGCACGCGCCGAGCGGCTCCACGCGGACAGCGTCGTCACGCTCGCGCAGCTGCAGGACGCGCGCACGGGACTCGACGTCGCCGAGGCGCAGGCGAAGGCCGCGGAGTTCAACCGGCAGTACGCGGTGATCCGCGCGCCGGCGGGCGGTGTGGTGCTTCGGCGGCAGCTCGAGGCGGGTCAGCTGGTCGCACCTGGCGTCCCCGTGATCATCCTGCGCACGGAGCGGCGCGGTCTGGTGCTGCGCGCTGCCGCGGCGGACCGCGACGCGGTGCGCATCGATGCCGGCGCGCGTGCCTCGATGGCATTCGATGCGTACCCGGGCGAGCACTTCGTCGGCACGGTCGAGCGCGTCGGCGTCGCGGCGTCGCCGATGACGGGCACGTACGAAGTGGAGATCTCGGTGGATCCGGCCGGCCGTCGCTTCGTCTCGGGCCTCATCGGGCAGGCCGAGCTCCGTCCGAAGGCAGGGACGAGCCTCGCGTTCATCCCGGCGGAGGCGCTGCTCGAGGTGGATGGGGCCAAGGCGTCTCTCTTCGTACTCGCCGCGGATGGCAAGCACGTGGAGCGCCGCGATGTCCGCGTCGCGTTCCTCGACCGCGGTTTCGCGGCCCTCGTGGGCGCGATGGATGCCGGCACACAGGTCGTTACCTCCGGCGCGACGCGGCTGGCCGAGGGCACGGCCGTGACGGTCACCACGGAGCGCAACCCGTGAGGATCGCCGAGTTCTCCGTCCGCAACCGGCAGTTCACGATCGTCGCGTTCTTCGCGCTGCTGGCGATGGGGCTCTACTCCATCGTCACCATCCCGCGCGCCGAGGACCCGAGCTTCGCGATCCCCATCTATCCGATCATCGTCGTGTACCCGGGCGCGAACCCGACCGACCTCGAGCAGCTCGTCGTCGATCCCATCGAGGACCGCGTCCGCGCGCTCGAGGGGCTCGTGAGCGTCAAGACGAGCATCGAGGACGGACTCGCGACCATCCTCCCCGAGTTCAACGTCTCGGTGGACGCCGATCGCAAGTACGACGAGGTCGTGCGTGAGATCAACGCGCTGCGGCCCACGCTGCCGCAGGACCTCGCGCGGCTCGACGTCAAGAAGATCAGCCCCATGGACGTGAACATCGCGCAGTTCGCGCTCGTCTCGGCGACCGCGCCGTACGCCGAACTCGATCGCGAGGCGCGCAAGCTGCGTGACGAACTGGCGCGCATCGGTGGCGTGAAGGAGTCCGAGACGTGGGGCTACCCGGAGCGCGAGGTGCGCGTGTCGCTCGACGCGGGGCGGCTCGCCGAGCTGCGGATCCCGCTCACGACCGTGCTCCAGGCGGTCGGCGGCGAGAGCGTGAACATCCCCGGCGGCAGCGTCGACGCGGGTCGGCGGCGGTTCAACGTGAAGACGAGCGGGAGCTATCGCTCGCTCGACGAGGTGCGCGAGACCGTGATCGGCGGCGCGCAGGGGAGCACCGTGCGGCTGCGCGACGTCGCGACGGTCGAGTGGGCCTACGAGGAGGTCACCGACCTCGCGCGGCTCGATGGCAAGCGCGCCGTGTGGGTGACGGCGAACATGCAGGAGAACCAGAACATCATGGCGGTCCGCGACCGCATCTGGGCCGCGGGCGACGAGTTCGAGCGCGAGCTGCCCGGCACCATCACGCTCGAGCGCCCCTTCGACCAGTCGGCGAACGTCCAGCTCCGGCTCTCGCGGCTCGGGAACGACTTCATCATCGCGATCCTGCTGGTGCTCGTGACGCTCCTCCCGCTCGGCTTCCGCGCGGCGGGGATCGTGATGGTCAGCATCCCGCTCTCGCTCGCCATCGGGGTGACGCTGCTCAAGGCGGTGGGCTACTCCATCAACCAGCTGTCGATCGTCGGATTCGTGATCGCGCTCGGGCTCCTCGTGGACGACTCGATCGTCGTCGTGGAGAACATCGCGCGCTTCCTGCGCGACGGGCGCTCGCGGGTCGACGCGGCGATCGCCGCCACGCAGCAGATCTTCGTCGCGGTGCTCGGCACCACCGCGACGCTGGTCTTCGCGTTCCTGCCGGTGCTCATGCTGCCCGGCACGCCGGGCAAGTTCATCCGCTCCATGCCCTCGGCGGTGGTGCTCACGATCCTTGCGTCGCTGGTCGTCTCGCTCACGGTGATCCCGTTCCTCGCGAGCGTCTTCCTCAAGGAGGAGCGGGACGAGCACGGCAACGTCTTCCTGCGCGCGTTGAACCGCGGCATCGATGCGACGTACGGGAAGTGGCTCCACCGGGCGCTCGCCAACCCGAAGTCGACGCTCGTGGTCGCGCTCGCGCTCTTCATGGGGGCGCTCGCGCTCGTGCCGCGCATCGGGTTCTCGCTCTTCCCCAAGGCGGGGACGCCGCAGTTCCTCATCACGGTGAACGCGCCCCAGGGCAGCACGCTCGCCGTGACCGACTCGGCCGTGCGCATGGCCGAGCGCGCCGTGATGGCGCGGCCGCAGGTGCGCGCGACGTATTCGAACGTCGGCCGCGGGAACCCCAAGATCTACTACAACATCAACTCGCAGAGCCTCCGGCCGACGTACGGCGAGTTGTTCGTGCTCCTCGACCACTACGACGCCGAGGACACACCCGCGATGCTCGATTCGCTGCGCGCGACCTTCGATGCGTATCCCGATGCGCGGGTGGAGGTGAAGGAGTTCGAGAACGGCCCGCCGATCGAGGCGCCGATCGAACTCCGCGTGCGGGGCCCCGACCTCGACTCGCTGCGCGCGATCGCGTCGCGCCTGGAGGCGCTCGTGCAGGCGCAGAAGGGGACGCGAGATGTGGTGAACCCGCTGCGCGTGAGCCGCACCGACCTCGCGCTCCGCCTCGACCGCGGCAAGGCGGGCCTGCTCGGCGTGCCCACGGCGGAGATCGACCGCGCGGTGCGGTTCGGGCTCGCGGGGCTCACGGCCGGGCGGCTGCGTGATGTCGACGGCGAGGAGTACGCGGTGACGCTCAGGTTGCCGGGCGACGCACGAAAGGACGCCTCGGCGCTCGACCGGCTGTTCGTCGGGTCGGTGACCGGCGCGCAGGTGCCGCTCCGCCAGCTCGCGGCCTTCACGTTCGAGACCTCGCCGCCGGTGGTGCAGCACTTCGACGGCCAGCGGTCCGTGACGGTGCAGTCGCAGGTACGCACTGGTTACAACACCGACCGGGTGACGCGGTCGCTGCTCGCGACGCTCGACACGTTCCCGTTGCCCACCGGGTACCGGATCGAGGCCGCGGGCGAGATCGCGAGCCGTCAGGAGAGCTTCGGCGGGCTCGGCGCCGCCATCCTCATCGCCGTGTTCGGCATCCTCGCCATCCTCGTGCTCGAGTTCCGCACCTTCCGCGGCATGCTCATCGTGTCGAGCGTCATCCCGCTCGGCGTGATCGGCGGGCTCGTCGCGCTCTGGCTCACCGGGTACACGCTGAGCTTCACCGCGGTGATCGGGTTCGTCGCGCTCATCGGCATCGAGATCAAGAACTCGATCCTGCTGGTGGATTTCACCAACCAGCAACGCGAGAGCGGCATGGAGCTGCGCGAGGCGATCGAGTCGGCGGGCCGCATCCGCTTCGTGCCGATCGTGCTCACGTCGGCGACGGCGATCGGTGGGTTGTTCCCGCTCGCGATCCAGGGGAGCTCGCTGTACTCGCCGCTCGCGGTGGTGATCATCGGCGGGCTGGTGAGTTCGACGTTGCTGTCGCGGCTGGTGACGCCGGTGCTGTACGAGCTGTTGCCGCCGATGGCGGCGGATGTGTCGATGGCGACGACGGCGGAGTGGCGGACGGCGCACGGGTGAGGTCTTCCACTCTGGCGCCGAGGCGCCGGACGCGCGTGATTTAGTCGTGCCCGCCGCGCGCCGCATCCGTTCCGCCCTCGGGGCGATCCTCCTGCTGGGGATCGCCCCGCTCTCCGTGGCCGCCGCGCAGGCACCCGATTCCGCAGCAGCAGAACGCCACCATGTCCGGGCGCGCGAGCTCATGGCGCTGGACCAGTTCGACAGCGCCGCCGTGGAGTACGCCGAGGCGGTGCGCATCCGCACCCTCCTCGGGGACAGCGCCGGGCTCGCGAGTTCGCTCAACAGCCTCGGCTCGGCGCACTACCAGGTGGGGCAGTACGAGTTCGCCCTCGAGTCCTTCTTGCGCTCGCTGGAGATCCGCCGCGCACTGCACGACAGCGCCGGCGTCGCGCGCGTGCTGACGAACGTCGGCAAGACGTACCAGGACTGGCGCCAGTTCGACCGCTCGGTCCGTGTGCTCGACGAGGCCGTAGCGACCGCGGAGCGCATCGACGCACCGCTGGTGCTCGCCTACGCGCTCAACACGCTCGCCCTCGTGCGGAGCGACATGGGGGACCAGGCCGGCGCGCGCACCGCGATCGCGCGCTCGCTCGCACTGTACGCCTCCCGGAGCGCTCCGGTCACGACGGCGGACTCGGCGACGAGCGGCTGGCTGCTCAACATGATGGTCCTCGGCCTCGTCGAGATGCGGGACGGCCACCCGGACTCGGCGGTCGCCGTGCTCACGCACGCGCTGCGGATCGCGGCGGGTGCCGGGCGGCCGCGTGGCGAGGCGCGGGCGCGGCTCTACGTCGGCCAGGCGTATCGGCTCAAGGGCAACCTCGAGGCCGCCGGCCGCGAGCTCGGGCTCGCGCTCAGCATCGCCCGGGAGACCCGGCAACGCGTCATCGCACTCGAGGCACTCCGAGAACGCGGGCTGGTGGAGGAACGGCGGGGGAACGTCGCGGCAGCATTGCGCGACTTCCGCGCCTTCAGCGCACTGAGCGACACCATCTTCGACCAGACCACGGCGCAGCGCGTGTCCGTGATGGAGTCGCGGATGGAGCGCGAACGGCAGCAGCGCGAGAACGCCCGTCTCCTCGCCGAGCAGCAGTCGCAGCAGTCGCTCATCATCCGTCAGCGTATCGCCGGTCTCGTCGGCATCGCGGTGCTCCTCGTCGGCGCCGCCGTGGTGGTGCGCCAGCGACGGCTCAACCGCGAACTCCGCGCGGCGCTCGCCGAGGTGCGGACGCTCAAGGGGTTCATCCCCATCTGCGCCCACTGCAAGAACGTCCGCGATGATCGTGGGTTCTGGGAGGGCGTGGAGTCGTACGTCTCGAGCCGCTCCGAGGCGATGTTCAGCCACAGCATCTGCCCCAACTGCGGGCCCGAGCTCTACGGCGAGGCGTGGCCGGGAGCCACCGACGCCGCTCCGCCGCAGGAGCGCTGACCGTCGCTCCCGCCGGTCCACGGGCCCGCAGGAGGTCCGGCAGTCACACCATGACCTCACGCTGGCGTTCGGCGCGCGAAAGGCCCACCGTTCATGGTGTGAGACGGCTCATCGTCGCAGCGCTCATCGTCGCAGTCGGCCGCGCCCTCCCGGCACAGGGCGCCGGCGCGGCGGTCGACTCCGCGCGCGCCCTCGCCGCGAACAACCGCGGGCTCGCGCATCTCGCCGAGGCGCGGTACGACAGCGCGCTGATCGAACTCGGGAATGCGCTGGCCATCCGCCGCGCCCTCGACGACTCGGCGGGTCTCGGTCGCACGCTCAACAGCATCGGCTCGGCCCATTACCAGATGGGCCAGTACGAGGCGGCGCTCGACGCCTTCCTCGAGGCGCTGGCGCTGCGCCGGGCCGAGGGCGACCAGCAGGGGGTCGCGCGCATCCTCGTCAACATCGGCAAGACCTACCACGACTGGAAGCAGTACGACCAGGCGGGTCAGGTCCTCGCGGAGGCGCGCGCGGTCGCGGACTCCTCCGGTCATCCGTTCGTGATCGGATACGCGCTGAACGCCCAGGGCGACCTGCGCTCGGAGGTGGGGATGTTCGCCGAGGCACGGGAGGATTTCACCGCGTCGATGCGCTCGTACGCCAGCCGCGACGAGCGGATGGGGCCGACCGATTCGGCGACCGGCTGGTGGCTCAACACCGCGTCGCTCGCGCGCCTTCTCGTGCGCGAAGGGAAGCCGGCGGAAGCGCTGCCGCTGCTCAAGGCCCTGCAGGACGAGGCACGACGGACGACGAGCCTCCGGGCCGAGGCACGCGTCTATCTGTTCCTCGCGGAGGCGGATCACGCGCTCGGGGACCGGCGCGCGGCGATCGCGGCGGCCGAGCATTCGCTCGAGCTGTCCCGGCGCATCACGCAACGCGTGTTCGCGCTGGCGGCGCTGCAGCAGCTGGCGGACCTCGAGCGCGAGAGCGGCGACGCCCGTGCCGCCCTCGGCCACCTGCGCGCATACAATGCCTTGCGCGACACCATCTTCAGCCAGTCGACGGCGCAGCGCATCGCGTCCATGCAGGCGCGCGCGGAGACCGAGCGGCTCCGCGCGGAGCGACGGTCGCAGGAAGGGCTGATCGCACGCCAGCGCGTGGTGGTGGTCCTGACGGCCGTCGTGCTCGTGCTCGCCGCGGGGATGCTCGGGATGCTCTACCGGTTCAACCTCCGGCTCCGGGAGCGGCGGCGGGAACTCGCCGCGGCGAATGCGGCGCTCGAGGGCACCAATGCGGAGCTGCGCCAGGCGCTGTCGGAGGTCAGGACGCTCAAGGGCCTCGTGCCCATCTGCGCCAACTGCAAGCGGATCCGCGATGACGAGGGATACTGGGAGGCCGTCGAGGTCTACGTCGCCGACCGCTCACACGCGATGTTCAGCCACGGGATCTGCACGCACTGTGGGCCCGAGCTCTATGGCGAGGCGTGGCCGGGACCCTCGGAGCCGGAGCGGAAGCCGCCGGCCTGAGCGCGACGCGGAGCCCGGGCGCGGCACAGGTCAACCGACCTTGCGCGTCTTCCGCTTGAGGAAGTCCATCAGGATGAACTGCCCCAGCGTCATCGTGTTGGTGAAGTAGGCCCGCCCGCGCGTGATCGCGCTGACCATCTTCACGAACTCGATCAGCGCGCGGTCGCGCGCGAGCATGAACGTGTTCACCGGGATCCCGGCCTTGCGGCACGCCGCGACCTCGGTGAGCGTCTCCTGCAGCACGTACGCATCCAGCCCCATCGAGTTCTTGTAGATCCGCCCGTCCGGCATGGTGAGCGCGCTCGGCTTGCCGTCGGTGATCATCACGATCTGGCGCATGTCCTTCTTCTGTGCCATCAGCAGGCGGCGCGCGAGCTTGAGCCCCGCGGCGGTGTTCGTGTGGTACGGCCCCACCTGCGACGTGGCGAGCGCGCCGATGGGGATCTCCTCGGCCGAGTCGTGGAACAGCACCACCTTGATGCTGTCGCCGGGGAACTGCGTGCGGATGAGGTGCGTGAGCGCGAGCGCGACCTTCTTGGCCGGCGTGAACCGGTCCTCGCCGTAGAGGATCATCGAGTGCGAACAGTCGAGCATGAGCACCGTCGCGCAGCTCGAGCGGTACTCGCTCTGCCGCACCATCAGGTCGGCGTAGTCGAGGTCCATCGGGACCGCGAGCGAGCCGGTGCGGAGCATGGAGTTCTTGAGTGTCTCGTTCACGTCGAGGTTGAGTACGTCGCCGTACTCGTACGGCTTGCTCCCCGCGTCGGCCTCGATGCCGGTGGCGAGCCACGGCGTGTCGTGCGAGCCGAAGTTGCTCTTGCCGAGCCCGCCGAGGATCCCGCGCAACGACTTGTAGCCGAGGAAGTCGATGCCCTTGGAGGTGAGGTCGAATTGGACGTCCTGGGCCGCCGCCTGCGCGAGTCCGCCCGGTCCCGTCACCGACTGGTGGCCCGCCGGCGCCTGCGGGGCCTGGTCCGCCTTGAGGAAGCCCTCGGCCATGAGCCGCTGCACGATGTCGTCGAGGAGCTTGGAGAGCTTCTCCTCCGACATCTCATCGCCGTCGCCGCGCAGCGCCTCGAGCATCTCGGGTGTGAACTGGCCCGACTGCACGAGCGCGTCGAGGATGGCCTGCTTGAGCGCCTCCATCGACCGGTCGCCGCCCTGGTCGAGATCGCGATAGCCCCATGGGTCGGGATCGCCGCCGCCGGCGAAGCCGGATTGGAGGAGGAAATCCGCGAGGTTGTCGAGCAGCGCCTGCAGGTCCACCGCGTCGGCGGACTCGGGGCTGAACTTGCTGTACGTGTGGAAGCGCATCGGGACCTCGGTCTCACCCACCCAACACGAGAAGGGTCAGGTAGGTTCCGTAGGACGCCACGAGGAAGCCGCCTTCCAGGCGCGACACCTCGAACCGCGTCCGCATCATCGGGAAGAGCATCGCCGAGAAGACCAGCATCCAGACCATGTCGCTCCCGACCATCGCGGCACCGACGGCGATCGGCTGGACGAGCGCGGTCACCCCGACGATGCCGAGGATGTTGAAGATGTTCGAGCCGATCACGTTGCCGAGCGCGATCTCGCCTTGGCCGCGCCGGGCGGCCATGAGCGACGTGGCGAGTTCGGGCGTGCCGGTGCCGGCCGCGACGATGGTGAGACCGATGACGCGCTCGGACATGCCGGCGAGTCGCGCGAGGTCCACCGCGCCGCGGAGCAGCACCTCGCCACCGACGACCAGCATCGCGATGCCCGCGGCGATGAGGAGCAGCGCCTTGCCGACGGACGCGGAGCCGTCCGGCAGTTCGCGCGCACCGACCTCCGCCGAGAGCTCGGCGGCCGCTTCCCCATGGACCTCGGTGCGGCCGAGTCGCACGACGTACGCGGTGAACAGCGCCATCCCGATGACGAAGAACGCACCCTCGAGCCGGTCGATCGCGCGGTCGCGGGCGAGGAGCAGCAGCTGGAAGCTGGCGAGGAACATGAAGGGCCACTCGAGCTTGACGGCACTCGAGTGCACGCGCATCGGCCGGATGAGGGCCGTGAACCCGAGCACGATCGCGATGTTGAAGATGTTCGAGCCGACCACGTTGCCCAGGCTCAGGTCGCTCGCCCCGCGCAGCGAGGCGGCGACGCTCACCGTGAGCTCGGGGAGCGAGGTCCCCATCGACACGATCGTGAGTCCGATCACGGTGGCGGAGACCCTCGCCACCCGCGCGATGGTGACCGCGCCGCGCACGAGGACATCGGCGCCGACTCCGAGGATCGCGACGCCGGCAGCGACCATCAACACTGCGAGGAGAACGGTCATGCCGGGAATGAAGCACTCCGCGCGGCCGTTGTCACGGTCCGCGCGGCGGTTGGTCTTCCCACGGTCCACGGCGTAGGTTCCCCCGATGGCGATCGAGATCGGTCCGGAAGTCGGGTACATCCTCCTCGTCTTCGGGCTCTTCGTGGTCCCGAAGTACCTGCAGCGCTTCCGCCTGCCGAGCGCGGTCACGAGTCTCGTGCTCGGCGCGGTGGTGGGCCTCTCGTTCCCGCCGCTCGCGACCGATGCGACGGTGCAGCTGTTCGCGACCCTCGGGATCGTCGCGCTCTTCCTGTTCGCCGGGCTGGAGGTCGACTTCGGCGAGTTGCGCAAGGAGATCGCGGTGCTCGCGTGGCATCTGCTCATCCAGGGGCTGGTGCTCGCGGGGCTGACGGTCGCGGTGACGAAGGCCCTCGGCATGCCGCCGCGCCCCGCCGCGCTGGTGGCCCTCGCCCTCGCGACGCCGTCGACCGGGTTCATCCTCGACTCGCTCGCGAGCTTCGGGCTCTCGCCACGCGAAGGGTTCTGGGTCCGGTCCAAGGCGATCTCGACCGAACTCGTCGCCCTCGCGGTGATGTTCGTCGTGCTCCAGGGGGACGATGCCGCGCGGTTCGGTCTCTCGTTCCTCGCCCTCGCGGCGCTCGTGATCGTCGTGCCCTTCGCGTTCCGGCTCTTCGCCCGCATCATCCAGCCGTACGCGCCGAAGTCGGAGTTCGCGTTCCTCATCATCGTCGCGCTCGTCTGCGCCCTCGTGACGCGACGCCTGGGCGTGTACTACCTCGTCGGCGCGTTCCTCGTGGGGATCGCGGCGCGCCGGTTCCGTAAGGACCTCCCCGCGATCGCCTCGGAGCAGATGCTCCACGCGGTGGAGGTGTTCGCGTCGTTCTTCGTGCCGTTCTACTTCTTCAAGGCCGGAACCCACCTCCACGCGGGTGACCTCTCCCGTGAGGCGCTCATCGGCGGCATCGTGCTCCTCGCGGTCGCCGTCCCGCTGCGCATCCTCACCGTCGTCGCGCACCGGCGCGTCGCGCTCGGTGAGGGGTGGCGCGCGGCCTTCCGCGTCTCGACGCCGCTGCTCCCGACCCTCGTCTTCACGCTGGTGATCGCCGAGATCCTCCGCGAGCGCTTCGCGCTGCCGCCGTGGCTCTTCGGCGCGCTGGTGTGCTACACCGTGCTCAACACGCTCATCCCCGGGATGGTGCTGCGGGTGCCCCCGGGAGAGCCCGATCTGCTCGCGAAGGGCGTCGGTCGCGCGACGCCGGCCTCCACGGCCGCGGTGCCTGCGCCCTGATGCCGTCGGCGCGCGACCGAGCGTCCCTCAATCCGTTCCGGGTCCTCGCCAAGTACCGGAACTTCCGGATCTTCTGGCTCGGCCAGACGACCTCGCTCGTCGGGTCGTGGATGCAGACCGTGGCGGTGGGGTGGACGGCGCTCGAGCTCACCAACGACCCGTTCATGGTGGGGCTCGTCTCGGCGGCGAACACGTTCCCCATCCTGATCCTCTCGCTCCCCGGCGGCGTGGTCGCCGACCGGAACTCCAAGCTGCGGGTCGTGCGCGCGGCGCAGTTCCTCATGCTGCTCGAGGCGGCCGCGCTGTGGGCGCTGTCCGCGACGGGACATCTCACCATCGGCTGGCTCATCGCGCTCGCGCTCGTCGGCGGCGTGCTCGCGGCGTTCGAGATCCCGGCGCGCCAGTCGCTCATGGTGGAACTCGTGGGCAAGGAGGACCTCGCGCAGGCCATCGGCCTCAACTCCACCGGCTTCAACCTCGCACGCGTGCTCGGTCCCACGGTCGCGGCGATGGTGATCGCGAAGCTGGGGATCGCCGCGACCTTCGGGCTGAACGCGCTGAGTTACCTCGCCGTCCTCATCGGGCTCGCGATGATCCACCTGCCCGAGCAGCGACTCCGCCCGCGCGCCGGCGAGAGTCCGTTGGCCGGCATGCGTGAGGCGGTCGCGTACGTCCGCGACTCGCCGCCGCTCCCGATCCTCCTCGGCATCGCCACCGTCTACTCCGTGCTCGGGGTGCCGGTGATCACGCTGCTGCCGGTCGTGGCGCGCGACCAGCTGCATCTCGGCGCGGACGGCTACGGCGCGCTCATGGCCTCGCTCGGCCTCGGGGCGGTGGCGGGCGCGCTCATGATCGCCGCGACCGGAGGCGGTCGCGAGCGCGGCAGGGTGTTCCGCATCGCGTCGTTCGCGTTCCCCGCGCTGCTCATCCTGTTCGGCCTCGTGCACACGCCCCTGGTCAACGGCCTCATCCTCTTCGCCGTCGGCGTGACGATGATCATCAACAACGCGCTCGTGAACGCGCGGCTCCAGGAACTCGTCCCTGACGGGTTGCGGGGACGCGTGCTCTCGCTCTACGTGATGGTCTACGTGGGTGGCTCGCCGATCGGGAGCTTCGTCGGTGGATGGGTCGCGCGCATCGCGGGCGTGGATTGGGCGATCGGCGGCGGCGCAGCGCTCATGTTGCTGTTCGGGCTCTGGGCCTTCCGGGCGCATCCGGGGCTCTCGGCCCGCTGAGCGGAACACCGCGCGCCGTCGCGGGTAGCATCCCACTCGTCGCGCCTCCGGGCGCCGCTCGCGCCGCGTGACCCGTCCGCCGTGCCGAGTACTCATCCGTGCCGCCCACCCGGCCTCCGGAGGACCTGCCCATGCTGGACCTCACCACCCTGGCGGCGGATCTCGCCTGGCCCCTCGCGCTGCTCATCGCGTGGACGGCCGGCGAGCTCGGTCAACGCTGGCTCGGCGTCCCGCGCATCAGCATCTACGCGACCGTCGGCTTCCTGCTGGCCTCCTCGCAGGCCGGTCTGCTCCCGCAGACGCCGTCCGACCACATCCTGCTCCTCGCGAACATCGCGTTCGGGCTGATCCTGTTCGAGGCCGGCTACCGGCTCAACCTGCGGTGGTTCCGCGCCAATCCCTGGCTCGCGGCGACGAGCCTCGCCGAGTCGGCGCTCTCGTTCGGCGCCGTGTACTGGCTCGTGCGGGCGCAGGGCATGGACCAGGAGCCGGCGCGACTCCTCGCGGCGCTCGCCATGGCGAGTTCCCCGGCGACCATCGTGCGCGTGCTCAACGAACTCCGCAGCTCGGGCCAGGTGACCGAGCGCGTGCTCCACCTCTCCGCCCTCAACAGCGCGCTCGCGGTGCTCGTGCTGAAGGTGCTGATGGGGCTCACCCCGTCGGGTGACGTGGGGGATGTCCCGCTGGCGACCTACGACACCGTCCTGCTCCTCGGCGCCGCCGCGCTCTCGGGCTACCTCATGGGCGCGTTCGTGCCCGCACTGCTGAAAGCGGTGCGGAGGACCACGCAGGACAGCACCATCGCGTACGCGCTTGCCGTGATCGTGCTCGTCGCGCTCAATCACAGCCTCGACTTCTCGCCGGTGCTCGCGACGCTGACCTTCGGGCTCACCTCGCGGCATCGCCGCGTGTTCCTCACACCGACCCAGCGCGGGTTCGGCACGATGGGTGACCTGCTGGCGGTGCTGCTCTTCACCTTCGTCGCGGTGCGTCTCGAGTGGCGGCAGGTCGGCGCCGGCCTCGGGCTCGGCGCGGCCATCCTCATCGTGCGCCAGCTGGCGAAGTCGGCCGCGATCGGCGCGTTCGCATTCCTGAGCGGCACCTCGTGGAGGAAGGGGCTGCTCACCGGCCTCGCGATGGCGCCCATGTCGGCGATCGTCATCGTCGTGCTCGAGCAGTCACGGATGGTCGGCCTCGGGATGCTCGACCGCCTGGCGCCGCTCGCCGCGGCGTCGCTCCTCATGGAGATGCTCGGGCCCGTCCTCGTCGGCCGCGCGCTCCACTTCGCCGGCGAGACGCCGGATTCCCGGGAGGGTTGAGATGCCGCTCCAGCCATTCGCCAAGTCCGCCCCGCTGACCATGGGCGTGGAGCTCGAGCTTCAGCTCGTGAGCCTCAGCGACTTCGACCTCACGGCGGCGAGCCCCGACATGCTCGAGCTGCTGCGCCGGAAGCCGTTCCCCGGCACCGTCACGCCCGAGATCACCCAGAGCATGATCGAGATCGCGACGAGCGTGCAGACGGAACATCCGCCGCTGCTCGAGCAGCTCGTCGCGGTGCGCGACACTCTCGTGCGCGCGGGCGCGCGGCTGAATGTCGGGGTCTGCGGCGGCGGCACGCACCCGTTCCAGCGATGGGCCGACCGCCGGATCTTCCGCAAGCCGCGCTTCCAGGAGGTCTCGGCGCTCTACGGCTACCTCAGCAAGCAGTTCACCGTCTTCGGCCAGCACGTCCACATCGGCTGCGCCAACGGCGACGACGCGCTCTACCTGTTGCACGCGCTCAGTCGCTACGTCCCGCACTTCATCGCGCTCTCGGCGTCGTCGCCGTTCGTGCAGGGCAAGGACACCCTGTTCAACTCGGCGCGGCTCAACTCGGTGTCCGCCTTCCCGCTCAGCGGCCGGGCGCCGTTCGTGCTGTCATGGAGCGCCTTCGAGGAGTACTTCGGGAAGATGGAGCGCACCGGCGTGGTGAAGAGCATGAAGGACTTCTACTGGGACATCCGTCCCAAGCCGGAGTACGGGACGATCGAGCTCCGCGTCTGCGACACGCCGCTCTCGGTCGAGCGCGCCGCGGCGCTCGCGGGCTACCTGCAGGCGCTCTGCCGCTGGCTGCTCGAGCGGCCCGGCCCGCCGCCGGCCGAGGATGACTATCTCGTGTACAGTTACAACCGGTTCCAGGCGTGCCGGTTCGGGCTCGACGGCACGATCGTCGTGCCGCACGCGCTCGCGGCGGTGTCGCTGCGCGAGGACGTGCTGACCACGTTGCGGCGGATCCAGGCGCACGGCGAGGCGGCCAACGCGGGACCGGCGCTCGATCTCGTGTACCGGATGGCGCACGAGGGAAGCGACGCGACGCATCTGCGTGGCGAGTACGGCGCGCGCGGCAGCATGGAAGGCGTCGTCGACGCGGCCCTCGAGCGCTTCCGGCTCGGGGAGACCGCGCTGGCGGTCTGACCGAGCCGGCGTCGCACGCGGCAACGACTACTCGTCGCGGTCCGGCCGGTCCTGCGGCAGCCCACCCTTCCGTCGGACCGAGCGGCCGTACTGCCCGCTCTCCGAGCGCGAGAGCTTCCGGCGCGCGACGAGCGCTTCGAGCACGAGTTCGCACGCGACGACCGCATCGGCGTCGTCACCGATGCCGAGCCCGCCCGCCGTGACCAGCTCGATGAGGCCCGGCACCGCGGCGAAGCCCTGCCGGGCGACCGTCGCGCTCGCGTCGTCGCTCACCTGCAGGGCCTGGCCGCGATCGAACCACATCACGATCTCGTCGAGGTCGAGGTCGACGCCGCGCTCGCTCAGCGTCGCGTCGGCGGCGCGGCGGATCAGCTCGCGTGCGATCACCGCGCCGCCGATCAGTTCGCCCTCGTACTCGAGCTCGATCTTGCCGGTGATCGCCGGGAGGGCCGCGTAGATGTCGGCGAGACGCGGGACGATCGTCCTCTCGCCGAGGCGCACGGCGCGCCGCTCGGCGTTGGAGACCACGTTCTCGAGCAGCGTGATGGACAGCCGCTGCGAGACGCCGGACCGCTGGTCGATCCGCTTCTCCTGCCGCGCCTCGAACGCCACGCGCTCGGCGACTTCGGAGACGATCTCCGGCAGACGGAGCGGCAAGCCGTCGCGCGCGACCCACGCCTCCCGCGCGGTGATGGCCATCGCGAGGTCCACCGTCGCCGGGTAGTGCGTGATGATCTCACTCCCGATGCGGTCCTTGAGCGGCGTGATGATCTTGCCGCGCGCGGTGTAGTCCTCGGGGTTGGCGGTGAACGCCAGCACCACGTCGAGCGCGAGACGCACCGGGTAGCCCTTGATCTGCACATCGCCTTCCTGCATCACGTTGAACAGACCCACCTGCACCTTGCCGGCGAGGTCGGGGAGTTCGTTCAGCGCGAAGATGCCGCGGTTGGCGCGCGGCAGCATGCCATAGTGGATCGACAGCTCATCCGAGAGCAGGTGCCCGCCGCGCGCCGCCTTGATGGGGTCGAGGTCGCCGATGAGGTCGGCGACGGTGACGTCGGGCGTCGCGAGCTTCTCCACGTACCGCTGGTCGGGGGCGAGCCACGCGATGGGTGTGTCGTCGCCCGCGGCCGCCAGCCGATCACGGCCGTACTTGGAGATGGGCGCGAACGGATCGTCGTTCGTCTCGCTCCCGGCGATCACCGGCAGCGCCGGGTCGAGCAGCGTCGTGAGCGCGCGCAGGATGCGGGACTTCGCCTGGCCGCGGAGTCCGAGCAGGATGAAGTGATGCCGCGAGAGCAGCGCGTTGACGATCTGCGGCATCACCGTGTCCTCGTAGCCGAGGACACCCGGGAAGAGCGGTTTCCCGTCGGCGATGCGCGCGAGGAGGTTGGTGCGGATCTCGTCGCGCACCGAGCGGCCGCGGCGCGCCAAGGCACCATGCGGGGAGGACTTGAGCGCGCCGAGCGTGACGGGGAGCGGAGAGGACACGATTCGCGTTCCGGTTCGAGTTACGGATATTAACCCGCGCCGCGCGCCGCCGGTTCGGTCGCCGGACGCTTGCGCGCCGCAATGATGCACTTTATGGTACGAAGTACTTGGCAACATTCAAACCTTCGAGGGACGATGCGGACCACGCTGCTCGGGATGACGGCGCTCGACTTGAGGGTGGGCCTGCGCATGCTGGCGCGGTACCCGGGTCTCACCGCCGTGAGCACCGCCGCCATCGCTGTCGCGATCGCACTCGGCACGCTCTACTTCGAGGCGATCGACAAGTTCCAGAATCCGCGCCTCCCCATCGCCGAGGCTGACCGCGTCGTCTCCCTGCACCTGTGGGATGCGAGGGCCCTCACGGCCGAGACCCGCCTCCTGCCCGATTTCGCGGCGTGGCGCCGAGACGTCCGCACCATCGAGGAGCTCGGCGCGGCCGTCACCTTCCAGCGCAACCTCGCCACCGCGGACCGGAACGTGGAACCGGTCGTCGGCGCCGAGGTCACCGCGAGCGCGTTTCGACTCATGGGCACGCTGCCGCTGTTCGGACGCGTCCTGAGCGATCGCGACGAACTCCCGGGCGAGCCGCCGGTCGTGGTCCTGGGCCACCGGGTCTGGAAGGCGCGCTTCGGAGCGGATCGGCACGTGCTCGGGAGTACGGTGACGATCGGCAGCACCACGGCGACCGTGGTCGGCGTGATGCCAGAGGGATTCGCCTTCCCGAGGAACCACCAGCTCTGGGTGCCGCTCCGCACGGATGGCGCCGCGTCGACGCCACGCTCGGGACCATCGGCCGCCGTGTTCGGCCGGCTCGCGGAGGGCACGACCATCGCGGCGGCGAACAGTGAGCTCGCGGTGATCGCCGAGCGCCGGGCGGCCGCCGGGCCGTCGACCGACGAACCGCTCCGGCCGCGCGTCGCCGCATATGCCAAGCCGCTCAACGAGGGCGGCGAGATGCTGCTGATCCGGAACATCATGTATGCGGTCAACAGCATCTTCCTGATGCTGCTGGCGGTGATGTGTGCGAACGTCGCGACGCTGGTCTTCGCGCGCACCGCCACGCGCAGCTACGAGCTCACCGTGCGCAGCGCGCTCGGCGCGAGTCGGCGGCGGATCATCGGCCAGCTCTTCGCCGAGGCACTCGTGCTCTCGACGCTGGCGACGCTCATCGGACTCCTCGTCGCCCGGGTCGCGCTGCGAGTCGGGGTCGCCAAGTTCGCGGAGAGCGGTGCCCTGCCGTTCTGGATCGACGCCACCATGTCATGGCGGACGCTGCTCTACGCCGCAGCGCTGACCGTGGTCGGCGCGGCGATCGTGGGGATCCTGCCGGCACTGAGGGCCACCCGCCTGAACGTCAACGAGGCATTGCGCGGCGAGGGGGTGGGGAGCAGCGGGCCGAGGTTCGGCGGGTTCTGGACCTTCGTCATCGTCGCCCAGGTGGCGATCACGGTGCTGTTCCTGCCGCTCGTCGCCGGCGGTGTCTCCGAGTCGAACCGCTTCAACCAGCGCGCGGCGGGGATCGGCGCGGAGCGCTTCCTCACCGCAGGACTCGGCCTGGACCGAGAGGATCACCTGCGCGATTCGGCGTCGAACGCAGCGTACGCCCGCCGCGCGTTCGACGACCTCGCGCGACGGATCGCGGAGGAACCCGGGGTGGAGGCCGTCGCGTACGCGGATCGTCTGCCCGTCGAGGACCAGTTCAAGTACCGGATCGAGGTGGACACCTCCGCCGGCGCACCGGCGGACGGCCGGCGGACGAGCACGCTGGTGCACGTATCCGACGGGTTCTTCCATGCGTTCGGGACGCAGGTGATCGCGGGTCGCGGGTTCGAGCCGCTCGACTTCGATGCGGGCAAGGTGATGCTCGTCAACCAGTCGTTCGTGCGTCACGTCCTCGCGGACCGCAATCCCATCGGGCAACGGGTGCGTATCGTATCGGGCGAGGTCTCGAGCGTCGGAGGAGACACCTGGTATGAGATCGTCGGTCTCGTCCGCGACTTCGGCTGGCAACTGCCGCGGCCGGAGGAACAGTCGGCGATGTACCTCCCGAGCCGACCGGTCGTCGGTCGGGCCGGCCAGCTCGTGGTGCGTGCCGCCGATCCGATGGCGTTCGGCTCCCGTCTTCGCAGGCTCGCCGCTGACGTCGATCCGGCGATCAGCCTCTCCGACATCAAGGGACTCGGCGACGCCGGCGGCGGCGAAGCCACGGCGAACTGGACGCTCACGGCGGTCGCCTGGCTCATCGCGCTCATCGTGATGATGCTCTCGGCGATGGGCATCCACGCGCTCATGTCCTTCACCGTCGCGCGCCGGACGCGTGAGATCGGGATCCGCATCGCTCTCGGAGCAGGTCCGCGCCGGATCGTGTTCGGGATCTTCGCGCGAGCCCTCCTGCAACTCGGTCTCGGGCTCGCCGTCGGAAGCGGTCTCGCCGTCGCCTTCGGTGTGCGCTCGGCGCGCGAGTTGCTGGTGCTCCTCGGTGCGAACGTCGCGATGCTGGTCGTCGGGATGGCGGCGTGTGCCGTGCCGGTCCGGCGGGCGCTCCGCATCAGCCCCTCGGAGGCGCTGCGCGCCGAGCACTGAGGCACGGCGCGAGGTCGCCCGACGAGATGCGCCGGACCGCGCGCTAGCTCACCGCGCGGATCTCGACGAGGTTGTCGTAGAACACCGGACCGGCGCCCATGTCGGTGAGGCGCTGGCTGGTCGTCACGTTCACGTTCAGGCCGTCGGCGGAGAGCTTCGCCCACCATACGCCCGGCGCCCACGCGACGCCTTCCCGGATACCCTCACGAACGCGCGCGCGGGCGCGGAAGTGCCCGCGGTCGTTCTCCACCACCACCATCGCCCCCTCGGCGATGCCGCGCCGCTCCGCGTCGCGCGGGTGGAGCGAGACCTCCGGCTCACGCGCCGCGCGCTGCAGCGGGCCGATGTTCACGAACGTGGAGTTCATGAACTGGTGCGCGGGGGACGACACGAGCGTGATGGGGAAGCGCGCCGCGAGCTCCGGGACGTTCTCGGGGAACTCGTGCGGCGCGGTGAACGACGGCAGCGGGTCGAGGCCCATCTCCTTCATGCGGTCACTGTAGAACTCGCACTTGCCGCTCGGCGTGCGGAACCCGCCCTCGGCGAACGGCGCGTACGGCGAGGGCAGTGCGAGGCGCACCCAGCCATTGCGGTCGAGCGCGTCCCACGTGATGGTCGCCATCCGCGGGTCGTCGGTCTCGAGCGCCTGACGGATCATCGTCTCGTCGTCGTCCCTGAGGCACGGATGGTCGAGCCCCATCCGCGCGGCGAGTCGGCGGAAGATCTCCGTGTTGGGCAGCGCCTCGCCGCAGGGCGCGATCGCCGGCTTGTTGAGCGTGGCGTACAGATGCCCGTACGACCACATCAGGTCGAGATGCTCCAGCTGGGTCGTCGCGGGGAGCACCCAGTCGGCGTAGTCGCAGGTATCCGAGCGGAAGTGCTCGAGGACCACCGTGAAGAGATCCTCGCGCTTCATCCCCGCGACGACCGCGTTGTGGTCGGGGGCGATCGCGCCGGGATTGGAGTTGTAGACGATCATCGCGCGCACCGGCGGCCCGCCCACACCCGCGTCGGGCGCGGTGAGCGCCTGGCCGAGCAGCGACATGTTGATGGTGCGCGTGCCGGCGGGGATGAGGTCCGGCCGCTGCACCGCGCCCTTGTTGAGCGCGAAGTTCGCGCTCGACGACAGCAGCACGCCGCCGCCGGGGCGACGCCAGTGCCCCGTCACCGCGGGGAGGCACGCGATCGCGCGCACCGCCATCGCACCGCCGCCGTGCCGCTGCAGTCCGTAGTTGATGCGCACGAACGCCGCCTTGGCGCGCCCGTACTCGCGCGCGAGCGCGACGATGCGCTCGGCGGGGATCCCCGTGATCGCGGCCGCGCGCGCCGGCGGATACTCCTTCACGCGCTCGCGCAGCTGGTCGGCACCCAGCGTGTACCGCGCGAGATAGTCGTCGTCCTGCGACCCCTCGGCGAACAGCACATGCATGATGCCGAGCGCGAGCGCCGCATCGGTGCCGGGCCGGATGCCGATCCACTCGTCGCACTGCTCGGCCGTGCGCGTGCGGATGGGGTCGATGCAGATCACCCGCGCCCCCATCTCGCGCGCCGCCGTGACCTTGGGCCAGAGATGCGGATTGCTCGTGAGCGTGTTCGTGCCCCACAGGATCACGAGGTCGCTCATCGGCAGCGATTCGGCGTCCGCGCCGATGCTCGCGCCGACGGTCATGCGCATCCCCATCATCCCCGCGGTCGCGCAGATGGTGCGGTCGAGTTGCGAGGCGCCGAGCACATGGAAGAAGCGGCGATCCATCCCCTCGCCCTGCAGCAGGCCCATCGTGCCCGCGTAGGAGTACGGGAGGATCGCCTGCGGCCCCTCGCTCGAATGCCGGATCGCGTTCAGCTTCGCCGCGATCGCATCGAGCGCCTCGTCCCACGTCGCCTCGACGAACGCGCCGCGTCCCTTCGCGCCCACGCGACGCAGCGGCGTGAGCACGCGGTCGGGATGGTACGTGCGCTCGTGATAGCGGTTGACCTTGGTGCAGAGGAATCCCTGCGTGAACGGATGCTCGGGATCGCCCTGGATCCTGATCGCGCGCCCGTCCTCCACCGTGGTGAGCGTCGCGCACGTGTCGGGGCAGTCGTGCGGACAAGCACCTCGGACGACGTGCGTGTGCGCCGCGCGCCCCGGCGCGGAAGTCATGGGAGCAGAAGCCGTCGTCGGAGTCACTGCGAGGCCGCACCGTGTGAAGGAGGACTGGGATTCAAGCTAACGAACACCGCGGCGCTAATGAGACTTGTTCGTAAATCGTTGTGGGATAACGATTTACACGCGACCATCCGGCGGAGCGCCCGTTCGCGGCCAACTGCCGTTGTGCCGATCCCGCGGCGCGAGTCGTCAATCGGTCGCTGCGATCCGGTGCCAAACCGTTGTCACTGAATGAGTTATCGGTCGACACCGGATTGACCGCATGAACCGTCCCATTTAGTTTCCTTCGCCGAACGCTCTCTGCGAACATGTCGCGAGCGCTCACCCACCACACTCCGAGAAAGATCCCCATGAAGAAGCTCGCGATCGTCGCCTCGCTCGTCCTGTTCGCTGCTTGCGCCCCGAAGGCTGAGGAGGCCGCGCCGGCCGCCGACGCTGCGGCGACCGCTCCGGCCGCCACCACCGACACGGGCGCGATGGCCGACACGACCAAGAAGGATTCGACGACGGCCATGCCGGCCGACACGACCAAGCACTAAGCTTCGGTCACTGCTGCACCGCGACGCGCGATCCCTCGGGATCGCGCGTTTCGTCTTTCAGGCGGGTGCGTGTGCCGTGGAGTTCGCGCCCGTGGTCCCGATGCGCTCGAGCGTTCCGGTCACGGCGCCCGCGTCATCTCGCGCGGTCACCGCAGCGCCCGGCTCGACCTCGCGCCGCACCATCGCGATCGCGATCGGCCCGCGCGTTTCGGAGATGACCGCCGCACGCACCTCGCCCACGTCGGCACCGGTCGCGTCGAGCACCCGCATCCCCGCGCGCAGCGGCGCGCCGCTCACGATCCAACGCAAGTGGCGGTTCACGTGGCCGCGGAAGTGGATGCGTGCCACGACCTCCTGCCCGGTATAGCAGCCCTTGCTGAACGAGATCGCGCCGAACTCGTCGAGGAGCGCCTCCTGCGGGATCGTCTCGGCGTCCATCTCCGCGCCCCACTCGGGGAGGCCGCGTTCGACG
Organism: uncultured Gemmatimonas sp.; assembly: GCA_964464585.1. Taxonomy (GTDB): domain Bacteria; phylum Gemmatimonadota; class Gemmatimonadetes; order Gemmatimonadales; family Gemmatimonadaceae; genus Pseudogemmatithrix. Next base: position 33,931 of record CAYXGS010000016.1, on the reverse strand, counting down.
CGCAGCACGCGTGCCTCCTCGGCCGAGAGCGTGCGCAGTCCCTGCGCGACGAGCGCGGCGCGGATGTCGCCGATCCGTGCGCGTGACCCGAAGAGATCGAATCCCGGGACCGCGAGGTCATCCGCGCGCGCGACGGTCACGGCGTCCTCGCCGTCGCCGATCGAGATGTTCCCGTGCGGCGGGAGCGCCTCGAGCGCGTCACGCTGCGCTGCGTCCGCACCGAGCGCATGTACGATGCTGCCCGCCGCCAGCGGGCCGTGCACGCCGAGGCAGTCCGTGGCGTCGGTCACCACGGTGTACCTCGCGAGCCTCGGGTTCACGTACTTCCGGATCATCGCGACGAATCCGTCGGCCGCGGCGGCATCGCAGTCGACCAGCAGGTCCGCGCCGCGGTCGAACACGCGGCACAGGGCGATCACGCGACCCTTGGCCGTGAGCGCTGCGGCGCGCTGGCCCTCGCCCGGCTTGAGCGCCAGGACGTCGTTCGTGACGAGGCCGCCGAGCGCCGCCTTGGCGCCGTCGCCGGCGAACGTCATGCGCATGCGCGTGCCACGCTCGTGCAGCACGACGCTCATCGCCGGCGCTCCGCGCTCACGCCCGTGAGCGCACGCACGCGGTCCGGCGTGAGATCGGCCAGCGACTCGAGCCACGCGTCGCCCTCGATCGCCTCATGCGGCGGGATCGCGCCGACGCCGACGCAGGCGAGCCCGGCGGCGCGTGCGGCGCGCAGCCCGACGACGTGATCCTCGACGGCGAGTGCCCTGAGCTGCTGCCCGGGGAACAGCTGCCCGACGCGCGCGAGCGCGGCGAGCCACGGATCCCGCGCGGGCTTGGCCGGCCGCACGTCCTCCACGGCGACGATCGGACGGAAGAGCCCCTCCATCCCTGCGAGGCCCAGCAGGAACTCCACCTCCCGGCGCGACGCGCGCGTGACGAGGGCGACCCGTGCGTGCGAGACGAGCCGCTCGAACACCACGCGCGCCTCCGGCGCGAGCGCGAGCCCCTTGCCCGCCCGCGCAGCGAACGCGCGTTCGGCGCGCAGGCGGCCGAGCTCGACGGCGGTCTCGTCGTCCGGGGCGCCGGCTGCGCGCCGCGCGCGCCGGACCGCGTCCTCGGTGGCGTGACCGCTCGCCTGCGCCAGGATCGCCTCGGTGCAGACGATGCCCTCCACGGCGAGCGACTCCACGAGCGCCTCGCGTCGCGCCTGCGCGGTCTCCACGACCACGCCCTCGAACTCCACCAGCAGCACCGGGACGTCCATGCCCGAAGACTAACGAGGCATCCGGGCCCGGGCGTAGCCCTCGTCGAGCAGCTCGACAGGATGCCGCACCGCCACCGCGCTCCCGGCGAGCCGCAGGCCGCCGCCGATCTGCATCAGGCAGCCGGGGTTCCCGGTCGCCACGATGGTCGCCCCCGACTCGGCGATCCGCGCGAGCTTGGGCGCGAGGACGCGGTCGGAGACGTCCGGCTGGACGAGGTTGTAGATCCCGGCGCTCCCACAGCACTGGTCGCTGTCGGCGAGCGCGACGAGCGCCACGTCGTTGCAGGCGCGCAGGACCGTGAGCGGAGGATGCACCACGCGCTGTGCATGCTGGAGATGGCATGGCGCGTCGTAGGCCACGAGGGCCGGGCTCCACTCGCGCTCGGCCGTGGGCGCGGGCCCCGCCCCGGCCAGCAGCTCGTGCACGTCCTGCACGCGCGCGGCGAACGCACTGGCCCGCGCCGTCCAAGCGGGATCGTCGTGCAAGAGATGTCCGTACTCCTTGCACATCGCGCCGCAGCCGGCCGAGTTGAGGACGATCACGTCGGCGCCGCTCCGCTCGAAGGCCGCGATGTTCGCGCGGGCGAGCGACTGCGCCGTGGCACGATCGCCGGCGTGCGCATGGAGCGCACCGCAGCAGCGCTGTCCCGGCGCGTCCGTGAGCGCCCAGCCGTTGTGCACCAGCGCGCGCTCGGTCGCGCGGTTGGCGTCGGTGAACAGTCCTTCCATCACGCAGCCGGTGAGGACGGCCGCACGGCCCCGACGACCGTCCCCGGTCGCGGTCCAGCGCGGCGTCCCGCTGCGCGCCGTCGAGTCGAGCATCGCGAACGGCATCGCCAGCCGCCGGGGGAGCCAGCGGGCGAGCCTCGCTGCGAGCCCGCTCGCGCGCATGGCGCGCGCGGCGGCGAGTGCCGGCCGCAGGGCCCACTCCCGCGCGAAGACCGCGAGGATGAGTCGCGCGACCCACGGCAACGGACGGTGCGCCGCGATGTCGGCGCGGGTCGCCTCGAGCAGCGCGCCGTACGGCACACCGCTCGGGCACGCGGTCTCGCATCCGCGGCATCCGAGGCATTGGTCGAGATGCGTGCCGACCTCCGCGTCGTCGGCGCGCACCGTGCCGTCGAGCAGGGCGCCCATGAGCAGCAGCCGGCCGCGCGGTGAGTCGTTCTCGTCCTCGAGCGCGAGATACGTCGGGCACGCGGGCAGGCAGAAGCCGCAGTGCACGCACTGGTCGAGGCCTGCACGCGCCGCGTCGAGCAGCGGCAGCGGCGAGTCCGGGTGACGCGGCGGACGAGGAGCGGCCGTCACGCGGGCTCTCCGAGCAGTCCTGGATTCAGGATCCGGTGCGGATCGAACCGGTCGCGCAGCCGGAGCGAGAGCGCATCCCAGCGCCACTGGAGCGCGCGCGGCGCCGGGTCGTGGAACGCGCACCAGGCGTCCATCGCGTCGGGGCCTTGGGCGTCGAGCGCACCGAAGACGGCGAGCGCCGCGCGCGACGCGGCGACGAACGAGGCATTGCCGCCGATCCGCACGAGGAACCAGCGGTCCCCAGCCGGTTCCGCCAGCGCGTGCGGGAACGGGACGCTCGCGAGCGGCGCGAGCGGCCCGCGCACGAATGCCTCGTACTCCGCGAGGGCGCCCGCGGAGACGCGCACACCGTACGTCTCGTCGACGACGGGTCGCGCGCGCAGCCGGAGGTGGACCTCGGTGATCGCGCCGAGCGTGCCCCAGGCGCCGATCATGGTCCGCGTGAGATCGAATCCGGCGACGTTCTTCACCACGCGGCCGCCCGCCCGGATGATCCTCCCGGTGCCGTCGACGCACTCGAGGCCGAGCACGAGGCTGCGCGGTCGACCGAGTGTCGCGGCGTACGGGCCCTCGCTGGCCGTCGCCAGCGTCGCACCGACGGTGCTGAGGAAATGCGTGCCGGGCGGCGCGAGCGGACACCACTGCCCGTGCGCCCGCGTCGCCGCATCGAGTTCGGCGATGCTCGTGCCGGCGCCACAGGTGAGAGTGAGGTCGGCCGGATGGTACGCCGTGATCCCACTCATCGCGCGCATCGAGACGGTGCGAGACGCACGCACCGGATGTCCGGCGTCGAGCCACGTGCCGGTCCCGGCCAGTCGAAGTCCCGCGCGCGTCGCGGCGGCGTCGCGCACGAGCGACGCGAGCTCCTCAGCGGAGCGTGGCCGTTCGGCGTCGAGCCGCGTCGCGCCCGTCAACCCGACCGAGAGGTCACGACGATCGCCACCCATCGCGCCACTCATGCCACTCATGCCGGTCGCGCCGCCGCCGCCGCGTGCCACTCGCGGCACGCGCGGACCGGGACGGTCTTCCCCGGATTCGCCCGTCGCGACGGGTCGAACACGTCACGCAGCGAACACATCGCATCGAGCGTGTCCGGCGTGAAGAGCTGCTCCATGTACGGCAGCTTGTCGAGCCCCACGCCGTGCTCGCCGGTGATCGTCCCGCCCGCCGCGATGCAGCGCGTCATGATCTCCTGCATCGCCGCATGGACCCGCGCCGACTCGTCGGGGTCGTTCGCATCGTACGGGATGTTGGGATGCAGGTTGCCGTCGCCGGCGTGGAACACGTTGCACACGCGCAGGCGGTGCCGCGCGCCGATCGCCGCGATGTCGTCGAGGATCGGCGCGAGCCGCGAGCGCGGCACCACGGCGTCCTGCACCACGAGGTGCGGAGCCACGCGTCCCATCGCGCCGAACGCCTTCTTGCGTCCCTGCCACAGCCGCGCGCGCTCGCCGGGGTCGCGCGCGACGCGCACCGCGCGGGCGCCCGACTCGCGACAGAGGCGCTCGACGGCCGCGGCATCGTCGTCGAGCCCCGCGGCCGCGCCGTCGACCTCGGCGAGCAGCACCGCGGCCGCATCGCGCGGATATCCGGCGGCGTACACGCTCGACTCCACCGCTTCGATGGTCGGCTGGTCCATCAGCTCGAGGGCGGCCGGCAGGATCCCCGCCGCGATGATCCGCGATGTCGCATCCGCCGCATCGCGCACCGAGGTGAAATCGGCGAGCAGCGTGATCACCGCCTCCGGGTCGCGCGTGAGCCGGACCGTGACGTCGACCACCACGCCGAAGCACCCCTCGCTGCCGACGAATGCACCGAGGAGGTCGTAGCCGCCCGCGTCACCGCGGTCGAGGGTGAGCACCTCGCCGTCGGGGAGCGCGACCGTGGCGCGCAGCACGTGGTCGAGGGTCACGCCGTACTTGAGGCAATGCGGGCCGCCCGCGTTCTCGGCGATGTTGCCGCCGATGGTGCACGCGGACTGCGAGGACGGATCGGGGGCGTAATGCAGGCCGTGCGTCGCCGCGGCGCGCGTGAGCAGTGCGTTCACGACACCGGGTTCGACCGTCGCGGTCCGTGCCACCGGGTCGATGGCGATGATCCGCTTGAGGCGGTGCAGGCCGAGCAGCGTGATCCCGTCGGCCAGCGCGCCGCCGGAGAGACCGGTGCCTGCGCCCCGCGCGACGAAGGGCGCGCCATCCGCGGCCAGCGCGCGCACCACTTCGATGAGCTCGCTGCGCGTGCCAGGGAAGACCGCGAGCGCGGGCGCGCGCTGGAGTCCGGGGAGCGCGTCGGAGCGGTACACGAGGAGTCCGGTCGCGCGCGCGATCACGTGCGCGTCCCCGACGATGCGGCGGAGCCGGGTGGCGAGCGCGGCGGAGTCGGTCACGCCGCAAAGCTACACGATCGCCGAGGGAGGGGGAGACACGACGGGGGCCCGGATTCGCATCCGGACCCCCGTCGACTCTCACCGCGCGATCACCGGGCGCGCGATGAGCGGCTGCAGCCTACACGATCAGGTGACGGCCCAGAACCCGGCGAGGGAGCGGCCCTCGGGCGAGGTGCGGAGCTTGTCGAAGGCGCGCTCGCGGATCTGCCGGATGCGCTCGCGGGTCACGCCCATGAGCGCGCCGATCTTCTCGAGCGTCATCGCCTCGGCCCCTTCGTCGAGGCCGTAGTACAGGTTCAGGATCTTGCGCTCGCGCGGCGTCAGGTAGTTGCGGAACACCTTGTCGATGCACTCGCGCATGAGCTTGAAGTCGGTCCGCTCCTCGATCTCCACGCCGTCGCCGCCGGCGAAGCGCTCGCCGAGCGTGCAGGCCTCGCGGTCGGAGCGATCCACCGGCGCGTCGAGCGAGAGCTCGGTGGACGACATCTGCTTGGCGGAGCGGACCTGCTCCGGGGTCTCCTCGAGGAGACGGCCGATCTCATGGTCGGTCGGGTCGCGCTTGAGCACCTGCGCGAGGACGGTCTCCGCACGGGAGAGCCGGATGAGCTGCGAGTTCTGGTTGAGCGGGATGCGGACCGAGCGGGTCTGCTCCGCGAGCGCCTTGAGGACCGCCTGGCGCACCCACCACACCGCGTACGAGATGAACTTCACGCCCTGGTCGGGATCGAACTTGCGGACCGCCTTGAGCAGTCCTTCGTTGCCGATGGCGACGAGCTCGGAGAGATCGAGTCCGTGGCCCTGGTACTTCTTCACGTAGCTGATCACGAACCGGAGGTTCGCGGTCACGAGGCGCTCGGCGGCGGCTTCGTCGCCCTTCTGGGCGAGTCGTGCGAGTCGACGCTCTTCAGCGGCGTCGGTGATCAGCGGGAGCTTCTGGATGTCCGAGAGGTACTGGTCGAACGCGGAAGAGGGTGAGGAACGGAAATAGCCTTTCGATCTCGTCTCGGTCGCGTGCTGCATACCCATCCCCATACCTGCGTGTTGAAGGAGGCGGCGCCCCGCTCGGGGAGCCAGTACCTGCTACGCTCTGTGGGACGTGCGGCAAATCACATTTCCCGGTTCGGACGGCCCGGGAGCCCAAGGCTATACGAGAGGGCCGAGGCGGGTCAACAGCCAAGAAGCGTGCCAAGGCGACAGCACCCAGCCGCCACAGCGCCATCCCATTGTGTCACAATGTGTTAAGGGCGGTCACAAATGTTCGAGCGCTCGGAGCGTGTCCGCGTCGTTCACCCGCACGCCGTAGCGCGTCTCGCTGCCGGCCATCTCCCCCATCGCCCGGGGGAGCGCGAACTCCACGTGGCCCGCGCGCGCCTTCTTGTCCGTGCGCGTCGCCATGACCACCTCCGCCGCGCTCACGCCCTCGGGCAAGCAAACCGGGAGGCCCGCGGCGTCGCACACCGTCGCGATCGCGTCGGCGAGTCCGCGCTCGGCGAGGTGGAGCCGCTCGGCGAGGATCGCCTCGGCGACCATCCCGATCGCCACCGCCTCGCCGTGCGCGACGCCGTACGCGGTGACCTGCTCCACGGCGTGCGCGATGGTGTGCCCGAAGTTGAGCACCTTGCGCAGGCCGCTCTCGCGCTCGTCCTGCCGCACCACCTGCACCTTGATCTCCACCGAGCGCTGCACGAGATGGAGCTGCGTCGCGTCGTCGGGCGCGTCGGCGTGGAGGATCTGCCGCAGGTTCGACGCGATCCAGCCGAAGTAGGCCGGATCGGCGATGACGCCGTGCTTGATGGCCTCGGCGAGCCCGTTGCGCATCTCCTTCGGCGGGAGGGTCGTCAGCAGACGCGTGTCGGCGACGACGAGCGCCGGATGATGGAACGCGCCGACGAGGTTCTTGCCGAGCGGCGTGTCGACGCCGGTCTTGCCCCCGACCGAGGAGTCGATCATCGCGAGCAGCGAGCTGGGGACCTGCACGAGCGGCACGCCGCGCAGGAAGGTCGCGGCCACGAAGCCGGCGAGGTCGCCGGTGACGCCACCGCCGAGCGCGACGATCACCGTGTCGCGGCCGCAGCCCGCCGCGATGAGCTGGTCGGTGAGCATCGACCAGGTCTGCCGCGTCTTGTGCTTCTCGCCCGCGGGGAACGTGAGGAGGATCGGTGTGGGCGTGGTGCTGCCGAACGCGGCGAGTGCGGCCGGGCCGTGGAGCCCCGCGACGGTCTGGTCGGCGATGATCGCGACGCGATGCTCGGGGGCGCGCTGGCTCACGCGCGCGCCGAGCGTCTCGAGCGCGCCCGGCGCGACCTCGATGCTCGCGCCGTGCAGCGTCAGCGCCGCGGGCACGCTACCAGGTCACCTCGCCCGCGCCGGCGCGCCGGTTGGCCACGCGGGCGAGCACGAAGAGCAGGTCGGAGAGCCGATTGAGGTAGACGATCACGATCTGCGGCACCTCGGTCTCCCGCTGGAGCGAGATCACCGCGCGCTCGGCGCGCCGGCAGGTGGTGCGTGCGACGTGGAGCGCCGCGGCCTTGGGGGTGCCGCCGGGGAGGATGAACGCCTTGAGCGGTTCGAGCTCGGCCTCGCCGTCGTCGATCGCCTGCTCGAGCTGCGCCACGCGCGCATCGGAGATGCGGGCCTTCGCGAGCTGCTCCTTCATCTTCTCGAGGTCCGGGGTCGCGAGCAGCGCGCCGAGGGCGAAGAGGTCGCGCTGGACCGGCGCGAGCACCTCGTCGATCCGGGGCATCATCTCCACCGAGCGCGCCATCCCGATCACCGCGTTGAGCTCGTCGATGTCGCCGTACGCCTCGACGCGCGGATGGTCCTTGGGCACGCGGCCGCCGCCGAAGAGCCCGGTGTCGCCGGCGTCGCCGGTCTTGGTGTAGATCTTGATCGTCATGCGCGCAATCTAGCGTGGCGGGATGCTCGGCCCGCTCACCGGGCTGAGGGTCTCGCTCGGCCGGGTGGGCGGCTTGTAGTGCTCGGGGAAGAGGTCGGCGAGATGGGCCTGGAGCCGCTCGGGCGAACCCGGCGTGCCGCGTCCCGCGCACCAGGCGTCAAGCGCGCGCCCGAGCGCCTGCGCATTCGGCCGGTCCGCGGGATCCTTCGCGATCGCGGCGGCGACGAGTTGCTGGATCCCCGGATCGGCGTCGGGGAGGCGCATCGAGAGGTCGGGGCTCGGGTTGAGCACGACCTCGTCGAACGCGGCCATCGTCTCGTCCTCGGTGAAGAGCGAGCGGAGGGCGAAGAGCTCGAACAGGACGACGCCCATGGAGAAGACGTCGGAGCGCGCGTCGACGGCGAGGCCCATGAGCTGCTCGGGGCTCATGTAGTGCTTCTTGCCGAGGAGCACCTGCCGCGTGGCCGAGGGGTCGGCCATGGTGCGGGCCTTGGCGATGCCGAAATCGCCGAGCTTCACGTGGCCGTCCCACGTGAGCATCACGTTGCCCGGCGACACGTCGCGGTGGACGATGTCGAGGCGGTTGCCGTGGTCATCGACGAAGTGGTGGGCGAAGTCGAGGGCGCGGCAGACGCGGCTGGCGCAGTAGGCCGCGACGTCGGGCGGCATGGGGACGCGGCGCGCGCGATGCGTGTTGATCAGCGTGCGCAGGGAGATGCCCTTGATGAGCTCCATCGCGATGAAGAGCGATCCCTGCGATTCGCCGAGCTGGTAGATCTGCACGATGTTGCCATGGACGAGGTTGGCCGAGAGCTTGGCCTCGTCGATGAACAGCTGGCGCCATTCGGCGTGCTTGCCGAACCGGTCGTGGATGATCTTGAGGGCCATCCGCTTGGTGAAGCCGGCCGGCCCGACCTGCTCGGCCTCGTGGACGGTGGCCATGCCGCCGCGCGCGACCTCGCGGATGAGGACGTAGCGGTTGGTGGTGAGGAGCTGGGGGTCGGCGGCCATCGGGACGTGGTGAAGGGTCGAGGAAGCCCGTTGTCCGGGACGCGGGGCGGGGCGAAATTAATAAGATGCGGACACACCAGATCCGGGACCTGTCGATCATCGGCGCCGGTCCCACCGGGCTCTTCGCCCTGTTCTACGCTGGCATGCGCGGCGCCAGCGCGCAAATCATCGACGCCCTTCCCGAAGCCGGCGGCCAGCTCGCCGCTCTCTACCCCGAGAAGCACATCTTCGACGTCGGCGGGTTCCCCAAGGTGCTCGCCAAGGACCTCGTCGCCTCGCTCCGCGCCCAGGCGGGCCAGTTCAACGAACCCATCCACCTCGGCCAGCGCGTCGTCGGGCTCGAGGAGCAGGACGGCGTCTTCACGCTGGTCACCGAGACCGACCGTTTCCCGTCGAAGGCGATCATCATCGCGGCGGGGATCGGGGCGTTCTCGCCGCGCCGGCTCCCGCAGGCCTGCGCCGGACCGTGGTACGGCAAGGGCATCGACGCCGTCGTGCTGCAGCCGCAGGCCTACGCCGGGAAGCACGTGACGATCATCGGCGGCGGGGACTCGGCGTTCGACTGGGCGCACCAGCTGCAAGGCATCGCGCGGAGCATCACGCTCGTGCATCGCAGCGACCGCTTCCGTGCGCATCAGGCGACGGTGGATCAGGTGGTGGCGGCGGCGGGCGAGGGGCGCGCCGCGATCCACACGTTCCACGAGCTCGCGGACGTGATCGCCGAGGACGGACGGATCGTCGCGCTGGAGCTCAAGGACATCAAGGCCAAGACCACCCGGCGCGTGGACTGCGACGTGGTGCTGCCGATGCTCGGCTTCGTGAGCGACATGGGCACGCTCCTCGACTGGGGGCTGACGATCACGAAGGACGAGATCGCGGTGTCGCAGCTGATGGAGACGGGGCGCGCCGGCATCTGGGCCTGCGGCGACGTGAACACGTATCCGGGCAAGCTCAAGCTCATCGCGACGGGGTTCGGCGAGGCGTGCACCGCGGTGAACCAGGCCGTGCACTGGGTGTACCCGGAGAAGAAGGTCAATCCGGGCCACTCCTCCAATCTCGCCGTCTTCGGACAGAAGGACGACTGAACCGATGACCCTGCGCCGATCCGCACTCGTGGGACTGGCGCTGCTCGTGGCAGCGGTGCCGCGGCTCGCCGCGCAGGAGACACGGTGCGAGCGCGGGGACATCGAGGTCCACACGCTCGCGTTCACGGGCAACACCGCGTTCAGCGACGCCGACCTCGCGCTCGGCATCATCACGACGCCGTCGTCGTTCCTGCGGCGGATCTTCCGCGTCGGCGGGCAGCGACGGTGTCTCGACCGCCGCGAGTTCCCGATCGACCGCCTGCGGCTGACGGTGTTCTACCGCGACCATGGGTTCCTCGACGCCACCGTCGACACGATCGTCACGCCCGCGGGGAAGGGCCGGATCAACGTGACGTTCGCGATCACCGAGGGGGCGCCGACGATCGTCGACACGGTGCGCTTCGAGGGGCTCGACGCGGTGCCGGAGCGTGCGGTGCTCATGGCCGGCCTCCCGACGAAGGTGGGCGGCCGGTTCGACCGCTACGCCAACCGCGCCACCAAGGACACCCTCGCGCGCCGGCTCCGCGATGGCGGCTACCCGGAGGCCGAGGCGTTCCTCGGCTATGACCTGCGCACCGAGGCGCGCGGGGCGACGGTGATCTTCACCGCGAGCACGGGGCCCCGGCGCCGCATCGGCGGCGTGGTGGTCGCCCGGCAGGGGCGCGACGGTCGCGACGCGCAGGTCACCGAGCGCGCCGTGCGCCGGCTCGTCGGCCTGCAGGCGGGCGACCTGTACCGCGAGCGGAACCTCGAGCGCGCCAAGCGCACGCTGTACCAGAGCGAGGCGTTCGCGCAGGTGGACGTCGAACCGGGCGCGGTCACGCCGGACTCGATGCTCCTCGTGGACGTGAGCGTCACCGAGTCGTTCCTGCGGTCGGCGCGGATCGGCGGCGGGTGGGGCACGCTCGACTGCCTGCGCACGACGGCGGAGCTGACGGACTACAACCTGTTCCGCACGGCGACCCGGCTCGAGATGCGCGGCCGCGTCTCCAAGCTCGGTATGGGGGCGCCGCTCGACTTCGCCGAGGACCTCTGCAGCCAGGTCGCGCGCGACGACCCGTACAGCGACACGCTCAACTACTACGTCAGCGCGACGCTCAGCCAGCCGTCGTTGCTGCGCGCCAGCTTCGTCCCGACGCTCTCGGTCTACTCCGAGCGGCGCTCGGAGTACAAGGCGTTCCTCCGCACGGCCCCGGTCGGCATGGCGCTGTCGTTCAACCGCGCGCTGCCGCGCCGCACGCACACCTTCGGCTACAGCATCGAGCTCGGGCGCACCGATGCGCAGCCGGCGCTCTTCTGCGCCGTGTTCCAGGTGTGCGTGCTCGACGAGCAGGACGAGCTGCGGCGACTGCAGCGGGTGGCGGTGCTGAGCGCCGGGTCGGGCTACGAGCGCACCGACAACGCCATCGACCCGACGCGCGGCGTCACCGGCCGGGTCGACGCGCGCTACGCGAGCCGCTTCACCGGCAGCGACACGACCATCCAGTTCACGCGGCTCTCGACCGACGGCGCGGCGTACTTCCCGCTCGGCAACGACATCGTGTTCGCCTTCCGCGTGCGGCTGGGGGGCGTGCTCGGCCCCACGCTCGCGCTCGACGAGACCGATCGGTTCGTGCCCGCGCAGGAGCGCCTCTTCGCCGGCGGGCCCAACACGGTGCGCGGCTACCGGCAGAACGAACTCGGCCCCACGGTCTACATCCCCGACGAGTACGTGATGATCTCGCAGGCGACGGGGCTCCCCGTGACCACCGTCGCGCCCGGGGACACCGTGTACCTGCGCTCGGCGGACTCGCTGGCGAACCGTGCGGTCCCCACGGGCGGCAACGCCATGCTCGTGGGCAACCTCGAGATGCGTGTCACGAGCCCATTCCTGCCCGCGCTCCTGAAGTGGGTCGCGTTCCTCGACTTCGGGCGCGTGTGGCAGCGCGGCGCCGGCGTGGAGCGGTTGCAGTTCAGGACGCTCGCGCTCACGCCCGGCATCGGCATCCGCATCCGCACGCCGATCGGCTACCTGCGCGCCGACGTCGCGTACAACGACTATCGCCGGCCGCCGGGCGCGGCGTACTTCGACGCGCCGCTCGACCAGGGCGGCCTGCTCTACTGCGTGAGTCCGGGGAACACGCTCGGCGCCGCCCTCAACGCGCAGGGCGTCCTGGAGCAGCGGACCGGCGTCTGTCCCTCGACGTTCCGTCCGGCGCGGCCGAGGAACTTCCTCAATCGGCTCACCACCCAGATCGCCATCGGGCAGGCCTTCTAGATGGGGCGCCGCCGTCTCGTCGTCCTGTGGAGCGCGGTGCTGATGCTCGTCATCGGCGCCGGTCTCGTCGGCGCGTTCGTCGCGGCGACGCAGAGCGAGGGCGGGCGTGACTTCATCCGGCGCGTCGCCGAGGCGCAGATCGGCCGCTCGATGCAGGGCCGGGTGATGCTCGGCCGGATCAGCGGGTCGTTCATCACGGACCTGACCATCGACTCGCTCGAGATCCGCGATCCCGACGATTCGCTCTTCGCCGCGGCGGGACCGCTCCATGTCACGTTCGATCCGCGTGACCTGATGGACGGGCGCCTCTTCATCCGCACGGTCGAGGCGACGCGGCCGCACGTCCGGTTCCGCCGGGGGTTCGACCAGCGGTGGAGCACCGAACGGATCTGGCCGCGGCCCGCCACGCCGCGCCGCCCACGGAGCCGGGCGAGCTTCGGCTCGCTCCTCGTGCTCGAGCAGGTCGCGGTGCGCGATGGCCGGTTCGCGGTGACGATGCCATGGGAGCCCGCCGACTCGCTGCGCGGCGCGCGGCGCGACTCTGCGGTGCGCGTGATGCTCGCCGACCCCCTCGCCGGGATCCGGCGCGCCGGCGGCCGCCGCTTCACCCGGACGTACGAGTGGCGCGACATCCAGGCCGACGTGCCGCGCCTGCGGCTCCTGCATCCCGACTCGGCCGGCCGCCACATCGCGCTCGCGCGCCTCGACGCGGTGGAGACCAACCCGCCGTTCGCGTTCCACGACGTCTCGGGCGAGGTGCGCTGGGTGGGTGACACCATCACGTTCGTGCTCCCGCGCTTCGCGCTCACGCGCTCGAGCGGGCGCGCCGAGGGCACGATCCTGCTCGGTCACGACGCGCCGGCGGACTACCGGATCAAGGTCGAAGGGGACTCCGTCGCCCTCGCCGACGTGGCGTGGATCTCCCCGTCGCTCCCCACCGAGGGGAACGGACGGATGACCCTCGAGATCCGGAACCAGCCGCGCTCCTCGGAGGTCTTCGAGTACGTCATCTCCGCGATGGACATCCGCGCGCACCGCTCGCGCGTGCGCGGCCGGATGACCTGGGTGATCGGCGGACCGGTGGCGATCATGAAGGACGTGGACCTCGAGGCCGCGCCGGTCGACTTCCAGCTCATCGAGCGCTTCAACCAGGGGCCGCTCGCGTACCCGTTCGCGGGACAGATCACCGGCCGGATGCGCGGCCGCGGCGGACCGCTCGACCGATTCATGATCGACGACCTGCGGATGAGCTTCCGCGACGGCAACGTGGAGGGCGCGGTCGCGTCGGGCCGCGCGCGTGGCGAACTCGACATCCTCCAGCCGGCCTTCACCGCGTTCCGCGGCTTCACCGTCGCGCTCGATTCGTTCGACCTGCGCACCATCCAGGCGGTGAACCCCGACTTCCCGCTCCTGCGCGGGAAGCTCGCCGGGAGCGCGCGGCTCGACTCGTCGTGGCTCGACCTCCGCTTCAGCGACGGTGACTTCACGCATCGCGATGGCGACCTCCCGGTGTCGCGCTTCGTCGGCGCGGGGCGCATCACCTCCGGCGAGGTGGAGATGGCCTACGACGTCGCGTTCGACGCGCAGCCGCTCGCGATGACGACCCTCGCGGGTTCGTTCCCGGGGATCCCGCTGCGCGGCGATTTCTTCGGGCCGCTCAAGGTGCGCGGCACGCTGCACGACCTCCTCGTCGACACCGACCTCGAAGGCGACGCCGGCCGCATCGCCGCGAACGTGATGGTCGACATGGAGCTGCCGCGGTACCGCCTGGTCGGCGAGACCCGGCTCACCGCCCTCGATCCCAGCGTCGCGCTGGGTGACGCGACGCTCCCGAGCGGCGAGCTCAACGGCCGCGCGACGGCGGACATCGCGTTCGACTCGCTCGCCGACCTCACCGGGAGCGCGGTCCTCGGCCTCGACCGTTCGACGCTCGCCGGCGTGCGCATCTTCGTCGGGGATGCGCGCCTGCGCTTCGGCGACGGGCTCATGCGGCTCGACACGCTGCACCTGGAGACGACGGCGGTGCAGGTGGACGCCGGCGGGGCCCTCGGCCTCCACGCCGCGCGGTCCGACTCGATGAACCTCACCGCGCGCGTCGACTCGCTCGGCGGCTTCCGCCGCTGGCTCACGTCGAGCGCGACCGACACCCTCGTGGGTGGCGTGCACCTCGACGGCATCGCACGCGGCTGGGTCAGCGACTTCAGCCTCGACGCGTCGCTCGATGGCGAGGGACTGCTCGTCGGGCCGGCGGGCATCCGGCTCCTGACCGGCTCGGCCGAACTGGCGAAGCTGCCGTCGGCTCCCACCGGCACCCTCTCCCTCTCGGCCGACACCCTGCGCGCCGCGGGCTTCGCGATCGACCGCGTCTTCTCGCGCGCCGTGCTCGACGGCACCGGAGGCGCGGTGATCGGCCTCGACTTCGACGGCAGCAACGGCACGCGCGCGCGGGGCCGCGCGCAGGTCTCCCGCGCGGCCGACACGACGCACGTGCTGCTCGACTCGCTCTCCCTGCGCACGGCGCGCCGGCAATGGCGGCTCGGCGCGCCCGCCCTGTTCACGGCCGGCGCCCCGGGATTCAGCGTGGACGAGTTCGTGCTCACCGGTGACAGCGCGGCGACGCTGCGGCTCGCGGGCGCGGTGCCGGTCACCGGCGAGTCGGACCTGCGGTTCCGCGCTCGCGGCTTCCCGGTGGGCGACATCGCCGAGCTGCTGCAGACGCCGGGGCGCCAGGAGGGCCTGCTCGCGATCGACGCGCGTCTGGAGGGCAGCCGCGCCGCGCCGCAGCTCGAGGCCACCGGCACGCTCGTCGGCGGGCTCGTCGCCGGGCTGCGGCTCGACACGCTCTCGCTGTCGGCGTCCGGCACCGCCGACGCCCTCCAGGTCGCGGCGGCTCTCGGGCCGGTCGGCAAGCCGGTGATGGTCGCCGAGAGCACGCTGCCGTTCCGCCTGCGGCTCGACGGCAGCGGGATGGGGATGGACGAGCGCGCGCCCGTGCGCGGCAGCATCACGAGCGACACGGTGAGCCTGCGGCTCTTCGACGCGCTCACCGGCCGCTCGAACGGCGACCCCGGCAACTTCGCGCTGAACCTCGACCTGTCGGGTTCATGGAAGGAGCCGCGCCTCGAGGGCGGGCTGCTCGTGCGCAACGGCAACCTCGCCTTCGCACCCCTCGGGGACGTGCGGTGGCGCAACCTCACCGCGGACATCGGCCTCATCGGCGACAGCATCGCCATCCGCCGCCTGACGACGACGACCAACTCCGGCGGCCGGTCCGGACGCGCGTCGGTCAGCGGGTGGGTGAGCGTGCGCGACATCGACGACCCGTCGTTCGACCTCTCGGTGCGGGCCAACACGTTCCACGTCTACAACGTCCGCAACGTCGCCGACATCGACCTCTCGGACAGCCTCCGCGTGAACGGCACCCTGCGCAACGCCACGCTGCGCGGCGCGCTCACCGCCGACCGCGCGGTGATCTCGATCCCGGAGATCGCGACCAAGGACGTCATCTCGCTCACGGAGTTCGACCAGTTCGGCGTGATCGACACCACGGCCTTGCTCGACCGGCGACTGGCGCCGCAGCAGCTGCCGGCCTTCCTGCAGAACCTCACCGTGCGGAACGTCCCGATCCGCATGGGCAACGACGTCTGGTTGCGGTCGGCCGAGGCGAACATCAACCTCGGCGGCGAGATCTCCATCATGCGCGCGCAGGCGACGCGCGGCCGGCGCAGTGACGAGGCGCAGCTCGCCCTCACCGGGTCGCTCCGCACGGTGCGCGGCACGTACAACCTGACCATCGGGCCGGTGTCGCGCAGCTTCGAGGTCCAGCAGGGGTCCATCGACTGGTTCGGCGACCCGGACTTCGTCTTCAACCCGAACCTGAACATCTCGGCCCAGCACACCGTGCGGCAGTACACCAAGCAGGGGGCGCAGCCCGACGTGCGGGTCCGCGTGAACATCGGCGGGACGCTCCTCGCGCCGACGGCGCTGCTCTCGAGCCCCGATTCCGCGCGCGTGAAGAACGCGGACCTCATCAGCTATCTCGTGACCGGCGGGCCGAGCTTCGAGATCGGGGCGACGGGCTCGAGCTACACCTCCACCGCGACGCGCCTCGTGATCAGCTCGCTCGGCAGCGTGCTCGGCGGCAAGGCGGGCGGACTCTGCGACGATGCGCGCGTGTCCACCGCGGCGAGCGACGCGGCGACGCGCAACATCCGGAGCGGCGCGGCCGCCGTCCTCGAGGGCACACGGTTCAACTGCGGCAAGCAGGTCGGCGACCGCGCCTTCGTGCGGCTCGACGCCGGGCTCTGCCAGGTGGGGCAATTCGTCGGGGGTGGCAGCTCGCTCAACGCCGCCGCGCTCGCGAACTCCATCGGCGTCAAGCTCGACTACCTCCTCCGGCAGGGCTACACGATCTCGGCCGGCGTCGAGCCGCCGACGAGCGCCGTGCTGTGCAACTCGAACATCAGCGCGCGAGGCTTCGTCCCGGCGCCGCAGCAGTTCGGCTTCGACCTCTTCCGCGCATGGCGCTTCTGACGGCTGGCATTCCACCATATCGGCATTGCGCGATGCCCGCCGGACGCCATCTTCCAGTGTCCGTGTTCCCCCTGCCCAACCCCTTCCTGCGCGAATGGCCAGCATCCTGATCATCGATGACGAGGTCGCGATCGCCACGGCGTTCGCGATGTTCTTCCGTCACGACGGCAAGCACCAGGTGGCCGAGGCGCACACGGGACAGGCGGGGATCGACGCGTACCGGCAGTCCAAGCCCGACCTCGTCCTGCTCGACGTCCGGCTCCCCGACATGACCGGCTTCGACGTGCTCGAGGCGATCCGGGACGATCATCCGGTCGTCATCATGGTCACCGCGTACGGTGACGTGCCGATGGCGGTCGACGCGCTGCACAAGGGCGCGGAGAACTTCCTCACCAAGCCGGTCGACCTGAGCCATCTCGCCGCGGCCGCCGACCGCGCGCTCGAGAAGGCCCAGCTGCGCCGCCTGAGCCGCTGGCTCACGGCCAAGCACGGGAGCGGGAAGGACGTCGTCTTCGGATCCTCGGCGGGCATGCGCGAGCTCCAGGCGACGGTCGGGCTGCTCGCCGGGAGCGACCGGACCACGGCGCTCGTGCTCGGGGAGAGCGGGTCGGGGAAGGGCCGCGTCGCCGAGCTCATCCACGGGTCGAGCCCGCGCGCCGCGAAGCCGTTCGTCGAGGTGAACTGCGCGACGCTGCGTCCGGAGTCGCTCGACTCGGAGCTCTTCGGCGTCGAGGGGTCCGCCGCGCCCGGCGGACGCACCACGCTCGGCGCCTTCGAGGTCGCCGATGGGGGCACGCTGTTCCTCGACGAGATCAGCGACCTCGATCCGCTCCTCCAGCCCAAGCTGGTGCGGGTGCTCGAGGGGAAGGGATTCCGCCGCGTCGGCGGCGTGAACGAGATCACGCCCAACGTGCGCGTCATCGCCGCCTCGTCGAAGGACCTCGTGGCCGAGGTCGCGGCCGGCCGATTCCGCGAGGACCTGTACTATCGGCTGTCGGTGATGCCGATCCAGCTCCCGCCGCTCCGCGCGCGGGAGCGCGAGGATCTCGTCGAACTCGTCGCGAGCGTGCAGGAGTCGCTCGCCCCGTCGGTGCCGAACGCGCCCGCCGGCCTCACCGAGGCGGCGCTCGACGCGATCCTCCGCTATCCGTGGCCGGGCAACGTGCGCGAGCTCCGCAACGTGCTCGAGCGCGCGATGCTCGTCGCGCGCGGGCTGCCCGCGGTGGACCTGCCGCACCTCCCGCGCGAGGTGCAGGGCGCGAGCGGCGGGGCGGTCTCGCACCACGAGCCCCGGTCGCTCGCCGACGTCGAGCGCGCGCACATCGACCGCACGCTGCGTGCCCATGCGCACAACCGCACGCATGCCGCGAAGGAGCTGGGCATCTCGCGTGCCACGCTCATCAAGAAGATCCGCGAGTACGACCTCGCCGAGAAGCGGCGGTGAGGAGCGGCATGCGTCCGATCTCCCGGAGGTGCTGATGTCCGAGACCGATGCGATGATCTGCCGGGCCTGCGGCAAGAAGGAGCGCGCGTCCGAGGGCTATCCCTGCGAGCGCTGCGGGACGTTCATCTGCCAGATCTGCGAGCTGCGCGGCGTGACGATGTGCGCATCGTGCGCCGCCGAGGCCGATGCCGGGACGGGCGCCGGGACGGGGCAGGACCGCCCCGCGTGAGCCTCTCGCTCGCGCGCTTCGGTCTCGCGGTCGGCCATGCGACCGATGATGCGGGCGGCACCGGATGCACGGTCGTCCGCGGCATCGACGCGCCGCATCGGGCGGCGGTGGCGGTGATCGGCCGCGCGACGGGGTCGCGTGAGCTCGCGCTCCTCGAACCCGGGCATCTCGTCGAGCGCGTCGACGCCATCCTCCTCGCCGGCGGCTCGGCCTTCGGGCTCGACGCGGCCGCCGGCGTGATGCGATGGATGGAGTCGCGCGGCCGCGGCTTCGCGGCGGGCGCCGGCGTCGTCCCCATCGTCCCGGCCGCCGTGTTGTTCGACCTCGGGCCGTGCGGACGCTGGGATGCGCGCCCGACGCCGGCGATGGCCGAGGCGGCGTGCGAGTCCGCGGTCAGCACAGGCATCGCCGAGGGGAGCGTCGGCGCCGGCACCGGGCTGACGGTGGGCAAGGTCCTCGGGCGGTCCGGCGCCATGAAGGGTGGCTTCGGGCTCGCCGTCGCCGAGGGCGATGGATGCGCTGCCGCGGCGCTGGTGGCCGTGAACGCCTTCGGCGATGTGCGCGATGCGTCGGGGGCGATCATCGCCGGCGCACGATCGGCCGCCGGCGGATTCGCCGGAACGGAGCGGGTGCTCGCCGCGGGCGGGCCGGAGCGCGCGTTCGGTGGTGCGTCCACGGGCGCCGCCGCGCCGCCGTCCGACCCGAGACCCAACCAGACGTCCAACACGACGCCCAACACGACGCTCGCCGTCGTCGCGCTCGATGCGGCGTTCTCGCGAGTGGACCTGCAGCAGGTCGCCCGTGCCGCCACGGCAGCCTATCACCGACGCATCGCGCCGGCCGGCTCGAGCTTCGATGGCGACATCGTCTTCGCGCTGTCGCCGATGGAGGGGCCGCGGGCCTCGTTGGCGCAGGCCGAGTCGCTCGCGGTCGCGGCGCTCGAGTCGGCGATCGAGCGTGCCGTGCGGCTCGCACGGGGACGTGACGGCATCCCCGGGCTCGCGGACGCGTCCTAGGGCCTAGGAGACCATCCCGCCCATCGCCGGCAGCGCTGCCGGCCCGCCGGACCGCACATGGAGGAGCAGCTCGGCGCAGAGATCGCCGTCGAGTGCGACCCGCATCACGTGCGTCCCCGCCTCCTGGATGGGCAGGTCGATCGCCGCGATGACCGGCACATCGAGTTCGGTGGCGCCGGGCGGCGGCGCGCCCACCTCGAGCTCGCCCGAGGACGACCAGATCTCGTCACCGCTCGGACCGATCCACGCGAAGGCGAGCGTGTGGCGCCCGACATCGTCGGGCAGCGCCTTCAGGCGGACGATGAGCGTCGCGCGCGGGTGCACGGTCGGCAGCGCTCCCACCTGCAGCGCGTCGAACACGCCGAGGATGTTGAGCTTGCCTTCCTGCGAGATGTTCGCGGCGTCGGCGAAGAGGGCGAAGGAGACGTGCATGAGGGAAAGATAGCAGAGGGCCGAGGGCGGATGGCGGAAGCCCGTCGTCGGTCAGCGCGCCCCCATTAGGTTTCCCGGGTGCCGACCGGCGAACACTCCCTCCCCGCGCACCGTGGCGCGTCCCACACGACCGAACTGAGCCTCGTGCTCATGTCGGTGATCTGGGGCGTGAACTTCTCGGTGGTGAAGTACGGCACGCAGGTCATGGAGCCGCTCGCGTTCAACGCGCTGCGGATGGCGCTCGGGAGCGTGGTGCTGCTCGTGCTCGCGCGGTACCGCGCCGGGAAGCGGCCGGCGCCCGCGGACCTGCGCCGACTGCTCGCGCTCGGCGTGCTCGGGCACTGCATCTACCAGATCCTGTTCATCAACGGCGTCGCGCTCACGCGCGCCGGCACGGCGGCGCTGGTCATCGCGGCGAGCCCGGCGGCCGTCGCGCTCGTCGCCCGGCTCTTCGGGCACGACAAGCTGCCGCTGCGCGCGGTGGCCGGCATCGCCCTCTCGATCGCCGGCGTGTTCCTCGTGCTCGGCGGGACGCTGAACGCCGAGGGCGCCGGGCACGTGACGGGCGACCTGATGATCCTCGCGGCGGTGGGGTGCTGGGCGTTCTACACCAACTGGCTCGTCGAACTCACGCAGCGCGTCGATGCGGTGCAGGTCGCCGCGTGGACGCTCGTCGGCGGCGTCGTGCCGCTCGGGGTGATCGCGACCCCCGCGCTGTTGCGCGTCGACTGGAGCGCGGTGTCGCTCCTCACCTGGGCCTCCGTCGTGTACGCCGGGGTGATGGCGATGGTCGTGGCGTACCTGCTGTGGTATCGCGGGGTGCACCGGATCGGACCGACGCGCACGTCGATGTACGGCAACCTCCAGCCGATCGTCGCCGTCATCGTCGCGTGGGCGGCGCTCGGCGAGGTGCCGACCGTGTTCCAGGGCGCCGGCGCGGCGACGGTGATCGGCGGTCTCTACCTCTCTCGTCGATGACGCGCATCGTCCTGTTCGACATCGATGGCACGATCCTCCTGAGCCACGGCGCCGGACGCGTCGCGATGGAGGCGTCGCTCACGGAGCATTTCGGCACGTCGGGGCCGACGTCGTACCGCTACGACGGCAAGACCGACAAGCTCATCGTGCGCGAGACGATGCGGCTCGCGGGGTTCACCGACGCGGAGATCGACGCGCGGATGGACGCGGTGCTCGCGCGCTATCTCGAGAACCTCCAGGTCGCGCTCACCGACGGGTCGCGCCAGGCGTACGCCCTCCCCGGAGTGCATGCGCTCATCGACGAGGTCGAGCGCGCCGAGGACCTCGTGCTCGGTCTCCTCACCGGGAACGTCGTCGCCGGCGCCCGCGCGAAGCTGAGGGCGGTGGACCTCGCGTTCGAGCGCTTCGCGGTCGGCGCGTTCGGCTCGGACCACGAGGAACGGCCGCAGCTGCCGCCCATCGCGCGCGACCGGGCGAGCGCGTTGCTCGGCTATGACGTGCCGGGCGAGCGGCTGATCATCATCGGCGACACACCGGCGGACGTGCACTGCGGCCGCGGCGTGGGCGCGCGCGCGATCGCCGTCGCGACCGGCGGCTTCACCGTCGACCAGCTCGCGGCGCACGATCCGGCGGCGACGTTCGCCGACCTGGCCGACACCGCGCGCGTGCTGCAGGCGATCCGCGATGCGTGAGGTGGAGCTCAAGGCGATCGTCCCCGATCCCGGTGCGGCGATCGCCGCGCTGCGCGCGGCCGGCGCGACGCTCGTGTACGAGGGCCGACTCGAGGACCGGCGCTACGACACGCCCGACTTCGGGCTGCGTCTGCGTGATCAGGTGCTCCGCCTCCGGGTCTATCGGAGCGGCGCGGTGCGCGCCCTGCTCGACTGGAAGGGCCCGACCGCGTACGACTCCGGCTACAAGGTGCGCGAGGAGCTCTCCACCGGCGCGAGCGATCCCGACGCGCTCGCCTCGCTGCTCGAGCGGCTGGGCTACGTCGTCACGCGCGAGATCGACCGGGCGATCGAGCAGTACGAGCTCGGCGGCGCGGTGATCCGGTTCGAGCGCTATCCGCGCATGGATGTGCTCGTGGAGGTGGAGGGTGAGCCGGCGGCGATCGAGCGGGCGATCGCGGCGCTCGGGATCGCCCGCGCGGCGTTCACCACCCAGCGGCTCCCCGATTTCGTGCGCATCTTCGAGGACCGCACCGGCGAGCGCGCGGCCCTCTGCGACCGCGAACTCGCCGGCGACTACCGCTTCTCCGCCTCCGATGCCTGAGTACGAGCTGCCCGAGTTCACGCGTTCACTGCGCGCCCTGGCCGTGCCCTCGCGGCCGGGTTCCGATCACGATCGGGTGTTCAAGCCGCTCATCGCCGCGCGCACGGCGGCCGGCAAGGTGCAGTCGGTCGATGCGCAGGTCGCGGCATTCGATCCCGCGCGGCTCGAGCGCGAGTGGCGCGAGGCGATCGCCGCGCTCGCGGCGGCCCGACATGCCGGGTCCGATTCCGACCGCCGCGCGCTCGAGGCCGAGCTCGACGCGCTCGCGGCGCCGGTGTGGCGCGCGCTGCGCGCGTTGCAGCAGGCCGGTGCCGCCGCGCGCATCGCGCCGGCCGACCAGCGGCGTTCGCAGTGGAGCCGATGGGTCGATGCCGTGCAGCACACGTTCGATGCGGCGGACGACTGGTGGCGCGCCGCGCTCCCCGTGCTCGGCGACCCGCGCGGGCGCCGCGGCGCGCTCTGGCGACGCCTCCTCGGGAGGTCCAGGTGATCGTCGGCGTCGGGTTCGACCTGGTCGCGATCGCGCGCGTGGAGCAGATGCTCGTGCGGAAGGAGCAGCGCGCGCTCGATCGGTTGTTCACGAAGCACGAGCAGGAGTACGCCCTCGCCCGCGCGCGCCCGGCCATGCACCTCGCGGCGCGCCTCGCCGCGAAGGAAGCGGCGTTCAAGGCGCTCACCGGCAGCGATGAGGCGAAGCTGATCGGGTGGAAGGAGGCCGAGGTGGTGCGCGGGAGCGAGGGACCGCCGGCGCTGCGGTTCACCGGGCGTGCCGCGGCGCGCGCCGCCGAACTCGGCGTGACGCGGGTGCATCTGACGCTCAGCCACACCGATGAGGTGGCGGGTGGCGTGGTTGTCCTCGAGTCCTAGTCAGCCCTCAGCGCGGTCGACGGATCGACCCGAACGGCACGCGCAGCACGGATGAAGGTGACCAGAACTGACAGTACGAAGATCGCGCTGCCCCCTGCGAGGATCATCGAGAACGACGCCACTGGACCATTTGAGCTGGTGGCGGTGCTGCCGACTCGCAGTATCCGTTGGATTGCCGAGTCGAAGAACAGGACACTGGCCGCTCCGACGACGCAGGCGATCGAGATCGCCACACCGACCGGTCCGGCGATCGCCGTCACGAGCCGGCGCGGCGATGCGCCGAGTGCGGCGCGAATCCCCAGTTCGCGGGTGCGTCGCGCGAGCACTTCGTCGATCACTCGCGCTAGACCGAAGAGCGCGAGAACGAGACCGACGATGCCGAAGGCGAGGAAGACGATCGATTCCTGACGCGACTCCTCGCGCCGGCCGAGCCGGTCGAGGAAGAGCGTCAGACTCCCGGCGAATTCGAACCGCTCCCGCGGTGCCGCGTCGGCCAGCAGTCGTTCGAGCGTGCGCGCGGTCGCCTCGGGGGACTCTCTGCCGCGCGCGGCGATGGAGAACCCAGTCCCGGTCAACGGTATGACCAGTCGGCTCGGAGACGCCTGCGCGAACGGCCGGTACATCAGTGGGAACCGGCGCCCCTCTGATTGCCACTCGAGCCCGACTTGGTGGATGGACTGCGTACTGCGCACCACGCCGACGACCGTCATCCATGGAAGCGGTGACCGAGCGCCACCGATCCGGATCCGCTTGCCTATCGCGCTCTCCCCCGGCCAAAGTCGCGCGGCCGCCACTTCGTCGACGATCGCGACCGGTGCGCTCCCCATCGCATCGTCATTGTCGAATCCGCGTCCCGAGACCAGGTCGACTCCCAGTGTGCGGAAGAAGGAGGGGGAGACGTCGAGTGACAGGACCGGTACCTCATTCGGGTCCTCCGCCGGAAGGATGCGGCCCTCGATCTCCATCGGCGGTTCGTTCGGCTCGGCATGCATGCGTGGATACGTGGTGCCCCAGATCGCGACGTCGCGAGTGCCGAGGGCGACGCTCGCCCGTTCCGCGAACTCATTCGCGAAGATCCTCGCGTTGGCGGGGTCGGCGAACTCCTTGGAGGTGAGATTGACCGTCGCGAACGCAAGCTCCCTGTCGCGGAAGCCGAAATCGAGCGACGTGATCCGTCGATGCGTCTGGACGACGAGCAGTCCGAGGATCGCGAACGCCGTGGTCGCCGAGAGTTGCAGCGCCAGCAGGACCTGGCGTGTCCTGCCTCGTCCGGAGCCGCTGCCGGTCTCGAGACCTTTCGCGACGACCATCAGGTTGGCGGCACGCAGCCGTAGGATCGGGACGATGGAGAGTGCCGCGACGAACAGCACGATGATGGCCCATGCGACCAGCTTGACCAGCACCCCATCCCATAGCGCGGGCGCAGACGCCCCCGAGAGCTGATTCGAGACGAGGAGCACCGTGAATGCGCGCTCGATCACGAGTGCCAGTGGCAGCGATACGAGTGCGACGATGCCGATCTCGACCGCAGACTCGGCGACGAGCTTGCGCGTGCTCGCGCCGAAGGCCGCGGCGAGCGCGAGCTCCGGACGGCGATGCAGCGCGCGAAGCAGAGTGACGGTCGCGATGTTGAGGAGCACCAGCAGAAGCACGCCGGACACTCCGACGACGACGATCCGGGCGCGTCGCCCAAGGTCCGGCCGCACGACCTTCTCGATGGGCATGAACAACGCGCGAACTCGAACGCCCTGCGCGCGCAGGTCCGTCCGAAGTTCCGCCATCCGTTGCTCGATGATGGGCCAGGCCGACACGACGTTCGCGTCGTGCGCGAGCCGGACTAGCATCTCCGCGTCCCGACTCGCGCCTTCGTCGGCGTCGGAGACCACCACCCACGCTTCGGCGTCGAGAGGGAACTCGGTGCCTGGGGGAACGACCCCTGCGACGACGTATCGAGCCTCGCCGAGCACGAGCGGCCGCCCTATCGACGATTCCCCGCCGAAGAGCAGGCGCTCGCTCCGAGCGCTCAGGATCACCGCGCGTCCGCCGTCGTCTCGCGCACCGTCGCCGCGCACGCGCTGCGCCAACGTCAGGCCGAGGACATCGAAGAAACGCCGATCGACGAACGCGGTCCGCAACGGGCGCCCGAGCAACTCATTCTCGAGTGTGGCGGAACTGAACCACGTCACGGTCGCATGCTCGGCGATCGCGGTCCGCACGTCCTTCACGCGACCGACGCTCCAGACTTCCGGCGTCGCGTCATGTGTCGGGACCAGCAGCCCGAGTCGCGGCGCGTCGTGCCACGGGATCGGTCGGAATGTGGTCGCGCGGAGGAGCGTCGCCGCGCCGAAGACGTCGCCGAGGCCGATTGCCAACAGCACCCCGACAGTCAGGGGGAAGGCCGGTCGCCTCCAGAGCCTGCGCACCACGGACTTGACTACTTCACGTGTCGGGCCGAAGTCGATGCGCGCGTCCATTGTCCCGCCTCCGCAAGCGGTGGAGCTTTTTCGCAAGCGCCGATTCGCGCGTGCGTATCATACGGGAGTGCGGAAGGGGCGCAGGCTCCGAACGGCTCAAAGCGTAACGCCGCAGCCCACTGGGTCGCAAGATTCCCTCATCCCGCGGCCATGATCCCCGGCTGCGACGCACTCGGCTTGGATCGCATCGCCATCCACGTCGCCCCCGCCGCGACGAACCCCAGCGCGATCATCTGCGCCATGGTGAACGTCCCGAAGAACCGGTCGTCCTTGGCGCGGAAGAACTCGACGATGAACCGCTCGGTGCCCTGCAGCACGCAGTACGCGCCGAACAGCCAGCCCTGCGCATGCTTGTGGTCGCGGAGGCGCCAGAGGATGAAGAACATCACGAGCCCCATCGCGGTCTCGTAGAGCTGCGTCGGGTGCACCGCGAGCACCTGCTGCGGCGGCATGTCCGCGAAGTCCTTCAGCCCGAACTGCTGCACGAGGTTCTGGACCGTGCTCGGCGGCGCGCCGTCGGGGAACGCCACCGCGAGCGGCCCGTTCCAGGGCGTGCCGTAGTCGTCGCCCACCGCCCAGCACCCGCTGCGCCCCACCGAGTACGCCGCGGCGAGTCCCGGCGCGCACGCATCGGAGATCCGGGCGAAGCTCTGCTTCCGCATCACGACCACGATGACCGACCCGAGGATGCCGCCCATCAGCCCACCCCAGAAGACGAAGCCGGCGCGGCTGAAGAGCGCGCCGATGTCGCCGACGAGGAACGAGTAGTAGACCTTGGCGCCGAGCAGGCCGCCGATCACGGCGGCGACGGTGATGTCCCCCATGATCTCGGAGCCCCACCTGCGGCGTTCGAGCTCCTCGCTCGCGACCGACTGGCCGATGAGGAAGGCGAGCAGCATCGCGAGACCGAAGCCGGTGAGCTCGAGCGGACCGACCTGATATGCGAACGGATGGTGCGTGACGGGTTCCATGGCGAGGAAAGCTATCGGGCGGCCGCAGCCGGGGCGATGAGCCCCGGGATGGGCGACGCCGAGTGGGCATTGAGGTCCGCGCCGTCACGCTGGCCGGACGCGAGGCGGAACAGCGCGGCCGCGCCGATCATCGCCGCGTTGTCGGTCGCGAGACGCGGGGTGGGCGCGAAGACGGTGCCGCCGGTCGCACGCGCCGCCGCACGCATCGCGTCGACCAGCGCGCCGTTGCAGGCCACGCCGCCGCCGAGCACGATCCGCTGGCGGCCATGCGCCTGCGCAGCGCGCATCGTCTTCGCCACGAGCGTCCCGATGAGCGCGTCCTGGAATCCGCGCGCGATGTGCGGCCGGTCGCGGTCGAGGTCGTCGCTCGCACGCACGGCGAGGAGCACGGCGGTCTTGAGCCCGCTGAACGAGACATCGAAGTAGTCGGCGGCGCCGGGCTGCTGCCCGCTGTTGAGCATCGGCTTGGTGAACTTGAACCGGCCGGGCTCACCGTCGCGCGCCAGCGCCTCGATGTGCTTGCCGCCGGGGTAGGGGAGGCCCATGAGCTTCGCCGTCTTGTCGAATGCCTCGCCCGCGGCGTCGTCACGCGTCTCGCCCAGCAACCGGTAGCTGCCCCACGCCTCGACGTCGAGGAGCAGCGTGTGCCCGCCCGAGACGAGCAGCGCCGTGAACGGCGGTGTCGCCTCGGGATGCTCGAGCACGGTCGCGAACAGGTGCCCTTCCATGTGATGCACCCCGACGAGCGGCTTTCCGAGCGCGTGGGCCAGCGACTTGGCGTAGCTCACGCCCACGAGCAGCGCGCCCACGAGGCCCGGCGCATGCGTCACCGCGATGGCGTCGACGTCGTCGAACCCGACCTTCGCGTCGGCGAGCGCCTGTCGCACCACCGGCACCACGGCGGTGAGGTGCTCGCGAGAGGCGATCTCGGGGACCACACCGCCGAAGATCCGGTGCACGTCCTGCGAGAGGATGACGAGCGACTCGAGCCGCGGCGCGTCCGGGGTGCCGGACACGACCGCGGCGGAGGTCTCATCGCACGAGCTCTCGAGCGCGAGCAGCCGAGTCATGGGGGACCGTCGAGGAGGGGATCGCGGTGGGGGCGGGCCGCGTCGGGAGCCCATCCGGCCGCGGCTCGGCGAGCAGCCGTTCGAGGAACGCGACGTTGCTCTCGCTCGACCAGTCGTCCGCGCCGATGATGCGGCGGCGGATCGTGCCGTCCCGTCCGATGATGAACGTCTCCGGCACGCCGGTCGTCTGGTACTCCTGTCGGATGCGGCCAGGCGCGTCGTACAGCAGCTCGAAGCTCAGCTTGAGTTCGTCGGCGAAGAGGTTGATCCTCGCCTCCATCCCCGGATCGTCCACGCTCACCGCGACGATCCTGAGTCCCTTGGGGCCGAGGCGCTGCTGCAGCCGCTCCATGCTCGGCATCTCCACCCGGCACGGCGCGCACCACGTGGCCCAGATGTTGAGGAGCACGACCTCACCGGCATAGGCGTCGATGCTCTTCTTGATGCCCGCCTCGCCCTTCGCGAGTTCCCGCGGCGGCAGCGTCACCGCCTCGAACGCGGGCGCCTCGTCGCCGATGCTCAGCGGGAACAGCTCATCACCCAGCGCAGTCGCCGCCGCCCAGAGCCCCGCCGCCATGAAGGCGACCACGCCCGCGATGATCAGCCACTGCTTGCGCGCGGTCACGCCTGCTCCGCGCAGAGCGAGCGCAGCACGCGGATCTCCTCGCGCGGGTCCTTCGCCGAGAACACCGCGTTCCCCGCGACGAACGTGTCGGCCCCAGCCTTCCAGCACGACGTGATGGTCTCGCGCGCGACGCCGCCGTCGACCTCGAGCAGCGCCTTGCTGCGCGTCTCGTCGAGCAGGTGCCGCGCCCGGGCGATCTTCGCGACCGAGTTGGCGATGAACTTCTGGCCGCCGTACCCCGGGTTGACCGTCATGATGAGCAGCAGGTCGAGGTCGGCCGCGACCTCGCGCACCGTCTCCAGCGAGGTCGACGGGTTGAGCGTCGCGCCGGCCATCGCGCCGAGCTCCTTGATGCGCCCGATCTGCCGGTGCAGGTGCGGCGACGCCTCGACGTGGATGTTGATCACGTCGGCGCCCGCCTTCGCGAACGAATCGAAGTACTTCTCGGGCTCGACGACCATCAGGTGACAGTCGACCGGGAGCTTCGAGAGCCGCTTCACGGTCTCGAGCAGCTTGGTGCCGAACGTGAGGTTCGGGACGAACACGCCGTCCATCACGTCGAAGTGGAGCCAGTCGGCCCCGCCTTCCTCGACCATCGCGAGGTCCTCGGCGAGCTTGCCAAGGTCCACCGAGAGCAGCGACGGGGCGATGCGGATCTTGCCGGCCATCACGCGGCTCCCCGGCGCAGACGCGCCGCGAACGAACCATCGGTGCCGTGCCGCTGCGGCAGCACGCGGAGGCGGCCGGCGTCGAGGACGCTCGCGGGCACGCTGCCCTCGGGCGGCGGCTCGAGCGTCCAGCCGGGATTGTCGGCGAGGAACGACTCCACCTGCGCGTCGTTCTCCTCCGGCTCGAGCGAGCACGTGGAGTAGATGAGCAGACCGCCGGGCGCCACCGCCTGCGAGGCGGCGCGCAGCACCGCGCGCTGCGTGGCGGCCATCACCGCGAGATCGGAGGTGCGGAGCCGCAAGCGCGCGTCGGGATGCCGGCGGAAGGTGCCGGTGCCGGTGCACGGCGCATCGACCAGCACCGCATCGAACGTCCCCAGCTGGGCCGCGTCGCGCGCGTCGCTCACCACCGCGGTGACATGGTCGAGCTCGAGCCGGTCGATCGTCTCCTGCAGCCGCACGAGGCGCGCTTCGCTGGAGTCGGCCGCGGTCACGTAGCTCGCGGTGCGCGCGAGTTCGACCGTCTTGCCACCCGGTGCCGCACAGAGGTCGGCGACCTTGGCACCCGCCGGGATCGCCGCGTACTGCGTCACCAGCGTCGCCGCCGGGTCCTGCACGAAGCAGCGTCCCTGCTGGAACGCGCCGAGCGAGGTGAGCACGGTGCCGGGCGCGAGCTGCATCGAATCGGGCACCAGCGGCGCGTCGGTGACCTCGACGCCCGAGTCCTCGAGCATCGACTCGAGCTGTTCACGCACCACGTGCCATGGCCGCACGATGAGCGGTGCCTCGCGGTTGTTCGCCTCGAGGAGCGCGCGCGTCTCGTCGGCGCCCCAGCGCGCCACCCAGCGCGCGACGAGCCAGCGCGGATGCGAGCCTTCGATCGCGAGCGCTTCCACCGGATCGGACGGCAAGGCCGGCGCGAGCGCATCCCCGCGCTCGCGGTCGAGCCGCCGCAGGACGGCGTTCACCAGCTTGCTCGCGCCCATGCCGTGCCGCTGCTTGGCGAGTTCCACCGTCTGTGCGATCGCCGCATACGGCGGCACGCTGCCCATGTGGAACAGCTGATACGTGCCGAGCCGCAGGAGATCCGCGAGATCGCCGTCGAGCCGCGCGATCCCGCCGCGCACCCGTGGCGCGAGCACGTGGTCGATCCACCCGCGTCGCCGCAGCATCCCCCAGACGAGCTCCTGCGTCCACCGACGGTCACGCGGGTCGAGCCCGGCGGCACGGCGGTCGAAGGCGGCATCGAGCAGCACGCCTTGCCGCAGATCGGCGAGCGTGTCGGCGGCGGCGAATCGGGTCTCAGTGACCATCGAGAGCGAGGGCGGCATACCCCCGAAATCTAGTCAGGGTGAGGCCGGCGGTCCCTCGACGGCATCCCAGCGGTCGCCCGGTGCGACACCGCGCCCCTGCGCCCAGTCGAGGGCGGCGATCCGGCGCTTCCCCGCCGGGTGGACCGCCTCGACCGCCACGGCCCCGTCGCCGCACGCGACGACCATGCCCATCTCGCCGATCTCGAGGACCTCGCCCGGGTCGCCCGTCCGATCGGCGAGCACGCGCGCGCCGAACAGCCGCACCTCGCCGCCCCGCAGCACGCCCCAGGCGCCCGGCTTGGGGTCGTAGCCGTGGATCGCTCGCGCGACCCGGCGCGCCGAGCGCGTGAAGTCGAGTCTCGCCATGGCCCGGTCGATCTTGGGCGCGTACGTCACCTTGGATTCGTCCTGCGGGACCTCGGGCAGGGCCCCGACATCGAGCTGCGTCACGGCCTCGACGATCGCCTCCGCGCCGAGCTCGGCGAGGCGCTCGGTCAGTTCGCCCGCCGTCTCCATCTCGTCGATGGGGGTGGGGAGCGAGAGCAGCACGGCGCCGGCGTCGAGCTGCAGCACCATCCGCATCACGCAGACGCCGGTCTCCTCGTCGCCGGCGAGCATCGCGGCCTGGATGGGCGCGGCGCCGCGCCAGCGCGGGAGGAGCGACGCGTGGATGTTGAGCGTGCCGAGCCGCGGCAGGTCGATCAGGTCCTGCCTCAGGATGTGGCCATACGCCACGACGACCGCGAGGTCGGGCTCGAGCGCGCGCAGCGACGCCATGAACTCCTCGCCGCGCGGCCGCTCGGGCTGGAGCACGGGGATCCCTTCCTCGAGCGCGACCCGCTTCACCGGCGAGGGCACGAGCGTCGAGCGCGAGCGGCCCTGCGGGCGGTCGGGCTGGGTGACCACCGCGACCACGTCGTGCCCCTCGCCGATCAGCGCCCGGAGGGGCGGCGTGGCGAAGTCCGGGGTGCCGAAGAACACGATGCGCATCGTCGATGGATGATGGGGCCGTTCAGCCTTCCGCCTTCGTCTCGCGCTCCCCGCTCTCACCCGGCGTGAGGATCCGCAGGCCATCGGGGTACTTCGCCCGCTCCTCCTCCCACGTGGCCAGGGCGGCGCGGCGCTTGAGGAAGCTCAGGTGGTCGATGAACAGCTTGCCGTGCAGATGGTCGATCTCATGCTGCAGGCAGACCGCGAGCAGCCCGGTCCCTTCGACCTCGACGGGCTCGCCATCGCGGCCCATCGCGCTCACCTTCACGTACTCCGAGCGCTCGACCCAGCCGTAGACGTCGGGGATGGAGAGGCATCCCTCCTCCCACTTGATCTTCCGCTGGCGCGCGACGACCTCGGGATTGAAGAGCGTGAAGAGCTGGTCCTCCACCTCCACCACGCACAGCCGCTCCGTGCGCCCCACCTGCGGGGCGGCGAGGCCCACGCCGTCCGCCGCCCGCATGGTCTCGATCATGTCGTCCGCGAGTGCGCGCAGCTCGTCGGTCACGACCTCGACGGGCACGGTCTCCTGACGGAGGACGGGCTGGCCGAGGACCGAGATCGGGAGGATCGCCACGTCAGCTCTGCGCGAGCTCTTCGCCGCCCACGGCGGCGATGCGGCTGCGGACGACGACCATCTTGCTGTCACCGCTCCTGATCGTGATGTGGTCGCCGAGGGTCGAGACGGAGGCGCCGTCCTTGGAGCCCATCGCGATGTGGATCACCTCGCCGACGATGCCGCCCGCGGTGACGACCTGGTCGCCCTTCTTGATGGCCATGACCTTCGTCTCGTGGTCCTTCCGCTGCTTGCTCTGCGGACGGATCACGAGGAAGTAGAAGATCGCGAAGATGGAGCCGAACATGACGAGCGAGCCGATGGGCGAGGGGCCTGCGGCGGCGCCGGTCTGTGCGAAGACGATGGGATGCATGTTCATTCCGAAGCTGGGGGAACCGACCCCGGAATCTACCCTGACGCCCCCCACCAAGAAACCGCTCAGACGATGAGCATCGCGTCGCCGTACGAGTAGAACCGGTACCCTTCCCGCACCGCGGTCTCGTAGGCGCGCATGGTGTGCTCGTATCCGGCCATCGCCGCGACGAGCATGAGCAGCGTCGACCGCGGGAGGTGGAAGTTGGTCACGAGCAGGTCCGCCGCGCGCGGGCGGACCGGGGGACGGATGAAGATCCGCGTCTCGCCGCTCCCGGCGCGGTAGCGGCCATCACGGTATGCGCTCTCGATCGTGCGCAGACTCGTCGTGCCCACGGCGCACACCCGCCCGAGCGCGGCGCGCGTGGCGTCGAGCACCGCCGCCGTCGCGGACGGCACGTCGTACCATTCCTCGTGCATCGGATGGTCGGCGGGATCCTCGACGTCCACCGGCTTGAACGTCCCCATGCCCACGTGCAGCAGCACCTCGGCGCGCCGCACCCCGCTCGCCTCGAGCGTGGCGAGCAGCTCGGGCGTGAAGTGGAGGCCCGCCGTCGGCGCCGCGACCGACCCCTCCTCCCGCGCGAACACCGTCTGGTAGCGCTCGGCATCGGCGGGCGCATCGCCCCGCGCAATGTACGGCGGGAGCGGGACATGCCCGTGCGCCGTGATCGCCGCGGGCGGGTCGTCGGTGTGCAGCCGCACGATGCGCGTGCCGCGTGCGGTGGGCTCGAGCACCTCCACGTCGAATCCCGGCGCGATGTGCACGCGCCGGCCGGGCTTGAGCTTGTTCCCCGGCGACGTCATCGCCTCCCACTCGCGACCATCGGCATCGCGCCGGCGCAGCAGGAACACCTCGGCCGGCCGGCCGGAGTCGCGCGTGCCGAGGAGCCGCGCCTTGAACACGCGGGTGGTGTTGAGCACGAGCGCATCGCCCGCGCGGAGGTAGGAGGGCAGGTCGCTGAACCGTCGGTGCGCGATGCCGCCGCTCAGCCGGTCGACCACCATGAGCCGACTCTCATCCCGCCGGACCGTCGGCTCCTGCGCGACGAGGCTGGGCGGGAGATCGAAGTCGTAGTCCGCGGTCCGCATCCCGCGCGCGACCCCCGCACCCTGCGTCATCCGTCGTTCGCCCTCGATCGCGCGCCATCCGCCCGCTGCCGTCCGCCGTCCGGCATCGGTCTCACCACAGCTCCGCCTGTGGCCGGTCCGGCGCCGAGTACCCCAAGTGCCGATAGGCCACCGGCGTCGCCACGCGCCCGCGCGGCGTGCGCTGCAGGAACCCGTTCTGCACGAGGAACGGCTCGTACACCTCCTCGAGCGTGTCGGCGTCCTCGCCCACCGCGGCGGCGATGGTGCCCACGCCCACCGGGCCGCCGTCGAACTTCTCGATGATGGCGCGCAGGATCCGTCCGTCCATCTCGTCGAGCCCGAACTCGTCCACGTCGAGCATCACGAGCGCATCGCGCGCCACGTCCTGGGAGATGTGTCCCGCCGCCTTCACCTGCGCATAGTCGCGGACGCGGCGGAGCAGGCGATTGGCCACGCGCGGCGTGCCGCGCGCCCGCCGCGCGAGCTCGTGAGCGCCGGCGGCGTCGATCCCGGCGGCCATCACCGTCGCGGTGCGATGCACGATCTCCTCGATCTCGCTCGCCGGATAGTAGTTCATCCGCAGCTCGATCCCGAACCGCGCGCGGAGCGGCGCCGTGAGCATCCCGAGCCGCGTCGTCGCGCCGACGAGCGTGAAGCGCTCGATCGGCATGGTGATGGTCTGCGCCTTGGGGCCTTCGCTCAGCCGGATGTCGATCCGCCAGTCCTCCATCGCCGGATACAGGAACTCCTCGATCGCCGGCTTGAGGCGGTGGATCTCGTCGATGAACAGGATGTCGCCCGCCCGCAGGTTGGTGAGCGTGC
>CAYXGS010000015.1:0-73955 GCA_964464585.1 uncultured Gemmatimonas sp. | reverse complement strand
GCGTCCACCTTGTCGGTGGAGATCTCGAAGATGGGTTCGTCGCGCTTCACCTCGTCGCCGACCTTCTTCAGCCAGCGCGACAGCGTGCCTTCCGCGATCGACTCGCCCATCTGGGGCATGATGACATCAATACGGGCCACGGGTGCAACCTCGCTCGGTGCTTGCTCAGTTCTGGGGATCAGGAGCGGCCGCGTCCGGCTGCGGCTTGCTCAGAAGGGCCGACACGACCAACCACGGGAGGGAGAGGAACCCGAGGAGCGCTCCCGCCCCCCAATAATAGTGCCAGTTGCAGGTCGGGATGCCGTCACACCGGGGGGCACCGGTGACCTTCGCCACGCCCATCGAGATGAGGACGGCGATCATCCCGCCGGAGAACGCCCCGATGACGGCCATGAAGCAGCCGATCGCCGCGACGCGTGCCTTGGCGGGTGCGGCGGGCGGCGCGGACGTCGCCGACGCGGGGGCCGTGGGTTCCGGGCTCACCAGGCCGCCAGGCGGCGCACCGCCCGCGTGATGTCGTCGACCTGCGGGAGGACGAAGTCCTCCAGTGCGGGCGCGTACGGGAGCGGGATGTCGTGCGCGGTCACGCGGAGCACCGGCGCGTCGAGGTGCGCGAAGCACGTCTCGTTGATCCGCGCCGTGATCTCGCCGGCGATACCGCCCGTGCGCGTGTCCTCGTGGACGATGAGGACGCGGTTCGTCTTCCGCGCGGTGGCGAAGATCGCCTCGTCGTCGAGCGGTGCCAGGGACCGCAGGTCGATCACCTCCACCGAGAGTCCCTCCCCGGCCAGCCGCTCCGCGGCCTCGATCGACTTGTGCACGGTCGCCGCGTAGGTGATGATCGACACGTCCGTCCCCTCGCGCGCGACGCGGGCCCTGCCGATCGGCACGACATGATCGCCCGCCGGCATGACGCCCTTGATGCGCCGGTACAGGTACTTGTGCTCGAAGAACAGGACGCAGTCGTCATCGCGGATCGCGGCCTTCATGAGGCCCTTCGCGTCCTCGGCGGTGGCCGGATAGACGACCTTGAGCCCCGGCGTGTGGATGAAGCCCGCCTCGGGATTCTGCGAATGGAACGGTCCGCCGCGCACGTAGCCGCCGCTCGGGCCACGCACGACCATCGGGCACGGCAGGAACGCGCGGTAGCGCGCCGTGGCGACGTAGTTGGTGAGCATGTCGTACGCGTTGGCGATGAAGTCGATGAACTGCATCTCGACCACCGGCCGCATGCCCATATGGGCCGCGCCCGCCGCTGCGCCGACGATCGCGATCTCCGAGATCGGCGAGTCGATCACGCGCGCCTCGCCGTACTTGGCCATCAGGCCCTCGGTGACCTTGAACGCGCCGCCGAACGCGCCGATGTCCTCCCCGAGCATGAACACCTCGGGGTCGCGCGCCATCTCCTCGTCGAGGGCTTCGCGGATCGCTTCGAGATACGTGATCTCGGCCATCAGCGTGCCCCTCCCTTGGTCGTATCGAAGGTGCCCCACCCCTCGGCGCGCTCCTTCCCGAGCGCCGACGTGTCGGCACCCTCGCGATACCACAGCGGCGACTCCACCGGCCGGTCCGCGTAGACACCCACGAGCGCGTCGAGCGGCTGCGGGAACGGCGAGGCCTCGGCCGTATCCGTCGCGGCGTCGACCTCGGCGTGGATCCGCGCGTCGATCGCGTCGAGCGTGGCCCGCGGCACCTTCTCCCGCTCGAGCAACACGCGCACGTAGCGGTCGATCGGATCGTTCTCGGCGGCCCACTGCTCCACCTCGCCCGGCTTCACGTACGACTGGTTGTCGTGCTCGGCGTGGCCCTTCCGCCGGAACGTCATGAACTCGAGCAGCGACACGCCCTCGCCGGCACGCGCCCGGTCCACGGCGCGCTTGGTGCAATCGTACACGGCGAGCACATCGTTGCCGTCGACCTGTTCGCCGTACACGCCGTAGCCGATGGCCTTGTCGACGAACTGCTTCGCCGCCGTCTGCTTCTCGGTCGGCGTGGAGTACGCGTATCCGTTGTTCTCGATGATCACGACCAGCGGGAGCTGCTGCACGGCGGCGAAGTTGATGCCT
Source organism: uncultured Gemmatimonas sp. (assembly GCA_964464585.1). Classification (GTDB taxonomy): domain Bacteria; phylum Gemmatimonadota; class Gemmatimonadetes; order Gemmatimonadales; family Gemmatimonadaceae; genus Pseudogemmatithrix. The sequence goes on along the minus strand of CAYXGS010000015.1, from coordinate 71,889 downwards.
TCGTGGAAGGCACCGGTGCTCGTGGCGCCGTCACCGACGTAGACGAGGCCCACGCGGTCCTCGCGGCGCATCTTGAACGTCATGGTGACACCGGCCATGACGGGCACCATGTCGCCGAGCGGGGAGATCTGCCCCAGGAAGCCGCGCGTCTCGCCGGCCTTGCCGATGTCGCCGAAGTGGATGTTGAGCTCGCGCCCACGGGTGGGCGAATCGCCCTTGGCCATGTACTGCTTGAGGATCTCCACCGGGGTGGCGCCCTTCACGAGCATCGCGCCCATGTTGCGGATGAGCGGCGACATCACGTCGCGCGCCTCCAGCGCGTAGCACGAGCCGACCGCGTCGGCCTCCTGCCCGAGCGACCGGAACAGCCCGCCGACGACCTTGGTCTGGCGGTAGAGCGCGACGAGTCGGTCCTCGAGCGTGCGGGTGAGCCGCATCCAGTAGTACAGCTCGAGCTTGCGCTCCAGCGGCAGCGCCTCGCCGAGGTGCTGCGCCCTCGGGCCGTCCCCGGCCCGGCGATGTCGCGGTGGCATCAGTACGCGGGGGCGAACTGGTGCCGCGCGTCCACCTGGGTGTGCAACTGGACGAAGAACTTCTTGACGTTGCGGTCGAGGCGGCTCTCGCCCATCTGGTCGGTGTGCGCCTCGACGAAGCAGTAGTGCCCGCCTTCCATCCGCACGGTCAACTCGAGCGTGCTCGGGACCTCGGGCGTGCCGACGATCCCGGTGAAGGTGCGCGAGCGGTGCGTCTCGCCGGCGGGCCGGAGGCCGATGGTCGGGAAGAAGGCGTCGGCGGTCGCGAGGACCTGGTCAGGATGCAACGATGTGCGATGGAAGTGGCGCATCTGGAACGGAGGAAGGCGGGAGGAGGAAGGAGGGAGGCTTACTGCCCCGGCGGGGCTTCGTTGCGGACGGTCTGACGCCAGTCATGCGTCCGCTGGAGGACCTGGGTCGAGTCGCGGCGGAACTGGATGCCCATCATCCAGTCGCCTGCGGTGACGAACGTCAGCGTCGCGTGGTACGTGCCGGCCTCCGGGCCGTACCGGAACCCGTTGTGGACCGTCTTGTGATCCGCGTTCGTCGCGAAGATGCGACCCTCCCCGTTCACGATCGGCTCCTGCGTCTCCTTGTCCTTCACCACGACCGTGTACGAGATGCGTTCGATCGCCCGCGGTGGCGAGACATCCGGCCAGACCTTGAATTCGAAATCGTCGGTCATGAAGCGGAGGACCGACGGGTCGTCCGGGGTGCCGCAGCTCAGCATCGCGGCCGCGAGGACCGCGCCGCTGAGGATCCGCCATCGGGGGAGTCGCATAAGGGTTCCTCGGAGGTCCGGCAGGCTGCGCCCGGACGGGAGGCCCGGCGTGAGCGAAAGATAGCGCCTCGGCGCGGCGCGGAAGCAGGGCCCGCGACGAATCATCACAGCCTCACCGCTCCGTCATCCCCCGTTCATCTGCTGCCCAGCCGTCTCGCGCCCGACGTGGCCGAGGCGCTGGGCGAAGGTCACCACGGCGGTCACCGCCAGCAGGAGCACGACGCCGTCCATCACCCACCCGCCGAGATCGCGCCCGAAGAAGGCCTGGGGCGCCGCGAGGAGCGTGATCCGCTCGGGCCGCTCCATCCAGCCGACTCCCTTCATGCCGACGCCGATCAGCTCGGCGCGCGACCGCGTGTAGCTCGTCAGGAACGTCGCGACCAGCGCGACGAGCGCGGCGACGAGCATGGCGTCCGCGCGCGGAACCCGGTGCCACGCGTAGAAGAGCACCAGCCCACCGAAGAGCGCGCCGTCCGCCACGCGGTCCAGGGTGGCGTCGTAGAACGACCCGAAGTCGGTGGCCGTCCCGGTGCGGCGCGCGACCGCGCCGTCCACGACGTCGAAGAAGGCGAGGATCCCGAGCGTCCACCCTGCCGTCCGGATCCACCCGTTCGCGAACAGCGCCCCCACCGCGACCGCGCTGAGCGTGCCGAGCGTGGTGATGGTGTTCGGCGAGACGCGCCGCGCGACGCACCAGTCGATGAGCGGCTCGATGAGCCGGAGATACCCGTCGCGGATCGCATGCCAGAGCCGCAGCATCGCCGTTCCGTCAGTAGAGCAGGTAGGGCTTCACCCGTCGCTGGAACGCGACGATGTCCGGTTGCACGCGGTCGATCACCTCGTCGGGATCGTCGCCGCGCAAGAGCGCCTCGCGCGCCCAGCCCGCTCCGAGCCGCAGGTCGACGGTGCGGTCGGTGATCCGCAGCGAGTCCGGATGGACCCTCTTGATGGCCCACAGCAGCGCGGCGCCGACGCGCGCGATCTGCACCCGGTCACGCTGCTCGACGACGACGCGCACGCCGGGGATCTCCTTCCCCGCGAACTTGGCATCGCCGGGACGCACGGGCGTGAACCGGTCGGCGACGAACCGCACGCCGGGCATCCCGCGTTCCTCCAGGAGCTCGACGACCTTCCTCGCGTCGAGCCAGCTGGCGCCGAGTTGCTGGAACGGCCGGTCCGTGCCCCGCCCCACCGAGAGGTTGGAGCCCTCGAACGGCACGAGCGCCGGATAGACGATCGCGCTCGTGAGGGACGTCATCGAGGGCGACGGCGTGGTCCACGGCATGCCGGTGTCATCCCACCACATGGTGCGGCGATAGCCACCCATCCGCACGACGGAGAGCTGCACCGGGATCCGGAGTTCGGCCGCGAACCAGCGCGCCATCTCGCCCATCGTCATACCGTGCCGCAGGGGCGCGGGATATAATGCGTAGGCCTGCCCGCGCCGCTGCGGCGTGGGGTCCTCGGGATTCGCGATGGCGGAGTCGAGCAGGAGCCCCTCGGCGCGGCCGCCGATGGGGTTGGGGCGGTCGAGCACCACGAACGGGATGCCGACGCGGGCCGCGGCGCGCATCGCATAGACCATCACACCGACGTAGGTCCACGTGCGCGTGCCGATGTCCTGCAGGTCGAAGACGAGCCCGTCGAGGTCCTTGAGGAGGCTGTCCGGCGGCCCGGACGTCCCCTGCTTGTACAGCGAGTACACCATGAGCCCCGACCGCTCGTCCTTCATGTCGGGGAGGTTCTCCACGTCCTGGTCGCCGCGGATCCCGTGCTCCGGGGAGAAGAGGCGCACGAGCTGCACGTTCGCGCGCTTCACGCGCGGATCGGACTGCAGCAGGTCCACGATCGAGGCGCCCTTCGCATCGACCCCGGTGTGGTTGGTGATGAGCGCGATGCGTCGGCCGGCGATGACCTGCAGCGAGTCCTCGAGCAGGACCGTCATCCCTGGACGGAAGGCCGGCCGTGCCGGGTCGCGCCGCGCGTCCTGCGCCCGCGGTGGCGTCGCGCAGGCCGCGCTCGTCCACATCAGCAGCGCCATGAGCAGACCGCTTCGCCACGATCCCCTTCCCTTCAGCGCCTGATGTCGCACTCGTCGCTCCTCCGCCTGGCCGGTGTCGCCGGCATGTTCGTCTCGCTCGCGTGCGCCGCGCCCGCGGCGCCCGGTGCCATCGCGCCGGCGCCGGGCCACCCGGCCCTGCGCGGCGTCCCCGTCCCGCTCACCGGCCCGCTCCCCCCCGCCGCCTCGCGCTGGATCGACGAGACGGTCGCGGCGATGCCGCTCCACGAGCGGATCGGGCAGATGGTGATGATCTGGGTGCTGGGGGATTATACCAGCACGAGCGATTCCTCGTTCGCGTGGGCGGTGGACCGGATCACGCTCGACCACGTCGGCGGCGTGGTGATGTCCCTCGGCTCGCCCATCGAGGTGGCCGCCAAGGTGAACGCGCTCCAGGCCCGGGCCAAGGTCCCCTTGATCGTCGCGAGTGACGTGGAACCGGGCCTCGGCCGGCTCGAGGGCGGGACCTTCACGCCGGGGCTCCTCCGCGGCGGCGACGCGACCGTGCTCCCGAACAACATGGCGATCGGCGCGACGGGGGACCCCGAACTCGCGCGCGCGGCGGGACGGATCACCGGCCTCGAGTCGCACGCGATCGGCATCCATGTCGCGTTCGGCCCGGCGGTCGACGTGAACAACAATCCCGCCAACCCCGTGATCAACGTCCGGTCCTTCGGTGAGGAACCGCGCGCGGTGGCCGCGATGGGCGCGGCGTTCGTCGAAGGCGTGCAGTCGGCCGGCGTCGCCGCGACCATCAAGCACTTCCCCGGACACGGTGACACCGACACCGATTCGCACCTGGCGTTGCCGGTCGTCGCGGCCTCCCGCGCCCGCATGGATACGCTCGAGCTGCTGCCCTTCCGCGCCGCGATCGCGTCCGGCGCCGCCGCGGTGATGAGCGCCCACATCGCGCTCCCCGCGGTCGCGCGCGACAACACGCCGGCGACGCTCGTCCCGGCGATCATGCACGACCTGCTCCGCGACACCCTCGGCTTCCGCGGCATGACCTTCACCGACGCGATGGACATGCGCGGCGTGGGATCCGGGTACGGGGTGGAGGAGAGTTCGGTGAAGGCCGTGCTCGCCGGTGCCGATGTGCTGCTCATGCCCGCCGATGTGCCGTCGGCGATCGCGGCGATCGCCGCGGCGGTCGAGCGCGGCGAGATCCCTTCAGCGCGCATCGAGGCCTCGGTGCGCCGGCTCCTCGAGTGGAAGCTCCGCACCGGCGCCATCCAGCGCCCCATCGTCGACCTCGACTCGCTGCGCGTGGTCGTCGGGAGCGCGGCCCACCGCGGCACCGCGCAGGCGATCGCCGACCGGGCCGTGACGCTCCTCCGGAACGACGACCGCATGGTGCCGCTCGCCCCCGGCACGCGCACGGCGATCATCACCTTCGCGAGCGAGTCCGACGTGAGCGCCGGGCGCACCTTCGGCAACGAACTGCGTGCGTTGCTGCCCGATTCGCGCGTGCTCCGCATCGCCCCCACCACGCCGCGCGCACGGCTCGACTCGCTGCTGCGCCCCGGCGAGCGGGTGGTGCTCGCGACGTTCGTCCGCACCATCGAGGGGGAGGGCCGTTTCGCCGTGGGCGAGCACATCGCGCGCTGGGTCGACTCGGTCGCGATCACGCGGCCGGTCACCGTCGTCGCGTTCTCCAATCCGTACGTGATCCGCGAGTTCGGCTGGATCTCGGGCTATGTGGCGACGTTCGGCCGCGGCGATGCGATGGAGCGCGCGGCGGCCAGGGCGCTGGCGGGCCGGATCCCGTTCCAGGGCCACGCGCCCATCTCGCTCCCCGGCTTCTTCCGCGTCGGCGACGGACTCGCCGGCGACCGTCCCGCCGCCCCCGCTTCACTCGAGGACTCGCTCCGCACGCTCCTCGACAACGGTGTGCGCGACTCCGTCTTCCCCGGCGCGATCGCCGTCGTCGGCGACCGCCGCGGGATCGTCACGCAGGTGAGCGCAGGCCGGATCGACTGGGCGGCCGACGCGCCGGTCCCCGATCTCAACACGATCTGGGACATGGCATCGCTCACCAAGGTCATCGGCATGACGACGGCGATGATGCAGCTGACCGAGCAGGGGAAGATCGTGCTCGACGCGCCGGTCCAGCGGTATCTCCCCGAGTGGACGGGCAAGTGGAAGGACCGCGTGACGGTGCGCCATCTGCTCACGCACTCCGCCGGGCTCCCCGCCTTCAAGCAACTCTGGAAGATGACCGGCACGGCCGACTCGGCGCGCATGATCCTGATGACGACCCCGCTCGACACCCTGCCTGGCGCCAGGATGGTCTACTCCGACATCGGCGCCATCCTCCTCGGCTGGATCGTCGAGCGCGTGAGCGGGCAGACGCTCGACGCCTACCTCACGCAGCACGTCTTCGCGCCGCTCGGCATGACGGACACGCGCTATCTGCCGCCCCGCGAGTGGCTCCCTCGTATCGCCCCCACCGAGCGTGACCCATGGCGTGGCCGACTGCTCCGCGGCGAGGTCCACGACGAGAACGCGTTCTTCCTCGAGAGGCCGGTCGCGCACGCGGGACTCTTCAGTTCGGCGAACGACCTGGCGCGCTTCGCTCGCGCACTCCTCAACGAGGGGACGCTCGACGGCACCCGGATCGTGAAGCCCGAGACCGTGCGCGACTTCACGCGCGTGCAGAACGTGCTGCTCTCCCACCGTGCGCTGGGCTGGGAGACGCCCAACGGCACCAACTCGGCCGGGCGGCAGATGAAGCGCCCGGCGTACGGACACACCGGCTTCACCGGGACGTCACTGTGGATCGACCCGGCCAATGACCGCTTCGTGATCCTGCTGACCAATCGCGTGAACCCGACACGCGAGAACTCGCGGATCGGTCCGGTACGGACCGCCGTCGCGGACCTCGTGACCTCCGCCACGTTCGGCAGCACCGGCGCCGTCCGGGGCTCCCCTCCCTGAACCCCACGCGGAAATCCGCCGTGCCCGCGGAACGCGAGGCGCGCGTCGGCGATGCGCCGCGCGAACTCGCGCGGCCCCTGACGTCCCTCCGGTTCCTCGCGGCGCTCTGGGTGCTGCTCCACCACGCGCTCCCGCAGGGCGGACCCGGCTCGCTCTCCGCGGCACTGGGCGGCAGCGGCTGGCTCGGCGTGTCGCTCTTCTTCGTGCTGTCCGGCTTCCTGCTCACCGTGCGCTATGCGCCGGACGGCCGTTTGCGCGGCACGCGGCGGGACTTCTGGCTGGAGCGCGTCGCGCGGCTCGCGCCGACGTATGCGCTCGCGTTGCTCTTCGCACTCCCGCTGTTCCTCCGCGACGCGCGGGTGCAGGATCTTGACGCGGGGCGCGTCGCGTCCATCGCGGCTTCGGTGCTCACCGTGCAGCAGGCATGGCGTCCGGAGCTCGCGTGCCAGTGGGACTGCCCCGCCTGGTCGCTCTCGGTGGAGGCATGGTTCTACCTCGGGTTCCCCGTCGCCATCGCGCTGCTGGGCGCCTGGTTGATGCGCAGCCGTCTGCGCGGTTCCGCCCTGCTCCTCCTGGGTCTCGGCGCGTCGGCCGCGATGTTCCCCTGGCTCGAGGGGCGCGGGGTCGGGTGGGCGCTCCCCGTGTACTCCCTCTCGCCGCTCGCGCGGTGGCCCGAGTTCCTCGCGGGGATCGGCCTCGCTGGCCTCCTGCGCGAGTGGCGGCCGCGCACGGCAGTCCCGGGAGCGCTCCTGTTCGGCACGGGGATCGCCTGGCTGTCGGCGAGCGTGGCTTGGCATGAACGGATCGCCGCGTCCGGGATGCATCTCCTCCCGATCTCGCTTCCTGGATTCGTCCTGCTCGTGGCGGGATGCTGGGCGCTCCGCGGCCATGCCGCGGCCGGACTCGATTCGGCGGCCCTCGTGCTCCTCGGGGAGGCCAGCTACGCCCTGTATCTCTTCCACGCCCCGCTTCACGGCTACCTCCTCGCGATCGCGAACAGGGTGATCGGCCGAGGGTACGACCACTCATGGCACCTGTTCGCGGCCTACCTCGCAACGGCCGTCGGTCTGTCGATACTCCTGCACAAGCGGTTCGAGCTCCCGTGGCGCGCGCGCCTTCGCCATCGGTTCGGGCTCGCCGGCAAGGCATCCTGACCCGCCCCGGCTTGTCGCCGGAACCCCGAGCCCTATATTCAGGATTAGTTCGAACACGCCGCCTCCCGGCGGCCCTGATCCCACTTCGGAGGGACCGATGAGCACGATGAATACGCCCGATGTCGCGGTGACGATCACGCCGGCCGCGTCCACCGAGGTCCAGAAGTTCATGAGCGCCGAGAACGTGGCCCCCGAGGTCGGCGGTCTCCGCGTGAGCGTCCAGCCCGGCGGCTGCTCGGGCTTCAAGTACAGCCTGCTCATCGAGGACAAGCCGGCCGAGGACGACACCGTGCTCGCGCAGAACGGTTTCAACGTCTTCGTCGACCCGTTCTCCATGCAGTACCTGAGCGGCGTCACGATCGACTACGTGACCTCGATGCAGGGCTCGGGCTTCACGTTCAAGAACCCGAACGCCACCGGCGGCTGCGGGTGCGGCAGCAGCTTCTCCGCCTGACCCGGGCGCGCCAGACGGCGCTGGGAACGCCATGAACGCGGATCACGTCACCGAGGCTCGCGGCTCCCACGGGGGTCGCGAGCCTCGCTCCATCCCGGTCGCCGAGGCGCGCGAGCGGATCCGCACCCGGATCTTCGACACGCCGCCGGCACTCGCGCGCGCGGTCGCCGAACGCATCGCCGCGGCCATCCGACGCGCCAATGGGGACGGGCGCCGCGCGGTGCTCGGCCTCGCGACCGGGTCGACGCCCATCGGCGTCTACCGCGAACTCGTGCGGATGCACCGCGAGGAGGGGCTCAGCTTCCGGCAGGTCGAGACCTTCAACCTCGACGAGTACCTGCCGATGTCACCGGACAGTCCGCATTCGTATCACCGCTTCATGTGGACGCACCTGTTCTCGCACGTCGACATCGCGAAGGAGCGGGTGCACATCCTCGACGGGCGACTGACCGGGGACGCCGTCGCGGCCCATTGCGCCGCCTTCGAGGCAGCGATCACCGCCGCGGGGGGCATCGACTTCCAGCTCCTGGGCATCGGCAAGACGGGCCACATCGGCTTCAACGAGCCGGGCTCCGGCATCGAGAGCCGCACGCGCCGCGTGCACCTGGACCGCGTGACGCGTCGCGACGCGGCGAGCGGGTTCTTCAGCGAGAAGAACGTCCCGCGCGAGGCACTCACCATGGGCGTCGCGACGATCCTCGCCGCGCGGGAGATCGCCATCCTCGCGACGGGCGAGCACAAGTCCGCCATCGTGCGCCGCGCGGTGGAGGGCGAGGTGGACCTCGGCGTGCCGGCGACGTTCCTCCAGCGCCATCCGGACGCGACCTTCTACTGCGATGGCGCCGCCGCTGCCGAGCTCACGCGCATCGCGACGCCGTGGCTCGTGGACGAGGTCCAGTGGACCCCGGCGCTCGAGATCCGCGCCGCCATCTGGTTGTCGGGCGTCGCCGGGCGCGCGCTGCTCAAGCTCTCCGAGACCGATTACGAGGAGCACCACCTGTCCGGGCTGGTCGCCCGGCACGGCGAGGCCGGCGACGTCAACGGCAAGGTGTTCCGCACGCTCGCCGACCGGATCCGCGGCCGTGCGAAGCTCCCGCACAATGCCCGCATCGTCTGCTTCTCGCCGCATCCCGACGACGACGTCATCTCGATGGGCGGCATCCTGCGCAAGCTCATCCAGAACGACAACGAGATCACCGTCGCGTACATGACGAGCGGCAACATCGCCGTGTTCGACCATGACGTCCGCCGGCATCTCGACGTGATCATGCGCGTGGCGCGCGAGCGCGGGCTGGCCTCGAGCGACTTCGCGGCGCTGAGCGAGAAGGTGCTCGACGCGATGGCCGCGAAGCAGCCGGGCGAGATCGACCCGCCCGAGGTCGCCGACCTCAAGCGGATCATCCGCGAATCCGAGGCCGTCTCGGGCATCGAGACGCTCGGGCTCGACGGATCGCACGCGGCGTTCCTCGACCTGCCGTTCTACCGCACCGGCACCATCGAGAAGAAGCCGGTCGGGCCCGAGGACGTCGCGATCGTGCGGGCGCTGCTCGAGAGCAAGCGGCCCCACTACATCTTCGTGGCCGGCGACCTGAGCGATCCGCACGGGACCCATCGCGTCTGCAAGGACGCGATCGACGCGGCGATCGCGCAGCTGCACCCGGCGCGCGCGCGCGGGACGCAGGACCCGCCACCCGAGTACGTCGACCGCACCGGCGGCGCGTGGAGTCCCGAGGTCTGGCTCTACCGCGGCGCCTGGCAGGAGTGGCCGGTCGCCGAGGCGACGTGGCTCGTGCCGCTCTCGCGTGAGGAGCTGCGGCTGAAGATCCAGGCGATCTTCAAGCACCAGTCGCAGAAGGATTCGGCGCCGTTCCCCGGCCAGGACGAGCGCGAGTTCTGGCAGCGCGTCGAGCAGCGGAACACCGGCACCGCCGACCTGCTCGATCGGCTGGGGCTCGCCGAGTACAACGCCATCGAGGCGTACGTGGTCGACTGAGCGGGGCGCATCGGGTAGATTCCCCACGGTCGCGCGCGGCACCCGTCGCAGCGCTCCTCCCCGAGCTCATTCGTCATGGCGCATCTCGTCGTCGGTGTTGATGGTGGTGGCAGCAAGACCCAGGTGATCGTGGCCGAGGGCCGCAAGGAACTCGCGACCTTGGTCGGCGCGGGGAGCGCGATCCGCCCGGGTGAATCGCTGCATTCGGCCGAGGTGATCGGGACGCTCGTGCGCGACGCGCTCGCGACCGCCGAGCGGGAGGACCGTCCCCGCGTGCTGTGCGTGGGCGTCGCCGGCGCCGGGCGCGAGAAGGAACGGAAGAACCTCGTGCGCTCGCTCGAGGGCGAGGGCATCGCCGACGAGGTGGTCGTCACGACGGACGGCGAGATCGCCCTCGAGGATGCCTTCGGCGAGGGACCGGGCATCCTGCTGATCTCGGGCACCGGGTCAGTGGCCTTCGGCCGCGGCCCCACCGGCAACCTCCTCCGCTGCGGCGGCTGGGGGCCCATCTGCGGCGACGAGGGGAGCGGCGCATGGATCGGCCGGCGAGCGCTCAGCGTGCTCACGGCCTCCCACGATGGGCGTGAGCCGGACACGCGGCTCGTGGGGGCGGTGCTCACCGCACTCGAGCTGGAGGAGGTCGAGGACCTCATCGCGTGGGCCGCGGCAGCGACGCCGAAGGACCTCGCCGCGCTCGCCGTCCCGGTCGTCGCACTCGCCGCGGAGCGCGACCTGCGCGCGAACTCCATCTGCACGCTCGCGGCAGAGGAGCTCGTGCTCCACGTCCGCACGCTCGCGCGGCAGCTCTTCGTCGACGAGCGCGCATCGGTGCCGGTGGCGCTGGCGGGCGGGATGTTGCAGCGCGGGTCGTTCCTGCGCCGCCTCGTCGAGCACCGGCTCAAGACCGCGGTGCCGGGATCGCACCTGCACGGCGAGGAGGTCGTGGCGGCGCGCGGAGCGCTCAAGCTCGCGAAGCGGGCACTCGTGAACGCCTGACGCCCCGCCCGGTCGGGGCCGGGGCGTCACCCCGGTCCCGACCGGCGCTCGCGGTCAATCGACCGCTTCGAACTCGTGCGGTGGCAGTCCGCGACGGAGCCGCGAGTTGCGCCAGCCGTAGGCGGCGTAGAGGATGAGCCCCACCACGAGCCAGATGCTGAAGCCGCGCCAGGCGTTCATCGGCAGCCCCTTCATCACGAAGAAGCAGGCCGCCGCACCGCCGAGCGCCACCGGCCACACGAACGGCACGCGGAACGGGCGCGGGCGGTCCGGCTCCTTCACGCGGAGCACGAGCACCCCGAGACACACGAGCACGAAGGCGAAGAGGGTGCCGATGTTCGTCAGGTCATAGGTCGCGACGTCGTCGGCGAGGAGCGCCGCGAACGCGACGAGCACGCCGGTGATGATCGTGGTGACGTGCGGCGTGCGGTACTTCTTGTGCAGCTTGGCCGCCCCCTCGGGGAGCAGGCCGTCGCGCGCCATGGCGTAGAAGATGCGCGGCTGCCCGTACTGGAACACGAGCAGCACCGCCGACATCGAGACCACCGCGCCGGCGGAGATGATCCACCCGAAGCGCTGCAGGCCGGCGACCTCGAACGCGTGCGCGAGCGGGTCCGATGAGGCCAACTGCTGGTACGGCACGAGCCCGGTCGCCACGGCGCCGACGATCACGTAGATGAGGGTGCAGATGCCGAGCCCCCAGAGCAGGCCGCGCGGCATCGTGCGCTGCGGGTCCTTCACCTCCTCCGCCGCGGTCGAGATGGCGTCGAAGCCGATATAGGCGAAGAAGACGATCGCCGCGCCCTGGTGGATCCCGCGGAACCCGTTGGGTGCGAAGGGCGTGTAGTTCGCCATGTCGAGGTGCTGCGACCCGACGATCACGAAGAGCGCGAGCACCAGCAACTTGATCCCGACCATGATCGCATTCGCCCGCGCACTCTCACGCACGCCGATCACGAGCAGCCACGTGATCAGCATCACGATCACGAAGGCGGGGACGTTGAGCAGCACCGGAATGCCGGCGATGTGCGGCGCGGTCTCGAGCAGGCCGTGGATCTCGGGGTTCGCGCTGGCCTTCACCTGCCAGTACCCGTGCGTGAGCCAGCCCGGCAGCTCGACGAACGGCGAGACGAGCGACGAGAAGTAGCCGCTCCACGAGATGGCGACGGCGACGTTCCCCACCGCGTACTCGAGGATGAGGTCCCACCCGATGATCCACGCGACCAGCTCGCCGAACGACGCATAGCTGTACGCGTAGGCCGACCCGGCCTGCGGGATCATCGCGGCGAGCTCGGCGTAGCACAGCGCCGCCAGCGTGCACACCGCGCCGAGCAGGATGAACGAGACGATGAGCGCCGGCCCGGCGCCGAAGCGGAGGATCTCGCCGTTCGCGCCGACGGAGCCTGCGGCCGCCGTCCCGAGCGTGGAGAAGATCCCGGCGCCGATCACCGCGCCGATGGAGAGCGCGATGAGGTCCTTCGTGCCGAGCGTGCGCTTCATCCCCGTGCCATCCTGGCCTTCAGGGAGCGCGTCTGCGATCGGCTTGCGAGCCCAGAGCGAATTCATCCGGGGAAGCTACGCGTCACCCGATGGCGGGACCAGTCAGTGCGGCGCTTCCCAGGACACCGTGGCGGTGTCGCGCACGGGCGTGCCGTCGGGACGCGTCGCAGGCCGGAAGCGGAGTTCGGCGAGCATCTCCCGCAGCTTGCGGTTGTAGCCCGAGTCGCGTGACGGATTGAACGCGATGAGCTGCGCGTTGCCGCGCTCGTCCACCTCGAAGACGGCGACGAGCTTGTACGGCCGCACCTTGTTCGGGATCGGCTGCGGCAGGATGGGAGTCATCTGGACCTGCGGCCGGAAGTTCGGTCCCGGTCCCCCGCCGGTGCCCGGTCCGTTCCCGGAGCCGCGTCCGGTCCCCGTCCCCGAGCCCACACCGCCGCCCGTGCCCGGCCCGTTGCCCCCGGTGCCATCGTGGCCCGAACCACCGCCCGCGCCGGGGGTCGGGATGGTCGGGCCACTGGGAGCCGCCGTGACGGGCTGCGGAGCGGGTGTGGGAGGCGTAGGTGTCGGCTCGGGCTCCTTCACCTCGGGCGGCTTGGGCGGAGGGACCACCGGCGGCGTGATGCTCGCCGGCGAGACCTTGGGGATGGGCGCCACCTGCAGGAACCGGAGCTTCTCCGGCTTGACCGTCTCGCCGCCCGTCCCGCCCGTCCCCCCGCCACCGCCGCCAGCGGGACCAGGTCCACCGCCGCCCGTCGTCTCGTCGTAGAGCACCGACGTCGCGATGACGGGCGGGAGGAGCAACAGCACGATGATCGCCCCGTGGAACAGTGCCGAGAGCACCAGCCCCGTCCGGCCGCGCGGGTCCCGGTCCGGGATCCCGTGCAGGGGCCGGAGCGGACGGCGGGGCTTGCCGGAGGGAAGGAGGTCGGCGGGGTTCACGTGAGTACGAAAGTAATACGGCGGACGAGCCTGAAAAGGTTCGTCCGCCGCATGCGAAGCCCGGTGAACGCGGGCCGTCGCTTCCCCTCCCCCGAGACTTACTGCGTCTCCTTCGGCGTGACGCCGATGACCTTCACGCCCGAACCGCGGGCGACATCCATCGCGAGGATCACGTCCTGGTACTTCACGGACGGATGGCCCTTGATGAACATGATCTTCTCGGGCCGCACCTCGTAGACACCCTTGAGCTTCTCCGCGAGCCCGTCGCCCTTCACCGAATCGCGGTTGACCGCGAACCAGCCGTCGGGGAGCACCTCGAGCACGATCTGGTCGGACGCGTTGTTCGCCGTGACGACGTTCGGCTGCGGGTCCGGCAGCTGCAGGTCGATCGCCTTCCGCATCATCGGCTGCATGATCATGAAGATGATCAGCAGCACGAGCATGATGTCGATCATCGGCACGACGTTCGGCTCGTTGTTGAGACCGCCGCTGCCCCCACCTACGCTCATTCCCATGTGTCCGGTTCCTCAGGGATTCTTGGTGGGCTGCTTGATCTCGTCACCGGCCACCGAGGACTCCGTCCCCGGCTTCTGGTCGGTGATCGCGGCCACCACGCGGACGCCGTTCTTCGAGGCGATGTCCATCGCGTCGAGGATCTTCCCGTACTCGAGGTCCTTGTCGGCCTTGACGTAGAGGATCTGGTCGACCGTGCGGACCGCGTAGATGTTCTTGAGCGCGTCGCCCAGCGTCTCGTTCTGGATCGGCTGCTTGTTCAGGTAGTACTGGCCGAACTTGTCGATGCCGAGGATCTGGTCCTCATCCTCCTCGGGATGCGCCTTCAGGTTGATGCCCGAGGGCGGTTCGGCCGTGAAGCCCGTCGCGACCGCCGGCGTCACCACCATGAAGATGATGAGGAGCACCAGCATCACGTCGATCATGGGGACGACGTTCGGCTCGGCCTTGACGCCGCCCCCGGTGCTGACTGACATACCCATCGCGAGTCCCTCCTGGGATGCTCGGGGCGATTACTGCGAGATCGGGGCGTTGCCGCCGGCCTTCGTCGAGAACTCCCGGGTGAAGCGCGAACGGCCGAACTCGCCCGAGACGCCCTTGATGAGGTAGTCGATCATCTCCTTGGAGACGTACGTCATCTCGGCCGTGAGGTTGTCGATCTTCGTCTGGAAGTAGTTGTAGAACCACACCGCCGGGATGGCGACGAGGAGGCCGAAGCCGGTGGCGATGAGCGCCTCGGCGATGCCGATCGTGATCGCGGCGATGCCCGTCGAGCCCGACGTGCCCATCGCGGCGAACGCGTTGATGATGCCGAACACCGTGCCGAGGAGGCCGACGAACGGCGAGGTCGAACCGACCGTCGCGAGGACGGCGAGGCCGCGCTTCAGCGAGACGATCTCGACGAGCATGTTGCGCTCGACGGCGCGCTCGGCCGAGTTGATGTCGGAGACGGTGACCGAGCCGTCGAGGATGAGCGGCTTCACCTCATCGAGCGCGCCGCCGAGGACGCGGGCGACGTGCGACTTCTTGTACGACTGCGCGAGGTTGATCGCCTCGGTGAGGTTGTCCTCCTCGAGGAACTGCGAGAACTCGGGGGCGAACTTGAGCGTCTCCTTCTGCGCCTTGCGGAGGTTCCACCACTTGCCGAAGGCGACGGTGAGCGACCAGAGCGACATCACCGCGAGGGTGAACCAGATGCCCTTCGCGAACGTCGGGCTCTGCGCGAAGATGTGGCCAATGTCCATGTTCATGCGACGGATCTCCTGATGGGTCTTTGGGGAAGGGTCTGGTCTACTTCTGGAGCGCGAAGACGAACGGCTGCTGCACGAGCTGCTTCACCTTCCGCCCGCCGACCTCGGCCGGGAGGAAGCGCATGTTCGGCAGCGCACTGCGCAGCGCGGTCTCGAACAGGTCATGCGACTTGCGGATGGTCTTGTAGGTGTTGAGCTCCACGCGGCCGGTCGTGTCGACGACGAACTGGGCGAGGACCTCGCCCTCGACACCGGCGGACCGGAGGATGTCCGGGTACCGCGGGGTGCCCGTGCCCGGCACCGGCGCCACCGGCTTCTCCACCTGGAAGTCGAAGTACGGCTGGTCCTGCACCACCTGTGCCTGGCCACCGACCACGCCCGCCGCGATGCCGCCGGCGACGCCACGACCCGAGAAGTCGTCCTCGTTCGTGAGCTTCTTGGAGAGGTCGATCTCCGGGATCACATCCGGGATGTTGATCGGCGCGGTCAAGACCTGGAAGCCCTTCGCGACCGGCGGCGCGGCCACCTGGTCGGGCGGCGGCGGGGGCGGCTCGTCCGGCGGGGGCGGCTCGTCCTTCTTGATCTCGACGAAGTCCACCTTCTGCATCACCTCTTCCGTGGCAGCATCAGCGACCTGCTTGGTCGCGATGACCGACCCGGTGATGATCAGACCGTGGAAGAGGATCGAGAACATCGTGCCGCCCAGGGTCTTCTGCTTCACCGGCCTGGACTCGATCAGGTTGTTGAACACGCGTCCGTCTCCGAGGGTGAAAAGTCGCGTGACGCCGCCCCGGATCACTCGTCAGGGCGTCGACCGTGCATGAAGGTATCGGCGCCTGGCCAGACGGGTAATCGGCGGAAGATTAAGATTCGCTTAATGCCCCGTGAGCTTTCGGCGGCACCCCGTTCACGCACGGATCCACGACACTCGGGGCGCTGTGTGACGATACACGGGCCTCATTGCGATGGGCGGTGCGGGACGATGACGATTCGGTGAGTTTCGGGCGGGCCTGACGTCAGGAATCGGCCGACGTCGTCCGAGTGGCGGGCGTCGGTTCGGCCGGGATCGTCACCGTGAAGGTGCTGCCCCGGCCGAGGCGCGAGGCGACGTTGATCGCGCCCCCGTGCGCGTGGGCGATCCACTGCGCGATCGCCAGGCCGAGCCCGAACCCGCCGCGTTCGGCGCTCCGCGACCGGGCCCGGTCGGCCCGCCAGAACCGGTCGAAGATGAACGGCAGGTCCGCCGCGGCGATCCCGAGCCCCGTGTCGTGCACCGCGAAGGCCGCCATGTCGCCCCGGCGTTCCAGCGCCACCGTCACCGCGCCGTCGCGCGCCGTGTACTTCACCGCGTTGGTGATCAGGTTCAGGAACAGCTGCCGCAGCCGCACCGGATCGCCCATCGTCGTGAGCGGTTCGATCGACACGAGCGTGACCTTCACGCCCTGTGATTCGCCGAGGATCGTCGCGGTCTCGAACACGTCCTCGACCAGCGCGCGGAGGTCGACGCGCTCGCGATGGATGTCGAACCGGCCCTCGTCCGCCCGGGCGAGGGTGAGCAGGGAGTCGACGAGGTCCGCCATGCGTGCCGACTCGGCGAGCGCCTCCTCGAGGGCGGGCAGGATCTCCGGTGCCACGTTCGCGGCCGACATCGCCCGCTCGATGTCGGCGCGCATCACGGTGAGCGGCGTCTTGAGCTCATGGCTCGCGTCGGCGGTGAAGCGGCGCAGCGCGGCGAACGACCCCTCGAGCCGCGCGATCATCGCGTTCACCTTCGCGGCGATCCGGTCGAGTTCGTTCTCGTCGCTCTCCACCGGCAGCCGCCGGTGGAGCGACCGGCCGTCCTGGATCGCCTCGATGTCGGCGATCAGGTGGTTCACCGACTCGAGGTTCGAGCCCGCGAGCGCCCACGCGGCGAGGACCGAGAGCAGGAAGATGAGCGGGAAGGTGAACACCACGGCCGGCACGATGTCGAGGCGGCGGAGGTTGAGCTCGTCGGCCGGCTCGCCGGTGAGGATCCGGAGGGCCGGTCCGCGATCGGTCGCCGGCTGGTTCCGCACCTGCACGAACACGCGACCCGGTGCCGAGTCGAGGGGGATGATCGCCACGGCGTTCTGCGCCGCGGTCGCCCCGCGTACGCCGAGCACGAGCTTGGCCTGGTCGGTCCACCAGAGCTGCGCGACCGGGCCGCTCGCGAAGAGGAGCCGCGAGGAATCGGCGATGAGGACGTAGCCCGGCAACGCGGCGAGTCGGCTCGCGACGCTGCCCGAGAGGGGCGGCAGGGGAAGCGAGTCCTCCGACACCTGCACGCGCTGGTAGAGCGAGGTCCCCGCCTGCTCGATGATCCGCGACGCGAGGCGCCCGGCGTTGTCGACGCGCGCCTGGAGCACGCGCTGCGCGGAGGCGCGACTGGAGGCGATCATCACCATCGCGACGACGAGCAGCGTCGCGCCGAGCGCGATCGCGTACCCGACGGTGAGCCGGCCGCGGATGGTCCGCACGGCGGGACCCTACCCCTTCAGCACGTAGCCCACGCCACGCACGGTGGTGATGAGCTTCTTGTCGTGGGCCGCGTCGATCTTCTTGCGCAGATGGTTGATCACGACGTCGACGATGTTGGTGCCGGGGTCGAAGTGGTAGCCCCACGCGTACTCGGTGATGAGCGTGCGCGAGAGCACGCGGCCCGCGTGCCGCGCGAGGTACTCGAGCACGAGGAACTCCTTGGGCGTGAGTTCGACCGCCTTCCCCGCGCGCGTGACCTCGCGCGCGTCGAGGTCCACCACGAGGTCGGCGACGGTGAGGCGCGGCGACACGATCGCGCGCGGCCGGCGCGCGAGCGCCTCCACGCGCGCCAGCAGTTCCTCGAACGCGAACGGCTTGGTCACGTAATCATCCGCGCCGGCGCGGAGCGTCTCGACCTTCGCGTCGACGGCGTCCTGCGCCGTCAGCACGAGCACCGGCTTCTCGAACCCCCGCGCGCGCAGGTTGCGGAGGACCTGCTGCCCCGAGCGGCCGGGCAGACGCAGGTCGAGCACGATGAGGTCATAGGGCTGCGAGCGGGCGAGCGCCTCGCCCTCCTCGCCGTCGGCCACGAGGTCCACTGACCAGCGCTGTTCCTCGAGCCCGCGCTTCACGAACTGCCCGACCGTCGGGTCGTCCTCGATCACCAGGACCTTCATGTCAGGCCACCACCGGCAGGACCACGCGGAACGTCGCCCCCTGCCCGAGTACGCTGTCCACCTCGATCCTCCCTCCGTGCTCCTGCACGATGCCGTAACAGATGCTCAGCCCGAGCCCGGTGCCCTGGCCTTGCGGTTTGGTCGTATAGAACGGTTCGAAGATCTTCCCCAGCTCGCCCCGCGCGATCCCGTGCCCGGTGTCGATCACCTCCGCGATCGCCGAGGTGTCGCCGTCGCGGCGCGTGACGATCCGCACCGTGCCCTTCTCGCCCATCGCGTCCATCGCGTTGAGCAGCAGCGCCATGAAGACCTGGACCAGCTGCTCGGTGTTGGCCTGCGGCACGCGCCCGAGGAGCGGGTCGAGCGCCGTCTCGACCGTGAGCTTCTTGAAGCGCACGTGGTGCTTGAGGAGGAAGAGCGTGCGCGAGATGACGTCGTTGAGGTCCACCCGCTCCTTGCGCGGCTGCTTGGGCCGGCTGAAGTCGAGCAGGCCGTCGACGATCTGCTTGCAGCGCACCACTTCCTTGTCGATGATGTCGAGGAAGTCGTGCGTCTCCGGCGCGATCGTCACGCCCGAGCGCGCGAGGTCATCCATCCGGTAGCCCAGCGACTCGGCGCAGGCGGCGATCGTCGCGAGCGGGTTGTTGATCTCGTGCATGACGCCGGCGGCGAGCTGCCCGATGGCCGCCAGCTTCTCGGCCTGCGTGAAGCGCTCCTGCGCCTGCCGCCAGTCGGTGATGTCCTCGCCGATGGTGATGACGTGCGTCACCGGGCCGTCGCCGAGCCGCATGGGGATCTTGGTGATGCGATAGGTCCGCTGCTCGCCCGACGCGATGGACTCCATCTGGTACTCGGCCATCCGCCCGGTGCCGAACACCTCGTCGAACTCCCGGCGCAGCATCGCCGCCGGCTGACGGTGCAGGATCTCGAAGATCGTCCGGCCCAGCGCCTCGTCGCGCGAGACGCCTTGCATGCCCGTCTCGCGCTTGCGGTTCCAGCTCTGGATGCGGTACTCGCGGTCGATCACGTACAGGCCGAGGGGCAGCGAGTCGATGATCTTCTCGGTGAAGCGGCGGCCGCGCTCGATCTCGGCGGTGCGCGACGCGACCTCCACCTCGAGCTGCCGCGAACGCTCCGCGTGCGCGAGCTCCGGCGCGAGGAGGTTCGCGAGGGCGGTGAGCAGGAGGCGCTCCTCGGCCTCGAGCCGACGCGTCGTGCGGAGCACGAGCGCGCCCACGCGCCGTTCGCCCAAGACGATCGCCACGACGTGCGGGCCGTGCGCCGTCTCGCCGGCCGCGAGCCCCACGCGCACCTCGGCCTCGGTGATCCCGGCCCCGCCGCTGGACCAGCCTCGGATGAGTCCCTGCGGCGCGTGGAGCCACAGGCCCGTCTCCGACGCCGCGACGAACTCGCGCACCGTGTCGAGGACCCGCTCGATGCTCGACTCGAGCGCGCGCGACGACGCGAGCTCGGCGCTGATCCCCGTCAACGCGGCGAGGGCGCGCGCCGCGCGCGTGTCCGCAGGAGGCGAGGAGGTGGGGGTGGTCACGTGAGCGGAGGGATGGAGCGGAAGGTACGGTCCGGTCCGGGCGGCGGACAAGGTACGGGACCGACCCCGCGCGCCAAGCTGACAGCGTGGCCGGTCACCCCGGCAAACCGCGCGGTCGAATCGACCGGCACGGCACGGCATGCCGGATGCTCGAAGGAGTGGCATGCGGGCGCGCCGAGCGTCCGATCTCCCACTCCCTCATCACCTACCGACCGGAGGATGCAGTCATGGTGTACCGCACGACGACCCTACCCCCGCTCTTCTCGCTGCGTCGCGACGTCGACCGCCTCTTCGAGGACGCCTTCAGCCGCGTGGCCGCCGCGCCCGCGACCTGGTCGCCCGCGACCGACGTGCGCGAGGACGCGGAGAGCTACCACTTCGAGATCGAACTGCCCGGCATCGCGCCGGAGCAGGTGGACGTCACCCTCGAGCAGGGCGTGCTGACGGTGCGCGGCGAGAAGCGCGCAGCGAACCGCCCGGCGACGAACCGAGCTGACACGAGCGCCACCGAGGTGACGGCCGAGGATCGCGGGGAGGCGCCCGCCAGGTGGCACATCTCCGAGCGCGTGCAGGGGAGCTTCAAGCGCACCTTCCAGCTGCCGCAGTCGGCGGCCGAGGACCGCATCAGCGCGAGCTTCGAGAACGGGCTCCTGACCGTGGTCGTGCCGAAGGAGGCCCCGAAGGCGCGCCGGATCGAGATCAAGCGATAGACCTCGACTGGAACCCGTCGGCGGATGGTCGGAAATCGAACGGCGATGCGGACGGACCCCGCATCGCCGTTCGCGGCGCATCATCCGGCCTTCGGCCGTCAGCCCAACTTGGCGATCTCCGCCAGGATCTCCGCGTTCTCTCGCCTCGTGCCCGGCGTCTCCTCGACGAACGCCCACCGCACCACGCCGGCCTTGTCGATGAGGAAATAGGCGCGCTTGGAGAAGTAACGCTCGAGATGGAGCACGCCGTAGGCGACGGAGACCTCGCGCTTGAAGTCCGAGGCGAGCGATTCCTTCATCGCGTACTTCGCCCGATACTCCTTCAGGGTCGGCACCGAATCGACGCTGATCGGGATCACCGCGACATCGCTGCCCGTGAACGCCGAGTAGTCATCGCTGAAGGCGCAGAGCTCGGCCGTGCAGGTCGACGTGAACGCCAGCGGGAAGAAGGCGAGCAGGACGTGCTGCTTGCCCCGGTACGACGAGAGCGTCAGCGGCCCATCGGTGGAGTCGAGCGTGAAGTCAGGCGCGAGGGTGCCGGGCGCAGGGATGGCAGCGGGAACGGTCGCAGTCATGGGGTCAGCCAGAGGATGGAGAGTGACGAGGGCCGTGCGCACGGACGGGCGCCGCCCACCAAGGTGAACGGCGCCCGTCGATGGAGCGTGCCGGGATCGAACCGGCGACCCCCTGCTTGCAAAGCAGGTGCTCTCCCAGCTGAGCTAACGCCCCGCGCGTGCCTTGCCTGAAGCTAGTCGGAACGCAGTGTGCCGCAAAGACCGACGGCGGGAGCCGGCGCAACGCCGACCCCCGCCGTCACTCTGCCATCTGCCATCCGCCAGCTGCCCCGCTACTCGTGCGCCGGCAGCGGCTCCATCGTCTCCGGGTTCACCGGCACCTGCACCTCGTCGCGGTACTTCGACGTCATCTTGAAGACCTGCGCCTTGGGGAAGGCGTCCATGAACTGCGCGTAGCTCCACACGAACAGACCAAGGAAGCCGGCGAAGATGCCGAGCTCCCAGAACCCGAGCGGCGCGTGCTCCACCTTGGTCCCGTAGATCGACGGATAGATCTCCGTGTAGCGCGAGAACCAGAGCCCGACGAACGAGCACGCGGCGAAGAAGAGCATCGTCGGCGAGTAGAGCTTGGCCTTCACCGACAGCAGGCCGAAGAACGGCAGCAGGAAGGTGAGGACCCCCGCGAGGAGCGTCGTCGTCTTCCACGCGCCCGAGAGCCGCAGCGTGAAGAAGTGCGTCTCCTCGGCGAGGTTGCCATACCAGATCACGAGGAACTGCGAGAAGGTCAGGTAGCCCCAGAACGCCGTGAACGCGAACACGAGCTTGCCGATGTCATGATAGTGCTTGTCGGTGATCAGCTCGGGGAGCTCGGGGAACTGCCCCTTCCACCAGCGCAACTGCACCGACCAGGTCGCGAGGGCCACGAGCCAGCCGCCCATGAAGACCTGCCATCCGTACATCGTGCTGAAGAAGTGATAGTCCAGCGACATCGAGTGGTCCCACGCGAGGACGCACCAGCCGAACCCGAACACCAGCGCCATGAGCACCGCCAGCTTGCCCTGGAGCGAGTGCGTGGAGTGGAGCTCGCGTCGCTCCTCGCCGAACCCGGCGCGCATCCTCGCGCGGAGACCGGCCGCCCACGAGGCGCCGTGCTCCGGCGTGACGCCGACGTCCAGGCGCACGGAGGTCCACACGTACCACACCTGCAGCACGAGCAGCGCGCCGAACGCGATCAGCGAGCGGCCGTAGAAGAAGGCGTGGTTGAAGTACGTCTCCTTCTCGGGGATCAGCTCCCCCGTGCCGACGAGGTCCCACCACG
This sequence comes from uncultured Gemmatimonas sp., assembly GCA_964464585.1. Lineage (GTDB taxonomy): Bacteria > Gemmatimonadota > Gemmatimonadetes > Gemmatimonadales > Gemmatimonadaceae > Pseudogemmatithrix. The sequence continues at coordinate 49,509 of CAYXGS010000015.1, read as the reverse complement.
GGTACAGGTGCGACCTGCCGCCGACGAGGATGATCAGCAGCCCGACCGCGGCGAACGGCAGGAACGCGACGTAGCCCTCGAGGAACCGGATCACGCCGCGCGACCAGCGCGCGGTGGTGATGCGCTGCACCGCCGAGAACATCACGCCGGCCGAGGCGATGGTCGTGAAGAAGAGCCAGTTGAGCAGGAAGGCCTGCCACGCGCGCGCCTCGCCGGTGAATGCTCCCGCCGCGAAGAGGAGCATGCCGAGCACGCCCACGATGAGTGCGCCCTTCTTGGCGAGGGCCGGCATGGACTTCGACTGCAGGACGCCGACGAACTGGTCGCGCGGCGGCGAGTAGTGGTGCTGGCCGCTCATTCGTGGCCTCCGTTGTGCCTGGGCTCAGCCGTCGCCTCGCCCGCCGGCTTGGCCGCCTTGGGGGTGATGCCCGTGGTGCTCGGCCGCGCGTACGCGGACGGGACAGTGGGGCCCATCTTCGAGAAGCCGGGGAGCGCGGTGCCGGTCTGGCCGGGGAATCCGACGGGGCCGGTCTGGACCGCGTAGCGGCCCTGCAGTCCGCGCAGGTAGTTCACCACGTCCCAGCGCATCTCCTCGGGGATGCGGTTCTGCGGCGGCATCAGGCCGCGGCCGTTGCGCATCATGCCGAAGATGTAGCCGTCGGACCGCGCCTGTGTCGCGGCGCCGTTGATCGCCGGGACGAAGGCGATGCCCGACACGGTCGCCAGCATGCCCTTCCCGTCGCCGAGGTCGCCATGACACACGGCGCAGTTGATCTGGAAGACCTTCCGGCCGTTCGCCAACGAGCGCTCGTCCGGCGCGACCGGGTTCACCAGGCCCGAGAGGGAGTCGACCGTCGCGGGCATCGGCGTGTACGACACCTGCCACGCCGCCACGGCGACGCCGTGCGACGGCACCGAGCCCTGCGGGTTCCCGCGGAACGGGATGGTGTCCCCCGCCGCCGAGTCGCTCGAGAACTTCTGCCACGTGCCCACGGTGGGCTGCTGCTTCATGTCGGTGATCCAGTCCGCCGGATCGCACGCCGCGAGGGCGAGCGGGAGCGCGAGGAGCGCGAGTCGTCGCATGGGATTACCGGTCACCGCGCACCTCCACCGCGCCGTGACGGCGCAGGATCGCTTCGACTTCGGCGAGCTTCTCCGGCGCGCACTCGCACCAGACGCCGTAGTTGCCAGCACTGAAGCGGGCGTCGTACCCGACGGTCATCGTCAGGCGCGGGATGCCCGCGAGATAGAACATGCCGAACACGGTCGACAGGGCGCCGACCATGACCATCACCTCGAACCCGAACACGGTGTACGGGATCCAGGTGCTGATCGCCTTGCCGCCGACCACGAGGGGCCAGTACTCCGACCCCCAGATCGCGAGCCAGTAGCCGAAGCACACGCCGCACAGCGCCCCGACGAGCGTGAACTTCCGCACCGGCGACGGCGGCGGCTCGACCGCGTGCTCCAGCTCGTGCCGCGGGGTCGGCGTGTACGCCGTGATGTCGCCGAGCTTCTTGTGCTTGAGTTCCTCGATCGCCTCGACGGTGCTGTCGAGCTCCGCGAAGACGCCGATCATGCCGCGATGCATCTCAGTGCCCCCCGTGATGCGCGTGGGACTTCTTCATCTTCGGCGGGATGATCTCCTTGATCTCCGCGAGCGCCATCACCGGCAGCTGCTTCACGAAGAGCAGGAACCACATGAAGAACCAGCCGAACGACCCGATGAGCAGGCCGTAGTCGACCCAGGTCGGCACGTAGCTCGACCACTGCCACGGCTCCATGTCGTGCGAGAGCGACGGCACCACGATCACGAAGCGCTCGAACCACATCCCGATGTTGATGAAGATCGAGAGGATGAACAGCCAGGTCGGGTTGCGGCGCAGCTTCTGCGAGAAGAGCGAGAGCGGGAGGATCATGTTGCAGGTGAGCATGATCCAGGCGGCCCACCACCACTGGCCGAACACCCGGTTCCAGAAGTAATCCTGCTCGGGCTGCACGCCGCCGTACCAGGCGATGAAGAACTCGATGAGGTACGCGAGCCCGACGACGAGCGACGTGAACAGCACCATCTTCGCCGAGGCGTCGAGGTGGTTGAGCGTCACGTAGTGCTTGAGGCCGAACCACTTGCGCATCGGGATGATGATCGTCCACACCATCGCGAAGCCGGAGAAGATCGCGCCCGCGACGAAGTACGGCGGGAAGATCGTCGTGTGCCAGCCGGGCACGATGCCCATCGCGAAGTCGAACGACACGACCGAGTGCACCGAGAGCACCAGCGGCGTGGAGAACGCGGCGAGGAACAGGTACGCACGGGCGAAGTGGCGCCATTCGCGCTCGCTGTTGCGCCAGCCGAAGCTCAGGACCGAGAGCAGCTGCTTGCGGAGCGGATTGGTCTCCCGGTCACGCAGCACGGCGATGTCGGGGATCAGGCCGACGAAGAGGAACGTGGTCGAGATCGTCAGGTACGTCGTGATCGCGAAGACGTCCCACACGAGCGGCGACTTGAAGTTCGGCCAGATCAGCCGCCAGTTCGGGTACGGGATCAGCCAGAAGAACTTCCACGGCCGGCCGATGTGGATGATGGGGAACAGGCCCGCGGTCATGACCGCGAACACCGTCATCGCCTCGGCGGCGCGGTAGATCGTCGTGCGGAAGCCGGCCCGGAACAGGTAAAGGATCGCCGAGATCAGCGTGCCCGCGTGCCCGATGCCGACCCAGAACACGAAGGTGATGATGTACACGCCCCACATCACCGGCGGGTTGTAGCCGGCGACGCCGAGGCCCTGGTGGATCTGGTACGCCCACGAGCCGATGCCGAGGCCGAGGCAGGCGAGCGCGAGGAGCAGGCCGGCGAACCAGGCCTTCGTCGGCTTGAGGATCGAGAGGATCTCGCGATCGACCTGCTCGTAGTCCTTCACCGCCGGGAGCTGGATGTCGGCCGACGCGATGTTCGGGCGACGCGGCTCGTCTGGATGCGCGATGGCTGTCATGGTCCGCGCCCCCTTACGCCGTGGCCGACGCCGACGGCGCCGGATGGTTGACCTTCTGCAAGTAGACCACCGCCGTGAAGGTGTTGAGCTCCTCGAACACGTGGTAGGCGCGGCGATCCTTCGCCCACTGCGCCACCGACCAGCTCTCGTCGGCCGCGTCGCCGAAGACGATCGCGCGCGACGGACAGGCCTGCGCACAGGCCGTGGTGAACTCGTCCACCTGCAGCTCGCGCCCCTCGAGCGAGGCCCGGTTCTCGGCCTCCTTGATGCGCTGCACGCAGAACGAGCACTTCTCCATGATGCCCTTGTTGCGCACCGTCACGTCCGGGTTGAGCTGCCACTGCAGCGGCTCCGGGAACGCGTACTGCGTGCGCGTGGGGTCGCCGTACCCGAACCAGTTGTAGTAGCGGACCTTGTACGGGCAGTTGTTCGAGCAGTAGCGCGTGCCCACGCAACGGTTGTAGACCTGGACGTTCAGGCCGTTCGGCGCGTGGTACGTCGCGTAGACCGGGCAGACGGGCTCGCACGGCGCGTTGCCGCAGTGCTGGCACATCATCGGGATGAACCGCGTCTCGAAGTCGGCGTGGTTCGCGTCGAACTTCACGTCCTTCGGCTCGCGGTCGAGTTCCCAGTACCGCTCGAGGCGGATCCACGCCATCTCGCGCGAGCGCGTGATGTTCGCGCCGAAGCCGGTCCGGTCCGGCAGCACCTGCGCGCCCTGCCACGAGGCGCCGACCGTCGGGATGTTGTTCTCGGCGTAGCACGCCGTCACGCAGGCGGAGCACCCCGTGCACTTGGCGAGATCGATGGTCATCGCCCAGCGCCGCTTCGCGGCGCCTGACCAATGGTTCGGGTCGTACTGGCCCTTGTCCTTCGAGCCCGGCACGCCGAGTTCACCCTGCGCGTCGTTGGCGGTCGGCGAGCGGAGTCCGGGGAGGAACTCGGTGCTCGCCTGCCCGTCGAACACGTGCGGATGCTCCTCCTCGCCGGCGAGGAGCGCCGGGAGGGCGATCGCCCGCGCGATGCCGCGCCCGTGCTGCCGGCCCGAGCCTTCGGTGGTGACGATGCGCTCGCTGCCGTTCGCCTTCGTCACATCCGCCTTCGTCGCGCCGAGCGCGAGCGCACCGGCCCGATCCTCGGCGGCCGCGACGAGCGACCACGCGTTCTGGCCGGCGACCGCATAGCGGCCCGCGTTCGACTGCCCGCGGCCCAGCGCGATCGCGATGGTGTCCGGGCGGAGTCCGATGTACCCGAAGGCCGGCGCGGTGATCTCGCCCGCGGCCGTCCGCACGGTCACGTGCTCGCCGTCGGTGACGCCGAGCGCCACGGCGGTCTCCGGATGCATCTCGACCACCGTCTGCCAGACGATCTTGGTGACGGGATCGGGGAGCTCCTGCAGCCACGGCTTGTTGGCACCGCGCCCGTCGCCGAGCGTCGGCGAGGGGTAGGCGATGAGCGTGTACGCACCCGTCGCGCCGGCCCCGGACACGGTGCGCGTCGCGGTGCGCGCGCCCCCGCTCCGCGTCGCCGCACTGCCAGGCATCATCGCGGTCGGCAGCGCGTTCTTGAGCGCCTGATTGCCCCCCACGCGGCTGGCGAGCCAGGCACGATAATCGGCGTAGGCATAGCGCGACGCCATCGACTGGTCGCCCTTGGCGATGGCGAGCAGGACGTCCGCCGTCGCGCGCGAATCGAACACCGGATCCATCGTCGGCTGCTGCAGCGAGAGCGTGCCGCGCACCGGCTCGGCGTCGCCCCAGCTCTCGAGCGCATGATGGTCCGGGAGGACGAGATCGCAGAGCGAGGTCGTGTCGTCCGGCACGCTGGAGAACGAGACCTTGAACGGCACCTTGGCCATGCGCGCCGCGAAGTCCACCGACTTGGCGGTCGTGTACGCCGGATTGGCCCCGCGGACGAGGAGCATCGGCACGTCGCCGGCGCTCATCCGGTCCGCGAGCGCTCGCATCTCGGCATGACCGGCCACGCCTTCGAACGCGAGGTAGCCCTCGCCCGGCTTGATGGTCTTGCCGACGTTCCCCCGCGCCTTGTTGAGTTCGGCGACGGCGGCGGCGAGTTCCCCGGCGTTCTCGTCGTAACCGCCCGAGAGGATCGCGCTGGCACGAGCCCCGCGCACTTCGGCGGCGAGCCCCTCGATGAGGTTCGCCCCGACCCCGGCCGCCTCGGCGGCCGCGGCGACCGAGCCGCGCCCGAGGAGCGCATTGACGATCGCGAGCTCGGAGCCCGGCTTCGCCGGGATCCAGTGATCGGCGTTGAGGCCGGTGAGCGAGCGCCGCGCGCCGACATAGATGAAGCGCGGCGCGCCCTCGATCTTGCCGCGCGCCTCGGCGAACGCGAGCTGCTGCGGGACGGGCAGGCCCCACCCGTCGAGGAAGTCCGCGCTGAACGAGACGATGAGCGACGCCGCCGCGAAATCGATCGCCGGCCAGGACGCACCGTAGGCGGCCTTGTTCGCCTGCGCCACGGCGACGGGCGCCTCGGCGTCATAGCTGATGTGCGGCGCGATGCCGAACCCGCCGAGCACCCCGTCGAGGAACGCGGGGAACGAGCCCTGCTCGTGCTGATTGATGAAGGCGACCTTGCTCCCGAGGCCGCGGGACTTCATCTCGCCGAGCTTCGCGGCGAGGGTCTGCATGGCCTCGGTCCAGGTGGTGGGGACGAGCTTGTCGCCCTCGCGCTTCATGGGACCGCGGAAGCGATCCGGGTTGTAGAGACCCTGGAGCCCGGACTGCCCGCGCGCGCAGAGCGCGCCCTTGTTGACCGGATGCTGCGGGTTGCCCTCGGACTTGATGGCGCGGCCGTCGCGGACCTCGACGATGAGTCCGCAGCCCGCCGCGCATTCGCGGCAGGTGGTCGCGTAGTAGTTCGAGACGCCCGGGACCGTGTTGTCGGGCGAGACGAGGTACGGGATGAGCTTCTCGACGTCCGCGGTGCCGCAACCGACCGCGGCCGCGGCGGCGCCGGTGACGGAGAGGACCTGGAGGAATCCGCGGCGATTCACGCCCGATGCGGCTTCCGTCCCCGTGGCGCTTTGGGTCGCGTCCTTCGTGTCAGGAGTCATGGGCGATCTAGTAGTGGCAGGTGGCGCAATCGTACGTCGCCTTCTTGCGCGGGAGCGCTAGGGTGGCCGAGTCGGGCTCCAGACCGGCCGCCCGCACGCCTTCCGCAGGGGAGTAGCCGTTCACGTGGCAGGTGACGCACCACCCCATGTTCAGCGACTGCGCCTGGAAGACCTGCGACATGTTGTTCACCTGCCCGTGGCAGGTCTGGCAGGTGACGCCGGCGTTCACGTGCCGCATGTGCGGGAAGTGGACGTATTCCGGCACCTTATGGATGCGGACCCACGGCACCGGCTGCTTCTTGGTCCAGTACTCGGTGAGCTTGGCGATCTCGGGGCGGCCGGCGCCGACGATCGTATGGCACCCCATGCAGGTGCCGACGGCGGGGAGCCCCGGATCGGGCGACTGGTTCGCCGCATTGTGGCAGAACGCGCAGTTCATCTTGAGCGAGTTCACGTGCACCGGATGAGGGAACTTCACCGGCTGCTCGGGCGACCGGCCGATGCCGCCACCCACGTAGAAGGTGTAGCCCGAGGCACCGCTGTACGACCACGGTCCGGGCTGCGCCTTCCCGAACGCCTCGCGATTGGCGGCTTGCGTCGCCGTCTCCGGCGCGCCGGCGGCCGGCGCCTGAGGCGCGGCGGCCTGTGAGCCTGCGTAGGCGGACATCATCGTCGCGGCGAACGCGATGGCGACGAGGCCCGGGATGATGACCCACTTCCTGCGACCGGTCATGCGCAAGACTCGGAGTGAGGGAATTCCGAACGGACCACTCGGCTTGTGAACGATTTCACAAGCCGCAGAACCTCGGAAAAATGAACCGCGTCGGGGTTCGAAGCAAGTGCGCGTGCAGGACGACCTTACGTCCGTTCATCCAGTCCCCGCTTCACACGGTCGATCGTGCGCAGGACCTCGATGCCCATCGCCCGCACGAGGGTCAGCTCGCGCGAGTCCGGCCCGGCGCGATTCAGCAGCGAACGCACGGAGCGCATGATGTGTTCCGGGTTGCGCGTCCGGTAGAACGCGATCGCGGCGAGCGCCCGGTCGATGTCGGCGAGCGCGCGCTCCCACTCGTCGTGCTTGGGTAGCGCGGCGTGGTGCTTGTGCCGGGCGAGGGTGCGCGTGGCATCACCGGCCGCGAGGTGCAACTCGTAGGTCGCGACGAGCACCGCCTGCGCGATGTTGAGCGAACTGTGCTCGGTGGTGGGGATGGTGCAGAGGACCTGCGCCGCGTCGATCGCCTCATTGGGGAGTCCGTGGTCCTCCTGCCCGAAGAGGAGGGCAACGCGGCCGTGCACGGATTTCTCGAGCATCACCGGGGCGAGTTCGCGCGGCGTGGTGAGGGGCCATCGATGCGCGCGTCGCTTGCCGGCGAACGCGGCGGTGTACACGCAGTCGGCCAGCGCCTCGTCGAGCGTGTCGCAGTGCTGGATGCGCTCCACCACGTCACGCGTGCCGTGGGCGACGCCCTCGATGCGCCACGGGTCGTAGGCGACGGGCTGGACGAGGCGCAGGTCGCGGATCCCCATGTTCTTCATCACGCGGACGGTGCCGGCGATGTTCACGGGGTCCTGCGCGCGATTGATGACGACGACGACCTGCTCGAGGGCGGACATGGGGTGGAAGTTAGTCCCCCCGGCTAGATTGCGGCCCATGGACCTCCTCCTCGACCTGTTCCATCGGATCACCGACGTCAACGCGATCGTGGCGACCGCGGGCTACGCTGGCATCACGGCGATCATCTTCATCGAGACGGGACTGCTCTTCCCCTTCCTCCCCGGCGACTCGCTGCTCGTGACCGCCGGTGTGTTCGCCTCGGCGCCGAACCAGATCGTGACGCTGAACGTCTGGTGGCTGGGCATCCTCTGCTCCGTCGCGGCGATCCTCGGCGACCAGATCGCGTACGGGATCGGCCGGAAGTCCGGCGAACTGCTCTTCCGGCGACCGGACTCGCGGTGGTTCAAGCAGAGTCATCTGCGTGCCGCGCACGACTTCTACGAGAAGCACGGCGGCAAGGCGATCATCATGGCGCGCTTCATGCCGTTCGCGCGGACCTTCGCACCGGTGGTCGCGGGCGCGGCGAGGATGCACTACCCCACGTTCGTGTTCTACAACGTGATCGGCGGACTCGCCTGGATCTGGTCGATGCTGCTCATCGGGTACTACGTGGTGCGGCTGGTGCCGGGCCTCGAGCAGAACGTGGAGAAGCTGGCGATCGGGATCATCGTCGTCAGCGTGATGCCCGGCGTGATCGCGTGGTGGAGGGCCCGGACGGCGAAGTCGCCGACGGCCGCCAGCTGAACGGCGGGGCGGCACGAGGGCGCGCGTGGTGTCCCCGGCGGCGCCGGCCTCTATATTGCCCGACAATCCCCTGAACCTGAATCGGAGTCCCGCATGGCCCATACGCTCCCAGCCCTCCCGTACGCCGCCGACGCGCTCGAGCCGCACGTCGACGCGCAGACGATGCAGATCCACCATGGCAAGCATCACAACGCCTATGTCACCAACCTGAACGCGGCGATCGAGAAGGCGCCCGAACTCGCGTCGTGGTCGCTCGACCAGTTGTGCCGCGACATCGCGAAGGTGCCGGAGTCGGTGCGCGGCGCGGTCCGCAACAACGGCGGCGGGCACTGGAACCACTCGATGTTCTGGAACCTGATGGTCCCGAGGTCCGGAGGCGCGCCGAGCGGCAACGTCGCGGCGGCCATCGACAAGGCGTTCGGCGACTACGCGAAGTTCCGTGACGCCTTCAAGGCGGCGGCGGTCGGCCGCTTCGGCTCCGGCTGGGCGTGGCTCGTGGCGGCGAAGGACGGGACGGTCTCCATCGAGAGCACGCCGAACCAGGACAATCCCCTCATGGAGGGGAGGCACGCGGTGCTCGGGCTCGATGTCTGGGAGCACGCGTACTACCTGAAGTACCAGAACCGCCGGCCGGACTACATCGACGCGTGGTGGAACGTGGTGCACTGGGGCGAGGTCGCCAAGCGGTACGATTCGCGCTGACCCGGGTCGCGAGGGCGGACCGCGACGGATCCGGGCCGCGGCGCTGACGGGCCGATCGAAGGGGGAGGGGGCTGGCGAACCATGCGTTCCCGCTCCCTTCCCCTCATCTCTTCCTCCTCCCCTTCGTCCCGGACTCCTCGCGCCTCCCGGTGCGCCCGTTACCGCGCCGCCTCGCCCTCGAGATACGTGTACCCCTCGAGCCCGGCCACATACTCCGCGATGAACATGTTCGCCTCCTCGCGGGAGAGCTCCTTCGCCCCCTGGACCTTCCGCCGGAACGTCGCCAGCAGGTCCGACGCCCGGAACTGGACGTAGTTGAGCACTTCGGTCACGGTGTCCCCGTGCACCATGTGCGTGATCTCGTAATGGTCGCCCTGCAGCCGCAGGTGCACGGCGTTGGTGTCGCCGAACAGGTTGTGCAGGTCGCCGAGGATCTCCTGGTACGCGCCGGTGAGGAAGATCCCGAGGATGTAGGCCTCGCCGTCACGGAACACGTGCAGCGGCAGCGACGGCTGCCCGTCGCGGCCGCCGATGAAGCGGTCGATCTTCCCGTCCGAATCGCAGGTGACGTCCTGGATGGTCCCGCGGCGGATCGGTTCCTCGTCGAGGCGGTGGATCGGCATGATCGGGAACAGCTGGTCGATCGCCCAGTTGTCCGGCAACGACTGGAAGAGCGAGAAGTTCGCGAAGTAGCGGTCGACCAGCGCGCCATCGACGTCCTTGATGATGTCGTCGAAGTGGTCGCGCTTGGGCCCGATGAGCCGGGAGACCGCATTGAGCGTGCACAGGTAGAACGTCTCGGCCATCGCCCGCTCGCGGAGCGAGAGCACGCCCGAGTTGAAGAGCTGCTGCGCGCGTTCCTTGTCGAACGTCGCGTCATGGAAGATCTCGCGCACGCGGCGCATGGAGACGTTCTTGCGGCTGACCGTCCTCAGGTCATCCGCCATCTCGTGCAGCAGCGCGTGGTCCTCCTCGCCGAGGTGCGGCATCACCGGCTCGGCGGCCGACTCCACGTCGATCACCGAGAGGAGCAGCAGCGCGTGGTGCGCGGTGAGCGCCCGTCCCGACTCGGAGATGATGTCGGGCATCGGCAGCTCCTCCTCGCGGCAGGTCTCGGCGAGGGTGTAGACGATGTCGTTGGCATACTCCTGCGCGGAGTAGTTCATCGACGCCTGCGCGGTGGATTGCGACCCGTCGTAGTCCACGCCGAGGCCGCCCCCGACGTCCACGTACGTGATGTCGAGCCCGAGGCGGCGGAGCTCGACGTAGAACCGGCTCACCTCCTGCAGCCCGCGCTTGATGAAGCGGATGTCCGTGATCTGCGAGCCGAGGTGGAAATGGATGAGCTTGATGATGTCGAGCTGGCCCTCGGCCTTGAGGCGCTCGATGACCTGCATGAGCTGCGCCGAGGTGAGGCCGAACTTGGACTTCTCGCCGCCCGACTGCGCCCACCGGCCGGAGCCTTCGCTCGAGAGCTTGATCCGGACGCCGATGGTGGGCGTGATGCCCATCGCCTTCGCCACCGGCAGGAGCACGTCGAGCTCGCTCACCTGCTCGATGACGATGAGGACCTTGTGGCCGAGCTTCTGCCCCATGAGGGCGAGGCGCATGAACTCCTCGTCCTTGTAGCCGTTGCAGATGATGAGGTGGTCGGTGCGGTCGGTGAGCGCGAGCACCGCCTGGAGCTCGGGCTTGCTGCCGCACTCGAGCCCCACGCCGGTCGGCTCACCGAACTCGACGATCTCCTCGATCACGTGGCGCTGCTGGTTGACCTTGATGGGGTACACGGTGGTGTACTTCCCCGTGTACTGGAACTCGGCGATGGCACTCGCGAACCGCGCATGGAGCATCTCGATGCGCGCCTTGAGGATCTCCGAGAAGCGCAGCAGCACCGGCAGGTTGACGCCCTGCGCCTCGAGGTCGTGCGCGAGCTCGAAGAGGTCGAGCACCTGTTCGGGCCGGTCCTTGTCGGGACGCACGACGACGCGACCGGCGGCGTTGACGTCGAAGAACCCGTCGCCCCAGCCCTCGATGTTGTAGAGCGCCTTCGCGCGCTCGACGGACCAAGGGACGCCGGCCGCTTCCTTCGCGGCGGGCACGCTGGCCGCCGCGGCGGACGCGGCGGGCTCGGGAGTCGCGGTCGGGGAGACGGTCATGGCGTGAATAGTAGGGACTCGGGGCCGCCTGCGGTATCGAGCGCTCGACTGGCCGAAACCGCCCGGCGGTCCTAGCGTAGTCCCTGCGTCGGGCATGGCGCTCGACCCGGTGCGACGCGCCCGCAGGGGATGCCAGACGCTCCGCTCACTCCGCCCCCGAGGAGAGTCGATGATGAACAAGGTGCTGAAGTACGTTGGGATGACGCTGGGCGCGCTGGTGCTGCTGCTCGTCGTCGGCGTCGCCGGGCTGTACGCATGGACCGGCTCCGAACTCTCGAAGAAGTCCGCGCTGCCCACACACGCGTTCGCGGCGCCGACGGACAGCGCGAGCATCGCGCGCGGCGAGCATCTGGTGAAGGCGATCGGGAAGTGCGCGGATTGCCATGGGCAGGACTTCGGCGGCGACACGCTGCTGAACGACCCGGCGATGGGCTTCATCTATGCATCGAACCTCACGCGCGGCGCCGGCGGCATCGGCGCGAGCTACACCGACGCCGACTGGGAGCACGCGGTCCGTCACGGGCTCGCGGCCGACGGCCGCCGCCTCATCGTGATGCCCTCGAACGAGTACCAGCTGCTCTCGGACGAGGACCTCGGCATGATGGTCGCGTACCTGAAGTCGGTGGCACCGGTCGACCGGGAACGCCCGGCGACGTCGGTGGGTCCGCTCGCGCGCGCACTGTACTTCGGCGGGATCTTCCCGATGTTCCCCGCGAAGGCGGTGACGCACACCAACGAGGTGGTGCCGTCGGTGCCGGTCGACTCCACGGTGGCGTACGGCAAGTACCTCGCCGACGGCGGATGCAGCGGCTGCCACGGCGCGACCTATGGCGGCGGCGCGATCCCGGGCGGCCCGCCGGACTGGCCGAAGCCGGCGAACCTCACGCCGACGGGGATCGGGCACTACACCCAGGAAGGGTTCGTGAACGCCCTGCGCACGGGCCGGCGGCCCGACGGGAGCGAGATCAACCCCTTCATGCCGATCAACGCGACGAAGCTCATGACCGATGTGGAGATCGTCGCGGTCTACAAGTATCTCAAGACGGTTCCGCCGAAGCCCTTCGGGACGCGGTGACCGCTAGCATCGAGGAGCGAGGAGCGAGAAACGAGAGGCAAGGATCGAGGCGTGAGGATCGAGGGTCGAGGATCGAGGATCGAGGATCGAGGATCGAGGGCGAGAACGCGCCGCGATCACCGCTCCTTCCCCCTCGTGATTCACTCCTTCAAGACTCACGTTCGATCCTCGGCCCTCGCTTCTCGATCCTCGCTCCCCGCTCCTAGCGGTTCACGGCTGCGTGCGCGGCGCCACCTGATCCCTGCCCTTCTCCAGGAACGGGATCCCCCGCTCCATCCAGTCCGGCGCCGGCGCCCCGAGCAGATGGTGCCCGAAGAACTGCTGCATCCGCCGGTCGATGTCCTTCTGGTTCGCGTACTTCCGCGGGTTGTGCGCATCGCCGTTGTAGTTGACCATGTACGCCTCCTTCCCCAACCGGCGCATCGCGATGAAGAACTCGATGCCCTGGTACCACGGCACCGCGCCGTCGTTGTCGTTCGCCATGAACAGCACCGGCGTCGTCACGCGGTCGAGCGCGAAGAGCGGCGAGTTCTCGGTGTAGCGTTCGGGGTACTGCCAGATGGAGCCGCCGATGCGGCTCTGCCCGCGCTCGTAGTTCACGATCGCGCGCTCGACACCCGTCTCCCAGCGGATGCCGCCATACGCCGAGAACATGTTCACCACCGTCGCGTTGGGCACCGCCGCGGCGAACAGGTTCGTCTGGGTGATGATGTACGCCGTCTGATAGCCGCCCCAGGACTGACCGCTGATCCCCTGCCGCTTGGGGTCGGCGATGCCGCGGGCGATCAGTGACTGCACGCCCGGCACGATCGACTTCACCGCGCTGGGTCCGGGGTACCCCGGCGTGTAGTGGATGTTCGGCATGAACACGAGGTACCCGAGGCTCGTGTACACGACGGGGTTGATCACGTTGCGGCCCGCGGGACGGTTGTAGCCGTAGAGCCCGTCGGAGAGCTGCTCATAGAAGTACGTGATCATCGGGTACCGCTTCGACGGGTCGAATCCCTCGGGCTTGTAGAGCAGTCCCTCCATGGGCACACCATCGGAGTTGAGCCACTTCACGAGTTCGACGTCGCCCCACGAGTACTGTGACTGCTCGGGCATCGCGTCGGAGATCCGCGTGAGCGCGTCGAAGCTCGTCCCCGTCCACAGGTTCGGGAACTCGCGATAGTCGGCGCGCGTGACGAGCAGTTGCTCGGACCTTCGGGCCTTCTGCACCATGGGGAACGACTTGGGGGCCATCACGATGCGCTCCGGTCCGCCGGCGACGCCCACACGGTCGCGGTAGAAGCCCGCGTACTTGGTCGTGTTGTCGAACGTGCGGAGCAGGAGCGGCTGCGACGGGTCGTAGAAGCGCTCCTCGGGGTCGAGGTCAAGCAGGCGGAACGTGAGGTTCCCCGCCCGGCCGGCGCCGTCGGTCAGGTTCTTCGGCGCGGCCACGCCGAGGGGATCGATCTCCCAGATGTCGTAGCGGTCGTAGATCAGCACGCGCGCGTCGTCCCTGGTCCAGCCGCCCACACCCCACGGATTGGGCTCGCCCGGCGTGTCGTGCGTCTCCTGGTCGAACTTCACGGTGGTGATGCCGCCCGTCAGGTCGCGCGTGCGATTCGCCGCGATGTCATGCGCGCGCCAGGCGCCCTGCTCCCACCAGACGACGAAGCGCGCCGCCGGCGAGAGCTGGCCATTGCCGTTGATCTTCGTCGCGACCTGCCGGGTGACCCCGGTGACCGTGTTGATCACGCGGACGTCGTTGCCGTCGTCCCCCGCGATCGCGTCCATCTCGTACGGCACGCCGGTCGTCGCCACGGCGATCCGACCATCATCGGAGAACTGCGCCGTGGGCATCGAGTCGTCCGCGATGCGCCGGAACTGCCGCGTCGCCACATGGAAGACGGCCGGATAGCTGCGGTTGCGGTCCTGCCCGGCCTGGAGACGCTGCATCGGCTGCGGACGCGTATCGCGCCAGTGCCAGAGATCGACCACGGCCTTGTCGGCGAGCGAGTCGGCGGGGATCGAGTCCGGGAGCACGTGGGCGATGCCGAACCGGAGGACCCCACCACTCCGCACGAACTCGAGCGCGCCGCGATCGGCGATCTTGAGCCCGTCGCCGGCCGCCGCCGCGGCCACCGCGACGCTCGCGGGCTGCACGCCCGGCTTCTGCCGCGTGCCCGTGAGCGAGGCGTGGTACAGTGTCACGCGCGACTTCTCCGACTTCCATTCGTCGGCGTCGGTCACGAAGGCGAGCTGGGTCCCCGCCTCGTCGATGGCGAGGCTCCGGTAGTTGCCGGTCGCGACCTTGAGCGGCGTGACGGCGCCGGTCGCGAGTTCGCGGACGTACACGCCGTCGACGCTGAGTGAATCGGCGCCGGTCACGCTGTAGGCGAGCCACTTCTCGCCCCGGTCCATCACATAGTTCGTGACACCGTCGATGCGCACCTCGGTGCCACTCGCCAGATCGCGGAGCACGAGCGGCGCGCCGGCGTCCTTCCGCTTGGCCGGCGCAGCGGTGCTGTCACGCGCCGGCGCCTCGCCTGCGCCAGGGCGCGCGGCGGGCGTGCGGCCCGCCGCCGCGGTGCTGTCGGCGTCGATCTGGTAGGCGACGAACCGTCCGCCATCCCGCGCGACCTGGAACCCGCGCACGCGATCGATCAGCGTCACGCGACCGTCCGCGAGCGAGAGGATTGCGAGCTTGTTCTTCGGCGCGTCGGCGGCACGCCCGCGGCGCCCGCGCGCCGAATCGGACGCGGCCTTGGTCGGATACTGGAGGAAGAGCACGTGACGCGAGTCGGCGGTCACCGTCGCGGCCTGGGCACTGAACGGCGTGCCGGTCACGCTGTTGAGCGGACGTCCGGTCCAGCCGCGCGGCACGCGATGCTCGGTGGCACCGGTCGTCGCGCGCGCGACGAGTTCGCCGTCGCCCTGCGTGGGCGTGACGGTGTACACGGCCCACTTCCCGTCGGCCGAGAGCGTGGGCTGGAGGATCGACCGCCAGAGGTCGTAGGTGTCCTGCGTGAGCGGCTTCCGTGCGGTCTGCGCCGCGAGGGCGAGCGGGGCGAACGCGAGGAGGACGAGGAGGCGAAGGGCGCGCATGACCATCGGGGCGGAGGGGTCGGGGTTATCTTCTGCCTGCAGCTCGGAACTTACGCATCGTCCCCCCCTCCCGCTGTGCGCGCATGAAACGCTTCCTCACCTACTTCCTGCGCGGCCTCGTGCTCACGGTGCCGCTCGTCGTCACCATCGCGGTCTGCTGGGTCGTGCTGACGCGCGTCGATGGCTGGCTCGGACTCCCCATCCCGGGCGCCGGGTTCGTGATCACCGTCGTCGGCATCGCGATCATCGGCTGGTTCGGCTCGACCTTCCTCTGGACGCAGGCCGAGCGCTGGATGGACGAACTGCTGGACCGGTTGCCGTTCGTGCGCCTGTTGTACTCGTCGACGAAGGACCTGCTGAACGCCTTCGTGGGCGAGAAGCGCCGGTTCGACCAGCCGGTGCTCGTCGCGCTCTCGCCGGACCACGCCGTGCGCACCTTCGGCTTCATCACGCAGCCTTCCCTCGGCGCGCTCGGCCTGCCGGGTGATGTCGCCGTGTACTTCCCGCAGTCCTATAACTTCGCGGGGCAGCTGGTGGTCGTGCCGCGCGACCGCGTGACACCGATCGCGGCGCCGAGCTCGGACGTGCTCGCGTTCATCGTGTCCGGCGGGGTCACCGACGTCCCGGAGCAACGCGGATGAGCCTCTCCAGTGGAAGTCCCCGAACGCTCGGGCTCGCACTCGCCGGCCTGCTCGGCGGCCTGCAGGCCGCCGCGCCCCTCATCCTCCCGTCCGCACGTCTCGGTGCGCAGGATTCGCTCACGCTGCTCGTGCCCGACCGCGTCTTCGTCGGCGACGAGGACGCGACGCGCGCCGGATGGGTCGTGCTCGTGCGGGGCACGCGCATCGCGGCCGTCGGCCCGCGCGCCGAGGTGCGCGTCCCGGCGGGCACGACGGTGCGGGAACTGCGCGGCACGACGCTGATCCCGGGGATGATCGAGGGACACACCCACCTCTTCCTCCATCCGTATGACGAGGCGAGCTGGAACGACCAGGTGCTCAAGGAGTCCTTGAGCCTGCGCACCGCGCGCGCCGTGAACCACGCCCGCGCGACCCTCCTGGCCGGCTTCACCACCGCCCGCGACCTCGGCACCGAGGGTGCGGGCTACGCGGACCAAGGGCTCAAGCAGGCGATCGAACAGGGCATCATCCCGGGGCCACGGCTGCTCATCGCATCCAGGGCGATCGTGGCCACCGGATCGTACGGCCCGAAGGGCTATGCGAGCGAGTGGGAGGTCCCGCAGGGCGCCGCGGAGGCCGACGGCATCGAAGGCCTCACACGCGCGGCGCGCGACCAGATCGGGCACGGCGCCGACTGGGTGAAGGTGTACGCGGACTATCGGTGGGGCCCGAACGGCGAGGCGCGGCCGACCTTCACCGAGGACGAGCTGCGGGCGCTCGTCGCCGTCGCGGCCGCGAGCGGGCGCAAGGTGGTCGCGCACGCCGCGACCGACGAGGGGATGCAGCGGGCCATCCGCGCCGGCGTCGCGATGATCGAGCACGGCGATGGGGGGACCGCCGCGACCTTCCGGCTGATGGCGGAGCGCGGCGTGGGGTACTGCGCGACGCTCGCCGCGGTGGAAGCCACGGCCCGGCAGGGCGGCTGGCGCGAGGGATCGCCCTCGACGGCCCGAATGCTCGCGAAGCGCGCGTCGTTCCGTGTCGCGATGGAGGCCGGCGTGCCGATGTGCATGGGCGGCGACGCCGGGGTCTTCGCTCACGGCACCAATGCCTGGGAAGCCGAACTGATGGTCGAGTACGGCATGCGCGCGCCCGCGGCGCTGCGCGCGGCGACCTCAGGGAATGCCGCCCTCTTCGGCCTGGAGACGCGCCTCGGGACGGTCCGCGAAGGGTTGCTCGCGGACCTCGTCGCGGTCGAAGGCGATCCCACGACGGACATCCATGCACTGCGGCGCGTGCGGCTGGTGATCAAGAACGGGGTCGTGATCCGATAGGGTCGTCGGCGCGGACGCCGACGACCCTATCGACACGCGCTGGCGCTCCGCGCCTAGGGCTTGAGCCAGTACGCGAACCAGTCGCGGAGCCGGCCGAGGCGGTCGACCAGCAGCCACGGCTCTCCCGTGCGCGAGAGATCGTGCGTGGACCGCGGATAGCGTACGAACTCCACCGGCACACCCTGACGCTTCAGCGCCGCGAACCACTGCTCGGCGTCGGTCATCGGCGTGCGATGGTCCTCCTCGCTCTGCACCATGAGCGTGGGCGTCCGCACGCGACGCACGTAGCGGATGGGCGAGAGCGAGTCGTACATCGCGGGGTTGTCCTGCGGGCGGCCGTAGAACTCGAACTCGGTGAGCCCCTGTGCGTCCGAGGTGCCGTACCATGACCACCAGTTGCTGATCATGCGGTCGGTCTGCGCGGCCTTGAACCGGTCGGTCTTCACCGTGACCCACGCGGTCATCACGCCGCCGTACGAACCGCCCGTCACCCCCATGCGCGTCGAGTCGACATCCGCACGCATCGCGGCGATGTCGGTCGCCTTCATGAGATCCTGGTAATCCTCGGCGAACCATCGGCCGCGGGTCGAGAAGGTGAAGTCCGCGCCGTAGCCGCTCGAGCCTCGCGGGTTGGTATACAGCACCATGAACCCTGCGGCCGCGAGGTTCTGCGTCTCGTCGAACCATTGCTCGCCGTACTGGCTGTGCGGGCCGCCGTGGATGTACAGCACGAGCGGGTACTTGCGCCCCTCGACGTAGCCGAACGGCTTCATCAGCCAGCCCTCGATCTCGACGTCGCCGACGGACTTGAACGTGAAGCGCTCGGCGTCCGACCATGCGATCTCACGATTGAGCACATCGTTGAACGCCGTGAGCTTGCGCTCTCCCTTGCCGTCGACGCCGGCGATGAAGAGCTCGGTGGGCTTGTTGACGCTCGTCGCGACGTACGCGACCTGACGGCCGGCGTTGTCGAACGTGAAGCCGTTCATCTTGCGGCGCCCGCCGAGCACCTCGCGGAGCCGGCCATCGCGCGGGTTGATCATGAAGAGTCCGCTGGAGCCGCCGATGTCGGCCCAGACCGCGATGTCGCCGGCCGGGAGCCACTCGATGCCGGCCGGCTCGTAGCGCCACCCGGCGTTGAGGACGGCGACCGCACCGCTCGCGACGTCGACCGTCGCGAGACCGGCGTTCTTCATCCGTCCCGCGCGCGAGATGAACGCGAGGCGGCGTCCGTCCGGTGACCACGAGAGGTCGCTCTCGGCGCCCTGGATGGTCGCGACCTTGCGCGGCGTGCCGCCCGCGACGGGGATCACGAAGATGTCGTTCTCGTTGCGGTCGACCTCGTCGCGCGCGGCATCGTAGGGCAGGAGCGCGAGTGAGTCCGCGCGGAGGGCGACGGCCGAGTCGGAGAGCAGTTCCGCGTTGGCGATGAACGCGATCCACTTGCCGTCGGGCGAGACCGTCACGCCGCGGTGCGAGTAGTTGGTGTTGGTCACCTGGACGCGCTTGGCACCGGGCGCCTGCGTGAACAGCTGCTCCGCCCGGATCACGCGCGCCTCACGCGGTCCGGGCAGGAAGCCAGCGCCGTTCGCCTTGTAGCGCGTCTCGGTGATGTGGCGACCGTCGAACCGCGCTGGATCGACCGGCTTGGTGATGGCGCCGAACGGCGGACGCGCCATGGGCTGCATGCGGGCGTACGGATCCGCCCTCGAGCTGTCGGCGCGAGGGCCGCCCTGCGGACCGTCGGGCGTCACGGTCGACGCGAAGACCGCGAACTTCCCGTCACGCGTCCACGAGCCGTTCGGGTAGTCGGCGACCTGCGCCGCCTCGCCGGAAGGCGCATCCATGCGGAGCGCCCACGTGCTGCCGCTCCCACCCGCGCGCTGCGAGGTGAAGAACAGGTACTTGCCGTCCGGGGAGAACCGCGGATTGCTGCTCTCCGTCGCCGGCGCGGTGTAGCGCACCGGATCGCCGCCGGCCGTCGACACGACCCACACCTCGTTGTGCCGACGGTTCTCGCGCTCGACCACGGTGGTCACGGTGAACGCGACGAGCTTGCCGTCCGGCGACATGGCCGGCGCCGAGAGTGTGGTGACGCGATGCCAGTCGTTGGGCCGCATCGCGCGCTGCGCGGGGAGCGTGACGGGGAGCGCCAGCAGGGCGACGAGGAGGCGCGGATGGAGCATCGGACGGTGCATCGGACGGACTCACGGAGATGGTGGGACGCGCGACTGCGGCGCCGGAGGTGCGCTGCAGGAAACTACGCGGTCGGCGCAGGGGGTGCTGGACGCGCGGGCGGCGTCGCGCCGTGCGCTGCTACCGGCCCCGCCGCAGCAGCGCGAGCGTCTCGGCGGCGAAGTCGAAGTCGGCCGGCATCGCGTCCCAGACGAGTTGCCGCCGCGCCGCGTAGAGCGCCCCATCGCGGCGCCGGATGACGAACACGACCCATGAGCCGTAGCGCGTGACCGACAGTCCGTCGGAGTTCCGTACGTCGGTCGGTCGTGTGGAGCAGTTCAGCTCGCGTCGCTCCCCCACCGCACCGGTGCAGACCGGGAGGGTCGCGTTCGCCAGGATCCCTCCGTCGCGCGCGGGATTCCGGGCGGGATCGGGACGGTCGATGCGCCCGAGCGTGAGCCGGTACGTCGCCTCATCCGCCGGCACCTCGCGCCAGTGGTGCGAGCGGAGCACGATCGCCACGTCCTCCCGCAATCCGGGGATCCCCGGGTCATCCCGGTGTCCGTCATCGCCGGGCGTCGCGTGCAGGATGCTGTTGGTCGGGTCGATCCACGCGAACGTGGCACTGTCGGGCAGCGACTCCAGGGTCGCCCCCGGCGCGAGCGCGGTGCCGCCGACGAACTCCCGGCTCGCCATACGCGACCCGGCCGTGGCGCAACCTGCGCTCAGCATCGCCACGACGGCCACGGCGCGCCGGCGAAGGCGCGACGATCCCGATCGAGGCGCGCGGTGGACAGCGATCATGGGGTGCTCAGCGTGAGGGGAACGCGGCGCCGACGGCCGCGGCGGTCATCAGTCCGAGGGCCGCGAAGGTGAGCGTCCCGTTGCAGCAACTCGCGGTGACATTGGTCGGCGCGCCGGCGACGAAGAGGTTCTCGTGGTCGTGCGTTCGGCCATCCCGGTCTACCACGCTCGACGCCGGATCGTTCCCCATCCGGCATCCGCCGCCCGGGTGCTCCTGCCCGATGTCGCCTGCCGCCGATGCGGTCGAGATGATCTCCCCGTCGCCGGCGCGGGCCATGCGGCGGAACAGGTCGCGCAACTGCTCCTCGGTCCACGCACGCAGCGCGACCGACTCGGGCGCATCGCGGAAGGCGAGCCGAGGCATCGGGTCGCCCCACGCGTTCCGCGCCGTCGCATCGAGGACCAGTTCGCTCTCCCGCGCGGGCAGGACATCGTAGTAGGCGCGCACGCGCGCCGTCCCGAACCGCGTGCGCGTGCGCCAATCATCGAGCATCGCGTCGCCGAAGAGGATCGCGCCGTCCTCGCCGCGGAGCCGGGGCTCCTGGCCGAAGGTGCTCTCCCACACGCGCAGGTCGTGCCGGATGTACCGCTCGAGCCGGCCCGGCCGCATGAACTGCTTGGTGACGAGCGAGTGCTGGGCGTTCACGCCCGGGAACATCCGGAACGGCAAGCGGATCTGCGCCGCGACGTTGCGATGGCCGCAGAGGTACTTGCCGACGAGCCCGGACCGGTTCGCGAGCCCGTTCGGGTGCGCCGCGTCGGCGGAGAGCAGCAGCAGGTGCGGTGACCAGGTGAATCCCGCGGCGAGGACGAACAGCCGGGCACGGATCTCGACGGGCTCGTCGATCCGTCGCGCGTGGTTGCCCGTGGCGTGCGTGATGCGCCCGGTGCGCGCGTCCGCATGCAGGCGGCGCACCAGCGTGTCCGTCACGAGCCGGATGCGGCCCGCGCGCACCAACGCGTCGAACGTGAAGTCGGGCGAGTACTTCGCGCCGGTCGGGCAGATGGGGTAGCAGGTGTCGCACCGCTGGCAGACCGCGCGGCCGTCGTAGGTCACCGAGTTCTTCGCGCTCGGCTGGCTCCACATGGCCACGCCTGCCTTGGCCGCCCACGCCTTGAGCAGCGCGAGGTTGTGGCTCAGCGGGAGCGGCGGCATGGGGAACGGCTTGCCGCGCGGATCCATCTCGGCGGGTCCCTGCTCGCCGGAGATGCCCATCCGTTCCTCGGCCTCCTGGTAGAACGGGTCGAGGTCCTCGTACGAGATGGGCCAATCGTCGCCGACACCGTAGAGGGACCTGAGGCGGAAGTCCTCCGGCGAGTAGCGCGGCGTCACGCCACCCCAATGCATGGCGAGGCCGCCGACGTTCATCGACGGCGAGAACCCGTGCGCGGTACCGAGCGCGTTCTGGTCGTCGACGTGATCGCCCGGCCACGGGGTCTCGCCGTACTCCATCCACCGCGCGCGGCGCAGCGCCCGGTCACGGAGCGGCACGCTCGGCCCACCCGCCTCGACGACGAGGATCGATGCGCCGCGCTCCGCGGCGAGCTTCGCGGCCATCATCGCCGCGGTGATGCCGCTGCCGATGATGACGATGTCGGCCTCGAGCGCGCGCGGTGGCGTCGCCCGCGGGACCGGCGTCCGGGGCGCCGTCACGAGCGCACCGCCCCGCGGATCGGCAGGGGTTCGTGCACGGTGTCGGCGAGCACCCGGCACTCGCCCTTCGCGATCCGCGCCTGATACGCGAGGTCCGTCGCAGTGCTCGATGCGGCCCAGTGCGCCATGAGCGCCACCGCGACGTGCGTCGCCGCCAGCGGATCCGACGGCAATCGCGCCCCACCGCCGCGGCCGATCTGCGTCGCCAGCACGGCGCGGCGCAGCGGCACCCCGAGTCGCGCGAACGCGCGGCGATGCTTGCGTCGCGCGAGGAGGTCCAGCCCGGCGAGCTGCGCGTCCCAGCCCGGTGCCGGGTCGCTGGGCGTGTACGTGATCTCGGCGTCGCCGTACCCGTGCATCTGCTCCGTCACCGGCGCATATCCGGCGAGCCATCGCGCGAATGCCGCGACGGCCTGCGCGCGTCCGTCGGGGCCGAGCGATTCGGGCAGCACGGCTTCGCCGACGGCGGCCAGCAGCACGGCGTCGAGGCTGCGCGGCGCCGCGACCTGGGGATCCACGCGCTGCGCACCGGCCGTGCTCGCGGCGACGAGTGCAGCCCGCTTGAGGAACCGCCGTCGGTCGGTCGTCACGGCCTGACGGTAACGCCGCGTGGCGTCCGCCGCGAGACGCGCGCACATTCCCGCTCGCCCCCACCCGAGCCGCTCATGCGACGCGCCACGTCCTCGCTCCTGCTGCCCATCCTGCTCTCGTTGCTGGCGGCGCCGCTCCGCGGGCAGGCGCCGGCACCGCTCACCATTCGCGCCGGCACGCTCCTCGACGGGGTCGGCGGCGTGCGGCGCGATGTCCTGATCACCGTCACCGGCTCGCGCATCACGGCGATCACGCCGTATCGCGACGGGCAGCGCGTCTCGTACGACCTCGCGCGGCTGACGGTGCTCCCAGGGCTGATCGACACGCACGTGCACATCGACGGTCACTTCGGCGCCGACGGCCGCGCGAACACGCGCGGTGAGTCACCCGCCCAGCGGCTTCGCGCGGCGATGGAGAACGCGACGCTCACGCTGCGGGCGGGATTCACCACGGTGCAGAGCCTCGGGGCCGCGATCGACCTCGACCTCCGTGCCGCGATCGCCGACGGGAGGACGGACGGCCCGCGGCTGCTCACCTCGGTCGCGCAGTTCAGCGACACGTCGCGGACGCCGGAGCAGATCCGCGCGTGGGTCCGCACGACCGCCGCCCGCGGGAGCGACGTGATCAAGATCTTCGCGTCGCGCAGCATCCGCGACGGCGGCGGCCAGACCCTCAGCGATGCCCAGATCGAGGCCGCCTGCGGCGAGGCGCGCGCGCTCGGCCTCCGCAGCTGGGTGCATGCGCACGCGGCCTCGGCCATCCGCGCCGCGGTCGGCGCCCGGTGCACGGGTGTCACCCACGGCACGCAGGCGACGGACGTCGAGCTGCGGATGATGGCCGAGGCGGGGACCTACTTCGAACCGAACGTCGGGCTCGTGATCCAGAACTACCTCGAGAACCGCGCGCGATTCGCCGGGACGGGGAACTTCACGGACGAAGGATTCAAGTTCATGGAGGACGTGGTCCCGACGAACCTCGTCGTCTTCCGCGCGGCGATCGCCACGCCGCGCCTCAAGGTCGTCATGGGCACCGACGCGGTTGCCGGAGCGCACGGGCAGAACGCGCGCGAGATCGTGTACCGCGTGCAGCAGGGAGGCCAGTCGGCAACGGAGGCGCTCCGCGCGGCGACCAGCCTCGCCGCGCAGGCGCTCGGACTCGGCGACAGCATCGGCACGGCCCGCGTCGGCGCGGTCGCCGACCTCATCGCCGTGGACGGCGATCCGCTGACGGACATCACCGCGATGCGTCGCGTCGCCTTCGTGATGAAAGGCGGAGTCACCGCGCTCGGCCCGGCCCGCGTCGATCGCGCGCGCGGCAAGGCGGTCGGCTGGCCGACGTACGGCGGGGACGCCGGCGGGCTCAAGTACTCGCCGCTCGGCGACATCAACCGCAGCAACGTGCACACGCTGCGCGTCGCCTTCACATGGGACGCACATGAGGCGCCGATCGCGGCCGGACCGGACCAGAAGCCCGCGCGGCCGGGCAACTTCCAGGCGACACCGCTCGCGATCGGCGACACCCTCCTCTTCCCCACACCGTACAACCGCGTGGTCGCGCTCGACGGCCGGAACGGGCGGGAACTCTGGTCGTTCGCGACGGATCCGTGGCGCACGCTCGGCCAGCCGAGCAATGGCACCGGGTTCGTGCATCGTGGCGTGGCGACGTGGACCGACGGTCGCTCGCGCCGGGTGTTCATCAACTCCCGCTGGCGCCTGTTCGCGCTGGACGCCCGGGACGGGACGCCCATCGCCGGCTTCGGCGACGACGGCGTGGTGGACCTTACGGCGCAGCTCGACCGCCCGGTGCGGCGCGAGCGATACACCAACACGTCGCCGCCGGTGGTGTGGGGCGACCTCGTGATCGTCGGCAACGGTGTCGGCGATCGGCTGCAATCGGTGAACGATCCGCCGGGCGACGTGCAGGCGTTCGACGTGCGCACCGGCCGTCGCGTGTGGCGGTTCCGGACCATCCCCATCGCCGGCGAGGTCGGCAACGAGACCTGGGAGCGCGACTCGTGGCGCACCGCTGGCCACACGAACGTCTGGGCACCGTTCACGGTCGACAGTGCGCGCGGCCTGGTGTTCCTTCCGGTGTCGACCCCGACGAATGACTGGTACGGGGGCGCCCGGCCCGGCGACAACCTCTTCGCCGAGGCGATCGTCGCGCTCGACGCACGCACCGGGCGTCGGGTGTGGCACCGGCAGATCGTGCACCATGGGCTCTGGGACTATGACCTCCCGGCCCCGCCGAACCTGATGACGGTCACGCAGGACGGTCGCCGACGTGACGTGGTCGTCGTGCCGACCAAGCAGGGGATGTTGTTCACGTTCGATCGCGCCACGGGTGAGCCGATCTGGCCGATCGACGAGCGCGCGGTGCCTGCGAGTGACGTGCCGGGAGAACGCACCGCAGCCACGCAGCCCTTCCCCGCCAAGCCGGCAGCGTTCGCGAGACAGGGCTTCACGGACGCCGACCTCATCGACTTCACCCCGGCCCTGCGCGAGGCCGCGCTCGCGCAGCTGGCGCCGTACCGGCGCGGTCCGATGTACACGCCGCCGTCGCTCGACGGCACCCTCACGCTCCCGGGCGTGATCGGTGGCGCGGGCTGGGGTGGCGCGGCGATCGACCCCGCCACCGGCTGGCTGTTCGTGAAGGCCACGAACTCGCCGGCCCTCTTCCGGCTGTTCCGGCGCGAGGCACCGAGTGACACGGTGGATGGCGCCTATCAGCTCGACCTGCCCGGGTCGTCGCCGACCCTCGCGCTGCGCGCCGCCGACGGCGTGCTCATCGGCGGCCGCCTGCCGCTCATCAAGCCGCCGTACGGGACGCTCACCGCGATCGACATGAACTCGGGCGAGACCATGTGGCACGTCCCGCTGGGTGATTCGCCGGACGTGCGGCAGCATCCGGCCCTGCGCGACGCGGTGCTCCCCGCCCGACTCGGGGTCGCGGGCGCACCGGGTGCGCTGGTGTCGGGCGGAGGGGTCGTGCTCGTGACCGGCGGAGGACCGGTGCTCCACGCCATCGACACCCGCACCGGTGTGACCCTGCTCGAATTCGACCTCGGCCAGGCCGCCTATGCGAACCCCATGACGTACCGCGCGAGTGACGGCAAGCAGTACGTGGCCATCGCCACCGGCGCAGGCACGACCTCGCGCCTGGTGGTGCTCAGCCTTCCGGAGTGAGCAGCATCGCGAGGAGGTCGCGGGCGATCGTCGCCTTCACGCGCTCGAGATCGGTCTCGCCGAACGACCAGTAGCGCACGGCGCCATCGGCGCGGCGGCGCACGATGCCGTGGGTCCGCGAGATGGTGTATGGCACCGACACGCGCACGGTCCGCGTGCGCTGCGGCGGCTCGTTCGTGCACCGCGGCTGATTCCCCATCCGTGACAGGTCGCAGCGCGGCAGGTTGCTCGTCGACGTCGCGGGGACCTGCTCCTCGCGCATCTCCGTACGCCACATCGTGCGCCGACTCGTGAACACCGCGACGTCGAACTCGGCGGAGTCGCTCGACTCGCGCCAGCCATGGCTGTGGAGCACGACCGAGATACCCGTGCGGAGATCGCTCACCAGGCGAACGCTCGCGGCATCCTCGCTCGTGCTGCCGCGCACGATCGAATCGGGTGCGACGAACCGGAACCGCTGGTCGGCGGGGAGCGAGCGAAGCCGCGGTCCGGCCGGCAGGCCGATGTCGCTGCCCAGCGGGATCACCCGCGTCGTCCCGGGTGCCCCGCCCGCACTGCGCGAGCCAGCGCACGCCGCGCTGGCGCAGAACGCCGCCAGTGCGACGGCGGCGCGCCCCGGCCTCACGCGCCGGTCATGCGCGTGAGCACCTTCCCGCAGCGCACGGCAGCCTCGGCGATCCGCTCGGGACTCGTGATGAACGAGATCCGGAAGAACCCCTCACCACCCGCGCCGAGCGCCGCGCCCGCGAGGACGATCACGCCCTCCTCCTGCATGCAGCGCTCGTGGAACTCCATCGACTTCACTCCGGCCGGGAGCGGGACCCACAGGTACATGGACGCCTTGGGTGACTCGACGCCGGCGAACCCGTTCGCGCGGAACGCGGTGACCGCCGCGTCGCGACGCTGGCGGAAGACCTCGACGTTGCCTGGCACCCAGCTCGCATGCGACTCGAGCGCCGCGATGCCCGCGCGCTGCACCGCCATGAACTGGCCCGTGTCGAGGAAGCTCTTCACCTTCGCGAGCGCGCCGACCACCGCGGGGTTGCCGCAGGCCCAGCCGCAGCGCCATCCGGTCATGTTGTAGGTCTTCGAGAGCGAATGGAACTCGATCGCCACGTCGCGCGCCCCGGGGACGTCGAAGATGCTCGGGGCCACATAGCCGTCGAACGTCATCTCCGAGTACGCGTTGTCATACACGAGGATGATCCCGAGTTCCTTGCACCGCCGCACGACCTTCTCGAGGTATCCCATCGGCGCGATGGCGGCGGTCGGGTTGTTGGGATAGTTCAGGAAGAGGAGCTTGGTGCGCCTGAGCACGTCCGCGGGGATCTCATCGAGCTCCACGAGGAAGTTCGTGCGCGGCGTGATCGGATACAGGTACGGCTCGGCCTCGCCGAGCAGGGTCCCGCCGAGGTACGCCAGATAGCCGGGGTCGGGGATGATCGCGACATCCCCCTTCTGCAGGTAGGCGAAGCAGAGATGCGCGATGCCCTCCTTGGACCCGATGAGCGGGACGATCTCCTTGAGCGGATCGAACTCGTGGCCGAAGCGCTTCTTCATCCAGGCGCTCACGGCATCACGGAAGGCCGGGAGCCCGAGGCCGAAGCCATAGCGGCTCATGCCCGGGTCGTCGACGGCCGCCTTGAGCGCCGCGATCGCCGCCGGTGGCGCGGCGAGATCGGCGTCGCCGGCGCCGAGGTCGATCACGTCGATCCCGCGCGCGAGCAGGTCGCGCTTCTTCTGCGGGATGGTGGCGAGCAGGTAGAGCGGGAGGCTCTCGAAGCGGTGCGTGAAGGGCATGGACGGCGCGCGCGGGCGTGAGTGGAGGGGCGCGAGTCGGCGCGGCAGGCTCGCCGGTGACTCAACGCATGAAAGCTAGCGCTGGCCCTCGGGTCGGGAGAGCGCGGGCGCCTTGCCACCGTCTCCCACGACCGATACCATCACTCGCATGCGCCCGACCTCGCGCCTCACGCTCCTCTGCGCCGCAACGGCCCTCGTCGCGATGGCTTGCATCGGCCCCACGGCCGGGCATCGGGAGGGGTACAAGGAGACCGGACCGCCGACGCTGACGGGACCGCGGGACCGCGTGACGACCCACGTGCGCGGGTTCGTGATCGACGCTCTGACCAGCCAGCCGATCGCGGGCGCAACGGTGCGGATCGACAGCACGGTCGCGACGAGCGGCGCGGATGGCAGCTACTCGCTCTCGAACCTCCTGCTGCTCGCCGGGACGATCCAGACGACCAAGGCCGGCTATGACACCGCGCGGACGCTCATCCCGCTGAACGGCGGCGAGTATGCGTTCAATCCGCGGCTCACGCCGAGCCTCGGCGCGCCGTAGCGCTCCACCGCGTGCGCCCGACGGGCGCGCGCAGGACGGCGCGCTGTCGCGACCGTGCCCCTACGCGCTCCGGATGACGGCGCTGTACGAATTCTCACTATTGCGCCCGCGTGGTTCGAGTTGAATAGTGACCGTGCAGAGCGAGGGCGATGCCTCCGCGATGCCTGAAGCGGATCGGGCACCTGGTCCCGATCTTCCATCTCAGGGTGGAACCCGGCGCCAAGGCAGAGTGCGCGTTGACCCGCTGCGACGATCCCGCCGTCGCGCGGGAAGCACGATGGAGTGGCAGGCAACGCACCCATCGACATCGACTTGGAAAACCGGGAGCCGCAGGTGCTCCCCCGGCCATGCCGCCGAGATCCTCCAAGGACGATGCTACGAGGGCCGAGACCATCGCGTCTCGGCCCTCCGTGCGTGCGACACCTCACACTCCGCCGTCCTCGAGCGTCGGACTGGAAGCACCGCTTGCTTCGGTTTATGTTCGGTATACCGGAGCATGTCATGACGACGAGGCGCGATTCCAGTCCGTGGCAACAGATCGGCGTCCGGCGCGACGGCACCGCCGGTGACGCGGTGCGCGCGTCGCTCGATGCGACACGTTATCTCGCCGTCGCACCGAAGGGGATCCTCAACTCGGGTGCCGCGACCCACATGCCATTCTGGTCCATCAACCCGTACATCGGGTGCGAGTTCGGCTGCGCGTACTGCTACGCCCGCGAGACGCATCGCTGGACCGTCGATCGTGCCTTCCGTCGCGGGGATGCCGCGGCCGTGGAGATCGCCGGATTGCCCGCAGCGACGGCCTTCGAGCGGCGCATCATCGTCAAGGCGGGGGCAGCGGCGGTCCTCGCGCAGGTGCTCCCTTCCGCGAGACTCGGCACGCAGCGGGTGATGTTCGGCACGGCGACCGATCCGTATCAGCCGGCCGAGCGGCGATTCGGCATCACGCGGAGCCTGCTCGAGGTGTTCCTGCGGCACGAGGGGCTCCGCATCGGTGTGATCACGAAGTCGGCGCTCATCGCGCGCGACGCAGGACTGTTCGCGGCGCTGGTGCGGCGGCACGACGTCACGGTGAGCATCTCGCTCGCCTCGGTCGATGCGGCGTTGCTGCGGCGGATGGAGCCGCGCACGCCGGTGCCGGCCGCGCGGCTGCGCGCGATGCGGGTGCTCGCCGGTGTCGGTGTGCGCGTCGGGCTGCTCGCGGCGCCGATCCTGCCGGGGATCAACGATGGCGTCGAAGGGCTCCGCGCCCTGTTGCTCGCGGCAGCGGGGCACGGCGCGACGTGGACGCGATACGGCACGCTGCGCATGGGCGCGGCGACGCGCGCGACGCTGTATCCCTGGCTCGAGCGCCACCGGCCCGAACTGGTCGCGCGATATCGCCGCCACTACGGCGCGGGTCAGGGGGTGTCGAAGGCGTACCACGACGCCTTCAAGTCGCGCTACGAGCGCCTGCGCGAGGCGGCGGGCATTCCCGCGGAGTCGGTCGCCTCCGGGGTCGGCGAGCAGACCGACCTCTGGCCGGCCGGTTCCACCTGGGACTGACCGGTCACTGCCCCAGCGTGCGTCGCTGCGGCGGCGGCCCGCCCGGGGCCGCGGTCGGCCGCGGCAGGACGAACATGTTCTCGGCGGTGACGTGCGCCCACTCCTGCCGACCCATGCGCGCCGCCGGATGCACCTTCGTCGTGTCGGGCAGGCCGTCCTCACCGAGGATCTCGTCGCGCACGTGGAGCACGAGCACCTCGGCGATCACCCAGGTGCTGTGCTGCGGGCCCGCGCCGTGCGGGACCACCTGGAACACGCGGCACTCGAGCTGCGCCGGACTCTCTCCCACGCGGTCGGGCGCGACGCGCAGCGACGGCACGCGCGTGAACCCGACCGCGTCGAGTTCGTCGAGGCCGAACGGATACGGCGCCGACGCCTGGTTGACGCGCTCCGCCATGGCGCGCGACACGATGTTGATGACGAACTCTCCCGTCGCGAGGATGTTGCGCAGCGTGTCCTTCGGGTTGCCGTCGCGGTCGGCCACCGGACAGAAGGCGACCGACTGCGGGTTCTGTCCACCCATGGCGAAGAACGAGAAGGGCGCGAGGTTGCCCACGCCCCCGGCGCTCCGCGTGCTCACCAGCGCGATGGGACGCGGCGCGATGAGCGGCGTGAGCCACGCATGGCGCTCGGGTGGGGCGAGGTCAGCGAGGGTGAGGTGCACGCGTCACGAGGTCGGCGGCACGAAGCCCGGACCTTCCGCCCCACCTTCCACCCATGAGAACTGGTACTTCCGGTCCTCGAACGGCAGGATCGCCTTCGCGACCTTGAGCGGGCGGAACGAGTCCATCATCACCGCGAGTTCGTTGGTGTGCGTCATCCCGATGCTGCCCTCGTAGCGGCCAGGATGCGGGCCGTGCGGGATCCCGTCCGGATGATGCGTGATCGACCCGTACTCGATCCCCTTCCGGCTCATGAACTCGCTCGAGGCGTAGAAGAGCACCTCGTCGCTGTCGACGTTGGAGTGGTTGTAGGGCGCGGGGATCGCTTCGGGATGGAAGTCGTACGGGCGCGGGCAGAACGAGCAGATGACGAAGCCGTCGCCCTGGAACGTCTGGTGCACCGGCGGCGGCTGGTGCACGCGCCCGACGATGGGCTCGAAGTCGTGGATGTTGAACGCCCACGGATAGAACTGCCCGTCCCAGCCGATCACGTCGAGCGGATGATGGTCGAGCACGACCTCGTTGAGCCCGTTGTACTGCTTGATGATGATGGGGAAGTCGCCCTTCTCGTCGTGCGTGCGCAGCGTCCGCGGTACCCGGATGTCGCGCTCGCTGTACGGCGCCCCCTCCACCATCTGCCCGACGTTGTTGAGATAGCGCGACGGCGGCCGCACGTGCCCCTTGCTCTCCATCACCAGCAGCTTCGCCGGCTTGGTGAACCGGTACCGGTGCAGGATGTGGCGATGGATGACGAGATAGTCCCCCTGCATGATCCCCAGGTCGCCGTACTGCGTCTCGAGCGTCCCCTCGCCCTCGGCGACATACACGACCTCGTCGCCCTGCGCGTTGCGATAGAAGTGCTCGTCCTGCTTGTCAGGCGCGCAGTAGAGCATCGCGATGTCGTTGTTGAACAGGATCGGCGTGCGGTCGAGCGTCGGGCTGCCGCCGCGCGCGATCGGCGCGGTCCGGAAGTGCCGGTGCCGCAGCGTCCGGTCGGGGTCCTCGACATACGGCGTCTCGGCGAGACGACGCACCGCCTTCACGGTCGTCGGCGGATAGAGGTGGTAGAGGAGCGCCGACGGGCCGGTGAAGCCCTCGATGCCGACGAGCTGCTCGTGGTAGAGCGAGCCGTCCGGCTTGCGGAACGCGATGTGCCGCTTGCGCGGCACGCTGCCGAGCGTGTGGAAGTAGGGCATCAGCGGTCTCTCTGATCCATCATGGTCGGGGCGATCGCCTTCGCGCGCGCGAGTCCCGCGGCGACGAGCGCATGGAGGGCCTTCATGTCGATGCCGTCGAGCCGTCTCAAGTAGAGGCATCCGCCGCCCAGCCGGTGACTCCCGAGCCTGGCGAGGAGCTCCGGGTGCTGGGCCCACCCCCCGAGCGCGTAGAGCGTGAGCGTGCCCTTCCGCGGCGAGAAGCCGCCGAGGAACCAGTCGCCCGAGCGTCCGGACCGGCCGACGTAGCTGTAGTCACCGTACCCGACGATCGCGCTGCCCCACATCTTCGCGGGTTGCCCGGTCACCTTCGCGAAGATCGACGCCAGCACCTGCGCATCGGCGCGCTGCTGCGGGTCGGGGAGGCCCGCGAGGAACCCGGCGACGCTCGCCTCGGTCTTGGTGGTCTTGAGGACGGCCTTGTACGCCTTGCGCTGCCTCGGCTCGGCACCGGTGCGCGCGGGCGCGGCAGCCGCACGCTTCGCGGGAGCTGGCGCAGCGCGCTTCACCGACGGCTTCACGGCCCGCTTCGCGGACGTCGCCACCGCCTTCGTCGCGGCCTTCCTGCCCCCCGTCCTCGGCCCGGCCCCCGTTCCCGACCGGGCCGGCTTCCGCGGCTGCGCCGCCATCAGAGGTTGCCCCGCAGCGCCTGCTCGCGCTCGATGCTCTCGAACAGCGCCTTGAAGTTCCCCGCGCCGAAGCTCTTCGCTCCCTTGCGCTGGATGATCTCGAAGAAGAGCGTCGGGCGGTCCTGCACCGGCTTGGTGAAGATCTGCAGCAGGTAGCCCTCGTCATCGCGATCGACGAGGATGCCGAGTTCCGCGAGCGGCGCGATCTCCTCGTCGATCTTCCCCACGCGGTCGAGCACGGTCTCGTAATACGTCCGGGGGATGCTGAGGAACTCGACGCCGCGCGACTTGAGGGCGCGGACCGTCCGGATGATGTCGTCCGTCGCGACGGCGATGTGCTGGACGCCCGGGCCGCGATAGAAGTCGAGATACTCCTCGATCTGCGACTTCTTCTTCCCCTGCGCCGGCTCGTTGATGGGGAACTTGATCCGACCGTTCCCGTTGCTCATCACCTTCGACATGAGCGCCGAGTACTCGGTGCTGATCGTCTTGTCATCGAACGACAGGAGATTGAAGAAGCCGAGCACCCTGGAATAGAACTCGACCCAGTGGTTCATCTTCCCGAGTTCGACGTTGCCGACGCAGTGGTCGACGTACTTGAGCCCGACCTCGCTGGGCTGGAACGGCGACTCGGCCGCGCGGTAGCCCGGCATGAAGAGGCCCGTGTAGTTCCGGCGCTCGACGACCGAATGGATGGTGTCGCCGTAGGTGCGGAACGCGCCGATGACGATCTCACCCTGCTCGTCCTTGAGGACCTCGGGGGCGCGGACCGAGACGGCACCGCGTTCGATCGCCTTGGTGTACGCGTCTCGGGCGTCGTCGACCCAGAAGGCCATGTCGCGCACGCCATCACCATGCAGCGCCACATGCGCGGCGATGTCGCCCTCGGGCCCGAGCGCCGACGTGAGGATGATCCGGATCTTGCCCTGCTCGAGCAGATACGACGCGCGATCGCGCACGCCGGTCTCGGGGCCGCGGTACGCCTTGAGCTGGAACCCGAAGGCGGCGCGGTAGAAGAGCATCGACTGCTTGGCGTTGCCGACCCAGAACTCGATGTAGTCGGTGCCGTTGATCGGGAACGTGTCGTGGGCGACTTCGGGACTGGGTCTGGTGGCGGTGGACATGGGATGGAGGAAGGCGGAAGGATGAGGGAGGGGAGCGAGGGGCACCGGCGCGTCGGAGGCCGAGTCGGCGAGGGATGCGCCACCTCGCGCGCCCGGCCGGCCTCCGCGATTCAGTTCGCTCGCGCCCCGGTCCGGGCGCTCGTCCACCAGCGTCCCCAGACGCTCCCGGTCGACCAGTCGTTCACTCGCATGCGACGCTCCGCGAAGGGGTCGGGTCCGCTCATCCAGCAAATATACCGCACGGAAGCGAGCGGCGGTCCGGCCGGCCCGCTCAGGGCCTCAGCGCCGGCAGGTCCCGGTACAGCGCGAGCGATGCCGGGTTGGCGAGCGCATCGGTGTTCTTCACCGCCCGTCCGTGCACGACGTCCCTCACGGCGATCTCGGAGATCTTGCCGCTGATCGTACGCGGGATGTCGGCGACCTGCTCGATGACCCGCGGCACATGATGCGGGCTCGTCGCGCTCCGGATCCGCGCCCTGATGCGCGCGCGCAGCGCGTCGTCGAGCACGAGATCGCCGCGGAGACGGACGAAGAGCACGATCCGCACGTCCTTGTCCGCTCCGCTCCCTATGTCCTGCCCGATCACGACGCTCTCCAGGACCTCGGGGAGCTGCTCCACCTGCCGGTAGATCTCGGCGGTGCCGATCCGCACGCCGCCCGGATTCAGCGTCGCGTCGCTCCGGCCGTGGATGATGAGCCCGTCGTGTGCGGTGATCTCGGCCCAGTCGCCGTGCCGCCACGCGCCGGCGAAGGTCTCGAAGTACGCGGCGCGGTACTTCGCGCCATCGGGGTCGTTCCAGAACGCGACCGGCATGGAGGGGAACGGCCTGGTGCAGACCAGCTCGCCCGCCTCACCGCGAAGTGGCCGCCCCTCCGGGCTCCACACGTCGACCGCCATGCCGAGGCCACGGGACTGGAGCTCGCCGCGCCACACCGGGAGCAGCGGATTGCCGAGTGCGAAGCAGGAGATGAGGTCGGTGCCGCCCGAGATGCTCGCGAGGTGCACCCCCGGGCGCACGTCGCGGTAGACGTAGTCATAGCTGTGCTCGGCGAGCGGGCTGCCGGTGGAGCAGATCATCCGCATCCGCGAGAGGTCGTGCGAGCGCGCCGGCGCGAGGCCGAGCTTCTCGGACATCGCGAGGTACTTGGCGCTCGTGCCGAACACGGTGACGCCTTCCTCGGCGGCGAGGTCCCAGAGGATCGCCGGGTTCGCGTCCGGCAGCGGCGCGCCGTCGTAGAGCACGATCGTGGTGCGCGTGAGCAGTGCGGTGAGCAGCCAGTTCCACATCATCCACCCGCAGGTGGTGAAGTAGAACAGCACCTCCCCGGTGCCGAGGTCGCAGTGGAGCGCGTGCTCCTTGAGGTGCTGGAGGAGCGTGCCGCCCTGTCCGTGCACCATGCACTTGGGGAGTCCCGTCGTGCCCGAGCTGTACATGATGTAGAGCGGATGGTCGAACGGGAGCCGCGCGAACCGGAGCGGCGCGTCCGCGCCCCGCGCGAGGAAGTCGTCCCAGGCGATGGCCTGTGGCAGCCGCTCGGCCATCGCCGCGCGGGCTTCGCCGTCCCCGAGGAACGGGACCATCACCAACCGCTCGAGCGACGGGAGGGCCTGCACGATCTCCGCGGTCCGCGCGACGCAATCGATGCGCTTCCCCGCGTATCGGTAGCCGTCGGCGGCGATGAGCACCTTCGGCGCGATCTGCCCGAAGCGATCGAGCACGCCGCCCGTGCCGAAATCGGGTGAGCAACTCGACCAGGCGGCACCGACGCTCGATGCCGCGAGCGCGCCGACCACGGCCTCGGGGACGTTCGGCAGGAACCCGACGACGCGATCGCCAGGCCCGACGCCCGCGGCGCGGAGTGCGCCCGCGCACCGGCGCACCGCATCGCTCAGCGCACCGGCGGAGAGGACACGGCGCTGTCCGCGCTCGTCGCGCGCGATGAGCGCAGGCGCGTCGGGTGCGGCGCCCGCGGTGGCGCCCGCGCCGACCAGTCCGGCCAGCACGCACTCGGCGAAGTTGAGCCGAACGTCGGGGAACCAACGCGGCCCGTCGGGACCCGGCGGACGCATGGATGCGCCGTTGAGGAGGACTCGGGTCGCATCACCGTCATGGGGGAGCATCGCGCCTGCGAACAGCTGCCCCCAGAACCGATCCGGATGCGCGACCGACCACGCGTGCCATTCGCCGTAGCTCGCGTCGCCGGACGGGGTCTCGGCTTGCGCGGCGGCGCAGGCGCGGAAGAAGCCGCGCATGCGCGGCTCGCCCTGCGCGGCCGACGGCACCCACAGCGGACCTGCGGCCTCGTCGATCATGGGCGGGGAATCTATCACGGCGCCGCGCGGCGAGATTGTCAAGAGCCGATGCGCCGCCGGCAGCGGATCGTCGCCTCGCCGCGTGCGGGCGTGCCGCGTAGGTTCCAAGTCATGTCCACCGCCCGCCGCATCCTCCACGCCGACGCCGATGCGTTCTTCGTGGCGGTGGCGCGGATGGCGGATCCGGAGGGGGCGGGCAAGGCGAAGCTGCTGATCGTGGGCGGTCGACCGGGCTCGCGCGGCGTGGTCTGCTCCGCCAGCTGGGAGACGCGCGCCTTCGGGGTGCGATCGGCGATGCCGATCGCGCAGGCGCTGCGCCTCTGCCCCGACGCCATGTGCGTGCCGGTGCCGCGCCAAGCGTGCGGCGCGACGTCGCGCGCGATCGCCGCCGTGCTCGCGCAGTTCACGCCGGTGGTCGAGGGGGCGAGTGTGGACGAGTGGTACCTCGACCTCACCGGCACCGAGGCGCTCTACGACCACGAGCCGATCGAGACGACCGCGCGCCGCATCCGCGAGACGGTGCACAAGGCGACGGGGATGTGGCTCTCGATCGGCGGCGGGCCGTCGAAGCTCGTCGCCAAGCTCGCGGCCGAGCGCGCGAAGCCGCGGCCGGGGACCGGCGCGACGGGGGTGCGGATCGTCGCGGAGGGCGAGGAGGCCGAGTTCCTGCGTGAGTTCGCGCTCGCCGAGCTGCCGGGCGTCGGGCCCAAGCTCCAGGCCAAGCTCGCGTCGCTCGGGATGCTCCGGGTGGACGACGTGCTCCCGCACGAGCGCGCGACGCTGGCGCGCTGGATCGGGCGCCGTCCGGCGGAATGGCTCTGGGCCCGAGTGCGCGGGATCCACACGTCACCCGTGGAGCAGCGCGCGAGCGCGAAGCAGATCAGCCACGAGACCACATTCTCCCGCGACGTGAAGAACACGGCGGGGATCGCGTCGATCCTGCGCGGCCTCGCCGGCAAGACTGCCGCGGACATGCGCAGCGACAAGCTCGCCGCGCGCACGGTGACGGTGAAGCTCAAGGACGCGGACTTCACGACGCGCCTCGCGAGCCGCACCCTGCCGGAGCCGCTGGAGAGCGACCGCGCCATCGCCGACGTGGCGGTCGAACTGCTCGCGAAGCTGCGCGCCGCGCGCGCGGTGCCGGCGCGCCTCGTGGGGGTCGCACTCGGGAACCTCGTGCCGGCGCGTGACGCGGAGCAACTCGGCCTCTTCACCCCGCCGCCCGGCGCGGTGGAGCGCCCGCACGACCGCGCGGTCTCCCGCGCCGTGGATCGGGTCCGAGAGCGGTTCGGGTCCGAGGCGATCCGCACCGGTCTCGCGCCACGCGCGTAGCCTTGGCGCGGCGGGCGCCACGGCGACATCTTTGCGACGACGCCCCCACCGTCGTTCCGCAGTCCGCTCCTCAACCCACCTTCATCACATGAAGCCCAACCGTCCGATCACGATCGCGGCGGGACTCGCGGCGCTCGCACTCGCGTGCCAGCCGTCCGTGCCCCCGTCCACGGCACCCGCGCCGACCTCCGCGCCCACGGCCGCCCCTCCGGCGGCTCCCACCGCCACGCCGGGTGCTGCGCCCTCCACCGGCGGCCAGGCGCCCGCCGGCCAGCCGCCCGCGGGCGGCGCACCCGGTGCCGCCGGCGCCGATCCCGCCCCTCGCCCGTATGCGCAGGTCATCCGCGGCGACGTGAAGACCAAGGCCGGCCTGTTCAAGACGCATATGATCGGCAGCGCGCTCTACTATGAGATCCCGGCGGGCGAGTTCGGCAAGGACATGCTCCTCGTCACGCAGATCGCGAAGAACAATGACGGGGATGGCTACGGCGGCGAGCCGATCGACACGCGAGTCGTCCGCTGGGAGCGGCGCGGCAACCGCGTTCTGTTCCGCAATGTGTCATACGCCGTGGTGTCCGACCCGTCGGCACCGATCGCCGAGGCAGTGCGCAATGCGAACTACGACGCGATCCTCGCGGTGTTCCCCGTCGCCGCGTACGGCCCGGACTCGGCGCCCGTGATCGACGTGACGCGCCTCTACACGTCGCCGCCGAACGAGATCAGCGCGATCCAGGCGATCCGCGGTGCGATCGACCCGGCGCGCACGTTCATGGAGC
The DNA here is from genome assembly GCA_964464585.1 of uncultured Gemmatimonas sp. Classification (GTDB taxonomy): domain Bacteria; phylum Gemmatimonadota; class Gemmatimonadetes; order Gemmatimonadales; family Gemmatimonadaceae; genus Pseudogemmatithrix. The sequence goes on along the minus strand of CAYXGS010000015.1, from coordinate 11,815 downwards.
GCGTCGCCGCGTACCCGACCAACCTGGAGGTCGAGGCCGCGATCACGATCAACGCGCAGCCGCAGCCGCAGTCGTTCATCCCCGGCCTGCCGCCCGCCCAGCCCGCGCCCGGCACGCCGACCTCCACCAAGTCGGTGGTGGTGCACTGGTCGATGGTGAAGCTCCCGGAGCAGCCGATGATGCCGCGCCTGCGCGATTCACGCGTCGGCTACTTCTACACGAGCACCATCGACTACAGCCGTCCGGAGCAGCGCGCGCAGCAGCGCAACTTCATCGCCCGCTATCGCCTGGAGAAGAAGGACCCGAACGCGGCGATCTCGGAGCCGGTGAAGCCGATCGTCTACTACATCGACCCGGCGACGCCGACCTGGCTCGTGCCGTGGGTCAAGAAGGGCATCGAGGAGTGGCAGGTGGCGTTCGAGGCCGCGGGCTTCCGCAACGCGATCATCGGGCGCGAGGCGCCGAGCAAGCAGGAGGATCCCGACTGGTCGCCGGAGGACGCGCGATTCTCGTCCATCCGCTGGCTGCCGTCGACGATCGAGAACGCGAACGGCCCGAGTGACGTCGACCCGCGGACCGGCGAGATCCTCAACGCCGACGTCAACATGTACCACAACATCATGAACCTGCAGACGTGGTGGTACTGGACGCAGGTCGGTCCGCTCGACCCGCGCGCCCGCACCCTCCCGCTGCCCGATTCGCTGCAGGGTCGCCTGGTGCAGTTCGTCGTCGCGCACGAGGTGGGCCACACCCTCGGCCTGCCGCACAACCAGTTCGCGTCGAGCACGTACCCGGCCGACTCGGTGCACTCGCGCACTTGGGTCGAGCGCATGGGACACTCGCCGACCATCATGGACTACGCGCGCTTCAACTACACCGCGCAGCCCGAGGACAACATCCCGCTCGACCTGTTGATCCCGAAGGTGGGCGTGTACGACAAGTACGCGATCCGCTGGGGGTACATGCCCATCCCTGGCGCCCGCACGTCGGACGCCGAGCGCCCGGCGCTCGACGCGATCGCGCGCGAGCAGGACGCGACGCCGTGGTACCGCTACGGCATCCCGGACGACTTCGGCGCGATCCCCTTCACCGCGTACTCCGAAGCGGTGGGTGACGCCGACGCGATCAAGAGCACCGAGCTCGGCCTGCGCAACATCCGGCGGCTGATCCCGATGATCATCCCCGCGACCACGCAGGCGACCGAGGATGTCTCGTACACGCGCGAGGCCTACAATCGCGTGGTCGGGCAGTTCGTGACCGAGATCCGCCATGTGGCGACCATCCCGGGGTCGTCGACCGGCCAGGAGAAGTACGGCTCGCAGCCGGGCCCGCGCTTCACGCCCATCCCGCGCGCGCAGCAGAAGGCGGCGGTGAAGTTCGTGCAGGACAACCTGTTCACCACGCCGACGTTCCTGCTCGACCCGCAGATCCTGCGGCGCCTCGAGCCGGATGGCGCGGTGGCGCGCATCAACAGCGCCCAGCGCGGCATCCTCGCCACGCTCATGGCGGACGATCGCATGGCGCGCCTGATGGAGTACGAGGCGCTTCCCGGCGCGACCGGGCAGTATCCCCTCTCGGAGTACCTCGCGGACATCCGGACGGGGATTTGGAGCGAGCTCGGCGCGGGTTCGGTGCGCGTCGACGCGTTCCGCCGCGGCCTGCAGCGCATCTACCTCGAGGGCGTGATCGCGAAGCTCGCCGCGAACCCGTCCACCACGCCACGCATCTCCTCGAGCGCGCAGACCGGCCAGCTGGTGACGGCGGCGGCGCGGCCGAGCACGGACGTGAAGGCGCTGCTCCGCCAGGAGCTGCGCACGCTCGACGCGTCGCTCGCCGCAGCGGCGGGGAAGGCGTCGGATGCTGTCACCCGCGCGCACATCGCGGAGGCGAGGTTCCAGATCAAGCAGGCGTTGGAGCCGAAGTGATGGCGGGATGAACGCTGCAGCCTGAAGGATGGATGCAGAACGACGATGCGGGCTGCGAGGATCGCTCCTCGCAGCCCGCATCGCATTCCCGTCCTTCAGCGCTCAGCCTTCCGCGCTCACCGCACCCTCGCGAACTCCACCGGCTGCCCTGCCGGTCCGAACTTGATCACGCGATGCGCTGGCGCCTTCTCGATCCAGTAGTTGCCCGGGGCCTCGCCCCCGCTCATGGAGACCTTGTACGTCTCCACCGTCCCCATCGGCACGGTGATCGACTCCTCACCGACGACCTCGTACGTGTAGACCGCGACGGTCCCCTTCCCCGTCTGCAGCACCGACACCTGGATCCTCGCGCCGGGCGCCCACTTCAGGTACGGGAGCAGGCCCTGGATCATGTTGTCCTCGATCGTCCCCGCCGGCAGCGCGACGCCGTCGTACTTCACGGGCGTCATGCCGGTCGGTCCGGGGGTCATGCCCTCACCGCTCGCGGTGCCGGCGGCGTACGAGACGTTGAGCTTCATCTCCTGGCCCTGGAAGCGACCGGTCTGCACCGTGCCGCGCGGCGAGAGGTCGGCCGCGATGCGCACCTCGGTCTGCTGCGAGATGATCGTCGCGAGCTGTGACCGCTCGCGGTACACCCAGCCGTCGCCGTCGCGCTCCATCGATGCGACCTGGTAGCCGAACGCGTTCCCCTGCACCAGCACCGCGAACGAGTCGCTCGCCGGCGCCAGCCGCGCGCGGTCGATGTCGAGCGCGATGGTCTTCGGCCCGAGGTCGGCGACCGTCATCGGCTTCCCGTCCACGTCGACGATCGACAGCGGCGCGATCGCCTTGAGCCGGTCGGCGATCCGCATCGCGTCGCCCACCACCACGATCAGCGCCGCGTCGGCGCGCATGCCCTGCCGCGCCGCCGCCTGCGCCTGCTCCACCGTCACCGCCGACACGCGCTGCCGGTAGGTCTGCACATAGTCGTTCGCGAGGCCCAGGAGCCGCGCGTTCGCGACCTGCGACGCCACGCCGTCCGCGGTCTCCACCTGCAGCGGGAAACGGCCGACGATGGTCTGCTTCTGTCGCTCGAACTCGTCCGCGGGCACGGGCTGCGTGCCCATGCGCCGCACCTGCGCCAGCAGCTCGACGAGCGCCGAATCGGTGACCTCGGTACGCACCTCGGCCGTCGCGCTGAACGAGCCGAGCCCGCGTCGCCGGTCGATGCCGGAGTACGCGCCGTACGTCCATCCCTTCTGCTCGCGGAGGATGGTGAAGAGCCGCGAGTCGCTGGCGCCGCCGAGGACCTGGTTGGCGATGCTCAGGGCGTAGCCGCGCGAGTCGGTCGCCATCCACGTGGTGTTGCCGACGACGATGTTGGACTGCACCGAGCCCGGGCGATGCACGAGGAGGATCTCGGTGCGCGCCCGCTGCGGCGCGGCGCGCGTGACCGGCGCGCCCTGCGCGACGCCGCCCCACGCGCCGAAGGTCTCGGTGGCGAGGACGCGCGCCTCGGCGGTGTCGATCGCACCGGCGATGACGAGCAGCGCCTGATTGGGCCGCATCCGGGCCTGATGGAACGCCACGAGGTCATCGCGGGAGATCGCCTTGACGCTCACCTCGTCCGCCGACCGGCCGTACGGGTGGTCGCCGTAGATCCCCTTGGCGAAGGCGCGCGCGGCGATGGTGCCCGGCTGCGATTTGGCGAGCGCGAGCGCGGAGAGGGTCTGCGTGCGCAGCAGCTCGAGCTCGGACGCGGGGAACGTGGGCCGCAGCGCCGCGTCCGCGAGGAGGTCGAACGCGACGCGCTTGTCGTTGGTGAGCACCGCGGCGCTCACCGTGAGGAAGTCCTGTCCCGCCGACGCGCTGAGCGAGCCGCCGACGCCTTCGATGGTCGCGGCGATCTGGTCGGCGGTGCGGTTGCCGGCGCCTTTGGTGAGCAGGCCGGCGACCATCTCCGCCGTGCCGGTGCGGCCGGCGGGATCGAAGAACGCGCCACCCGGCACCGCGAGCGTGAGCGAGAGCACCGGCTGCTTCTGGCTCATCACCACGATCACGCGCATGCCGTTGGGGAGGATCGTCTCGGCGAACGGCGGGAACTGCGCAGGCTCGAGCGGCAGCGGTGCCGGCGGCCGCGTGGGGAAGGCCGGCGTCTGCGCCACGGCGAGCGGCGCGCTCGCCACGAGCGCGACCAGGAGACTGAGGGCGGAGCGGCGCATCACTTGGCCTCCGGGACGATCACGAGCGTGAGCGAGTTGTCGGGCCGCAGGTAGGTGCCCGCGACGCGACGCAGGTCGGCGAGGGTCACCGCCTCGTAGCGGGCGGCGTCGGTGTTGACCGCGTCCGGGCTGCCCAGGTACATGGCGGCGTAGTGCACGGCCTCGGTGGTCGCCATCGCCGTCTGGCGACCGAAGATCGTGCTGCTGCGGCGCGCGTTCTTCGCCTTGGTGAGCTCGTCCGCGGTGATCCCGTTGGCGGCGGTCGCCATCTGGTTCATGAGTTGCGCGCGGAGCGTGTCGGCATTGACGCCCTGGTTGGCGATCGCGAGCGCGCCGAAGATGCCGGCCCCGCGCATGGCGCCGAACGGGTTGTACAGCGCCTGCGCGACGACCGCGACCTTGGTATCGCGCACCAGCGCGCGGTTCAGGCGCGAGCTCTCGCCCGCGCCGAGGATGGTGGAGAGGAGCTCGAGGGCCGGATAGTCGGCGTGCGCGGGCGGCACCGAGCGGTAGGCGAGCAGCACGGCCGGGAGGTTCGCGTTCTTGTCGACCACACGCTTCACCTGCTCGCGGCCGGTGGCGGCCTGCGGCGCGCACTGCACCGCGGGCGGCGTCTGTCCACGCGGGATGCCGCCGAAGTACTCGCGCACGAGCTGCCGCGCCGTCGCTGGACGGAAGTCACCGGCGATCACGAGCGTCGCGTTGTTCGGCGCGTAGTAGAGGTCGAAGAACGCCTGCACGTCGGCGGTGGTCGCCGCGTTGAGGTCGTCCATCGACCCGATGATGGAGTGCGCGTAGGCGAAGCAGGTCTGGCGATCGAACATCGTGGGGAGCGAGTCGACGAACACGCCGGTGTAGGGCGCGTTGTCGAACCGCAGCCGCCGCTCCTCCTTCACCGCCTCCTGCTGGTTCTTGAGGTTCTCGCCGGTGATCGCCAGCGAGCGCATGCGATCGGCCTCGAGCCAGAGCGCGAGGTTGAGCCGGTTGGAGGGGAGCGCCTCGTAGTAGTCGGTCTTGTCCGGCTGCGTCGATCCGTTGAGGTAGCCGCCGGCGCGCTCGATGTAGCTGTTGTGCTCGGTCTTCTTCACGTTGGCCGAGCCCTGGAACATCATGTGCTCGAAGAGGTGCGCGAAACCGGTGCGGCCGGCGCGCTCGTTGCGCGAGCCGACATCGTACCAGACGTTGACGGCGACGACCTGGGCCGAGTGATCCTCGACGAGGTGGACCTTGAGTCCGTTGGGGAGCGTGAACGATTCGATCTTCACGGGACTCGGCGCCTGTGCCGCGAGCGGCGCGGCGAGGGCGAGCGTCGTGAGAAGGCCGGTCAGGGTACCGCGGGGGCGCATCGCGAGACTCCGGGTGAAGGCGAGGATCGAGGAGCGAGAAGCGAGGAACGAGGGATCAGGAGCGAGGCGAGAGGGGCGAGGGGGAGGTCACTGCCCGGTGGAGCCGAAGCCGCCGGCGCGGTCGGTGGTGCGGCGGACGACGCCGAGGGTGAAGGGGAGGGATTCGAAACGGGAGAGCACCATCTGCGCGATGCGTTCGCCGTGACGGACGGTGAGCGGCGTGGAGCCGCCGTTCTTCACCGGGACACACCACTCGTCGGGGTAGTCGGCATCGATCGTGCCGGGGCTGTTCACGATCACCAGGTCCGTCTTGAGCGACGTCCCCGAGCGCGGGCGGACCTGCGCCTCGTACCCCTCGGGGAGCCTGGCCCGGAACCCCAGCGGGAACAGGGCCTTCTCTCCCGGCCCGAGCGTGATGCTCGCCCCGTCGGCGTCGCGCGTGACGGCGCGTTCGTGCGGCTGGCCGCCCACGAACACGCGCACGGCACCGCCGGAGAGGCACAGGGCGAGGTCGTGTCCGGCGCTCGCCGCGGTCGCGCGGCGCGGCGGCTCGACGCCGGCATGCAGGGGCTCGAAGGTGATCGACGGCATCGGCGTGAAAGATAGCCGTGTGCCACGGAAGTGGGCGGTGCCGGCGACCCGTCCACGGCCGCCGGCGTGCACCGGCCCCGCCGCGGCCCGACACTTCCGGCCCCAGCGTGTGTATCATCATCGCGTGAACCGCCGCCTCCCTCCCCTCGCCCTCGCCTCCGCCCTCGCCCTCGCGATGGGATCCCCGGTGGGCGCCCAAGACACGACCAAGGTCGAGCCCATCGTCGAGGCGCTGCCCGCGCAGCCGGTGCGCGACCCGCGGCTCGTCGCGCAGAACGCGCAGGCGGAGTTCGAGCGGTTCCGGCGCCTCCACCTTCCCGCCTACCGCGGTCGCGTCCCCCAGGGACGCCAGTGTCCGGAGCCCGTCGGGCTGAACTGGTGCTACTGGTACGACGAGACCTCGACCATCGCGCCCGAACTGCAGGATGTGACGGCGGCGCGCGAGACGTTGCTCGTGCGCCTCGACTCGCTCGGCCGCGAGAATCCGGGTGACAACTGGATCAGCGGGCAGCGGGTCCGGTACTTCATCGAGGCGAATCGGCCGGCGGAAGGGCTCAGGGTCGCGACCGAGTGCCGGTCGTTCGGCTGGTGGTGCGACGCCCTCGCCGGCATCTCGCTCCACGAGATGGGCCGGTACGCCGAGTCCGAGGCGCGATTCGAAAAGGTCCTCGCGCAGATGCAGCCGCGCGAACGCTGCACCTGGCTCGACATGACGCCGTACCTCGACGAGGACACGCGCCGGCAGTACATCCGGAACCCGTGCGGGTCCAAGGAGCGCGAGGCGTTCGAGGCGCGCGCCTGGTGGTTCGCCCGGACCCGGTACGGGATGGCCGGCAACGACTCCCGCACCGAGCACTTCTCGCGGCTGGTCTATGTGGAGTTCCTGCGCGATGCCGCCTCGGCGTACGTGCGCGCGTTCGACGAAGCCGAGCGGGAGATGATGATCCGCTTCGGCTGGGCGCGGCAATGGGCCGCGAACGGGGAGACCCGAGCGCCCTCGCAGGACGAGCTCCGCACGATGCCGGACGGCAGCCCGCCGGTGCGCGACCGCTCGCTCACCGTGAACGTGATCGGTCAGGAGGCGACGCCTGCCCACCGATTCATCCCGCCAGCGGACGTGCTCACGAGTCCGGCGAGTTCGGACTCCACGGACTGGGCCGTCCAGCTCCCGCCGGTGGTGGCGCGCTACCACCCGGCCTATGCGTCCCGGCTGCTGATGCTCGAGCACCAGCAGGGGCTCTTCCGGCGCGGGGACACGGCGATCATCGTGCTCGCGTACGACGTGACCAAGGTGCGCGGGCTGAACGACGCGCCGCTCGAGGCCGCGCTCGTGGTGACGCCCGGCACCACACCGAACGGCACGGGTACGCGGGTGCGGAACGCGCCGAAGAAGGGCACGATCACGGTGCGGGCCCCATGGGGGCCACTGCTCATGAGCGCCGAGGTCGCCGCCGACTCGGCGTCGACGCTCATCCGCGCCCGGTACGGCATCCGGCCGCCCTTCGCGATCGGTGCGCGCGTCTCGCTCTCCGACCTCCTGTTCTACACGCCGTACGAGTCCTTCCCGACGAGCGTCGAAGAGGTCCTGCCGCACATGCTCGCGACGCAGAAGGTGCGGGCCGACCAGCCCCTCGGTGTCTACTGGGAGGCGTACAACACCAATCCCGCCGGCGAGGACATGCGGATCTCGCTGGTGGTCGCGCCTGATGACGAGGAGGAGCCCGGGCGGATGACCCGCGCGGCGCGCGCGCTCCGGCTGGCGAAGGGGAAGTCGCCCGTGGCGGTCACGATCAACGACCAGTCCGCGCGGGGCGTGCGCACCTCGGTCCGCGCGGTGCAGCTCGACATCTCGTCGCTGACGCCCGGGGACTACCTCGTCCAGCTCGAGGTCGACGTGGCAGGCCAATACGTCATCCGTGCCGACCGGCGCATCACGGTCGTCCCTAGTCGCTGACTAGATTGCTCCAGGCGCGCGCCCCGGTGGCGCGGGCCTCATCACAACCTGCGTTCCCCCCATCGTGCGTCTCGCGCTCGCCCTCACCGCATCCCTCCTGGTCGCGCCGATCGTCGCGATGCAGGCGACTCAGGCTCGTCCCGGCGCACCGTCCTCCCGCGACACGGCACGCGCCGCGCAGGACACCATGCGCCCTGCTGCGCGTCGCGACAGCGCCGCGCGCCCCGACACCACCGTGCGCCGCGACAGCCTTGGCCGCCCGATCGCCCGCCGCCGCACGGCGGAGGAGCAGATCCTCTTCTCCCGCGATTCGGCGCTCGACGCGCGCTGGCCGGTGAAGGGGCCGGAGCCGCTGCCCGGATCGATCCTCCCCGAGAAGCGCATCGTCGCGTACTACGGCAATCCGCTCTCCAAGCGGATGGGGGTGCTCGGCGAGTATCCCTCGGACGAGATGCTCAGGATGCTCGACGCCGAGGTGGCGGCCTGGGAGAAGGCGGACCCGGCGACACCGGTGGTGCCGGCACTGCATCTCATCGCGGTGGTCGCCCAGGGCGCGCCCGGCCGCGACGGGAAATACCGCCTGCGCATGGCCGACACGTTGATCGAGCGGGTCGCGAGCTGGGCGGCGACACGCGATGCGCTCGTCTTCCTCGACGTGCAGGTGGGTCTGTCGACGCTGCAAGCGGAGCTGCCGCGCCTCGCGAGCTTCCTCGCGCGGCCGAACTTCCATCTGGGGATCGACCCCGAGTTCTCCATGAAGAGCGGCGGCATCCCGGGCCAGCGCATCGGCACCTACGACGCGGCGGACGTGAACTACGCGGCAGAGTTCCTGCAGGGACTCGTGCAGAACCACAAGCTCCCGCCGAAGGTGCTGGTGGTGCACCGCTTCACGCGCCGCGGCGTGACGAACTACCAGGACATCGTGCTTCGGCCCGAGGTGCAGATCGTGATGCACATGGACGGATTCGGCTCCCCGACCCTCAAGCGGAGCACGTTCCGGTCGTTCATCAAGGCCGAGCCCGTGCAGTTCGTGGGGTGGAAGCAGTTCTACAAGGCGAAGAACGACAACCCGCGGACGACGATCGCGGAGATCCTGCGGCTCAACCCGAAGGTCCTCTACATACAGTACCAGTAGCGGGGAGCGCAGATCGAGATGACAGGGTTGAAGGGAAGGAATGCGGGGTGAGGGGAAGGGGGCTCGCCCTCCCACTCACCCCTCGGCCTTCGACCTTCACCTCTCGTTCCTGCCCCCTGCTTCCTCGTTTCTCGCTCCTCGATCCTCGCTCCTCGTCATTTCACCACGGTGAGCCCAGTCACCGCATCCGACTGCGCGAACATCCGCCCGCTCGGCGAGTGGAAGAAGATCCGCCGCTTCCGCCCGATCACGAGTTCATCGGCGCGGGCGAAGCGCATGGCGAGCATCACCTGTCCTTCGGGTTGCACGGGGAAGGTCGCCGCCGGATAGCTCACCGCCACTTCGTCCGATTGTTCGTCCACGAGCGCCGACTCGCGCGTGTGCTTGATGAGCGCGACGGCCTCCTCCCGGGTCATGGGGAGCGGGGCGGCGTTCACCGGCACGGTCGCCGGGCTCGTGGACGCGGGGACCTCGTCACCGCCAGTGAACATCCAGAGCGACCCGACGACCACGATCCCGATCGCGCTGAACCGCACCACCGCGGTCTGCTGGCCGAACCACACGCGCACGGGCTCGAGCGGCCCCAGCGAGAACCCCTCCGCGGCGCCGCCCTTGGCGTTGGTGCCCGAAGGCCGGCCCATCGAGGTCGATCCACGCGATTGCGGCCCCTCCGCCGGATACGGCGTGAAGCAGTACGGGCAGACCCGACGGTTGTTGCTCTCCTTGTTGCACGCGGAGCAGATCATGACTGCAATTGAACGCGGCGCACGCCCCGGTTCAACGGTCGGAGGCGATCCGGGTCGGGGCGGTCCCTGCCCCGACCGCTCGTCATCGGTCAGGCCGCGACGAACTCGCGCCGCGCGTCCGACATGCCGCCGCCGTCGGTGACCCGCTTGTAGCCCGCTTGACCGAGGATCGCCGCCGCCTGCGCCGACCGCATGCCGCTCGCGCAGTAGACGAGGATCCGGCTCTCTGGCGTGACACCCGCGAGCGCGTCGAGGCCGTGCGGCAGGTCATCGACCGGGATGTTCACGGCCCCCGGGAGATGGCCGAGCCAGAACTCGAGCTTGGAACGGACGTCGATGACGTGGTCGACGGGCAGGTTGCGGAAGCGGGCCATGCGGGTGGAGCTCCAGGTGCGTGGTTTGACCGGTCGGTGGCTTCATGCGCTACATAACTATACACGAATGTAGACATGGCGATTCCCCGCGTCAACCCGGCAACCTCGGCGCGGGGTATCGCTGGTGACCCGCCAAACGCGGGGGGCGTCTTCACACGAGGGCCTTCGGCCGAGGGGCCGAGGGCGCGTCCACACCACGGAGATCCTGATGATCCGCAGATTCTCGCTCGCCCTCGGTCTCGCGACCGTGCTCGCCGTCCCGGCTGCCGCTCAGGTCCCGCTCCTCGACGTGCGGGTGGGCGCACACGCCATCATGCCCACCGGTGGCCTGACCGACAACTACAAGCCGGGCTTCGGTGCCTACGGCCGCCTCGGCGTGCCACTCGGCATGATGAAGCTCATGGGCACCCTCACGTACAACCAGTTCCCCGGGAAGACGGTCGGCATCTTCACGGTCGACGACGAGTCGGTGATCGGCCTGAGCGTGGGTCCGCATCTCTCGCTCCCGCTCGTCGATGCCGGTCTGGAGCTCGGCTACATGAGCAACTTCGAGAAGATGAGCCTCATCCCGAGCGTGTCGGTCGGCCTGGGGAAGCTCGATGTGATGGCCGCGTACACCCTCGTGAACGACGACCCCAAGGCCAAGTGGTTCAGCCTCGGGGTCGGGCTCCGCTTCTAGCCGACCCTTCGGTCAGTCCCGCGCGGCCGGGAGCTGCGGCACCGACGTCTCCGATGTCTGCCGCAGCAGCCCGGTCCGCGTGTATTCCTCGAGCTTGGCGCGGGTGTCGAGGATGTCGAGGTTCCGCATCGTGAGCTGGCCGATGCGGTCGAGAGGCGTGAAGAACGCCTCGCCCCGCTCCATCGTGAGCCGCTCCGGCTTGTACGTCAGGTTGGGGCTCGTCGTGTCGAGCAACGAGTAGTCGTTGCCGCGCCGCAGTTCGACCGTGACCTCGCCGGTGATCGCGCGCGCCACCCAGCGCTGTGCGCTCTCCCGCAGCATGAGGGCCTGGCTGTCGAGCCACCGCCCCTGATAGAGCAGGCGTCCGAGCTTCCGCCCGTTCAGGCGGTACTGCTCGATGGTGTCCTCGTTGTGGATGCCGGTCACCAGGCGCTCGTAGGCGAGGAAGAGCAGCGCCATGCCCGGCGCCTCGTAGATGCCGCGGCTCTTGGCTTCGATGATCCGGTTCTCGATCTGGTCGGTCATGCCGAGCCCGTGCCGTCCGCCGATGACGTTCGCCTCGAGGAACAGGTCGAGCGTGCTGTCGAACGTCCTGCCGTTGATCGCGACCGGGATCCCCTCCTCGAAGCGGATGCTCACCGTCTCGCGCCTGATCGCGACGTCGTCCTTCCAGAACGCGACGCCCATGATCGGCTGGACGATGTGCATGCCCTTGTCGAGGAACTCGAGGTCCTTGGCCTCGTGCGTGGCGCCGAGGAGGTTGGAGTCGGTCGAGTAGGCCTTCTCCACGCTCATCTTGTAGGCGAAGCCGTTGGCGATGAGGTACTCGCTCATCTCCTTGCGGCCGCCGAGCTCGTCGATGAA
>CAYXGS010000014.1:9817-78158 GCA_964464585.1 uncultured Gemmatimonas sp. | reverse complement strand
CCAACGACCAGAACATCCTCGACCTGCCGCACAAGGACCTGCGCCGCGCGCGCGCGGCCGCGGTCTCGATGATCCCGACGTCGACGGGCGCCGCCAAGGCCACGTCGCTCGTGATCCCCGAGGTGAAGGGGAAGATCGACGGCACCTCCATCCGCGTCCCGACGCCCGACGTGTCCATCACCGAGCTCACCGTCGAGGTCGAGAAGGCGACGACCATCGCCGACGTGAACGCGGCGTTCAAGGCGGTGGCCGAGGGCGCGCTGAAGGGGATCGTCGGCTACTCCGAGGAGGAACTCGTGAGCGTCGACTACATCGGCAACCCGCACTCGGTGGTCCTCGATGCCAAGAGCACGAACGTCATCGACGGCACGCTGGTGAAGGTCTCGGGCTGGTACGACAACGAGTGGGGCTACTCCTCGCGCTGCGTCGACCTGATCGAGAAGATCGGCAAGGGACTCTGAGCCGGCCCGGACGATGAACACCCGCACCATCAAGGACCTCAAGCCGGCCGAAGTGCGGGGCAAGCGCGCGCTGGTGCGGGTCGATTTCAACGTGCCGCTCGAGGCGAGCGGCGCGGTGGGCGACGAGACGCGCATCCGCGCGGCGGTCCCGACCATCCAGGCGCTGCTGAAGGCCGGCGCCCGGGTGGTGCTCTGCTCGCACCTCGGGCGACCGAAGGGCAAGCCCGATCCCAAGTACACGCTGGCCCCGGTGGCCCCGGTGCTCGCCCGGCTCCTCGGCGGGAGGATCCCGGTCACGTTCGTGCCGCACGTCGTGGGGGCCGAGGCCGAGGCGGCGACGCGCGCGCTGAAGGACGGCGAGGTCTGCCTGCTGGAGAACACCCGTTTCGAGGCCGGCGAGGAGCAGAACGATGCCGCGCTCTCCGCGGCGTTCGCCAAGCTCGGGGACTTCTACGTGAACGACGCGTTCGGCGCCGCGCATCGGGCGCACGCGTCCACCGAGGGCGTGGCGAAGCACCTGCGTCCCGCCGTCGCGGGCCTCTTGATGGAGAAGGAGCTCGACTACCTCGGCGGCGCGCTCGAGAAACCGAAGCGCCCGTTCATCGCGATCCTCGGCGGCTCCAAGATCTCGGGCAAGATCGACGTGATCGAGGCACTGCTGCCCAAGGTCGACGGGATCCTCGTCGGCGGGGCGATGGCCTGCACGTTCTACAAGGCGATGGGGTTCGAGACGGGGAAGTCGCTCGTCGAGCCGGACCGGCTGGAGATGGCCGAGGACCTCATGGAGCGCGCGGGCTTCCGCCTCACGCTCCCGCACGACGCGACGGTGGCGCCGGCCATCGCCGAGGGCGCGAAGGCGCACGCGGTGAAGCGCGACGCGATCCCGGCCGACGAGGCGATGCTCGACATCGGTCCCGAGAGCGCGGTGTCGTACGCGCGGGCGATCGCCAGCGCGAAGACGATCATCTGGAACGGCCCCATGGGCGTGTTCGAGACGAAGCCGTTCGACGCGGGGACGATGGCGGTGGCGAAGGCCATGGCCGAGGCGACCGCGAAGGGCGCGACGACGATCATCGGCGGTGGCGACTCGGCGGCGGCGGTGGAGGAGGCCGGGCTCGCGAGCAGGATGAGCCATGTGTCCACCGGCGGCGGCGCGTCGCTCGAGTTCCTCGAGGGCAAGTCCCTGCCGGGCGTCGCCGCGCTCGACCAACGCTAGGCGACCCGCCAAGGTCCGATGAGCAACCTGATCTTCGCCGCCAACTGGAAGATGAACCAGGCGCCGGCCGACGCCGCCGCCTTCCTGCGGACGTTCACCGACCAGTACGCGCGCCAGATGGACCGGCGCGTGCTCTTCTTCCCGCCCGCCGTCTCGCTGCACGCGGTGGTGCAGGGGATCCGCGAACGCGCCGACCTCGAGGCGGGGGTGCAGAACCTCCATTGGGAGGACAAGGGCGCGTTCACCGGCGAGACTTCGGGGCCGCTGGCCCGGGCGGCCGGCGCGCGGCACGCGCTCGTGGGGCACTCCGAACGCCGGCACGTGTTCGGCGAGACCGACGCCGAGACGGGGAAGAAGGTGGCCGCGGCGTTCCGCGCGGGACTCACCCCGACGATCTGCGTGGGCGAGACGCTCGCGCAGCGCGAGGCCGGCGAGACCCTCGACGTGGTGAAGCGCCAGCTGCGGGCCGCGATCGCCGAGGTGGAGGCGGCCCAGGTCGCGACCACGATCGTCGCGTACGAGCCGGTATGGGCCATCGGCACGGGCAAGACGGCGACCCCCGACGACGCGGCGGCGGTGCACGTGGTGATCCGGGCCGAGTTGCGCGCGATCGTCGGCGGCGAGCGCGGCGCCGCGGTGCCGATCCTCTACGGCGGCAGCGTCAACCGCTCCAACGTGAGCGCACTCCTCGGGGCCGACGAGGTGGGCGGGGTGCTCGTCGGCGGCGCCTCGCTTGACGCCGAACAGTGGCTGACCATCGTACGGTCCTCATGACCGCTTCCCTCATCACACTCCGCAACATCGAGAAGTCGGTCCCCCTCGCCGGGGGCCGGCACTTCCTCCTGCGCCGCATCGACCTCGACATCGCGCGCGGCGAGTTCGTGACCATCATGGGACCGTCGGGCGCGGGCAAGACGACCCTGCTCACGCTGCTCGGGATGCTCGACAGCGACTGGAGCGGCGAGTACACGCTCGGCGAGCACCTCATCCACAAGCTCGACCACAAGAAGCGGATGGCGCTGCACAAGCAGCTCATCGGGTTCGTGTTCCAGCAGTACCACCTGCTGAACGACCTGACGGTGGCGGAGAACCTCGACATGCCGCTGTCGTACCGCGACATCAAGGGCACGGAGCGGGCGGCGATCGTCGCCGACACGCTGGACCGCTTCGGGATGGTGGCCAAGAAGGACCTGTATCCCACGCAGCTCTCCGGCGGGCAGCAACAACTCGTGGGCGTGGCGCGCGGTGTGATCCACCGGCCGTCGCTCCTCCTCGCCGACGAACCCACCGGCAACCTGCATTCGTCGCAGGGGCGCGAGATCATGGAACTGTTCCAGCGGATCAACGCGTCCGGCACCACGATCATCCAGGTGACGCACTCGGAGGAGAACGCCGCGTACGGCCACCGGATCATCCGGCTCAAGGACGGCTGGCTGGACCAGTAGCGCCCGGACAACGGTCTCCGCGCCGGTGCTGTCGAACGGTAGGTCCCACGCATCCGCTCCCTCCGACGAGCCGCCGATGACCCGATACCTGGACGACCTCCGCCGCGACATCCGCCACACGTTCCGCGGCATGGCGCGCGCCCCCGGCTTCGCCGCCGCGGTGATCCTCACCCTCGGGCTCGGCATCGGCGCGAACGCGGCGATGTTCGGCGTGGTGGACCGGCTGCTGTTCCGGCCGTACCCGCACCTCGCCGAGCCCGGCGCGATGCACCGCTTCTACCTGAGCGCGTCCAACGGCCGGGAGGAACGCACGTACTCGCATTTCGAGTACACGCGCCTGCTCGACCTGCGGCGGTGGACCAATAGCTTCAGTGTGGTCGCCGCCGCGACCACGCGGTCGCTCGCCATCGGACAGGGCCTCGAGACGGTCGAGGAACGCGTCGGGCTGGTGAACGCCAGCTTCTTCGACTTGTTCGACGCGCCGCCCGCGCTCGGCCGGTATTTCACGGCAGCGGAGGATGAGCCGCCGCGCGGCGCCGATGTGGTGGTGCTCTCGCACGAGTACTGGCAGCGCGCGTTCGGCGGTGCGGACGTGCGCGGGCGCGTGCTGCGGATCGGCAACCAGTCGCTCGAGGTGATCGGCGTGGCGCCGCGCGGATTCGTCGGGGTGTTCGAGGCGGAGGCGCCGGTGGCCTGGGTACCCATCACCTCCTTCGCCGGGGCACAACGGAACGCCGCGACGTACTACACGCGCTACAACTGGAGCTGGTTCGAGGTGGTCGGGCGCCGCAAGGAGGGGGTGACCGTCGCGCAGGCCGACGCCGACCTCACGCAGGCGTTCCGCCGGAGCTGGACCGCCGAGAAGGAGCTGAGTCCCGACCTCACGCCGCTCGAGATCGCCGCGCCCCGCGGGATCGCCGCGCCGCTCCGCCCGGCGGCCGGCCCGACCGCCAACCTCGAGGCGCGAACGGCGGTGTGGGTGAGCGCCGTGTCGCTCATCGTGCTCCTCATCGCCTGCGCGAACGTCGCGAACCTCTTCCTCGCCCGGGCGCTCGGGCGGCAGCGCGAGACTGCCGTGCGTATCGCGCTCGGGGTCGCGCGGGGTCGGCTCGCGCGCGAGGTGATCACCGAAGGGCTGGTGCTCGCGTTCCTCGGCGGCGTCGCCGGCGTGTTCGTCGCGCAGTGGGGTGGCGCGGGGATCCGCGCGCTCCTCGTGAGCCAGAACGCCTCGCGCCTCGGCAGCGACGTGCTCACCGACCCGCGCACGCTGGGCGTGAGCGCGCTGGTGGCGCTCGTGACGGGGCTGCTCACGTCGCTCGTGCCCGCGCTCAGCGCGGGGCGCGCGGACATCGCGACCGCGCTCAAGGCCGGCGCGCGCGAGGGGACCTATCATCGGTCGCGCACGCGGACCGTGCTGCTCGTCACGCAGTTCGCGCTGTCGTTCGTGCTCCTCGCCGGCGCAGGGCTCTTCGTGCGCTCGCTCAGCCGCGTGGAGGGGATGCGCATCGGCATCGACTACGACCGGCTCGTGCTCGTCGAACCGGCGATGCGGGGCGTGCGGCTCGACGACAGCGCCTCCGTGCGCCTCACGCAGACCCTGCTCGAGGCGGCACAGGCCTATCCCGGCGTCGAGGCCGCGGCGGCGGTGAACAGCATCCCGTTCTGGAGCACCTCCTCGACCGACCTCCACGTGCCGGGGATCGACTCGGTGCGACGGCTCGGGCAGTTCACGTATCAGGTCAGCACGCCGGACTACTTCCGCACGGCGGGCACGCGGATCCTCCGCGGTCGCGCCTTCACCGCCGACGACCGGCTCGGGATGCCGATGGCGGTCGTCGTGAGCGAGTCGATGGCGGCGCGCCTCTGGCCCGGCCGCGACGCGATCGGCCAGTGCATCCGCGTGGGATCCGACACGATCCCGTGCGGCACGGTGGTGGGGATCGCCGAGGACATCGCGCAGAGCACGCTCACGGACGAGGAGCACCAGTATTACCTGTCGGCGGTGCAGTACCCCGACGACCGGCCCTACGCGATCTACGCGCGATTCCAGGGCGATCCCGTGGCACAGGCCGAGGGACTGCGTCGCGCGCTGCAGGCGCTGATGCCGGGCGAGTCCTACGTGACGACGCTGCAGTTGGCGCGCCTCGTGCGCGACCAGCAGGCGTCGTGGCGACTCGGCGCGACGATGTTCGTCGCGTTCGGGGTGCTCGCGCTGGTCGTCGCCGCCATCGGGCTGTACGGGGTGATCGGCTACAACGTGAACCAGCGGTTGCACGAGATGGGCGTCCGGCTCGCGCTCGGTGCGGATCGGGCGCATGTGCTCGGGCTGGTGCTGGGGCAGAGCATGCGGTTCGCGGCGGTGGGCATCACGCTCGGTGTGTCGCTGGCGCTCGCCGGCGCTCCGTTCATCGCGCCCTTGCTGTTCGAGCAGCGTCCGAGGGATCCCGCGATCCTTGCGGGGGTGGGGGCGGTGTTGCTGTTCGTGACCCTCGTCGCCAGCCTCGTGCCGGCGCTCCGGGCGGTGCGGGCCGACCCTGCGTCCGCCCTCAGATCGGAGTGATCGCGAGGGTTGCCGGACAGGGTTAACTCCGGTATTCTTCGGGGCTTACCCGTTCCGTCGTCCTGTCGCGCGAGTGCCCATGTACACGTTCCTGCTCACCCTGCTGTTCCTTGACGCCCTGATCCTCGTGGCCGCGATCCTCATGCAGGCCGGCAAGGGCGGTGGTGTCGCCTCCAACTTCGGCGGGGCCTCGTCCTCGGCCTCGTCGGTGATCGGGTCGCGTCAGGCCGGCGACCTCCTCACCAAGACGAGCTGGTGGGGCGGCGGCATCTTCATCTTCCTCGCGTTCGTGCTGCAGCTGATGTCGACCCGTTCGACCGGCCCACGCTCGATCCTCGACGACATCGCTGCGCCGGCGAGCGCGCCGGCCCAGACCGATGCGCCCGCGAGCGCGGTCCCGCTGACGCCCGCGCCGCAGAACCCGCCGACCACCGCGCCGCCGCAGCCGTGACCGGGTCCCCATTCGACGTCGTACCGGGGTTCCTCCTCCTCGAGGACGGAACCCTGTTTCTTGGGCGGCTGCACGCGCCGCTCACCTCGAGCGCCGCTGCGGAAGTGGTCTTCACGACGTCGATGAGCGGGTATCAGGAGACGTTCACCGACCCGTCCTACCGCGGCCAGATCGTCGTCATGACGTCGACGATGATCGGCAACTACGGCGTCAACTCGGAGGACCCCGAGTCGGCAGGTCCGCAGGTGGCGGGGGTGGTGGTCCGCGAGCTCTCGGAGTCGCACTCGAACTGGCGTGCGGAGCAGGGACTCGCACCGTGGTTGGCAGCGGCGAAAGTGCCTGTGCTGTCGGAAGTTGACACGCGGCGGCTCACGCGACACCTCAGGACGGTGGGAGTGCTCCGCGGCCTGATCGGCGCGGGCGTCGAACCGACGGCGGCACACCGTGCGGAGCTCGCGGCGTGTCCCTCGATGTCGGGGCTCGACCTCGCCTCGCGGGTCACGACCGACCGGACGTACCTCTGGGGCGACGCGAAGGCCGAGCATCACATCGTCGCGTATGACTACGGGATCAAGCGCAACATCCTGCGGATGTTCGAGGCGCGCGGTTGCCGCGTGACCGTGGTGCCGGCGAAGACCAGCCCGAAGGAAGTCCTCGCGCTCAGGCCGGACGGTGTGTTCCTCTCGAACGGACCGGGCGACCCGGAGGCGGTGACCTACGCGCCGGCTGCGATCAAGGCCATCGCCGACGCGGGCGTGCCGATCTTCGGCATCTGTCTCGGGCACCAGCTCCTCGGCATCACCTTCGGGGGGAAGACCACCAAGCTCCCGTACGGACACCGCGGCGGGAATCACCCGGTGAAGGACCTGGCGACGGGCGAGGTGCTCATCACCAGCCAGAACCACGGGTTCGCGGTGGAGGGCGGCGAGCAGGGGATCCCCGGCGCGCCCGACCTGCAGGTGACCCACCTGAACCTGAACGACGGGACGGTGGAGGGGTTGCGCCACCGGAGCAGGCCGATCTTCGGGGTGCAGTACCACCCGGAGGCGGCGCCCGGCCCGCACGACGCGGTACCTCATTTCGACGAGTTCATCGCGGCGATCGGCGGCGCGGCAATCGCTTGACACGCATCCGGTAAGTTCCTAGACTGTTGGGACTTACGGCTCCGGCCCCGTCTTCAAACCCTCGTCATGTCCATGACCAAAGCCGACCTCGTGGAGCGCGTCACGGAGACCATCTCCCAGACGGCCGGCCCCACGATCTCCAAGAAGGACTGCGCCCGGGTGGTGGACTCCTTCTTGGACGCGATCAAGGACGCGCTGAAGGAACAGAAGAACATCGAGGTGCGAGGGTTCGGGACGTTCAAGATCCGCAACCGGAAGACGCGGATGGCCCGGAATCCGCGCACCGGGGAGCCGGTGGAGGTCTCCGCCCGGCCGGTGCCGGTGTTCAAGCCCAGCAAGGAGTTGCGGGCGTTGGTCGCGGATCTGACGATCGAGGAGATCGGCGACTGAGGAGCAGTCAAGCGGGGAGGTGAGGACCGTTGCGCGGTGCACGGGCGGTACGGAATACGGGATCGGGGCCGGATGCGGGGTACATTCGCATCGCGGCCCTTCGCTTTGCCGCTAGATTGGCTGCATGGAGCTGAATGTGCTGCTGTTCGCGAGTTGGGCCGAGGCGCTGGGCGCGTCGAGCGTCAAGCTGGCGCTGCCGTCCCAGCCCACGGTCGCCGACGTCCTGGCGGCCGCGCTGGCACGCGCGGGCGGCCGATCGTTGCCGCGCCCGCTGGTCGCCGTGAATCACCGGTATGCCAAGGCGGACACGCCGGTGCGCGCGGGGGACGAGGTGGCCCTCATCCCACCGGTCGCGGGGGGCTGATGCGCAGCGCGATCGTGGACCGTCCCCTGGATCCGACCGCGCTGCTCGCGGAGGTCTCGTCCACCGCGAGCGGGGCGTCGACGCTCTTCGTGGGCACCGTGCGCCGCGTGAACGACGGCAAGGAGGTCGACGGGATCGACTACTCGGCGTACGGGGCGATGGCCGAGTCGGAGCTGGCCGTGCTCGTGGCGGAGGCGGCCGAACGGTTCGGGACGGAGCGGATCGCCGTGGAGCACCGCGTGGGGACGCTCGCGCTGGGCGAGGCGAGCATCGTGATCGCGGTGTCGCACGCGCGGAGGGCGGCGGCGATGGACGCACAGCGGTACCTGATCGAGGAGATCAAGCGGCGCGTGCCGGTGTGGAAGCGCGAGCATTACGCCGATGGCACGCGGGAATGGGTCGATCCGACGGCGGGTGGGCTGTCCTTGGCGATGAAGACGCCGGATGGCGACGCGACCGGATCGGAGGTCGCATGAGCTCGCCGGCGTTGCGCGACCAGCACGGACGCGCGATCGAGTATCTCCGGATCTCGATCACCGACCGGTGCAACTTCCGGTGCGTGTACTGCATGCCGGAGCAGGGACTCGACTGGCTGCCGAAGCACGACATCCTGTCGTATGAGGAGATCGTGGGCGTGGTGCGGCAGCTCGCGCCGTTGGGGCTTCGCCGCCTGCGGATCACGGGCGGCGAGCCGACCATCCGGCCCGACCTCGCGACGCTCATCGCGCAGCTGAAGGCGGTGGAGGGGATCGAGGACATCGCGCTCTCGACCAATGGCGTGAAGCTCCCCGCGATGGCTCGGGCCCTGCGCGAAGCGGGTCTCGACCGCGTGAACCTCTCGGCGGACTCGCTGCGCCCCGAGCGCATCGCGGCGATCGCGCGGCGGAACCTCGGGTTCAGTCCGGTCGATGCGGCGCGCGCGGCGCTGGAGGCGGGGCTCGATCCGGTGAAGCTGAACATGGTGGTGATGCGAGGCGTGAACGACGACGAGGTGGTGGACTTCGCGCGGCTCACACTGAGCATGCCGGTGCATGTGCGCTTCATCGAGCTGATGCCGGTGGGCGAGATGGCACACCTGACGAGCGACCACATCGTGCCGAGCGACGAGGTGCTCGGTCGCGTGGCGACGCTCGGGCCGCTCGCGCCGGCGGCGGGGCCGGCGCGTGGGAACGGCCCGGCCAAGTATCATCGTGTGGCGGGCGCTCCCGGCACGGTGGGGGTGATCACGCCCATGACGCACACCTACTGCGGCGACTGCAACCGGGTGCGGCTCACGGCCGACGGGCGGCTACGCACCTGCCTCTATGGCGACCACGAGGTCAACCTGCGAGAACCGCTGCGGGCCGGGGCGCCGCTGGAGCCGCTGTTCCGACGGGCGCTCGCGGAGAAGCCGCTGGAGCACGATCTGCTGCAGCTCAAGGTGGGGGGGCTGAAGGCGTTGTCGCAGGTGGGCGGGTGAGACGAGGAGCGAGGAGCGAGGAGCGAGAAGCGAGGGCCTGAGGTGGGAGGGGGAGGGGGGAGGAGAGGAGGGAGAGAGGGGAGGAGGGGCACTCGCCTCGCGCGTCACGGTTTACCGGGCCATCCGCCTCGACTAAATTCCCTCGCACGAGCAGCACCCAACCCTTCGCAGAGCACAGCCCCCATGGTGAACAAGATCACGGTCGTCGGCGCCGGTAACGTCGGCGCGACGGCCGCCCAGCGCATCGCCGAGAAGGAACTCGCCCGTACCGTCGTGATGGTCGATGTCGCCGACGGCATCCCGCAGGGGAAGGGCCTCGACCAGTGGCAGTCGGCCCCCATCGAGGGATTCGACAGCCGCGTGATCGGCACCAACGGCTACGACGAGACCGAAGGGTCCGACATCGTCGTCATCACGGCCGGCATCGCGCGCAAGCCCGGCATGTCGCGTGACGACCTCCTGAACACCAACGCCGGCATCGTCAAGTCGGTCAGCGACAACATCCGGAAGTCCTCGCCGAAGGCGATCGTGATCGTCGTCTCCAACCCGCTCGACGTGATGGCGTGGGTCGCGAAGGAGGTGACCGGCTTCCCGCGCGAGCGCGTGATCGGCATGGCCGGCGTGCTCGACACCGCGCGTTACCGCGCGTTCCTCGCGACGGCGCTCGACGTGAGCGTGCGCGACATCCAGGCGATGGTGCTCGGCGGCCACGGCGACACGATGGTCCCGCTCATCTCGTACACGACCGTCTCGGGCATCCCGATCACGCAGCTCATGGACAAGGCGACGCTCGACGCGATCGTCGACCGCACGCGGAACGGCGGCGCGGAGATCGTGAAGTTCCTCAAGACCGGCTCGGCGTACTACGCGCCGTCATCGGGCGCCGTGCAGATGGTCGAGGCGATCGTCAACGACCAGAAGCGCATCCTCCCCTGCTCGGCGTGGCTGCAGGGCGAGTACGGCATGAAGGGGCACTTCCTCGGCGTCCCGGTGAAGCTCGGCCGCAACGGCATCGAGAGGATCCTCGAAGTGACACTCACCGCCGACGAACGTGCCGCGCTGGAGAAGAGCGCCGCCGCAGTGGTCGAACCGATGTCGGTGGTGAAGCTCTGAGCTGCCGCACTCGAACGGCGTCCGGATCCCGGGCGCCGTTCTTGTCTCCCCCCATAGAGGACTGAATGCGCTGGGTGTTGAGGTTCTGGGATTCGACGGTCGGCAAGAAGGTCGTGATGGCGGTGACGGGGATCGGCCTGCTGGGGTTCGTCTTCATCCACATGGCCGGCAACCTGCAGATGTTCCTCGGCGCCGACGCCATGCGGAAGTACGCGCTGCTGCTGCGCACGAGCGAGGAACTCCTCTGGGTCGCGCGCACCGGGCTGATCGTGATGGCGGTGCTGCACGTGATCTCGGCGTATCAGCTGACCCGGATCAACAACGCGGCGCGCCCGGTGGGTTACGCGAAGCGCGAGCCGCAGGTGAGCACGCTCGCCTCCCGGACCATGCGCTGGGGCGGGGTCTTCCTCCTCGCGTTCATCGTGTTCCACCTCGGGCACATGACGACCGGGTGGTTCAACGAGAGCCTCGTGCACCTCCAGCCCTACAGCAACGTCATCCTCGGCTTCCAGTCGCCGTGGATCGTGCTGTTCTACGTCGTCGCGATGGCGTTCCTCGGCCTGCATCTCTTCCACGGCGCGTGGGCGGGATTCCGCACGCTCGGCCTGCAGAAGCGCAGTGCGAGCCCCATCCAGCGCAGCGTCGCGCTGTGGT
The DNA here is from genome assembly GCA_964464585.1 of uncultured Gemmatimonas sp. GTDB lineage: Bacteria > Gemmatimonadota > Gemmatimonadetes > Gemmatimonadales > Gemmatimonadaceae > Pseudogemmatithrix. The sequence continues at coordinate 66,921 of CAYXGS010000014.1, read as the reverse complement.
TCGCGATCATCTGCTGGGCGGGCTTCACGGTGATCCCGGTCGCCGTGTTCCTCGGCATCCTCAACTAACGCGACGAGCACATACCCATGGCACTCAAGCTCGACGCCAAGATCCCCGCCGGTCCGCTGGCGGAGAAGTGGGACAAGCACCGCTTCGAGATGAAGCTGGTGAACCCGGCGAACAAGCGGAAATACAGCGTGATCGTCGTCGGCTCCGGCCTCGCCGGCGCCTCGGCGGCCGCGACGATGAGCGAGCTCGGATACCAGGTGAGCTGCTTCTGCTATCAGGACTCGCCGCGCCGCGCGCACTCGATCGCCGCGCAGGGCGGCATCAACGCGGCGAAGAACTACCGCAACGACGGCGACTCGGTCCAGCGTCTCTTCTACGACACGATCAAGGGCGGCGACTTCCGCGCGCGCGAGGCGAACGTCTATCGCCTCGCGCAGGTGTCGGTGGACATCATCGACCAGTGCGTGGCGCAGGGCGTGCCGTTCGCGCGCGAGTACGGCGGCCTGCTGGCCAACCGCTCGTTCGGCGGCGCGCAGGTCTCGCGGACGTTCTACGCGCGCGGCCAGACGGGGCAGCAGCTGCTCCTCGGCGCGTACCAGGCGCTCGAGAAGGAGATCGCGCGCGGCGGCGTGCAGATGTACGAGCGCCACGAGATGCTCGAGCTGGTGCTCGTGGACGGCAAGGCGCGCGGCATCATCGTGCGCGACATGGTCACCGGCGAGATCGAGTCGCACGCGGCCGACGCGGTGATCCTCGCGACCGGCGGCTACGGCAACGTCTTCTACCTCTCGACCAACGCGAAGGGCTGCAACGTCACGGCGGCGTACCGCGCGCACAAGAAGGGCGCGGCGTTCGCCAATCCGTGCTTCACGCAGATCCATCCGACGTGCATCCCGGTCGCGGGCGACCATCAGTCGAAGCTCACACTGATGTCGGAGTCGCTGCGCAACGACGGACGGGTGTGGGTGCCGAAGCGCAAGGAGGATTGCGCCAAGGAGCCGTCGCAGATCGCCGAGGAGGATCGCGACTACTACCTCGAGCGGAAGTACCCGTCGTTCGGCAACCTGAGCCCGCGCGACATCGCGTCGCGCGCGGCGAAGGAGGCGTGCGATGACGGGCGCGGCGTGGGCCCGGGCGGGCGCGGCGTGTATCTCGACTTCGCCGACGCCATCAAGCGGCTCGGCAAGGCGGCGATCGAGGAGCGCTACGGCAACCTCTTCGAGATGTACCAGCGCATCACGGACGAGGACCCGTACACGCGTCCGATGCGCATCTATCCCGCCGTGCACTACACGATGGGCGGTCTGTGGGTGGACTACAACCTGATGAGCACCATCCCCGGCCTGCATGTGCTCGGCGAGGCGAACTTCTCCGACCACGGCGCCAATCGCCTCGGCGCGAGCGCGCTCATGCAGGGTCTGGCCGACGGGTACTTCGTGATCCCGTACACCATCGGCGACTACCTCGCGAGCACCAAGCTGGAGAAGGTGACGACCGACCATCCCGAGTTCGCGGCAGCGAAGGCGGCGGTGGAGTCGCGCACGAAGAAGCTCCTCTCGATCGATGGCACCCGCACGGTGGACTCGTTCCACCGCGAGCTCGGCAAGATCATGTGGGACAAGTGCGGCATGGCGCGCGATGCGCAGGGCCTCAAGGAGGCGCTCGTCGCCATCCCCAAGCTCCGTGAGGAGTTCTGGCGCGACGTCAGGGTCCTTGGCAGCGGCGAGGGCATCAACCAGTCGCTCGAGAAGGCCGGCCGCGTGGCCGACTTCCTCGAGTTCGGCGAGCTGATGTGCCTCGACGCGCTCCACCGCGAGGAGAGCTGCGGCGGGCACTTCCGCACCGAGCACCAGACCGAGGACGGCGAGGCCAAGCGCAACGACGAGAAGTTCGCGTACGTGGCGGCGTGGGAGTACAAGGGCGAGGGACAGCCGCCCGAGCTCACCAAGGAGCCGCTCGCGTTCGAGAACGTCCACCTCAGCACGCGGAGCTACAAGTGAGCGGGTCCTCGAGCGGCGCGAAGCCGATGAACCTCACGCTGCACGTGTGGCGGCAGGCCGGTCCCACCGCCGCGGGGCGGATCGTCGACTATCCGGCGCAGGACATCAGCCCCGACATGAGCTTCCTCGAGATGCTCGACGTGGTGAACGAACGCCTCATCGAGAAGGGCGAGGAGCCCATCGCGTTCGACCACGATTGCCGCGAAGGGATCTGCGGATCGTGCGGGATGATGATCAACGGCGCCGCCCACGGCCCGATGAAGCTCACCACCGCCTGCCAGCTCCATATGCGGAGCTTCAGCGACGGCGACGACATCTGGATCGAGCCGTGGCGCGCGAAGGCGTTCCCGGTGCAGAAGGACCTGATGGTCGACCGCGGCGCGTTCGACCGGATCATCCAGGCGGGCGGGTACATCTCCGCGCCCACGGGGACGCCGCAGGACGCGAACGCGCTCCCGATCGCCAAGCCCGATGCCGACCTGGCGATGGACAACGCGGCGTGCATCGGCTGCGGCGCCTGCGTCGCGGCCTGCCCGAATGCGTCGGCGTCGCTGTTCACCGCGGCGAAGATCACGCACCTGGGCGTGCTGCCGCAGGGGCAACCCGAGCGCATGAAGCGCGCGCTGGCGATGGTCGAGACGATGGACCTCGAGGGTTTCGGCGGGTGCACGCTGTTCGGCGAGTGTCAGGAAGCCTGCCCGAAGGGCATCTCCATCGACGCGATCATGCAGATGAACCGCGACTACATGCTCGCGAGCGCGACCAAGGTGGAGATGAAGGAGTGGTCCGGCTCGGCCTGAGTCCGCGGCCGAGCTGACCCGCGCGCCGCTCACGCCGTGGCGGCGCGCGGTGAACGCCCCGTCCACCGCCGGAACGCGCGATGGAATGCGCTCGGCTCCGAGAAGCCGACCAGCCACGCGACCTGCGCCACCGTCGCGCCGGGGGCCGTGAGGTGCCGCACCGCGAGCTCGCGACGCGCGGCGTCGAGCTGCACCTGGAACGTCGTCCCCTCCGCCGCGAGGCCGCGCTGCAGGTTGCGCGCGCTCATCGCGAGCGCCTTGGCCACCTCGGAGATGGTCGGGAGACCGCCCTTCAGCCTCGCGAGGATCTCGGCGTCCACGCGCCCCGCGAGCGTCTCGCGCGACGCCATGGCCTCGAGCGCGGCGTCGGCGACCGCCTCGAAGCTCGCGAGCAGTGCCGCGTTGGCCGAGCGCAGCGGCACGTCGAGGTCGGCGTTGGCGAACGTCACCACGTCGTGCTCGGCGCCGAATCGCGGTCGCACGCCGAGGAGCCGGGTGAGTTCCGCGTCGCCGGACGCCGGTCTCGCGTGACGGAAGCCGATCGCGGTCGGCGCGAGCGGCGTGTGCGTCAGGAGGCGGAGCTGGTGCACGAGCCCGCCGAGGCAGGTGTCGACGACGTGCCGCGACTCCACGCGCATGATCTCATGGGCACGCGGCAGCACGACGAGCCGCACCGTGGTGGTGGTGCGGCCGCGCTCGACGTGCAGGTCGAGGCCGTCGTTCAACAGGCGCATGAGGCGCGCACCCCGACGCAGCGCCTCGTCGGCGGTGCGTGAGCTGAGCATCACGTAGCCGACGATGTCGAGCGCGCCCGGATTGAAGGCCATGCCCATGTGGAGGCCGACATCCGGATCGCCGGTGGCGCGCTCCACCTCACGCCACAGGTCGGTCATCCGACGGGCGCTCACCCGACTGTTGGCCTTGTCGAGCGCCGCGAGGTCGATCCCCGCGCGGTGGCAGACCGCGCCGGGATCCACGCCCTGGGCGCCGAGGTAGGCGGCCATGTCGAGCACCAGCGCCGCGGCGACGGTCACCTCAGCCATGGCGCAGAACTCGGCGCGTTCGGCCATGCGGCTGGCGCGTCCGGTCACCGTTCCGGGGGCCGCCGAGTGGCATCCTCCCCGTGTCGCCGCTGACGGCGCACCCACTCGGCCCCAAGGAGGCCCTTCCGATGTCGCGCACTCGCACCCTGTTCCTCGCCTCGCTCGTGCTCCCGTTCACGCTCCGCGCGCAGTCCGCGCCGTCCCAGGCCCCCACAATGCTACGGAACGACGCGTGGCGTGTCACGCTCACGATCTTCCGGTCGCCGGGCACCGGGGTGATGGTCGGGAAGGGGATGTTCGCGGCGTTCGTCGGACACTACCCGACCGCGATCCCGTTCAACGGCGAGGTCAAGAACCTCAACTTCGTGCGGTACGGGGTGACGGCGTACGCGTCGCCCGCTTCGCGGACCTCGGCATACCTCTCGCTCTCGGCCGCGTCGAGCCTTACCAAGGGATGGGCCAACAGCGCCATGGTGGACGTGGGCGTCCGGCGTATGTTCACCCCGAGGTTCAGCGGTCAGCTCGGCGCCGCGGTGCTCCACGCGCCGTCGACCAACGCCACCCGCTTCAATCCCACCGTCGGCTTCGGGGTGCACTTCTGATGCGCACGACCACCGATCCTGCCACGACGACGTCCGCCTCGTCCCCTTCGCGCTCCTCGGCGCGCCTCGCTGGCCTCTCGTACATCGTCGCGAGCGTCGGCTTCCTCGTGGTCTTCAGTTGGCTCGCGGCGGCGTTCGGCTATCCCGATGTGCTCGATCATGACGCGGCCGAGGTGCTGCCCGCGTTGTTGACGCTCGGCGCGACGGGGCGGGCGGTGTGGATCGTCTATGCGATCCTTCCGCTGTTGCTCATCCCCGCCGGACTCGGCGCGATGGATCGGTTCCGCGGTGCTGATCGCGTCGCTCCGGCGTCCGCACGGCTCGGGATGGTGCTGCAGGTGATCGCCGCGCTGGCGATGCTCATGGGGCTCGCCCGCTGGAGCACCGCCAACTGGGTGCTCGCCGAGGCGTGGGGCGGGGCAGATGCGGCGACGCGCGCGGCGATCACGGTGATGTTCGATGCCTTCAACGCCTACCTTGGCAACGCACTCGGCGAGTTCGTCGGGGAGATGGCACTGTATGGGAGTTTCCTCGCCTTCGGGCGGGCGCTGCAGCTCGACGGATCCCGTCGGATGGCGATCTTCGCGGGCGTGACGGGCGTGACCGGACTCATCGCGATGTTCCGCAACATGACGACGGTGGTCCAGCCGGCGTCGGACGTGTCGAACCTGTTGCTGCCCCTGTTCCTGATCGGATTTGGCTGGTTCCTGCTCCGCTCGAGGCCCAACCGGGAGGCATGAGACCGCGTAGAATCAGCGGTGTCGTCCCCAACCAGGAACCCGCTGATGCCTCCTGCCTCGCTCCGCGCCTGCGTCCCGATCATCGCCTTCCCGCTGCTCGCGCTCACCACGGCGCTCCCGGCGCAGCAACGGGCGGCGGGGGCGACGGTGGCCGACTACGCGCGCGCGCGCGGCCTGGAGGCGATCTACACCGCGGCCACGACGGGAGCGGCGGAGCAGCCGACGTGGCTGGATGGGGTTCGGCTGAGGTACCGGAAGTCGGTGGCGGGCGGGGAGCCGCAGTACGTGGTGGTCGACGCGACGAACCGCGAGGCGCCGGTGAAGCGCCAGGCGCGTCCCGAGGAGATGCCGGCGACGAATGCGAACGGAGCGGGAGCACCCGGTGCGGGTCCGGGCGGCGGTCCGAGTGGAGGCCCGGGTGGACCTCCGCGCGAAGTCGCGTCGCCCGACGGCAAGCGCATCGCTTACATCGCGAACCACAACGTGTACGTGCGCGATGCCGCGGCGCCGCCGGCCGCGGGCATCGCGGGGAGCATGGCCGCCGGGATCGCACTCAGCATCGACGGATCGGAGGGGAATCCGTTCACCGCGCAGTCCCTGGCCTGGTCGCCCGACTCGAGGAAGCTCGCCGCATACCGCGTACGGCCGGGCTATCGCCGGCTCGTCCGCTACGTGATCTCCTCGCCGGCCGACCAGCTGCAGCCGCGCTACATGGAGCGCGAGTACGCGAAGCCCGGCGACCTCCTCGACCTCCAGCAGCCGGCGCTCTTCGACGTCGAGGCGCGCACGCAGGTGAACGTCGATCCGTCGCTGTTCCCCGATCCGTTCAATCTCTCGAATCGTCCGCAGTGGCGGCGCGACGGACGTGCCTTCACGTTCGAGTACAACGAGCGCGGGCATCAGCGGTTCCGGATCATCGAGGTCGATGCGCAGACGGGTCGGGCCCGCGCGCTGGTGGACGAGGTCGCTCAGACGTTCATCGACTACCGCCGTGCGGCCGGCACGCTCACCGATGGCGGCCGCGTCCACCGGCATGACGTGAATGATGGCGCCGAGATCATCTGGCTGTCGGAGCGGGATGGCTGGGCGCACCTGTACCTGTACGACGGTCGCACCGGGCAGGTGAAGAACCAGATCACCAAGGGCGAGTTCGTCGTGCGGGCCGTGCATCGCGTGGACGAGGCGGCGCGGACGATCATCTTCAGCGCCGGCGGCATGGCCGCCGGGCAGGACCCGTACTTCCGTCACTACTATCGCATCAACTTCGACGGGACGGGCCTCGTGGCGCTCACGGATGCGCCGGCGGATCATCTGGTCACGTTCTCCGGCGACTTCTCGCTCTACGTCGACACGTGGTCGCGCGTGGACCTCGCACCGGTCTCGCAGCTGCGCCGCACGAGCGACGGGAAGGTGCTCCTGGAGCTCGAGCGCGGTGACCTCTCGGCGCTCGCGAAGGCCGGCTGGCGCGCGCCGGAGGTGTTCACGGCCAAGGGGCGCGATGGCACCACGGACATCTGGGGCATCGTGGTCAAGCCCACCCGGTTCGATCCCCGGAAGCGCTACCCGGTGATCGAGTACATCTACGCCGGTCCGCACGGGTCGTTCGTGCCCAAGTCCTTCTCGGCGTATCTCAGCATGCAGGCCATCGCCGAACTCGGGTTCGTGGTGGTGCAGATCGACGGCATGGGGACGGCGAACCGGAGCCGCCCGTTCCACGACGTGGCGTGGAAGAACATCGGCGACGCGGGCTTCCCCGACCGGATCCTGTGGCACAGGGCGTATGCGGCGCGCAACGCCTGGTACGACACGTCGCGCGTGGGGATCTTCGGCGGGTCGGCGGGCGGGCAGAACTCGCTCGGCGCGCTGCTCTTCCACCCGGAGTTCTACAAGGTGGCCGTGTCGTTCGCCGGGTGTCACGACAACCGGATGGACAAGATCTGGTGGAACGAGCAGTGGATGGGCTATCCGATCGGGCCCGAGTACGCGGCGAGCTCCAACGTGGTACATGCGCACAAGCTGCAGGGGCAGCTGCTGCTCGTGGTGCCGGAGCTCGACACCAACGTCGACCCCTCGTCGACCATGCAGGTGGTGAACGCGCTCATCAAGGCCGACAAGCAGTTCGACCTGCTGGTGATGCCCAACGAGGATCATGGTGGCGGTCGACGCGGCCCGAGCGCGGCCTATGGCGACCGGAAGATGTGGGACTTCTTCGTGCAGCACCTGCAGGGTGCGCGACCGCCGATGTGGAACTCGCTCGCGGACGTCGTGGCGCCTCGGGCGACGGGCGGGGCGGCGGGCGGCACTGGGGATGGCGCGCTGTTCGGCGCGAGCTGGGAGGCGTTGGCTGCAAGCTGGTTCCGCGACGACCGCTGACCTGCGAGATTGCGCCATGGCGAATCCCTCCCTCTATCGTGCCCTTCCTGCGGCGCGGCGCGTGGCGCTGCTGACCCGCCTCCTAACCGAACGAAAGGACGCGCGGGCGGTCTACGCCGCGCGCATGGCCAAGCGCGGCGGCTTCCGCGCCGTGACCCTTTCGCTCTGGCCACCGGCCAAGCTCGCGCAGGAAGTCGTGCGCCTGAACGCCCAGACGGCGGACGACGAGATCGACCTGCTGCAGACCCTGTATGTGGACTTCGAGCCGGCGATCCAGGCCGACTTCCTCGCGGCGGCCGGTGTGAAGGCCGAGGGCGCGGTGATCGACGAGGCGCTCGAGCCGCCGTACTGCGACGCCGCAGCGGTGGCGAAGGCGGCCGAGGTGATCCTGACGAAGCACGGAGCAGACGCCGCGCACTATCTCCGGGTGATCGCACGATACAACCCGGCCGGATGGCCGGGGATCGACCAGGTGCTGGCCGGACTCCCGCCGGCCGACTGAGCAAAGCGAAGAGGGGACCCCGTGGTCGGGGTCCCCTCTTCGTTCCAAGCAGCCGGCGATCGGCTCAGGTGTCGCAGGCGCCGTTCGCGCAGGGATCGGGCGGCGGATCCGCATCGGAGCTCTGCTGTGCCATCGCATTGCGCGGGATGCCCACCGCGAGCACGACCGGCACGACCCACCCCGCCTTCACGAGGGCGCGACGGCTCAGGTCGGCCTTCGGGCTAGCGAGCTTGTCCGCCATTCTTTCCATGTCCATCGCGTTCCTCCTGGGGTTGCAACGGGGCCGATCTCCATCCGGTGAGGGCCCCTAACTGCAAGTGTGGTGCCGTTTTGTCATGCATCGCAACTCGTTGTGCCAGCGTCCACTGGGGTATCCCCTACAGGTGCGCCGTCGCGGCCGCCCCACAGTTTCCGCTACAACTCCCAGTGCGCCGGACCGCCCGAGGCGGCCGGTCCGAGGACCCGTATATTCCCCGCTGCCGCGATGTCCACTGCCGCCCGGAGCCGCGCCGATGACCCCAGCAGACCGGAAGGTGGAAGGCCATCCAGGCGACGGTGCGGAGCGACCGTTCCCGGTCACCGAGACGAGTCGTGTGGTGCGCTCGCCGCGCGTGCGTGAGTTCCCGCTGGGCGACGACGAGATGATGCTGTTCATCGAGGGGACGCAGGTCTTGCATGCCCTGAACACGACGGCGTGGGCCGTGTGGGACCTCTGCGATGGCTCGCGCACCATCTCCGAGCTCGCGGCGGAGCTCAGCGGCGCCACCGGCCATCCGTTCGACGCCGTCCTCACGGATGTACGGGCGAGCGTCGAGCGGCTCGGCGCGCTCGCCCTGCTGGATCTCGTCCCTTGAGCGTGGCGCCGATCCGCGTGGCGTTCCGCGGATGCGTGGTGGAGATCCTCGCCGATGACCCGCAGGTCGAATCGACGCTCAGGGCGGACCATCGATACATGACGGACATGACGACGACGGCGCCGCGGGCGACGCTGGAGATCCGCCGCGAGGGCGACGGCTACCGGTGTCGCGGGCGGAACGACACGAACGTCGTGGAGGACCTGCGGCCCTCGGCCGCGCGCGCCGTGAGATGGGCCCGCCAGCGCGTGCTCGAAGCCATGGTCGCGGCGCATCCGGAGTCGCTGTGGTTGCATGGAGCTGCCGTCGGAGTCCATGCGCGTGCGGTGCTCATCGTCGGGCCGCGGGGCAGCGGGAAGAGCACGCTCTCGACCGCGCTCTGCGCGCGCGGCGCGACGTTCCTGAGCGACGACGTGCTCCCGATCGACCCCGACGGGTTCACGGTGCATCCGTTCCCGCGATCGCCCGAGGTGCGTCAGGACCCCGGTGAGGAGATGCCGCCGGCGTGGTTGCTGGAGGTGGAGAAGACCGCGATCGCCGTCGATGATCGGCTGGAGCGGTCGGCGCTGCCGGTGAGCGCGCTGCTCTTCCCGCGCGCGGGGCGCACGGGTGGGATCTCGCTCGAGGCGTGCGCCCCCCGCGACGCGGTGGTCGCGCTCGCGGGGTGCACATGGAACTTCGCCGAGCAGGGCGCACGTGCGGCGGCGGCGATCGGACGGCTCGCGTCGGCGATCCCGGTGGCGCGGATCGCGTTCGATGATGGGGCGGGGGCGGCGGTGGCGGTGGAGTCCTGGCTCGGTCAGGCGCGGTGACGCGTCAGCGATACCGCGCCATCAGCTTGTCGAGTGCTGCCGAGCCCGGGCACAGCTGCTCATAGGCGACATCGACCAGCGGTGACGGCACGGTCTTGAGATAGTCGTGCATATCCCGGCCGTGCTCGTCGACGAACAGCAGCCCCGTGGCGATCTCGTGCCGCGCCTGACACGCCCGCACATGCGCGTACGCACTCCCGCGATCGGTCGGGTCATAGTCCTTCGCCGTGCTCCGCAGTCGCACCCGAGCCCCGTCGTGCATCTCGACCACGCGGACCTCCTCCCCCGTCTCCGCCACCGTGATCTCCCGCCTGAGCGGGATGAAGTCCGTCTCCACCGCCTCGACCTCGTGCTCCCGCGTGTACGCGTACGACTTGGTCGAGCCCTCGTGATCATTGAACGAGACGCAGGGCGAGATGACATCCACCAACGCCAGCCCCTTGTGCGCGATCGCCGCCTTGAGGATCGGCACCAGCTGCGCCTTGTCGCCGGAGAACGACCGCGCCACGAACGTGCACCCGAGCGTCAGCGCGAGGAGCACCGGATCGATCGGCGCCTGCTCGTTCGCCTCGCCCTTCTTCGACTTCGATCCCACGTCGGCCGACGCCGAGAACTGGCCCTTGGTGAGCCCGTACACCCCGTTGTTCTCGATCACGTACAGCATGTTCACGTTGCGACGGATCGCATGACTCAGCTGGCCGAGCCCGATCGAGAGCGAGTCGCCGTCGCCCGAGATGCCGATGTACGTGAGGGCACGGTTCGCCGCCGCCGCGCCCGTGGTCACCGAAGGCATGCGCCCGTGCACGGAGTTGAACCCGTGCGACTGCTTCATGAAGTACGCGGTCGTCTTCGACGAGCACCCGATCCCGCTCATCTTCCCCACGCGGTGCGGCTCGATCTCGAGCTCCCACGCCGCCAGGATCAGCGCCGCGGTCACCGAGTCATGCCCGCAGCCGGCGCAGAGCGTGCTCATCGTCCCCTCGTAGTCCCGCAGCGTCAGGCCGAGCCCGTTGGTCCGGGCGGTCGGGTGCTTCACGGGGGGTTTCGCGATCGAGGTCATGCGGGCACCTCCGCCAGATGGGTCCGCACCGCGTTCACCACCTTGCCGGCGGTGAGCGGCATGCCGTTGTAGTCGAGGATCGAGTGCATCCGCTCGCGCGGCAGGCCGGTCTCGATCTGCAGCAGCGACCGCAGCTGCGCGTCGCGGTTCTGCTCGATCACGAACACATGCTCGTAGCTCTCGATGAACGCCTTCACCGACTCGGCGAAGGGGAAGCCACGGATGCGCATGTAGTCGGCGGTGATCCCCTGCGCGCCGAGGAGGTCCACCGCCTCGCGCACCGCCGCGTCGCAGCCGCCGATCGCGACGAGCCCGACCTCCGCGCCGCGCTGTGTCCGGATCACCGGGGCGGGGAGATGTTCGGCAGCCCCATCGATCTTCCGCTTGATCCGGTCGACGACGACCTGGTACGCCTCGGAGTCCTCGGTGTAGGCGCCGAACTGGTCATGGCCGGAGCCGCGCACGAAGTAGGCCCCCTTGCCGCCGACGCCGGGCAGCGTGCGCGCGGCGATCCCGTCACCGTCCTTGTCGACGTACCGGAAGAACCGGTCGACCTTCGCCAGCGCCTCCGCGTCGAGCACCTTCCCGCGATCCGGCCGGTACGCATCATCCCACTCGAACCGCTTCACCATCCAGTCGTTCATCCCGATGTCGAGATCGCTCGCGACGAAGGTCGGCGTCTGGTACCGCTCGGCGATGTCGAACGCCTGCACCGCCATCTCGAAGCACTCGCGCGGGTCCTTGGGGAAGATGACGATGTGCTTCGTGTCCCCGTGCGAGGCGTATGCGAGCGAGAGGAGATCGCCCTGCTGGGTGCGCGTCGGCATGCCGGTCGCCGGACCGGTGCGCTGGATGTCGAAGAAGACGGCCGGGATCTCGGTGTAGTAGGCGAGCCCGATGAACTCCTGCATGAGGGAGATGCCCGGCCCCGAGGTGTTCGTGAAGGCGCGCGCGCCCATCCACCCGGCGCCGATCACGATGCCGGCCGCACTCAGCTCGTCCTCGGCCTGCAGGATGGCGTACTTGTGCCGGCCGTCGGCGTCCACGCGGTACTTCTCGCAGAAGGCGGTGAAGGCCTCCATGAGCGCCGTCGCCGGCGTGATCGGGTACCACGCGCCGACCGTCGCGCCGGCGTAGACGCAGCCGAGCGCCGCGGCGGTGTTGCCATCGATCAGGATGCAGTCAGCGGTGCTGTCCATCCGCTCGAGATGGAACGGCAGCGGACACTGGAAGTTGGCCTTGGCGTAGTCGAACCCGAGCTTGAACGCGAGATGGTTGGCGTCGAGCAGCTTGGGCTTCTTGCCGAACTTCTCGTTGAGCATCGTCTCGACCACCGTGGCGTCGATGTCGAGCAGTGCGGCGAGCGAGCCGGCGTACGCGATGTTGCGGAGCAGGGTGCGGTCGCGGTCCTTCTCGAAGTGCTCGACCATCATCCGGCCGAACGGGATGCCGAGGATGGTGATGCCCTCGCGCACGAGGTCGGGGTCGAGCGGCCAGGTGGCGTCGTAGACCAGGTAGCCGCCGGGGCGGACGGTCCTCACGTCCTTGGCGTACGTCGCGGGGTTGAGCGCGACGACGAGATCCACGTCGGACGGACGCGCGGTGTAGCCGTCCTTCGAGACGCGCACCTCGTACCAGGTGGGGAGTCCCTGGATGTTGGACGGGAAGATGTTCTTCCCGGTGACGGGGATCCCCATCCGGAAGATCGCCTGCATGAGCAGGCCGTTGGCGCTCGCGGAGCCGGTGCCGTTCACGGTCCCCATCTTGAACGCGAAGTCGTTGATGCCGCTCATCGGGCGAGTGCTCCGGCGTAGGCCAGCTTGAGATCGAAGGTGCGCATGTCCCAGGCCGCCGTGGGGCAGCGCTCGGCGCAGAGGCCGCAGTGGAGACAGACGTCCTCGTCCTTCACCATGATGCGCTTGGTCTGCGGCAGCGGATCCGACGTGTAGATGTCCTGCGTGGTGTTGAGGGCCGGCGCCGAGAGCCGCGTGCGGAGCGACTCCATGGAGTCGCCGTTGGTGGTGATGGTGAGACAGTTGGTGGGGCAGACATCGACGCACGCATCGCACTCGATGCAGAGCGGGGCGGAGAAGTGCGTCTGGATGTCGCAGTTGAGGCAGCGGCCCACCTCGATCGCCGCCTGTTCGGCCGTGTAGCCGAGCTCGACCTCCACCTTGAGGTCGGAGAAGCGCCTGGTGAGCTCCTCGTGCTTCATCTTGCCGCGCTTGGCGGCGTCGTAGTCGTTGTCGTACGCCCACGCGTGCATCCCGACCTTCGCCGAGGTGAGGGTCATGCCGACCGGCGGACGCGCGGTGACGGGGATGCCGTTGCAGAGATTGTGGATGGAGATGGCCGCGGCGTGCCCGTGCGCGACGGCCCAGATGATGTTCTCGGGTCCCCACGCGGCATCGCCACCGAAGAACACGCCGGGCCGGGTGCTCGCGTGCGTCACCTTGTCCACCACCGGCATGTCCCACTTGGGGTCGAAGTCGATGCCGATGTCGCGTTCGATCCAGGGGAAGGAGTTGTCCTGGCCGATCGCGAGGATCACGTCGTCGCAGGGGATCGTCACGGTGCCGGTCACGGTGCTCACCTGCTTGCCCTTGGCGTCGGTGGTCCACGCGAGCAGCTCGAACTCCATGCCGACGAGCTTGCCGTGCTCGAGGACGAACGCCTTGGGCGCATGGTTCTCGACGATCTCGACGAGCTCCTCCTCGGCGTCCTCGAGCTCCCAGGGCGAGGCCTTGAAGTGCTTGCGGCCGCGGCGCGCCATCACCTTCACGTCGGTCGCGCCGACGCGCTTGGCGGTGCGGCAGCAGTCCATCGCCGTGTTGCCCACACCGATGATCAGCACGCGCTTGCCGATGCGCTCGACGTGGCCGAAGTGGACGTTGGCGAGCCACTCGATGCCGATGTGGACGTTGTCCTTGGCGTCCCAGCGGCCGGGCAGTTCGAGCTCCTTGCCCTTGGGGGCGCCGGTGCCGACGAAGACGGCGTCGTAGCCCTCGGTGAGCAGCTGCTTCATGGACGAGACGGGCGTGCCGTACCGCATGGTCGCGCCCATGCGGATCACGTAGTCGCACTCCTCGTCGAGCACCGGCGCCGGGAGGCGGAAGGACGGGATGTTGATCCGCATCAGGCCGCCTGGCGTCGCGTTCCGCTCGAAGATGGTGACGTCGTAACCGAGGGGGAGGAGGTCGTTGGCGACGGTGAGCGAGGCCGGTCCCGCGCCGACGAGGGCGATGCGCTTGCCGTTCTTCGTCGCGGCGCCCCGGGGGAGGCGGTCCGTGATGTCGCCGCGGTTGTCGGCGGCGACGCGCTTCATGCGGCAGATGGCGACCGGCTTCTCCTCCACGCGGCCGCGGCGGCACGCGGGCTCGCACGGCCGGTCGCAGACGCGGCCGAGGATGCCGGGGAAGACGTTGGACTCGCGGTTCAGCAGGTACGAGTCGTCGTAGCGTCCCTGGGCGATGAGCCGGAGATATCCGGGGACGTTGGTGTGGGCCGGGCATGCCCACTGACAGTCGACGACCTTGTGGTAGTACTGCGGGTTGCTGACGTCCGTCGCGGCCATGAGGAACGGTCCCCGGCAAATGGTCTTGGCAAGGTTCGCTCCGGCGGCAGGCGCGGGCAAGGTGGGAATCCTCACGGGGGTGGTGGGGAAGGACCTGATACGAACGAGGAGCGAGGAGCGAGGAGCGAGAATCGAGAGCCGGAGGTGTGAGGGGGAGGAATGAGGGGGGAGGGGGGAGGGGGAGGACCCTCACCCTCACCGCTCGCGCCTCCGTTCCCCGCCTCTCGTCCCTCGATCCTGACGCCTCGTTTCTCGCTCCTCGCTCCCCGCTCCTCGCTCATCCCTGCTGGCGCCGGGCGCGCCGGGGGCGGCATCTTCCCGGAATCCCCCCAACGCACTCACATGAGCGACGAGCCCCGAGGGCAGGACCCGCGCGTTCCGGCGATGGAGGACGCCATCCGTCGATTGGCGGCGGACGTGGCGGCATTGCAGGCGGAAGTCGCCGGGCTGAAGGGCGGAGCGGCGCGGGTGGCGACTGAGGCGACCGCCCCGCCTAGCAGCCTGCTGAGCAGCCTGCCGAGCAGTTCGCCAAGCACCTCGACCCCGCCGGTCCTGCCGCTGCCGCTGCGGAAGCCTGCCGGCGCGCCGTCAGCGGAGCCGACGCCGGCTGGGCCGCCGTTCGTCTCGGCGTCACCCGACGCGTCCCAGCCCGCGGCGGGGCCTGCCGCCGCACCGCCGCCTCGCCCGTCAGCCAAACTTCCGCCGCGCGCGACCGTCTCCGGCGGGGTCGTGAGCGGGGGAGTCGAACAGGCCATCGGACGGTATGGGACGCTGGCCGTGGCGACGCTCGCCATCCTGCTCGGCGTCGGCGCCTTCCTCCAGTGGGCCGTCGCGCGCGGGCTCCTCACCCCGGTGATCCGCGTGGCACTCGGGGCCGTCGCGGCCGTCGTGCTCGCCGGCCTCGGCCTCTGGCTCCGCGGCCGCGGGAGCCGGACGTTCGGCAACGCGCTGCTCGCCATCTCGCTGGCGGTGGTCCACCTGGTCGCCTGGGGCGCAGGGCCGGTGCTTGGCATCGTCCCCCCCATGCTCGCGCTCGGCGCGGCCGCCGTGGCGAGCGCCGCCCTCGCGAGTCTCGCGCTCCGCGAAGGCGAGGAGTTCCTCTTCATCCTCGGACTCGGCGGCGCGCTGCTCGCGCCCTTCGTGACCATGCGCGGCGAGGGCGGCCCGCTGCAGTTGCTGCTCTTCGGCGGCGTGGTGCTCTCGGCGGCGATCCTCGCGCTGCGCGATGAGACGTGGCGCATCGCGCCGCGCCTGCTCACGCCGTTCGCCCTCTGGTACATGACCGCCGCCGCGTCGATGCCACGGGGCGAGCTGGCGGTGAGTTCCGTCTATTGGCCGACGACGTTCGCGTTCGCGCTCGCGCTGGTGGGGCTGGGCATCGCCGCGCGGACGATGCGGCGCGAGATCGTGAAGGGCATGCTGCTGCTCGTCGTCCTCGGCCTGATCATCGCCGGCGGCCATCGCGACGAGCTGCCGTGGACGGGGATCGTGTACGCCGTGCTCGGTACGCTCACGGCGCACGCGCTCCGGCGGCGTATCCGCGCCACCGAATCGGACGCGGCGGAGACGTGGGTGGAAGTGGTCGGGATGCCGCTGCTGTTCATGCTGGCGGCGCTGTTCATCGAGGATGTGTGGCGGCTCACGGTGGGGCCGTGGATCGCCGGCGCATGGCTGCTGCTCACCACGCCCTATCTCTGGATCGACCCCGCTGCCCAGCGCCCGAGACATCTCACGGTGATGCTGATGGCCACGCTCGCCGTGGTGGCGAGCATCTGGCACGGCCAGCCCACCGGGATCATCCCGGCGTTCGCCGTGGTGGCGGCGCTCGGGGTCGTCGCGTTCGACCGGGTGCCGGGCAAGGCGCTGTTCCTGCCCATCGGCCTCGCGCTCGGCCTCGCCTCGGTGCGCGTGGCGATCCTGGTGAGCGAGCGGGTGCGATGGGAGTACACGCCGTTCCTGAACCAGCCGGCGCTGCTCGGGGCGGTCGTCGTCGCCGCGTGGGGCCTGTTCTCGTTCGTCGTGCCGAGGCCGCTCGCCGCGCTCGACGCGGAGCGGAAGGCGTGGGAGCCGGCGTCGGCCGCGACGTCCGTGATGGTGCTGGGGCCGCTGATGCTGTTCCTGTGGATCCGCGCCGAGCTGGCGTACGCGTACTCGCGCGACCTCGCGACGTTCCTGCTCATCACCTACTACTCGCTGGTCGGCGTCGGCACGCTGCTGCTCGGACGGAGGCGCGAGGTCGATGCGTTGCGGCAGACGGGGCTCGCGCTCTCGTTGTTCGCGGCGTTCAAGGCGGGGATCGGCGCGAACGACCTCGGCAACATCGGGCTCCGGGTGGGGAGCTATCTCGTGGTCGGGGTGTTCGTGCTGGGCGTGGGATATCTCTATCGGGCCGCACCGGCCGAGGAAGCGAGCACGACATGAACCGGATCCATTCGATCGCCCTGAGCCTCACGCTGGCGCTCTCCCTCGCCGCGTCGCTCCCGGCGCAGGCGCCGACGCGCGGCACGCTCTACATCGTCGGGGGCGGCCCCCAGCCCGACGCGCTCGTCCGGGAGTTCGTCGACCTCGCGGGCGGCCGGGGCAAGGCGCGGATCATCGTCTTCGCGATGGCGAGCGAGGACGGGCTCGCCGGCGGCGAGGAGAAGGCGCAGGACCTCCGAGCGCTCGGCGCCGACGCGCGGAACGTCTGGGTCGACCGCCGTCAGGCGATGTCCGACTCGGTCGCGCGGCTGCTCGACGGCGCGACCGGCGTCTGGTTCGGCGGAGGCGACCAGGTGCGGCTCGCCGACATCCTGCGCGGGACGCCGACCGAGCGCGCGATCCATGCGCGCTACGCGGCCGGGGCGGTGATCGGCGGGACATCCGCGGGCGCGGCCGTGATGTCACGCGTGATGCTCACGGGCGACGAGGCGCGGCCGGGCGGCGCGCGGCCGGATACGTCGCTCGCGTGGGGCACGCTCGAGCGGGACAACGTACTGGTCGCGGATGGGTTCGCGCTGCTCACGAACGCGATCGTCGACCAGCACTTCCTGCGCCGGAAGCGCTATGGCCGGCTGCTCTCGCTGGTGGTGCAACGCGCGCCGCACCTCGGGGCGGGGATCGACGAGTCGACCGCGCTGGAAGTGCGTCCGGATGGCACGTGGCGGGTGCGTGGCGCGAGTGCCGTGCTGATCTTCGACGCGCGACGCGCGGGGCGGAACGCCGACGCACGTCAGATCCAGGCGACGGATGTGCGGACGCACGTGCTCACCGAAGGTGGTACATTCGACCCTGTGTCCGGCGTGGCGACGCCCGGGCGACGCCCGTGAGCGCTGAACGGTAGACTTACGCCCTCACAGGCCGAGACTGGTTCGAAGGCACCTCCCGCAATCCACCACCGAAAGGCGAAAGCGAACGATGACGCCGGTCGCCGCGTCCCTCATGAGCGCGATCATCCTCACCACGGTCCTCACCGTGATGTGGCGGAATCATCGCGAGCGCTGGATCGGCCTGTGGGCGATCGCGGCCGCGCTGTGGATGCTTCGGTACCTGCTCGCGATCGTCCAGGGCGAGTACCGCTACGTCCCGGGTGCCACGCTCCTCCCGTTCATCGCGATCGCGCGCGGCTACTTCCTGCTCCGGGGCAGCTACGCGCTCGCGCGGAAGCGGTTCCCGCCGGTGTGGCTGGCGCTCTTCGGCGCCGACGTGGGACTGCTGGTCGTGGAGCTGCTGACCCGCGACCTCGTGCTGCTCGGCGCGCCGGGCGTCCCGCACTACGCGCTGTTCGGCGGGGCCACGGTGTGGTCGGCGGTCATGGTGGTGCGGGAGCGTCGGGTGCTGGGCGACGAGGCGTGGCTCGTGGGCGTCGGCCTCATGGGCATCGGCATCACCAACCTCACCTTCCCCTGGGCATCGCAGCGGACCGAGATGTCGAGCGTGCTCTTCCTCGTGGCGCACGCCGCGCAGCTGCTGACGGGTTTCGGCGCGCTCATGGTGTTCTACGGCCGCGCCAACGCGGAGCGCGATTCGGCACACGCCGAGCTGGCGGAAGCCAACGCGCAACTCGCCGAGTCGAACTCGCAGCTGGCCTTGGCGCTCGAGAAGGCGCTCTCGGGGTACCTCCCGATCTGTGCGCACTGCAAGGCGATCAGGAACGAGCGCGGGGTCTGGGAGCCGCTCGAGCGGTACTTCACGGTGCGGCATGAGACGGCGTTCTCGCACGGCATCTGTGACAAGTGCGAGGCGGAACATTATGGCGAACTGCTGAGGAGCGAGGATCGAGGAGCGAGAATCGAGAAGTGAGGCACGAAAGGGAGGGGGGAGGGGAGGAGGAGTGAGAGAGAGGGGCCTCGAGGCATTAACCGCCTCGAGGCCCCTCTCCTTCCACCCTTGACCTTCAACCCTTCGACTCGACCTTCGCTTCTCGCTCCTTCTCCTCGCTCCTCGTCACTTCTTGGGGTCCAGGATCCGCGCGATCTCCGTCCGCAAGTCACGCAGGTGGATCCGTGTCATGGCGTCGCCCGCCTTGGGCAGCGCGGCCGCGGCCTGTGCGTCGAGGTCCTGCAGCGCGGCGCGCAGCGCGCCGCGCACATCGCTGTTGGCCGCGAGCGGCGTGGGCGGCAGGACGAAGCCCGGCGGGAGCCCGGCCGGAACCGTCGCCGGCGGCGGGTTGAGTCGCGCGTCGACCGTCGCGATGAACGACCGCTGGAGGTTGCGGCGGTAGACGTTCACGCGCACCGAGCCCTGATTCAGCTCGCCGAAGATGCCGGCGCGCATGTCCGAGAGCAGGTCGGCGAGCGTGTAGGCCTCGCGCGGGGTGGCGGCGAGCGCCTCGAACTCGATCAGACGGTTCATGCGCGCCATGCCGAGGAGCGAGTTCACCACGCCGGCCTGCCGCGTGCGGAAGCGCTCCACCACGCCCGCGTTCTCGATGCGGCGGAGGATGGCCGTGTCGAGGAACATCGGCGGGATCTGGAACGCCGTGCTGTTCAGATAGCGGACGGCCTCCTGCTGCCGGGCACGCTCGAGCGGACGGAATCGCGCCCCCGTGCCGTGACGCTCCTGCGTGTAGGCCCCACCGACGATCGCGCCCACGTGGCCCATGTAGCGGCCCCACTGGTCGACCGCGGCATTGTAGAGATCCTCGAGCTCGTCGTAATCCTCACCCGGCTTCTCCGCCACGGGCCGCAGCGAGGCGACCACGCGCTGGAGGTTACGCATGCCGAGTCCGGTGGCCTTGACCGCGTCGGCATCGCCCACCGCCTCGGTGAGGTTCTCCGGGTCGGCCTCGGCGTCGGGCGTGGTGAAGCGGAGCCACGGGAACTGGTCCTGCTGACGCGCCCACTGGTCGAGCGTCGGCTTCTCCTCGTCGGGCGTGCGCGCGCCGGGGATGGGCGCGTAGCCCCAGTGCACCGCGAAGTCATCGTACGGCCCGACCTGCGGGATGAGCAGGTTCACCGGGATGTTGTCCTCGGGCTGCGCCACGTAGTTGAAGCGCGAGTAGTCCATCAACGTCGCCACATGACCGCGCATCCGCTCCAGGAAGGCGCGGCTGCGGATGGAATCCACCGGGTACTGCGCCGACGACTTCATGTTGTGCGGGAAGCCGATCGAGTGGCCGATCTCGTGCGTGACCACGTACTCCACGAGCTTGCCCATGAGCGAATCGGGGAGCGGCAGCTTCTGGGCGCGCGGGTCGAGCGGCGACACCTGGATGAAGTACCACTCCTTCTGCAGCTGCATGATGTTGTGGTACATGTTCACTTCGCCCTTCAGGATCTGGCCCGAGCGGGGATCGACGGTCTGGCCGCCCGTCGCATTCGCCACCGTCGACGGATTCCAGTAGATGGCCGAGTTGCGGGCATCGTACATGGAGAAGGTCGGATCCTGCTCCGGCGTGGGCGCCACGCGGCCGAAGATCGCGTTGGAGAAGCCGGCCTTCCGGAAGGCGTCCTGCCACGCGTTCACGCCGCTCACGATCCACGGCTTGAGCCAGTCGGGCGTCGCGGGGTCGATCCAATAGATGATCGGCTCCACCGGGTCCGACACGGCGGCACTGGGGTCCTTCTTCACGAGCTTGAACCGGTGGATGAAGCGCATCATCTCGGCTTCATGCACCGGACGCGACATGTCGTACCAGCCGCTCGAGATGTAGCCCACGCGCGAGTCCATCCAGCGCGGCATCATGGGCACGTCGGGGAGCTTGAGCATGGAGAAGTGCGCGCGCACCGTGGCCGAGCGCGCCGCAGCGCCGGGGCCCGCGGGGGCCGCGGTGCCGGTCTGCGTCACCTCCACGTCGACGTTGTTGGGGAACGCCCACGTCTGCTCCACCCAGCTCTTGTTGCGCTGGAGGCCGGACACCGGACCGAGCTCGGCGATCGGGCTCAGGAACAGGTCGCTGACGTCGACCACGGCGGCGCTGTCGGGGCCGTACGCGGCGACGTTGTAGCTCGCGAGCACCGCGCCCTTCCGGAAGCCCTTCACCACGCGCCAGATCGCCGACGTGCTGTCGGCCATGAGGTCGAAGTCCTTGGCGCGAAGGATGACGCGGTTCCCCATGCGCTCCCACTGCACGATGTTCTGCGAGCCGCCGCCGAAGAAGCCGGCCGGGCTCTGGAGCGTGCTCTCCGCGTGCCGCGAGATGAGCAGCATCTCCTTGTTGAGCGCCCCCGCGGGGATCTCGAAGAACAGCTGCTCGCCGATGCGATGGACCTTGAACAGGCCGGTCTGCGTGACCGCGCGGCTGGTGATCACCTGCGCATACGGTCGCGGGGCCGGCGGCTGGCCCGCCGCCGGCGCACCGCCGCCGGGCTGACCACCGGGCGCCCCACCCTGCGCGTTGGGCGCTCCACCCGGCGCACCCCCTGGGCCACCCGGGCCGCCCGGCGCGTTCGTGGTGGGCGGGGTGGCACCCGGCGTCGCGGCGGGAGGCGCCGCGCTCGGGCTCGGAGCGGGCGCGGCCGGCGCCGGCGGGGTGCACGCCGCGAGCGCGGCAAGCGTGGCGAGGAGGAGGCTACTCGACTTCATCTACACTCCGGTCGGAGGATTCGCGCGACCACCGGCCAGGACGGCCGCAGTCAGCTGTGACGTGACATTCGCCAACGTCTTGAACATATCGGGCAGTACATCGACCGCGATGAGGATCCCCACGCCCGCCGCGGGGAGCCCCAGATCCACCAGCACGGGCGAGAGCAGGAACAGGCTCGCCGACGGGATCCCGGGCACGCTGAAGCTCAGGAGCGTACTCGTCAGCACCAGCCCCAGCAATGGCCCTTCGCCCACCGGGATGCCGTACAGCTTCCCGAGGAACACCACGCCTACGACCCAAGCCATCGGGACGTTCACGCGGAACACCGACACCGCGAGGGGAAGGACGAAGCCGCTCGCCGTCTCGCTCAGGCCCAGGCGCTCGCGAGCGGCCGAGATCATGAGGGGGAGGGCCGCCAGCGACGAGCGCGACCCGGCGGCGAGCGCCTGCGCGGGCGCCGCCGCCGAGATGAACCGCCGGAGCGACATCCGGCCCGCCAAAGCGATCACCGGGTACAGCAGGACCGTGAAGATGAGCAGCGTCCCCGACAGCGTGACGATGTAGCGCGCGAGCGCGCCCACCGAACTCGCGCCGAGCCGTGCGCCGAGGGCGAACGTGAGCGCGAACACACCCACCGGTGCCGCCGCGACCACCCACCCCACCACGACGAGCATCGCGTCGGCGACGCCGCGGCACGCATCGACCACCGGCGCGCGACGTTCCTCGCTTACCTGCTTGAGCGCGAACCCGAGCGCCAGCGAGAACACCACCAGGGGCAGCAGCGCCCCGTCCGCGGCGGACTTGATGGGATTGGACGGCACCATGTCGATCAAGCGTTGCGCGAGCGACGGCATTGCGGGCGCCGCGGCGACGGCGGCCACCGAGCCGCGCACCCGTTCCGCGACCTCGGCCGGCATGGTGAACCCGGCGAACGCGAACTCCGCGGTGACCAGCGCGATCGCACCACCCGCGACGAGCAGGATGATGAACACCACCAGCGCGCGCCCGCCCGCCCGTCGCAGTTCCGCCGAGCCGCCCGTGGTGGCGACGGACGCGATGGTCAATGCGGCGACCAGCGGGAGCACCGTCATGCGGATCGCGTTGGTCCACAGCGTTCCGATGACGTCCGCGGTGGGGAGCAGGGCGGCGAGCGGCCCGGCGGGCGGCGCGTCACCGCCCCCGAGGGACAGGTACCACGTGAACGCCATGCCGAGCGAGAGCCCCGCGGCGAGCGCCAGCAGCACCCGCAGCGAGGAGCTCTTGAGCATGCGCGGCGCCTACCGGAGCGAGTCGAGCTTGGCCTTGAGCCGCGTGTTCTGCGGGAACGCCGTCACCACGGGCTCGAGTGCGGCGCGGGCGCTGTCGCGCATGCCCAGCGCGATGAACGCGTCCGCGATGAGGCTCGCCCTGCGGGTCACGAAGCGGACGCTCTTCTCGTCCACGCTCACGCCGCGCGCCGCGACGAGGGCGCCGGCCGGATCCTTGGAATCGTTGAGCAGCGATTCCACGCGGAGGAACGCGATGGTCGTGTCGGCAGGGAAGCGGGTCGCCATCTCGTTCACGAGGCGCGCCGCGTCCGCCGCGCGACCAGCCTTGCGGTCGTTGACCGACTGGTTGTAGAGGCCGGCGAGGAGCAGTCGCTCCGTGTCCATGGGGTCACCGGTGCGGAGGCCGGGGCCGCCGGCGTACGAGTACACCAGCGAACCACCATGCTCGGCCGCCTCGTAGAGCACCGACGTGCCGTAGATGCCGACCAGCGCCGAGGCGACGTAGGCGAACTTCGCGTAGCCGGAGGTCTTGGCCCCTGCGGCCAGACCCAGCGCAAGGAGCTCGACGACCGCGACCGCGTAAAAGACGTTCCGCGCATCGATGCCGTACTCCTCGTGCTCCTGCACAGCCGTGCGTGCGCCGGGGATGCGCTCCACCGGGCCGTGGGCGTCGAGGCCGGACTTCACCGACACGCCCGCCGCGACCGTGCCGATGAGGAGCAGCACCGCAGCCGCGTGCTTCGTGAAGGCGAGGCGGCCGGTGAGCGAGACGAGGCGGAAGGCCACGCCCGTGAGCAGGAGGGCGACGGCGAAATGGACGACTTGCGGGTGGTTCGCGGCGAGGTTCGGCATTGCCTTGCGGTGGGGTCGGGAAGAGGGGGGAGATCGGACTGCGCAAAGATGCGGACGACGGCCGTCCGCCGCGAGCGTGCCCCCCCCCCTAGTACTCCTGATAGGCTTTGAGCCGGCCGCCCGGTCACAGAGATTCCGGTCAAGGTCTGACCGGAGAGTCATGCGCACACCCAGATCCACCCCTGTCCTGAGGCCGATGTCAGTGCAATCGCTCCGGCTCGTGAGCGATCCGACCGAGGCCGCCTTGCCGCCGTGTCCCGTGGTCCGCGATGGGGTGCTGGTCCGCTATATGGGGACCGAGCGTCGTCGCGTCGAAGGGGAGGCGACCGGCTTCGTGTACTTCGCCGATCCCACCCGGCGCGTGTTCGAGGTCGATCGCCGCGACCTCGTCGGCGTGCTCACGCTTCGGGCGTTCGTGCTCGCGGACTGACCGGCGCCGAGGCCGGAGCGGGTTCCGGCGCGGCCGCGGACCTGGGGGCCGACGCGGGACCGGTCGCCGCGTCCCTCGACGCGTCCGGCAGGACGTCCCGCGTGTCGTCCAGCTGGAGCAACACCGCGTAGCGCATGAGGCCCACCACCGAGTCGACGCCGAGCTTGGAGCGGATGTTTGTGCGGTGGTAGGCGACGGTCGCCTCGCTGATCGAGAGCGCCTTGGCGATCTCGGGAGAGGTGCGCCCCTCGGCGATGAGCTTCACGATCGCGTGCTGGCGCGGCGTGAGCAGCGCGAGGGCCGTGTGCGCCGCGAGGAGCGTGACGCGGTTGGTGGTGGTGGGCACCCGCGGCGAGATGAACGGCAGGCCGCGCATCACGATGTCGATGGCGTGCTCGAGCTCCTCCAGTCCCGCGTCCTTCGGCACGAACGCCATCGCCCCCGCCGCGATGCACGATTCGGCCAGCACCCGGTCGAGGTGCATGGTGACCACGATGATGCGCGTGAGCGGCGCCGCGCGGCGCACGTCGGGGATCACCTCGAGGCCGTTGCGCTCGGGGAGCGAGAGGTCGATGAGCAGCAGGTCCGGCTGGTGCTCGCGCACGGCGGCGATGATCTCGTCCGCCGTGTACGCGACCGCCGCGACGGTGTGCCGCTTGACGAGCGCCGAGCGGAGCGCCTCGACCACGAGGTGATGGTCGTCGCCGAGGACGATGGTGAGGCGGCCGCTCACGTGGGGGCCACGCGAGGCAGCTGGACGACGACCGCGGTCCCTTGACCGGGCCGGGAGCGGATCACGAGGGTGCCGCCGGCGATGAGCGCCCGTTCGCGCAGGCTCGCGATGCCGAGGCCGCTGGTGCGGATGCGGTCGGGATCGAAGCCACGGCCGTCGTCGTGCACGGTGAGGTCGAGGGTGCGCACGCCGAATGATAGCTCCACCCGCGCCGTGCGAGCGCCGGCGTGGCGGGCGACGTTGCGGAGCGACTCCTGGACGATCCGGTACGCGGCGCGCGCCGTCTCCACCGCGAGTCCCTCCTGCGGCCCGGTCGCGTGCAGCGTCACCTTGAGGTCGTTGCCGCGCTCCACCTCCGCGACGAAGGCCTCGAGCGCCGCGACCACCCCCACCTGGTCGACGATCGTGGGATGGAGCCGGGCCGCGATGCGGCGCACGGAGACGGCGAGGTCGACGAGTTCGGCGCTCACGCCGCGCAGCCGGTCGTCCGCGCGGGACTCCACCTCGGCGCGCACGAGCGCGACGCGCTGCAGGATGTCATCGTGGAGCTCGGAGGCCACCCACGCGCGCTCCTCCTCGTGTGCGCGCGCGACGAGCAGCGCCTGCTGCTGCCGCATCCGCGTGCGCTGCCGCTGCGCCAGGGCCATCGCCGCCACCAGGGCGACGAGGACCAGCGTCACCGTGACGGAGACGGCGACGAAGAAGCCCCAGAGGGCAGGAGACGAGTCGGCCAGAGGAAACCCCAGGTGACCATGAGGGTGGCGATGATGTAGATCAGCGACTGCATGTAGCTGACCTGCTTCATCACTTCGAACTGCTCCTGCTCGTAGAGGATCGCGGAGAGGAGGGTCGCGGTGACGTTGATGGCGAAGAAGATGGCGAGTCCCGGGAGGATCCATCCCCAGGTGGTCCGGAGCACCGGTCGGTCGTCGTCCTGGATGCGCGAGACGAAGGCGAAGAGCGCGGCGACGAGCACGAGGAGGCCGAGGATCGGCCCGGCGAGGTAGGTGAAATCGTCCTTCCGCTCGACGAGCCACATCGCGACGACCCAGAGCGCCATGTAGAGCGGGATGCAGAGTCGCACGGTCGTGCGCGCCAGCGGCTGCACCTGCCACTCGGCGAGCGCCGCGAGCACCAGCGCCGCCTCGAACGGCATGTAGTACTTGGCCACATCGAGGTTGTTGCCGCTGACGGAGAGCTCACGGACGAAGTAGGCGGTGGCGTTCTCGATCAGGAGGAGCGCGTACCATGCGGCGATGAACAGCATGGGGCGGTCGAGATCCCGCTGCCGCCAGCGCGCGGCGAGGAGCGGGAACGCGAACACCCCGATCGAGAGGTAGATGAACCACATGCCGAGAGCGCCCCGCGCCTCAGCTGTTCAGCGCGTTCTCATCGCCGCACCACGGCGGGCACTTGAGGGGCACGTTGAGGAGGACGCCTCCGGTCATGTCGTTCCCGGCCTCGTCCACCCCCACGAGGATCATCGAATCCTCCCCCGCCTTGCTGCGGCCCTTGTAGTAGCGCAGGCCTGCGCAGCCGGGCTGTGCGAGCAGTTCGAGGACTGGCTTGGCGAGGAACGCCCCGGAGTCCCCGCTGCGGGACGGACCGCCCTGGCGGTGCGCCTTGGCCTGCGCGGCGGCGTCAGGGAGGGAGATGCGATGGTCGTGGTCCTTGGGGAGTGGCTTGCCCATGGCGGGGTCCGGTTGGGGGTGGACGGACAAGTTGGTCAGAGGCACGGGCCGAGGCCACCCTATCAGGAGTGTTAGGGGTGCCCTAGTGCTCGTGCTAGTCTTTCGCCCGATCGGACCGGTCCGCACCGTGGGAAGGCTTGGGCAGTCACGCCATCCGCCGGGGGGAGTCCGATGCCGACCAGAGCGCGCAGGATCGGGAAGCTGTCGCTGACCTTCGACGCGCGGCCCGATCGCCTCGACCTTCGCGACCGACCGTACCTGCCGCACCTGACCAATCTGCACGAGCCGCGGGAGTGGCCGTGCGATCCGGTGCTGGAGCGATGGCTCCCGGCCTACAAGGCGGCGGGGCTCGTGCTCGACCAGGGTGACGAGGGCGCGTGCACCGGCTACGGACTCGCCGCGGTGATCAACTTCCGGTATCGCGCCCGGACCTGGCGCGGTAAAGCCTAGCACTTCTGATAGGGGGGGATGGCCGCCCGCCGCCGATGGGCGCGAGGGAGGAGTCGACCGACCGGAGGGGATGACCGGATGGTGATATAGCGCACAAAGCCGGTCGGATGCACTATACCGCGGCGCCACGCGCTTCCCACCCGCTCCCGCACTCCATGCGCTCCCGCTCCCTGCTGCCATTGACACTGCTCGCCCTCGTCATCGGGGCGACCGCGGGGGCAACGCCCGCCGATCGCGCCGCAAATCGCGCTGCCACTCGCGCTGCCACTCGCGCCGCCACTCGCGCCGCCGCACGCGCCGATCTCGACGGCTACGACAACGCCCGCCTCCTCCGCGACCTCGGCGACGAGCTCAACGACATCCTCGAGGACCTCGAGGACCCCGACGCCGAGGTCCCCCTCGACGAGCTGCCGGGTGCGATCATGGACGCGCTCGACGACGCGGGGGACTCCGGGTTCGAGCTCGACCTCATGCTCGACGACCTCGAGGATGAGATGTGGGAGGCCGGGACGGACCTCGAGACCGTGATCGCCGAGGCGCTCGAGTCGTCCGGGCTCGCGCACGCGGCGCGTGCCACGGGCGCGGCCCAGACGAAGCACCCGCGCACGGTCCGGCGTCTGCAGTCGGTCAGCGGCGGCATCGTGAAGACCGTGCGCGCGACGGTCGCACCGCCGCGCACACCTGAGCAACGCCGCCTGCAGCGGCGACCCCCGGGCGCCGACGTGCGACGGGTGCTCGACGGATGAGGTCGCCCGCCGGACGCGCGCCGAGGAACGACCCGCCGAGCGTGCCGCTCGGCGAGTTCCCGTTCCCGCTCACGGGCACCGCGACCGAATCGCCGTACCTCACGTGGATCCGCAACAACTCGAACTACATGGCCCCGCGGGGGCTGCTCGACTATGTGCGGGCGGCCGCGGTGCTGTTGCGCGGCACGCTGATCAACTTCGTCGTCTTCCTGCCGCACCTGCTGCTCGCCGCCGTGCTGCTCGCGTACTCGCATCACTGGCTGCGCGACCATCCCTACGTGCTCACCTGGTGGACGCTGGTGGCCGCGGTGGTGTACGTGCTGCTCTTCGCGGTCGCGATCCCCGTGCTGCGGATCCTCGTGCACGACCGGAGCGTGGAGACGGGGAGCGACAGCACGGTGCGCTCGCGTGACCGGTATGAACGCAGCTTCGGCGCGGTGCTCCTCGTGCTCGTGGCCGTCGCCGGGCTGGAGACGCTCCCGTTGGTGCTCGAGTGGGTGCATGATCGCCTGCAACTCGGATCCCTGAGCTGGACGGTGACCCTCGGCGCCGCGACGGCGGGACTCACGGCCATCAGCGGCGCCAACCGGCTGCTCTCGTCGCTGGACGGCGTGCGGAAGCAGGCGGTGATGGTGATCGCCGGCGTGGTGGGCCTGCTCGTCCCGCTGCTCGTGATCCTGTCCGCGACCGACTACCTGCTGTACGGCATCCCGCCGGTGGACCTCTGGTGGCTGGTGCCGCTGCTGCTGCCGGTCGGAGGCGCCCTGGTCGTGATGCTGGTCGCGTTGGTCGGCGCTGTGCGCGGCGTGCTGCGGCAGCGCGAGCTCTGGATCACCGTGCTCGTGCTGACGGGGTTCCTCGCGATCTCCGGCGCGAGCGCCGGGGTGGTCGTCTATGCCGTGCAACGCGCCGCGGACGGGAGCGAGCGCGTCCAGCGGCGGCTCGAGAGGATCGAGGAGCTCAACCAGCAGTTCGCGCGGCTGGACGGGCTCTCGGCGCTCCCGCCCGAGGTGGGCGCGCTCGTGCGCGCCGGCGTCGAGGTGCAGCGCGACCTCGTCGAACGGTATTCGCGCTTCTACGCGGACTCGGTCGCGGCGGAACGACTGGACTCGGCCGAGGCCGAAGGGCTGTCCGGGCTCCGCCGCATGAACCGCATCCAGCACCTCCGGCGCGACTTCCTGGCGCAGCAGATGCGACTGGCCTCGGTGGGGGACCAGCTCTCCCGGCGGACCGACGACGAACTGCGCTCGCTCCGTTCGCAGGTGGTGCGACTCGCGGACGCCGACCTCCGTGGCAGCATCGAGCGGACCGTCGGTGACGAGGAGGAGAGCACCGCGCTGCTGTTCGACGCGTTCGTCGGACACTTCCTCGACGTCGCACTGCGCGGGGAGGAAGCGCCGCTCGCCGTGGGCGTGGACCAGGTGCAGCACGCGCGCGCTCAGTTCACCCAGCTGGTCGGGGCTGCCTCGGTGGAGTTCGCCCTCATCGAGGCGCGGGAGACGCTCGCGCGCGCCGATCACCGGGCCGTGGCGACGTTCGTGAGCGAGCCGACGCTCTTCAAGGCGGTGGAGGCGAAGTTCCGCGATGCACCAGGGCGCGCGAACGACGCGCGCGTCGCCGGGCGCGACTCCCTCGCGGCGCTGCTCACGCAGACCGAACTGCTCGACCTGCTGGTCCCGTCCGATTCCGTCGCGCGGCGGAAGCTGGTGCTCGATCGCCACCGCGACCGCCTGCTGCGGGCCTCGCTGCCGCGCTTCGCCGCGCCGGGCGACCCTGACGCCGAGCGCGTGAACCATGCGACCGCGCTGGCGCTCGCACAGCTCGTGGAACGGGGCGCGACCTACGCCACGGTGCCGGGAACGCGGGCGCTCGACGAACTGGCACGGTCACCGCTGCACATCGCGCGCTTCCATCGCGACCCCACCATCCTCCGGGTGCGGCCCGACCGGGGCCCGGCGATGTCGCCCACCACTGACGAGCTCTCGTTCGCGGCGGCGAGGAAGCTCGCCGATCACGCGATCTCGGCGCTGGACACGGACTACATGCGCGGGCTCGCGTTCGGGGAAGGCGCGGGCGCGGCGGGAGAACGGTACGCACCGGTGAAGCCGCTCGCCGAGGCGGAGGCCGCGCTCCTCGCTCCGTTCCTCGAACTGGCGCGGCGGCCGTTGCGCGCGGTGCTCGAGGAGTCCCTGCCTCGCGCGGCCGGGATGACGTACCAGCTCCCCGGCGAGCGGGATGCGCGGACGCGGGCGGCGATCCGCGACACGTCGCCCGCCTATTGGCCGGCGGGACTGCGGCAGCGGTATCTCGTCGCGATCAAGGCGCTCGACCACGACACCGACGCGCTCGCGGCGCTCGCCCGTCACCGGCTCATCGCCCGCGCGCTCGGGGAGCAGGACGAGGCCGACTACGCGTCCTTGGCGGACGCGCTCGGCTGGGACGTGGACGAGGGGCAACGCCGCGCGGCGCTGATCGGCTTCGCCGAGAATCCGATGACGCTCCTCGCCAGCGACGAGATGGCGCGCATCGCGGCGGCGCGGTTCTGGCGGACCGACGACGAAGCCGCCGACGCGCTGGTCGCGATGCTCAGCTTCGGGCCGCACGCGATGATCGAACCGGCCGGCCTCGCCAGGGCCAAGCGCGACGTGACCAACCTCATGATCGCGCCCAAGGCCATCTTCCTCGCGCTGACCGCGCTCCTCGTCGCGCTCGCGGTGTGGTGCACCGTCGACGTGAACCTGACGAGCGTGCACGGGCTGTACCGGGACCGCCTCGCCGCCGCGTTCCTCATCGGGCGGGACACGTCGGGGGACATCGGCATCGAGGACGACCTCGACCTCGACGAGATCTGCCGGTACGAGGCGCGCTCGGTCGCGCCGTACCACCTGGTGAACGTCGCGCTCAACCTGCAGGCGAGCCGCGACGTGGGCATCCGGGACCGCAAGAGCGACTTCTTCTTCTTCAGCAAGCGCTTCGCGGGCGGCGCGCGCACCGGCTACTGCCGGAGCGAGCGTCTCGAACAGGCGTTCCCGCAGATGGACCTCGCGACGGCGATGGCGATCTCGGCGGCGGCCGCCGCGCCGAACATGGGGCGGGGCACGTCGCCGCTCCTCGTCGCGCTCATGACCATGCTCAACGTGCGGCTCGGGTTCTGGGTCCCCAATCCGGGCCGCCTCGAGGCGTCGGGACGGCCGCGATATCGCGGCCCCGAGCGGCGCCGATCGTCGCGGCCTCCCGGATACGCCTTCGACGCGGTCTTCCGCGAGGAGCTGTTCGAGCTGGCGCGCCGGCGCGAGCAGGTGTACGGCGACCGGTCGGCACGCCCGCTCCCGGTGAGCGACACGCCGACGGTCGCGAACGGACTCGTGGGTCTCGCGTTCTCCGGTGGCGGCATCCGCTCGGCGTCGCTCAACCTCGGCATCGCGCAGGCGCTGCACCGCGCCGGCGTGTTCGAGCACTGCGACTACCTCTCCACCGTCTCGGGCGGCGGCTATCTCGGGTCGAGCATCAGCACGCTCATGCGCACGCGCGAGCGCCTCGCGGCGACCGTCGCGGGCACGGTGCGCGTGGAACGCACCGCGGAGGCGAAGCTGGTCACCATCACGCCGGCCGACGACAGTGCGCCGCACGTGCATCGCTTCACCACGGCCGCCGCGCTCGGTGTGCGCGATGGGGCGCGCGTGGTGGCCGGCCAGCGCCTCCTCCAGCGGCGCGGCGCGAACGAGTGCGCCGGCATCGCCGGGACGGTCGCGGTCGAACCGGTGGCCAACGGCGACCGCGTCGTCACCATCAGCGGCGAGGGCGAGACGAAGCGGTGGGTGTTCCGCTGCTCGCGGTTCGACGAGTTGCTGGTCAAGTCCGGCGACCGCGTGCGCGAGGGCCAGCGCCTGGTGGCGCGGCGCGACGGACTCACGGACCGGTTCGCGTGGCGGGTGCGGCCGCGCGCGCTCCTGCGCGAGCTCGGGTCCAAGCTCGACGAGACGAGCCGGTGGGTGAACCTCTCCGACGGCGGACACATCGAGAACCTCGCGGCGATGGAACTGCTGCGTCGCCGGTGCCGGCACATCATCATCGGCGACGGGGAGGCGGACCCGTCGTTGCGCTTCGCCGGGCTCGCCACGCTCATGCGGTTCGCGCGGATCGACCTCGGGATCGCGATCGACATCGACCTCGATGCGTTGCGGCTGCGCCGGGCGCCCCAGAGCCACGACGCGGGGCAGGTGAGCGCGGCGCACTTCGCGGTGGGCACCATCACCTATCCGCCGACCACCGCCGGCGGCGAGGCCGAGACGGGCTACCTGCTGTACTTGAAATCGTCGTTCACGAGCGACGAGGACGAGCCCATCCGCGAGTATCGGCACCGGAACCCGGCGTTCCCGCACGAATCCACGGCGGACCAGGCGTTCGACGAGGCCCAGTTCGAGGCGTACCGCGCGCTGGGGCAGCACATCGCAGAGGATGCGCTCGAAGCGCTGCCGGGCCGCATGGCCGACGGCCCGCGCGAGATGGTGCCCTACGAGACGTTCGTCAGCTGGTTCGACCGACTGCAGCAGGCGGCGAGCGCCGCGCCCCGCACCTGAACGCACGCCCACCCTACGCCCCACGAAAGGCAAGACCGGAGAACTTTTGGCCCGCAAGAGACGCGTCCTGATCGTGAACTGCTACTGGCCCGAGACGCGCGTGCCGATGTGCCTGCCCAATGAGATGCCGATGCCGCTCGCCCCGGTGCATCTCGCCGGCCACTTCGCGCCGGAGCGTTGGGAGATCCTCCTCCACAATGAAGTGGCCAACGGCCACCTCGAGATCTTCGCGCCGGAGCTGCTCGACTGGCCCGAGGTGGTGGTGTTCTGCGGCCTCACCGCGGCGTTCGACCGGTTCCTGCATCTCTCGGCGTACTTCCGCACGCGCAACCCGAAGGTGGTGACGATCGCCGGGGGTCTCGCGGTGCGCCTGCTGCCAAGCCACGCGGCCACACGGTTCGACCACGCCTGCCGCGGCGACGTGGAGGAGGTGCGCGAGGTCATCCGCGACGCGTTCGGCGAGGAGTACGTGGCGGCCGACCCGGTGCCGCGCTACGACCTCGCGCACTGGATGGGGCGCTGGATCGGCTACGCGGAGTCGAGCCGGAACTGCAACTTCCGCTGCAGCTTCTGCACGCTCACCGCCGACGCGCTGCCGTGGCGCGGCACCGATGCCGCGCGCTTCATGCGCGACCTCGAGGCGATGGGCCCGCGCGTGCTGCTGCACATCGCCGACAACCAGTTCGCCGGGGCGGGCCGTGATGCGTTCGCCGAACGGCTGGAGGTGCTCAAGCGCGCGCGCGCACGCGGGCTGTTCAAGTACTGGGCGGGGTTCGTCACCGACGCGTTCCTCTGGGACGAGGAGAACCTGCGGCGCGCGAAGGAGTCGGGGTGCATCTCCCTGCTCATCGGGGTGGAGTCGTTCGACGCGGAGTGGTTGCGCCGCATGAACAAGGCGCAGAACGTGCGCGAGTCGCAGCAGGCGCTCATCCGGCGGTGTCTCGAGGCGGGGATCCTCTTCCAGTACGGCCTGGTGTTCGACCCCACGGCACGCCGCGTGGCCGACATGGAGCGCGAACTCGACGCGGTGGCGGCGGACCCGACGGTGCCGGCGCCCAACTTCATCTTCTGCGCGACGCCCTTCCCGGGGACACCGTTCTTCGCCGAGAAGCACGCGCGCGGGGAGCTGCTCCCCAGCACGAAGGTGCGCGACCTCGAAGGGTCCACGCTCAACCTGCGCGCGCTCGACGGCGAGGCCGCCGCCGCGCACTTCCTCCGGACCACCAAGAACCTCGTCGGCCGCAAGTCGCGCTTCCTCGCGCACCAGCTGCGGTTCCACTGGCGCTACCTCGACGCCTTCTCCGGCGTCGTGCACCTCTCGTCCGCGCTCACCATGGCGAGCATCCTCGCGCCGCAGGGCCTCTCCAACGCGCGGTACCTCGCGCAGCGCACGGCCCTGCGCACGCATGTGGGCGGGACGGACCGGCTCGACCCCGTCTACACGCCACGGCATCCCGTCGACCGGCGCTATGCCGACTGGTTCCGGCCCACGATGGTGACGCTCGCCGACGGATCGCTCAATCCCGTGATCGCGGACGACCTGCTCCGCACCCGCCATGCGATGCCGGTGGAGGCGGTTGCCTGATGCCGCTCACGCCGCGCTCCCCCGTGTCGGTGCAGCCCTGGTGGCGGACCTGCCGGGCCGTCGTGTTCCTGACGGTGCTGCACGCGCTGCCGGTGATCGCCATCCTCGGCGGTCAGGTGACCGCGGCGGACTGGTGGACCTTCATCGTCACGCATCTCGTGATCGCGTTCTTCGTCGCGAGCGGGCTGCATCGCTATTTCGCCCATCACGCGTTCCGGACCAGCCGCATCGGCGAGGACATCCTCGCCGTGGGCAGCTGCCTCGCGTTCACCGATCCCATCGGGTTCGCGGGGAAGCATCGCATCCATCACCGCTTCTCCGACACGGACGGCGATCCGCACTCGCCCAACGACGGCTGGTTCTCGTGCTGGATCTGGTCGCTCGCCGACGACCATCTCACCGAGGAGCAGGTGGTCGCGGCCTGCCCGGACCTCATGCGCTCGCCGGAGCTGCGCTGGCTGCACCGCTGGTTCTGGGTGCCCGGCGCGCTGCTTGCGACCGTGTACTTCCTCTGGGGCGGGCTGCCGCGCCTCGCGATCGGCTTCGCGCTCGCGGTGACGCTCGCGCTGCATCTCACGTCGGCGGTGAACTACCTGTGCCACGTCTGGGGCACGCGACCGTACGACACCGCCGAGGGGTCGCGCAACAACGCGCTCGTCGCGCTGCTCACGTGGGGCGAGGGGTGGCACAACAACCATCATCGCTATCCCAAGGCCGCGAGCGCCGGCTTCCGCTGGTGGGAGCTCGATGTCAACTACTACGTCATCCGCCTGCTCGCGCTGGTGGGCCTCGTGTGGGATGTGCATGAGGTCCCCGACGCCCTGCGCAAAGGGAGGGCCGCTCCATGAGTGAAGTGAACTCGGTGCTCGGTCGGATCTCGCTCGGACTCTCCGGCGGCGGCACGCGCGCTGCCGGCTACCACCTCGGCGTGCTCGCGTACCTCGACCGGCTCGGGCTCCTGCAGGCGGTCTCGGTGATCTCGGGTGCGTCGGGCGGCGGGTTCATCACGAGCACCTACGCGATGGCGCAGGCGAAGGGCTGGGAGTTCGCGCACTATCGCGACTGGATGCTGCAGAAGCTCCGCAAGGGCCGGATGGCCGAGTGGGTGCTCGATCTCTTCACGCGCGGCACGCCGAAGGGACGCTCGGGTCGGCGCACGGTGATCTCCGCGCTCGCGGAAGCGTACGACCAGCACTTCTTCGAGGGATTCCGGTTCGGGGAGTTCCTCAAGCCGAGCGCCGACGGTGGCGTCGCACCGGTGGGACACCTGGAGGAGGTCGTGATCAATGCGACCGACTTCCGCAGCGGGCTCGGCTTCCGCTTCCAGCTCAACACGCCGGCGGGCAACGGGCAGTCGCCGATCGACCCGGCGCGCCTGCGGCATGCGCGGCTCGCCGACGTGATGGCGTCGTCGTCGTGCCTCCCCGGCGGGATGGAGCCGTTCTTCTTCCCCGAGGACTTCGTGTGGGAGGGACCGGACGCGGTGCGCGACTGCGACGCGCTCAGCGCCGAGTTCTCCAAGCTCGGCGTGCGCTCGGTCCCGCTCATGGATGGTGGCCTCTACGACAACCAGGGGCTCGAGGCGATGATGCAGGCCGCGACGCGGATCCGCGGCGATGGCGACAGCGCGCCGGATCCCGGTCTGCTGGTCGAGGAGCGCGTCTTCAAGACGATGAGCGAGTCGCAGCGGTTCAAGGGCGAATTCGACCTGCTGTTCCAGCAGATCGCGGCGGGGAAGGTGCCGCGCGATCCGCCGGGCGTGGTGATCGTCTCCGATGCGGTCGCGCTCACCGACCCCATCCTGCGCGGCGGCTACGCGCCCGGCGACGCGCACCCGCTCACCTCGCTGCCGGAGCCCAAGGACGAGGGATGGCACCTCTTCACTGTGTACCGGCTCTGGTGGGCGATGATCGTGCTCACGGTGCTCACCGCGGGCGTGGTCGTGTACGACCTCGTCGGCCTCCTCGCGGCGAACGATTTCAGCCTGCTCTCCGTGTGGCAGCACCGGCCGCCCGGGGCGATCATCCTGCTCTACGTGATGCCGCTGATCCTCTCGTCCGCGGTGTTCCTGGCCCTCGCGTCGGCGCGGCGGTCGGCGAGCCAGATGCTCGACGCGGTCGACCAGATCCTCGAGACCGAAGGCCGGCGCCAGGCCGATCCGAACGCGCCGACCACGTGGAGCTTTCTGCGGCACCTGCGCGTGCGGCAGATCCCGTGGCTCATCAGGATCCGCATCGCGTCGGCGATGGCGGTGCTGAGCGACCTGTTCTTCGTCCGCCATCGCATCCTCGGGTACTCGTTGCTCTACGGGTTCCCGGGATGGCGCCGGCAGCTGCTGAGCGTCGAGATCTTCAGCCTCGACGTGCGCCCGCCGATGGACGCCCCGATCGTCTCGGATGCGATGAAGGCCGTGGGGCGGAAGGCGGCCGCGCAGCCGACCGCGTTCTGGTACGACCAGCCGCACCAGCTGGAGGAACTGGTCGCGACGGGACAGATGTGCATGTGCCGGAACCTGATCGTGTTCCTGCGGCGCAGGCTCAAGGAAGACGAGGTCCCGGACCGCGCGGCATTGCAGGCGCTGCTCGATCAGGCGGAGGCGGACTGGGCGAAGCTGAGCGTGGACCCGATGGCGCTGGTGCCGCGGACGGCGCGGCCGACGGGGGCGGTGACGCAGATGGGAGCGGAAGGCTGAACGCCGTCCGCAGCTAGCCCAGACTGCCCAGCCGCTGCCGCAGCACCTCACCGAGTCCGGCCCGCTCGAGCATCGCGGCGTAGCGCGGGTCCCGCGCGGCGGCGCGGCCGGATACCGGGAACTGCAGCGGCGTGAGCGCGTGCGGGTCGTGCTCCTGCAGGGCGGTCTCGAGGAGCGGGATGGCCGCATCGAGCTCGCCGAGGCCGAGGTGCACCCACGCGGTGAGGCCGGGTCGCGCACCGTCCGGACGTGACGACAGCTCCGTGAGGGCCGCGCGCGCCGCATCGACGTTCCCGGCGCGCGCGGCCGCGTGCCCGTGGAGCGCGACCATGTAGGGCAGGCGCGCCGACCGGGTGACGGCGCGCGCGAACCAGTCGAGCGCGGTGGAGGCGTCGCCGCGCTCGAGATGCGCGCCGCCGATGGTCCACAGGCAGGGCAGCGCCTCGGCCTGCAGCTCGAGCCCGCGCGTGGCGATCCGTTCGGCGCGGTCGGGTTCGCTGGTCATCACGGCGGCCCAGCCGACCGTCGCGGCGATGAGCGGCGAGAGCGGCTCGAGCGCCAGCGCGGAGTCGCCTTCGCGGTGCGACGCGGCCACGTCACCGAGGAACGCGTGCCACTGGCAGAGCGTGCCGCGGCTCGCCCCCTGCCGCGGGCCGAGGTCGATGGCGCGGCGCAACGCGCGCCCCGCGATCTCCATGTCGTGCCCGAGGATGAGCTCGAAGAGCCCGTGCGCGTAGTGCGCCTCGGGGAGCCGCTCGTCGCCGGCGACCGCGTGCTCGGCGGCCACCCGGCCGCGCTCGAACGCGACGCGCGGCGGGACCGCGCCGTAGTAGCCGAGGAACGAGAAGCC
Organism: uncultured Gemmatimonas sp.; assembly: GCA_964464585.1. GTDB lineage: Bacteria > Gemmatimonadota > Gemmatimonadetes > Gemmatimonadales > Gemmatimonadaceae > Pseudogemmatithrix. Next base: position 29,669 of record CAYXGS010000014.1, on the reverse strand, counting down.
ATCGGCGAGGCCCGCCCACGCCTGCGCGTATGACCCGTCGAGCTTCACGGCGTCCTGGAAGCACGCCATCGCCTTGTCGAGCGCGCGCTGGTTCCAGAAGTAGCGGCCCTTGAGGACGAGCTCGTACGCCGGGAGGCTCTGCGTGCCGCGGCGCACCCCGGTGACCTCCTCGCCGCCCGCGGTCGAGAGACGCACCGAGAGCGCGTCGGCGATGGTCACCGCCAGCTCGTCCTGCAGGGCGAACACGTCGTCGAGGCTGCGGTCGAACCGCTCGGACCAGCGCTGGTGCTGGGTGCGGACCTCCACCAGCTGCGCCGCGACGCGCATGCGGTTGCCCGCGCGCCGGACGCTCCCCTCGAGCACGTACGTGACGTTGAGGACGCGGCCGATCTCCTCGACCGTGGCGCTGCGCCCCTTGAAGGCGAACGCCGAGGTGCGCGACGCGACGCGTACGCCGCGGAGCCGGCCGAGCGTGGAGATGAGCTCGTCGGACATGCCGTCGCAGAAGTACTCGAGTTCGGTGTCGTTCCCCACGTTCGCGAACGGCAGCACGGCGACGGACGGGAGGTCCTGCACGACCGGCGCACCGCCGGTGGGCGAGCGGCCCGGCCCCGCACCGCGTCCACGCAGCGCGGCGATGAACTCCTCCGCCGTCGCGAAGCGATCGCTCGGCTGCTTCTGCAAGGCCCGCGCGATCGCCTCGGCCACCGCGGCGGGGATGTCGCTGCGGCGCCTGGTCACCGAGGGCGCCGGTTCGGAGAAGAGCTGGCGAAGCACCTCCACCGAGCCGCCGGTGAACGGCGGATCGCCGACGAGCAGCTCGTAGAGCACCGCGCCGAGCGAGTAGATGTCGGCGCGCGCGTCGACGCTCGGATCGCCCACCGCCTGCTCGGGACTCATGTACGCCGGTGTGCCCACCGAGACGCCGGTGCCTGTCAACCGCTGGCCGTCGCTGCGGGCGATGCGCGCGACGCCGAAGTCCGCGATGAGCGGGACGCCATTGGAGAGGAGGATGTTCTCCGGCTTGATGTCGCGGTGGATCACGCCCTGCTGGTGCGCGTAGCCGAGCGCGCCGCCGACGGTGACGGCCAGGTCGACCGCCTCATCCACCGGGAGCGGCCCATCCGATTCGATCCGCCCGCGCAACGTCCGGGCGCCCTCGACGAACGGCATCACGTAGTAGAGCACATCGCCCAGCGCGCCGGAATCGTGCAGCGGCAGGATGTGCGGATGCTGGAGCCTGGCGGTGAGCCGCACCTCCGCGTGGAACCGGTCGGCGCCCACTTCGCTGCCGAGGTCGCTGCGCAGGACCTTGATGGCGACGACGCGGTCGTGACGGAGGTCGATCGCGCGATGCACGGTCGCCATGCCGCCGCTCCCGACCAGTTCCTCCAGGCGGTAGCTGCTGCCGAGCGCGGTGCGGATGCGGTCGAGGTCCTGGGACACGGAGTGCGGGAAGTGAGCCGGCGGCGACGCTGGCGAAACGTACCATCCCCCGTCTGGCGGCGCGACGCGAACAGGGGCTGGACGCGAGATGCGCGAGGGGCCGACAGGCCCTATCGTACGGGCATGACCGCCGCCAACGCCCCTGCGCGCCCTGAGCCCCCCGAGCCCGACTCCGAGCCCGCCGACCTCGGCCTCGGCCGGGTCGTCGCCAATGCCGTCCGCGGACGCTTCGTCAACCGCGACGGCACGCCCTCCAGCCGCAAGTACGGCCTCGGCGCGCAGCGCGCCGAGCGGTTCTACCTCGCGGCACTCTGCGTCTCGTGGCCGCGATTCATCTGGTGGCTCGGCGGCATCCTGCTGCTCACCAACGGCATCTTCGCGCTCGCTTTCCGCTCGCTCGGCCCCGGGGCCATCGGCGGCGCCGAGTCGCTCGGCATGGACGACCCGTTCCTGCGGGCGCTGGCGTTCAGCGTCTCGATCTTCACGACCACCGGCATCGACGGCGTGCACGCGGTGGGGAGCACGGCGCACTGGCTGGTGATCGCCGAATCGTTCGTGGGGCTGATCTTCATCATCATGGGGGCGGGGCTGTCGATCGCGCGGCTCATGCGGCCGAGCCTGCACATCCGATTCTCGGAGTCGATCATCGTCGCGCCCTACGAGGGCGGCCGCGGCCTGATGTTCCGGATGGTGAACGAGCGGCCGAGCGAGCTGGGTGACGTGAAGGTGCGCGTGATGCTCAGCTGGTATGAGATGTTCGATGGCGTGCGGGAGCGCAACTTCCACCTGCTCGAGCTGGAACGCGACCAGGTGGAGCTGTTCAACCTCCACTGGACGGTGGTGCACCCGATCGACGCCAAGAGTCCGCTGCGCGGGCTGACGCCCGACGACCTGCGGCAGGCGCAGGCGGAGTTCATCATCTCGGTCTCGGCGCACGAAGAGACGTTCTCCACGCGCGTGCGGCAGCGCACCAGCTACACGTGGGAGGAGATGCGGTGGGATGTGCGGTTCGCGAGCATCTTCACGAGTGCGGCGGATGATGTGATCGCGATCGACGTCGAGCGGCTGAGCCGGACGGAGCCGTTGGCGGAGGGGGCTACGCGGATGCCGGGGGCGAGGGAAGATGGTCCCCGGATACAGCTTTCGTGACTGCGAGGAGCGAGGAGCGAGGAGCGAGAAACGAGAGCCTCAGGGTGAGGGGGAGGGGAGGAGGGGAGGAGGGGGGAGGGGGGAGGGGGAGGAACCTCGCTCCTCATCTCTCGACCCTCCTTCGCTCTCTCTCTGGCCTGAACCTTCGTTTCTCGCTCCTCGCTACTCGCTCCTCACCGCAGCTCTCCGCCGCCGGCGCGAATAGCTTCCAGATCGAGCTCCTGCTCCAGCTCCCGGAGCACCTCATCACCGATCGCGTCCTCGTTCCGCAACCGCACCAGCATCCGCCGCTGCGCGGCGATGGTCGCGAGCCGGAGCTTGCCGCGGCCGGCGGCGCTGCCGCCGTGATGGTGCGCGGACTCGGCGAGGCGTTCCTGCATCTCGCGCTTGAGCCACTCCACGTCGCGCTTGTCGACGGATGATTCGCGGGCGAGATCGTCCAGCGTCTCGAGCGCGCGGCGCGTGGTCTCCCGGCGCGCGAGACGCGTCTCGGCGTGGTGAGCGGTCTCCGGCGCGAAGGCCATCCATCGGATGAGCGGCTCCAACGTGAGACCCTGCACCACGAGCGTCATCACGATCACGAGCATGGTGATCACGAGGATCTCGTCGCGGTACGGGAACGCGGTGCCGTCGCCCAGCGTGAGGGGGAGCGCGAGCGCCGAGGCGAGCGAGACGATGCCGCGCATGGAGGTCCACGAGATGAGCGCGATCGACCGGGCCGGCGGCATCGGGTCACGGCGGCGCGTCTCGGCGTGCAGGAGGCGCGGGAGCCACGTGCCGAGGGGGACCCATGCGAGGCGCACGACGATGGCGACGACGCCGATCACGGTGCCCACGCGCAGCGTCGCCAGCAGACGCTCCGGCGGCACGGCCTCGATGAGCGCGCTGCCCTGCGCGCCGAGGATGAGGAAGATGATCGCGTTGAGGGCGAACACGAACAGGTCCCAGACCGCCTTCGCCTGGATGCGCGAGAGCGGTGCGACGGCCGTGGAGAGGTGCTGGCGCACGTAAAGTCCGCCGGCGACGCAGGCGAGCACGGCCGACACATGGATCGTCTCGGCGGCGATCCACGCGACGTACGGGCCGGCGAGGGTGAGCATCACCTCGGCGAGCGAATCCCTGGTGCGACGCGCGGCCTCGATGAGGAGCCACCCGACGAGCAGGCCGATGGCGGCCCCGACGCCCGCGTCGATGAAGAAGCGGACGATCGACTCGCCCCAGCTGAAGACGCCGGTGACCGCGGCGGCGACGGCGGTCCGGTAGAGGACGAGCGCCGAGGCGTCGTTCACGAGGGACTCGCCTTCGAGGATCACGATCACGCGCCGCGGGACGGGCAGGCGCGAGACGATCGCCGCCGCGGCGACGGCGTCCGGCGGCGAGACGATGGCGCCGAGCGCGACGGCCACCGCCCACGGCATGTCGGGCACGAGCGCGCGGGCGACGATCGCGACGACCGCCGTGGTGGCGACGACGAGTCCGATGGCGAGGAGGCCGATGGGCCTGATGTTCGCGCGGAACTCGCGGAGGCTGGTGAAGTACGCCGCCGCCCAGAGGATCGGCGGCAGGAAGACGAAGAAGACCAGATCCGGATCCAGCGCCGGGACCGTGACCCCGGGGATGAGCGCGAGGAGCGCGCCCGCCGTCACCTGGAGGATCGGGGACGGGATGGGGAGCCGGCGCGCGAGGGCCGTCAGCGCGACGACGAGGAAGGCGAGGGTGACGCCGAGGAGGATCTGCGGGGTGGTGTCGTGCACGGGGCGAATCTAGTGCATCGCCCGGACGCACGCGTACGCAGTAATGTTGTCCGATGCCCCGCGCCCCGTTCACCGTCACCGACCTGCGCCGCCATGCCCTCGCGCGCAGTCTCTTCACGCCCACCACGCTGCCGAAGGCGATCGCGCGCCTGGGGTTCGTGCAGGCCGACCCCATCCGCGCGCCGGCGCGCGCGCAGGACCTCACGCTGCGACATCGCGTGGCCGGCTACGTCGCCGGCGAACTCGAACGGCGCTACCCGCGACTCGCCGTGGAGGAGGACTTCTTCATCAACTACGGGTTCCTCCCGCGCGCGACCCAGGCGCTCCTGCATCCGCGCGCGACGCGTGCGTCATGGTCGGCGGCGCGACGGAAGCAGGCCGACGCGGTGCTGGCGTTCGTGCGCGAGCGCGGCGTGGTGCATCCGCGCGAGGTCGATGCCGAGTTCGCGCATGGCAAGAGCCGCAACTGGTTCGGCGGGCGGAGCAATGCGAGCACGCAGCTGCTCGACGCGATGCACTACCACGGCCTGCTGCGCATCGCGCGACGCGAGAGCGGCGTGCGCACGTATGCGGTGCGCGACCCCACCGAGGCCCCGATGGATGCGCAGGCGGCGTTCGACGCGCTCTTCGACGTGGCCGTGGCGAAGTACGCGCCGCTCCCCTCGGCGACCCTCGGCTGGTTCGCGAGCGCCCTCGTGCTCGGCGCGCCGCAATGGATGGCCGACCGCGCAGGGGCGCTGCGCCGCGTGCGGGCGAGGACCGCGACCACGCGCATTGACGGAGTGGACTGGCATTGGCCGGCCGGCGAGCGCGTCCTGCGCGCGGAGCCACCTGATCGCGTGCGGTTCCTCGCACCGTTCGATCCGGTGGTGTGGGACCGGCGGCGATTCGAACTGTTCTGGGGCTGGGCGTATCGGTTCGAGGCATACACGCCGGCACCCAAGCGCGTGCGCGGGTACTACGCGCTGCCGCTGCTCTGGCGCGAGGCGGTGATCGGGTGGGCCAACCTGTCGGTCCAGGGCGGACGGCTCACGCATGAACTGGGATACGTGTCCGGCCGCGCGCCGCGGGAACCGGGGTTCAAGCGCGCGCTCGAGGCGGAGTTGCACGAGATGCGGCGGTTCCTCGGGGTCGAGGGCTGAGCGTAGCTCACCGTCGCTCGAGCAGGTACGTCTTCCCCTCCGCCACGATCCGATCGCTGAGGATCTGCACTTCCACCGTCAGCATGCCGGCGCGACCGCGCAGCACGAGCGTGGTGCCGATGACGGCGTAGCTGCCTTGATCATTGGCCGCGTTGACGCCGCCCGCGCTGGAGCCACCGCCCACGCCGCCGGTCTCGGGCGTGGTGACGCTCACCGACGCCGAACTCGAGAACGCGAAGCGTCCGGCGCCGTCGAACTCGACGGTCTCCTCATAGCTGCGCGACGAACTCCCCTGCAGCACGCTGCCGCCGCCGGCACGGCCGCTGTAGTAGATCCATCGGCCACGCAGCGCCGCGACCGCCTGCGCATCGGTCACGGGTGCGCCGCTGGCGGTGACGCCCGCCATCGCCTGGTCCATCGCCGGTGCGAGACGCGCGAGCGAGCCCATGCGCGTGAGGCCGAGCGCGACGAGACCGGTGCCGTGCGGGGTGAGCACGGCGATGACCTTCACGTCGAGCGGCGTGCCGCTGCGGTCCTGTGCGAGGTACGTGGCCGACATCGCGCGGAGACCGCCCACCTGCAGCGTCTGCGGCGCGCCGTTTGGCATGCCGGTCATGCCGAGGGCGGTGAAGGCCTTGGGCAGTTCGGCGGCCACCTCCTCGAACGACTGGTACGGCCCGGGCGCGAGGTAGATCGCCGCGTCGTTGGTGGCGTTGCTCAGGGCGTGCACCCGCCCCTGCTGCTGCGCGATGCGCCACTCGGCGGGGACGGTGTAGCCGATGTTCCACGCGCGGAACGTCGGCGCGGTGGGGGTGGCGGAAGGCAGTGCTTGCGCAGCGAGCGCCTTCGTGACGAACAGGCCGAGGAGGAACATCGCGCCGCGCATCTGGATCTCCCGGTTCAGGTCTCCGCTGCCGCCATCCATACGGTGACGGTGGTGCCGACGCCCACCGTGCTCTCGACGAACGCATCGCCACCCTGCTCGCGCGCGATCTCCTGCACCGTGGCGAGGCCGAGGCCGGTGCCGCCGCGCGCGCCCTTGGTGGTGACGAACGGGTCGAAGATGCTCGGCAGCAACTCCTCCGGGATCCCGCACCCCGTGTCCGTGACGGCGAGACGAACGTAGCGGCCCGGCTGCACGCGTGCCACCGCACGCGTGGCCTCCGTCACCACGCTGTCGGTGAGACGCACGGTGATGGGACCGGGGTCGGCCTCCATGGCGTCGCGCGCGTTGACGACGAGGTTCATCGCCACCTGCTCGAACTGCGACGCGTTCATGGTGAGCTGTGACGTGGTGTGCAGCTCCCACCGGATGCTGCCCGGCGCCTCGAAGAGGCGTTCGCAGATGGGGGCCATGCGGCGGAGCACCTCCGCCGGGGCGAAACGCTGCTGTTCGGTGGGGCGCTGCCGCGCGTAGTCGAGCAGCTGTCGGGTGAGCGCGGTCCCTTGCTTCGCGGCGGCCTCGATGGTGGCGACCTCGGTGCGCAGGGCGACGGACTGCCCGGCGAGATGGTCCGCCTCCTGCGCCGACGCGAGCACCACGGACAACACGTTGTTGAAGTCGTGCGCGACGCCGCTGGCGAGTCGCCCGAGGCTCTGCAGCCGCTGCGAGCGCGCCTCGCGCAGCTCGGACGCGTGCAAGGCCGCGGCCTGTCGCGCCGCGACGGCACGCTCGTTCTCCAGCGCGACGAAGAGCAGCGTGGTGCCGAAGGCCACGAGCGCCACCATGTTGACCGTGACGACGAGCACGGTGAGCAGGTCGGCCGCGGAGTCGGCCCACGGCGCGAGGCGCGTGGCGAGGTCGATGGCGAGGGCGACGACGCGGATGGCGATCGCGACGCGCAGGGCGTTGATCGCGAACCGGCCCTCGCGCGCCGCCGGCTCGCGCGCCGCAGGGCGGAGCGGCCAGAGCGCGTAGAGGTACGGGAAGGACGCCACGGCGCGCGAGACGATAAACGTCAGGGTGCTGGCCGAGGCCGGCCAGAGCTCGCGCGAGGCCTCGAACAGCGCCGTGGTGGTGATGGCGACCGCGGTCCATCGGACCAGGTGGTCCGAATCGGCGCCGGCGGCGGCATCGCCCCGCTCGAGCGTCGCGCGCAGGCGGCGCAGCAGCGGTGCCTGCGCGAACGACGGCAGGTGGAGGGCGAGGGTGCCGAGGACGCGGACGGCGGTGTGGTCGGTGAACCAGTCGCGCCAGTAGAAGTAGACGACGAGGTTGAACGCGATGATGAGCTGCCACCACCAGACCACCGCGATGGTGCGCAGGATGGGACGCCGGAGCCGGAACGCGAGCAGCGACATCGCGAGCGTGAACGTCGCGGCGCACGCGGCGTGCAGGATCCATCGCACCTGGGCCGCTTGATCGTACAGCGAGACAGCGATGGGTTGGTCCACGGGGGCGTCGGTGCGGGGAGAGGCGACAGGGAACATACGCGTCCCGGGCCGAGAACGCTCCCGGGGGCGGGAACCGGTCTCGGAGTTGATGCACGTGCGACCGGCACCCATCTTCTCCGGAGACCCCGGTCCTCGAGGCCCGCATGCCCGCCAGGAAGTCGAAAGCGCTGCCCAAGTCCATGCTCACCGGCAAGGCGAGCGCCGCGAAGGCCGCGGACGGGGACGCGCCCGCGCTGGCCTACATCGCCAGCCTCCCGCAACCACAACGCGAGATCGCCGAGCGGATCGATGCGCTCGCGGCGAGGACGCTGCCGGGCCTCAAGCGCGCGGTGAAGTGGGGGATGGCGTACTACGGCGTGGGCGACGGGTGGTGCTTCTCGTGCGGCGGATTCGACGGACACGTGAAGCTGATGTTCGTGAACGGCACGACTCTCACGCCGGTCCCGCCGGTGACACCGGTGGCGATGGGGAAGTCCACGCGGGGTGTGGAGATCAAGACGGTTGCGGACATCAACGCACGCCGCATCGCGGCGTGGATGCGGCAGATCACCGCTTCGCCCGGCGTGGGCGGGAAGCGGAAGTAGCGGCGCATGACGAACACGCGAGCGGCGATCGTCCTCGGCGCGTCGGGCTCGGTCGGGAATGCGCTGGTGCGCGAGCTCGTCGGGAACGGGTCCCTCGCTCCTGTCGTGACGTTGGTGCGGCGTTCACAGCCGGAGCAGGTGGCGCTCGCACGGGCGGCGGGGGTGGAACTGCGCGAGATCCTGGTGCCGAGGATGGACGCCGTCGGCCTCGAGCGGGCCACTGCGGAAGCCATCGCCGCGCTCCAAGGCGATGTGGTGGGTCTGAGCGTCCTCGGTATCGGCGCAGGCACCGCGAAGCTCACCATCGACGAACATCGCGCGGTGGATGTAGGCTTGAACGTCGCCTTCGCGCGCGCGCTCAAGGCGTCGGGGAAGGTGAGGCACCTCGCGTTCATGTCCGCCGTTGGCGCCGATCCGGCCGCCGCCGAGAGCGGGTCCGGTGCGGCCGGCATGGCGCGATATGCGCGCGTGAAGGGCGAGGCCGAGCAGGCGGTGCTCGCGAGCGGTCCCGAGGTGGTGAGCATCTTCCGGCCGGCGATGATCATCGGGTCGCAGCACACGCCGTGGCTGCTGGAGAAGGCGCTGCCGATCTTCTCGTTCGTGACGCCAGCGAAGTTCAAGTCGATCACCGTCGAGCAGATCGCGCGGGCGATGGTGGCGACGTCGGTGGCGGTGCCGGCGCGGTCGGCGGTGTATCATTTCCCGGAGATGGTCTCTCTCGCACCGGTGGCGTAGACTCCGCGCATGGGACTCCTCACCTTCAGCCTCAACGTCACCCTCGACGGGTGCGTCGACCATCGGGAAGGCATCGCCGACGACGAGACGCACGCGTTCTTCACCCGCTTGATGGACGAGGGCGGGGCGATGCTGTGGGGCCGCGTGACGTACGAGATGATGGAGAGCTACTGGCCGCTGGTCGCGCGCGGCGAGGTGGACGCCTCGCCGGCGATCCGCGATTGGGCGGTGAAGCTCGACGCGAAGCCGAAGTACGTGGTGTCGAACGCACGAACGGAGTTCCCGTGGATCAACAGTCACCATCTGACCGGTGACCTCGCGACCAGCGTACAGCGACTGAAGGACGCGACGCCGGCCGGTGTGTTGCTCGGGAGCGGACTGCTCGCGACCGCGCTGGACCGGTTGGGGCTGATCGACCGGTACGTGCTCCTCGTGCAGCCGCGGATCGCCGGGCACGGGCCGAGGCTGTTCGAGGGCGGGTTGCCGAGTGCACGGCGGCTCGAGCTGGTGTCGTCGACGCCGCTCAAGTGCGGTGCGGTGGCCATGCAGTATCAACGCGGAGCGTGAGTCATGGTGCATCACAAGCGTCGGGATTGGAGGGCCGCCGTTGTTGCCGCGTTCGCGCTCCTGACCGCGTGCGAACGCGCCACCGAGCCTCGCGAGGTGCCCGAGCCGGAGGTCTGGCGGAGTTACTCGGCCGTTCGCCTCGACTCATCGCCGGTCCCCTTGCTCTGGGGCATCAGCGGCGCCGACACGAACCGGCTGGTGAGCTACGAGATCGAGCTTCGCGTGGACGGGACCACCGCCTATCGCTCGGCATTCACGGTCTCGACACGTCCCGACACGTTCCGGGTCTCCACGCTGGGAGCGCATGCGATCGTCGCTGACTCGCTGCACCTCGGCAACGTGCACGTCGCGCTGAGTGACTCGACGTTCGATTTCCCTGAGCGGATCGGTCCCGGGCGGACCTGGCGCTTCCGGCTCGCAACCGTCAGGCGATAGGGCACGTAGTGAGATAGCGCTCCGACGGACCGGGTCCGTCGGGCGAGCATCACTTCCTCGCGGGAGTCGCCATGTGGGAGAGTGTCGTCGAGCTGGTGCGCGCCACGATCTTCGCCACCTCACAGCTCTGCGCCGGCAGCCTCGGTGGCGCCGTCGTGCTGGTCTCCTTCGGACTGCGCCTCGCGACGCTGCCGCTCGCCCTCCGCGTGGCCCGCCAAGCCCGAGCGCAGCAGGCCCGCCTCGCCGAGTTGAAGCCGGCGGTCGCGGCGATCGAACGGCGACACCGGAACGATCCGGTGCGCCGGCTCCGTGCCCTGCAGGAGCTGCATCGGGCGAACGGCATCCGGCTCGCGAGCGTGGATGGGATCGCCAGCATGCTGCTGCAGATGCCGATCCTCGCCGCGCTCTTCGCCGCCACGCGTCAGGGACTCGGGCGCGAGGTGCGCTTCCTCTGGGTCGCGGACCTCGCCCGGCCGGATCGCTGGCTCGCGCTGAGCATCGCGTCGCTCGCCGGCGCCGTCGCCGCCTCGGGTGCCGCAGCGGCGTCCGCACCGGGGGGCATGAACACGCGGGCGCTCGGGCTGCTCGCCGCCGCGATGACGCTGACGTTCATCTGGTCCGCGTCGAGCGCGCTGGCGCTCTCGGTCGGCGGCGGCGCGCTGGTGCAGGGCCTCCAGAGCTGGCTGCTCGCCCGCGATGGACGGCGGACCCGATGATGGGCCTCTATCTGTTCGCGTTCGCCCTGGTCGCCCTCACCGTGGTGATGATGGTGGTCAATGACAGGGATGCCGTCAGGCGCGAACGCCACCGCGAGCGCGCGTCGGCGGACAGCTCGGGCTCCGAGTTCGACCTGTCGTCATCGCACTCCGGCGGCGGCGACGACTGCGGCGCAGACGCTGGTGGTGATTGCGGCGGGGGTGACGGCGGCGGTGACGGCGGCGGCGCCGGAGAATAGTCGCCACAGAGAGCGCACCGGCTCCGACTGTCTGAAGCCTGAAGCCGCCGGAAGAGCAGAAGGGGAGGGGGAGCGCCCACCTCCCCCTCCCCCTCACCCCTCATCTCTCAACCCTCCCCCTCGATCCTCAGGCCCTCGTTTCTCGCTCCTCGCTCCTCGCTCCTCGATCCCGCCTCACATCGCGATCCGCCCCTTCTGCTGATTGATCTTCTCCATGTACTTCTTGAAGAAGTGCTTCTGAATGTCATTCATGTCCACCTTCCGCCCCTGGATATAGTCCTGCTCCACGACTGACGTCATGTCCAGCGGCGTCCCGGTGGTGATGATCAGCGTCGCCTGCTTGCCCACCTCGAGCGACCCCACCTGATCGGCGATCCCCATGAACTCGGCGGCATTGATCGTCACGGCCTTGAGCGCCTCATCCTCCGGCAGCCCGAACGCGACCGCCACACCCGCCTCCCACGGCAGACGATAGCTGTAGAGCCCGCCGCTGCCGCCGGCGATCGCGAACCGCACGCCGGCCTGGTACAGCTGCGCCGGCGTGTTGTACGCCGCATCGTAGCCCTCGCCCTGACGCTCCGGCGCCGCCATGGTCGAGGTGAGGATCACCGGGATGTTCTCCGCCTTGAGCCGCTCGGCCACGTGGATCGCATCGCGGCCGCCGCGGATCACCAGTCGGAGCCCCTCTTCCTTGGCGAACGTGATGGCGTCGTTGATCTGCGCCACGCCGTCCGCGGCGATGACCACCGGGATGGCCTTGTTGAGCGCCGGGATCATCGCGGCGTACTTCGTGTTGGTCCGCACCTGCTGACCGGCCGCGAGCGCGTCACGGTACGCGCGCGCCTCGGCGAAGTAGTCCTTGAGCTCCTGCACGCGCTCGGCGTAGGTCTTGGGCGCCGCCTGCGGACGCGCGCCGAACGCTCCCGGCGCACCCGGCGGCGGGCCGCCGCCGAACCGGCGCGGACGCGCGTTGGGGTCGGGCCAGTTGATGTTGAGCGCCGCCGCGCCCTTGAGCGACATCTCCTCCCACGTCCATCCCTCGAGCGACATCGCCGAGGAGAGGCCGGAGATCACGCCGCCATCGGGCGTGCTGAACGCGACGAGCACGCCCGCCGACCGCGTGGTGCCGATGTGCCGGCTCTCGGCGTTCACGGCGATCTCGGCGCGGATGTTCGGGTTGAAATCGCCCAGCTCGGTGATGTCGTTGGAGACGTCCACCGCGCCGATCTCGGTGATGCCCACCGTGCTGTACGCGTCGATGAGGCCCGGGTAGATATGCTTGCCGGTCACGTCGACGACTTCGGCACCGCGGGGCACCGCGACGTCCGCGCCGCCGATGGCCGTGATCCGGCCCCCGTCGAGCACGATGGTGCCGTTCTGGATCACGCCCTTGGTCACCGTGTGCAACGTCGCGCCGCGGAGCACCACGGGCTTCGACTGCGGCGCCACGGGCACCGTCACCTGCGCCGCGGCCGGGCTCGCCGCGAGGGCGAGCGCCGCGCCGAACGTCGCACCGAGCGCGATCATCTTCATCGAGCGTCCCATGGTCCGTGTCCTGGTCGGGGTCTGAGTAATGATAGGCATCGTGATCAGTCCTGCTGCGGCGGACGGTTGCCGCGTCCCGGCCCGCCGGGGCCGCCCGCCGGCGCGTCCGGCGTGCCGGCGGCGAGGATCGCCTGGATGAGCTGCGCCCGCTGCTTGGCGATGTCGGCGCGGAGCGCGGCGTCCTCCTCGAGCGAGAAGTAGCGGCGGCCATCGATCCACGTCTGCTCGGCCTTGGTGAACTGCGAGAGCGGGTTGCCGCTCCAGATCACGAAGTCGGCGTCCTTGCCGGCCTCGAGCGAGCCGACGCGGTTGTCGATCGCGATGGCCCGCGCCGCGTTGATGGTGACGGTCTGGAGCGAGGTGATCTCGTCGAGCCCCGAGCGCAGGAGCTTGCCGGCCTCCCAGTTCATGCGGGTCGAGATCTCCGCGTCGTCCGAGTGCAGCGCGGTGACCACGCCGGCCTCGATCAGCAGGCGGGCGTTGTACGACGTGGCATCGTACGACTCGAGCTTGAACGCGCCCCAGTCGCTCCACACGATGGCGGCGACGCCGGAGTTCTTGAGCTCCGTGGCGATCTTGTACGCCTCGACGCCGTGCTGCAGCGTCTGGATCCGGAAGCCGAACTCCTCGGCGAGCCGCACGAGCGCGAGGAACTCATCGGCGCGATAGCCGTGCGACGCGACGAGCAGCTTCTGGTTGAGGATGTCGAGGATCGCTTCCATGCGCAGGTCGCGACGCGGCGGGATGCCCTTCTTGTCCGAGGCCTCCCACGCCTTCCACTCCTTCTCGTAGTCGCGCGCGGCGAGGAAGTGGTCGCGGATGATCTCCTGCACGCCCATGCGCGTGTTGGGATACCGATTGGGGCTGCGCTTGGGGTTCTCGCCGAGCGCGAACTTCACGGTGCGCGGCGGGTTCTCGAAGCGGAACTCGTCGGGGAGCAGGCCCCACCGGTTCTTCACGAACACGTTCTCGCCGCCGATGGGGTTGGCCGAGCCGTGCTTGACCATCTGCGACGTGAGGCCGCCGGCGAGCTGGCGGTACATCCAGATGTTGTTGTGCGTGAGCACATCGCCCATGCGCACCTCGGGGACGATCGCGAAGCCGGTCTCGTTCACCGAGCTCACCCCGGTGTGCGTGTGCGGATCGATGAGCCCCGGCGTGACATGCTTCCCCGTGGCGTCGATGATCACCGCACCGGCAGGTGCGGTGAGGTTCTTGCCGACCTGCACGACCTTGCCCGCACGGACGAGCAGGTCGGCGTTCTCCATGCGGCCCTGCGGGCCGGAGGTCCACACCGTCGCGTTCTTCACGAGCAACACCGCCGGCTGGGCGGGCGGGGCCGCGCGACCGAACTCCATCGCAGGACGCACCCACGGCAGGTCGATCTGCGGGACGCGCCGGGCGACGGCGCCACGCGCCGGACCCTCGAACATCTCGCTGCGCGTGCCGCGGAACGACGGGTCGGTGCCGTTGGGCAGCGACATCTGGCCGAACATCTGTTCGCCGCTCACCGAGCCGGCGACGAGCACGGTGCCTTCGTAGCCCAGCTGCTCGCCGGGGAAGGTGAGCTCCAGGCGGCCGGTCTCGGAGATGACGCGCGCCGAGGCGAGGTTGATGGCACGGCGGCCTTCGCGCTCGATGCTGCCGCGGATGCGATTCACCGGGCCTTCGAGCCGGATGGTCGCGTTGAAGCCGTCGGGATCGGTGGAGGTGACCACCCACGTGCCGCGGACATCGATCTGCGTGGGCCGCGTGATGCCGTAGCGCGTGCCCTGGACCCACACGTCGCGGATGGCGACGTCATCGGCGAAGAGGTCGCCCTCGGCGATCACCAGATTGGCGACCTTGCCGGCCGCGATGGTGCCGTGCGTGCGCTCGATGCCGAGCCAGCCGGCCGGAACGGTGGTGAGCGCGGCGAGCGCCTTGTCGGGCGCGAGGCCTCGCGAGACCGCCGTGCGGAGGTTCGGGAGGAACTGCGTGAGCGTCGCGAGCCCGTCGGTGGTCAGCGCGAACGAGACCCCCGCGTTGGCGAGCTGCGCCGGATTGGTCGGCGCGAGATACCAGTGCCGCATGGCCTGGAGCGGCGCGTTGAGCGCGGCCTCGGGGCTCGACACGTCGGGTGCGTCGGGGAAGTTGAGCGGCACGATCAGCGGCGCGTTCTTGCCCTTGAGCACGTCGATGAGCTTGTACTCGTTGCCGTTGCCGCGGTACCACGGGGTGAGCTTGTAGTCCGCGGCCAAGCGCGCCGCGCGGAGGTATTCCTCCTCGCTCTCGGTCTGGAACAGCACGGCCTGCTTGGCCTGCACCACGCTGGCGAGCGCGCCGAGCGCTTCACTGCGCTCGGGCGGCAGCACGGAGCGGCCGCTCGCTTCGTAGGCGGCGTTGGCGCGGATGTACCACTCCGCGTCCATGAAGGTCTGCCGCATGAGGGCGATGGTGCCCATGCTCGAGTTGGGATACATCCCGCCGAGCTGGAACGAGCGGTTGAACCCGATGGACTGGACGAGGTCGGCGCGGAGTACGCGATCGCGGATGCCGGCGTCGCCGAGGTTCACCACGGACGCGGTGCCGCGGAAGATGCCCTGATGCGGGACGGCGAGCGCGGTGCCGAAGCCGAGGCTGCGGAGCGCGACGCGGCGCGTGGAGTCGTCCTTGGCGTTCGACGTGGTGCTCCACCAGGCGCGGACCTGCGGATTCCAGTGCGTGGGCCCCACATCGCCGCCCTGCGGGACCGCGTCCATGCCGAGGTCGGCGTGGGCGTCGATGAAGCCGGGGTAGATGGTGAGGCCCTTCATGTCATGGATGCGCGCGCCGGCGGGTGGGCGGAGGTTCTTGCCCACGGCCTGGATGAGGCCGTTCCGGATGACGACGGTGGCGCTGTCGATCACCTGACCGGGGCCGGTGTGGACGCGGGCGCCGACGAGGGCGTGGAAGCCGGCGCTGTTGTCGCGCAGGCCGGTCACGGGCTCGGTGCGGGAGGCTTGCTGGGCGGCCAGTCCGGTGGCGGAGAGGGCGGCCAGGAGGACGGCGAACAGGGTGCGGGACGATCTCACGAATTGCTCCATGCGCGGCGGTGGGGATGCGAGCATAAGATGTGGCGGAGGGGGAGCAGGGGGCCAGTGGTGCTACGTTCCAGGGGCACCGACCGCTGAGGGCGGATGATGGATCGTCTGGAGTTCCGGGTCATCGATGGCGGGCTGGCGACCGAGTTGTCGCGCCGTGGGCTGGACCTCGGCGATGCGCTGTGGTCCGCGCGCGTGCTCCTCGACGCGCCGGAGGCGATCGAGCAGGTGCACGCGGAGTACTACCGTGCCGGTGCGGACATCGCGATCACGGCGAGCTATCAGGCCAGCTACCAGGGCTTCGCCGCACGGGGCCTCGATGCCGCGGCGACGACGGCGCTCCTGCAGCGCTCGGTGGAGCTCGCGCGGGCGGCGCGCGCGCGTGTGATGCGGGAGCAGCCGGGTCCGACGCGCGACCTCATTGTCGCGGCCTCGGTCGGTCCCTACGGCGCCGTGCTGCACGACGGCTCGGAGTATCGCGGCGACTACGGGCTCGATGAGGCGGCGCTCGTGGACTTCCATCGCGATCGTCTCTCCGTCTTGGCCGACGCCGGCGCCGACCTGCTGGCGTGCGAGACGATCCCTTCACGCATCGAAGCGGCGGCGCTCGTCCGGTTGCTCGCCGAGCGCCTCGATGCCAAGGCGTGGATCACGTTCTCCTGCCGCGATGGCCTGCACACGGCGGCGGGCGATCCGATCGCGGAGTGCGCACGGTGGCTCGACGCCGTGCCGCAGGTCGTGGCGGTCGGCGTGAACTGCGTCGCACCGGAGTGGGTGGAGTCGCTCGTCGGCGAGATCAGGCTCGGGACCGGCAAGCCGATCGTGGTCTACCCGAACTCCGGCGAGACCTGGGATGCGGTCGCGCGGTGCTGGCGCGGCGAAGCCGATCGGTTCACCGCGTATGTGCCGCGCTGGCTGGCGGCGGGGGCGAGCTGGATCGGGGGGTGTTGCCGCACGACGCCCGAGGACATCGTGAGGGTGCGCGCGGACGTGGACGCGATCGCCCGACCCCTCACTCGCGAGCAGCGCCGATGACGAACCTGAGACCGTACGGGCCCGAACGGGCGCTGTTCGGCGCCACGGTGTTGGTCAGCGTGCTCGGTTTCTGGGAGATCTTCTTCGGGGCGGATGCCGCGCCGAATGTGTTCCACCTTCTCCATGTGACGACGAATGCCACGTGGCTCGGCCTGGTGCTGTACCAGCTGCGCCTCGTCACGAGCAAGCGGTTCGGGGACCACCGGAGAGTGGGGCTGGCCATCGTGGGCGTCGCGCCGTTGCTGGTCGCGACGACGGCGCTGCTGTCCGTCCGCTCGGCGCTCAAGGGGATCGTGTCGGGCGAGGGGGACTTCCTGATCATCCAGAACATCGGCGTGACCTTCGAGCTGGCCGTGCTCATCCTCCTCGCCTTCGTGCTGCGCAAGCGCCGGAAGCTACACGGCGCGTTCTTGATGAGCACCTGCATCATGTTCATGGGCATCGCGCTGTTCTTCCCTCTCAATGAGCTGGTCCGCTCGTCGCTGGACAAGAACGGGCTGATCGAGTCGCTGACGGCGTTCGTCGCGCGGATGGATCAGCCGCTGACGTTCGTCGGCAGCTTCGTCCTGTTCTCGGGCTTGCTGGTCGCCACGGGAGTGCTTCGGTCGCGACAGCAGGTCGGCTGACGCCGCGAACAAACGCGGACGGTCGTCGGCACGGCGAGGCGCGACCCTCAGCGAACGCGCGCGCTGAGGAACGACACCCCATCCATCCGCGCTGCCACGTCCGCCGGCACCGCGATCCTCAGGTGCTGGAGGATCGACGGCGCGATGTCGACGACGGCGGGCGTCCCGCGCGTGAACCGTTCGCCGAGGTTCGGCTGGTTGGTCGCGATCCACGTGTTGCGCTCGCGCGCGGACTGTCCGCCATGCCCCTTGCCGGTGACCGGGTCGCGACCGTGGTCGGTGGTGACGACGATCATCCAGTCCTCGCCGAGTGCGCGCCGCTGCTTCACGGCGTCCCAGATGCGGCCCACGTACGCATCGGCTTGCCGCACCGCCGCGTCGGAGGCTTCGCTGTCGCCGTTGGCATGCGCGGCGTCGTCGGTGTGCTGGAGGTAGACCCACGAGAGGTCGGGCCCGCGGGTCGCGATGTACGCGGCGGCCTCCGCGGCGACACGTGCGTCGATCGCGGCGATGTAGCGCGACGCGGAGTCGTGCGGGAAGGCGACCGTGTCGCGCTCGAAGCCATCGACCGCGTGATCGATCCTGAAGTCGCCGGCGCCGGGCCGGCCCTCGCCGACGAGGACGGTGCGGTTGTCGAGCCAGGTGGAGAAGATCGCCGTCTTCCGCGAGGGATCGACGGTCTCGACGATGCGGAAGATGTTCCAGTAGTCGTAGTTCGGTGCCTTGGGGCTGTTGTTCCAGACGTTGTGCTTGTAGCCCCAGGTCGCGGTCAGCAGGCTCATGTAGCCGGGTGCCGAGATGGTCGGGGTCTCGGTGCGGCCGCCGAGTTCGCCGCCCACGGAGGCGCGCGCGTAGCCGCCGGCCGCGGCGATCGCATCGATGGCGGGCGTGGGCACCCGTTCGATCACGTCGGCGGGGATGCCGTCGAGGATGATGAAGACGGCCTTGGCGGGCGCGGAATCACGCTCGACGCGCCGCATGCGCGAGAACGGGAAGCCGCCGCAGCCGGTGCGCGGTGTGTCCCTCCGCGCCGGAGCCGCGGCCCGTGCGGAGGCAGCGCTCGTCGCGTCGTACTTGGTGAAGCAGTAGCCCCAGGTGTAGGGCGGCATGCCCGTGAACTCCATCCAATCGACGCGCACCCACGGGGAGCGGCCGGTGGAGTCCGCTCGCTGCCGTGCGATGAAGTACCGCTCGTCGACGTGCCACTCGGCGATCTCGTAGCGCGTGCGCATGCCGTGGAGGAACAGGTCCGGCGTCACGCGGTAGCGCACGTCGTAGTCGTCGACGAAGCTGCCGAGCATGAAGGCAGGCGGGCGGGCCGCGGGTTGGGCGGCAGCTCGGGGGGCGTCGATGAGGGCGCCGAAGATGATCAGGACGGCGTGGGCGAAGCGGAGTGACCGGGTGTTCATGCCAAGTACGCTAGCGGGTCGGCGCGGCGGAGCGTACCGTATGGCCACGCCGAACATGCCCGAGCGCGCTCGACGACTGACCGACCATACCATGCCCGCACCCAAGACCCGCCCCACCACCGCATCCGTCGCCAAGCACTTCGCCGCCCAGGCGACGCCCGAGCGCCGCGCCGATTGCGAAGCCATCTCCGGCATGTTCGAGGCGGCCACCAAGGCCAAGCCGGTGATGTGGGGCGACGCCATCGTCGGTTTCGACAACGAGCCCGTCGTCTACGCGGACGGCTCGAGCATGGATTGGCCGCTGGTGGCCTTCGCGTCCCGCGCGCAGGACATCGTCCTCTACGGCATGCGGAGCGCGGACGGCTTCAAGGAGCGACTCGCGGCGATCGCGCCGGCCAAGCTCAAGGGCGGTTGCGTGCACATCAAGCGGCTGGCCGACGTGGACGAGAAGGCGCTCAAGGCGCTGGTCGTGGCGGCGGTGAAAGGACGTCGGCAGAAGGCCAAGGACGCGCTCAAGAAGGCCAAGGCGACCAAGGGGTGAGTCGATGACCCCATGCTCGGCGGATGCACTCTTGCCTCAACCGCCGAGCCGAGCGTACGCTATGGGCATGCCAGCATCGCCGCAGGTCGACTGGACCGCAGCGCAGGCGATCGCGCTGCCGTGGGACGGGAACCGGTACGAGGTGCTCGATGGCGAGCTCTTCGTGACGCCTGCGCCCACCTGGCGTCACCAGGCGGCGATCGAGGAGCTCTTCCCGCTACTCAAGGCGTATGTCGCCGAACGCGGAGTGGGTTGGGCGAAGCTCTCCCCGGCCGACATCGTGTTCACGGAACGGCGCTTGGTGCAACCGGACATCTTCGTGGTGCCCAGACGCGAGTCAGGGGCGCCGAGCGGATGGTCCGACGTGAAGTCGCTCTTGCTCGCGATCGAGGTGCTCTCTCCGAGCACGGCGCGTGCGGACCGGCACAGGAAGCGGGTGATCTACCAGGAGCAGGGTGTGCCCGAGTACTGGA
>CAYXGS010000014.1:0-9717 GCA_964464585.1 uncultured Gemmatimonas sp. | reverse complement strand
GACCGGCACAGGAAGCGGGTGATCTACCAGGAGCAGGGTGTGCCCGAGTACTGGATCGTCGATCCAGCAGCGCGGCTCGTCGAGCGGTGGCGACCCGCGGACTCGCGACCGGAACTGATAGTCGGGACACTCGAGTGGCAGCCGGATCCGGATGTTCCTGCATTGCGAGTCGATCTCCCCGCGTACTTCAGTGCGGTGCACGACGAGGGTTCGCGTTGATCGCGGACCGCTAGCCTCCCTCGGAGGAACGACATGGATCAGTCCCGCCCGCGACGACACTGGCGCCTTCCCCTCGCGGCCTGTTGCACCGCCGCGCTGCTCCTGACCGCCGCACGCGGCGTCACGCCGGCCGCAAGCGCCGTCGTCGAACCACCCTACGTGCCGCACCGGCGCGCGGACTCCGTGGTGGTCAGCTTCGCGCGCGACGTCGCGCCGATCATCCAGAAGAACTGCCAGCTCTGTCACTCGCCGGGCGGGATCGGGCCGATGGCCCTGCTGACCTATTCGGACGCGCGGCGGCATGGGCCGCTCATCAAGCAGATGGTGCAGTCGCGCGAGATGCCGCCCTACCAGTACGACACGCACATCGGGATCCAGAAGCTCCAGCATGACTGGCGGCTCTCGGAGCAGGACATCGCGACGATCGTGAAGTGGGTGGACGACGGCATGCCGGAGGGCAACCCGGCAGACATGCCGCCGACGCCGAAGCTGCCGGACCCCGGGGAGTACCGGCTCGCCGCGGAGTACGGTCCACCGGACCTCATCATCAAGGCGGCGAAGTACACGGTGCCGGCGATGGGGCAGGACCGCTGGTGGCGGCCGTCGGTGCCGAGCGGGATCACGAAGGACCGATGCATCAAGGCGATCGAGACCAGGCCGAGCATCGCGGGGCGGAGCGTGACGCACCACGCGAACTCGACGTTCGTGCCCGCCAGCGACACCGCCGGACCTGATGCGGTGGGCGGCGGCGGGCCGGGCAGCGTGCGACTCTCGGAGTACGCGCTCGGCAAGATCGGCGAGATCGTCCCGGCCGATGCCTGCCGGATCGCACCGGCGGGGTCGAACGTGCTGTTCGACATCCACTACTTCCCCAACGGGAAGGAGGTCGTGGACGACCAGGTGGAGATCGGCATCTGGTTCCACGGGCCGGAGGTGACGCCGGAGACGCGTTACAGACAGACGCTCGGGCTGTACGCACTGCAGAGCGGCTCGGGGGACTTCGAGATCGAGCCGCACGGCACGCTGGTCACGCAGGGGATGCACCGGTTCAACACGCCGGTGCGGATCGACTCGTGGCAGCCGCACGGGCATCTGCGGCTCGTCGCGAAGCGGCTCGAAGTGCTCTATCCCGACGGGCGTCGCGAGACGCTGAGCATGGTGTCCAACTGGAACCCGGGGTGGCACCACAGTCACGTCTACGCCGAGGACGTGGCGCCGCTGCTGCCGGCGGGCTCGGTGATCATCAACACCGCGTGGTACGACAACACGGAGAAGAACCTCTACAATCCCGATCCGGACCAGTGGGTGGGCGTGGGGGATCGCACGACGGACGAGATGAGTCACGCGTGGATCGCGGTGACGCAGCTCGACGAGGCGGCGTATCAACGGTTGCTGGCGCAGCGGGCGAAGAAGTGAGGCGGACGGCTGCCGGCGCACGCGCGATGCGCGCAACGCTGCGTGTGCTCCTCGGCATCATCCTCTGCGTGGCCGTCCCACTCGCGGCGCAACCGCAGCCCGGCGCGCGATACCCGTTGGGGCCGAGCGCGCCCTCGGGTGCGGGCGTGGCGCCGTACTTCGACGGCTGGTACCCGAACCCCGACGGGAGCGTCACGCTCTCGTTCGGCTTCATGAATCGCAACGCGAGCGGTGCGGTGGAGATCCCCATCGGCGCGGACAATCGCGTGGAGCCCGCGCAGTTCAACGGGATGCAGCCGACGTACTTCCCGGTGGTGCGCTACGCGGCGTTCGGCGGACGGCGCGAGCGCGGCGTGTTCGCGGTGCGCGTGCCGAAGGGATTCAAGGGCGACGTGGTCTGGACGCTCCGGCACAACGGCGTGACCTACTCGGTGCCGGGCCGCGCGACGAGCGAGTACTACAAGCTCTCGTATACGCCGCAGGCCGCCGGCTCGATGATGCCGGTGGTGCGCTTCGCGGCGGACGGTCCCGCGTCGGTCGGCCGAGAGGGAGTCACCACCGGACCGCTCCCCGCCACGGTGGGGCAGCCGCTGGCCATCCGCGTGTGGATGGAGGACCGCGGTGAGCGGAAGCCGATCCCGGTGAACATGCTGTGGTTCAAGCACCAGGGGCCGGGCGACGTGACCTTCGAGCCGCGATCGGCGAAGACGGCGCCCGGCGGTGGCGAAGCGACGACATCGGTACGGTTCAGCGCGCCGGGGGACTACGTGCTGCGGGTGCGCGTGGACAACTTCGGGATCACGGACAGCGCGCCCGGGCAGCAGTGCTGCTGGGCGAACGGCTACGTGCGGGTCAGGGTGGCGGGACGCTGATGTGGGTCGATGGGCCGTGCAGCGCCTCGCAGTACGGGAGGAGCGTCGTCGCGCCGACGACCATGCCCGGCACGCGGATGGGGATCTGCGTTCCCGGATGGCCGCGCTGACCGGGCCGCGTGGATTCCTCGATCATCGCCACTGATTCGCGGGTCCAGTGATCTCGCAGTGCGAGCGCCTGTGCGCGCTGCGGCGCAGTGAGCAGCGCGAGGGCGTCGCGGCGGGTGCGCACCAACACCGCCAGCCACTCTGACTCGGCGGCCGCGAGGGTGGTCAGCGCACTCCGGATCCGCGCGGACTGCGTGGAGGCGGCCTGCGGACGTGCGGCGGAGAGGGAATCCGCGAGCGCATCGCTCAACTCGGCGCGCCCCTCGGCGGTGCGCTCCATGAGCAGGCGCTCGGCGTCGCACACGGCGCGCCTCAGCGGCTGGAGGCTCGCGACCTGTGCTTCGCTGAGCGCGAGGTAGCCGCGGTGATACAGGATGAGATGCGGGCCGCCGAGCACGAGCTGGAGCCGTGCGTCAGGTGCTGTGGCGCCGGCGGCGCTGCCCGTGTGCTCATGCGCCTGAGCGGCCAGCACACGCGGCCGAGCCAGCGGCGCGGCGACGAGGATGGCGAGCGGCACCGCGACCCGCACGACGTTGCGCATGCAGCGGAATCTGCACTCCCTAGCGGATACGGCAACGCCGGGGCACGTTGTGGCGGGATCGGATCACCTTCTCATGGATCGGCTTCGATGCGAGCACTGTTCCTCCTTGCCCTGCTGATGCTCCCCACCGCGGCCCGTGCACAGCGGGGGAGCGGCGCCGAGTGGCGGACGTATGGCGGGGACGCTGGACACACGCGGTATTCGTCGCTCGACCAGATCAACGCGTCGAATGCCGCGACGCTCGAGGTCGCGTGGCGATGGAGTGCGCGCAACCAGGGCCCGAACCCGACCGCGGCGAGCCAGACGACGCCCATCTATGTGAACGGCGTGCTCTACGCGACGGCCGGCATCCGGCGCAATGTCGTCGCGATCGACCCCGAGACGGGCGAGACGATCTGGATGTATCGGATCGACGAGAGCGAACGGCTCGATGCGGCGCCGCGCGTGAACTCGGGGCGCGGCGTGTCGTACTGGTCAGACGGCAAGGGCGATGACCGCATCTATGTGGTGACGCCCGGCTACCATCTCGTCGCGCTCAATGCGGCGACCGGACAGCCGATCGCCGGCTTCGGGCGCAACGGCGTGGTGGATCTCCAGCAGAACCTCCGTTCGCGCGCGGGCGTGAAGGTGGACGGGTCGATCGGCGCGAGCTCGCCGGCGGCGATCATCGGCGACGTGGTGGTGGTCGGCTCGGCGCTTCACGTGGGAATGCAGCCGCCGTCGAAGGTGAACACGCCGGGCGACATCCGCGGATTCGATGCGCGCACGGGGCGACTGCTCTGGACGTTCCACACGATCCCGGAGCCGGGGGAGTTCGGCGTCGACACGTGGCGCGACAGCTCGTGGGCCTATTCGGGCAACACCGCCGTGTGGGCGCAGATCTCGTGGGACGCCGAGCTCGGCTACGTGTATCTGCCGGTCGAGGCAGCGACGGGGGACTACTACGGCGGCCACCGACCGGGAAACAACCTCTTCTCGACGAGCATCCTCGCGCTCGATGCGCGCACCGGCAAGCGGGTGTGGCACTTCCAGACGATCCATCACGACATCTGGGACTGGGACAATCCCACGGCGCCGATCCTCGCCGACCTGACTATCGACGGCCGGCCGCGGAAGATCGTCGCGCAGCTCACCAAGCAAGGGTTCGTGTTCGTGCTCGACCGCGTGACGGGGCAACCGATCTGGCCGATCGAGGAGCGCGCGGTGCCCAAGGGCGACACGCCGGGCGAGTGGTACAGCCCGACGCAGCCGTTCCCGACCAAGCCGGCGCCGTTCGAGCGGCAAGGGTTCAGTGAAGCGGATCTCATCGACTTCACGCCGGAGATCAAGGAACGCGCGCGGGTGATCGCACGGCAGTTCCGATGGGGACCGTTGTACTCGCCGCCGTCGCTGCAGAACGCAGCCGATGGCACGCGCGGCACGCTCACACTGCCCACGTCCACTGGCGGGGCGAACTGGGAAGGCGGGGCGCTCGATCCGGAGACGGGGTTCCTCTACGTGCCGTCGGTGACGGCGCCGGGGTTCATGTCGCTCGTTCCCGGCGGAAGGACATCGGATATGAACTTCATGGCGGGGTCGAGTCGCGGGCAACTCGCGCCGGGGATCCCGATCGTGAAGCCGCCTTGGGGGCGGATCACGGCGATCGATCTCACCACCGGGGCGCATGCCTGGATGGTGCCGAACGGCGACACGCCGGAGTACGTGGCGGAGCGGTTGGCGTTGCCCGCGGCGAGCATCCCCAACACGGGGCGGGCTTCGCGCGCGGGACTACTGGTGACGAAGACGGTGCTGTTCGCTGGAGAAGGGACGAATGGGGCGGGGAACCTCTGGGTGCTGAACAAGCGGACGGGGGAGCGGATCGCGCGGCTTGCCGTACCTAGCGGGTCGCAGACGGGGATCCCGATGACGTACCTTCATGGCGGGAGGCAGTACGTGGTGTTCGCGACGACGGCTGGCGGACAGCCTTCGGAGATCGTCGCATACGCGCTGCCGAAGTGAGCTTCCAACGCCGTGCTGCCGCACGAGTCAACCCCGAGGTCCCGAATGCCCGATCCAACCTGTCCGAGCTGTCGTGTGACCATGGAGGTCGGGTTCACGGCGGACCACGGACACGCGAACTCGCTGATGGTGTCCAAGTGGACGGCTGGCGTGCCTGAGAAGTCGTTCTGGCTGGGGCTCAAGGTGCGCGGGAAGGAGCGGCATGAGATCGTCACTTATCGCTGCCCTCGGTGCGGATTCCTCCAGTCCTATGCTCCGGCGACGTAGACCGTGACGACCTTGCTGATCGGCAAGGTCGAGGAGCGAGGAGCGAGGAGCGAGAAACGAGAGCCTGAGGAGGAGGGGGAGGGGAGGAGGGGGGAGGGGGGAGGGGGAGGGGGCCCCACCCTCAACTTCAACACTCGGCCACTCAACTCTCCCCCCTCTGGCCTCCACTCTCGTTTCTCGCTCCTCGCTACTCGCTCCTCGTAGTTCCGCGCGCATGCGGTGCCTTCACCCCGCCGGAATCAAGAACGAGAAGACGCTCCCCCGCGGCACCGCAGCCTCGACCGAGATGCTCCCGCCATGCGCCTCGACCGCGAGCTTGCAGAACGCGAGCCCGAGCCCGGCGGAGTGATGCTTGGTGTTCCGGTTGGCGGCCGCGAACTTCTCGAAGAGCGTGGCGCGCACCTCTTCGGGGACTCCGCCGCCCTCGTCGCGCACCGCGACGCGGACACCAGTGCCCTCCGGCAGCACGTCGATCGTGACGTTGCCCCCGGGCGGCGTGTGCTTCACCGCGTTGCTCACCAGGTTCTCGATCACCCGACGGATGACGTCCGCATCGCACACGGCCTGCACGGGGCGCGCCGCGACGCACTGGATGGCGCGCCGCGCGTCGAGCGCGGAGAAGGTGCGGGCCGACTCCGTCGCGAGGACGGTCAGGTCGGTGGGCTGGCGCATGAGCGGCATCTTGCCCTCCTCCAGCCGACTCACGTCGAGCACGGTGTTCGACATCCGCACCACCGCGAGGGCGGCACTCATGGCGTCGTCGAGCCGGGCGGTGGCCTTCCCGTCCGGCTCGAACTGCGCCAGTTCGATGTTCCCGATGACCGCGGTCATGAGTCCGCGCACGTCGTGCACGAGCATCTGCACGAGGTCGTCGCGCAGGCGTTCCAGCGCCCGGAGCTGGTCATAGCTCTCGCGCAACGCGAGCGTGGCGCGGCGGAGCGCGAGATGGCTCGCCACGCGCGCCGCGACCTCCTCCACATCGAAGGGCTTCGTCACGTAGTCCACACCGCCCGCGGCGAAGCCCCTCACCTTGTCCTCCGTCTCGGTGAGCGCGGTGAGGAAGATGACGGGGATCTCGCGCCAGGCGGCGTCGGCCTTGATCCTTCGGCACACCTCGAACCCGTCCATGCCGGGCATCGACACGTCCAGCAGGACGAGGTCTGGCGGCGCGTGGCTGATGGCCTCCAGCGCGTCGAGCCCGTTGGTCACAGGTCGCGGTTCGTGTCCTCGCGCGCTCAGCAGCCCGGAGAGCAGCCGCAGGTTCTCGACGGTGTCGTCGACGATGAGGATGCTCGCGCCGTAGCCGGTGTCTTCACGCATCGCCCTGTCCCCCGAGTTCTCGCACGATCGCGCCGTACTGGAACTCGTCGACCAGTCGGCGCACGGCGGCCGCCGCGCCGGGTGAATGGCGGTCCACTTCATCGAGCAACTCGGCGATCCGCCGCGACTGCGCCTTGCGCGCGGCGTCGGCGATCCGCGCCCGCAGTTCGCGCGGGATCCCGCTCGCGACCTCGGCCAGCGGGAGCACCGCCGGCGCGGGGCCGCTCACGCGGTGGACGAACGGCTCACTGACGAACGACAGGCCGGTGGCCGTGGCGATGCGATCGAGGAGCTGATGCTCGCGGAACGGCTTCGGCACGAACGCGGACGCGCCGGCGGCGAGGGCCTGTGCCTCGGTCCGCGCGTCGACGCTCGCCGAGCTGACGATGATCGGCGTGGTGACGCCCGCGGCGCGCAGCTGGCGGATCGCCTCGACGCCCCCGATCCCCGGCATGTGCAGGTCCATGATGATGAGGTCCGGCCTCCAGTCCCCGTGCAGGCGGATCGCCGACTCGCCCGACGCGGCGTCACGCGCATCGAATCCGGCGCGCGTGAGGGTCTCGCACATGAGGTCGCGATTGGCCGGCACATCGTCCACGACGAGCGCCTTGCGCCTCGACTCGGAGGGCGCGAGCCGCCTCCAGTGCATGCTCTCGGAGACCGAGGTGACCTCCGCGTCGCCGGCGTCGATCGCCGAGAACGTGAAGGTGAAGGTGCTCCCCGCACCGAGGACGCTCGAGACGGTGATGTCGCCGCCCATGAGGCGCGCGTAGCTCCGGCTGATCGCGAGGCCGAGCCCGGTGCCGCCGCGGCGCGCACCCGCCTTGCCCTGGCCGAAGGTGCCGAAGATCGTCTCGAGGTCCGCCGCCTCGATGCCGGCGCCGGTGTCGGCGACCTCGATCGTGATGGTCCGCTGCAGCGGATCCCCGTCAGCGGCGTCGGCACGCCCGCGGACGTTGATGTTGCCGCGGTCGGTGAACTTGATCGCGTTGCCCAGCAGGTTGATGAGCACCTGGCGCACCTTGCCCGGGTCGGCGCTCATGGTCGGCGGGATTCCGGGCGCGAGCTCGAACGCGATCGCCAGTCCGCGATCGGCCGCGAGTCCGGTGAACATCGAGCGCACGCTGTCCATCAGCTGGTCGAAGTCGAACGGCTGCACGGAGAGGTCCACCCGACCCGCCTCGATGCGGGACATGTCGAGCACGTCGTTGATCAGCGCCAGCAGATGATCGCCGCTGGAATGGATGGCCGCGACCTTGGCGCGCTGCTCTCGCGTGAGCGACGGATCGGCGAGGAGCAACTGGCCGTAGCCGAGGATGGCGTTCATGGGCGTGCGGATCTCGTGACTCATGTTCGCGAGGAAGTCGCCCTTGGCCCGGGCGGCCACCTCGGCCGCGTCCCGCGCCGCGCGCAGCTCGGTGGTGCGCACCTCCACCAGCCGCTCGAGATCGCGCCGCGTGTTGATGCTGTCGAGGATGGCGCTGAGCATGTCCGCCAGCGAGTCGAGGAGTGCGCGTTCCTCCTTCATGAACGGCCCCTCGTCGGCGTCCGGCCGCGACTCGAGATACGCGACCTCGATCGTGCCGTCCCGCCATTTCGTGCGCAGCTCGGTGCTTTGCATCCACGGTGTCTCGCGCCATCCCGGCGTGCTCACCGTGTACTCGCTCATCCGGATGCGCGCCTGCGCGATCTCCGGATACTGCCACGCCGAGGGGATCCGGTCGACGACGTACTGCAACAGGTCCTGAGGACTCGCCCACTCGCGCTGGATGGTCAGCGCCGTGATGTGCAGGAGCTGTAGCTCCTTCACGCGCTCGCCGAGATCGTGCACGAGGCGGATGCGCTCCTCCTCGGCGAGGGCCTGCTCGGTCACGTCGAGCGTGACGCCGACGGTCCGGGTGCCGCCATCGGCCGCGGGAGCCGCGACCGACGCGCCACGCGCATAGCGCAGCGTGCCGTCGGGGAGCACGATCCGGTGCGCATGGCGGATGATGCCGTCCGCCTCATCGACCGTCGCGCGACGCGCGAGGACGGCGGGGAGGTCGTCCGGGTGGATGCGGGCGAAGATCTCGTCGATGCCGATCGATCCGTCGGGTGAGAGCGCGACACCGTACATGTGGCCGAGCTGCGGGTCGCAGAGGAGGCGCTTCCGCGCGCGATCGAGCTCCCACACGGCGATCTTGCCGGCGGCCATCGCGAGGTCGAGCCGCATCTGCACCGACTCGCGCTCGGAGACCTCGCGCTGCGCGCGCCCGATGGAGGCGCGGAAGTTGTCGGCGATCAGGGTCTGCTGGACCAGCGCGAGTCCGACGACGAGCAGGAGGAAGACGAGCATCCCGAGCGGCGTGCCGAACTCGGTGATCGGCGTGATGGCTCCGAGCGAGTGCGCGATGACCAGCACGGTCGCTCCGAGCGCACAGGCGGTCGCGGCCATGATGCCGCCCGTGCGTCCCAACAGCACGCCGCCCATGAGCACGAACACGATGTACAACGGGAGGACGGGCGCGTAGATGCCGCCGGTCACCCAGGCGCGCTGTGTGACGAAGGCGATGAGCCCGAGGACGAAGATCCAGCCGGCGACGACGGTGTGGCCGCGGCGATTGATGAGGAGGACGAGGCCGACGAGGGCGGAGACGCCGGCGATGGAGACGAGCCGCCGGGCGGTGGCGGCGGGTTCGATGAGGATGAGCGCGAGGAGGGCGAGGACGACGACGCCCAGGGTGCCGGTGGCGACGCGGCGGAGGCGGTCAGCGCGTCGGCGGAGGGACTCGGCTGGGGTGCTGAATGCGCGGGATCGCGCGGGGGCCGCGGGCGGGGAGGGAGGCATTGACTCTCACTGGGTCCTTCCGGGGGGAAGGCGGGGCCGCGGGCGGGGATGCTGGTGGAGTGTACGGCTGGGTGCGGCGGGGCGCCAGAGTCGAGGAGCGAGGAGCGAGGAGCGAGGAGCGAGAAACGAGAGCCGGAAGGGGAGGGGGG
>CAYXGS010000013.1:9682-81877 GCA_964464585.1 uncultured Gemmatimonas sp. | reverse complement strand
TGTCCCGCCGTACGTACCCGGGACGGCGATCGTGTAGTCGGTGGTCGCCCCCGGGTCCGCCGCGAAGAGCGCGAGCGCATGGCGGACGGTGTCGGCATTCACCACGCGCACCACCGTGCTCCGGCCGCGCGCCGCGACGAAGAGCGTCTCCGGGAGCGGCGCGCCGTCGACCGTCGCCGCGCCGCCGCGCGCGATGTGGATCTCCACGGAAGGGCGCGGCCACGTGTACCACGCGACGAGCGCCGTCCCCGCGACGATGGCGCCGAGCGTCAGACTACGGCTGACGGACACCGGCGCGGACCTCGAGTGACTGTCCCGAGACGAACGTGAGCGTCAGCGTGATCGTATCACCCGGCGCCGCGCGGCGCGTCATGCGCGTGAGCATCACGTGCGCGCCGAGCGGGGCGAAGCGGACGCTGTCCGTGGCCGGCACCGGCAACGACCCGAGTTCGGCCATGTGCATCGTGCTGCCGTGCTGCATCGACATGTGGAGCCCGACCTCCTCCGCCGCGTCACTGCGTGCACCGGTGAGCGTGTCCGCGACTGTCGCGGTGTTCGTGACCGTGAAATAGACCGCGGTCATCGCACCGCTGTCGGCGGCGCGCGCCCACGCGTCCTTCACCGCGAGGACGGCGCGAGCGGACGATGGCGGCGGATCGGCCGCCGCGGCGTCCTCGCGGCCGCCGCACGCGGCGAGCACGATGGCGAGGGCGCCCGCGAGGACGCTAACGCAGGCGCCGCAGGTCTTCGGCGAGCTCTTCACCACGCACTCCGGGTGGGATCATGAGTCGGAGCCGGCCCTGCCGGTCGACGACATACGTGTGGGCCGGATGCGCGACCGTATAGTCGCGCGTACGCGGATCCCCTTCGGGATAGACCGCGATGCCCCAGTCGCGCACGATGCGCGCGAGGTCGAAGTCGTTCACGCCGTAGCCGGCGAAGCTCGAGTCGAACTGCGCGGCGTAGGCGCGGGCCGTCGCGGGCGTGTCGCGCCCGGGGTCGACGCTGAGGAACATGAAACGGACGCCCGCGGTGTCCGCCCCGAGTGCGCGCTTCGCCCGCGCCCAATCGGCCATGGTCGTCGGACAGACATCGGGGCAGTGCGTGTACCCGAAGTACAGCAGCACGACGTCGCCCTTGGCGTCCGCGAGCGTCACATGCGCGCCGTCGGCCGCGGTCATCTGCAACGGCGGCGCCGCCGAGGGCGGGTCGAGCGAGATGCCGTGCCAAGGCTTCTCGGCGCAGCCGCTGACCGCCGACAGCACAGCCGCCAACGCCGCGACGAACGCCATCGCGCGCCCCGGGGTCACGGGCCGCGCGGCGTGACTGGCCCGCGGGATGCTCGGATCGACGGATGGGCGAACACGGCGCATCACCGAAAGATAGTCGGCGGCCACGGGATGAACGCACTCACCTCACGCTGGTATCGCGCGTAGGCTTCGCCGCGTGACCGCAGGGCGTGCGCCTCCGTGGCGGGGATCCCTGTCACGCGCAGCAGGAAGTACAGCATCAGTATCGGGCTGAGGATCGTCACCCAGCCCCACGGGGAGCCGAGCGCGAGGAGGACGAACGCGAACCACGCGAGCCAGTCGAAGAAGTAGTTCGGGTGGCGCGACCAGCCCCACAGCCCGACGCGACAGACCGCGCCGCGATTGCGCGGGTCCGCCTTGAACCGCCGCAGCTGCGCGTCGGCCACGCCCTCGCCGAGCACCGAGAGCACGGCGAGCCCCACGCCCGCGAAGAGCAGCGGATGCAGCTGCGGCGACGGGTCCGCACTCGCCAGGAAGAAGGGCCCGGCGAGCAGCGTCGCGAGCGCGCCCTGGAACAGGAAGAACGCGAGGAACTTGAGCCGCAGGTCGCCGCCCCACCGCGCGCGCAGGTCGGTGTAGCGCGGGTCCTCGGGTTCCCGGCTCACACGCACCGCGAGATGCGTCGCCAGCCGCAGCGACCAGAGCACACCGACGGTCCCGACGATCGCCCGTCGCGTCGCGTCCCCTGGCCCCATCACCCCGGCGATGAGCGCCTGCAGGCCGATCGCGACGGTCCACCCCACGTCGACGACCGCCGCATTGTGCATCCGCAGGTGCAGCCACCAGAGCGCGAGCATCAGCACGAGCGCGGCGCCGAGGCCCGCGAGGATCATCGCCCATGTCTGCTCCAGTGCCATCGGCCGCTTCCTGTTCGAGATCCGTCCCGGTCCGGAGCCCAGTGGCCCACGACGCCGTCCAACCCGCACGACGCATGCCCTTGCCCCTGAAACCCCAGTATTCTACTATACAATCATATGTTAATCGTCGCCCTCGCGCTCGCCGTGGGCATCGGCCTGACCCTCGGACTCGTCGGCGGCGGCGGATCGATCCTCGCCAACCCCGTGCTCGTCTACGTGCTCGGCGTGAGCCCGCAGTCCGCGATCGTCATGGGATACCCCATCGTCGGCGGTGCGGCGCTCATCGGGGCCATCCAGCACTGGCGCAGCGGGACGATCGACCCGCGAACGACGCTCCCGGTCGGCGTCGCCGCCATGGTCGGCGCGTGGCTCGGCACCCGGCTCGTCTTCGCACTCGGACTCGACGGGCAGGTCCGATTCGCCCTGCTCTCCCTGACGATGATCGCGGCCGGCCTCGCCATGCTCCGCGACACGCTCCGCCAGGCGCCCGAGCGCACGCGGACGGAGCCGACCTGGCCCGCACTCCTGCTCATCGGCGTCGGGGTCGGTGCGCTCACAGGCGTGGTCGGCGTCGGCGGCGGATTCCTCATGGTGCCGGCGCTCATCCTCCTCGGCGGCCTCGAGCTGCGGCGCGCCGTCGCCACGTCGCTCCTCGTCATCGCGATGAGCACCGCGACCTCGTTCCTCGCGCAACGAGGTTCGGCCGATGTCCACTGGGACATCATCCTGCCCTTCGGCGCCGCCGTCGCCGCGGGGATCGTCGCCGCGTCGTTCCTCGTCGCGCGGATCCCCCAGCGGGCGATCAAGCTCGCGTTCGCCGCGCTGCTGGTGCTCGTCGGCGCGCTCATCCTGTACCAGTACCTCACGCTCTAGTCTCGCACCGGACCCCGACCCACCGCGCCATGTTCCTCAAGCGTTTCTACGACGACGGCCTCGCCCAGGCCTCCTACTTCATCGGCTGCGCCGCGACCGGCGAGGCGATCGTGATCGACGCCAATCGCGACATCGAGCCCTACCTCGCCACGGCGGCGGCGGAGAAGCTCCGCATCACGCACGTGACCGAGACGCACATCCATGCCGACTACGTCTCGGGTTCGCGCGAGCTCGCCCGCGCGACCGGCGCGACACTCTATCTCTCCGCCGAGGGCGGCAAGGACTGGCAGTATGCGTTCGCCGCGCAGGATGGCGCGACGCTCGTGCGCGATGGCGATGTCCTGAAGGTCGGGAACATCCGCCTCGAGGTGATGCACACGCCCGGCCACACGCCGGAGCATCTCTCCTTCCTCGTCACGGACACCGCGGGGGCGAACGAGCCGATCGGCATCGCGTCCGGCGATTTCGTCTTCGTCGGGGACGTCGGGCGCCCCGACCTCCTCGAGCGCGCGGCGAAGGTGGCGAACACCATGGAAGAGGGCGCGCGCACGCTGTTCCGGTCGCTGCAGCGCTTCCGCGCGCTCCCCGATTTCGTGCAGGTCTGGCCCGGCCACGGCGCGGGGTCCGCGTGCGGCAAGTCGCTCGGCGCGGTGCCCACCTCGACGGTCGGCTACGAGCGGCGGTTCAACTGGGGCGTGGGCGCGACGAGCGAGTCGGAGTTCGTCGCCGCCGTGCTCGCCGGTCAGCCCGAGCCGCCGCTCTACTTCGCGCAGATGAAGCGCATCAATCGGGACGGTCCGGCCGTGCTCGGCGGGTTCCCGCGGCCGGCGCATGCGACGCTGCCGGCGCTGGTGCACGCACTGGCCTCCGGCGCGGCCGTCCTCGACACGCGTCCTGCCCCGGACTTCGCCGCGGGTCACATCCCCGGCACGATCAACATCCCGCTCAACAAGAGCTTCTCCACTTGGGCCGGATGGCTCGTGCGGTACGATGTCGATATCCACCTCATCGCGGCCGACGAGCGTGCCGCGCAGCGTGCGGTGCGCGAACTCGTGATGATCGGCCTCGACCGCGTCACGACGTGGTACGCCCCGGCGGTCCTCGACGAGCACGCGGCCATCCGCCCGCTCGCCACCGTCACGAAGGTCGACGCCGCGACGCTCGCGGCGCGCCTCGCGCGCGACGAGGTCACCGTGGTCGATGTGCGGAATCGCAGCGAGTGGGACGCCGGACACCTCCCCGGAGCGCTCCACATCCCGGTCGGATACCTCACCGAACGGCTCGCCGAGATCCCGCGCGGCAAGCCGCTCGTCATGCAATGCCAGAGCGGTGCCCGTTCGGCCATCGCGACCTCCGTGCTCCTCCGTCTCGGCGTGACCGACGTCGCGGATCTCCTCGGCGGGTACTCGGCATGGGAGGCCGCGGGCCGTCCGGTCGTGCATGACGCGGTCGCGGCAGGCGTGTGACCATGGTCCCGAAGGTCATGTCACCCGACCTCCTGCAGGAACTCTCCGAGCGGTTCAAGGCGCTGGGCGAGCCCGCCCGCCTGCAGCTCCTCGCCGCGCTCCGCGAGGGCGAGCGGAGCGTGTCGGACCTCGTCGGGTCCACCGGCCTCGGGCAGGCGAACGTCTCCAAGCACCTGCAGCAGCTGTGCGCGGCGGGATTCCTCACGCGGCGCAAGGAAGGGACGTTCGCGTACTATTCGCTCGCCGACGACGAGGTGTTCGCGCTGTGCGACGTGATGTGCGGGCGCGTGGAGGCGGATCACCAGCGGAAGCGTGCCGCGCTGCGGGTGACGCGCTAGGCGTCACCCGCGGCGCGCCGCCCTAGTCCTGCTTCGGCGGCAGCTTCGCGACCGTGTCCGCCGTGACGGTGCCGGAGTCCGCCGTCGACGCGGCCTCCGCGACCACGGCCTTCGTGAACGGCGCCGGCTGCGGCGTCGTCCAGTCGGTGTGCGAGCCCCACAGGGCCGGATAGTGCTTGGCCATCTGGAACCCGTAGAGCGGCTTGTAGACCCCGTTGTGGCAGGTCACGCACTGCGCCTTCGGGGCGTCGCCCATCGGGCCGAGCCGCGACGGATGGTACGTCGACACGAGCGGCGCGAGGTAGTTCGTGTTGATGTCGCGCAGCATCTGGATGCCCGCGAACGCGGTGACGCGCTGCGGCGGTGCCTGCTCCCAGCTCGCGAACTGCCGGGAGTTGTGGCAGAAGGTGCAGTTCACGCCGAGGGCCTTCGACTGACTGATCATCAGGGCGTAGGTCCACTCCGTCTGCTTCACGCTCGACCGGTTCTCCGGCGTGGGCGCCACCTGATGCGTGACGACGCGCGCCCCAGCCCCATCGAGGTAGTGCCGCAGGATCTGGTTCTGGTCCGTGTAGAACCAGAGCCCGTTGGGCAGCGGCTTCCCAAGGTGGCAGGTGTAGCAGGTCACGCCGGTGTTGGCGACGTGCTCCGTCCACTCGGTGTTGATGTTCCGCGTCATCTGGATCATGCGACGCGCGACGGCCTTGGTGTAGATCGCCTTGCCGTCGGTGAACGTGTCCGCCGCGAAGTTCGTGAGGTTGTGGCAGTAGCCGCAGTTGCCGGCGCCGCCCGCGACCCACGTGGCCATGGAGACCATGGTGCGGTTGAACTCCGTCACCGAGATGTCGGTGAGCACCTGCACGTTCTGCCACGGCAGCGGGCCCGACGGCCCTGGCCCCGCGGGCGGCAGCATCGCGGGGATGCCCGCCGCGAGGCGCGTCATCGCCGCCTGCTGGTCCCGGGCGAGGTAGTTGATCTCCATCGCCGTGCCGCGCTGGCCCTTCTGCACGACCACGCGGTCCTTCGACCCGAAGAACTGGCAGCCGGTCGCGAGCAGCACCAGACTCGCGAGTGCCGCGGTGTTGAGTGCGCGCATCTCAGTTCCCTCCCGGCGGCGTCACCGCGGCCGCAGTGGTGTCGGGCGCCATCGGGGCGGGGGCCGGGACGGCGTAGGTCGGGAAGCCACGGTTGAGCGCGCTGGGATACTGGCCGCGCAGCGCCTCGAGTTGTTCCGGCGTGAGCACGTTCTGCGCCTCGTATTGCGGCGCGACGCCGTGCTTCACCGCCCACAGGTACCAGTTGTCGACCACCGTGCCCGTGAGCAGGATGCCGATGCCGCCGGTGAACGTCACGAGCGTGGCGAACCACCAGGCCCAGCGATGGATCGACTCCATCGTCGCGTTCCACCCCATCGTCCAGCGCCAGAACAGCGCCGAGCGCTCCGCCGCGGTGCCACGGTCGGTGATCTGCTCGATCTCGCGTTCGCCGCCCAGACGGCTCACCGCGAGGATCGTCGCGGCGTGCATCGCGAACAGCAGGCACGACCCGTAGAGGAACGCGATCGACAGCGCGTGGAACGGGTTGTAGTAGAGATTGCCGTACCGGATCGAGAACGACGCCGTCCAGTCGAGGTGCGCGAAGATCCCGAACGGCACCATCTCGCTCCAGCTCCCGACGAGCAGCGGCTGGAAGAAGAACGTGCTGTAGAGGAAGATCGCCGAGCCGAATGCCCAGGCGAGATGCGTCCCCATCCCCAGCGCGCGGGCGCGGGTGTAGGTGCGCACCCACCAGGTGATGATCGCCATGGTGAGGAAGAAGCCGGCGATGAGGTACCATCCGCCCTGTTCGAGCGGCGGGAACCGCAGCCCGAACTCCGGCGACGGCGGCTCGAGCGCGAGCCACGGCAGCTGGCGGATGAGTTCGATCGGGCTCCACCCGACCGACTTCATCATGTTCAGGCCGATGATCTCGAAGGCGATGAAGCCGCACAGCAGCGAGACGATCCCCCAGAAGCCGAGGTAGATCGGCCCGATCTGCGAGTCGCCGATCTTGCCGAGCCAGTAGTTGAACGTCCCCGTGCCGTACCGCTGGCCGAAGGTCTCGTCGATCGGGAGCCCCGGGTCGGGGGCGGTCCGGATCTGGACGCGAGTGAAGAGATTCTGGTATTCGAGCATGGGAATCTCCGTTAGCGCCAGATGGGAAGATTGAGCCACCAGCCCCACCACTCGGGCCAGCCCTTCGTCCAGAGCGGGCCGGAGATCACGATGCAGACCGCGCTCCAGAAGCCCGCGCTGAGCGCGAGGAAGAGGCCGAGCCGGTGGATGCCGATCGCACCGATCGAGTAGCCGAGGAAGTCGCGGAAGAACACGTTCTCATGCTCGCTGGTCTTCACCGGCTCGCCCTTCTTCGGGTTCGTCACCGAGAGGATCAGCGAGCCGTGCATGGCGAGCGCGAGCGTCGTCGTGAAGAAGAACGTGATCGCGATCATGTGCGCCGGATTGTAGTGGAAGTGCAGGTACTGGTACCCGACGTTCGACACCCAATCGAGGTGCGAGAAGATGCCATAGGGGAACCCATGGCCCCACGCACCGAGCAGCACCGGCCGGATCACGACGAGCGTGATGTAGGCGAACACCGCCATCCCGTACGCCCAGGGGATGTGCATCCCCATGCCGAGCTTGCGCGAGATCTCCGCCTGGCGGAGCGCCCACGAGAGGAAGGCGCCCACCGCGCAGATGGTGATCATCTGCCACAGGCCGCCCTCGGCGAGCGGCGCCATCCCGAGCCCGTACTTCAGGTCGGGCGGCGCGATGTTGATCTGCCAGATGTTCCACGTCGGCCCGATCGCCGCCCCGTAGATGATCAGCAGCGTACCGAGCACGGCGAAGAAGACCGTCGTGACCCCGAAGAACCCGACGTAGAACGGTCCGAACCAGAAGTCGAACAGATCGCCGCCGAGCAGCGTGCCTCCTCGCACTCGATACTTCTTCTCGAAACTGAGCATCGCCATCGCGAAGTTCTCCAATGAGGGCGTCTGAGCGTTTCACGCCGGCAGACGCGACCGGCGCCCTGCGCACGGGCGCCGGTGGGGGGGTCGAGGTGCTCGTGCGACCGCACGCGCGCCCCGGCCCCGCGCCACCAGGCCCGGGAACCGCCTACCGGCCCGCGGGAAGCGGCGCCATCTCGGCGGCAGCGACCGGGGTCGAGGCGCCCACCGGCGCCGAAGCGGCCGGCAGGGTCCCGTTCTCGATCCATCCGTACCTGTGCGAACTGAGCAGGATGAAATGGATCAACAGCGCCAGCACCGCGAGGAAGCCCGTGAGGGCCACCATCACGCGGCGAGGATCGAACATCAACCAGATGCGGTGCATACGAGCTCTCCGTGAGGGAATGGGTCCCCGGCAGAGCACGCTGGGAGGGACGCTCCGAGGAGACGCCCGGACCCAGGTGACTCAGCCGTACCGTCGGACGGTCAGCGGATCGCCGACGCCACCGCAGGCGGGTTGTACTTCATCTTCGTGGTCTTCGGGTAGCCGACGACGCCGAAGGCGAAGATGTGGATCACCAACACGGTCCCGGCCACGAAGACGCCCGTGAATCCGAGGACCTGACGCGGCTCGAGGCCGATCCAGATGCGATGCATGTTCCTTCCTCCTGAGGGTTGTGGTGAGGTTCAGTGGCTCAGAGCCACGGACGCCACGACCAGGCGAGGAAATGCGCCACGACGGCCACCGCGGTGAACGCCACCGTCCCGAACATGAACGAGCCGTGGAACCGACGGGCGTCCTCTTCGTTCATGCTTCCGCCATTGTTACTCATACTCCACCTCCAAGTGGGTATGCTGTCCCGCGTGTACCCGCGCGGTCCGGGTTCCCGGGCTCGGTCGAGCACCGGAGTCCTGCCATACTTTCCTGCATGACCATCACCGACCTGCCCGACTGGGACGCGCTCCGCGCCACCTGGCCCAACGCCGACGCCAGCCGCTTCATCGAAGCCGGCGGGGTGCGATGGCACGTGCAGGTCGCCGGCACGGGGCCGGCCGCGCTGTTGCTGCATGGCACCGGCGGTGCCTCGCACTCCTGGGGCGATGTCCTGCCACGCCTCGCGCGCGACCGCACCGTCATCGTGCCCGATCTTCCGGGCCACGGGTTCAGCTCGCCGCTCGGGGAGCCGCCGACCATCGACGCTCTGGCGCGCGCCGTGCGCGCGCTGTGCGGATCGCTCGGCCTCGCGCCTGACGTCGCGGCCGGCCATTCCGCCGGCGCGGCCATCCTGCTCGCGATGGCGCGCGACCGGCTGTTGCCGCTGCGCGGCATCGCGGGCTTCGGTGCGGCGCTCATCGCGCCGCCGTCGGTGTATCGCGAGCTC
This sequence comes from uncultured Gemmatimonas sp., assembly GCA_964464585.1. Lineage (GTDB taxonomy): Bacteria > Gemmatimonadota > Gemmatimonadetes > Gemmatimonadales > Gemmatimonadaceae > Pseudogemmatithrix. The sequence continues at coordinate 72,665 of CAYXGS010000013.1, read as the reverse complement.
ATCGCACCGCTCGTGAATCCGTTCGCGACGTCTCCCTTCCTCGCGTCGATCGGTGCCGCACTCGGCGCACAGCGATTCGTCTCGGACGCGGTGCTCGCCGCGACCGGTTCGGCGGTGTCCGAAGCACAACGCGCGAGGTACGGCGCGCTGTTCGCGTCGCCCGCCCATGTGCGCGCTGCGATGACGCTCATGGCCAACTGGGACATCGCCGGGCTCATGTCGTCGCTGGAATCGGCCGTGCTCCCGCCCATCACGCTCGTGCACGGCACGCGCGACACGTTCGTGCCGCTGACGTCGCTGCGCACCGCCGCCGCGCACATCCCATCCGCGACCGTGGTCGCCTGGGAGGGCGCCGGACACCTGGCCCATGAGGAGCGGCCGAGCGAGACGGAAGCGGTGATCCGCGCCATCTAGACCCCCGCTCCGGTCATCGCACGGCGCGACGCCAGCACGTGGTCGCGCGTGACGGTCGTGTCGCCGAGTCCGCGCGCATCATGTTCCGCGGCATCGCGCAGACGCTTGGCCGCCGAGATGCGGACGAGGATCGGCTGCGATTCGAGGAGTTCGTCGAACAGCTCCTTCGCGTCGTCGCTCCACTCCATCTCGCGGTGCAGCTTGGACGGCGTCGCCTCGACCTTGTCCATGTCCGTCCCGAGCGGGAGGATGTGGAAGAGCGCGTCGAAGAGCGCGTTGCAGACTTCCTGGATGAGATACGTCGCGCCGGCGTAGCCCATGAACGGCGTGCCGGTGTGGCGGCGGATGATCGCGCCCGGGAACGACGCCGGGATGTACATCGCGCGTCCGCCAGCCTCGGCGAGGTACATCCGCTCGTTGTAGCTGCCGAACAGGATGAGCGGGGTATTGGTCTTCACCAGCTCGCGGACGTCGTCGTTGAGCGTCTTCTTCCCCGGGAGCCGCGACACCGAGAAGGTGCACGGCAGTCCCATCTCCGTCTCGAGGAAGTGCCGCACCCCGCGTGCATACGTGTCGTTGGCGACGATCGCGAAGCTGGCGGTGCCGAAGAAGTCCTGCGTCACCGAGCGCCAGAGATCCCAGATCGGCTTGATCGTCGTGTGCTTCTCGCGCGTGATGAACGGCTCCGGATCGAGTCCGAGCATCTCGCCGAGCGTGCGGAGGAACTTGGTCGTGGAGTGCAGGCCGATCGGCGCCTGGAGATACGGCGTCTCGAGCGCCTCGCAGAGCATGCGGCCGAATTCGCGATACATGCAGACGTTCACGTCCGCATCGACCAGCCGCGGCACGTCTTGCAGATGGCTCCCGAGCGGGAACACCATGTTGACCTCGGCGCCGATCCCCTCGACCAGCCGCCGGATCTCGTGCAGGTCGCTCGGCGAGTTGAACGTGCCGTACGCGGGACCGATGATGTTCACGCGCGGCTTGGCGCCCGGCGCGCGCTCGGTCTTCTTCGGCCGCGTCCCCTTCTTGAGTCCGTACTCGGTCCAGAGCCAGTACATCGCGCGGTTCGCGCACTGCCACTGATCCTCGTCGATCGTGCGCGGGAGGAAGCGCTGGATGCCGGTGCCTTCAGGCGTCACGCCGCCGCCGATCATCTCGGCGATCGATCCCGTGACGACCACCGACGGCAGCTCCGGATCGAGCACCTTGTGCGCGCGCTTCATCGAGCCCTCGGTCCCCTCACGCCCGAGCTGTTCTTCGCCGAGGCCGGTCACGACGATCGGCAGTTCGTGCGGCGGCAGACCGTCGGTGTAATGCAGCACCGAGGTCACCGGCAAGTTCTCGCAGCCCACAGGGCCGTCGATGACGACCTGCAAGCCCTTGATCGCCGTGAACACGTACACGGCGCCCCAGTATCCACCCGCGCGGTCGTGGTCGAGGACGAGCATCAGACCATCTCCTCCGCCTTGCGCGCGCGTGCCAGCTTCGCGAGATGCCGCTTGTAGTGCTCGCGGAACTCCGGCTTGTCCGTCGGCTCCACTTCCCACACGCCGCCGGCATGCCCCTCGCCGACGCCGTCGAAGAACTCCCGCATCGTCTCGAATCGCGCCTTGTTGCCGAGCGCCGCGTTCACCACCGTCGCGAGCGAGCCCGCGCCGGCCGGTCCCATCAACGGTCGCGCCGAGATGAGGTTCGTGAAGTAGAGCGCCGGGATGGTGAGTTCCTTCGCCTTCTGCACCACCGGCGTCGTGCCGATCGCGAGATCCGGCTGGAACTCGTGCATCGCCGCGAGATCCTGTTCGAGCGAGGCGCGGAACTGCACGTGCACGCCCTTCGCCTCGAGCCACTCACGATCGCTGTCGCTCCATCTGGTCCTGGGGCACGCACTGCCGACGTAGCGCACGTCGGCACCGCTCTCGACGAGCAGCCGCGCGACCAGCAGTTCGGATCCCTCATAGCCGCTCATCGTGATGCGGCCCCTGATCGGCATCTTCTCCAGCGCGACCTTGATCGCCGGGAGCACGCGCGCCTTCGCCGCGTCGATCCGGTCAGCGCTCACGTTCGCGGCCGCCCCGATCGTCTCGAGCCAGGCCGCGGTCCCGTCGAGCCCGACCGGTGCCGAGCCGACGACCGTGCGACCGGCCGCCTCGAACTCGCGGATGCTCGCGGAATAGAACGGATGGATCGCACCGATCACCGCGCCATCGAGCGCAGCGTAGAGCTCACGCCACTCACGCGTCGGCACCACCGGCCCCGCCGCGAGCCCGAGGGGCTCGAGCATCATCCCGATGCCCACGGGATCGGCCGGGAACATCTCGCCGAGCAGCGTGACGGTCGGCTTCTCGCTCCGGCCCCCGCGCGGCGCGGCGACCGGACCGAGTTCGGCTTCGGTGCGCGCGTACCTGAGCATCGCCCCGGCGAGCACGTCCTTCGCCTCGGCGTGGGTGGGCACGCCGAAGCCCGGGACGTCGATGCCGATGATCCGGACGCCGTTGATCTCCTTCGGCAGGAGCTGCAGCGGCACGCCGGACGCCGTCGGCACGCAGAGGTTCGTGATGACGACCGCGTCGTACAGCGCGGGGTCGGCCATCTTGTAGACCGCGTCGCGGATGTCCTCGAAGAGCTGCCCGGTGACGAGCGTCTCCGAGTTGAACGGCACGTAGCCCACCGTGCGGCGGGCGCCGTAGAAGTGCGACGTGAAGGTCAGCCCGTACACGCAGCACGCGGATCCCGAGAGGATCGTCGCCGTACGGCGCATCCGCAGACCCACGCGGAGCGATCCGAACGCCGGGCACATCGACTGCGGCTGGTCGTGCGGCCCCTTCGGATAGTCCTTCGCGTACTGGTCGAGCGTCTCCGACTTGCCGGCGGCGCGTGCGGCCGCATGCATCTGGTCCTTGCCGGAGTGACAGCCAAGCCCGTCGCCCGTGAGGGCGGCCGGGTTCTCGACGACGGGAAGAGGAGTCGACACGCGATCAGACCGTATCGTAGATGACTTCGAGCGAGGGCTTGGCGACGTCGTTGCGGCCGACCATGTCGAACGTGGTCGCCGGCTCGAGCACGACGTTGCGCCCGACGACGTCGCCGGCGAAGAGGCCGAGGAGCTCGTCCTGCGTGAGCGGCTTCGGGCGCACCGGCGGCGCCTCGCCGACGTTCGTCGCGAGCGTCTCGAACATCGGGCCCCACTGCGTGCCGGGGATCCCGACGATCTCGTAGTTGGCGCTCTTGCGACGGATGTCCTCGTGCGCCGGGATCGCCGAGAGGATCGGGATCCCCGCCTTCGCGGCGAACGCGGCCGCCTCGCCGGTGCCGTCGTCCTTGTTCACGACCATCCCCGCCACGCCCACGTTCCCGCCGAGCTTGCGGAAGTACTCCACCGCCGAGCAGACGTTGTTCGCGACGTAGAGCGACTGCAGGTCGTTCGAGCCGACGACGATGACCTTCTGGCACATGTCGCGTGCGATCGGGAGGCCGAACCCGCCGCAGACGACGTCGCCCAGGAAGTCGAGGAGCACGTAGTCGAAGCCCCACTCGTGGAAGCCGAGCTTCTCGAGCAGTTCGAACCCGTGGATGATGCCGCGTCCGCCGCAGCCGCGTCCCACCTCGGGGCCGCCGAGTTCCATCGCGAACACGCCGTCGCGCTTGAAGCAGACGTCGGAGATGGTGACCTCCTCGCCGGCGAGCTTCTTCTTCGACGACGTCTCGATGATCGTCGGGCAAGCGCGTCCGCCGAACAGCAGCGAGGTCGTGTCGCTCTTCGGGTCGCAGCCGATCAGCAGGACCTTCTTGCCCTGCTGCGCCATCATGTACGAGAGATTGGAGAGCGTGAAGCTCTTGCCGATGCCGCCCTTGCCGTAGATCGCGATGATCTGCGTCTCCTTCGTCGGCTTCGCGGTGCTCACGGGTGCGGGTTCGCTCGCCGCTTCCTCGCGCACGCTGCGATGGAGCTTGACGAGCGCATCGCCCGAGGCGTGGCCGGTGTCGATCATGAGACGCTTCTCCAGTCGAGGACCATCTTGAGGCAGCTCGGATCGTCGAACGCCGCGCGATACGCGTCGGCCGCCCGATCCGCGGGGGAGACATCGGTGACGAGCCCGTCGAGCGAGAGCGTGCCGGCGTTGACGAGGTCGAGCACGCTCGCGAGGTCGCCCGGCGACCATTCGGCCGCGATCCGCAGGCGCGCTTCCTTCATGAAGGCCATCGGGAACTGGAACGTGATCGGCGTCGCGTAGAAGCCGGCGAGGACGATCTCGCCGCCCTTCGCGAGCCGCATCACGAGCGTGTCGATGAGCGAGGCATCGCCGCTCGCGTCGAAGACGCAGCGGTAGTCGCGGCGCGTGTCGTCCTGGGCGGCGAGCACCGGGTATGCCTGCGCGCCGCGCATCCGCTCCGGCGCCTTCTCCCACACCGTGGGAGTGCCGCCCAGCGCGCGCGTCAGCCGCGCGGCGAGCCGACCGAAGACGCCATGGCCCACGATCAGCTCCGGCAGCGTCGCGCCGGCCGTGATCGCGTGGTAAGCGGTCGCACCGAGCGCGAGCAGCGTCGCGCGCACGCCGAGCGCCGCGTCGACCGGGATCACCCGCGCAGCCGGAGAGACGACGGTGCGTGACGCACCACCGAAGAGACCACGCACCTCGCCGTAGCAGTTGGCCCCCGGGACGAAGACCGAAGTGCCTACCGCGAGACCGGTCTCGGCCCCCGCATGCACCACCGTCCCGACTGATTCGTATCCGGGCACGAGTGGATAGCCGAGACCCGGGAACGCCGGCATGCGCCCTTCCCAGAGCAGTCGCTCCGTTCCCGCGCTGATCGACGACCAGTCGATGCGCACCACGACATCACTCGCACGCGGCGACGCGAGCACGAGCTCGCGAATGGCGAGTTGGCGTGGTTGGTCGAAGACGACCGCGCGGGATTTCAGCATTGCACGAGAGACCGCTTCGTGTGGGATTGAGTAACGTTCGCGTGACGCTTTATATTGTCAGAATCACCTGACACTTGGATAAGGTGGGACCGCCGAGTCCTGCCGTCAAGCCTCGCTTCGCAGGTCGGTCGTGGGTCGGGGGCCCCCGCATCGCAAAGGAGAGCGTCCCGCAGATGACCTTCTTCCAGATACTCGTCGCTGGACACATCGCGACCGGCGCGATCGGACTGCTGCTCTTCTGGGTCGCCGTCCTCTCCAGGAAGGGGGCCACCCTTCATAAGAAGTGGGGCCTGGTCTTCACCCACAGCATGCTCGTCACGGGCTGCATCGCGATGGGCATGGGCATCAGCACCCTCCTTGACCCGCTCGGCACCCACCCGCACCTCCCCCGGCCCGACTGGGATCCCTTGCGTATTCGGGCGATATTCGGGTGGATGATGCTCTACCTCGCCATCCTCACCGTCAGCCTCGCCTGGCACGGACTGCGAGTCGTCCGGAATCGACGGCAGCATGAGCGGAATCGCGGGCCCTTCGATGTCGGTCTGCAGCTGCTCGTCATCGTCGCCGCACTCCACTGCGCGCTCCGCGGCTGGATCGCCGGTCTCCCGCTCCTGATCGGGATCAGCGTCGTCGGTGTGGCCTCAGGCGCGACGAACCTCGCCTTCACGTTCCGGGCGGCGCCCCGACGCTGGGCCTATCTCGTCGAGCACATGAAGTCGCTCGTGGGCGCGGGCATCTCGGTCTACACGGCCTTCATGACGTTCGGCCTCGTGCGCCTCATGCCCGATCACGCGCTCAATCCCGTGACATGGGCCATCCCGCTCACCATCGGCCTCTCCATCATCATCTATCATCACTACCGGATCAGTACGTGGTACGCGCGCGGCGTGCGCGGCCGCGTGGAAGTCCCGGGCTCGTGACATCCATCGACCGCTACCGCCCGCCGGCGCCGCGTCCCACGGGCCCGCTGCGCTCGCTCCTCCGCGTGATCGCGCGCGGCGAGGGCGACCTCCTCGCGCTCATCCCCGATCTCGCCTACAGTGCGCGTATGCTCCCGCTCGGACTCACGCGCCGGGGCATCCTCTACCTGAACGACCCCGCGATCGTCTCGCACGTCCTCGCCGACCCGGACGGGATCTTCCCGAAGAACGACCTCATGGTCGACGCGGTCGCTCCACTCATCGGCGATGCGATGTTCGTGTCGAGCGGGGCCACGTGGCGGCAGCAGCGGCGGATGATCGAGCCGGCGTTCTCGCACATGCGCCTCGGACGCGCCTTCGCGCAGATGAGTGACGCGGTCGACGATCACGAAGCCTGGCTCGACGCGCAGATCGTGCGCGGCCTGCCCTACTCGCTCGACGCCGCGATGGGCCACCTCACCGCCGACGTCATCACGCGCACGATCTTCTCCACCCCGCTCCGCGAGGGCGCCGCGCGCGACGTCTTCGATGCCTTCACGGTCTTCGAGCGACAGGTGGCGAGCGTGAACGTGAAGGCCCTCATCCTCGACCGGCCGTGGAGCCACACGCGACAGCCGCCGCAGGTGCTCGATGCCTGCCGGCGCATCCGTGCGCATCTCGGCGCGATGCTCGCGCCCCGCCTCGCACCGGGCGCTGCGACGCTGGACGACATCGCCGGCGCCGCGATCGCGGCGGTGGACCCCGAGACCGGGAAGACCTTCTCGCCCGAGGAGCTCATCGACGAACTCGGCGTGTTCTTCCTCGCCGGTCACGAAACGAGCGCAAGCGTGCTCACCTGGGTCTTCTTCCTCCTCTCGCAGCGCCCGGGGACCGTCGCGCGGATCCGCGCCGAGGTGGACGCGCTCTGCGGTGACGGACCGGTGACGATCGAGCATGCGAAGCGCATGCCGTTCATCCGGACGGTCTTCAAGGAGACGATGCGGCTCTACCCGCCCATCACCTTCCTTCCGCGCGTCGCGCTGCGGGACACCGTACTCGGGACGCGGAAGGTGAGGCGCGGCACGATGCTCATGGTCGCGCCGTGGACGATCCATCGGCACACGTCGCACTGGAAGGACCCCGAGCTCTTCGACCCCGACCGGTTCTCGCCGGAGCGCGAGCACGAGATCGCGCCCGGCACGTTCCTGCCCTTCGGCGTGGGTCCGCGCGTGTGTGTCGGTGCCGCGTTCGCGACGCTCGAGGCGGCACTCATCATCGCGCGGCTCACGCGGCGCTACGACTTCCTCGCGCTCGAGCCGGCGAAGGTCCGGCCGGTCGCGAGACTGACGACGCGCCCGCGCCATGAGATCATGGTCATGGCCTCGCCGCGCCCCTGAGCGTTCAGCCGCTCCAGAGCAGCGCGACGTGCCACGCATGGAAGCACAGCGCCGCGAGCAGCGCGAACGCGAACAGCAGCGGGTGCCGCTCGACGCGCCGCACGAAGAACATCGAGAACATCAGGCTACCGCCCGCACCGAGGAAGGTGAGCAGCTCCACCGGCACCGGACCGCCGCCGGTGCGCCGGTTCCAGAGCACGAGGGCGGTGGCCTCAACGACCACGACGCCGATCATGAAGACGATCATCCCGTCGGAGGCGAGCGTGCGCGTCATCCGCCGCATCGCGCCGCGGAAGCCCGTGGCCGGTGCGGTCACGCGGCGACCATCGCCGGCGCGCGGCGGGGTGGCGTCATCCGCCACGCGCTCACGAGCGGAATGCCCATCGCGACGATGCCGAGCAGGCCGGCTGGTGCCATCCCCCATCGCAGGCAGATGGTGATCGGGAGGATGGCATTCACGGCGTAGAGTGCCAGCGGGAACCGGTGCGGGGACACGCGCGCCGCCCAGTCGCTCGGCGGGATCACCGCGAGCATCGCGCGTGCCACGAGCGTGCCGGTGAGGACCCAGCCGAGGAAGTTCACGGGTGGCACGCCGAAGTACGCGTCGGAGAGCAGCACGCGCTGCCACGCAGACGCACTGCCCGGCGCGGGGAGCTGCCACAGCCAGTGCTCCGTCCGGAACATCGCGGGATCCATCACGAGATCCCACGCCGTGAGGATGAGCGCCGCGACGAAGGCCCACCACCATCGGCTCGCGCCGTCATCGCGCGCGGGAAGCAGTCGACCGCACATGCCGAGGCCCGCGACCTGCAGATAGAACCACGACGTCGGGATGTTGAACGGCACGAGCCCGAACATCAGGAACCCGAGCCGGTCGGTGTACACATAGGGCCCGAACGGGAATCCCGTCGTCGTGCCGATCGCCTCGGCCGCGAAGGACAGGACGAAGCAGAGCGCCAGCGCCTCGACCGTGCGCCGTGTGCCGACGGCGCCCGCGAGGAAGGCGACCGCCGCGATCGCGCCGAGCACCACGGTCGACTGCCCACCGAACCGATAGCTGAGATCCATGATCGCCTGGTTCGCGGGCCGTCGGAAGAACTCCGGGATGGGCGGCACGAGGAAGGTCGCGAACGCGACGGCCGAGAACACACTGAGCGCCGCGTGTGCTCGCAACGCGACGCGCGCGACACCCACGGCGCGCTCAGGCCTCGGCGGTGATCAGCCCGGCGTACACCGGGTACCGCGTACGATGGACCTTCGTGCGCGCGAACCCGGCCCGGCCGAGCAGGGCCTGCAGCTCGTCGGCGCGGCGTGCACGGCCTCGGCCCATCGCACGCAGGTAGAGCCCGAAGTACACATCGCCCACCGTCTCGGCCCCACGCACCCCGGAGAACGGCTCCACGATGAGCACGACGCCTCCGGGTTGGAGCGCCTGCTTCACCTTGTGCAGCAGCCTGAGGACCGACTCGTCGTCGTGGTCGAGCAGGATGCGCACCAAGGTGATCACGTCGGCACCGACTGGGAGGGGGTCCTGATGAAAGTTCCCCCCGGACAATTCCACCCGCCCCACAAGACCCAGCCGGGCCAAACGTGTCTTCGCTCCCTCGATCACCGCAGGGAGGTCGAACAACTTCAGTCCGAGATCGTGATACCGCCACGCGACCTCGGCGAGGAACGCACCTTCACCGCCGCCCACGTCGAGCAACGTCGACCGTCCGCGCAGCGAATAGCGGTCGAGGATGTCCTCGGCCAGCGGACGCACCGTGTCGGCCATGAGCGAGGAGTAGTCGGCGACCTCCGCCCGTCCGAAGTCCTCGGGATTGGTTACGCTCGTGTACGGGAAGTGATCGATCACCGCGCCATGGCTCGCGTCCTTGTCGCGGAAGAACGCGATCGGGTCCGTGAGGTCGCGGTAGAGCAGCGCATTGTGCTCGATCATGCGCGCCAGTCCCGTGTTGCCGATCAGCGGCGCCCCCATCGGACCGCAGCCGTATCGTCCCTCGGACCGTCCCTGCACGAGCTTGAGCGCCGTCGCGGCACGCAGGAGCCGCTCCGTCTCCTCCAGCGGGACGCCGATGTGCGCCGCGACCTCGGAGCGCGTGCGCGGACGCTCCGCGAGGAAATCGAACAGTCCCACGCGCACACAGGCGGTGAGCGTTTGCGTGTACACGAAGCCGGCGGCGAGATCGAACACGGCCCGCGAGCGCCGCAGGGCGATCGGCCGCATGAGCGGGAACGAGGCTGCGAAATGCTGGAAGCGCGAGCTCGACTGGATCGCATCGCGCCAGGCGAGCACCCGATCCCATAGCGACATCGGCACCTGCTCGCGCGGCACGGAAACCCCTGCGATCGCCGATTGCTTCGTAGCCATGAACCCACCTGAGGAAGCTGGCCGAGATGCCACCCCGAGGTGAGGACCTGGGGATGACTGCTGCCTGCGACGATACGGCGCGGCGGGGATAGTGTCAAGTGCACTGGACAAAATCAGTGTCAGGCTATTGCGACAACTCGAGAGGTGTCGTAAACTCTCCCTGACACCCTCCCCCCGGAGACGCTGTGCCGATCCCCTTCCCCTTCTCGGCGATCGTCGGGCAGGACGAGATGAAGCGGGCGATCCTGTTGACCGCGGTGGACCCTACCATAGGTGGCGTCCTCATCCTCGGGCATCGCGGGACCGCGAAGTCCACCGCGGTCCGAGCCCTCCCCGCGCTCCTGCCCCCCATGATGGTCGTCGCGGGCTGTCGCTACGGCTGCGACCCGAAGGCTAACGGACGGAAGTGCGTCGACTGCCTCGCGCGCGAGGGAGCCGGGGAATCGCTTCGCACGCAGAAGACCCTCGTGCCCGTCGTCGACCTCCCGCTCGGCGCCACCGAGGATCGCGTCGTCGGTGCGCTCGACCTCGAGCGTGCGCTCACGCGAGGCGAGAAGGCCTATGAGCCAGGACTGCTGGCGCGGGCGCATCGCGGATACTTGTATGTCGACGAGATCAATCTCCTCGAGGACCATCTCGTCGACCTCCTCCTCGACGTCGCCGCCACCGGCGAGAATGTCGTCGAACGGGAGGGCATCAGCGTCCGGCATCCGGCGCGCTTCGTCCTCGTCGGCAGTGGCAATCCCGAGGAGGGCGACCTGCGGCCGCAGTTGCTCGACCGCTTCGGTCTCTCGGTCGAGGTGGTGACCACGACGGACATCGAGCTTCGCGTGGAGGTGGTCAAGCGCCGCGACGCGTTCGACCGTGACCCCGAGGGATTCCGCGAGCGCTGGTCGGGGCCGGACGCCGACGCGCGCAAGCGCGTCGAACGCGCCCGTCGCAGACTGGAGACGCTCTCGGTGCCCGACGCGGTGCTGCGGGATGCCGCGCGCCTGTGCGCGGCGGTCGGGACTGACGGCGTGCGCGGTGAACTCGCGCTGCTGCGCGGCGCACGCGCACTCGCCGCGTTCGACGGCGCACGGCAGGTGACCGATGCGCATCTCCGCACCATCGCACCGAGCGCGCTGCGTCACCGGCTGCGGCGCAACGTGCTCGACGACGTCGGCAGCTCGATCCGGATCGAGCGCGCGATCGCCGAGCTGTTCGGCGGCTGACCGTCGTGGCCGAGACCGAAGCCGCGGTGCCCGCGTCGGTCCGTGCACGACTGGCGGCCGCGCTGCTGGCCATGGATCCCACGGGATTCGGCGGTGCCATCGTCCGGGCGCCCCGCGCCGACGTGGTGGACCGCTGGCTCGCGCAGGTGCGCGGGGCGCTCGCGATCGGCGCACCGATGTCACGGCTCCCGCTCGGCATCCCGGATGACCGCCTGCTCGGCGGCCTCGATCTGGCGATGACCCTCGCGCAAGGGCGGCCGGTGACCGAACGCGGCGTCCTCGCCCGTGCGGACGGCGGCGTGCTCGTGCTCCCATGCGCGGAACGAGCGAGTCCGATGCTCGTCGCTCGCCTCACCGAGGTGCTCGACACGCATGTCGCGCGTCCCCGTGCGCACCAATCGGGCGATCCGCTGCCCGCGCGCGTCGCCATCGTCGCCGTCGACGAAGGGGACGGCGAGGATGAGGCGGTCTCGGTCGCGCTCGCCGATCGGCTGGCGTTCCACCTCCTGCTCGAGGCGGACGACCCGTTCGGTGGGACCGAGGAGCCACTCGTCTCGCCGACCGAGGTTCGCGCGGCCGCTGCACGGGCGCCATCCGTCACCCTCTCCGACCCGCGCGTGCGATCGCTCGTCGGCGCGGCGGCAGCGCTCGGCGTGGCTTCGCTGCGCGCCGTCTCGTTCGCGGTGCGCGCCGCCAGAGCGTGCGCCGCACTCGACGCGCGCCCGACGGCGAACGATGACGACTGTGCGGCCGCGGCCGCGCTCGTGCTCGGTCCGCGCGCCACGCGGCGGCCGGAACCGTCAGAGTCATCCGCGAGCGACGACGTGCCACCACCCTCGTCGGATCCGGAGAGCGGGGACGACGATTCTGAGGAGATGCTCACGCCCGAGGAACTGCGCGAGCTCGAGGAGCGGATCATCCGTGCGGCGCAAGCGACCCTCCCGCGCGGATTGCTGATCGACGCGCCGACCCGCGCCGCCCACACAGGCACCGCGAGCGGTCGCGCCGGCGGCGACCGCGCCGGCGGCAAGCGCGGACGACAGGTCGGCACGCGGCGCGGCGATCCGCGCGACGGTGGCCGCCTCGACCTCCTGGAGACGCTGCGTGCCGCCGCGCCGTGGCAGCGGCTTCGCCCCGCGCCCGCGCACGACGACGGCCGCGTGCGGGTGCGCGTGCGACCGAGCGACTTCCGGTTGCGCCGATTGGTCGAACCGGCGGGCACCACGGCGATCTTCGTCGTGGACGCCTCGGGATCGGCGGCGATCAACCGCATGTCGGAGGCGAAGGGCGCGGTGGAACTGCTGCTCGCCGAGGCCTACTCGCGTCGTGATGAGGTCGCCCTGATCGCCTTCCGCGGCACGGCCGCCGAGGTCTTGCTGCCTCCCACGCGCGCGATCGCGGCCGCGAAGCGCGCGCTCGCCGCGCTGCCTGGTGGCGGCGGGACGCCGCTCGCGAGCGCGATCGACCGCGCGCGGGACCTCGTCGCTCAGGCGCGCCGTGCGGGGAATGACACGATCACCATCTTCCTCACCGACGCGCGCGCGAACGTCGCGCGTGACGGCGCGCCGGGACGACCGCGCGCCGAGTCGGATGCGCTCGCATCCGCCGAGGCGCTCCGTGCGGTGGGCGGTGTGGCGCTCCTCATCGACACGTCGCCGCGGCCGGGCGAACAGGGGCAGCGGCTCGCGATGGCGATGGGGGCGCGGTACGTGGCGCTGCCGCGCTGCGATGCCGCCGGGATCCATGCGGCCGTCACGGCGGCGATGCCCGCGGGCGCGACATGAGGGCGATGGGCCTCGTCATCATCTTCTGGTGGGTGGCGACGGGTGTCATCATCGCCCTGCAGCGCAACGACGCGACGCGTCTCGCGGGCATCGTCATCGCCACGGTGCTGGCGGTGGTCGGCGTACTGGAGATCCACGCGACGCGGTTCGACGACACGCCCGCCGGAGTGCGCCGCAGCTTCCTCGGCGGCGCGGTGCTCTGGGCCTGGGTCTCCGCCGCGTTCTACGGGGGGTTCCTCACCGGGATCCACCCCGCAGGCCCGGTCGCCCCGGCGCCGTCATGGGCCGCGGTCGCCCCGGCGATCGCCGCGACGCTGGTGAACGACGCCGCGACGGTGGTGCTCCTCGTCCTCGGCGCGTTCATGTCGCGGGGCACGCCCAATCGCACGGGACTGTGGGCGCTGCTCCTCTTCTGGAGCGTGCAGCAGGTGGCGAAGCTGAACGTGTTCTTCGGGGTCGCCAATCCGGCGGCGAACTTCCTGCCGCCGCATCTCGGATATCTGCGGCAGTTCTTCGGTCCCGAGGTGAACTCCCCGTTCCTGGCGGTAAGCCTGGTCTCGGTGACGGCAGTGGCCGGGTGGATCGCCTGGAGCGCACGAAGGGCGACGGTCCCGGCGCGCCGTGAGGCGGCGGCGCTCTTCGCGACGATCCTCGGCCTCGCGGTCCTCGAGCTCGCGGTCCTCGGCGTGCGCCTCGAGCGCACGCCGTGGGATTCGTTCCTGCGCGCGCGCGGCGGCTGACGCCCGCGGCGCGCGCTCAGCGGCCGTGCGCGCCGATCACCAGGGCGTCGCCGGGCCGAGCGGGCGGGAAGACCTTGCCGGCGGGATCGAGCAACGCCACGAAACTCCGCACCTGCGTCGGACCGAAGGACGTGACGGCGATGCGCTGGCCGGTGAGGGGATCCTCGAGGCTCACGCGACCGTCCGCCCACGCCGTGAGCACGAACGGGGCCGCGGGCGAGAGATGCGCACGGCGGCGGCCGCTCGCCAGCGACCGCAGCGCACCGCGCAGGAATCCGTTCGTGCCCATCGGCAGCGTGAGGGCGAGCGCACCGCTCGTCGCATCATGCACGAGGATGCCGCCATCGGGCGCGTCGGTGAATCGCAGGCTCCGCTGCGCGACGGCCTGCTCGTACACATCGCCCGACTTGCCGATGCCGAATCGCGATGCCGCGACAGCCAGCACGAACGTCGCGACCACCAGCGCGATCGCGGCCCGGATGAAGGGTCGAGGCGGCGCCAGCTGCGGCATCGCTGACGAGGATCCGGGCTCCGGCTCGAAATGGATCTCCACGCTCATCGTCGTCTCACTCGCCGAGGGTGGCCGACCGCAGGATCGCACCCACCGCCGCAGGGTCGGCGAGACCGCGGAGGAGCGGCTCCGGCCGGGTGAACCGCCACGGCCGCACGTGCGGGAAGAGCACGATCCAGGCGAGCTTCTCCTTGCCGTCGAGCTGCAGGGCGATCTGTCCGCTGCCGTCGCGGAACGTCTTCGCCTTGGCGCCCACGACGTACTTGAGCGGGATGTTCACCGTGAGCTGGAAGACGAGCCCGAGCCGCATGACGATGCGCCGATCCGTGATCGCGTACGTCGTGCTGCCGGCGATCGCGCGCGCCACGGCCACCACGCCGCCGAGCACCGCGCCCGCGAGCAGGGACTGCATCGCGACCGGTGCCCAGAACCCGACCGTCCCCGCCTTGCCGATGTTCGCCGCCACCCACCACGCGATCATCACCGTGAAGTACGCCCCGAGCGGGCGCACGAAGAGCAGATGTCGTGCGATCGCGCGCGGGGCCGGCGCGCCCTCCCACAGCACGCGTTCCCCGGGAGGGAGTGCCTCGGCGACGCCACGCACCTGCGCGCGGGACGCCGCCGTCGGGACACTCAGAACGGAGGTCGCCATGGTCAGATCCAGGGCTCGGCGCGACCGGCCTGGCCGTAGAGGTGCCCGCCGGCATAGTACGCCATGATCCGGTCCTCCTCGAGCAGCGTGATCCGGTCATCACGCTTCGTCTCGGGCACGTTGACGAACTGTGCGGCCGTGATCGACTTCACGATGATGTGATCGTTGCCCCACAGCCCGAAGTTCGGCCACTGCACGTACGGCACCGGGAGCAGCTTGTGCTTGCCGGAACCCTCGAGCGCGACCTCGTAGTAGCGGACCTGCGGCTCGGAGCGATCGACCCAGATGTCGACCACCTTGCCGGCGATCGCGCCGTCGGCCGCCTTCACGGGGAGGCCCCGCGGATCGGGATCGCCCTTGGCGACGCTGAATCCGGGCGCGACGCGCATGGGCACGATCTTGGCCTCGCCGTGCGCGGTGAGGTCCGGGACATCGGCGCGGTCGGCCCACGCGGCCGGGCCCACGCCGTCGATCATCGGATCGCCGGTCGGCACGAGCGGGGAGCCGTTGTAGCCATCCACGGGCACTGCCTTGAGGTCGGACATCAGTGCGATCCCCCATCGGTGTGCTTGGTCACGTGCAGGAACTCCTTCTTGTCGGCCGGCATCGGCCACCCGTTGCGCGGACCCTGCGGTGAATCGAGCGGATATCCCTCGCGCTTGTCCTCCTTGCGCAGGTAGATCACCAGCCCGATGAAGAACGCCCAGAACGTGTAGAGGGCGATCTGTGCCCCGTCGATGTATTCCATCCCTGCTCCTCCTGTGTGCCGAAGAGGCTAGGCGGGAAGGTCCGCCAAGCCGAACTCCCCGTTGGGGTCGCGACGGATCGCGCCCGAACGGACCAGCCGCACGAGGGGCCCGAGGGCCACCAGCGTGCCGAACAACAACAGCGTCTCGATGTGGTAGACCACGCTGTACGGGACGCTCGGGTCATTGAGCGCCCACCCCAGCTGTCCGGCCTGCACCTGACCGGCGAAGTAGTCGCGGATGACGCCCGCCGAGGCCATCGAGAGTCCTTCGCAGGTCGCATAGACCGCGCCCCAGGCACCCAGCGCGATGCCATGCTGCGTCGCATCACGGAGTCCCATCGCCGCGCTCAGCGTCCCGACGGCGAAGAGCCCCTCGCCCATGCCCATCAGGAACGTCCCCGCGGAGAACAGCGACGACGAGTGCAGCGGTGACGCGAAGATCACGGCGACGAAACTCACGACCCCCACGACGGTTCCGAGGGCCGCGACGCGGATCGGATCGCTGCCACGCTCCATCATGCGCGCGGCCATCCCGAACGCGACCAGCGCGCCGAGCGCGGCGATCCCCGTGAGCGTCGTGGTCCCCGCGACGCTCCAGCCGAGGATCTCCCCGCCATAGGGTTCGAGCAGCACGTCCTGCATGTTGAACGCGAAGAACCCGAGCCCGGTCGCGACGAGGAGCCGCACCGCGTGTCCGCCGGCGATGAAGGTGCGCCACGCGTCGATGAACGCGGGCCGACGTTCGTCCGCGGCCCACGACTGCGGCGCGGTGCCGCGTCCCTCCTGCTTCCACAGCGCGACGAAGTTGCAGACGACGGTGAACACCGCGGCGCCCTGGATCACCTGGATGAGGCGCAGCGGCTGGAAGTCGCGCAGCAGGCCACCGAGCAGGATCGAACTGATCAGCGCGCCGACGAGCATCATCACGTACATCAGGGCGACGACCCGGGGACGTTTCGCCTCGTCCGCGAGGTCGGTGGCGAGCGCGAGGCCGCTCGTCTGCACCGTGTGCGCACCCGCGCCGACGAGGAAGAACGCCAGCGCGGCGCCCACGTACGCGATCCATCGCCCGCCCCACGCCTGGTCACCCGAGAGGAGCAGGAGGGCGAACGGCATCACCGCGAGCCCGCCGAACTGCATGAACGACCCGGCATAGATGAACGGGACGCGCTTCCATCCCCAGTAGCTCCGATGCGTGTCCGACTTGAACCCGATCAGCGCGCGGAACGGGGCGATGAGGAGCGGGATCGCGATCATCGCCGCGACGATGAACGACGGCACGCGCAGCTCCACGATCATCACGCGATTGAGCGTGCCGTAGAAGAGCGTCGTCGCCATCCCCACGGTCAGCTGGAAGAGGCTGAGCCGGAGGAAGCGCGAGAGTGGGACCTCCGCCGTCGCGATGTCGGCGAAGGGGAGCCACTTCGCATCGAGGGAGGCGATGGCCTTCCCGATCACGGATGCGCTGCCGCGGCTCATGGTGTCACCAGACCGGTTCGAGGCGGACGTCGGCCGGCAGCGCCGCATGCTTCGCCGGCAGCAGGAAGAGCCGCAGGAACGTGACGCCGTTGTCGAGCTTGGCGAACGTCGACGTCACCCATCCGCCGATCCCGCCCGCCGCGTCACCGGCGGCGATGCGTCCCATGTTGCGGTGCATCCGCTCGAAGAGGGCCCAGAGCTTCGGGTTGTCGGTGTCGATCGTGACCGGGAAGACCTGCTTGCTGATGGTGTTGGTGAGCGTGATGACCTTGCGGTCGAACTCGTCGACGTCGAAGCCGAGCGCCTGGAAGAACGTCAGCCGGGCGTGGTCGCGCACGTACATCGTGGCGAAGACGGCCAGCAGGAAGAACCGGATCCAGAGCTTGTTCCCGCCCTCGAGGAACCGCGGGTTCGCGCGCATGAGCACGGCGAACGCCTCCCCGTGGCGGAACTCGTCGTTGCACCACTCCTGGAACCACTTGAAGATCGGGTGGAACCGGAACTCCGGGTGCTGCTCGAGCTGGCGGAAGATCGTGATGTAGCGGGCGTAGCCGATCTTCTCCGACAGATAGGTCGCGTAGTAGATGTACTTGGGCTTGAAGTACGTGTACTTCTTGGCCTTGGTGAGGAACGAGAGGTCCACCGCCACGTTGAAGTCGGCGAGGGTGTGGTTGATGAACCCCGCATGCCGCCCCTCGTCGCGGCTCATGAACCCGAACAGGTCGCGGATGTCCTTGTTCTTGACCCGCTTCTTGATCTCGGCGTAGAGGATGCACCCCGAGAACTCCGCCGTCACCGAGCTCACGAGGAACTCGACGAACGCCTTCTGCAGCTCGGGCGGCCAGCCGGTCCAGTCGAGGTCGGTGAACTCGGGCGTGCGCTTGAAGTGGTCCTTGTTGGGGTCGCGTCGGAACTCCGCCACGAGTTCGTCCCACTGCGCGCGGAGCGCGGAGACGTCCAGCCGGTCCATCTCGGCGAAGTCGGTCGTGTAGAACCGGGGGTTGAGGACGGCATCCTCGGTCGCGGCCTTCGTGCTCTCGTTCACGTCCTTCACGGGCGGGGCCATCGTCGCGGGATACATGGCTCAGCCCTCGAAGCCGACTTCGTACAGCTCGGTGATCCCGCTCGTGCCGAGCACGCGGGTGAGGAAGCGCCGCGGCAGGCTCGCCTGGTGCACCGTGGCGCGCGCCGCCATGCGCCGGCGCTCTCCGAGCGCGATGCGGTCCGGTGCGCCATGCACCAGCACTTCGTCACCCTCGTTCACCTGCACACCGTCCAGCTCGACGTGCGCATGGAACTCCTGCGGGGTCGACTCGAGGTCGAGCGTGCACGCCACGTCCTGCGTGCGGCGGTAGGCCCACCAGCCTGCCAGCGCGACCAGCGCGGCAACGGTCCACGTCCATCCGTTCATGACATCCTCCGGGGGGTGAGGGTCAGCTCCATCGCCTGCGAGGTGTAGAACCCGCTCTTCACGACCTGGGTGCGTCCCACCGTTGCGCCCGCGAGGTCGGCGCGCGTCGCGAATGCGCCGCGGACCATCGACTCCGCGAGCGGCACGATGCGCGGTGCGCGGTCGCCGTGGGGGAGCAGCCGGCCCACGGCATGCATCACCGAGAGGAGCGGGGTGCGTGGCGCGAACGTCCAGACCATCGACGTCCGCACTCGGGGCAGCAACGCGGCCACGGCGGTCAGCGCGTCGGGGCCTTCGTAGTGGATCAGTGAGTCCATCGCGAGCACATGGTCGAAGCCACCGAGGGCGGGATCGAGCATGTCCCCGCTCCGCCAGTCGATCCGGCCGCGCAACGCCGACTGCGCCGCCCGCGCCTTCGCCACGGCGACGAGGTTCGGGGAGAGGTCGATCGCCACCACCTCGGCGCCGCGGCGCGCGAGTTCGACCGCCGCCGCGCCGGTCCCGCACCCGGCATCGAGCACGCGCGCGCCGGAGAGGTTCGTCGGGAGCCACGAGCAGAGCAGGTGCCGCATCCGGTCGCGGCCCGCCCGCACCGTCGCGCGCACGCCGCTCACCGGCGCCTCCGACGTCAGCGTCGCCCACGACTCCGCCGCGGTCCGGTCGAAGTAGTCGTGGAGCCATGTCCGCGTGCGCACGTAGCGCTCGGGCGCGGCCGGCGTCGGGAGCGTCATCAGTCGTACCCCAGCAGGTCGAAGATCTCGCGGTCCTTGAGCGGGCGGCCGGGCTGCGCCGGCACGCCCGCCGCGAGCATCGTCGCGATCCGCATGTATTCGTCCTGCACCAGCTGGAGCTCGGGCGTGTGGTCCATCTCGAACACGACGCTCTTCTTGAGCCGGCTGCGGCGGATCGCATCGAGGTCAGGGAAGCGGCCCGTGAGCGACATCCCGGTCTCCCCGTTGAAGCGGTCGATCTGGTCCGTGTCGGCACTGCGGTTGGCGATCACGCCGCCGAGCCGCACCGCATAGTTCTTGGACTTCGCGAGGATCGCCGCCATGATGCGGTTCATCGCGAAGATCGAGTCGAAGTCGTTCGCGGTGACGATCAGGGCGCGTTGCGCATGCTGGAGCGGGGCGGCGAACCCGCCGCACACCACGTCGCCGAGCACATCGAAGATCACCACGTCGGTGTCCTCCAGCAGGTGATGCTCCTTCAGGAGCTTCACCGTCTGCCCGACCACGTATCCGCCGCAGCCGGTGCCGGCCGGCGGACCGCCCGCCTCCACGCACTGCACGCCGTTGAAGCCGGTGTACACGAAGTCCTCCACCCGCAGTTCCTCGGAGTGGAAGTTCACCGACTCCAGCGTGTCGATGACGGTCGGGACCATCCGCTTGGTCAGCGTGAAGGTCGAGTCGTGCTTCGGATCGCAGCCGATCTGCAGCACGCGCTTGCCGAGCAGCGAGAAGGCCGCGCTCAGGTTCGACGAGGTCGTCGATTTCCCGATGCCGCCTTTCCCGTAGACCGCGAACACCTGCGCCCCGGTGATCCTCTCGTCGGGATCGAGATGCACCTGCACTGACCCTTCGCCGTCCGCACCGTTCGCCAGGACCGGCAATGCCATGGATGTCGCCACGTGCTGCTCTCCTGCTGCCTGCGTTCCGGCTCGCACCGGGTCCGTGCCGCTGCCTGATCGTCGTCGATCAGGCCACCGCGGCCACGCCCTCGAGCCGGTCCTCCAGTTCCTCACTCGCATCCCGCAGCGCGGCCAGCATCTCCGCGCTCGGCTGCCAGTACCCGCGGTCGTGCGCTTCCATCAGCCGATTGGCCATCCCCGCCGCTGCATCGGGATTCGCGCGCGCCAAACGCTCGCGCATCGCCCGATCGAGCACGAAGGTCGTCGTGATGCCGTCATAGACCCAGCCGGGCACGTCCCCGGCCGTCGCCGACCAGCCGAGCGTCGTCGCGACGTGTCCGGCGATGTTCCGCGCCCCCTCGTATCCTTGTGCGAGCTGCGCCTCGAACCACTTCGGGTTGAGCATCCGCGTGCGCGTCTCGAGCGAGACCTGCTCGCCGAGGGTGCGCACCTTCCCGTCCCGGCCCGTATGGTCGCCGAGGTAGACCGGGACGGTCGCGCCCTTCGCCTTGGCGATCACGCGGTTCATGCCGCCGAGCGACTCGACGTACTGGTCGATGTCGGTCGCCCCGAGCTCGACGGAGTCGAGGTTCTGGAAGGCGAGCGCCGCGCCACCCAGCGCACGCTGGAGCAGTGCCGGCATCGCCTGCACGCCCGGCTTCGTGCCATAGGCGAAGCACTTGCGTCGCACGAACTGGTCGGCGAGCTCGTCCTCCGCCTGCCACTGACCGGTCTCGACGAGGAGATTGACGTTCGAGCCGTACGCCCCGTCGGCGTTGGAGAACACGCGCATCGCGGCGCGCTCGAGGTCACCGCCGAGCGCTGCCATGTGCTCGAGCGTGTGCTTCCGGATGAAGTTCATCTCGAGCGGCTCGTCCGCCTGCGAGGCGAGCAACGCCGCCTCGGCGAGCAGCCGCACCTGCAGCGGGAGCAGGTCGCGGAAGATCCCCGAGAGGGTGCAGACCACGTCGATCCGCGGACGCCCGAGCTGCGCGAGCGGGAGGAGCCGCGCGCCCACGAGCCGACCGACCGCGTCGAAACGCGGCGCGGCACCCATCAAGGCGAGCACCTGCGCGATCGGCGCGCCCTCGGACTTCATGTTGTCGGTCCCCCAGAGCACGAACGCGACCGTCTCCGGGAGGGCGTGGCCGTCGGCGACATGCCGCGCCAGCAAGAGATCCGCGCGCTTGCGTCCCTCGACGAGCGCGTAGCCGCTCGGGACCTTGTAGGGATCGAACCCGTAGAGATTGCGTCCGGTCGGCACGACCTTCGGCGACCGCACCAGGTCGCCGCCCGGTGCCGGCGCGACGTAACGGCCGTCGAGCGCGCGCAGGATCCCGGGGATCTCATGATCCTCGGCCAGCTGCCGGTCGAGGCGCACGTAGTCCTCCTCGCTCATGTCCTCGGGCGCCGACGCGCGGATCGCCGCGATCGTCTCGCGTCGCGCCGGCTCGGACATGCCCTCGCCCACCACGTGGAGGCCGAGCGGGATGAGCGCGTACTCGAGCTCGAGCAGCCTCGCGCGCACCGTCGCCACCTGCGAGCCCGCGTCCGCCGTCCACGCCGGCGCCGCCGGGCAGAGGTCGAGCGCCGCGGCCTGCGATTGGATCATCGTGACGAGTCCGGCGTCCGCCACCGAGCGGCCATCATCCGCGGCGCGGAACCGGTCGAGCGCCTCCTTCAGCGACGCGAGGTCCTTGTAGAGGCCGGCGTTCGTGATCGGTGGCGTGAGGTAGCTGACCAGCGTCGCGCCGCCACGACGCTTGGCCAGCGTGCCCTCGGACGAATTGTTCGAGGCATACAGATAGATGTTCGGCACATCGCCGATGAGGCGCTCCGGCCAGCACCGGTCCGTGAGACCGACCTGCTTGCCCGGCATGAACTCGAGCGCGCCATGGGTGCCGAAGTGCAGCACCGCATGCGCGCCGAAATCCTCGCGCAGCCAGCGGTAGAACGCCGAGAACGCATGCGTCGGCGCGAAGTTGCCCTCGAAGAGGAGCCGCATCGGATCGCCTTCCCAGCCGAAGGAAGGTTGCACCCCGACGAACACGTTGCCGAACCGTGCACCCATCACGAAGAGGTCGCGGCCGTTGGTGAGCTGCTTCCCCGGCGCGGGGCCCCACGTCCGTTCGATCTCCTGGAGATGCGGCTCCCGGCGCACATGGTCGTCCACCGGGATGCGCACATGCACGTTCGCGGGCGCGCCGACGCGCTGCGCATTCCCCTGCGTGATCGCCTCACGCAGGGCCTCGGCCGACTCCGGCACATCCACGTCATGGCCGTCGCGCCGCATGCCCAGCATCACGTTGCGCAACGACTCGAACACGGCGAGGTAGGCGGCACTGCCCGTGTTGCCGGCGTTCGGAGGGAAATTGAAGAGCACGATCGCGGTCTTCCGATCGTGGCGCGGCGTGTGGCGGAGCCGCACGAGCCTGGCGACGCGGTCGGCGAGCCGTTCGACGCGCTCCGGGATCGCCACCGAGCGAGCCGCGGCGTTCGCCGTGCCACCACCGGTGCTCTGCTTCCCCGCGAAGACCATCGGACCGGTCGCACCGTCGATCTCGGGGATCGCCACCTGGAGCGTCGCCTGGAGCGCGTTGAGGCCACGCGCGTCCTGCTCCCATTCCGCGAGGGTCTGGAACTCGAGCTGTTGCAACGAGAGATACGGCACGTCGAGTGCCGCGAGCACCGCCTGCGCCGCCGCGGCGTCGTTGTACGCCGGCCCGCCGACGAGCGAGAAGCCCGTGAGGGAGATGAGCGCGTCGACCGTCGACCGCTCCACGCCCCGCACCTGCGCCTTGGGGTCCATGCAGAACGCCGAGATCGCCGGACGCGCGTCGAGCCCGGAGGCGAACATCGGGATCACCGAGAGCCCGCGCGCCTCGAGTGCGCGGATCACCGCATCGTAGTGCGCCGTGTTCCGCGCCAGGACGTACGACCGTCCGAGGAGGACCGCCACACGCCCGCGCGTCCCGCGCGCCGGCACGCTGGCGATCCGCTCGGTGATGCCGAGCTTCGGCAGGTCGGGATGGTAGAGCCCGACCTCGGGATAGCTCTCGGGCTCGGCGACCGTGAGCGCACCCTTGAGCGCAGCGCGCGGACCGGCCGCGTAGCGGTTCACGAGGAGTCGCACGAGGTTCGCGACATTCACCTCGGACCCGGCGAGCCAGTACTGCATCACCAGCAGCCAGGCCCGCAGGTCCTGCGCCGAACCCGGGATGAAGCGCAGGAGCTTGGGCAGCTGCTTGAGACCGCTGAGCTGGCGCTGGCCCGCCGACGTCCCATCGGCGCGGGATCCGCGAAGCTTCCGGAGCAGCGCCATCGGCGACCACGACGAGACCGGCGTCCCGCGCTCGGCCATGCTGAAGCCGCCCAGCCGCGTCAGCTGCATCACCTCGCTCACACAGAGCGCGGCCGCGACGGCGTCGCAGTGCGGCGCGCGCGCGGCCATCGCCTCGCGCACCGGCCCGGCCGACTCCTCGGTGAAGAGCTGCGTCGCGACCAGGACGTCCGCCTGCGCGATGTCGGCGTGGGCACGCGCGAGCGCGGCGGCATCGGTCTGGTATTCCGATGCGACGTGCATGCGGAGGTCCAGCCCGGGCAGCTCGCGCGCGAGCGCCGCCTTCGCGCCTTCGAACGCGCCCGCGAGGTGCGCGTCGAGCGTGAGGATGACGAACCTCACCGGCACGACCGTGGCGGCGCGCTTACTTGCCATAGTGCGCCTTGGCCTCGTACAGCGTCTCGACCGTGATCGTCCGCACGCCCTGCGCGGCGGCGAATCGCTCCGTGTTGAGGCGCGCCTTCTTGCGCACGAAGAACGGGATCTTCTTGAGTTCCCGCTCGCCGTCCGCTGACCACTGCACGCCGGCCGAGGCCTCGGCGACCGGCGCCTCCTGCGGCGTGGCATCCAGGGTGGCGTCCGGCGCGGCATCCGGCGCGGCAGCAGTGACGTCCACGGACGCCGCGGGCGCGGTCCGTTCGGCCGGCACCCCTTTGCCCTGATGGCTCATGTGGCCGTCGACGAACTCGAAGTCCTCGCGGAACATCCCGATGAGATGCTCCTCGAGTCCCATCATGAGCGGATGCACCCAGGTGTCGAAGATGACGTTCGCGCCTTCCCATCCCATTTGGGGGCTGTGGCGGGCGGGGACATCCTGCACGTGGAAGGGCCCGGAGATCACCGCGCACGGGATGTGCAGCCGCTTCGCGATGTGCCGCTCCATCTGCGTGCCGAGCACGAGCTCGGGCGCCGCGGCGCCGATCGCGGCCTCGACCTCGAGATAGTCGTCGCAGATCAGCGCCTCGACCCCGTGCTGCTCCGCCGCCTCGCGCACCTCGCGCGCCATCTCGCGCGAGTAGGTCCCGATGCCGACAACCGTGAAGCCGAGCTCATCTCGCGCGATCCGCGCCGCCGCGACCGCATGCGTCCCGTCGCCGAAGATGAACACGCGCTTGCCGGTCAGATACGTCGAATCCACCGAGCGCGAGTACCAGGGGAGACGGGCCTCGGGCGCGTCGAGCGCCGGGCGGACGTCCACTCCTGCCACCTGTCCCACCTCGCGCAGGAAGTCGCGCGTCGCCCCCACGCCGAGGGGCACCGTGCGCACCATCGGCATCGCGTGCACCCGCTGCAGCCACGAGGCCGTCGAGAGGGCGATCTCCGGATGCAGCACGATGTTGAAGTCGGCATCGGTGATCGTGCGGAGCTGCTCGGGCGTCGCACCGAGCGGCGCCACGACGTGCACATCGACGCCGATGGAGTCCAGCAGGGCGCGCACCTCGCGCACATCGTCGCGGCAGCGGAAGCCGAGCGCGGTCGGGCCGAGCAGGTTCGCGCGCGGCCGCCGGCCCACGGCCGGCTGCCGCGCGCCCGCGACGGCGCGGGCCGGCGCGAGTGCCCGCACGAGCTGGTAGAACGTCTCCGCCGCCCCCCAGTTCTCCTTCTTCGAGTACGCGGGCAGTTCCAGCGGCACCACCGGGATCGGCAGGTTCATCCCCACGGCCAGCGCGCCGGACTGGTCCTGGATGAGCTCCGCCGTGCATGAATCGCCGACGAGCATCGCGCGGGGCTTGAAGCGCTCGAACGCGTCGCGCACCGCGGAGACCACGAGGTTCGCCGTGTCACCGCCGAGGTCGCGTGCCTGGAAGGTCGTGTAGGTGACCGGCGGCCGCGTGGGACGACGCTCGATCATCGTGAACAGCAGGTCCGCGTAGGTGTCACCCTGCGGCGCATGGAGCACGTAATGCACGCCCTCCATCGAGGTCGCGATGCGCATCGCCCCCACGTGGGGCGGGCCCTCATAGGTCCAGAGCGTGAGTTGCATGCGTCAGACCTTGAGCCGGGCGATGCGCTGCAGCGGTCGAGCGAACAGCTCGGCGAGGTCGGCCGCCTGGTCGAAGCCGTGCACCGGCGTGAACACCAGCTCGATGCTCCACTTGGTGCGGAGACCCGCGGCCTCGAGCGGATTCGCGAGGCCCAGTCCGCAGACGGTGAGGTCCGGCCGCTGCGCGGTGCAACGATCGAGCTGCCGATCGACGTCCTGCCCCTCCGAGAGCAGCGTGCGCGGGAGCAAGGCGAGTTCCTGCTCCACCAGCAGGCGGTCGAGGTACGGCGTGCCCACCTCGAGCAGTTCGACCCCGCACTCGCGCGCGAGGAAGCGGGCGAGCGGGATCTCGAGCTGCGAGTCGGGGAAGAAGAAGAGCCGCTTCCCCTCGAGAGCCTCGCGGTAACGCGCGACCGCCGTGCGGGCGCGCTGCGCCGGCGCGGCGATGGCGCTGGCGAAGCGTTCCGGTGCGACGGCCCACGCATCCGCCGCCGCGCGAAGCCACGCGGTGGTCCCTTCCACACCGAAGGGATACGGTGCCTGAAGGAGGGTCGCACCGCGCGAGGTCAGAGCGCGGGTGGTCTCGTTGAGGAACGGCTGCGCGAGGAGGAGGGACGTGCCCGGTCCGATCGAGGGCAGATCGGTCGCGCGCCGCGGCGGGAAGAACCGGAGGGGGATCCCCAGCTCGGCGAAGATCCTCCCGAACTGGTCCTCCACCACGTCCGCGACCGTGCCGCACACGAGCACCGACCGCGCATCGGCAGGCGCCGCAGGCAACGCGGGCACCATCGCCTTGAGGCAGGCGTCCTCCCCCTGCGTGAAGGTGGTCTCGATGCCGCTGCCGGAATAGTTGAGGATCCGCACGCGGTCCGCGTACTCGCGGGAGAGACGCGACGCCGCTCGCGCGAGGTCGAGCTTGATCACCTCGCTCGGGCAGGAGCCGACGAGGAAGAGCGTCGTGATGTCGGGACGCCGCGCGAGCAGTTGGCGCACCACGCGATCGAGCTCCTCATTGCAGTCCGCCATCCCCGCGAGGTCGCGGTCGCCAAGGATCGCCGTGGCGAACCGCGGTTCGGCGAAGATCATGACGCCGGCGGCGGACTGGATGAGGTGCGCGCAGGTGCGCGAACCGACGACGAGGAAGAAGGCGTCCTGCATCTTGCGATGCAGCCAGACGATCCCCGTCAGTCCGCAGAAGACCTCGCGCTGCCCGCGCTCCTTCAGCACGGGGGCGTCGGCGCAGCCGACCTCCACCACCGGGAGTGCGGTGCCGGTCACGCCGAGCGCTCCGTGAGCGCATGCAGACGCGCCGGTTCTCCGAGTCGCGCGGCGCGCAGCTTCAGGATGAACTGCACCGCGTTGACCACATAGGTCCCGTACGCGACCAGGGCGAGCGCCATGAGCTCGCGTGCGGAGAGCGCGCCGGTGAACAGCGCTACTACATAGAAGAGGTGGAGGGCGATGACGCCCATCGACACCGCGTCCTCCCAGAAGAAGGGCGCGGCGAAGAGCCACTCGTCGAAGACGACCTTCTCCCAGATCGACCCCGTCACCATGATCAGCAGGAGCACCGCGGTCTTCACGAGCACGGACAGGTTCGCCACCGAGAGCCCCTCGCCCGTCACGAGGAATCGAATGACGAGCCCGGCCGAGACGAGACAGACGAGGAACTGGATCGGTGCGAGGACACCCTGCACCAGCGTCCACTTCGTCGCATCGCGTCGCGCGCGCTGCTCCGGCGTGTAGAGACCGACGGAAGTCGACTGGCCTGACACGGGACCTCGGGTGGTGGCCGAATGGGACCCCGATCCACCCGACGCGGGTGAATGGAAGGGTGCACGGAGATATTGAGGCTTACGTTTCTGATTGTCAAGCCAAGTTTACGTCAACTAGACTTGACAAGTCTCGCTGTCGGCGCAAAGTTCGGAGTCGAAGGTCACGGGGTTCTCCCCCACCCGTAGTTCGGAGGGCGCATGTCAGGTCCCCAGCCCGTTCCGCAGAACTCCGCGAGAATGGCCGAGTCTTCCAACGCCTCGGTGCGGTCGCACCGCCAGCGGCCGGTGCCCGCGATCGTGAGCGGGATGGTGTTCCCGCCCCCTCAACAGGCGCTCGTGGACGAGGCGGACGCCATGTCGGCGGTGCTTGGAGACTTCATCCGGGCACTGCTCTCACCCGAGGATGAACAGGCGACGCATTTCGTCGAACGCCTCGTCGATGCCGGGATGACCCCGCAAGCACTCTACGAGGACTGCTTCACGCCGGCCGCGCGACTCCTCGGCGAGATGTGGGAGCAGGACGAGTGCTCTTTCTATGATGTGACAGTCGGCGCCGGCCGGATCCAGCGGATGGTGCGGGAACTGAGCCATCGGTTCCTGGCCGAGCAGTCCTTCCCGGGGTCCGCGGGCCGCATCCTGCTCGGGTGTGCGCCCGGCGAGCAGCACTCGCTGGGTGTCGCCATCCTCGCCGAGTACTTCGTGCGTGACGGATGGGACGTGCAGTTGAACTCGAGCGTTTCCTCGACCGGATTGTTGGACAAAGTCCGAGAATCCGAGTACAATTTGCTTGGTCTCTCGGTGTCTGGGACCGAGCGGGTGACCGTTCTCAGGCGCCAGATCAAGACATTCAGGCAGGTGTCACGGAACCGTGACATCCGCATCCTCGTGGGTGGGTACATCATCGCTACCGATCCCACCTGGGTTCGGCGGCTCGGTGCGGATGGCTTTGCGCCCGACGCGGGGTCAGCGGTCCGCGAGGCGCGTCGCATGATGGGCTTCACCTGAGGGTATGACAGTCGTCGCATCACCCCCCGTGGGACAGGCGAGAATGGACACCGGCGATCGTTCGAACGATCCACACGCACCCGCACTGTCGGACTTCGCGCCCGACTGGGCGGCGCGGTTGATCACGGCCACGAGCGAGATCGCGCTCGTCGTCGATCGTCAGGGCGTGATCCGCAACGTCTCGTTCAGTGGGACCGAGTCGCCCATCGATGGCGCCGAGGCGTGGCTCGGGAAGCCCTGGATCGAGACGGTCACGATCGAGTCCCGGCCGAAGATCGAGCTGCTGCTGCGTGAGGCCGGGAGCGGCACCAATGCGCGCCGTCGGCAGGTGAACCATCCCTCGCGCGCCGGCGCGGACATCCCGGTCGCTTACAACGCGGTGCGCGCAGAGGACGGATCGGTGATCGCCGTCGGTCGGGACATGCGCACCATCTCCACGCTCCAGCAGCGTCTCGTCGACACGCAGCAGGCGATGGAGCGCGACTACTGGCGCCTGCGCCACGTGGAGACCCGCTACCGGCTCCTCTTCCAGCTCTCGACCGACGCCATCGTCGTCGTCGACGCCGATACGATGCGCATCGTCGATGCCTCGGGCGCGGCATCGCGCGTGTTCGACCAGCCGATCGAGAAACTCATCGGCAAGCAGTTCCCGCTCGGCGTCGCGCACGACGACGTGCGCGCGATGGAGGACCTGCTCGCCGCCGCGCGCACGACGGGCCATTCGGGTGACATCCGCATCCGCCTCGCCGCCGACCGCGGAGAGACACTCGCGTCGGCGTCCTGCTTCCGGCAGGAGAACCTCACGCTGCTGCTGGTGCGGCTCTCGCGGTTCACGGCGCATGCCGAGCTCCCCGCATCGAACCGCGCGAAGCTCATCGAGCTCGTGGAGCGCGCGCCGGACGCGTTCTGCGTCACGGACGAGGAAGGCGACATCGTGGTGGCGAACCGCGCGTTCCTCGACATCGCGCAGCTCGCGAGCGAGGAACAGGCCAAGGGGCGCTCCCTCGGGAACTGGGTCGGGCGGCCGGGCGCGGATCTGCAGGTGTTCCTCTCGACGCTGAAGAAGCACGGCATCGTGCGCCTGGCGGCGAGCAGTGTCCGCGGCGAGCATGGCCTCGCGACCGAGGTGGAGCTCTCGGCGGTCCTGCTGCCCGGCGATGAGATGCCCTGCGTCGGCTTCGTGCTCCGCGACGTCAGTCGTCGCGTCGCGACCGTACCGCACGGCGCGCGTGATCTCACCAAGGCCGTCGAGGAGCTCACCTCGCTCGTCGGACGCGTCTCGTTGCCCACGCTGGTCCGCGACACCACGGATCTCGTCGAGCGCCACTTCATCGAAGCGGCCCTCGAGCTGACCGGCGACAACCGGACCACCGCGGCCGAGGTGCTCGGCCTCTCGCGGCAGACACTCTACGTGAAGTTGCGGCGCCACGGCCTCTCGGCCAGCGGCGTCGACAGCGACGCGGCCGAGGCGAGCTGAACCAATGCAGGGCGACGCTTGCGCATCGCGCACCCTGACTGTCAGGTTTTCCTGACAGTGCATACCGTAAGTGGTCCGCTACGCATGGCGAATCCGCTTCCGGAGCCGCGGGCCGTCCTCGCGCTCCTCAAGCCGGTCACCTGGTTCCCACCCATGTGGGCATTCGCGTGCGGCGCCGTCTCGGCGAACGTCCCGTTCGAAGGGAATCGTGCCGCGTTCGCCCTCGGGCTGTGCATCACGGGGCCGCTGGTCTGCGCCGCCAGCCAGGCCGCGAATGATTGGTTCGACCGCGAGGTCGACGCCATCAATGAACCGCATCGTCCCATCCCGTCGGGTCGCATCCCGGGGACTTGGGGCCTCCGCATCGCGGTGTGCTGGACCCTGCTCTCGATCCTCGCGGCGATCCCGCTCGGGTTCGTGGGGATGCTCGCGGTCGACGTCGCCTTGCTGTTCGCGTGGGCCTATTCGGCTCCGCCGTTCCGCTTCAAGCAGAACGGGTGGATCGGCAACGCTGCGGTCGGTGTCACCTACGAAGGGCTCGCGTGGATCACCGGCGCCGTCGTCATGCTCGGCGGCCGCGTACCGTCGATCGAGGTGCTCTCGCTCGCGGCGCTGTATTCGCTCGGTGCCCATGGGATCATGACGCTGAACGACTACAAGGCGATCGAAGGTGACCGACACATGGGCATCCGGTCGCTGCCCGTCTCGCTGGGTCCGCGTCGCGCCGGCTGGGTGCTTTGCACGGTCATGATCGCGCCGCAACTCGTCGTGATCGCACTCCTGGCGGCGTGGGGGGCGAGCTGGCACCCGATCGTCATCGGCGGCCTCCTGCTCGTCCAACTCGGACTGATGCATCGGTTCCTGCAGGCACCGGTGGAACGGGCGTTGTTCCTCTCGGCCGCCGGCGTCCCGTTCTACGTCTCGGGGATGATGGTCGCGTCGTTCGCCCTGCGGAGCATCGCGTGATCGCCGGATCCCCCCTTCCGCGCACCTATCTTGGCTGGGGCGCGATCGCGCGGCTCGGTCTCGCGCAGATCGCCATCGGATCGGTGGCCGCGATCATGACGTCGACGCTCAATCGCGTGATGGTCGTCGAGTTGGGGCTCGCCGCCACCATCCCCAGCGTCCTCGTCGCGCTCCACTTCGCGATCCAGATGTCGCGTGCGAAGTTCGGCTTCGACTCCGACCGGAGCGGCCGCCGTGCGCCGTGGATCCTCGGCGGCGCGGTCGTGCTCGCCCTTGGCGGCTTCCTCGCGGCGATCGCCGTCGCGATCGCCGCGCGCGACTTCTGGTCGGGCATGGCGCTGGCCTTCACGGCGTACGCGCTGATCGGCGTGGGCATGAGCGCGGCGGGCACGGCGTTGCTCGCGCACGTCGCCGAGGAGATCGAGCCCAGGCGACTGGGCGGTGCGGCGGCGTTGCTCTGGATCATGATGATCTTCGGGATCGCGGTGACGGCGGGCGTCTCCGGTGCGCTGCTCGATCCGTTCTCGTTCGACCGGCTGATCGCAGTGACGGCCGGCGTCTGCCTCGTCGCGTCGGTGCTCGCCGCGATCGCCGCGTGGGGCTCGTGGCGGATCGCGCGTCCGCCGCTGCGCGCGCCGGCCGTCGCGCCGTCGGCTGGCTTCGGCGCGACGCTGCGTGACGCGCTCGCAGACCGGGCCACTCGCCGCTTCGCGCTCTTCGTCTTCGCCGCGATGCTCGCCTACAGCGCGCAGGACCTCATCCTCGAACCGTTCGCCGGTCGCGTGTTCGGTCTGACGCCCGGCGCGAGCACGAAGCTCGGCGGCACGCAGCACGGCGGTGTGATGCTCGGCATGCTCGTGGCCGCGGTGCTCAGTGCGCGCGTCGGGTCGCTGCGCGGCTGGGCGGCGGGCGGCTGCATCGCGTCGGCCCTCACGCTCATCGCGCTCGCGCGGTCGCCGATCATCGGCGGTCCGGCGTTCCTGCAGGGCACGGTGTTCGCGCTCGGCGTGGCGAACGGCGTCTTCGCGGTCGGCGCGATCGGGTCGATGATGGCCATGACGGCCGCCGACACCTCTCGCGGGACGGGCATCCGGCTCGGCGTCTATGGGGCGGCGCAGGCGATCGCATACGGAGCCGGCTCGCTCGGCGGCGGGGTCGCGAGCGACCTCACGATCGCCGCCTTCGGCGACCCCGTCCGCGGCTACACCGCGGTGTTCGCGGGAGAGGCGGTGCTGTTCATCATCGCCGCCGCGATGGCCCTCGCGGCCACGCCGGCCGGCCGATCGCCGCTGCTCCGCCGCAGTGACGCCGGCGAAGCGATCCTCGGAGCGATGCGCTGATGGGCGCCGTCGCCGTGCTCCCGATCCTGGAGGCGCCGACGCTCGCCGCGGCGCCGCATCGGGACCTCTGCACGGACTGCGGCATCTCGCGTTCGTCGCACGCCGCGTCGTGCGGGAAGGCGTGCCAGTTCATCCACCCGCGCTACGACGCGCTCGAGACGCAGGTGCATGGTCGCACACGCGATCTCGCATCCGACGAGGCGTTCTTCGGTCCCTTCCGCGCGATGCATCGCGCGCGGATGCGCACGCCGGTCGACGGCGCCCAGTGGACGGGCATCACCACGCGGATCGCCGAGCGGATGCTCGAGACGGGAATGGTCGACGCGGTGCTCGCGACGGCGAGCGCGCCGGACGACCGCTGGGCGCCGCGTCCGGCGATCATCACGCGCGCCGAGGACATGGCGAGCTGTCGCGGGATGAAGATGGGGTACTCGCCCGTGCTGGCGTTGCTCGACGAGTGCGCGGCGCGTGGCTACACGCGGCTCGCGGTGGTGGGCGTGGCGTGCCAGGTGCACGCACTGCGCGCCCTCGAGGCCGAGCTCGGTCTCGACTCGCTCCACGTGCTCGGCACGCCCTGCAGCGACAACACGACCACCGAGCGATTCCATCAGTTCCTCGGCCTGCTCACCGACCGGCCCGAGCGCGTGACGTATCTCGAGTTCCTCGCCGATTTCCGCGTGGAACTCCGGTTCGATGACGGCACCGAGCGGTTCATCCCGTTCATGCAGCTCCCGATCAGCAAGCTCCCGCGCGACTTCTTCCCGCTCACCTGTCGCGCGTGCTTCGACTACACGAACAGCCTGAGCGACCTCACCGTGGGATACATGGGTGGCGAGGGCGAACAGTGGCTGCTCGTGCGCACCGCGCGCGGGCAGGCGATGCTCGAGCTGATTCGTGACGAGGTGGTCCTTGGCGCCGTGGGCTCACGCGGCGACCGCCGTGGTCCCGTCGGGACCTTCGTGCGCCTGCTCGAGCGCTCGGCAGGCGGACTGCCCGTGCGCGGGGCGCCGCAGTGGATGCGTCCGCTCATCGGATGGATGCAGCGGCGCTTCGGGCCGAAGGGTCTCGAGTTCGCGCGCACGCGGGTGGAGATGAAGATGGCCGAGGGCGTGCTGAACCTCCGCGCCGAACGGCCGCGGCGGATGAAGCGGATGGTGCCGGACTTCGCGTGGGCGCTGGTCGCACCCTATGGGCTCGCGCCGCGCGCGGGTGAACGGGAGGAGCTGTCCTCATGATCCTCGATCGTACCTACGACGTCGTGGTGGTGGGCGGCGGCCCTGCCGGCGCGACCGCGGCACACGATCTCGCGAAGGCGGGCCGCTCGGTGCTGCTGCTCGACCGCGCCTGGCGCGTGAAGCCCTGCGGCGGCGCGGTGCCGCCGCAGCTGCTCGAGGACTTCGACGTGCCGGAGTCGCTGCTCGTCGCCCGCATCAGCGAAGCACGGATGATCTCGCCCAAGGGGCGGAACGTCGACATCCCGGTGGGAGACGGGTTCGTCGGCATGGTCGATCGCGACGTGTTCGACGAATGGTTGCGCGCCCGGGCGGCGGCGGAGGGCGTGGAGCGGCGTCAGGGCGCGTTCGTGCGTCGCGACCGCGACCCCGACGGCGTGGCGCGCGTGGTGTACACGGACGGCCGCTCGCGCTCGGGCGAGGAACGCTCGGTGCGCGCGCGGTTCATCATCGGCGCCGACGGCGCGCTCTCGCAGGTGGCGCGGCAGTGCGTCCCGCGCGCGGACGAGGGGAAGTTCGTCTTCGCGTATCATGAGATCGTGAAGTCGCCCGAGGGCGGCACCGCCGCGTTCGCGCACGACCGCTGCGACGTCTACTATCAGGGCCCGCTCTCGCCGGACTTCTATGCGTGGGTCTTCCCGCACGGCAAGACGACGAGCATCGGGACCGGTTCGCTCCAGAAGGGATTCGGCCTGAAGGAATCGGTCGCACAGCTGCGGCAGGCCACCGGACTCGACCGCGTGGAGACGATCCGAAAGGAGGGCGCCCCGATCCCGCTGCATCCGCTCCCCGTCTGGGACGACGGGCGCGAGGTGGTGCTCGCCGGTGACGCGGCGGGCGTCGTCGCGCCGGCGAGCGGCGAGGGGATCTTCTACGCGATGACCGGCGGGCGCTTCGCGGCCGAGGCGGTGGACGCCGCGCTCTCCACCGGCCGTGCGACGGAGCTCCGGCGCGCGCGCCGGCGCTTCATGCGCGCCCACGGCCAGGTGTTCTGGGTGCTCGACGTGATGCAGCGCTTCTGGTACACGAACGACGACCGCCGCGAGCGGTTCGTCGCGATCTGCCGTGACCTCGACGTGCAGCGGCTGACGTTCGACGCCTACATGCGGAAGCGTCTGGTGCGCGCGAAACCGCTCTCGCACGTGCGGATCTTCTTCAAGAACCTCGCCCACCTCACCGGCTTTGCGACCGCTTGAGCATGGACCCGGCCTGGATCCCGATCACCGGCGCGGTCGCCTTCTGGGCGACGGTGGCGACGGTGGGCGCACTGGTCACGGACATCGGCCCGTGGTACCGGGCGCTCCGGCAGCCGTCATGGAAGCCGCGCGACGCTCTCTTCGGTCCGATCTGGACGACGGTCTTCGTCTCGACGGGCTACGGGTGCTACCTCGCGTGGAACGGCGGGGGCACCGGCGCGCAGCGCAAGCTGTTCCTGCTCGCGTGCGCGCTGAACGGCATCGGCAACGTCTGGTGGAGCTGGCTGTTCTTCCGGTCGAAGCGGCCCGACTGGGCGCTGGTGCAGGTCTTCCCGTTCTACGCGTCGATCTGGTTCATGTACTGGACCACGCGACCGTTGGCCCATGCGGCGGGGATCTGGTTCGCCCCGTACCTGCTCTGGGTGACGGCGGCGATCTATCTCAACTGGTGCGTCGTGCAGCTCAACGCACCGTTCCGCGGCAGGTGATCCGATGCTGATCTCGATCGCGGTGGACTACCGGCACGCCAACGTGGCGACGCGGGAGCGCTTCCACCTCTCCGAGGCGCGCGTGCTCAAGCTCTACTCGCGCGAGGTGCACGCCGAGGTCCGCGAGCTCGTGTGCCTCTCGACCTGCAACCGGAGCGAGATCTACGCCTGGACGACCAACAACGACCCGGCCTCGCCCGCGGCGTTCGATCACGCGGTGCGCGCGCTCGCGCGCGCGTGGATGGGGTCGAAGTCCGAAGCCCAGGCGCTGCTCGCCGCCGCCAAGGTGCGCGGCGGACTCGACGTCGCGCGACGGGCGCTCCGGATCGCGGCCGGCCTCGACTCGCAGGTGATGGGTGACGGGCAGATCCTCGGCCAGCTCCGCGACGCCTATCGCGTCGCGGACGACGAAGGGGCGGCGGGCTCGGTCCTGCACCGGCTCTTCGACACGGCGCTGCGCACGGGCAAGCGCATCCAGCACGAGACGTCGCTCACCGCGGGCCGCCGCTCCGTCGGCGCCGAGGCAGCCGCCGTCGCGCACGACCGGTTCGGGAACCTCGCCCACGCGCGCGTGGTCGTGATCGGGTGCGGCAAGACGGGGCAATCCACCGCGCGCCAGCTGATGAAGCTCGGCGCGCGCGACATCGTCTGCATCAACCGCTCCTCCAAGCGCGCCGAGGCGCTCGCGGCCGAGGTCGGGGGGCGCGCCGCGCCCTACGAGGCGATGCATGTCGAGGTGGCGATGGCCGATGTGGCGATCACCGCGACGGCCGCCGCTGAGCCCGTCGTCATGTACGGCCAGCTCCGGACGGCGCGAGAGAACTGCGGCACAGCGACCTATCCGCTCCTGCTGCTCGACCTCGCGATGCCACGCAACATCGATCCCTCGCTCGCCGGCGCGCCCGGGGTCACGCTCGCCGACCTCGATGCGCTGCACCTGCCGGTCCTCGCGGCCGAGGAGATGCGGAAGGCCGCCGCGCCCGCCGCGGAGGCGATCGTCGAGGCCGAGCTCGAGAGCTTCGTCGAGTGGGTCTCGGCCGCCGCCGCGCGCGATGCCATCCGGCCGCTCGCGGAAGCGCTCACCGAGATCTGTCGCCGTGAACTCACCTTCGCTGCGGGCGACAAGGTCGCGGCGCATGCGACGGACCGCATCGTCGCCAAGCTGCTCGCGCGGCCGATGACCAAGCTCCGGACGGCGATCGCGCACGGCGAGGCCCTGCACGCCTTCACGATGACCCTGGACTCGCTCTTCGCAGGCCCCGCCCCGCTGGCCGCCGGCCGCGCCGCGAAGGACCCCGTCGCCGGCCGCCGTCGACTCTCCCCACGGACCACCTGATGCCCGCGATGAACGACCTCTTCCTCCGCGCCTGCCGCCGCGAGGCCGTGCCCCGCCCGCCCGTGTGGATGATGCGCCAGGCGGGACGCTATCTCCCGGAGTACCGGGCGGTGCGCGCCAAGGCGGACTTCCTCACGATGTGCCGCACGCCCGAACTCGCGACAGAGGTGACGCTCCAGCCCGTCGACCTCCTCGGCGTCGACGCGGCGATCATCTTCTCCGACATCCTCGTCATCCCCGACGCGATGGGGATGGACCTCTCGGTCGATGAAGGCGTGGGGCCCCGGTTCAGCGACCCCGTGCGCACGATGTCCGATCTCGCCCGGCTGCGGGATGTGGACCCGGAGGAGGGGCTGCGCTACCATCTCGACGCCCTCCGGATGACGCGCCGCGAGCTGAACGGACGCGTGCCGCTCATCGGGTTCGCCGGGTCCCCGTGGACGCTCTTCGCCTACATGACGGAGGGGCAGGGCACGAAATCGTTCAGCATCGCCAAGAAGCTGCTCTTCGCCGACCCGGCCTTCTCGCACGCCCTGCTCGCGAGGCTCGCCGACACCGTCGGGCGGTTCCTCGTCGCACAGGCGGCCGCGGGCGCGCAGGCGCTGCAGTTGTTCGACTCATGGGCGGGCTCGCTCGGTCCGCGCGAGTACCGCGAGTTCGCGCTGCCGTACATGGCGCGCGCCGCGAAGATGGCCGCGGCGACCGGCGTCCCCGTGATCTGCTTCGCGCCGGGCGCCGGCTGGGCGCTCGGTGAGATCGCCGAAGCGACCGGCTGTCACGTGCTCGGCGTCGACTGGCACACCGATGCGGCCTGGGCGCGCGGGGTCGCGGACGCCACCGGCCGCGGGCTGCAGGGGAATCTCGATCCCACCACGTTGTATGCGACGCCCGCCGTCATCCGCGACCGCACGTCGGCGATGCTCGAGGCGATCGACGGACCGGGCTACATCGCGAACCTCGGCCACGGCATCCTGCCGGACATCCCGGTCGCGCACGCGCGCGCGTTCATCGAGACGGTGCAGTCGTGGGACTCTCGCGCCGCGACCGCGCGGGCGTCGGCCGCCGAGTCCCGGCGATGACCGCGGTGAGCGATGTGGGACAGGGGACGCGCCGCGCACGCATGGCGGCGTGGACCGCCGCGCTGCAGGATGAGATCACCCGGCTGTTCGAATCGCTCGACGGTGGTCACTTCGAGGAAGCGGCGTGGGACCGTCAGGGCGGCGGCGGCGGGCGCTCGCGCCTGCTGGCGAACGGACGCGTGTTCGAGAAGGCGGGCGTCAATCGCGCGCTGGTCGAGGGGATCCTCCCGCTCGATGCGGCCGCGCGGCTCGGCGGGAACATCCCGGCCGGCACCGTGCCGCATTTCTTCGCCACGGGCGTCAGCGTCGTGGTGCATCCGCGCTCGCCGATGGTGCCGACGGTGCACCTCAACGTCCGCTACTTCGAGCTCAGTGACGCCGATGGCGGCGTGCACGACGCCTGGTACGGCGGCGGGACGGACCTGACGCCGACCTATCCGTTCGCCGAGGACGCCCGTGACTTCCACCGCGCGCTCCAGCGCGTGTGCGACACGCATGGAGCCGGCCTGTACGCCGCGTACAAGCCGCTTTGCGACGAGTACTTCCGCAACACGCACCGCGCCAACGAGGCGCGCGGCGTCGGTGGTGTCTTCTTCGATCACCTGCGTCCCGACGATGCCGCGCACGGTCTCGACGACGGCGCACTGCACGCGTTCGTGCACGCGGTGGGGCGCGCGCTCGAAACCGCGTACGCGCCGATCGTGCGCCGGCGACGCGACACGCCGTTCACGGACCGCGAGGTGCGGCTCCAGCGCCATCGCCGTGCACGGTACGTGGAGTTCAACCTGCTGCACGACCGCGGGACACTCTTCGGGCTGCAGACGGGCGCCCGCACCGAGAGCGTGCTGATGTCCATGCCGCCGGTGGCCGAGTGGGTCACGCCGCCGGAGGCTCCTGCCGGCTCGATCGAGGCGGAGCTCGCGGCGATGCTCGTTCCGAGGGACTGGGCCGGGGAGGGGTGAGATGCAGGTCGGGGTGATCGGCGCGGGCATCACGGGACTCAGTGCGGCGATCGAGCTGCGCGCCCGGGGCGCCCACGTCACGGTGTTCGAGGCCTCGGACCGCGTGGGCGGTGTGATCACGACGGTGAGACGCGACGGGTTCCTCGTCGAGGCCGGCCCGACGTCCATGATGAGCACGCCGGCGCTCGAGCAGCTCATCGACCTGCTCGACCTCGAGTCGCAGCGCATCTCGCCGTCGCCCGCGGCGAAGCGCCGCTACATCGCGCGGGATGGGTCGGCGATCCCGCTGCCCTCCGGTCCCGCGTCGCTGCTCACGACCCCGGCACTCTCGGCGCGCGCCAAGCTGCGGATCCTCCGCGAACCGTTCGTCGCGGCGCGGCGCGACGGCACCGACGAATCGATCGCCTCGCTGGTCCGTCGGCGACTCGGCGACGAGATCCTCACCTACCTGGTGAATCCGTTCGTCGCCGGCATCTATGCCGGGAACCCGGAACGGCTCTCGGCACGGCACGCGATGCCACTGCTCTATCACGCGGAGCGCCGGCACGGCTCACTGCTCCTCGGCGGCCCGAAGGAAGCACGGGCGCGCACCGGCGTGGTGCGCCGCCGCGGCATCACCTCGTTCAAGGACGGATTGGGCACGCTCCCCACCGCGATGGCCGTCGCCCTCGGGTCGCGTGTGCGCCTTGGCGCG
This sequence comes from uncultured Gemmatimonas sp., assembly GCA_964464585.1. Taxonomy (GTDB): domain Bacteria; phylum Gemmatimonadota; class Gemmatimonadetes; order Gemmatimonadales; family Gemmatimonadaceae; genus Pseudogemmatithrix. The sequence continues at coordinate 33,614 of CAYXGS010000013.1, read as the reverse complement.
CGGGTCACCGCGCTCGCGCGCGAGGGCGACGGCTGGCGTCTCGCGGTCACGCGCCGTGGCGAGGCGACCGACCAGTACTTCGATGCCGTCATCTGGGCGGGTCCGGCGCATGCGCTCGAGGACCTCGAGCTGCCCGCGGGAGCGCGCGCGGCGCTCGAACCGGCGATCGCGCTCCGCCATCCGCCCGTGTGCACGCTCGCGCTGGGATTCCACCGTCGCGATGTGGCGCATCCGCTGGACGGGTTCGGCATCCTGTGTCCCGAGATCGAGCGCCGAACGGTGCTCGGCGCGCTCTTCTCCTCGAGCGTGTTCCCCGGTCGCGCGCCCGATGGTCAGGTGCTGATCACATGCTTCGTCGGTGGCGAGCGCGCGCCCGAGCTCGGCGCGATGCCGCTCGATACGCTGCTGCCGATGGTGCGCGAGGACCTCCGCACGCTCCTCGGCGTGAGGGGCGAGCCGACCTTCGTGAACCATCAGTTGTGGCCGCGGGCGATCCCGCAGTACGAACTGGGGCACGAGGCCGTGCTCAACGGCGCGGCGCGCGTGGAATCCGCGCTGCCGGGCCTCTACCTTACCGGGCAGTGGCGCGCCGGAGTGGCCCTGGGTGACTGCATCGCCCAGGGGCAGGCGACGGCCGCGAGGATCATCACCGAACGGTGAGGCACCGGTGGGACTGGCCGCAGCGCTGCACGACGGGACGAGATCGCTGCACACCGAGGCGGAGCGCGGCGGCGTGATGGGCGCGCTGCTCCGCGGGCATGCCTCGCGCGAGGCGTATCTCCGTCTGCTGACGTCGCTCCATGCGATCTATGACGCGCTGGAGGAGTCACTCGGCGCGGCGGCCGCCCATCCCTCCGCCGCGCCGATCCTCGGACCGATGCAGGAGCCCGGCTTCGCGCGCGCGGCGCCGCTCGCCGCCGACCTCGATGCGGCGCTCGGCCCGGATTGGCGCATCCGCACGCCCGTCCCTGAGCTGGCGCAGGCCTACGCCGCGCACCTCAGGACGCTCGCGCAGGAGCAGCCCGTCCTGCTGCTGGCGCACTCGTGGCTGCGATATCTCGGGGACCTCAACGGCGGCGTCATCCTCGCGCGCATCGTGCGCGCCGCGCCCGCCCTCGCGTCGTTGACCACGCACTTCTACGAGTTCCCCGGACTCGCGGACCCCCGTGCCACGGCCGCCGCATGGCGAGCGCGACTGGACACGCTCCCGCTCGACGCCAGCATGCAGGAAGCCCTCGTCGCCGAAGCGGCCGAGGGCTTCCGTCGCCACATCGCGCTCTTCCACGCCATCGCGGATCAGGGTCCCGCCGTGCCATCCGGCTCGGCGCCGTAGCGGCCGAGCAGCGCCGAGAGACGCGCCGCATGGCGCGTGGCCGCCTCGACCTCGTGCAGCCGCGGGGCGATGTCCGCGGTCTCGGCGCTGTCGGCGATCTCGCTGACGGCGACGCCAGCATTCGCCCAGATCGCGGAGACGAGCGCCTGCACGGCCGGTGACAGCGGCGACGACTCGGCCGAGACGAGCGTCGCCGGACGCTGCGCCGAGAAGATCGCCGCCTGGAGCCGCATGCGGGCCGCCTCGGCCTCGTGGCGCGCGGTGAGGTCGTTCATGATGACGATCACGCCGAAGAGCCCACCCTGCATCCCGGGAATGGGGTCGGCTCGCAACGCCACCGGCGTCCCGCCCTCGGCGTTGCGGCGCGCCAGGCGCAGCTCGCCGCGCCACGGACGGCGCTCGCGACGGAGCGCACGGAAGAGCTCGGCGGCGCGCGCGGGCTCCTCGAACCGCGCCGCGAGGTCATCGAGCGTCTCGATCGCCCGGTGCGGCCCGGCGACGAGCCGTCCGAGCGCCGCATTCACGAGCACGACCCTGCCCTCGTCGTCCGCGATGATGACCGGCTCATCCGCAGCGAGCACCGCGGCGCGCATGGTGGCGAGCTGGCTCTCGGCGATGAGCACGCGCACGGCGCGGAGCTGCAGGATGATGTCCGCGAGCGATGCCCCGATGGCCTTCGCGATCGCGGCGTCACGCAACGACCATGCGATGGACGTCTCGCGCACGAGCTCATGCCATGCCGCGAACGAGCGGCGCGGGGAGAGCTCCATGTCGGGGCTGTAGACGACGGCCTTCCGCGGGTCACCGCCCCAGGTCACGTTGTGCAACTGCTCCTTCCGGAACCATGCGAGATACTCGCCGCGCGCGGGCCCGAGCCGGACGGCGAGCACACCCGCCGCCACCGTGGTGATCCCGGCGAAGGACGGATCGAGCCGCGCGATGTTCGAGGTCGCGAATACCGGATCGGCACCCTGCGAATCGAGGAACGCGAAGAGCGTCCGCAGGTCCGGGGTCGAGGGGACATCGCCCGTCGAGTGCACCTCGCCGTCGAACAGCAGGGCCGCGCCCGAGGCGTTCACCGGCGCGAGCAGCTGGCGCGGCGCGTCGAAGAGCGCCCGGCGCCAATCGCCGTCCATCGCGCTCTCCTCGATGAGCCGGTGTTCGAGCCGGCGCACGAGCACCTCGGCCTGCGCCTCCGCGAAATGCTCCAGCGCGGAGATCCTCGTCGACACCACCTCGGCGAGCAGTTCGCAGGCGGCGCGCAGGTCGTAGGAGAGGTAGCGCGGCTCCCGGTGATGGCACGCGATGAGGCCCCAGAGCTTCCCTTCGTGCACGAGCGACGCGACGAGCGTGGCCGCGACCCCCATGTTCTTCAGGTACTGCGTGTGCATCGGCGAGATGCTGCGCAACCCGGCCATGGAGAGGTCGAGTTCCTCACCCGAGACGGGACTGACGCGTGGCTCGATGGGCACCGGCGTGTAGCCCACGTCGACCAGCAGCCGGACCTTGTTGCGGAGGTAGAGCTCGCGCGCCCGTTGCGGGATATCGGTCGCGGGATAGTGGCGATGGAGGAACGACTCCATCTTCGCGCGCTTGGCCTCGGCGATGATCTCGCCGTGCCCGGCCTCGTCGAACCGGTACACCATCACCCGGTCGTATCCGATGAGCGACTGCAGCTCCTCCACCACGAGCTCGGCCAATGCGGTGATCGAATGCGCCGCACTCAGCCGCGTGACGACGCCGGCGAGCCGCGTCGGGAGCGCCGGGGTGCTGCGGTGCGCACGTCCGACGCGGATATCCTCGAACTCCGCGATGATGCCGCCTTCGGCCGGACGGTGGAGCATGAGTGTCGCCGACCGCACGCCGCTCGGTGAGGTGACGGCGACCTGCACCGGCAGCGGTGCGCCGAGGTTCGGGCTCGCCGCGAGTTCGCGGACCGCGGCGGCGCACTCCGCTCCGAGGACCTCAATGGGCTCGCCGAGCAAGTCGTGCGCGTCGCGTCCGATCAGTTCGGCGACGTTGGTGCTGGCCTGGACGATGACCAGACGCGGCTCGGACAAGACGAGCAGCACCCCGTGGGGTTGGATCGACCCCGAGAGGTGAATCAGCTCACGTTCGCAATTCGAGAGATCTGCCTGCCCGAAGGGGGGATGTTCGGTGCGAAGCATCAGTTCGGGGTAGGGAGCGCGAGTCCGCAGGACGAGCAAATTGCAAGGATACGCTAGCACGAACCGGACGTTGCCGCCTGTAAGGAAACTCCTGACAGACCTCGATAAGCTTGTGTCGTGTGTGCGTTACGACAATTACTCGTGACACTTGAGCCTGAATCCGGTATCTTGGCTTCCATATGACGGGAAACCAAGCCGAGGCAGTGCTCATCGGAACCCGGGCGAGCAAGCTCGCACTCTGGCAGTCCAATCATGTCCGCGACGCGATCCTTGCAGTCCACGCCGGGGTCGAGATCAGCCTCGAACGGATCAGCACGCGAGGCGATGAGATCCAGGACCGCCCGCTCGCCGCGATCGGACGGAACTCGCTCTTCGTGGCCGAGATCGAGGACGCGTTGCGGAGCGGACGGATCCGACTTGCCGTGCACAGCGCGAAGGACCTGCCCTCGACGCTGGCCGACGACATGGCGATCGTCGCGTTCTCCACGCGCGCCGATGCCCGTGACGCGCTCATCTCGAGGCACGGTCTTCTCGCCGAACTCCCGTCGGGGGCCCGTGTGGGAACGAGCAGCCCGCGCCGCGCCTGCCAGCTCCGCGCGATACGGCCCGACCTCGTCACGCTGGACATCCGCGGCAACGTCGACACTCGACTCGCCAAACTCGACCGTGGCGACTACGACGCGATCGTGCTCGCCGCCGCCGGGCTGGAGCGGCTCGGCTGGCTGCACCTCGTGACGGAATTCCTCGACACCGACCTCATGGTGCCCGCGGTCGCACAAGGGATCCTCGCGATCGAAGCGCGCGCGAGCGATGACCGTGCGCGCGCGCTGTGTGCGCACCTCGACGACCCCGTGAGCCGGCGCTGCGCGGAGGCCGAACGCGCCTTCCTCGCCGCGATGGGTGCCGGATGCAATGCGCCGCTGGCCGGCTTCTCAACGGAGCAGGATGGTACGCTCACGCTCACGGCGGTCGTCGGGGCGCCGGACGGGCGGACGGTCCGAGTGGCCCGTACCGGCCGCGAGCCGCTCGGGCTCGGTCGTGAGGTGGCGGCTGCGCTCTCGAGCGGCGGGGGCGCCGCGCTCCTCGAGGAGGCGCTCGCCGCATCCACCGAGCCGCAGGGATGAGTGCCGGCGCGTCGCTCGCGGGGCGCCGGATCGCGGTGACGCGCGCCGAGGCGCAGTCGGCGCGCCTGCTCGAGGCGCTGCGTGCCGAAGGCGCGGTGCCCCTGCACGCGCCGGCGATCCGGGTGCTCCCGCCGGAGGATCCTGCGCCGCTGCAGGCAGCGGTCGCAGCGCTCGAGCGATTCGATTGGCTCATCTGTACCAGCGCCAATGCGGTGCGCGCCGTGGTGACCGCGCGCACCGAACGCCGCGGGGCGGCCGACTGGCCCGCCGCGCTTCGCGCCGCGGCGGTCGGCCCCACGACGGCGCACGCGCTGCGCGCCGAGGGACTCCCGGTCGCCTTCACGCCATCGTCCGCGGTCGCGGAGGCATTGGCCCGCGAGGTGCCGATGGCCGACGGCGCGCAGGTCCTGTGGCCGCACGGCGATCTCGCTGACAGCTCGCTTGGCGCGTCGCTCGCGGCGCGCGGCGCGCGCGTGACGGCGCCGATCGCGTATCGCACGGTGGCCGATGTCGCGTTACTCGGGATCGTCGACGCGGTGCGCGATGGCCGCGTGGATGCGCTCACCTTCACGAGCGCCTCGACGGTGCGGCATGTCGTCGAGGGACTCGGCGCCGCCGGCGTCGACCTCGCGCGCCCCGGCCGCACGCCACGTCCGCTCGTCGTGTGCATCGGCCCCGTGTCGGCCGCGGCGGCGCGGGAGTGTGGCCTCGTCGTGGACGCGATCGCCGAACCGCATGACGATCGCGGCATGATCACCGCCTTGCAGCAGGCCTTCGCCGCGCGCACTGCCGCGGCCTGACCCGGACCCCTCCCATGTTCGATTCCGCTGCTCCGCCCGCCACTCCGGTGATGCCGGCCGCGCGGCCGCGCCGCACACGGCGCACCGCCGCCCTGCGTGCCTTCGTGCGCGAGACCTCCGTGACGCCGGGCCAGCTCATCCATCCGTTCTTCGTCGTCGAGGGCGCAGGGATCGAGAAGCCGATCGCCACGATGCCGGGCCACGCCCAGCGCTCGGTCGACCGGCTCGCCGGCGAGCTCGACGAGCTGCGCGCGCTCGGCATCCGCAGTGTGCTGCTCTTCGGGATCCCGAAACGGAAGGACGCGACGGGGAGCGGTGCCTGGGACCCGGACGGCCCGGTCTCGCGGGCGATCCGCGAGATCAAGCAGCGCGCCCCGGAGCTCCTCGTCATCGCTGACGTATGCCTGTGCGAGTACGCATCGCACGGTCACTGCGGGATCATCCACGACGCGTCGGGGAACGTCTCCAACGACGAGACGCTGCCGTTGCTCGCGCGCGCGGCGGTGTGCTACGCGCGCGCGGGCGCCGACATCGTCGCGCCGAGTGCGATGATGGATGGGCAGGTCGCGGCGATCCGCCGCGCGCTCGACGAGGACGGGTCGCCCGAGACGCCGATCCTCAGCTATGCGGCGAAGCACGCGTCGGCATTCTACGGCCCCTTCCGCGACGCGGCCGAGAGCCCGCCATCATTCGGCGACCGGCGCGGCTACCAGATGGACCCGGCCAACGCGCGTGAGGCGCTCGCCGAGGTGCAGCTCGATGTCGACGAGGGCGCGGACCTGCTGATGGTGAAGCCGGCGGGGAGCGCGCTCGACATCATCCGGCAGGTCCGCGACCGATTCCCGCATCCGCTCGTCGCGTACCAGGTGAGTGGCGAGTACGCCATGCTCAAGGCCGCAGCCGAACGCGGCTGGCTCGACGAGCCGCGCGCCGCGCTCGAGTCGCTGCTCGCGATCCGGCGCGCCGGAGCGGACCAGGTGATCACCTACTACGCGAAGGAGGCCGCACGATGGCTGTCCACCCTAGGCTGATCACCGAGGGGACGGCGCGGAGCGAGGCCCTCTTCGCGCGGGCGAAGGCGCTGATGCCCGGCGGTGTGAGCAGTCCGGTGCGCGCCTTCCGCTCGGTGGGCGGCACGCCGCGGTTCATCGCGCGGGCGAACGGCCCCTATCTCTGGGACGCGGACGACAACCGGTACATCGACTTCGTGCTCTCGTGGGGACCGATGATCCTCGGCCACGCGCATCCCGAGGTCGTGCAGGCCGTGCAGCGACAGGTCTCCACGGGGATGAGCTACGGCGCACCGTGCGCGCTGGAGGCCGACCTCGCGGAGCGGATCATCGCGCTGATGCCCGGGATCGAGATGGTGCGCTTCGTGTCGAGCGGCACCGAGGCGACCATGAGCGCGGTGCGTCTGGCGCGCGCGGCGACCGGCCGCGCGAAGATCATCAAGTTCTCGGGCTGCTATCACGGACACGCGGACCCGTTCCTCGTCTCGGCGGGTTCCGGCGTCGCGACGCTCGGGCTGCCGGATTCGCCGGGCGTCACGGCGGGCACGATCGCCGACACGGTGACCGTCGCCTACAACGACCTGGTGGCGACGGAGGCCGCGTTCGCGGCGCACGACGGGGCGGTGGCTGCCGTGATCGTCGAACCGGTGGTGGGGAACGCCGGCTTCATCCTGCCGCGAGCGGGATTCCTCGCGGGGTTGCGCGCGCTGTGCACGCGGCACGGAGCGGTGCTGATATTCGACGAGGTCATGACCGGGTTCCGTCTCGCACTGGGCGGTGCGCAGGAGCGGTTCGGCGTGACACCGGACCTCACGACGCTCGGCAAGGTGATCGGCGGCGGGATGCCGGTGGCTGCGTACGGCGGGCGACGCGCCCTGATGGAACACGTCGCGCCCGCGGGCACGATGTATCAGGCGGGCACGCTGAGCGGGAACCCGGTGGCGATGGCCAGCGGTCTCGCGACCCTCGATGTCCTCGCACGGCCCGGCATGTTCGCCAAGGCCGAGCGGGCGGCCGCACAGCTGGTGCGCATGCTGACCGCGTGGGCCGCGTCGCGCGGGATCCCGTTCCAGGCGGCCAGCATCGGTACGATGTGGGGCGCCTTCTTCACCGACCGATCAGTGACCGACTACGCAAGCGCGAAGCAGGCGGACACGGCGAGGTACGCGGCGTTCTTCCACGGGATGCTGGCGAACGGCGTGTATCTCGCGCCCAGTCAGTTCGAGGCCGGATTCACGTCGATCATGCACGATGACGCGGTCCTCGGCGAAGTGACCGCGGCGCTCGGGCGACTCGACCTGCGGGCATGACGGAGCCGCGGGGTCGAGGAATGGCCGGAAACGACCGGGGCGGCTCCGCATGCGGAAGCCGCCCCGTCTGCCATCTGTCATCTGCCTTCTTGATCGACGAGGCGCCGGTCGGAATCGAACCGACGAATAGCAGATTTGCAGTCTGCCGCCTTACCACTTGGCCACGGCGCCGTGAGGGGAAAGCTAGTCGCCCATCGCAGGCGGGGGAACCGACGGCGCGGTCCATCTGTTGCTCCAGAGGACCATGATCCGCCGAGCAATGATCACGTCAGCCGTGTGCGAGGGGTCACCACGTCCGCTCCGTGCGCCCCGCTAGGTTCCGGGATCGCCCGTGATCGCCCACCATTTCGGAGTTCCGTTCCCATGTTCCGTGCCGTGCGTTCCACCGCAGCCGCCCTGACCCTCACCGCGGGACTGGGCGCATGCAGCCTCGTCGGTCGCGGCGGCGCGGCGCCGGCGGCGGCCCCCGTATCCGCGAACGCCTCCGGTCTGAGCGATGCCAACATCGCCGCGATCGTCGTGGCGGCGAACAACGCCGACATCATGTACGCGGAGATGGCGCTCGCGAAGAGCCAGGACCCCGACGTGCGGAGCTTCGCCACGATGGTGAAGTCGGATCATCAGTCCGTGAACCGCGCGGCGGTCGAGCTCGTGACACGGCTCAAGGTCACGCCGGTCGACAACCAGATTTCCTTCGACCTGCGCGACGATGCGGAGACGAAGCGGCTCCGCCTGCGTGACCTCGAGGGGTTCGCGTTCGACAGCGCCTACGCGACGAACGAGGTCAGCTACCACACCACCGTGTTGGGTGCCATCGACGCTGCCCTGATCCCATCGGCGCAGAACGCGGAGCTGAAGGCGCTCCTAATCCAGGTCCGGCCGGCGGTAGAGGCGCACCTCGGCCACGCGCGTCAGCTCGTTGAGAACAAGACGAAGCGGCGGGAGTGAGAACATCGTAAGCTGTTGCATCACAAAGAGTTGTGAACGAGGCGCCTGCGGCTAACCGCCGTGGGCGCCTCGTCCTTTCTGTCCGCTCGGCCAGCAGAAATGGAGAGTTGCATCGTGAATTTTGCGTTTTTTGCGAATTCTTCCTGCCGAGTTCACAATTTCCGGCTTGAATCGTGCAGAATGCGCGTCTAGATTTGCTCACTTCGCAGTCAAGCGCGAACACACGTCAAACCAACCAGCCAATGTCCGCCTCCTCGACCCCTCGCTCCGACGCCCTTCGCGCGATCGCCACGCGCTCGGCCATTGTCCCCGACGTCCCGGCCATGCGCCCCGATCCCAAGCCGACGTCGTCCTACTTCGGCAGCCACACCTTCGGCGCCAAGCAGATGCGCGACAAGCTGCCGGCGGACGTGCACAAGAAGCTCACCGAGGCGGTGCGCCTCGGGAAGAAGCTCGACGCGGACATCGCGCCGGCCGTCGCGAAGGCCGTGAAGGAGTGGGCGATCTCGCAGGGTGTGACGCACTTCTGCCACTGGTTCCAGCCGCAGACCGGCCTCACCGCCGAGAAGCATGACGCGTTCCTCACGCTCGATGCGAACGGCAACGCGATCGAGAAGTTCTCGGCCGAACAGCTGATCCAGTCGGAGCCCGATGCATCGTCGTTCCCGTCGGGCGGTCTCCGCGCGACGTGGGAAGCGCGCGGCTACACGGCGTGGAACCCCGCCTCGCCGGTGTTCATCATGGAGGCGGCGGGCACCAAGACGCTGTGCATCCCGTCGGTGTTCATCGGCTACAACGGCGAGGCGCTCGACGAGGTGACGCCGCTCTTCCGCTCGAGCGAGGTCCTCTCCAATGCCGCGCGCGAGCTGCTCGATGTGATCGGCGACAAGGGCGCGCTCCGCGTCTACACGACGATGGGCACCGAACAGGAGTTCTTCGTCATCGACCGCACGCACTTCGCGATGCGCCCGGACCTCGTCATGGGCGGCCGTTCGCTCGTCGGTGCGCCGCCACCGCGCGGCCAGCAGCTCGAGGACCACTACTTCGGTGGCATCCCCGAGCGCGTGCAGGCCTTCCTCGCCGAGGTCGAGTTCGAACTCTACAAGCTCGGCGTGCCGATCGTGACCCGCCACAACGAAGTGGCCCCGTGCCAGTTCGAGATGGCGCCGATGTTCGAGGAGACGGACATCGCGACCGACCACAACCAGCTCGTGATGAGCATCCTCAAGGACGTGGCGCTCCGTCACGGCCTGCAGGTCCTGTTGCATGAGAAGCCCTTCGCCGGCATCAACGGCTCGGGCAAGCACTGCAACTGGTCGCTCTCCATCGCGTCGGACAACGCGCTCAACGGCATCAACCTGCTCAAGCCGGGGAAGACGCCGCACCAGAACCTGCGCTTCCTGATGTTCCTCGCCGCGTTCCTGAAGGGCGTGCACAAGCACCAGGGTCTCCTCCGCGCGGGCATCGGCACGAGCGGCAACGAGCATCGCCTCGGCGCCAACGAGGCGCCCCCGGCGATCATCTCGGTCTTCATGGGCAACGCGCTCACGAAGATGATCGAGGACATCATCGCCGGCCGCGCAGGCACCAAGGCGGAGCAGGCGATGCTCGCGCTCGGCGTGTCGAAGCTCCCGGAGATCGAACAGGACAACACGGACCGCAACCGCACGTCGCCGCTCGCGTTCACGGGCTCGAAGTTCGAGTTCCGCGCCGTGGGGTCGTCGCAGAGCATCGCGTTCCCGGTGATGACGCTCAACACGGTGGTCGCCGAGGCGATCGTCGAGATCACCGCACTGCTCAAGGCGGAACTCAAGAACGGCGTCGCGGTCGATGATGCCGCGCTGAAGGTGGTGAAGAAGATCTTCAAGGACACGAGCGCGATCCGGTTCGAGGGCAACGGGTACAGCGAGGCGTGGGTGAAGGAGGCCAAGAAGCGCGGCCTGCTCAACCTCCGGCGCGCGCCCGAAGCGCTCGCGCAGATGGTGACGAAGCCCGTGAAGGAGCTGTTCACCAAGCTCAACATCCTCACGGCGGCCGAGCTCGAGAGCCGGTACCACGTGCGCGTGGAGCGCTACGTGAAGGACGTGCTGATCGAGATGGAGACGATGTCGGAGATGATCGACACGCAGATCCTGCCCGCGGCGTACGCCTACCTCGGCGTCCTTGCCGAGGGTGCGGCGAAGGCGAAGCAGGCGGGGATCAAGTCGATCCCGCAGAAGGCGGCGGCAGAAGCCACCGGGAAGATCGTGACCGCGCTCCAGGCGAAGTCCGCCGCGCTCCATGCGGCGATCCACAAGGCGCACGCGCTCCACGGGGACGAGGCGAAGTGCGCGGCGTTCCTCACCGCGGGTGGATACGATGCGATGCAGGCGTGCCGCGAACTGGCGGACAAGCTCGAGGTGAGCATCGGGGATGAGTTCTGGCCGCTGCCGCGGTATCGGGAGATGTTGTTCCCGGTGTGAGATGGCGGATGGCCGATGGCAAGCACGAGAAGGGGCGGAGCCGTAGGGCTCCGCCCCTTCTCGTTCGCCGACGGTGCCGGCCGGACCGACCGCGACCCCTAGTTCGCTGCGGGCTCACCGAACCACATCTCCAAGGCGGCCGCCAAGCCCTCCCGTGTCCCTTCGCCGACCCAACACACGTAGCCGTCGGGACGGATCAGGACGGCAGTCGGCGCCGCGACCTCTCCGAGGACGGGCAGCGCCCAGCGATCCGTGCACGGCGCGCGGACGTGCTGCACACGGTCGGACCAAGGCTCGCACTCGATCGCGTCGACGTCCCCGAGCTCGAGCAGCACAGGGCGTGCGCGGTGCAGGTAGCTGAAGACGCGACGCGTCCCGAGCTCGGTGTCGAGCTCGAGATCGGGCATCCGACGTCCCAGCAGCGGGTGCCCGCTCCCGAGGTCGTAGCGCACATCGAGACCCGACATCATCCCCGCGATGTGCCTGCGCGGTTCGTCCATCGCGAGGAGGTCGCCGAGGATCCCGCGCATCGCGAGCGTGCGGTCGTCCTCCCGGTGCAGTGCGACCTGAGCCATGGTCGCCTTCAGCACGCGCGCGCCCACCGGGTGGCGCTCGGCGTGGTACGTGTCGAGCAGGCGCGCCGGTGATGCGCCCTGCACCACCTGCGCGAGCTTCCAGCCGAGGTTCACGGCGTCCTGGATGCCGAGCCCGAGTCCCTGGCCGCCGATCGGCGAGTGCACGTGCGCCGCGTCACCCGCGAGCAGCACGCGCCCGCGTCGATACTGCGCGGCTTGCCGCGTCGCGTCGGTGAAGCGGGAGATCCACGTGCACCGGTGCATGCCGAAGTCCGTGCCGCACGCGGCGACGATCAGCGTCCTGAGGTCGTCCTCGGTGGGATCCGCCGTCGCCTTCGCGTTCGCCTCGGTGACCATCACGCCGATGGGACCGACTTCCTTGTAGATGACCTCGGTCCCCCGGATCTCGAATTCCTCGCGCCCGAAGGCGTACGTGCCGGCCGGCGACCGATGCACGCCGTACGGCGGCCGTTCCGTCATCTCGACCTCGGCGAGGATGTTGCTCGTGGTCGCGTCCCAGCCAGGGAACTCGATGCCCGCGGTCCTGCGGACGAGGCTCCGCCCGCCATCGCAGCCGACGAGGTATCGGGCGCGCACCGACCCGCCGTCGGCGAGCGCGACCTCGACCGCATCGTCATGCTGCACGAGACCGGTGATCTCGCATCCATACTGGATCGGCACGCCGAGTTCGAGCACCCATTCGGCGAGGAGGCGCTCGATGTGCTTCTGGCGCAGCGCGAGGCCGTAATTGTGGCGCGTGGGGAAGTCGCTGATGTCCAGCCGGGTCATGCCGAACCCCGTGACCTGCGCGACCTGGCCCGCGGCGAGGAACCGCTCGGCGAGGCCTCGCTGGTCGAGGACCTCGATGGTGCGCGAAGAGATGCCGAGCGCGCGCGCGCCCGACAGCTTCTGGTCCGGCCGTCGCTCGAGCACGGCGACATCGACACCGGCCAGCGCCAGTTCGCCCGCGAGCATGAGGCCCGTCGGTCCTGCGCCCGCGATCACGACCGCACGATCGACCATCGCAACTCCACGTCAGAGTGAGGCGCGAAGTATCCCACTCGCGGCGGGCCTTGCCGCAAGCCCCCGGGCCGATGATATATATCGGTGGCACTCGTGCGGACCCCGAGTCGTGCGGTCAGCGCACCTCGACGAACAGGTCGATGCTCCAGCCCTTCCGCTCGCCGAGCGCGCGTGCGACGTCGAAGCGCACGAGGCCGTCGAGGAGCGCCACTCCGACGCCAGCCGCCCAGAGCTGCTCCGCGGGACCGACGCGCGAGAGGCGCGCGCGATCGCCGGCCCAGCCCCAGTCGGCGAACAGCACCGGGCGGACCAGAGGGAACCCCTTCGTCACCTCCGCGCGGCTCGTCCAGAACGCATCGCCCGCGAGTGCGCCGACGCGATGCGCGTGGAGCGTCTGCGCCCCACCGAGATACCAGAGGTGCTGCGGCGGGACATCGCCGACCGTGGTACCCGCGGCCGCCGAGAGGGCGCCCACCGCACTCCCGCCGAGCCCATGCGCGATGCGGAGTTCGGTCGCCACGCGACCGAATCCGCGCTCGCCGCCGGCGGCGTCGAGCGTGAGCCGCCCCGAGAACTGCGCGCCGAGGGGATCGAGGCCCCAGGAGCGCGCCATGGATGCCGCGACGCCGTAGTACATCCCCTCGCGTGCCTCGATGTTCGGCGCGAAGTCCGTGCCGATGAGCCCGCGCGCGAGCGAGAACGACGTGTTCACCGCCGCGCTCCGCTCATGCTCCGCGAACAGGCGCCACGCGAACGTCGTGCCGCGCGAGACGCGCGCGTGCGTCCCGCGCACCTCGAGACCGGCCGTGCGAGCGTACATCCAGTCGTCGCGCGCGAAGAGGAGCGCGCTCAGCGAGGCCGAGAGCCCGAAGGGCGCGCCCCAGTCGTTCACGGTCTCGAGCCGCTGGTACGCCGCGCCACGCAACACGGCTCGGCCGCTCCGTCGCACGAGCCCGACCTCCGCGTTGGGCACGAGGTCGGCCACGCCGATGCGCGCCGAGCCGTCGAACGCGTAGCCCTTCCCGAGCTCGCGCTCCACGCGCGCACCCACCGAGAGTGCTTCGACGCGGTCGTAGCGGATCAGTCCGTCGTGGAGCCCGTACCGCCAGATGGCCGCCTGGGGCTTCCATTCCGCTTGCGCGGAGAGGTCGAGGGCCTGACGGACCTCGGTCTGCAGCCGCGCGAGGTCGCGCTCGGTGAACAGCTCCTCGCTGGGCGAGTAGATCGACGCCGGCAGCGCCGGCGAGGTGAGCAACTCGCGCTCCGTGCAGGGCATGATCACCCGGATGGGGATGCCTTCCTGTGTCCATCGCCGCCGGCCGCCGTACCGTACCAGCGAGTCTGCCGGCAGGTCGCGCCGGCTGCTGTCACCGGCGAGTCGACAGTCGGCGAGGCGGTCGTCGCGATCGCGCTGCGAGTCGTACCGATAGTAGAAGTGCTCCCGTTCGATGCGGGCCGAGTCGCTCAGCCGGCCGTCCACGCGCAGGGCCTGCGGTGCTTGCGGCTCGCCGGGTTCGAGCGCGCTGACCCTCTCATAGGTGAAGGTCTGCTCGATGGACACCGTCACGCGCCCGCCGCGAGCGGTGCCCTCGGCGTGCGCGATGCGCGTGCGCGGCAGCCAGAAGCGGCCCGCGTAGAGTCCGTGCTCGACCACGATCTCCTCCACGTTGCCGCGGAAGGGACCGAGCTTCTTCATCATGTCGCGGTCGCCATCGTCGAAGTTCCGCTCCATGTACGGCCAGAGATCGACCGGCACCGACGGGCGGTACGCCGCATGCACGAGCGCGCCATCATCGACATCGACCCAAAGCGACCCGACGATCAGGCGATGGTCCGGCCGGACGGGTCGCGTGACGAGCTCGCGCACCCGCACCCGCTGTCCCTCCGGCAGCGTGATCACCTGCTGGCCGCCAAGCGAGAAGTGGTACAGCGAATCGGAGCCGGCATCGAGCGGGTGCGAGATCCAGATGTCCCGCGAGTCCTCGAGCGCATCGAGCATCTCGTCCATCGGCCAGAGCCGGTCGCGGCCCGGATGATAGGGCATCGCGTATGCCATCTCGTCGGTGACCGGGTCCGGCTCCATCTCGCCCGCGATCGGCGCGACGCCACGCGAAGCGATGAGTTCGGCCCAGGCCCCGAGGCGGTGATTCCAGCCGATGCGCGCGACGGTCTCGAAGCGCGCGGCGAGGCGCATGCGACCGAGTGGTCCGAGTCCGTCGGCGGCGGCGATGCCGACCGACCCGGTCCAGCGCTGCTTGGCGAGTGCGCGGTACTCGGCGAGCGTCGTGTCCTGCTGGTAGCGATTCGCGCGCGCGAGTGCGACGAGCTGGGCTGCCGACCGCTCAGCGGCGGGCGGGAGCTGGGCCGTGGCGACCTGACACAGACAGACGGCGGCGAGCAGGAACGACAGGAGGGCACTCCACTCGGGTGTGCCCTCTACGCCACGGGCGGAACCCGGGTTTCGGGGCGGTCGGCGGATGATCCCGGTGCTATCGTTCCGTCCCATGGCACGGATCACGATCGCATGCTGGGGCTCGCACGGGGACTTCGATCCGTCCTTGGGGCTCGCGCTCGGCCTTCGCGCGCGCGGGCATGCGGTGCGCATCGCGACCATCGCGTACTTCGAGCCGCACGTGCGTGCGGCAGGGCTCGACTTCCATGCGATCCGCCCCGACGTGCGGCCGGACGATTCGACGATCGTGGCGCGGATCATGGACGGGAGCCGCGGCACCGAGTACCTGATGAACGAGCTCATCTTCCCCGGGCTGCGGGCGATGTACGAGGACGTGGCCCCGCTCGCGGACTCGACCGACCTGTTCGTGAGCCATCCGCTCACGATGGCGGTGCCCATCGTCGCGGAGCTCCGCGGGATCCCTTGGGCGAGCACCGTGCTCGCCCCGATCTCGTTCTTCTCGGCCACCGACGCACCGGTGGTCGCGCCGGTGACATGGTTCAAGTCGCTCGAGCGATTCGGTGCATGGCCGGGGCGCTTCCTTGCCGGCGCAGCACGGTTCGTCACCGACCGATGGGCCGGGCCGGTCCATGCGTTGCGTGCGTCGCTCGGCTTGCCGCGCGGCGGGAACCCGCTCTTCGACGGACAGCATAGCCCGACCCTCGTACTCGCGCTGTACTCGCGGCTCCTGGGGGATCCGCAGCCCGACTGGCCCGCGAACGTCGTGATCACCGGTCCCATGTTCCACGACGCGGTGCATGGCACGACCCTCGCGCCGGCGTTGGCGCGGTTCCTTGACGACGGGCCGCCGCCGGTGCTGTTCACGCTCGGGTCCTCGGCGATCCTGTCGCCGGGTGCGTTCTGGACCGAGAGTCTCGCCGCGGTGCGACGCCTCGGCGTGCGCGCGGTCTGTCTGGTCGGCCCGGGCAACGTCGAGGCGATGCGGGCGTCTCTCCCGTCGCACGCATGCGCGGTGGAGATGGCGCCGCACTCGCTGCTGATGCCGCGCGCGGCGGCGGTGGTGCAGCAGTGCGGGATCGGGACCTTGTCGCAAGGACTTCGGAGCGGCGCACCGTTGCTCGCGGTGCCGTTCGCGCACGACCAGCCCGACAACGCGTTCCGCGCCATGCGGCTCGGCGTCGCGCGGATCCTGCCGCCGGCGCAGTACCGGGCGGTGCGCGTGGCCGAGGCGCTCGCGGCGCTCACGGGCGACCCGTCGTACCGCGAGGCGGCGGGTCGCGTGGCCGCGGTGGTCCGCGCCGAGGGTGGGGTGCGCGCGGCGTGCGATGCGCTCGAGGCGCGATTCGCGCTGCGGTGAGCAGTCATCAGGAACTCGCCGCGGCTTGACACGCCTCGGGTCCTGCCCAATATTCATCCACATGGTTGAATATTCGGGACCCCATCTGGACCAGGTCTTCGGCGCCGTCGCCGACCCCACGCGCCGGGCGATCCTCGCCCGGCTGGCGGCGTCCGAGGCACGGGTCACCGAGATCGCGGAGGCGTTCCCGATCTCGCTCAACGCCACGTCCAAGCACATCAAGGTGCTCGAGCGCGCGGGGCTCGTGCGCCGCGATGTGTACGGGCGTGACCACGTGCTCTCGCTCAACGCGGCACCGATGGCCGAGGCCGTGGCCTGGATGGAGCACTACCGCGGGTTCTGGGAGTCGCGACTCTCGGCGCTCGAGCAGTTCGTGAAGGCCAGACGCACGCCACCCAAGTCCGGCACACCAGACCGGAGGAGACGGAGATGAGCACGATGACGAACGCCCCCGCAGTGACGGTGCGGCGCGAGATCGAAGCGACCGCGGAGGAGTTGTTCGATGCCTGGCTGGACGCGGAGAGCCTGGGCCGCTGGATGCGCCCGAACGACGGCTCGGGCGGGACCCGGGACTCGACGGTGGAGGTCGATGCACGGGTCGGTGGCGGGTTCCGCATCAACATGCACGCGGCGACCAAGGACATCCTGCACACCGGCATCTATCGCGAGATCGACCGGCCGCGCCGGCTCGTGTTCACTTGGATGTCCGTGAACACGGGAGGCGAGTCATCGCTCGTGACGGTGGACTTCCGTGCCGGATCGGCGCCGGGTCACACCGAGGTCGTGCTCACGCACGAGCAGTTGCGCACGCCGGCCGCGATCGAGGGCCACACCAAGGGGTGGACGATGATCATCGGGAATCTCGCGGCGCGGTACGCGTAGCGGGACGCCGAACGGCTACTTCTTCTTCGCGGCGGGGCTTCGGCGGACGGACGCGTTCGGCGTCGGCTTCGTCGGCGACCGCCGCGGGGACGGTGCAGCGGCGATCGCGGTCCCTGCGCCGTGGGCCTTCAGCACCTTCTTCGGTGCGATCAGCCGCCACGACTCCTCGACGAGGATCGCGATCTCGTCCCACGGGGGATCGTCGTCGAGCCGGACGCCGATCCACCCGGCCGCGCCCACGTAGGGCGGCCGGAAGAAACGGCGCGGGTCACTGCGGATCATCAGCGCCTGATCCCCCGGACCCGCCTTGAGCCACACCCCCGGGCGACCGCCGCTGTGCACCGTGTCGTCCGCGGTCGAGTACATCGCGAAGATCCGTCCACAACGGAACGTCGCCGTGCCCCACGCTTCCACTTCGGTGGCCTGTGGCAGCGCGAGACAGATGCGACGGAGCTTGACCAGCGACCCGGGCGCCATGGTCGGTCCTATGGCTTGTTGGCGTCGAGGATCCGCTTGCGCTCGAGCCACGACTGGCCGTTGACCATCCACGGCGCCGCCGGCTCCCCCTTGAGGTAGTGCGCGAACCATTCCTGGATGCGACGGTGGTAGTCGAGCTGATTCTCCTTCTTGGCGAGCCCGTGTCCCTCACCGGGATAGTTGAGCATCACCGCCTGCTTGCCGGCGCGACGCGCATAGTTGTAGAGCAGCACCCCCTGCCGCATGTCGACCGTGGGGTCCTCGCTGCCGATCTCGATGAGGATGCTCCTCGCCGGCATCTGGTGCACGCGGTTGAGCGGCGAGTTGGCGAGCATCGCCTCGAAGTCCTCCCAGGGCGCGACCTCCATGCGGAACTGCCCCGTCTCCCAGTGGTCGAACTCGGGGACCGAACCCCAGTGCATCTGGCCGGCGAAGCTGATCATGTCGGAGATGCCCGCCCCCATGACCGTCGTCTGGAAGAGCCGGCTGTGCGTCGCGAGATACGCCGCCTCGTAGCCGCCCTGCGAGTGCCCCATGTGCCCGATGCGCGCCGGGTCGACGAGCCCCTTCGCGATGACCGCGCGCACCGCGGGCTCCACGGCATGCAGCGTCGCGATCCCCGGCTCACGCGGCCGGAACACGATGTCGGGCATGAGCACGAAGTAGCCGCGCTCGAGGAACGTCGTCGTGTTGTAGTAGTCCTCCTCGCGCGGCACGATGTAGCGATGCAGGTCCTGCGAGAGCAGCTCGTACGTGTAGACGACCATCGGGTACTTCTTCGCAGGATCGTAGTTCGCCGGATAGTAGAGGATCGCCTGCAGCGGGCGGCCGATGGCGCTCGTGAACTCCATGAGTTCCGCCCGGCCCCAGGCGTAGTCCGCCTGGAACGGGTTGGTCGCCGTGCGCGCGACCGGCTGCGCGAGATCGGCGCCGGCGACGAACGCGTTGGGTGACTCGTCGAACCGCTGCCGGGTGTACACGTAGCGCTCCGCGCTGTCGGCTTTCGCGAGCGCGCGCAGGCTCGCATCGGCGAGCACGAGCCGTTCGACGCGCCCGTTCACGAGCCGCGCGTAACCGCTCTTCTTGCTGCGGCGCCCGAACAGCTCGAGATGGACCGGCCTCGACAGGTCCAGCGCGCGGTCCGCCGCGCTCGCGTTGAACGGCTGGAAGGAGACGAAGCGGTGGCGCAGGTCCTCGCTCGCGCCATCGGTGAGGCGCGTCCCGCCGGAGCCGTCGAGCCGGAGCGCCCAGATGTCGCGGACGTCGTAGACGAGCATGGTCTCGCCGTCCTTGGTCCAGTTCACGCCGCCGACCGGCGGCAGCACATCGCTCGGATGGTCGTCGACCCGGTCGACGAAGTCGGCGCGCCGCGCGCTGGTGAGCACGCCGGTCAGGTTCGTGCGCCTGCCCGTCGCGATCTCGTAGGTCCAGTAGTCCTTGCCGTCGAACCAGGCCAGGCGACGGCCGGTCGGATCGGCACCCAAGTAGTGGCGGATCCTCGTGAGCGCCTTGGTGCGCGCGCCGGTCGCCACGTCCACCAGATACACATCCGTGTCACGCCGGCCGAACTTCTGACCCCAGTCGTAGGGCGAGCGATCGGTCTCGGTGAGCACGCGATCCCCCTTCAGCAGGGTCACCGATTCCTCGGCGTCCTCGGTGAGCGGGCGCACGGTCGCGCTCCCCACCGACCATGCCGCGAGCCGCGTGGCGCGGAGGTCGCCAGCCTCGGATGCGCGCTGCTGCGGGATCACGCGCACGTCGTTCGGGTGCCAGATCTCCACGTCGGAGACCTTCTCGGCGCTCCGCTTCGGCGCATGCGCCGTATCGAGCCGCGCCTGCACGCCGACGAACACCGTGGCGGCATCGTCGGACCAGATGGGGCGGAATCCCTCCGCGATGCGGAGCGTCTCACTGAGCCCGCCGCGTGCGACCGACGGGTCGAAGCTGCGCGCGGCGGTGCCCGCGATCTCGACGTTCGTCCACGCGACCACGGCGTGCGCCGTGTCGACGAACGCCTTGTCGATGACGGTGCGCAGCACGGCGAGATCCGTGCTCTTGGGGCGCCAGCCGAGTGCGCGATAGGTCCCGGCGCCGCTCTCGAGCACGCGCGCGGCGTTGATGTCGCCGTCGAAGAGCTGGACGCTGCCGCCGGCGCCGCCCTCGGGGGTGACGGTCATCGCGAGCAGCGCGCGCACCTGCGACCATGCGTGCTCGCCCACGTTGCCGAACAGATACCGCGCCCCGTTCCGCAGGTCCTGCACCACGAGTTCGTACGTGCGCTTGCCCTCCGCCGGATAGCGCTGGAGCAGCACGAAGCGCGCGTCGGGGCTGAACGCGAACGACGAGACATCGGCGAGCGTGACGAGCGCACCGGTGCGGAGGTCGCGCAGCGCGAAGGAGGTCCGCACGGGCTTGCGTTCCTTGGTCAGCCGTTCGCGTTCCCGCGGCGCGACGCCGACCAGATAGGCGGCCCAACGCGAATCGTTCGAGAACGCGGCGCTCGTCCCGTACGGCGCCACGTACGTGGTATCCGGCGCGCCCCCGCGCAGCCGCAGTTCGTTCTCCTCGTTCACGCGGTTGATGCCGATCGCGAGCCAGGCTCCATCGGGCGAGAGCCGGGTCAGGCCGAGGGACTCCCACTTGCCGTAGTCGGCGGGGGTGAGGAGGGGGCGCTGCTGCGCGAGCACGGGCAGGGCGCTGGCCGCGACGAGGAGCAGCGCGGCGAGCGAGCGGAGTCGTGATGCAGGACGCGACATGGGCGAGGACCGGGGTTGGCGCGACGAGGCGGCAGGGGGACGCGCGGTGCGTGAATGTAGGCCGGCCCGATGAGCGTTGCGAGTGAGTCCCCAAGGGCCCCACCTTGTCCCTCGGCGCCGCATCAACGGGGCGCACACCGCCGGCGTATCGACTCGAAGGCCGTTCCCCACCCCACCGGAGTCCGCAGCATGACCCGATCCGTGCCGTTCCGTCCCCTCGCCGTCGGTGCTGTCGCGCTGGTGCTCGCCGCGACGGCCGCGCCGCTGGCGGCGCAGTCCCAGCCGGTCGATCGCGAGTACACCGCGAAGATCAAGGAATACCTCCAGGATCCGCGCATCACGACCGAGCTCGTCGCGGACCTCCCCGCCTCGGCGACGGTCCCGACGCCGCTCAAGTTCCTCGGCCGGATCGTCGGGACGCCGGGCGAGCTGACGTACGCGAGCGACATGTATCGCTACTACGACGCGCTCGACGCGGCGAGCCCGCGCGTTAAGGTCTGGCGCATCGGCAAGTCGGAGGAAGGGCGCGACATGATCATCGTCGCCGTCGCGGACGAGGCGGTGATCCGGGACCTCGACCGCTACAAGGGGATGCTCAAGGAGCTCACCGACCCGCGGCGCACGAGCGAGGCGCGCGCGCAGGAGCTGCTCAACACGGCGAAGCCGATCTACTGGCTCACGAGCGGACTGCACTCGACCGAGACCGGCGGCCCCGAGATGCTGATGGAGCTGACGTACCGGATGGCGGTGACCGAGAACGCGTTCTTCGACAACATCCGCAAGAACGTGATCACGTTCATCACGCCGGTGCTCGAGGTGGACGGCCGGGAGCGGCAGGTCGACACGTACTACTACAACAAGAAGCGCCCTGCCGGCGAGGCGCGGCTGCCGCTGATGTACTGGGGCAAGTACGTGGCGCATGACAACAACCGCGACGGCATGGGCCAGTTCCTCGCGCTCACGCGCAACATCAACCGCGAGTTCCTCAACTGGACGCCGCAGGTGATGCACGACCTGCACGAGTCGGTGAGCTACCTGTATTCCTCCACCGGCACCGGTCCGTACAATGAGCAGCTCGACCCGATCACCGTGAACGAGTGGTGGATGATGGCGCAGGCCGACGTGATGGAGCTGACCAAGCGCGGCGTGCCCGGCGTGTGGACCTACGGCTTCTATGACGGCTGGGTCCCGAACTACCTGTTCTTCGCGGCGCACACGCGCAACGCGATCGGCCGGTTCTACGAGGTGCAGAGCTACGGGCCGGACAACAACGCGAACCTCCGCGTGCCGGCCGCGACGACGAGCCGCGAGTGGTTCCGCCCGAACCCGCCGCTCCCCGAGATCAAGTGGGGCCCGCGCAACTCGGTGAACATCTCCGAGTCGGGCGTGCTGTTCTCGCTCGACCACTTCGCCAAGAACCGCAAGCTCTACCTCGAGAACTACTGGCTCAAGAGCAGGCGCGCGGTGGAGCGCGGGCGCTCGGGTCCGGTGAACGCGTGGGTGATCCCGGCGGGCCAGCGCCGCAAGGCCGACGCGGTCGCGGCGGTGAACGAGCTGTTCCGGCAGGGCCTCGAGATCTCGGTCGCCGACAACACCTTCACGGCCGGTGGCGTGACGGTGCAGAAGGGCGACTTCGTGATCCGCGGCGACCAGCCGTACCGCACGCTGGCCGACATGTACTTCGCGACGCAGAACTACCCGGCGGCCAATCCGCGGCCGTACGACGACACCGGCTGGACGTTCCAGCTCATGCGCAACGTCGTCATGCACACCATCGGCGACACCACGGTGTTCGCGCAGCGGATGACCCGGCTCGCCGCGCCGGCGACGGCGCCGGGCGGCGTGGTCGGCAGCGGGCCGGTGGTCGTCATCGACCACACCACCGACAACAACCTCGTGACGATGCGCTTCCGCCTGAAGGACGTGCGGATGTACGCGGCGGAGGAGGCGTTCGAGGCGGGTGGCAAGCAGTTCCGTGCCGGCGCGTTCATCATCCCGCAGGCCAATGCGTCGCAGCTGAACCCGGTGCTCACCGAGCTCGGCATCTCGGGCATCGCACTCGCCGCCGCACCGACGGTCAAGCAGCACGAACTCGACATCCCGCGCATCGGCTACATCCACAGCTGGCAGCGCACGCAGGACGAGGGCTGGGTCCGTGCGGCGCTCGACACCTACGGCGTGCCGTACACCTACTTCGCCGACACCAGGCTGCGCGAGGGCAACCTCCGGGCGAAGTACGACGTCATCATCTTTCCGCATGTCGGCGGGACGGCCGAGTCGCAGGTGGCGGGCATCGCGATGACCGGCACGACGCCGCTGCCGTACCGGAAAACGGCCGAGACGCCGAACCTCGGCGGCGTGGACGAGACCGATGACATCCGCGGCGGCATGGGCTTCGAAGGTCTCATGGAGCTCCGCAAGTTCGTCGAGGCGGGCGGCACGCTCATCGTCGAGGGATCGACGTCGACGATCTTCCCCGAGTATCACCTCACCAACGGTGTGACGGTGGAGACGCCGGCGAACCTGTTCGTGCGCGGCTCGGTGATGCGCGGCATCGTCTCGGATCGCACGAGCCCGATCGCGTACGGCTACTCGGCGCAGGTGCCCGTCTACTTCAACAGCGCGCCAGTGCTCAGCGCCGGCGGCGCCGGCGCGGGTGGCTTCGGCGGGTTCGGTGGCGCCGGCGGCGGGCCCGCCGGGCAGAACACGACACCCATGGCGGCGCCGCTCACGCTGTCGACCTGGGACTGGAACGCGGTCGAGGGCGGTGCCGCGGGCGCGGCGTCGGCCGGGGCATCCGGCGCGGCCCCCACGCGTGGTCCGGGCGCTGGAGCGGCCGGCGGCGCGGGCCGTGGTCAGGGCGGCGGCGGCGGTGGTGGTGGTGGTGCCGGCTTCGGCTTCGGCGGCGGCGCCGCCGGCGCGACCCGCCCTCGCGTCATCATGAGCTTCCCGTCGAACCCCGCGGAGATGCTGCTCTCGGGTTCACTGCAGGGCGGTGAGGCCCTCGCCAATCGCGCGCAGGTCGTCGATGCGCCGCTCGGCACCGGTCACGTGGTGATGTTCGGGATCCGTCCGTTCTGGCGGTGGCAGACGCACGGGACGTTCTTCCTCGGCTTCAACAGCATCTTGAACTGGAATGATCTGGGAGCCGGGAGGTAGGGCGGGGTCAGATGGCGGAGGGCGGATGGCAGTGTGATGCGGCACGCGGGAGAAGCAGAGAGGGGGGGGGGGGGGGGGGGGCCGCGCCGCGCAGCCCAACCCCCGGGTGCCAAAAAAAAATGTAAAAACCCAAAA
>CAYXGS010000013.1:0-9672 GCA_964464585.1 uncultured Gemmatimonas sp. | reverse complement strand
GGGGCTGGGCTGTTGGTGGCGCCCGCGGGCCGCCCCGGGGCGGGCCGGCGCGCGCCCCCCCCCCCCCCTCTCTGCCATCCGCCGTGTGCCATCTACTTCTGGAAGATCCCGAAGCCGAAGAAGCACGGCTCATCCGAGCACTTCGCCATCGTCACCTTCACGCGGAGCGAGCCCGAGGCCTTCGGCGAGAAGCTGACGACCGGCGCGTCGTCATCGAGGATGTCGCGGGTGAGCACTTCCGAGCCGTCGAGGATCTCGATGTCGAGGTCGGCGCAGTCCTTGTCGCAGGCGCCGACGATGCGGTAGCTGGTGCCCTTCTCGAAGTTCAGCGTCCAGCTGTCGGTCTTCCCCTCGCCCATGCGGCCGATGATGTAGTTCAGCGAACCGTAGCCGTCGCGGTTGACCGTGTTGAACGCGGTGTTGAGCTGCTTCCAGACCAGCTCCGCATGCTCCTGGGCGCGGGCGTCCGAGGGACGGGCTGCGAGCGCGAGGAGAGCGGCGAAGGTGAGGGTGAGTGCCTTCAGGGAGCGCGTCAGCATGTGGGGATCCCGTGCTCGGGTGGTGAGGGTGAGTGCTTCGCCGACAACAGTAGCAAATCCCGTGCGAGCGCGATAGCGCGATGGCTTCGTAGCGGATTCGCTGACTCCGGTCGCGGAAACCGCCTTACTGCGCACCGCATCCGGCTGATGGCAACGTTTGGTGCATGTCAGTTGCACCTTTACCGGGATCCTCGCCATGCCCCTCGCACGCACCCGTACCCTCCTGCCCGCCGTCTCCGCCCTGCTCCTCCTCGCCTGTGGACCGGCCGTCAGCGGCGATTCCGCCGCGCCCGCCAGTGCCGCGGCCAGCGGTCAGGCTTCCGTCAAGGACGACGTGTCCCAACCCGATGTGGTGAAGGTCGCCGCCGGCTCGAAGGACCACACGACGCTCGTCGCCGCGCTCCAGGCGGCCGGTCTCGTCGACGCGCTGGCGAACGCCGGTCCGTTCACCGTCTTCGCTCCGACCAACGCCGCCTTCGAGAAGCTGCCGGCCGGCACGGTCGACGGACTGCTCAAGCCGGAGAACAGGTCACAGCTCAAGACGGTGTTGCAGCACCACGTCACCACGTCCGCGCTCGAGCTGGACTACTTCGAGGACGGCCAGATGGTCGGGATGGTGGACGGCACGCGGGAGAAGTTCACGCGGCGGAACGGCGACGCCTTCATCGGCGAGGCGAAGGTCATCGCCTCGGTGCGCGCGTCGAACGGTTGGGTGCACGTGATCGATGCCGTGCTGGTGCCGGCCGCGCCGAAGTAGTCGCGTCGCCGAGGGGTCCGTCCGGTGCCGCTCAGCGCGCGTCGTCGTCCTCGGCGCGCGCGGGGGTCAGGCGCTCGCTGGTGAGCGCGAGGAAGCCGACGGTGAGGCAGAGGGCGGCCCCCAGCCAGTCGCCGCTCATGATGCCGTAGATCGTCGCCGTCCAGAAGGAGGCGAGGAAGAGGATCACGTTCAGCGGCATCCCGTACGACGGCATCGGACCTCCACGAGTGGCGAGCGACTACCCCGGGTCCTTCGAGCACACTGCAGGGACGCGCGAACGTGCCCCGCCGATACAGTGACATCCTGTCATATCAACGCTGCGCGCCGCCGGAATGTTGCGGCTCGCTATCTCGTACCCCGTCCTCCGAGTTCCGCCTCCCGGGAGGTGACGGAGTTGCCGGACGAACCTCGGACCTCTCCCCGACAGTATCGGGCGCCGCACCGGCAACTGAAGCTCGCGCCCTGATCGTCAAGGAGCTGGGCGTAGTCGAGGGTGAGTTCCTCTCCCTCCGCGATCTCGCGGGCAGCCCGGACGTCGAGCCCGACATAGACCGTATTGGCCTCGCACGAGTGGTTCTGCGGTGCCCAGAGGTTTGGGTCCTCGTCCCAGATCACGTAGACCTCGCTGCTGAGCGGGACGGCGTAGTGCCGGAAGAGTTCGCGGTCCGCGGCATTCCAGTTGGTGTCCACGTGCCGCCGGGTCACGATCCGGGCGGCGCGCTGCTCGCCGCGGAAGATCACCTCGCCCTTGGCGATGGGTCTCGTGGCCACGATGCCATAGCCGGCGATCCCGTTCCCGCGCATCTCGTACGGTTTCTGCTTCCGCCGATGGCGCGCGATCCCCTCGGCGATGATCCGCCGGAGGAAGCCGGTCTGGCCGATCCCATCGAGCTTGAGGATGTGGTCGGCCGAGCCTTCGGACCCCTCGGCGTAGAACACCGAGCAGGTGAAGTTCACCTCGAGGAAGTGGATCGTCCCCGCGGCATCCATCCGGAAGTCCATGCGGGCGTAGCCGACGCCGGCGAATCCCGCGAAGAGCCGCTCGGCGGCGTCGCGCAGCCGCTGCGAGAGTGCGGCGTCCTCCACGCGGATGTTGGCCTCCGGATGGAGTTCGCTCGTCTTGAGTGCGTAGCTCTTGTACCGGAATCCCGGCGGGAAGACGTACTCGATCGGGGCGAGCGCCGAGCCGTGTCCCTTCCCCGATTCCTCGCCGATGACGAGGACCGTGAACTCCCGGCCATCGATGTACTCCTCGACGAGGAGGTCGGGGTACTCGTCCGCCAGCGCGAGCGCCTGCGTGAGGAGCGCGGTGTGGTCGGCGACGATCGCGTGCTCGTCGACGCCGAGCGAGTCCCCCGCCTTGGATGGCTTCACGAAGAGCGGATACCGCAGGTGTCCGGTCGCCTTCCGCAGCATGAGGTCCGCCGCGGCGAGGCCGTCGCTCGAGGCGGCCGCCTTGGCCACGCGCCCCGCATCGACGATCGCGTGCATGGGCGTGGCGATGCCGACGGTGTGCGCCACGTACTTCATGAGGGGCTTCGGCGGGTCGTACAGCAGCGGCGTGGGGCCGGTGTACGGGAGGCCGAGGGCCTCGAGCGAGTGGATGACGTCGATCGACGGGACGTCCCACTCGAGGTAGCCCTCGCAGAGGTTCACGTAGATGTCGAAGCCCTGCGGGGAGAGCCGCTTGAGCTGCCGGTACGTGGAGACCTTCTTCAGCGCCTCGTGATGGACCTCGTGCCCCGGGAGGAGCCGGGCGAGGTCACGCGTCGGGTCGTAGTGACGGTAATCCACGCCGGACTCCGAGTAGTCCGGCTGGAGGACACAGACCTTCATGCAGTGGCGGTGCGGCGGGTGCGGGACAGGCGCGGCCGGGTGACGCCCGGGTCCGCGGAGACGGCGATGATCTCGCCGACGGCGCTCGCGAAGCTGGCGCGGGCGAATCGGAGGATCGCGCCGATGGACGTGTAGGACTCATCCTCGGAGATGCCGCACTGCGCATTGACCTCGAGGACATGGATCTCCCCGGTCTCGCGGTCCTGCCGCAGGTCGACGCGTCCGTACCCGCGACCGCCGACGGCCTCGTACGCGGCCCAGCTGATCTCCTTCACGCGCTTGGCGAGGCTCCGCGGGATCGGGCGGTACTTCCAGAGATCGGCATCGTTCTCGAGCGGGGTCTCCGTCTCATACAGGCCCCAGAGCCGGTCGAACGAGAGGAAGCGCTCGGTGGGCGGGAGGGCCGGATTGAACCCGCGCTCGACCGGCGGGTAGACGGTCGCGCTGCGCGGGCGGTCGAAGGCGCCGACGATGAAGGTCGTGAACTCCGGCCCGTCGACGAACCGTTCGACGAACACACCGCCGCCGGCGACATCCCAGCCATGATAGCCCTTGTTGAGGCGCTTGAGGGCGGCGCGCAGTGCCTGCGGGGTCTGCACGACGCTCTTGGTGGTGATGCCCATGCTCCCCGCGGAGACGGCGGGCTTGAGGATGAGCGGCGCACCGAGACGCCTGAGGATGTCGGTCACGCCGCTGCCGTCGCGGGGGACCACCGCCCAGGGCGAGGTCGGGACGCCGGCGCGGTCGAACGCCTCCTTCATCACGATCTTCGACGTGGTCACGTCGTAGAAGCGCTCATCGGCGCCGGTGAACCGGAGGCCGTTGGCCTTGAGGCAGCGGATCACGCTCAGGCCCGGCGACCCGTTCACCTCGTCGCCGTCGCAGAGGTTGAACACGACCGGTTCATGGCCGGCCGATTCGCGGAGGATCCGCCGCACGACGTCCTCGTAGTCACGCATCGTCACCGGCTGCCATCGCCAGGCGACGCCGAGGGCGGCGAAGGCCCGCTCGTACTCCGCCTTGCTCTGCGAGAAGTCGGCGTACCAGGCGATGTCGGCGTCGTCGGTCTCGACGAGCGGCGCGAGCACCCACACCAGCAACGGTGCGTTGGAGGGTGCTGCGAGCGCGATCGGTGCCGCGGTCACCGGGTCGTCGTTCGATGCATGATGCGATGATAGATACTCTTTATTACTTATCGCGCAATGGGGGCGTCAGACGTCGCGCATCTCGCGCTGCAGCGCCCTGAACGCGATCACGGTGAGGCTCACCCCCAGCAGGAGCGCGACCGCGAACACCATCCCGTTCCGCTCCAGGAGCGTCTCCCCGAGATAGACCGCGAACACCACGAAGGGGATCTCGGCGAGGACCATCATCGGCAGGTACGTCGTGAACGGGTACTTGAGCACGCCGAGGACGTAGCTCGGGAGCTCGGACTGCAGGGCGATGCGGAAGAGCAGGACCGTCTGCCAACGGGCCCTCGTCCGGAAGAAGGTCTCATACCGACGGAACGGCGCCTCGGGGACGAGCCGCTTCACGATGCGACGGCCGAGGGTGCGGGCCATCCAGTAGCCGGCGGCGCCGCCGGTCACGCCGCCCACCCAGAGCATGACCATCGTCGCCGTCGGACCCCACACGTAGACGCCGACCGGCACGAGGGCCGAGCTCGAGAAGAAGGAGAGCATCGCCGAGAGGCCGGACAGGGCGATGAAGATCGCCATCCCCGCGCGCGGATACGCCCGCATGAGGCGCTCGGCGATGGCGAGCGCATCCACGAAAGCGCCGTGGAGCACGTCGGACGTGGTCACGGCGATCACGATCACGATGAACGCGACGAGCAGCGTGACGCGCCGATGGTGGAGCGGGTGGTGAGGCACCGCCTCACGCTCGCCTAGAAGCGGCCGATCCGCAACCCGAGCGCGACCGCGTCGACGAACTCGCTCGATCCGTTCACGAAGGCGACGCGATCGGCCGTGTACACGAGCCGGAGCGCGAAGCGCGAGTCGGGGAACTGGACGGTGAGGCCGGTGCTGCCGCCGCGACCGCCATCGGCGCCACCCTGGGCGTTGACCTCGCCGCTGAGCACCTGCCAGAGCTCGACGTCGGCGTGGGCGAGACCGGGAATGACCTCCGCCTCGTAACGGCCGCGCGCCTCGAGGCGCATCCACCGTACCGTCCCGCCGGGCGCGATGAACGCGCGAGCCCGCGGTCCGGCGCCGACGGAGAAGCCGCGGCCGACCTCCGCACGCGCGACCAGGCTCGCCTCGGCGAAGACCTCGTCCACGCCAAGCGAACCGGACTCGGGCCTGAGCGTCCCCTCGAGGTAGGCGGCGTCGAGCGAGAATCGACCGAACCGCAGCCCGCCCCCGGCACCCGCCACGACACCGTTGAGGGTGAGTGTCGAGACGCCGAGGCGCGCGACGGTCGCGGACGAGACACTGACCCCGCCCCCGACCGCGATGCGCTGTGCCTCGACGGTCGACGCGGACGCGGCGAGGGCGACGAGCGCGAGGATGCGGGGCATCGCGCCGCTCATCGGATCACCGTCGTGGTGGCAGCGCCCGCGGCGATCCGCAGCCGTGTCGCGGCCCGCCGGGCGACGTTCTCACGCTGCACGCGTTCGGTCTCCTCCTGCCACGCCGCGCGCTGGCGCCGATTCCACTCGATGTTCTCGGGGATCGGGCGCGGCTGCCGCGCGCGATTGAATCCGAGGACGCCGGCCACGCCGAGCGCGGCGGACACGCCGAAGCGCAGGGCTCCGCCCTCGCTCCCTGCTCCGGCGATCGACGGAAGCGCCGCCGCCGCGAGCGCACCGGTGATCCCCGCGACGAGGAACCGCGTCCCGGCCGTCGCCGGCGCGGTCTCGGTCCGGAAGGTCGACGCCAGGAGGGGCGCCGGCATCGCGAGCGTATCCTGGTTCACCTGCGTGATCGTGAGCGGGACGATGACCTCGCGTTCGTCGCGTCCGCTGGGCGAGCGCGAGGTCACCCGCAGCCGATACGTCCCGGCCTCGCGCAGGCGTCCGAGCCCGTCGCGTCCGTTCCAGAGGAGCTCGAGGCTGTCCCCCACCGCTCCGTCGTGCAGCACGCGCACCGGACCGCCGGTCGCATCGATGACGCTCACGCGGATGTCATGCAGCGAGGCCGCGTAGATGCGGATCGGGAACCGGTCCGCGGTCGACGCGATCTGCGTCTCCGCCGGGACGACGACGGTCGCCGCGCGGAATCCGATGCGCGTCTCCTGGAAGAGCGTCGATACCTCCGGCGGGAAGACGAGGTCGTCGGGCCGGTAACGGACATCGAGCGCGAGCAGCGCACGGAAGGCCTCGATCGCCGCATCGCGGCGGCTGCGGAAGGCCTCGGTGGCGCCGAGGTACATGAGTGCGCGCATGCGGTCGGCGTCACTGAGACCGGCGGCACCGGTCGGCGCGAGGATCGCGCGGAGAGCCGTCGCGGCGCCGTCATAGTCGAGGTCGCGGTAGGCCGCGAGCGACCGCGCCAGCGGATCGGGGCGCTGCGCCGCCATGGTGCATGGCAAGGCGACGAGCGCGACGGCGAGGAGCAGGGCGAGCGGACGCGTCATGGCCGGCCAGGGGTGAGCACGATGTCCGTGATGCGGACGGTGTCACCGGGCGCGACGCGGATGCTGCGTTCGAAGGTCGCGAAGCCCTCGCGGCTCACCCGGAGCACATGACTGCCGGCGGCGAGCGCGATGTTCGCCCGCGGCGTGTTGCCGATGAGGACACCATCGACGTACACCTGGCCCCAGGGCGAGGCATTCACGAAGAGCAGGGCACCGCCCGACGCCACGGGAGCCGGCGCCGGTGCGGGCGTGACAGGGCTCGCGACCGCCGCCGGGGCGGAACCCGGACCGGGGCGTGATGCGGATCCGCCCGCCGGCGCGGGGCGCGCGCGCGGCGCGGTCCCTGCTGGCGAGCTCGGGGCCGCCGGGGCATCGACCGCGACGGGCGCGGTCACGGCCGGCGCTCCAGTGGAGGGCGTCGGCGCGATCGTCGAGGGGGCGATGGGATCGGCCACGAGCGGACCCTGCGCGGCGCTCACCACCTGTGGACGCGGCCGGAGCAGGTCGCGGACGCTCGGCGCCGCGAGCGCGAGGGCCCCAAGGACCACGAGCGCGACGACACCACGCGCGATGAGCACGAGCGGGCGCGTGCCATCGACCGGCGGCGTCCAGCCTTGCACCATGACGACTTCGGATGTCTGCCTCGGCATCGGCGATTCGATGGTCGCCGCCACGTCCTCCTGGAGCGCCCACAGGAAGTCGGTGACGCCCGGAAAGCGCCGCGTGGGCACCGGGTCGAGCGCCCGTTCCAGGGCGCGCCGCATCCGCGGCGGCACCGTGGGTCCGGCCAGCGCGAGCGGATCGACGACCGACTCCGCTTCCGCACCGGCGAGGCACTCGATGGTGAGGACCGCCAGCGCGTACTGATCCGCCGCGGGAAGCCGCTCGCCGCGCTCCTGTTCCTCCGGCGCGACCCACGGACCGACGGGATCGTGCACGATCGGGGTGCCCGGTGCCGGCGTCGTCGGCGACACGATGACCGGTGTCGCACGCGAGGTGCGGCGCCAGCGCGGACGGATGAAGTTCGGGTCCGCGAGGAGGACCCATCCGTCGCGGCTGATGAGGACGTTCTCCGCCTTCACCGCGCCGTGCACGAGGCCGTGCCGGTGCAGGTAGTCGAGCGCGCTCACGACCTGCGTGAGGAGCCGGCGGCAGGCCTTCGGTTCCATCGGCCCGTCCTGCTGCAGCTTGTGCGCGAGCGAGACCGTGCCCCGGTCCTCCGTGGCGAACCAGAAGAGGCTGTCCGTGCTCCCGTGCCGCAGGACCGGGATGAGGTGCGGGTGGTCGAAGTCCGCGAGCGTCGCCATGAGGGTGCGGAACGCCTCGGCGACGTCGGGTTCGGCATTGCGCCGGAGGATGACCTTGAGGATGACCGACCGTCCGGAGCCGAGCTCGGTCGCCCGGTAGACCGCCGATTCCCGGCCGCGACCGATGCGCTCGCCGAACGTGAACTCGTGCGCGAGCTGGCGCGTGGCGAGTTCCGCGAGGAGGTCCGCGGGCTCCACGACGACCGCGGTGGCGACGGAGAAGCCGCAGAGGTCGCACTTCCCCGTGAGCGGGGAGATCTCGGAGACGGAGCAACGAGGGCAGGTCATGCGGCGGGCGAGCTCAGTGGGACGGGTCGACCGGCGTGCGCGCCGATCATCGGAAAGGTGGCGGGTGCGAGCCTGAAGGGGAGTACCCCGCTGCGGTCGCGGTCGATCGCCGCGACGAGGTTCCCCACCTGCGCGCCCTCGAGTCCAGCCGGCGGCGCGGTGATGGTGAAGAGGGCCGAGGTCGCGTCAGCGAGCGGGGCCGCGCTCGCGGTGAGCGAGTAGCCTGCGCCGGCGCTGTCGATGCGGATGTCCGCGAAGGTCGCGATGCCGCCGACGGCCGCGACGATGGCGGTGCCGGTGATCGTCGCGCCCGCAGTGCCGCCGGCGATGGTGAGCGTGACGTTCCCGGTGAAGTCGGTGGCGAGGTTGCCGGACGCATCCCGCGCTTGGACGACGATCGCCGGGGACATCGCGACACCGGTGTCGGCGTCGACGGGTTCGACGGTGAAGACGAGCTGGGTGGCGATGCCGGCCGCGACGGCCACGGTGGCGTCATCGGTGATCGCGACGGCGTTCAGGGTGCCGGTGATCGTGGCCGTGCCGGTCGCGGTGGACGTCAGGGTCGCGGTGTAGGTGCCGTTCGCGTTGTCGGTCACTGCCGTGAGCGACCCCAGCGTCGTCGCGAGCGCGACCGTGCCGCCCGAGGTCGTGAGGTTGTTCCCCGCCGCATCGCGCAACTGGACGGTGATCGTCGACGACCCGTCCGTCGTCATCGACGTCGGGGCCGCGGTGATCTGCGTCGTGCCGACCGCGGCAGCACCGACGCTCACCGTGACCGTCGCGTTGTCGGTGATCGCGACCGTGTTCAGCGTACCGGTGATCGTCGCGGTGCCGGTGGTCGCTGCCGTCAGCGTCGCCGTGTAGGTGCCGTTCGCGTTGTCGGTCACCGCGGTCAGCGACCCTAGTGTCGTCGCCAACGCGACCGTGCCGCCCGAGGTCGTCAGGTTGTTGCCCGCCGCATCCCGCAGCTGCACCGTGATCGTCGACGAGCCGTCCGTCGTCATCGACGTCGGCGCGGCGGTGATCTGCGTCGTGCCAACGGCCGCGACACCAACCGCCACGGTCACCACAGCGTTGTCCGTGATCGCGACCGTGTTCAGCGTACCGGTGATCGTCGCGGTGCCGGTGGTCGCTGCCGTCAGCGTCGCCGTGTAGGTGCCGTTCGCGTTGTCGGTCACCGCGGTCAGCGACCCTAGTGTCGTCGCCAACGCGACCGTGCCGCCCGAGGTCGTCAGGTTGTTGCCCGCCGCATCCCGCAGCTGCACCGTGATCGTCGACGAGCCGTCCGTCGTCATCGACGTCGGCGCGGCGGTGATCTGCGTCGTGCCAACGGCCGCGACACCAACCGCCACGGTCACCACAGCGT
>CAYXGS010000012.1:0-84827 GCA_964464585.1 uncultured Gemmatimonas sp. | reverse complement strand
CCTGCAGCACGCCCGTGAAGTCGCCGCTCGCGCTCGCCGCGACGACGAAGACGACGGTCTGCTGGGCGAAGCCGGCGATCCACGCCGCGTAGTCGGCGGCGGTCGGATCGGCGCCGGGCAGGTTCACGCGCGACTGCGCGCCCTCGCCGGACCCGTGACCGATGAGCACCACCACGACCACGTCCCCGGGCGCGACACGGCCGGAGAGCCGGAGGAACGCCGCGGCGACCGCGTCCCTGCTCGCGCGCGCGGACACGCGGCGGTCACGCGCGGGATCGTCGGCGAGCCAGGTGAGGCTCGAGTCCGCGACACGCCACTGCGTGCGGGCGAGATCGGCGAGCGCCGCGCCCTGCGCGGTGAAGGCGGCCGTGAACGCCGGCTCGCCGCCGAGGCCGGTGATGATGAGCGCGTGCGTGCGCTGCGCCGAGAGCGGCGCGGCCGCGAGCACGACGGCGAGCATCGCGCCGCCGAAGTGGAGGTTCCGGCGGACCGTCGCGCGCTCGGGCATCAGGCGAGCCCTCGCGACCGACGGAGCGCCCACTCCGCGCCGAGCAGGAGCGCGAGCAGCAGGAACACCGCCGGCATGTCCCACAGGTCCATCGCTTCCCGCACCGAGACACCGCTCTCCGTGTACTTCACGTCCTCGGCGAGGCGACCCGCATCGGTGAGCGGGTAGTATCGACCGCCCGTCTCCGCCGCGATGCGACGCAGCAACGGGGCGCGCTGCTCCGCCTGCTCGACGTCGGCGCCCGCGTCGTCCGCGAGGAGCGCCGTCGCGGGCCCGCGCACCGTGTCGGCGCCGCGTCGTGCATCCGCACCGATCGCGTACAGTCCCGGCTCCTCGGCGACGAAGCGCCCGGTGTAGACACCGTTCTCGGCGAGCGCCCACTCGAGCGGCACGTCGCTGATCCGGCCGCTCGGCGTGGTCACCGTGGCCACCACGGACGCATCGTTCACCTCGTTGTAGCGCTCGTCGGCGACACGCACCCGCAGCTCGACCGGCTCGCCGGGGGCCACGCGCGACGGCACCGCGGTGATCTCGACGCGCTCGGGCGCATCCTCCGTGAGCGCACGCGCCATCTGCCGCCAGAGCGTCTCGTGCGTGACGTCCTCGACCGGCGTGGTCGGATCCATCTTCCAGACGTAGCTGTCCTGCGCCGCGAAGATCCCGGCGATGCCGCGGCCGAAGCGCTGGGTCGCGTACACCGGCTGGTCGATGCTCTCGCCGGCGCGCCGCCCGGTGAGGAGCGCGGTCGCACCGGGCCGGAGCGATCCGAGCGCGTTCGGCACGGTGATGGGCGGGAGCGAGTCCCACTTCCTCGACGTGGCGGAATCGGTGGCGGCGAGCTGGAGGGCGGGCTGGCTGAAGCCGGCGAGCGTCGGCCGCACGCGGAGCTCGGCCGGCATGGCCTCCGCGTCGCGCGGCGAGCGATCGAGCGCGATGGGCAGCACTTCCGCGACCGGCGTGCCACGGAAGCCGCCCTCGGCGAATGCGCCCCGGCCCCCGAGCGCGAGCAGTCCGCCGCCCCGCACGCTCACGAACTCGGCGAGCATGCGCATCTGGTCCGGCGTGAAGAACGACGCCTCGATGCTGCCGAGCACGACGCCGCGGTACGCGAACAGCTCCTCGCGCTTGGTGGGGAATCCGCCCGCCAGTTCGAGCGAATCGCGCACGCCGAGCCGGAGGTACTTCTGCTCCGCGCTGCGCAGGAGGACGACGAGCTGGAGCGCGCTGTCGGTCGCGATGGCGCGACGGATGAAGCCGAGCTCGTAGCGCGGCTCGCCCTCGACGTACAGGATGCGGTCGGGGCCCTCGCGCACCTGCACCACGCCGTGCGCCTCGTTGTTCTCCGAGATCGTCTCGCGTTCGAGCGCCGGCGCGCGCACGGTGATGCGGTGCGTGCCCGGGTCCAGCTGCGCGAGCCGGATCCGCGCGCGCATCGATTCCTCGCGCGCCGGGAAGGTGACCGTCTCGGTCCCCACCACGCGGCCGTCCGCCTCGGCGCTGAGGGTGACCTTCTCCCCGGCGACCCCGCGGAGCCGCAGGGTGACGTCGGCGAGGAGGCTCGCGCCGCGCAGCGGCCGCGCCGGCAGCGTGACGCGCTCGATCGCGACGTCGCGCGGGAAGCGCTCGAGTCCGGCGCCGACGGTGAACACCGGGATGCGTCGCGCCTTGAGCGCGAGGAGCGCCGGGTCCAGTTCCCGTCCGGCGTTGTCCGCGCCATCGGTGACCACGACCATGCCGGCGATCGGCGTGCCGGAGAGCTCCTGTCGCGCACCGTCCAGCGCCCCCGCGAGGTCGGTGCGCGTGCCGAGCGTGCGCAGCCCCGCGGCGCTCGAGGCCGGCCGCACATCGGCGGCGAACCGATAGAAGCGGAGCGCGAAGCGATCGGCGAGCGCGCGGACGAGCGCGGAGGAATCGGCGAAGACCCGCTCGGCGACCGCAGCGCGCGCCTCGTCGCCTCCGTCCTTGAGGGCCATGGACCGCGAGTCGTCGAGGAGCACCGCGAGCACGTTGCGCTGCGGCACCGCGCTCGCGACGACCAGCGTGGGGCGCGCGAGGCACGCGATCACGAGGAGCAGGGCCGAGACGCGGAGCGCGGCGAGTCCCGCGCGATGCAACCGCCCGAGCCCCTGGATGCGTTGATAGCTCCAGAGCGAGATGCCGATCGCGGCGACGGCCGAGAGCGCGAGGAGCCATCCCGGCACGACCGGACCCCACGCCAACTCCCCTCGCTCCCAGACCCGCGCCGGATGCTTGAAGAGGAAGGTGAGCAGGGCGTCCATGGTCCTTGAGGTACGCGGGCGGCGGGCGCGGCGCTGGCAGACGGCGGGGAGGCGAATCTATCATCC
The DNA here is from genome assembly GCA_964464585.1 of uncultured Gemmatimonas sp. Classification (GTDB taxonomy): domain Bacteria; phylum Gemmatimonadota; class Gemmatimonadetes; order Gemmatimonadales; family Gemmatimonadaceae; genus Pseudogemmatithrix. The sequence continues at coordinate 81,974 of CAYXGS010000012.1, read as the reverse complement.
GGTACCGGATACCGCTCCGGGACGCGCGGGTCCAGCTTTACGTTCGTACCCATCACCACAGGGAGCGTTGCCAGCGTGCGTGTCGGAATGGAGGTCGCGGTCGTCGGCGGGGGGATCGCGGGCCTCTCCGCGGCTTGGCGACTCAGCGCCCGTCATCGGGTCACGCTCATCGAGCGGCACCCGGTCGCCGGCATGGATGCGCACTCGCTCGACCTCGACCACGACGGGCGGAACTGGCGCATCGATGTCCCGCTCCGCGTCATCTATGAAGGCTACTATCCGACGTTGATCGGCCTCTATCAGTCGCTCGGCGTCGCGCTCGAGCGGACCAACTACGCCGGCTCCTTCAGCGAACTCGGCGGACCTGTCTACTATCGCTACGCGAACCTGCTGGTCGCCGGGCGCTCCGTGCCGATGCCCGCCTTCCCGCTCGGCCGCACGGCGCTGCGCATCAGCCGCGACCTGCTGCGCTTCTACCGCATGGCGCCGACCGCCCTCCACCGGCTCGGCACGAGCGACGAGCCGCTGGGCACGTGGCTCGACCGCGCCGGACTCGGTCCGGACTTCACCGAGGGCTTCCTCATCCCGGCCTTCGCGACGGTGTGCACGTGCACGAGCGCCGCGGTGCGCGAGTACCCGGCGCGCGTCATCCTCGAGTACCTCACGCGTGGCCTGACCTTCGGCGGCGTCCGGCGCGTGGTGCTGGGCACGCAGGAGGTCGTCCGCCGCCTCACGGCGCCGCTCGCGGAAGTTCGCTGCGGAATGCAGGTGCGCGCGATCAGCCCATGTGCGGACGGTGTGCGGATCGCGTGGGAAGGCGGTGAACAGCGGTTCGACCACGTGGTGATCGCGACGCAGGCGAATCAGGCCGCGCGCATGCTCGACGCGTCCTACCGGCGCGAACGCGAGGCGCTCGAGCGGTTCGCGTACGAGCCGAGCGACGTCATGGTGCACACCGATGCGCGGCTCGCGCCGGCCGACCGGCGGCACTGGGCGCCGGTGAACCTCGTGCGCAGCCGGGCGCACGACAAACCCATGGCGACCATCTGGATGAACCGGGTCCAGCCGGCGCTGCGCGACTGCTCACCGGTGTTCCAGACGTGGAACCCGATCATCGCGCCGCGCCCCGAGATGGTGAAGGCGCACGCGAGCTTCGAGCGGCCGCTCGTGAACGGCGCCTCGCTGACCGGCGCGCGCGAGATGGCCATGCTGCAGGCGCAGCACGGCCGCCGACTGTGGTTCTGCGGATCGTATCTCGGCCCCGGCATCCCGCTCCTCGAGAGCGCCACCGCCACGGCGGCGCGCGTGGCGGCCGCGATCGACGACGAGGAAGCCGCAGCCTTCGCGCGCTCGGCCTAGCCGCGCCGCGCAGGGCCGCGCCCCGCCCGGCGCCCTAGCGCCGCCAGACGCGCTCCGCCTGGTCGAGATGCCGATGGCAGTGGCGCAGCACGACCAGCCAGCCGGAGTAGGCGTCGTACCGGGCGCCCGGCGCGAAGGGGGACTCGACGCGCACCAGATGCAGCGGCAGGCCATCCGCGGCGCGCAGCGCCGCCTCGTGCGACGCCAGATGCCGCTCGAACTCCCCGCTGATGGCCGCGCGCGATTCGTCGCTCGTCGGAACGAACGGCGGCGGTGTCTTGATGCGTCCGATGCGCATGCCCGCGACGCGCGGCACCGGGCCCACCATGAGGCTGAGCAGTGCGCCGAAGAGCGACTTGCGCATCTTGCCGGTGAACGGACCCCGCGCCCGCGCCTCGTCATTGGCGGACTCGAGCAGCGGCTGCATCGCGCGCGCGGTGAGGTTGAGGTGCGCGATGCACTCGGCGACCGACCACGCTTCGGGATCCGCGCGCGTGGCCCAGCGATCGTCGGGCGTCGCCGCGCTGAGCCGCGTCCATCGCGCACGCACGGCTTCGACATCGTCGAGCAAGGACTGGATCTGTGGTCGCATCGGGGCCCCGGGGGAGGTGAACGCAATTTGCCTCATCCCGCCGACGCCGCCACCGCCGGCGCGGAGAACCCCTTCCGCCCCGTTCGGGGAAGGGTCAGGTTCCGGGACCGACCCCACCTCCACCCGACGAACGATGCGCGCCCTCCCGATCCTCCTGCGCTCCGCCGCGGCCGCGGCCGTCCTCGCGCTCCCCGTGATGCTCTCCGCACAGCCGGCCCGTCTGCACGCCGAACTCGACCGGCGCGCGGCCGAGGTGAACGCGAAGGTCGTGGCGTGGCGCCGAGACATCCACGAGCATCCGGAGCTCGGCATGCAGGAGGTCCGGACCGCCGCGCTGGTCGCGGCACACCTGCGCTCTCTGGGAATGGAGGTGCGGGAGAAGGTCGGCGGCACCGGTGTGGTCGGCGTCCTGCGCGGCGGCAGGCCGGGCAAGGTCGTCGCCCTGCGGGCCGACATGGATGCGCTCCCCGTGACCGAGATGACCGACCTGCCCTTCCGCTCGCGGGTGCGCACCGAGTTCAACGGCAACCAGGTCGGCGTGATGCACGCCTGCGGGCATGACAACCACGTCGCGATCCTCATGGGCGCGGCCGAAGTGCTCGCGGGGATGAAGGCGCAGATCCCGGGCACGGTGGTGTTCATCTTCCAGCCGGCCGAGGAGGGACCCGGGGGCGCGCAACCGATGATCGCCGCCGGTGTGCTCGACGACCCGAAGGTCGATGCGATCTTCGGCTTGCACGTGTGGCCAGGCCCGGCTGGGAACGTGATCTTCCGCGCCGGTCCGACCATGGCCGGCGGCAATGCGCTCAACATCAAGATCCGCGGCAAGCAGACCCACGGCGCCGCGCCGTGGGGCGGCGTCGACCCGATCGTCGTCGGCTCGCAGGTCGTGCTGGCCCTCCAGACGATCGTCAGCCGGCAGATCAACATCACGCAGACGCCCGCGATCGTCACCGTCGCGCAGTTCCACGGCGGGATCCGCGACAACATCATCCCCGATACCGTGGTGCTGAGCGGCACCATCCGCACCTTCGACCCGGTGCAGCGCGCGCAGATCCTCGCGAGCGTGAAGCGCATCGCGGACAACATCGCCGCGAGCGCGGGCGCGACCGCCGAGGTGAGCCTCGGCGCCGGATACGGCGTGACCGCCAACCATGTGGAGCTCACGCGGCGCATGGCGCCGAGCATCGAGCGCGCGGTGGGCGCCGACCGCGTGGACGAGGCGCCGATGGTGACCGGCTCGGAGGACTTCTCCTACTTCCAGGAGAAGGTGCCGGGCGTCTTCGTGTTCCTCGGCATCACGCCGCGCGACCAGGACTGGCGCGCCGCGGCGCAGAACCACTCGCCCTACTTCTTCGCGGACGAGAGCGCGCTGCCCGCCGGCGTGCGGACGATGAGCTCGCTCGCGCTGGATTTCCTCACCGGCACCACCCCCGCGCCGACGCCGACACGCGCGGGGAAGTAGGGCGGCGACCGCTCGGCCACGCGGGCCCGGCCGTGATGCGGCCGATCAGGCGGCGAGTGCCGATCCGCACTCGCCGCAGAAGCGCGACTGCGGGTCGGTGACCGCGGCGCCGCACCGCAGGCAGGCCGCGGCGAGGAACCGGCCGCAGTCGGAGCAGTAGAGCGCGTCCGACTCCGGACGCGCGCCGTGCGCCGGGCACGTCGTCCCGCGCGACTTCATCCGCGCGATGAGCGCCTCGGCCGCGTCAGCACTCGCGGCCGGGACGGCCGACGGCGCGGGCGCCCCGGCGTCCCGCGCCTTCAGCTCGGCGAGCGCCCGCGGGGCGTAGGTCGCCTTGAGCGTCGTGTAGTCCTCGGCCGAGAGCTTCCCGGTGGCCTGATCGAACTCGATCTCGCGCAGCGCCTCGAGCGCGCTCGCCTCGGGCGGGAGGTCCGGCACGTAGCTCCCGCGCGCGTGGGTGCCGGCGCCCTTCAAGAGGGGCGCGAGCACGAAGAGCAGCGCCCCGACCGCGAGCGCGGTCCCGACGATCAGCGCGAGCACGTCAGGCGTCCTCGCGCATCGCGCGGTCGAGTCGGGCGAGGTCGTCGTCGCTCAGGCCGGTGACCTTCGCGCCCGATCCACCGGCCGCGGCGCGCGTGGCGGCCGCGAGACGCGACTCGGTCGCCCACCGCCGCACGACGACCGTGAGCACCACCGCCCCGGTGAGGAGCGCGACACCCGGCGCGAGGTACCCGGCCCAGTTGAAGCCCTGCTTCACCGGCTCGGTCATCGCGACCTCACCATAGGTCTCGATGAACGCCCGCAGGATCTCGTCCGCGTCGTAGCCGCCCTCGACGAGCCGCAGCACGTCGCGGTGCATCGCCGGCGAGACCTGACAGGTGAAGTCCGTGGTGCGGCACGTGTAGATGTCGAGGATGCAGCCGCACTGGCACTTGATGCGGTGCTCGAGCGCGTCGCGCTGGTCCACGGTGAGCTGCGGCGAGGCCCCGGGCTTCGGCGCGCGGATGGTCGGACGGTACGCGCCCTGCTCCATCGGCGCGAAGTTCTGCGCCGGCGCCTGCTGCGCGCGCACCGCGCGCGCGAGCAGCGCGCTCCCGACGCCCGCGGCGCCCAGCAGGAACACACGACGGTCGATCGCGCGGCCCATGCCCTGCGCGCCCTCGCGCGACTCGTCCGCGCGGCCCGAGTCCACGCTCACGCCGACACGACCTCGGCCTGGGGCGCGAGCTCCGCCACATAGCCCTGCTGCCGACGCCGCGCCGACTGCGGCCACATCACGATCAGCCCGCCGATCGCCATGAGCATCCCGCCGCGCCAGACCCACATGACGAGCGGATTGAAGTTGATCCGGATCTCCGCCTTGTCCTGCACGACGCCGGCGAGGACGAGATAGATGTCCTGATCGTTGTGCACGAGGATCCCGACCTCCGTGGAGGGCTGGAACGTCGGATTGCCCCGCGAATCGAAGTGCTGGCGCTTCTCGCTGGTGAGCAGGTCCAGACGCTTGCCGTCCACCTCGGGACGCAGCGCGACGGCCACGACCTCGCGATTCAATGCCTTGAACGACGAGAGCCCTTCGTTGGTGAAGGTCCACGTGCGGCCGTAGGGATCGACCGCCTTGTAGCTCTCGCCGTCGGCGAGCGTGATGTCGTACTCCTTCTTGAACGCCATGCCGGCGAAGGCCGCGAAGAGGATGACGATGCCGGCGTGCACGATGTAGCCGCCGTAGCGGCGCCGATTGCGCGCGACGAGCCGGCCGAGCGCGACGGCCGGGTTCTCGTGGTACATCCGGCGCCGCGCGCCGACGCCCTTCCAGAACTCCTGGAGGATCGTCCCGGCGACGAACCCGGCGAGGGTGAACGAGACGAGGGGATACGGCTTCCGCATCCCCAGCACCACGAGCGCCGCGCCCACGAGCAGCCCGAACGCCGCCGGCCCCGCGAACTGGCGCTGGATGTTCTGCACGCTCGCCTTGCGCCATGCGATGAGCGGGCCGATGCCGGTGAGCGCGAGGAGCAGCAGCCCGAGCGGGACGTTCACGGCGTTGAAGAACGACTCGCCGACCGTGATCTTCGAGCCGCGCACGGCTTCGCTGATGATTGGGAAGAGCGTGCCCCAGAGCACGCTGAACGCGATGCCGACGAGGACGAGGTTGTTGTAGAGGAAGGCGGCCTCGCGGCTGATCATCGCCTCGAGCTGCGCCTGCGCCTCGAGGTCCTGCAGGCGCTGCGAGACGAGGATGCCGGTCGCGACGAGCGCGAGCACCATGAAGGTCGCGAACCACGTGCCCACGGGGCTCTGCGCGAACGAGTGCACGGACTGGATCACACCCGAGCGCGTGATGAAGGTGCCGAGGACGCTCAGCATGAACGTCGCCACGACGAGCGTGACGTTCCACTTCCGCAGCATCCCGCGCTTCTCCTGGATCATGATCGAGTGGAGGAACGCCGTGCCCGTGAGCCACGGGAGCAGCGACGCGTTCTCCACCGGGTCCCACATCCAGTAGCCGCCCCAGCCGAGCTCGACGTACGCCCACCACATCCCCATCACGATGCCGAGCGTGAGGAACACCCAGCTCACGAGCGACCAGCGCCGCACCGCGCCGAGCCACTCGGCGTCCAGCCGGCGCGTGATGAGCGCGGCGATCGCGAAGCCGAACGGGATCGCCGTCGCGACATAGCCGAGGTAGAGGAGCGGCGGATGGATCGCCATCGCCGGGTTCTGCAGCTGCGGGTTGAGCCCGCGGCCATCGGCGGGCACCCACTCGAGGCGCTCGAACGGGTTGGTCGCGAGCGCGGTGGTCGCGACGAAGAACAGGAGGACGAGCGCGTTGGTGCCGGTCACCCACGGCATCAGTTCGCGATTCGCCGTGCGGTTGGCGAACGTGGCGAGCGCCGCGTAGCCGCCGAGGATGAGGCACCAGAAGAGCATCGAGCCCGCCTGGCCGCCCCAGAACGCCGAGATCTTGTAGACCGTCGGGAGGTTCGCGCTCGTGAACGAGGCGACGTAGCGGAGCGAGAAATCGCTCGTGAGGAGCGCCGTCCACAGCCCTGCCGATGCGAGCGCGACGAAGCCGAACCCGGCGTAGAGCCCGCGCTCACCCGACGCGACGAGATCGGCGCGGCGCAGGCGGCCGCCGGCGAACGAGGTGGTGACGGACCACGCGCACATGAGCAGCGCGATCCACAGGGACAGCTCGCCGACGAGGATCATGACTTACTTCGGCGGCGGCAGCGGCGCGGCGGCGGGCGCCGTCTGCTCCGTCGCCTTGTACGCGTCGCGGACCTCGGGCTTGTACCCCTCCGGCGCGGCCTCGTAGCGCGACGCGCACTTGGCGAGCAGCGTCGTCGCGTGGAAGACGCCGTCCTCGCCGAGCCGCCCTTCGACGACGACGTCCACGGAGTCGCTGAACGTGTCGGGGATGAGGCCACGGTAGTCGACCTTGTAGGTCGCCTTGCCATCGGTCATGTCGAACGAGACCTGCTTGCCGCTCGCATCGCGCACGACCGAGCCATGCACCACGCGCGCCCCGACCTTCACGCCGGTGCTCTTGATGCCCGGGTCCTCGAGGACCTTCGCCTGGAGCTCAGCCGGCGTGAGGAAGTAGACCGCCGTGTCCTTGATGGCACCGGCCATGAGGAAGCCCGCGGTCCCGAGGACCACCGCGCCGCCGAGGAGGAACTTGTTCCGTGCCAGCATGAGGACTCCAGTGAATCGACTTCGGGGAATATAGCCGGACCCGCTCGCTACGGGGCGAGTTGCCGGACGAGGATGGCCCCGGTGCCGGTACCCGCGGCGTCGGCCGCGAGGTCCCGGAACGAGACGTCTCTGCCCGAGATTCGGTCCCATGACTCCTTCGCGACACCGACCGACAGGGTGACACCGGCCGCCGTCCAAGCCGCGTCCCGGTATCCGCGCCCGTTGGCGCGCAGGACCGAGTGCGTGGTGGAATGGATGACCGCCGAGACCGCGAAGTGGTACAGCTTGTCGCGGCCGAGCCAGTGGTCAGCGGGCGGTTCGCGCCGCGGGCCGCCGAAGCTCAGCGACCCGGCGAGCAGGATCAGGGTGAATCCGGGCATCGATGGCGGGTGAGTGGGAGGACCGTCGTGAACGCGACGGCGCGTCAGTCCCGGTCGCGGGCCCAGGCGACGGTCGCCCGCACCGCGCGCCGCCACCCGCCGAGCCCTTGCCGCACGGCACCAGCCGCTGGCGACGGGGCGAAGCGGTGATACGCGCGCGACGCGAAGAACGACTCGGCACTGTCCCACACCCCGCCCGCGATCCCCGCGAGACCGGCGGCGCCCATCGCCGTCGTCTCGATCACATCCGGCCGCTCGACCGGCACGCCGAGCACATCGGCCTGGAACTGCATGAGCCAGTCGTTGAACGTGGCGCCGCCGTCGACGCGCAACACGTCGAGCGGTGCCCCGCTCGCGCCGCGCATGGCCTCGAGGACGTCGGCGGTGCCGTACGCCATCGCCTCGAGCGCGGCGCGCACGAGGTGCTCGCGCGTCGTGCCGCGCGTGAGCCCGACGATGGTGCCGCGCGCCTCGGGTTCCCACGACGGCGCGCCCAGACCGGTGAGCGCCGGCACGAAGTACACGCCTTCATTGGATGCGAGCGACCGTGCCATCGCCTCGCTCTCGGGTGCGCGCTGCAGCAGGCCGAGTCCGTCGCGCAGCCACTGCACCGCCGCGCCGGCCACGAAGATCCCCGCTTCGAGCGCATAGGCGGCCCCGCCCCGCGCGTCACAGGCGACGGTCGTGAGGATCCCCTGCCCTCCCACCGGACGCTGATCGCCCGTGTGCAACAGCAGGAACGCTCCGGTCCCGTACGTGTTCTTGCTCTGTCCGGCCACCCAGCATCCCTGCCCGTACAGCGCCGCCTGCTGGTCGCCGGCCACGCCGAGGATCGGGATCGCCCGGCCGAGGTGTGCGGGCGCGCTCACGCCGAACGAACCCGAGGAGGGGCGCACCTCCGGCAGGATCCCGTCGGGCACGTTGAACAACGTGCGGAGCTGCGGGCTCCACTGCATCGTGTTGATGTCGAACAGCATGGTCCGCGATGCGTTGGTCGGATCCGTCGCGTGCACCGCGCCGTCGGTGAGCTTCCAGATGAGCCAGGTGTCGATCGTGCCCGCGGCGAGCCGATCGATCGGGACGTTCGACGCGCGCGCCCGGTGCTCGAGCAGCCATTCGAGCTTGGTCGCGCTGAAGTACGGGTCCGGCACGAGCCCGGTCGCCTGATGGATCGCCTCCGCCTGCCCGGCGGCGCGGAGCGCCTGGCACCGCGCCGTGGTGCGGCGGTCCTGCCAGACGAGCGCGCGGTCGAGCGGACGGCCGGTCTCGCGATCCCACAGCACGATCGTCTCGCGCTGATTGGTGATCCCGATCGCGTCGGGCATCACGCCGCTCTCGGCGATCGCCTCGCGCGCGCTCTCGAGCGTGGTGCGCCAGATCTCCTCGGCGTCGTGCTCCACCCAACCCGGCTGCGGGAAGTGCTGCGTGAGCTCGCGCTGGCCGCGGCCCACCACGCGGCCGTCGGCCGCGACGACGAGCGCGCGCGAGCTGGTGGTCCCTTGGTCGAGCGCGAGGACGTGGCGCATCGAGGACTCAGGCCGGAGGCGGGAGGATGGACGCGTCGCGGGCGAAGGCGTACGGCGGCGCGAACACGCCCTTGTCGGTCACGATGCGCGCGATGAGCGTGTGCGGCGTGACGTCGAACGCCGGGTTCCAGGTCCCGGCGCCCTCCGCCACGATGCGCTGCCCGCCGAGGTGCGTCACCTCGCTCGCGCTGCGCTGCTCGATGGGGATCCCCGCGCCGTCGCGCGTCTCGGGGTCGACCGTGCTCATCGGCGCCACCACCACGAACGGGATGCCGTGGTACTTCGCGAGGATCGCGAGCCCGTAGGTGCCGACCTTGTTCGCCGTGTCGCCGTTGGCCGCGATGCGGTCCGCGCCCACGAGCACGAGGTCGACCTCGCCGCGCGCCATGAGGCTCGCCGCCATGCTGTCCGCGCAGACGGTGACCGGGATCCCCGCGCGAGCGAGCTCCCATGCCGTGAGGCGTGCCCCCTGCAGCAGCGGACGGGTCTCGTCGGCGAACACCCGGACGCGCTTGCCCTGGGACCGTGCGATGTACACCGGCGCGAGCGCCGTGCCGATCCCCGCGGTGGCGAGCGCGCCGGCGTTGCAGTGCGTGAGGATCCGCATGCCGTCCGTGATGAGCGTCGCGCCATGCGCGCCCATGAGCGCGCACATCCGCTCGTCCTCGACGCGGATCCGCTCGGCTTCCGCGTGCATCGACGCCGAGCGGACGCGGGGATCGTGGTCGGCGCACGCGCGCGCGACCGCGAGCACGCGGTCGAGCGCCCAGCCGAGGTTCACGGCGGTCGGTCGCGTGGCCCGGAGCGCCGCCGCGGCCGACTCGATCGTCGGCAGCGGCTGGTCCTCGGTCGCCGCGACGAGGCCGATCGCGGCCGCGACGCCGATCGCCGGCGCGCCGCGCACCGCGAGCGTGCGGATCGCCTCGCACACCTCGTCCGTGGTGCGCAGGTCGAGCGTGACGACCTCGCCGGGGAGGCGCCGCTGGTCCAGGATGCGCAGCGCCCCGTCCGGGGACCATCCCACCACGGTCAACGGCGCTTCGCTGGGTTCCATCCGCCAAAGGTATAGATTGCGTCCGTCACCCTCCAGCGACCCCGGCCACGACCCCTCCCATGAGCGACGCCTTCGAGTTCCTGCTGCTGGACATCCGCGACCGCATCGCGACGGTCACGATCAACCGGCCCGACAAGCTCAACGCGCTCAACGCGAAGGTGATCGCGGAACTCGACCGGATGTTCACCGCGCTCGCGGCGAAGGCGGACGTCGGTGCGATCATCCTCACCGGCGCGGGACGCGCGTTCGTCGCGGGCGCGGACATCGCCGAGGTCGCCGAGGCGGCGGGCGAGCCCGCCGGCCTCGCGTCGGTGGCGGCGTTCGGGTCGCGGGTGTTCACGCGGATCGAGCGGCTGGGCAAGCCGGTCATCGCCGCGGTCAACGGGTTCGCGCTCGGCGGCGGCTGCGAACTCGCCCTCGCCTGCCACATCCGCATCGCGAGCAAGGCGGCGAAGTTCGGGCTGCCCGAGACCAAGCTCGGCCTCATCCCCGGGTACGGCGGCACGCAACGGCTCCCGCGGCTCGTGGGTCAGGGGCGCGCGCTCCAGCTCATCCTCACCGGCGAGATGATCGACGCCGACGCCGCATACGCGATGGGCCTCGCGAACCAGGTGGTGGATGGCGCGGCGCTCGACGACGCCGCGCGCTCGATCGCGCTCTCGGCGACGAAGAACGGGCCGCTCGCGCTCGCGCACGCGATCTCCGCCGTGACGCAGGGCGCGGACCTCGCGCTCGACCAGGCCCTCGCGCTCGAGGCGGAGCACTTCGGCGCGGTCGGGCGCACCGCCGACATGCGCGAGGGGACGACGGCCTTCCTCGAGAAGCGCGCCGCGAACTTCCGCGGGGCCTGACCGCGTGAGTGCCGTCGCGCCGGCGACCGTCGCGGCGAGGCTCCGCGCGCTCACGGTGCGGGGCTTCCGGAACATCGCCGAGGCGACGCTCGAGTGCGCGGGCGACGGGATCGTCGTGCTCGGCGAGAACGGGCACGGGAAGTCGAACCTCATGGAGGCCATCGCGTACCTGCGCCTGCTGCGGTCGCAGCGCGGCGCGCGGGATCGCGACCTCATCCGGTTCGGCGAGACGGCGTTCCACGTCTCCGCCGAGCTGGAGGGGACCGCCGCGCACCGCGCCAGCGCCGCCGTCGACCGGCAGGGCCGCAAGCGGATCACGCTCGACGGCGCCGAGCCCGAGCGTCTGACGGATGCGCTCGATGCGCTGCCGAGCGTGAGCTTCTCGCCGCGGGACGTCGACCTCGTCGCCGGGTCGCCGGCCGAGCGCCGGCGCTATCTCGACATCACGCTCGCGCTCACGTCGCGCCGCTATCTCAACGCGCTGCGGCACTACCGCGGCGCACTCGCGCGGCGCAACGCGGCGTTGCGCGACGCGGCGCGCGCGACGCGCGCCGCGCAGGCACAGGCGACCGGGGCCGTCGCGGCCTGGGAGCCGGCGCTCGCGGAGCATGGCGCGGTGCTCATCACCCAGCGCCGCGACTGGGTCACGGCGCGCGCCGAGGAGTACGCGCGCCGATGCCTCGCCATCGGCGAGCGCGGTGCGCCGGCCCTCGGGTATGCGGGTGCGCTCGCGCAGGCGGACGACGTCCGCACGGCACTCGGCGACCAGCTCGCCCGCCAGCGGGAGCATGACATCCGGCGCTGCCTCACGCACGCCGGCCCGCACCGGGATGACCTCTCGCTCACGCTCGACGGCCACGACCTGCGCGGCGTGGGCTCGGCGGGGCAGCAGCGCACCGCGGCGATCGTGCTGCGCCTGCTCGAGGCGGCGACCCACCGCGATGCCAGCGGCGTGTCGCCCGTGCTCCTGCTCGACGACCCGTTCGCCGAGCTCGACCGCCGTCGCACGGCTCGCATCCTCGAGCTCCTCGAGACGCTCGGCGCCGGGCAGGTGGTGCTCTGCGTGCCGCGCGAGGACGAGATCCCGCCGCGCTTCACCCGGCTGGCGCGCTGGCGCGTGCGCGACGGCGTGTTCACGCGCGAGCCGTCGGCATGAGGCGGCGCGACGACTGGATGCCGCCGGGCCGACCGCTCCCCATCGCCGAGGCACTGCGGGAACTGCTCGCGTCGACGGGCCTCGACGCCGACGTGGCGCGCGCGGGCGTGCTCGCGGCGTGGCCGCGCCTCGTCGGCGCGCAGATCGCCGCCGTGACCCAGCCGCGCCTGATGACCGAGGACGGCACGCTCGTCGTCGGCGTGCGGACGCACGGCTGGATGCAGGAGCTCACGCTGATGGAGCCGCAGCTGCTCGCGAAGCTCGCCGCCGTGCCGTCGCCGACGGCGGTGCAGCGCATCCGATGGGAGCTGCTGCGGGAGTCCGCGCGCGACTCGTCGCGGTAGCTTTCGCTCTGGCCGTCGCCTATTTTTCACTCTATGGCCAAGAACAACGACGCTGCCGAATCCTCGTACGACGCCTCGAGCATCCAGGTACTGAAGGGCCTCGAGGCCGTGCGGAAACGGCCCGGCATGTACATCGGATCGACCTCGCATCGCGGGTTGCACCACCTGGTCTACGAGGTCGTCGACAACTCGATCGACGAGGCGCTCGCGGGGTACTGCGACACCGTCAACGTCACCATCCACGGCGACGACTCGATCACCGTCGAGGACAACGGACGCGGCATCCCGGTGGACGTACACCCGGTGGAGAAGCTGCCCGGCGTGGAGCTGGCGCTCACCGTGCTGCATGCCGGTGGCAAGTTCGACAAGAACACGTACAAGGTGTCCGGCGGCCTCCATGGCGTCGGCGTCTCGGTCGTGAACGCGCTGTCGGCCCAGCTCAAGGTCTGGGTGAAGCAGAACGGCAAGGAGCATTACATGGACTTCGTCCGTGGCGACACCACGACGAAGCTCAAGGTGATCGGCACCGTGAAGCCGAAGGACACGGGCACCAAGGTATTCTTCAAGCCGGACGACCAGATCTTCACCGAGCTCGAGTACGACTACACGACGCTGGCGACGCGCCTGCGCGAGCTCTCGTTCCTGAACAAGGGCGTGATGATCTCGCTCAAGGACGAGCGCGCCGGGAAGGAGCGCGAGGAGACCTTCCACGCGAAGGGCGGCCTCCGGGAGTTCGTCGGGTTCCTGAATGCCAAGTCGCGTCCGCTCCATCCCGAGATCCTGTACCTCGAGGGCGAGAAGGACGACATCGGCATCGAGATCGCGCTCCAGTACAACGACGGCTACAACGAGAACGTCTTCTCGTTCGTGAACAACATCAACACGCACGAGGGCGGCACGCACCTCACCGGCTTCAAGTCGGCGCTCACGAGCGTGATCAACAAGCACCTCGACAAGTCGTCGTTCGCCAAGAAGGACAAGGAGATCAAGCTCTCCGGCGACGATGCGCGCGAGGGCCTCACCGCGGTGCTCTCGGTGAAGGTCCGCGAGCCGCAGTTCGAGGGCCAGACCAAGACCAAGCTCGGCAACTCCGAGGTGGAGTCGGCGGTGAAGACCGTCGTGAACGAGTGGCTCGCGACGTACCTCGAGGAGCATCCGCGCGTCGCGAACATCATCCTCGACAAGGCGCTCTCGGCGGCCCGCGCGCGCGAGGCGGCGCGCAAGGCCCGCGACCTCACCCGCAAGAAGTCGGCGCTCGACGTCGGCAACCTGCCGGGCAAGCTCGCCGACTGCTCGCTCTCCGATCCCGCGATGTGCGAGATCTACCTCGTCGAGGGCGACTCGGCCGGCGGCTCGGCCAAGCAGGGCCGCGACCGCATGTTCCAGGCGATCCTCCCGCTGCGCGGCAAGATCCTGAACGTCGAGAAGGCGCGCATCGACAAGATCCTCTCCAACGAGGAGATCCGCACGATCATCACGGCGATCGGCGCGGGCATCAAGGAGGAGTTCACGCTCGAGAACGTCCGGTACCACAAGATCATCATCATGACGGACGCCGACGTCGACGGCGCCCACATCCGGACGCTCCTCCTCACGTTCTTCTTCCGCCAGATGCCGGAACTCATCGACGCGGGCATGGTCTACATCGCCCAGCCGCCGCTCTTCCGCGTCGCCAAGGGGAAGGAGGAGTACTACGCCTACGACATGCCCGAGCGCGACGCGATCGCCACGCGCATGGGCGGCGGGCCGGACGGCAAGGTCAATCTCATGGTCCAGCGCTACAAGGGCCTCGGCGAGATGAATCCCGACCAGCTCTGGAAGACCACGATGAATCCCGAGACGCGCACCATCCTCAAGGTCACCCAGGACGATGCGTTCCAGGCGAACGAGATCTTCCAGACGCTGATGGGGGACGAGGTCGAGCCCCGGCGGTTGTTCATCGAGGCCAACGCCAAATTCGTCTCGAACCTCGACATCTGAGGATGGCCGGCCCCAAGGTGCTGCGTGACGCGCTCGCGACCCTCGTGGTCGCGGGCGCGTCCTGCTTCGCGGCCGCGGCGACGCTCGGCGCCCAGTCACGGCCCGCCCCCGCGGGCGCGCCGCGCATGGACGGCCTCCGACTCGGCGTGGGACTGATCTCGCAGCGCGTGCGGAGCGAGAACGTCCTCGCGTTCGACGGCGAGGCCGCGCGCGGCACGGCGCTGACCGTGAGCTGGGGCATCCATCCCCGCGTCGCGCTCGTCACCTCGTGGTCCAGCGCCGCGGCCGACTTCTCGGGCGAGACCTACGACGTGTCCCACACCGACGCGGTCCTGCAGTACCAGGTCGGCCGCTCACGGCTCGTCTTCCCGTATCTCGAGGCCGGACTCTCGCGGGTGGTCTGGGCCGAGACGTGGGACGCGCCGAACCACTACGAGTTCATCGAGTGGATGCCGGTGCTCGGCGCCGGACTGCGGCTGCCGCTGGCGAACGGCGTGTCGCTCGCCGCGGGCGCGCGACTGTCGCGCGGCAACCTCCGGCACGAACGCGCGGACGGCGGGGTGCGTCCCCTGACCGCCATCAGCGCGGAAGCCGTGCGGTGGATCGCGGGGGCGGAGTGGCACGCACGCCCCGGCGTCCGGCCGGTGCTCCTCGGGCGCGGCCCCCAGCGACTGACCACCCGCGGCCTCGGCCTGACACTCGGCACGACGCACGCCGAATCGTGGGCCCCCTCGTTCCACTGGATGGGGAGCGGCGCGAGCTTCGGCGCCACATGGGGTCTCGCCGACCGCCTCGCCGTCGTCGCGCGATACTCCCGGTCACGCCCGCGGCGCTTCGACGGCGACATGGACCTGCGCCACCGGGATGTCGCGCTCCGGCTCGCGCTCCGCGGGACGTTGCACGCGATCCGTCCCTATGCCGAACTCGGGGGATCGACCGTCGAGCAACGGTATCGTCTGTTCGGCACGCTCTTCCGCGATCGGGGCACGATGCCGTTCTTCGGCGGCGGGTTCCTCTACGCGATCCAGCGCGACCTCGATCTCGACCTGGGGGCGGCGATCACGCAGGGCCGGATGAACGACGTCGCGATCGGTCCGCGATCGCACTACCGCACGCTGCGTGTCCGCGCCGGGCTGGAGTACCGCCCGCCCCGCTGAACCGCGCTCAGCCGCGGATCGAATCCGGTCCGCGCTTCAGCTGCGCGCCCATCCACCAGTGCGCGGCGGCGAGCCACGAGAAGAGGACGAACGTCGCGGCGGCCGCGCACAGATGGCCGCGCGCGTCCATGCCGCCGGTCGAACTCGGGCGGAGGAAGAGGACCATGCCCACCCACGCCGCCATGGCGCCTGCGGCGACTCCCTGCGCCCCGAGGGCGGCCAGCTTCTCGAATTTCTGCATGCCGAAACATGCACCCGGGGCCGCCGGGTGTTCAACCGCCGCCGAGCACCTGGACGCCGTCGCGGCTCACCCGGTGGGAGATGAGCGGCCGCGCCGCCGGCACACCCGCTCCGAGCGTGATCGCCCGGGCGAGGGCCGCCCGCGCGGTCGCGTCGCCGGACGCGTCGCGCGCGAGGATGGTGGCCAGCGGGTCGCCCGCGCGCACGCGCATGCCCGGGCGCGCATGGATGTAGAAGCCCACCGCCGGGTCCACCACGTCGTCCACCTTCGTGCGTCCGCCCCCGAGCGCGGTGATCGCGCGGCCGATGATGCGCGGCTCGACGCGCTGCACGATGCCGTCCTGCTCGGCCGTGAAGACGCTCCGGAGCGGCGCGCTCGGCAGCACCCGTTCCGGGTCGTCCGCGACATCGGGGTCGCCGCCCTGTGCCCCGACGATCGCGCGGAACTTGTCGAGCGCGGCGCCACTCTCCAACGCCTGCTCGGCGCGCGCGCGCCCCGCCGCGACGCTCTGCACGGTGCCGCCGAGCGCGAGCATCTCCGCCGCCTGCACGAGCGTGAGCTCGCGCAGATCCGCGGGTCCGCCGCCCTTGAGCACGTCGATCGACTCGATGACCTCGACCGCGTTGCCGCACGCGACGCCGAGCGGCGCGTCCATGTCCGTGAGGAGCGCGACGGTGGGACAGCCGCGGCGCTCGCCGAGCGCGATCATCGTCTGCGCGAGGGTGATCGAATCGTCGAGTCGCGTCATGAACGCGCCCGCGCCGGTCTTCACATCGAGCACGAGGCCGGTGAGCCCCTCGGCGAGCTTCTTCGACATGATGCTCGCCGCGATCAGCGGGATCGCCTCCACCGTGCTCGTCGCATCGCGCAACGCATAGAACCGCCGGTCGGCCGGGGCGATCTCGTCCGTCTGGCCGATGAGCACGCAGTTGAGGCGCTCGACCTGCCGGGCCGCTTCGTCGAGCGTGAGGCGCGTCCGGAACCCGGGGATGCTCTCCAGCTTGTCGAGCGTGCCGCCGGTGTGACCGAGCCCGCGTCCGCTCATCATCGGCACCGCGACGCCGCACGCCGCGACGAGCGGCGCGAGGATGATCGACACCTTGTCGCCGACGCCGCCGGTGGAGTGCTTGTCGATCCGCGGCACCTTGAGGTGCCCCAGGTCGAGGGTTCGTCCGCTCTCGAGCATCGCGGTGGTGAGCGCCTCGGTCTCGGCGTCGTCCATCCCGCGGAAGTACACGGCCATCGCCAGCGCGGCGACCTGATAGTCCGGTACCTCACCCGCGGCATAGCGCGCCATGAGTTCGCGCCACTCCTCGGGGGCGAGCACGCCGCCGTCGCGCTTCCGTTCGATCAGCTCCACGACCGTCATTGACCCACTCCTCCGCTCCGGCGAACGTTCAGGCTCGGTGCCTACTCCCAGAGACGAACCAGCCCCCGCCGCGGTCCCGTCCGCCCGCGCCCTCGACCTGCGCCGCCGCCTCGAGAAGGCCGCGCACGAGTACTACGTCCTCGACCGGCCGTCGATCAGCGACCTCGCGTACGACAAGCTGTTCCGCGAGCTGCAGGCGCTCGAACGCGACCATCCCGAGTTGCGCGACGCCGACTCGCCCACCAATCGTGTGGGCGCCGTGGTCTCCGAGAGCCACCTGGCCAAGCATACGCACCTCGTGGCCATGGCCTCGCTCGATAACGCCTTCGACGAGGCGGAACTCATCGAGTGGGAAGCGCGCCTGTCGAAGCTCGTCGGTGACGCGACGCGCGAGCACGGGTACTGCTGCGAACTCAAGATCGACGGCGCCGCGGTGTCGCTCACGTACCGCGACGGGACGCTCGCCGTCGCCGCGACGCGTGGCAACGGCACCGTCGGCGAGGACGTCACGGCGAACGCACGGACCATCGCCGACATCCCCCGGCATCTGGACGGCAGCGGCTGGCCGGCCACGATCGAGCTCCGCGGGGAGGTCTACATGACCTACGCCGGCTTCGAGCGGATGAACGCCGACCGCGCGCGGGCCGGCGAGGAGGTGTTCGCCAATCCCCGCAACTCCGCAGCCGGTGCGCTGCGGCAGAAGGACCCGCGCGAGACCGCGCGCAAGCCGCTCCGCTTCTACGGGTACGCCTTCGCCGTCCCCGGCAACGAGGCGCTGCCGTTCAAGACGCAGTGGGAACTCCTCGAGACGCTCGCCGGCTGGGGGATCCCGGTCGCGCCGCACCGCCGACAGTGCGCGACCCTCGACGAGGTGCATGCCTGGGCGCGCGAACTCGAGTCGACCGTGCGCGCCGAGCTCCCGTTCGCGATCGACGGCGGCGTGGTGAAGGTCAACCAGCTCTCGCTGCAGTCCGAGCTGGGGGTGATCGGCGGCCGGGTGCCGCGCTGGGCGATCGCACGGAAGTTCGCACCCGACATCGCCGAGACGACGCTGCTCGACATCGAGGTGCAGGTCGGCCGCACCGGGGCGCTCACGCCGCGGGCCGTGCTCGCGCCGGTGGAGGTCGGCGGCGCCACGATCAACTACGCCACGCTCCACAACTTCGCGCTCGTCGCCGAGAAGGACCTGCGCGTGGGCGACACGGTGCTCGTGAAGCGCGCCGGCGAGGTGATCCCGCAGATCCTCGGGCCGATCCCGGAGCGGCGCACCGGCGAGGAGCGCGTCGTGTCCGCACCGACGCACTGCCCCGTCTGCGGGACGGAGGCCGTGCGCGATGAGGAGGAGGTCGCGACCTACTGTCCGAACGTCGCGTGCGCCGGCCGTCGCCTGGAGGCCCTGGCGCATTTCGTCTCGCGCGACGGCATGGACATCCGCGGACTCGGATACGAGCGCCTGGAGCAGCTCATCGGCGCGGGGCTCGTACAGGACGCGGGGGACATCTACGCGCTCACCACCGAGCAGCTGCTCGGGCTCGAACGGTTCGCGGCCAAGAGTGCCGACGCGCTCATCGCCGCGATCGAGACCTCCAAGCAGCAGCCGCTCGGCCGGCTGCTCAACGCCATCGGCATCCGGCATGTCGGCGCCGAGTCGGCGAAGCTGCTGGCGCGCAGCTTCGGGACCATGGAGGCGCTCGAGGCGGCGTCGGTCGACGAGCTCGAGGCGCTCCACGGCGTGGGCCACACCATGGCCGAGGCGGTCCATGCGTTCATCCACGACCCGGCGGCGCGGTCGCTCGTCGCGAAGCTGCGCGCTGCCGGGGTCCGCATGGACGAGCCGCGCGCGGCGGCCGCCGATGGTGTCTTCAAGGGGATGAAGATCGTCCTCACCGGGACGCTCCCCACGCTCTCGCGGGGCCAGGCGACCGAGTTCATCGAGAACGCCGGCGGGAAGGTGACGAGCTCCGTCTCCAAGGCGACCGACCTCGTGGTCGCCGGCGAGGAGGCGGGGAGCAAGCTCGAGAAGGCGCAGCAGCTCGGCGTGACCGTGATCGACGAGGCGGGACTGAAGGACCGCCTCGGCCTCTGACCATTAGCTTAGGACCGACCATGCCGACCCCCTCGATGAGCCCCGCCACGCTTTCCGCGGTCCCGCACGCCTCACTGCGCGCGCTCCGCGCCGCACTCGTCCGCGACATGGGCGATGGGTTCGCGGCGGTGCTGCAGGAAGCGGGATACGCGGGCGGTGCGCCGGTCTTCGAGGCCTTCCGCGAGTGGTGCGCATCGCGCGGGCTCGGGGCGCCCGAGTCGCTCGCGCTCGAGCAGTTCCAGCAGACGGCCGCGACCTTCTTCGCCGAGGCGGGCTGGGGCACCGTCACGATCTCCGCGATCGGCGACACCGTCGTGGCGTTCGACAGCGCCGACTGGTCCGAGGCCGACCCGGCCGCCGCGATGCCGTATCCCTCCTGCTATTACTCGGCCGGGATGCTGGCCGACTTCTTCGGTCGGGTGGCCGACGGTCAGCTCGGGAGCATGGAGGTGGAGTGCCGGTCGAACGGGGCCGCGCGCTGCCGATTCCTGCTGGGGAGCCCGGACGTGCTGGGGCACGTGTACAAGCGCCTCACCGAGGGCGTGGGGTACGAGGCGGCGCTGCGGGAGCTCTGATCAGGTCCCTGACAGGCGACGGCCCGACCGGAGATGAGTCCAACCCTGCCGATGCGCGCGATCGCCGAGGCGTTCGGCACCTTCACTCTCGTGATGCTCGGTCCCGGCGCGGCGATGGTCGGCGCGAGGACAGGCGCCGTCGATCACCTCGGCGTCTCCATCGCGTTCGGCCTCGCGGTCTGCGTCGTCGTCGCGACGCTCGGTCCCGTCAGCGGCGCGCACATCAATCCGGC
Source organism: uncultured Gemmatimonas sp. (assembly GCA_964464585.1). Classification (GTDB taxonomy): domain Bacteria; phylum Gemmatimonadota; class Gemmatimonadetes; order Gemmatimonadales; family Gemmatimonadaceae; genus Pseudogemmatithrix. Next base: position 61,907 of record CAYXGS010000012.1, on the reverse strand, counting down.
CGTCTCCGTCGCGCTGTGGGCGCGCGGGCGCCTCGCGGCGCGCGAGCTGCCGGTGTACGTCGTCGCGCAGTGCGTCGGCGCGATCGCCGCGTCCGCGCTCTCCGGCTGGTTGATCGGGCCCGTCGGCGACTTCGGTGCGACCGTGCCGACGATCCCGCTCGCTCAGGCCTTCGCGGTGGAGTTCGGCTATTCGGCGCTGCTCGGCGTCGCCATCGCCCGGGTCCTTCATGCGTCGCGTGAGAGCGTGCCCGCGCCGCTGCTCCTCGGCGCCACGATCCTCGCTGGCGCTCTCGTGACCGGACCGCTGACCGGAGGCAGCTTCAACCCGGCGCGCTCGCTCGGGCCGGCGCTCCTCTCCGGCGTGTGGACCGCACACTGGCTGTACTGGGCCGCGCCGATCGCCGGCGTGACCCTCGGGCTGACGGTCGCGGACCGCGGACCGCTCGCGCCGCCGCCGGGGCCAGCGGTCAGTTGACCGTGATCGTCCCGGTCATCCCGGAGTGCAGCGTGCACTGGTAGTTGAAGACGCCAGCGGCCGCGAAGGTCCGCGTGAACGTCCCGCCGGACTGACTCGGGGAAGCCGGGCCGTCGGCGAAGGTCACGTTGTGCGTGTTCGCCCCGGCGCTCCACCGGAAGGTGACGGTCGTGCCGGCGGTCACCGTGCGATTCGCGGGCGAGAAGCTGTTGTTCTGCACCCGCACCTCGTCCGCCGCGACCGGGCCGGTGGGGTTGTCGCTGCCGCACGACGCGGTGAGGACGAACGTGAGGACGAGCACGAGCCGGCTGACGGCGCGCGCGAACGTGGGCAGCGAGCTGAGGCGCACGTGGACTCCTGATGGGGTGGCTTCGCGACCGGGGTGCGGAGGGCGCGATGCCGGTCATACCCCGCGAGGGCCCCGCGCGTGACCGACGGCGAGCGCGACGGGTGCGTCGAGCGGGATCGCCGTTCAGTACCGGCCGCCGTCCTCATACTTCGGATTGGGCTGCAACTGCCCGTCGAGGATCGTCTCCCGGTCCCACGGCAACACGATCATGCTCTCCGTCTCGAGCCCAAAGAAGTCGGGCTTGTAGCTCCCGGTGCGGAACGAGACCGCCGTGCGCACCTCGGCCGAGCCGGCGTTGATGATCGCGGCGCGCGCGAGCCGCATGGTGTCACCCGCGTTGCACGTCTCGTCGACGATCAGCACGCGACGGCCACGGACCTCCGAGGGGGCCGCCGAGAGCACGGCCGGCGCCTCTCGGACGGAGTCCGCGCGGAATCGACGGCTCACGATGATCGAATGGAACGGTCGGTCGAGCATCGCCGCGACCACGGCGCCGGGGACCACGCCGGCCGTCGCGACGCCGACGACGAGATCGGGGTCGAACTCCTTCGAGACCTTGAGCGCGAGGGCGCGCGACAACTCCCCGAAGAGGGGCCAGTCCACGTGCATCGTGTCGCGGACCGGGACCGGCGACTTCTTGCGGACGGGCATCGCAGCGACCTCTCCGGTCTCGGGGTATGCCCGCAAGCTAGGCGGCCGCCCGTGCGGGCGGAATGCGCCGCGCGGATCGCGGTCGCGCGGTTGCTGGGGGTCCCGCCCATCTATAGCTTGTGCGGGACACCCGCCCTCCCGATACGCCATGTCATTCTGGGACCGCCTCTTCGGCGGCCGCTCCGAGCAGCAACAGAACCGGCAGCGTCTCGATTATCTGAACGAGGCGCTGGTGCTGGAGCGTCAGGGCGATTTCGACGCCGCGGTGACGAGCTATCGCCTGGCGCTGCGCGAACGGCCGAATGACCTGAAGATCCTGCAGAACATGGCGATCGCGCTCACCAAGATCGGGCGCGTGGAAGAGGCGGTCCGGGCCTATCGCAAGGCGCTCGAGATCGATCCTTCGCTCAGCGGGTCGCACTACGGGCTCGCGTTCCTGCTCATCAAGCGCGGCGACGCGACCGGGGCCATCAAGCACCTGTCGGCGTTCCTCGCGCATCCGCCAGAGGGCCCTGACGCGGCGCGCTGGGTGGCGCACGCGCAGGGCACACTCGACCAACTGCGCGCGCCCGACGGGCTCGCGCCATCAGCCGGGGAGTGACGTGGGGACCGTCCTCGCGATCGTGAGCCAGAAGGGCGGCGTCGGCAAGACGACGACCGCCGTGAACCTCGCCGCCGCCTTCGCGCGCCGCGGCCTCAAGACGCTGCTCGTCGATGTCGATCCGCAGGGCTCGGTGCGTTTCGGCGCGGGGCTCCGTCGCGGGCACCCGACCTACGGCTTCGCCGACTATCTCTCGGGCGAGCGCGAACTGCGCGACGTGCTCCTCCCGACCTCGCTCCCCTGGCTGCGCGTGATGCTTGCGGGCTCCGTGACCGACGAGGCCGACCACACGCGCTACGGCGAGCAGATCGCGTCGTCCGACCTCCTCGCGCGCATGCTCGGCGCCGCCGCCGAACGCTGCGACATCGTCGTCGTCGACACGCCGCCCGGCCTCGGCCCGGTCACCCGCGCGACCCTCGCCTCGTCCGACCGCGTGCTGATCCCGCTCCAGGCCGAACCGCTCGCGCTGCAGACGACCCCGCAGATCCTCCGCGGGGTACAGGATATCGTGACCACGCACCAGCGCCTCGTCTTCGACGGCATCCTCCTCACGATGTACGAGGAGGGCAATCCGGCCTGCGTGACCACCGCGGCCTACATCCGCGAGAAGGTGCCGGCGCACCTGATGATGGACATCGTCGTGCCGAGGAGCCATGCGGTCGCCGAGGCGTTCGCGGCGGGGCAGCCCGCGGTCGTGCGCGCCGCGTCCGACCCGGCGTCGCAGGCCTACGTGAACCTCGCGACGCGCCTCGCCGAACGGCTCGGGCTGTGACCACGCGGCACCGTCGCCGGGCACGTCGCCGCGCGGTGCTCGCCGCGGGGGTGGCCCTCGCCGCCACGCTCGCCGGGGCGGTCTCCTGCGCCGCCTTCGGGACCGGCGTCGACGACATCTCGTACGTGGCGTTCGACGGGATCCCGTTCCCTGCCCTCATCGCCGGCGACACGCTCCGCGACTCGCTCGGCGTCGCGCGGCCGCTGCGGGCGAGCGCGTATGACGCGAGCGGCGGCCTCATCGTCGACGCGCCGTTCACCTACCTCGCGCTCGACACGGGCGTCGTCGTCGACGCGAACGGCTACCTGCTGGCGACGACCCGGCGCGACGGCCTCGTCCGCGTGGTCGCCTCGCTCGACGGGCTCCAGTCCGAGGACCGTTCGGTGCGCGTCACCCGCCGCCCTGACTCGCTCTTCGCCGAGACCGCGGCGTCGGTCTCGCTGAACTACAAGATCCCCGATGTCGCCGCGACGAACCTCGCGCCCGAGATGCGGGTCCACCTCGTGAGCAACGACACCGTCGGCGTCGGCCGCAACGTGGGCGGCTGGCTCGTGCGGTGGCGCGCGATCCACGGCCCCGACACCCTTGGCCTGCTCGACACGACGCTCGTCGCGCTGCAGACCAGCGCCGGGCTCCGTCGCCTCGTCGACACGACCTCGGCCGACGGCGTCTCGAGCCGGCGCCTCCGCGTCTTCGCCGAGCGCCTCGTCGTCGCGACCGACAGCTTCGTGGTGCTCGCCGACGTGCGGCGCTACGGCACGCCGGTGCCGGGCAGCCCCGTCCGATTCGTCGTGCGCATCGCGCCGCCCTGATCCTCCCACCCCGAGCCGCGAACCCCATGCATGCCTCCGGTGGTCCCCGCCCCGCCCCGACGACGCTGAATCACCTCTTCTTCGATGCGGTCGAGAGGTTCGCGCTCCCCAACGCGTACCAGTACAAGAAGGACGGCAAGTACACCCCGATCGCGCACGCCGACATCCTGCGCCGCGCGCGCTGCCTGTCGCTCGGCCTCGGCGCGCTCGGCGTGAAGCGCGGCGACCGCATCGGCATCATGTCGGAGAACCGCCCCGAGTGGGCGATCGCCGACTGGGCGTGCCTCGGCGGCGGGATGACCGACGTGCCGATCTATCCGACGCTCCCCGCCGACCAGATCGTCCATCCGCTCAACGACTCGGGTGCGGTGGTGCTGTTCGTCTCCTCGGCCAAGCAGGCAGAGAAGGCCGCGTCGGTGCGCGGGCAGTTCAAGACGGTGACGACGATCGTCAGCTTCGACGCGCCCGCCCCGGCGGGCGTCGACCTGACCTTCGCCGAGCTCGAGGCCAAGGGGGCGGCGCTCGACTCCGCGGCGAAGGCCGCCGAGTGGAAGGCGGCTGCGCTCACCGTGCAGCCCGACGATCTCGCGACGCTGATCTACACATCGGGTACGACCGGGCTGCCGAAGGGCGTCATGCTCACGCACGACAACATCGCGTCGAACGTGCGCGCCTCGCAGCTCAAGGTCCCGATCGTCGCCGGCGAGGTCGCGCTCAGCTTCCTCCCGCTGTCGCACATCTTCGAACGGATGGGCGACTACCTGTTCTTCTCGTGCGGCGTGAGCATCGCGTACGCCGAGAGCATCGACACCGTGCCGTTCAACCTCTCGGAGGTGCGGCCGCACTTCGCGATGTCGGTCCCGCGCCTCTTCGAGAAGATGTATGCGCGCGTCCTCGAGAACGCGGTCTCGGGCGGCGCGGTGAAGGCGGCGATCTTCAACTGGGCGCGTGCGGTCGCCGATCGCTGGGCGAACGAGAAGCTCGCGGGCCGCGAGCCCGGCCCGTTCCTCGCCTGGCAGTACGGCCTGGCGCAGAAGCTCGTGTTCAGCAAGCTCAAGGAGCGCACCGGCGGCCGGCTGCGCTACTTCGTCTCCGGCGGCGCGCCGCTCGCCCCATCGATCAACAAGTTCTTCTACGCCGCGGGCCTCACCATCCTCGAGGGCTACGGCCTCACCGAGACCTCACCGGTGATCGCGGTCAACAGCCCGCAGGACTTCCGCATCGGGTCGGTCGGGAAGGCGGTCGCCGGGGTGGAGATCCGCATCGCCGCGGATGGCGAGATCCTCACCAAGGGTCCGCACGTGATGAAGGGCTACTTCAACCGCCCCGACGCGACGGCCGAGGCGATCGACGCCGACGGCTACTTCCACACCGGCGACATCGGCGTCCTCGAGGACGGCTTCCTGCGGATCACCGACCGCAAGAAGGACATCATCGTGACGGCGGGCGGCAAGAACATCGCGCCGCAGCCGATCGAGAACCGCATCAAGACCAACAAGTACGTCTCGCAGGCGGTGATGATCGGCGACAAGCGGAAGTTCCCGGTGGTGCTCGTGGTGCCCAACTGGGACAACCTCGAGAAGTGGGCCGGGAGCATCAAGGGCATCATCTGGACCGATCGGCGGCAGCTGCTCGAGATGCCGACGATCCGCGCGAAGATGGAGAAGGAGGTGCGGAGCACGATCGAAGGGCTCGCGAGCTTCGAGTCGCCGAAGAAGATCGCGCTGCTCGAGCACGACTTCTCGATCGAGCGCGGTGAGCTGACGCCGAAGCTCAGCGTGAAGCGGAAGGTGATCGATGCGAGCTACAAGGAGCTGATCGACTCGCTGTATGAGAGCGAAGAAGGCTGAAGGATGAAGGCGGCATTTCCTCCTTCCTCCATCCTTCTGCCTACCTCCTCCTACTGAGCTCCACGATCGCACCGGATCCCTCGCGCGCGGCGACCCACTCCTGGTCGTCGCGAGCGAGTTCCGTGAGTCCCGGCGCCAGGCGGTGCGACGAGGTCGCGAGCATGCGTCCTCCCATCGCGACGGTGCGCACGAGATCGCCGAGGAGAACTTCGGGGAAGGACGCGTCGACGGCCGCGGCGCGGAACGTGCCATCCGTGAACGGGACGCTCGGCACTGGCCCCCGCACGACCGCGGCCGCCTCGCTGAGGTCGGGCCGTCCACCGGGGCCCATCGACACCACGGCGACGTCAAGTCGCTCGACGAGCTGCGACGCGAGCGCAGCATAGCGTCCGCTCAGCAGCACCGCTCCGCCCGGCTCCGCGAGCCCCAGCAGCGCGATCGTGCGATCCAGCTTGGGCATCCAGCCATCGGGCACCGGCGCGACAGGAGGAGCGGCGTCTCCCGGGAGAAGCAGATCCCCGTCCTCGATCCGCGCCTCGAGATGACAGACCGGACATCCCGCGAAGCCGCTCACGAGATCGAGCCCGCGCTTGGCCCGCGCCACGACCACCAATGGGGTCGGCGCGTGCGGATTCGGGCAGCGGAGCCGTTCAGCGAGTTCGAGACGCACGGTGAGGTCGGACGGTCATGCGGTGAATCCTAACTGCATCGCCCACTGCGCGACCGCGACTCCGCCTCCTGCCCCGCCAATGTGTCCCTGCGTGGGGCGCGACCGGCACGGTCGCGCGGGTCGTCGTGTCTCGTCCGTCGAACACACGCGCGATGAGTCCGAGCGACACGGGCGCGACTGCGTCGACGTCGGCGACCTCACGGCGCGGGCGGAGTATCCGGCGACGATGGCGGGGACCGCGGACCACACGCTGCTCACGCCACTTGGCCGGACCAGAGGGCGTGTTTTACCTTACATAAAATCAGCGGATCATCCGACGGGAACTTCTCGTTCGACCGTTGATACTCCGAATGCGATGCCGCGGCGACTCCAGCCGTCACGCACTCGCAACCTTAAGAATCCTGCACGGAGCGAGGTGCCCCAAGTGCGCGACGCGAATTCCGAGCGCATTCGTGCGAGTCACACGGTCGCGGGCGGTGGCCGTTGGCAGGCAAAGCGTCTGCCAGATCGCGACTTGCCCAGGCGACTCTGTCTGGCGGGAGCGCTTCTCGTGCTCAGCGCCGCTCGCGTCGCCGCACAGGACGGCACGTCGCCGCCCGTCGGCACACGACTAGGCGCACTATACGAGGCCGCCGCTCGCGCCAATCCGCGGGTCATCGCGGCGGGCGCATTGGCGGACGCCGCCGACGCGCGAGTCGCCGGCATCTCTCGCCCGCCCGATCCGCGCGTACAGCTCGGCCTGATGAATCGATCGCTGCCGGGCTTGGGGCCGATGGATCCGCTGGGAATGACGCAGCTTCAGGTCATGCAGATGTTCCCCACCGCGGGAAAGCTCGGGCTCGCCTCTGCTGCCGCCAGTGCTCGCGCTAGCGGTGCCCGAGCGCGGGCGGCGGATCTGCGCTGGGAGGTGCGCGCAGGCGTGGCGGCCGCATTCTACGACGTCTACCGGACGGAGCGAGCGATCACGATCGCGATCGCGACGCGAAGCCTGATGCAAGACATCGCGCAGACGTCGGACGCCATGTACCGGGTCGGGGAGGCGACACAGGCGGATGTCCTGAAGGCGCGCGTGGAGGTGGCGCGCATGTCCGAGGAGATCCTCGCGATGCAGGCGATGCGGCTCGTCGCCCTCGCGCGCCTCGGTGGCCTCCTGGATCGGCGGATGGACTCATCGACCGCACCAGCGGTCCTGCCGCAGTTCCCGTCGACGCTACCCGCTCCCGACTCGCTGATGGAGCTGGCGGCCGACTCTCGCCCGATGGTGCGCGCTGGCGTCGAGGAACTGCGCGCGGCGGAGGCGGAGGATCGCCGCGCGTGGCGCGAGATCTGGCCTGATGTCGAGGTCGGGATGCAGTACGGCCAGCGCGGGAGCCCCGCTGGCTTGGAACGCATGGCGAGCCTGATGTTCGGAGCGTCCGTGCCGGTCTTCGCGAGGGATCGGCAGTTGCGCATGCGCGACGAGAGCGCCGCGATGCGTGCGATGGCGGCCGCGGATCTCGCGGCGATGCGAGCCGAGACGCGGGCGCGCGTCGGAGAGGCGTACGCCGGCTGGCAGCGTGCCCGCAACCTGCAAACGCTCTACCGGACGACTGTGCTGCCTCAATCGCGCGCGGCGGTGACCTCGGCCCTCGCGGCCTATCGCGTGGGACGGGTGAATCTCATGACACTCCTCGACAACCAAGCCATCGTGAACCGCTATGAGCAGGAACTCGCCGCACTCGAGGCATCCGAAGGCATGGCACTGGCCGATCTCGAGATGCTCCTCGGACGTGAACTGCTCGACTCCAACACCGGTGTGCCTGCGCCGGGAGGTGAAGGCTGATGCCTGACGCACATGATCCCCGGCCCGCGGCTCCGTCGGCCGAGTCCGTCTTCGGGGACGGATCGGGAGGCGCCCGGGTCCGCTGGTTTCGTCTTCTGCTCAGCAGCGGACTGATCGGAGCGGCCGTGCTCATCGCATTCCTCTGGTCGCGTGACGAGAGCGCGCCGCCCGAGCTCGCCGGGCACGCGCACGGCGGGGTGACCGCGACCGGCGAAGCCCAGCCGGTGATGCTGGGTGCCGAGCAAGCACGGCGCATCGGCGTCACCTTCGCCCAAGTCGAGCAGGGGCCCATGGCCGAGGAGGTCCGCACGGTCGCACAAGTGGCCTTCGACGAGACGCGCGTGCGGACCGTGAGCCTCAAGTTCGACGGCTGGGTCGACCGGCTCCACGTCGACTTCACCGGTCGCGACGTCCGCGCAGGAGAGCCGTTGCTGGCGACGTACTCGCCGATGCTGGTGAGCGCCGAGCAGGAGCTGCTGCTGGCGCAGGCCCTGCTCAGGGATGTGGCGGGCTCTGACAGCGCGACCGTGCTGGGGGCGCAGCGGCTCCAGCAGTCCGCGCGCGAGCGCCTGCTCAACTGGGATGTTCCGGACGAGGAGGTGAGGCGAGTGGAGTCCACGGGAGTGGTCCCCAAGACCCTGGTCATCCGAGCTCCCTACTCCGGCGTCATCGTGGACAAGTACGTGCTCGAAGGCCAGCGGATCATGGCGGGTGAACCACTGTACCGGATCGCGGACCTCTCGACCGTCTGGGTGGAGGGCGAGGTCTTCGAGCGGGACGTGCCGATGGTGCGGCAGGGGCAGCTGGTCGAGATCAAGCTGGATGCGCGCCCAGGCGAACGGCGCGCGGGCCGGATCGTCTTCGTGCAGCCGACGGTGAACGCGCAGACGCGCACGCTGCGCATCCGAGTCGAGCTGGACAATCGCTCCGGGCAGCTCCGGCCCGGGATGTACGCGACGGTGCGGATCCGGACGACGGGCTCGCGCGTGGTGCTGCACGTCCCGAGATCCGCCGTGCTGTCGACGGGCCGGCGCGATCTCGTCTTCGTTCAGCGCCCGGACGGCGTGCTGGAGCCCCGGGACGTCGTGCGTGGCATCTCCACCGACGATCGGGTCGAGATCCGGTCAGGGGTGAAGGCGGGCGAGACGGTCGTGGCCTCGGCGACCTTCCTCGTGGACGCCGAGTCGAACCTCGGTTCGGCCCTCGGTGGGATGGCGGGAATGCCGGGCATGGCGATCAGCACGCCCCCGGTCACGGGCAGTGGCGCGCCGCCAGCGGCCAAGCCGGACTCGATGGCGACGATGCCGAACATGAAGCACGACCACTGAGGCCACACCCATGCTCAAGCGTGTCATCGAGTGGTCGGTCTCGAACCAGTTCGTCGTGGCGCTCGCGATGGTGCTCGCCATCGGCGGCGGTGTCGTCGCGTTGCAACGCACACCTCTGGAGGCACTGCCGGACCTGAGCGATGTACAGGTCATCGTCCAGACGGAGTACAACGAACAGGCACCGCAGATCGTCGAGGACCAGGTCACGTATCCGATCGCAGCCGAGATGCTGAAGGTGCCGGGCGCGCGCGTGGTCCGCGGCTACTCGTACTTCGGGGTGTCCTTCGTCTATATCATCTTCGACGACGCGACCGACCTCTACTGGGCGCGCAGTCGCGTGCTCGAATACCTGAATGGGCTCAAGGGGCGACTTCCGGCGACGGTCTCTCCGGCCCTGGGGCCCGATGCCACCGGACTCGGATGGGTCTTCCAGTACGCGCTCGAGGACACGACGGGACGGCTCGACCTCGCGGAACTCCGCGCACTGCAGGACTGGTATCTCCGATACGAGCTCACCGCGGTCTCCGGAGTCTCGGAGGTCGCCACCATCGGCGGCTACGAGAAGCAATACCAGGTGGACCTCGACCCGGCGAAGCTGCTCGCGTACCGGATCCCGGTGACGCGCGTGATGCAGGCGATCCAGGCGGCGAATGCCGACATCGGTGCCATGGTCGTGGAGCTCTCCGAACGCGAGTACATGGTGCGCGGGCTCGGCTACCTCAAGTCGCTCGCCGACATCGAGAACGTGGTGGTCGGTGCGACCGCAGCGGGCACGCCGATCCGCGTCGCGGAGCTCGGCCGGGTGAATGTCGGTCCGGCGGTGCGCCGCGGAGTCGCGGAACTCGACGGGCGCGGGGACGCGGTCGGCGCGATCGTCATCATGCGCTTCGGCCAGAACGCGCTGACGACCATCGAACGCGTCAAGGCCCGGCTCGCGGCGATCACGCCTGGGCTGCCCGCGGGTGTCGTGGTGCGGCCCGTTTACGACCGCAGTGACCTGATCGAACGCGCGATCGAGAACCTGCGCGGCAAGCTGCTCGAGGAGAGCCTCGTCGTCGCCCTCGTCTGCATCATCTTCCTGCTCCATGCGCGATCGGCGCTCGTCGCGATCATCACCCTGCCGGTCGGCATCCTGATGGCGTTCATCGCGATGCGCTACATGCGCGTCGGAGCGGACATCATGTCCCTCGGGGGGATCGCGATCGCGATCGGGGCGATGATCGACGCCGCGATCGTCATGATCGAGAACCTGCACAAACATCTCGAGCGCGCCGTCGTCGCTCATGAGCGCGCCTCGGGCAAGGACCCGGGGGCCGCGCGGTGGCTCGACACCGGGGTGCTGTCGCGCCGGGAGCGGTGGCACGTGGTCGTGGCAGCGGCGCAAGAGGTGGGACCGGCGCTCTTCTTCTCGCTGCTCATCATCACGGTGTCATTCCTGCCGGTGTTCGCGCTTGAAGGCCAGGAGGGACGCCTGTTCCGACCGCTGGCGTACACGAAGACGTTCGCGATGGCCGCGTCGAGTCTGCTGTCCGTGACGCTCGTGCCCGTGGCGATGGGGATCTTCGTGCGCGGTCGCATCTATCGGGAGTCCGCCAACCCGGTGAATCGGCTGCTCATGCGCGCGTACCGGCCGCTCATCACGTTCGTGCTCCGGCATCGCTGGCCGGTGGTCGCGGCGGCGGTCGCGACGGTCGTCGTCACGTGGGTCCCGTGGACGCGTATCGGCGGTGAGTTCATGCCCACGCTCGAGGAAGGCACGATCCTCTTCATGCCAACCACGCTGCCCGGAGTGAGCGTGGCGCGCGCGAGGGAGATCCTCCGCATCCAGGACGGCATCCTGCGCACGTTCCCGGAGGTCGAGCATGTCTGGGGAAAGGCGGGCCGTGCCAACACGGCCACGGATCCCGCCGGACTCGACATGTTCGAGACGACGATCTCGCTCAAGCCACGGGCAATGTGGCGCGAGGGGATGACGTACGACGCGCTCGTGGCCGCGATGGACTCGGCCGTGCGGCTCCCGGGCGTCACCAACGCGTGGACCATGCCGATCAAGGGCCGCAACGACATGCTGGCCACGGGGATCCGGACGCCGGTCGGCATCAAGGTCTTCGGCCCGGATCTACGAGAACTGGAACGCATCGGACGCGAAATCGAACGAGCGGTGCAGCTGGTGCCGGGTACCCGAAGCGCCTTCGCAGAGCGTGCGGTGAGCGGATACTACCTCGACATCGACATCGATCGCCAGTCCGCAGCTCGACACGGGCTCAACGTCGGTGACGTGCAGGCAGTGATCGCGACGGCGATCGGTGGCATGACCATCACGCAGACGGTGGAGGGACGTCGGCGGTTTGGCGTGCGCGTCCGGTATCCGCAGGAGCTGCGCGACACCCCCGAGCGGCTCGCGTCGGTCCTGGTGCCTGTGGCGCATGCGGACGGGAGCGGGGCCGGTGGGGGAATGGGCGGCATGGGCGGCGGCTCGCCAGTGCCCAATACGGGCGCTGCACAGGTGCCGCTCGGGCAGATCGCGCGCATCACGTCGGTGGCGGGACCGATGGTGGTGCGAACCGAGGGAGCGATGCCGACGGCGTGGGTATACGTCGACGTCAGTGGCCGTGACATCGGCGGATACGTCGCGGATGCGCAGCGCGAGGTCGCCTCGCGTGTGACGCTGCCGGTGGGATACTCGGTGGTCTGGAGTGGTCAGTACGAGTACATGCAGCGCGCGAAGGAGAAGATGAAGCTGGTCATCCCGGCGACCCTCGCGCTGATATTCCTCCTGCTCTACTTCAACTTCAACAGTGTCGGCGAATCGCTCATCGTGATGCTCTCGCTCCCATTCGCTCTCGTCGGGGGCATCTGGTTCCTCTGGGCGCTCGGATACAACTGGTCGGTGGCCGTTGCGATCGGGTTCATCGCGCTCGCCGGCGTGGCGGCCGAGACTGGCGTGGTGATGCTGATCTATCTGGATCATGCGTGGGCGGCCCGGCATGCGGCCGGGAGACGTCCCACCCTGCGCGATCTCTACGAGGCGGTGATGGAGGGTGCCGTCGAGCGCGTGCGCCCGAAGATGATGACGGTCTCGGCCATCATGGCCGGCCTGCTTCCCCTCCTTTGGGGAACCGGGGCCGGCGGTACCGTGATGCGGCGCATCGCGGCGCCGATGATCGGCGGCATGGTGTCGAGTACCGTGCTCACGTTGCTGGTGATCCCGGCGGTCTACTCGCTCTGGAAGGAACGCAACGTCGGCAGCACGCGCACCGACGACGCAGCGGCCGTCGGTCAAATCGATGCCGGATGAGCCGGTAAGGAGGGTGTATGGGACGCGATCGCAGCTCCAAGAAGGGTCCGCCGCTGGCACCGATGGCCGCCGCAGCGCGGAAGCATGGCATGAGTCGGCGGCGCTGGCTCGGACTCGCTGGCACAGGAGCGCTCTCGATCGCCGGCATCGCATTCCTCCGGCGAGAGGGCGGCTCGGGCGGTGCCGGCGCGATACGCGCCACGATGTACGCGTCGATCGGTTGCCAGTGTTGCCATCTCTGGGTGCGTCACCTTCGGCGTGAGGGGTTCGCGGTCGAGACCACCTACCTCGCTGACATGGTCTCGAAGAAGGCTGCGCTCGGCGTCCCGGCAGCGCTGCGCTCCTGCCACACGGCGGAGATCGACGGCTACGTCGTCGAGGGTCACGTCCCCGGCGAGATCATCAAGCGGTTCCTGACGGAGCGACCGTCCGACCGAGGCCTCGCGGCCCCCGGGATGCCGGGCGGCTCGCCTGGGATGGAGAGCGCTCCGAAGGTCGCATACGATGTCATCGCGTTCGCATCCGACGGCTCGACGCGCGTGTACGCGACGGTCTGAGGCGGACCGAGGCACGCACGAGAGGAGGACGCGATGCCGCATGAGGAGGGTCGCCTGTCGCGCCTCGCGAGGGGGCGGAGTGGGAAGCTCGTCGCACTGACCGCCTTGATGCTCGCGGTCGTGGTGCTGCACTACTCCCTTCCGACGGCGACGCACGCCCAGCACCAGTTGCACATCATCGCGCGGAAGCTCTACTATCTGCCGCCGGTCGCGGCTGCGGCTTGGTTCGGCGTTCGTGGTGCCGTGCGGTCCGCGTTCGTGATGAGCGTGTTCTTCGCTCTGCGCGCGCTGCTCGACTGGCCCGTGGGGTACATGGAGCGGGCGAACCAACTCGGCGAGCTACTGGCGCTGTGGGTCGTCAGCCTCCTCGCTGCGCGCATCTTCCGTCGCGAGCGGTCCTTGCTCGAGGACATCGCGGCGGCGAACGAGGAGACCGTCGCCGGCCTCGTGTCCGCGCTCGACCTCCGCGAGCACGACACGGGGATGCACTCGCAGCGGGTCCGCGAGTACGTGCTGCTCATCGCCGAGCGATATGGACTGGGTGCCCGTCATCGTCGCGCGATCGCGCTCGGCGCGCTCCTGCACGACGTCGGCAAGATCGCGGTGCCCGACGGGATTCTCCTCAAGGCCGGGCCACTGAGCGCGGCAGAGCAGGCGGTGATGCGCGAGCACCCGGCATCGGGATACCGGATCGTCCGTCGCGTGGGATTCCTCTCCGACGCGGCGGAGATCGTGCTCTCGCACCATGAGCGGTTCGACGGCGCGGGATACCCGCGCGGGCTCTCCCGCGACGAGATCCCGCTCGGTGCCAGGCTCTTCTCCGTCGCTGATGCCTATGACGCGATGACGTCGCACCGTCCCTACCGCGAGGCAACCTCGCACGCCGATGCCGTGACTGAGATTCGCGCGGGAGCTGGAGGGCAATTCGATCCCGAGGTGGTCGAGGCGTTCCTCTCGGTGCCGGAATCGGAACTGGAGCTGGTGACACGCGGGATGCATGGCGAACCGCAAGGACATCGCTCGGGCTGAGCGGCGAGCCGGGTGCCGCTCGCATCGCGTAGGGGCACTCCGCGTGCGATTCCGTGGAATCCCCTACAGCGGCAGACTTTACGATTCGTAAAATTGACGCGTTGTCAAATCACCACGCGTCGCTCGGCATCGAGCGCGGGAGAGCCCATGGAGCACGATGGAGCAGCACCGCCGGAACCGCGCGAGGCGCGACGGCGCTTCCTCGCGCGCGTCAGTGCCTTCGGAGCGGTCCTGTCCGGGATCATGGCCGGGAGCATACCGCTGACGGCGATGCTCTCGCCGCTGCTCCGGCGGCCAGCGCCGAAGGGGTGGACCCGGGTCATCGACGACGTGAACACCGTCGATGTGGGCGTACCATTCAAGGTCGACTTCGTCGAGGCGGTCGAGGACGCGTGGGTCGAGTCCCGTGCACTCCGGAGCGTCTGGCTGTATACGGAGGATGCGGTCGAGTTCCGCGCGATGAGCGGGGTCTGCACACATCTGGGATGCAGCGTGGGGTTCGACACCGAGAAGCAGCGCTTCCACTGTCCGTGTCATCACGGACTCTTCGACATGAAGACCGGCGCCGTCATCGGCGGTCCACCGCCCCGTGGCCTCGATACGCTGCCGGTCAAGGTCGAGAACGGGGAGGTGCATATCCAGTACCTGACGTTCCGCGCCGGCATCGAGTCGAAGGAGGCAACGTGAGCGGCGGCGGCGAACCCGTCGCAGCACCGAGCTGGCTCGAGCGTCGGCTGGGCCTGCGCGCACTGCGGATCGCCCTCTTCGATCGCCCCGTCCCAGCGGGGCTCTCGTGGTGGCACACCCTCGGTAGCGCCACGCTGGCCGTCTTCGTCGTGCAGCTCGCCACCGGGATCGTGCTCGCGATGTTCTATGCGCCGTCGCCCGATCACGCGTATGAGAGCATCCGGCACTTGGAGCAGCAGGTGGCGGCCGGTCGCTTGCTGCGGGGCCTGCACAATTGGGGCGCGAGCGCGATGGTGATCCTGGTCATGCTGCATATGGTGCGGGTGTTCGCGATGGGAGCATACAAGTACCCGCGCGAGGCGAACTGGGTGCTCGGCGTCGGCCTCCTCGGGCTCGTCCTGGCGTTCGGGTTCACCGGTTACCTGTTGCCGTGGGACCAGCGCGCCTACTGGGCGACGCAGGTCGGCACGAGCATCGCGGGCACGGCGCCGTGGGTCGGCGGCGCGCTGGCGACGCTCCTGAAGGGTGGTTCCCAGCTCGGGGCCGCGACGCTGACGCGATTCTATGCGCTGCACGTGCTTTGGCTCCCTGCCGCCGTGGGCGTGCTCATCGCGCTCCATGTGGCGATGGTGATCCGGCAAGGGATCGCCGCGCCCGGGCGCGTCCTCGAGGACGGAGCACCCGACCGGACCGACGACCCGACTTACCCGGCGCATCACGACACCGCGAACGCGGCGAGCAAGCGCTCGGGGGCGCGCTTCTGGCCGGACGTCATCGCGAAGGATGTCGTGGTCGCCACGCTGGTCATCGGGCTCCTGGTCCTCCTGGCCCTGACACGTGGCGCGCCACTCGAGGCACCCGCGGATCCGACGGACTCCGCGTACGTGCCGACGCCGGAATGGTACTTCCTACCGTTCTACCAGCTCCTGAAGCTCTTTCCTGGATCGATGGAGGCGACCATCGCGGTGGGAGTTCCGGCGCTGCTCGTGCTGACACTGGTCGGCCTCCCGTTCTTCGACCGGAACAGCAAGCGTCATCTGCGCGGTCGACCGGTCGCGATGCTCTCGCTCACGGTCTTGATGGGCGGGTCGGCGCTCCTGCTCGGTGCCGCCGTCCGGGAGATGGGACCAGCCGTCGCACCGGAGTCCAGCCGGCTGTTGACGTCGACGGAGCGCGCGGGTCGCGCATCGTTCGAACGCCAGTGTGCGAGTTGCCATCTGGTCGCGGGCAGCGGCGGCGACGAGGGACCGGAACTCACCGCCATCGGGGCCCGCCACAGCACGGCGTGGCTCCACAGCTTCATCGAGGACCCGCTGCGATTCCACCCAGACTCGAAGATGTCCGCCTTCGGGCCGCCGACCCTGTCGCACCAGGAGATCGAGGAGATCGCGCGATATCTCGGCACACTCCGCGGACCACGCGGGCGCGAAGTCGAGGTGATGATCGTCGACACGTTCCCCGAGCCATCTCCGCCGCCCTGACCGCGAGCACTCGCGTTCCATCGTCTCGGTTGACTCCGCCCGCTCCCCCCAACCGCAACACCGAGGTCCCACCAATGCGTCAACGCCGGATCCTCCTGTCGCTCCTGGCCCTGCTTGCCGTGACCCCACAGACTGCATGGGGACTACCGCCATGGGCTCGTCGATACAACATGAACTGCTCGGGGTGTCACACTCCCGCGGTACCACGCCTGAACGCCACGGGGATCGCGTTCAAGTGGGCGGGTTACCGGATGCCGGACGAGATCGGGGAGGAGGCCGACATGCGGCGGATCGAGAACTATCTCGCCGCGCGGATCGTGGCTGCCTATGACAAGGTGACGGTGCGCGACGCCGAGGACGAAGCCGATGGCTTCTCGATCCCCTCGGCGAGCTTCTTCGCTGCGGGGCCCATCGGGAAGCGTTTCGGCGCGTATCTCGAGTTCGACCGTGAGCAGGAGGGGACGGTCGATCTCATCGGCTCCCTGTCCGGTGTCTGGGGGCGTGAAGCGCGCTACGGTGGGTTCAGGATCGGTCAGGGGCACCTCTTGTTCGCCGGCGGTGGCGTGGCGGGATTCGATCGCCCGACGGCGATCTCGACGCCACTCGCCTACGATGAATCGCTCACGTCGACGATCCCGCTCCGTCTCGCCGGCGATCAGGTCGGTGTCGAAGCCTTCGCGGTCATGGGTGGTCGCGTCCGCTCGTCGCTGCAACTGCTGAACGGCCTCGTGCTCGGTGCGGGTGAGGAGGGCGCCGCGGTCAGCAAGAGGGATATCGTCCTCACCAACCAGGTGATGTGGGACGACGAGGGCAGCGGGCTCGGCATCGCCGCGTACCTCGGCAACGCGACCGGCCTGATCCCCGCCGATCCGACTCGCGGAAAGCGATTCTATCGAGTTTCGGCGACGGCCAACAAGATCATCGATCGGTTCGAAGTCATGGGTGGCTACGTGTTCGGGAAGGACCTTGATGTCCCCACTGGCGATACCCTCTCGCCGGTGATCCGCTCGCCCGCCGGTGCATCGTACTGGGTGCAGGGGCAATACACTGCGGCGCAGCAGGCGCTTACGGTCTTCGGTCGCTATGAGTTCCTCGACCCGGACCGGGACGCGGTCAATGCGTCCCGTACCCGAACGGTCGTCGGCGCCGTGGTACCGATGAACCTGCCCGAGTACTTCCGATGGAGCGTCGAAGTCTTCCGCGACTCGTTCGCGTCCTCCGCGAGTCCGCAGCGCACCGGACTCAGCACACGACTGCAGGTCGCGTTCTGAGCGCAGGGAATCCGCCCGCGCGCCCGCTCACTCCGTCCACGAGGATCCTCCGATGGCCGCTCGACGACTTCGCTTGTACGCACTGATTCTCGGCGTGCCCCTCGCCACCATGATCGGTGCCAGCTCTCCGCGCGCGGCGGATGAGGACGCTCGCGTGCCGGTCGCGATTCCGGATCCGGCGCAGGACGTGCCGGGTAAGGCCGTCTACCTCACCAATTGCAAGGCTTGCCATGGCGTCCTCGGAGCACCGACCAAGCTCTCCGTGAAGAAGTACGAGAAGATCCCCGATCTCACGGATCCGGTCTTCTGGGCGGGGCGCTCTGCGGACTCCGTGGTGGCCGTGCTGCGCAAGGGTGTCGGACGAGACATGAAGTCCTTCGCCGACAAGCTGAGCGCCGACGAGATGCGGGCCGTCGCCCTGTACGCGCGGACCCTGGTGAGAACGCCGTGAGATGGCGGACGCTCATCCCGGCCGGCGCGACGGTGCTCTCCTCCGGATGCATGATGGCGGGCATGGGACACTCGGCTGGCACTGCACCGCCGTCCGAGGCGATGGAGTCGCACGTATCGCCGACCGCGACGAGAGTCGTCGTCGGCGAGATCCGCATGATCGTCGACCTCGGGTCCCCCGCGGCAGGCAACTCGACGCTCGTCACGGTCACACTCGCAGGCCCGGGTCCCACGAGTGTGCGCGATGCGGATCTGACGCTCACCATCGTTCCCGTCCCGATGCCGTCGCCGTCGCCGTCGGGTGAGGACCGGCCGCTCGCTCGATCGCGCGAGCGCGCATACGCGGCGATGACCCTGACTCCGATCGAGAACGGCGAGGGGACGTACGTCTTCCGTCCCATGTTGCCCCGCGACGGCCCCGTTCGGTTGACCGTCGTGCTTCGACGGATCGGAGGCCGGACGTTCGAGCCGCCCATCGAGGTCGAGCAGGTCTGGAACATGGCGTCGCCCGCGCGGACGACCGGGCAACACACCGTCGCTGGGCCCGGCCTGACACCAGTGATCCTCATCGGGGCCGGATTGATGGCGGTGATGATGTTCTTCAGCTTCAGATGAGCTCGTCGGTCGGATTCGCCGTTCCGCGGGGCGCAGGTCACTTCTGGTGGGGAGTCGTGATCAGCGGGGTGCTCGCTGGGGTCCTGATCCTCCACCCGCTGACCATGGTGGTGTACTGGTTCGAGTTCCATCCGGAGCTGGCCGGCGTCTCGTCACTCGGGGAGTTCGTGGTGCTTCGGATGCGAGCCGGTTTCGCGCCCCGGATGTGGCCGATGACCACCATCTTCGCATTGATGGGACTCGTTCACGCACTGGGCGTCGGCTGGTCCACTCGCGCCCTCGCGGTGCGGCAGCGGCGTGTGAACCAACTCGAATCCGAACTCGCGCGCAGCGTCCCATCACTGATCGCAGCGGGCGAGGGCGAGATGGTGGAGCTCAAGGCTGCTGCCCGGTGGGATCTGCGCGAGGGGCGGGTCAACCGCACCGTCGAGGCCGCAATCGTGCGTGCGATCGCGGGATTCATGAATCACCGCGGGGGGAGCCTGCTCATCGGCGTGCGGGACGACGGGACACCCGTGGGCCTGCGGAACGACCTGCTCTCGCTGCGTCGCCCTGATCGCGACGGATACCAGCAGTTCATCATCGGCTTGGTCGAGCGGCAGATGGGGGCGGATGCCTGCGCGTCCCTGCACGTGCTCTTCCATGACGTGGGCGGGCACGAGGTCTGCCGCGTGGTGGTCGAGCCCTCGCGTCACCCGGTGTACGTGCGCGACGAGCACGGTGCGCGCTACTACCTGCGCACCGGCAATTCGACGCGTGAGCTCGACGCGCGCGAGGCGGTGGCGCACATCGCCGCGCGTTCTGGCGGGCGTCGATGAGTGGCGCGTTTCGCGCGTGGGCCCGTGGTCGCGATGTGACGCGTCGGACGTGATTCGCCTACGGAATTCGACTGGCGGTGTAGCGGAGAATCCCCTATGGCAGGTGACTTTAGCCTCCGTAAAATTGGAACCCAGTCGGCCACCTGAGCCGACGCGGTACTCATCGTCGGCCGACGATGCTCTCCGTTCCCGACCCGCCATATGGGAGGATCCCATGCAACCCGGAAGCTCCGCCCTCGATTCCCGCGCCTTCGGCCTCGCAGCGGGCGGCATCGCCGCGCTGCTGTCAGCGCTGTGCGCACTCCTGCTCACGCTCTCACCAACCGGGACTCGCGCCCTCCTCGGGCTCCTGATCCATTCGGATGCGAGCGCTCTGCCCGTCGTCGTCACCTGGACCAGTGCGATCGTGAGTATCGTCGGCTGGGGCATCGGGACCGGCCTGGTGTTCAGTGCGGCCGCCGGAGTCTACAACCGCCTGGCGTTCCGCGTGTCGGTCGCCACGGCGCCCCCGATCCGCAGCGCACAGAACTAGTCCTCGCGATCCTCGAAGAACCCATCCATCACGTGCACTCCTCCGGGAGGATTCCCCGTATGTCCGCATCGTTCAAGAGCACCAGTGCACCGCTCCTGTGGCGTCGACTCGCGATCGTCACCGTTGCGGCCATCCTCACCAGCCACACGGCGGCGGCCCAGGCGACAGGTGCCGGTCGGCAGCCGCCAGCCGCCCCATCGACAGCAGATCTGCAGCGGCAGATCGCCGAGTTGCGGGCTCAGATCGCTCGCCTGCAGGCCGCGGTGGATCGTTCGGCCGTCGCCGCGGCTCCGGCCGGGATGCCGATGGGCGCAAAACCGCCGGGCGGCGCGATGCCCGCGATGTCGGGCATGATGGGAATGATGAACATGGACAAGGGCGAGATGGGGATGCCGCCCGAGGGCATGCGCATGCCGCCAGGGAAGATGGGCGGGATGGACGCGATGGAGATGGGTGGGATGGCAGGGATGGGGAAGGCGCCTGCGGACACCGGCATGGCCGGGATGTCCGTGCCTGCAGCTGCAGCGGCGCCCGCCTCTGTCACGCAACTGCCAGGGTACTCCGGATCCTCGCATCTCTACCACGTCGGCGCGACCGGCTTCTTCCTCGACCAGCCGAGCCTGCAACTGACGGACGCGCAGCAATCGGCATTGAACGCGATCAAGGCGAGGGCGTTGCTCGCCCGCTCCGAGTCGGAGCGACAGGCGAGCCAGGCCGAGGAGGAGTTGTGGACCCTCACCGGAGCGCCTCAACCCGACGCGGCGCTGATCGCCGCGAAGGTCCAAGAGGTCGAACGGATCCGCGCACGCGCGCGACTCACGTTCATCGAGGCGGTCGGTGAGGCGACACGGATCCTCACGCCGGCGCAGCGCTCGGCGCTGCTCGGCACATCACCGTGATCGGTCCCTTGGGGAGGAGTGGCATGCGAACGCGCGCACGGGTGGGAGGAGCAGTCGGCGCACTCGTGCTGGTGCTACTGCTCGCCGGTTGCGCCTCGCGTGACGAAGCGCTTCTGGCGCAAGTGGACGCTGCCTTGGCAGCGGATGACTCCGTGGGCTCGATCCGGTTCAGGCTTGACATCGATAAAGGTACGGTCACGTTATCGGGTACTGTCGCGGATCAGGCCTACCGGACCAGAGCCGTGGCTGTCGTTCGAACGACCACCGGAGTGACAGATGTCATCGATCGCATCGTGGTGGTGCCGCCTACGGTCCCAACCGACTCGGTGCTGGGGCCGAGACCTCGGCCGCGACGCACCAGCGCGTTGCGGCCGGGGCACATGTAGTTCGGGTCTCTTCGTGAGGCCGGTGGCCATGCTGCTGCTCTCGGCTGTCGTGGTGTCGCATGCTCCTGCGCAGACCGCGCAGGAGCATGCGGCGCATCATCCGCCGGGCGATTCGGTCGTCTCGCGGCGAGCAACTCCCCCGCCGCGCGCCGCGAAGCCTGCTCCGGACATGATGGCGCAGATGGGTGCAACACCGGCTCCTGAGGTCATTCCCACCCTCATGCGACTTCCAGCGCTCACTGCGGAGGATCGCGCCGAACTCGCTCGGATGGCGGCGGAGCGGATGCAGGATGGCACGGCGCGTCTGGCCGCAGGGATCGGTCGGCTGGCGGCAGCCGAGGAGGAGGCACGATACGCTGACATGACTGCGGCACTCGACGAGGCTCGACACGGTCTCGCGCTGATGGAGTCGGCGGTATCGGCGCGTGCGGCCCTCGACTCCCAGGACGCCCCCGCACTGATCGCGGAGCGGTGGCTCAGATCGACGATGACCCTTCCGAATGCGACAGCTCCCTTGGGCTGGCAACGCGACTTCTCACCGTTCCACATCGTGACGATGACGATACTGTTCCTCTTCAGCGCGACGATGCTGGTCATCCACTATCGTCGGATGCGGGCCGTGGAGTCGCTCCTCGCGGGAACTGCGCGCGCGCTGCCAGGCGCCTCACCAGGATCCGCGAAGGCGTGAATCCTGCCTCCGACCGCGCACTCATCAGCGGCCTGCTGGCCTTGCTGCTGCTGCTTTGGCTGGGATTCCTCGTACACGCTTCGCCGCGTTTTCCCGGCAGCCTGTTCGGCGGCGTTCTCGCGATCACGGCACTCACGCTGATGCTCGTACCGACGCTCGTCTACATGGTCGCCAAGCGCAGCGCGAGCGCGAGGGCTTGGCTGCCACGCACCCTGCCGATGCGGCGTCTGCTCGACTGGCATGTGCACACCAGCATCCTCGGCGCGCTCCTCGCCATCGTGCACAGCGCGCACCGCTTCGAGAGCCCCCTCGGCGTGGCGCTGACGGCCATGATGCTCGCCGTCGTCGTGACCGGGTACATCGGGCGGTACTTCCTGGGCTTCGTCGCAGCGGGGTTACACGAGCGGCAGCGCGAACTGGCCACCGCGCGCACGGTGTACGACGCGCAGACATCGCAAGCCCAGGGACGGCTCGCGGCCGATCCGGCGGTCCGCTCTACCGCCGAGGTGGTCGTGGACCTGGGGTACTCGGTCGCGTTTCGCGACGCGCTCACCGGCCGTGCCGCGAGGTGGCTGCGTGTGCACCTCGCACTCTCCTGCGTCTTCATGGGTCTGCTCGCGCTACACGTCGTCGCCGCGATCTATTTCGGACTGCGTTGGTGGTGACATCCGTCGTGTCGGGACGACTGGTTCCACTCCTCACGGCGCTCGCGGTCGTCCTCGCCGCCTTCGGCTGGGGACTGACGACGCCGGGTCAGCGGGCGACGATCCTTCGTCTCGCGAGTCCGGGGCCGCTCTCGGCTCCACACGCATTCCTCGGTGGCGACTGCGCCGCGTGTCACACACCCGCGGCGGGGGTGATCAGGCCGTCCTGCGTCGCGTGTCATGCGAGCAGTCCCGCCGTCCTCGGCAGGCAGCCGACGCGTTTCCACGAGACGATCAGCACCTGCAGCAGCTGCCACGTGGAACACCGTGGCACCGACGTCCGTCCGATCACGATGGATCACGCGGCGCTGCTGGAGGGCAGCCGACGACCACTGGACTGTGCCGCCTGCCACGCGAGCGTCGACCCGCATCGCGCGACCTTCGGCAACGACTGTCAGTCCTGTCACGTGACGGGCTCGTGGGAGATCACGCGGTTCATCCATCCTGCGGCAAGTAGCAAGAGCTGTGTCGAGTGCCATCAAGCGCCGCCCAGTCATCTGATGGAGCATTTCTCGATGGTCTCGCAACGCGTCGCGCGACGGCCGGACGCCACGGTGACACAGTGCTTCGCCTGCCATCAGACCACGGCGTGGAACGACATCGTGGGGGTCGGGTGGTACAAACACCATTGAACCCGCGAGCGCGCCGGACGGTGACCTCCGCGCTCGTCGCCGGCATCGGACTGCTGCTGCTGTGCGCGCCCCGCGGTGCCGCACAGACGATGGGCTCCCACGAGTCCGCCTCGGCCCAGGGCCGCGCCCTCGCCCGCAGCGTGCACCGCTCGCTCGGATGCCAGAGCTGCCATTCGGAGCGTTCGCTCGAGATGGGTGGTGCGGTGGATCCCATGCGCAGTTGCGGTTCGTGCCACGTGGCGCAGGCGCGGACCGCGCTGCGCGACGAACATGCCGCGGCCCGCTCGAAGCGGCGAACAGCAGCACCGAGCTGCGTCTCCTGTCACGGTAGTCACGGTGTCCGCGCCACGACGGATCCGCGGTCACCGACGCATCCCGCGAATGTCTCCGGCCGATGCAGTTCGTGTCACGCGAGGGCCGTGCGATCCTACACGGAAGGAGTGCACGCCACGGTCGCATCATCGCCGGGCGCCATTCCTGCGGCGACCTGCACCGCTTGTCACGCGCCGCATGACGCGCGCCGCAGTGACGACCCCGCCTCGGCGGTGAGCCGGGATCGCGTCTCGGCGACGTGCGCGCGGTGTCACAAGGCGGAGGCCGCGGCATATGCGACGAGCGTGCATGCGACCGCGGTACGAACCGGCGATCCGCACGCCGCCACGTGCGTCTCCTGCCATACCGGACACGAGATCCGCAGTGCGTCTGACGTCGGAGCGGTGGCGGAGACGCGCCGGCGATCCGCCGTCACGTGCGCGAGCTGCCACGGCGATGTGCGACTCTCCGCACGTCACGGCTTCTCGGTGACCGTCGTCGCCGACTACCGCGGGAGCTTCCATGGCCTGGCGACGGCCGTGGGTGATCGGCGCGTCGCCAACTGCGCCAGTTGCCACGGGAACCACGATATCCGCGGTGCGGCCGACTCGGCGTCGCGGATCCATCCGGCGAGCATCGGCGCCACCTGCGGTTCGTGTCATGAGGGTGCAAGGGCCTCGTTCGCGAGAGGCGGTGTGCACCACACGTCGACGGCGCGCGGGCACAGCGTAGTCGACGCGGTGAGGTGGATGTATGGCGCGATGATCGCGGTGCTCATCTCCCTCATGGTGCTGCACAACGCGTTCGACCTGTCCCGCGTGTGGCGGGACCGGCGTCATCTAGCGCCGGCCCCGGACGTGGTCGGGCTTCCTGCGCAAAGCTACCTCCGATTCACCGTGAACGAGCGCGTCCAGCACTGGCTGCTCGTCGGAAGCTTCCTCACGCTGGTCCTGAGCGGATTCGCGCTCAAGCTCGGGTGGGCTGTGCCCGGTCTGGAGCCCGCAACAGGCGCGGCCCTGCGGGGCTGGGTACACCGGATCGCCGCGCTCACGCTCATCGCGCTCGGACTCTATCACCTGGCATTCGTCGCATTCACCACGCGCGGCCGAGATATGATGCGCGCGCTCCTGCCTCGTCTCACGCGCTCGGCCGACGCCGTCTGCCTCGCTGGCTGCTGCCTGCGCCTCGGTCCGCCGAGCGTGTCCGACTGGAGAGACCTCCTGCAGTCGCTGCGATACGATCTCGGACTCACAGCCGAGCGGCCGAGGTTCGGACGCTTCTCCTACGCGGAGAAGATGGAATACTTCGCGCTGGTGTGGGGCACGATCGTGATGGGGGTCAGCGGGTTGGTGCTGTGGCTCGAGGTGCCGTTCCTGAATCGCTTTCCCTTCTGGGCGTACGAGCTTGCGACCGTGGTCCACCTGTATGAGGCCATACTGGCGTCACTCGCGATCGTGGTGTGGCATCTCTACTTCGTGATGCTCCGGCCCGATGTCTTCCCGCTCTCGATGGCGATGGTGACGGGTCAGGTCTCCCGGCAGCAGATGGAGCACGAGCATCCTCGGGAGCTCGAGGAGCTGGAGTCGAGATCGGATCAGACCGATCGCAAGTCAAGCGCCTCCGGTTCGGTCGACCGGCTGGGCTGACGGCGCGCGACCGATCGCTGACGGCGCCGGGCGCTGACCCTCGAGCCGGCAGCTCCGTCGCGCGTAGCTGTTCCATCCCGCGGCGGCGACGAGTGCGACGGCACCCGCATAGATCATCTGCATGGCTGGGAACCCGTGCACGACGATCACGCCGGCGGCGAGAGACACCGCGCCGCTACCTCCGATCACGAGAGGTCCCCAACGCCCGTGCGTCCGAGCCCCCTGCCAGAACCCCGTGACCGCGACCGCCAACGCGAGCAACATCGCCGGCCAGAGGATGCCGTCCTTCCGGAGGAACCCGAGGCCGAGCGCGGTCAGGCCGCCGACGATGAACGGCGTTCCAGCGCAGCATAGCGCCGCGAGCACCGCACCGAGGACCCCGATGGCATCACGTGTGCCTGCCTTCATCGACTCACCGTAGACAGGGCGTCGAGCAGCCGCTCAAGGCTTGGTCCCCCGCCGACCGCGCAACCGGCGCCAGTCGCCGGCGCCTTTCGCTCGACATCAACCCCGTTCACGAGGACGGTCGGAGACGAGTAGCCCCGCAGGTGCTCCGGAGTCGTTGCCGCCGCCGTGTCCCACTCGCTCCACTGGGCGGGTGACCCCGCACTCGCCAGCGCGTGCCGAAGCCGCGCGCGCGCCGAGGCGACGTGTGGGCAGCCCTCGAAGTACACGAGATCAATCCGCATCGTTGTGTCCTCTGTTCGTTTCGAGCGCCTCCAGGATGGGGCACTCCTCCGTCACCTCGTGCGCGTCGCACGCACGAATGAGTCCCTCGAGCACCTCATCCATCCGCTGCAGCGCGATGAGATGCTCGCGGACGCGTCGTCGCGCGATCTCCGCAGTCTCCTTGATCGGCTCGCAAGGTCGCCTCTCGCGGACGCGAAGCGAGAGGAGCGCACGAATCTCGTCGAGGGTGAAACCCATCGCCTGCGCGCGGCGAATGAACAGGACGCGTCGAACCGCGTCAGCGGAGTATTCGCGGTAGCCGGCAGAGGTGCGACGCAGTGCAGGCAACAAGCCGCGGCGTTCGTAGTAGCGCAGCGTCTGCACGCCCACGCCCGCCGCCGCCGCGACCGCTCCGATCCGGAGTGGGAGGTTCATGCCTCACCATACACCCTGAACCATGGTATAGGGTCAAGGGCTCCCGTGGGGCTCGCTCGCGCTGAGGGAAGTCCGGTGGTCCAGCGAGGGTTCGTGAGTCCGCGGGTGCTCAGCGAGTCGAGAACGAGAAGACCACGCCGCCCGGTCCCGCACCCATCTGGGACCCTCCACCCATCATGCCCCCAGTCATCATCGACTCACCGCCCATCATGGC
This sequence comes from uncultured Gemmatimonas sp., assembly GCA_964464585.1. Taxonomy (GTDB): domain Bacteria; phylum Gemmatimonadota; class Gemmatimonadetes; order Gemmatimonadales; family Gemmatimonadaceae; genus Pseudogemmatithrix. The sequence goes on along the minus strand of CAYXGS010000012.1, from coordinate 35,254 downwards.
CCCACCAGACGCCGAAGTGCCAGCCATCATCCCGCCGAGGCTCATCGCGCCGGCGAGGTCGAGTCGTCGACCGGACGCATCCATCATTCCAGGCGCGACATGAAGGAAGTAGGTCGAGCCGGCCCGCAGGGGAACGGCGGCGCGGAAGGTGAGCGTCGTGCGATCGGTGGACCACACCGCGACACCATCGACCGATCCGCCGGTGATGGCGCCCTCGTGCAACAGCACGAGCCCCTGCATGCCTGACATCATCGGGTGCGAGAAACGAAGCACCACGGGCGCAGCCGGGTCGACCCCGAGGGCGCCGTTGGCAGGCGAGACCTCAGTCAACGTCACGACCGCCCGCTCCGCCGTCATCCCGACCGGCTCAGTACCCGAGGTGCAGCCAGCGAGAAGCAGCGTGCCGAGGACGGTGCGGGCGAGTTGGCGCGATGCGTGGGTGCTCATGGACGCTCCGGGGTGTGAAAGGCCGAAGAAGAAGATCCGACTCCGCCCGTCGCGTCGATATCGGGGAACTGTCGCATCTTGCGCGAGGGTTCGCCCGACGCTGCTGCCCCTCGGGCGTCAGTTCCTGCGGCGATCACAGCCTTCGCGAGATGGCCTCGATCGCTTTCAGCCCTGAACCGAACCGGCTCATCGGCTCGCGATGCGCCAGGAGTTCGGCGTACGGGATGAATCGGACGGCGAGCTCGCCGACGCGCTTGAACGCTGGGCGCGCGAGCTGCGCCCGCACCTCCGCCTCGCGCGCGTCCGGAGCGACGAGATAGAGACCGTGCGCCGTGCCGGCACCGGCGCCCAGCGCGAGGTCGAGCAGCCGGACGATCCCGCTGTAGATCGAAGTCGTGTGCTCGACCTCGAACGCCGCCCGGACCTCAGACACGTTCGGGTCGAGCCAGAGTACGTCGATGAGGCGGATGGCATCGGCTCCGGGGCCGTCCCGCAGCACGCCGGGAAGCTCCGACACGCATCCATCGCCCAGCCGACCACCCGCGAACGGTCTGCTCCGGTCATTGCTGGCGATCCACGTGCGATAGCCGAGCGCGCGGCCGATATCCCGAAGCCAGCCCTGCACCTCGGTGTGCGTGAAGTCCTCGTCGGCGCCTGGCGGCGGCGCCGCTGCGGCCGAGGCCTCCAGCGCCGCCTCGAGTGCGGTCTTCCATGCTCGATGCCCGTCGTCGCGCTCGACGGCGTCGAGCGGCGGCGCTGGATACCGTCCACTCCCCACATCATAGAGGAAGCTCGCGACCGCGCCGAGGTCGTTCGACAGGAAGTTCCGATGGCGTTCCGTGAGACCGATCATCCCCTCGCGCATCGCGAGGTAGGCCGACCACTTCCCGAGTGGCACCCGAATGCCCGTGAGCAGTCCGTAGCCCTTCGCGATCGCGGTGTTGCACGGCGGCGCGATCGTCGGATGCAGGAAGTAGAGCAGGTTCGCCGCTGCCGGTCCCAGCCCTTTGATGTTCCGCGCTTCCAGGCGATGGATGGCACCGACGAGATCGTCCTCACAGTCGCCGCACGCGCATTGGTCGAGGAAGTCGGCGAAGGCCAGTTGATTGCGGCGATCCTCGTAGATGTCCGGGATCCGCAGCTTCGGCTTCCAGAGGAAGGCATGGTCGGCGCCACGGAAGAGCGGTCGCTGTTCGGCGATCGACCGCAGGACGGTCTCAAGGGAGGAGTTCCGGTACTGTCGCCCGAAGGTGTCGTTCCGGATCTCCTCGACCACGAGCGACAGTCCGCGACGGATGCCGCGGAAGTTCTTCAGCCGCTCCTCCCAGAGGAACCAGCGCTGATAGGCACCACCAGCGTCGCCGTGCCAGCGCTCGAGGAGCAGTTGAAGCACGGGGGAAGCCGGAGGAGCCACGGCGCTCACAGCGCCGCGCGCTTGAGCAGTTGCGCGTTGACCGCCACGACGACCGTACTCGCCGACATGAAGACCGCGCCAAGTGCCGGCGTGAGCAGGATGTCCCAGCGCGCAAGCACCCCGGCCGCGAGCGGGATCGCGACGATGTTGTAGCCTGCCGCCCACCAGAGATTCTGGAGCATCTTGCGGTAGGTGGCGCGCGAGAGGGAGACGATCCTCGGGATGTCGCGCGGGTCGGAGCGCACCAGGACGATGTGTCCGGCCTCGACCGCGACATCGGTGCCCGCGCCGATCGCGATGCCGATGTCGGCGGTGGCGAGCGCCGGTGCGTCATTCACGCCGTCGCCGACCATCGCCACCTTCTTCTCGTCGCGCTGCAGCTCCTGCACCTTGCGCGCCTTGTCCTCCGGCAGGACCTGCGCGAAGACCCGGTCGATCCCGAGTTCCAGGGCGACCGCGTCCGCGACCGCCTGCGCATCTCCGGTGACCATCGCGACCTCGATCCCGCGCTCGTGCAGGGCGCGGATCGCCTCGCGGCTCTCCTGACGGATGGCGTCGGCCACAGCGAACACCGCGAGCGCCTCGCCCCCGCGGAGCAGGTGGATCGCGGCCTGTCCGCGGCTCGCTGCGGCATCGGCCGCGGCGCGGAGCCTGTCGGGGATCCGCGCAGACTCTGCGGTCAGGAGGGCCGGCCCGCCGAGGGAATAGTCCGCACCCTCTACCGACGCGGCAACGCCCTTGCCCGTGATCGCGCGGAAGCCGCTCGCGCTCGGCACCCTGAGCTCGCGATCCTCGGCGGTGCGAACGATCCCCCGCGCGATCGGGTGCTCGCTCTCGCCCTCGAGCGCGGCGGCGATCCGCAGCGCGTCGTCCTCCGAGGTGCCGTCGGCGACCGCCATCTCGACCACGCGGAACTCGCCGAGGGTGAGCGTGCCGGTCTTGTCGAAGATCACGACGTCGAGGTTCCGCGCCTCCTCCAGTCCACGCCGGTCGCGGACGAGGAGTCCGTTGCGCGCGCCGATCGATGTCGAGATGGCGACCACGAGCGGCACCGCGAGGCCCAGCGCGTGCGGGCAGGCGATGACCAACACCGTCACCACGCGGACGATCGAGAAGTCGAGCGTGGCGCCCGCGAGTTTCCAGACGAGCATCGTCAGAGCCGCGGAGGCGATCGCGACGATCGTGAGGATGCGCGCCGCACGGTCCGCGAGATGCTGCGCGCGCGACTTGGATGTCTGCGCATCGGCGACGAGGCGCATGATGCCCGAGAGCTTGGTCTGCGCACCGGTCCCGGTGACCTCCACGCGGAGGGCGCCTTGGCCGTTGATCGTCGCGGCGATCACCTCATCCCCTTCCTGCTTCGTCACCGGGCGGGATTCGCCCGTAAGCATCGCCTCGTTGAGGTCGCTGGTGCCCTTCAACACCTTGCCGTCGACGGGGACGCGCTCGCCGGGGCGCACGAGGACGACATCGCCCACCTGGAGGGCACCGACCAGCACGGTCTCGTCGCCGGCCGCCGTGACGCGCGTCGCGGTATCGGGCAGCAGCTTCGCCAGTTCCTGCAGCGCGCCCTGTGCCTGCGCGATCGAACGCATCTCGATCCAGTGACCGAGGAGCATGATGGTGACGAGCGTGGCGAGCTCCCACCAGAGTGCGTCAGCCACGACGAGACCGAACTGCACGACCCACGAGAAGACGAACGCGACCGTGATCGCCAACGAGATCAGGGTCATCATCCCCGGGAGGCGCGCCGTCAGTTCACGCGTCGCCCCACGGAGGAAGACGAGCCCGCCGTAGATGAAGACGACGGTGCCGAGGATGGGCGGGATCCACGTGGCGCCGGTGAACTCGGGTGCGCGGTAACCCAGCAGTTCCTGCACATGCGCCGACCAGTAGACGACAGGCGCCGTGAGGATGAACGAGAGCCAGAACTTGTCGCGGAACATCGCCGGACTGTGGCCCGTGTGCTGGTCGTGGCCGGCGTGCGGATCTCCGGGAGAGCCCGGACCATGACTCGCATGCGGCGGGTCCGGTGCGGCCGAACCGTGACTCGCGTGCGACTCGTGCGAATGGTGGGCTTCGTGCGGCCTCATTGGCGTCCGCCGCGGGAAGGGTCGTCGAGGGCGAACACGAGCGTGCCCCAATGCGCGTCCCAGTCCGCTCCCGAACCGGCCGGAGCCTGAGTCACGTGGATCGTCCGAATGCTCCACATCCCGCGCTGGCCCATCGGTACGCGAACGATGCCCTGCGCGTCTGGCGAATACGTGCGCGGTCCCCCGGCTCCACCGCTCGCCGCGTGTGCACCACCACTCGGGGCGTCGCGGTCGGCATCGAGAGCGACGACATCCGCGTGCACGGGGATCCCCGTGAGCGGCACGCCACGAAAGAGCAGGCGCACCTCCAGCGTGTCACCGATCCGGAGCGAGGAGGGGTCGTGGAGCGGCACGAACTCGATGACGTGCCCCGCCGATCGAGCGAAGCCGCGCGGGCCTCCGTTCCCGACCTGCACGAGTGTCTTGGCGTACTTGGCGTAGCGACGCGTCACGCTGTCCTTGCCGACCAGCAGCCCCTCGCGCTCGACGCGCTGCCGCGCGGCCGCCGCACCCTCCGCGTCGAGGTACCGACGAAATCCGTCGGCCGACTCGCGGAGACTGCGCGGATGGAGTGAGACGGCGATCGCGTACTGACCAGCGCTCGCGGGCCGTTCTCGGAGCAACAGCGATCGACCCTGGATGGACAGGCCCGAGATCGCGTGGTCCGCGACCCCACTCATCATCCTGGCCTGAGCCACGCGTTCCACCGCGACAGCGGAGCGGCTCGTGGGGAACTGACTGCTGGTCTGTCCGCGCAGCACGATCTCATCACCCGCTTGGACGCGGAACGCGTTCGGGACGAGCCAGAAGTCGTCCGCGGAAGCGATGGTCGCGGACAGAAGGGTCGCGCTGACGAGCAGCACCGGGAGCACGAACGAACTCGAGCGTCTCACGCCTCACTCCTGTTGTGATCGGTCGCAGCCCGCCGTGACACGGCGGGTGCCGGGCGCGGTGCGCCCGGTCTCCACATCTATCGCCAGAGCCGCAGTCCTGCGACGAGGTAGGTCCCCGAAACGGCGTCTCCGGCGAGCCGCGCGAGTTCAGCCGATCGTCCGAACCCACGTTCCCAGACAACGCCGACGTACGGTGCGAACTCCCGGCGGAACTCGTACCGCGCTCGGAGGCCGAAGGCGGCGCTGCTCAGCCCACTGCCGATCCCGAAATCCACCTCATCGCGCAGCGCCACCGTCGACTCGAGTCGCGGTTGCATCACCAAACGCTGCGTGAGGAAGAGGTCGTACGAGCCGGTGAGGTCCAATGAGACGTTTCCTCCCGTCGTCACGAAGAGCGACGGCTCCAGCTCGAACCAGTGCGGCGCGAGGCCCTGGAGTCCGATGACGGCACCGACGCGGGAGACACCACCCGCAGGCCCGTTACGCACGTCGGCGCGCAGCCCCATCTGCGCGTCCCACCACGGCGAGACGAGGCGGCCGTAGAGCGCCTGATACTCGACATGACGCTCACGTCCGATCGTCGCGGCACTCCCGTCCGCCTTGAGCCAGAGCCGGCGCTCGGCGCCGCCGATCCACGCGACGAGGTCGAAGAGCACGGGACGCTCGGCCGCTCGCGGGCCGAACTCGAGCACCTCGGTGAGCACGAACGCCTCGCGCCCCCAGCCCATCGCGTGCTGCGCTCGGTGCGCGACGGTGTCCGCCTGCTGCGCGGGGAGCGGCGTCCCACCAAGCGCCAGGAATGCAGCGAGCGCGAGCACCGGGCCGGCGCGACAGCGACGCCTCGGGTCAGCGCGCATCGTGATGCTCCGCGTGATTGGACGGTGCCGCGCTCACCCGGACTTCGCGGAACATCCCCACTTCCATGTGATACAGCACATGACAGTGGAAGGCCCAGCGCCCAGGCGCGTCGGCCGTGACCAGCATCGAGACCCGCTCAGCGGGTTTGACGTTGACCGTGTGCACGCGCGGACTCCGGCCGCCATGACCGCTCTCGAGCTCCATCCACATCCCGTGCAGGTGCATGGGGTGGTTCATCATGGTGTCGTTCACCATGGTGAGGCGCACCCGCTCGCCGTAGGTGAACTCGATCGGCTGGGCGCGATCGTACGGAACACCATCGATCGCCCACATGAACCGTTCCATGTTCCCGGTGAGGTGCAGCTCGACCTCGCGCGTCGGGGCCTTGAACTCCGGCCACGCGCGCGGCGCGCGCAAGTCTGCGTAGACAAGGACGCGACGGCCGTCCTCGCCGAGTCCGACGCCCGGTTCGGTGAGGCGGCTACGAGTGGTCATCGGTACCATCGCATTCCCCACGCCGTGCGTCTCTGGAGCGTGCGGGACCGCGAGCGGCAGCGTGCCCGGCGCACGCAGCGCCGCGACCATGGGCATCGCCCCCATCGTCGCCATGTCGTGCCCTGCGTGCGGATCCGCGGCGACCGGGGTCGCGGGTTGATCCATGTCGGGCATCGCGCCGTGATCCATGCCGGGCATCGCACCATGATCCATCCCCATGTCCATCATTGTCAGGACCGGGCGTCGGCGGCGCGGCGGATGATCACCCCGCATCCCGGCGCGAGGCGCCAGCGTGCCCGCCGCGAACCCACTGCGGTCCATCGCCTCGGCGAACAGCGTGTACGCCCGGTCCTCAGGCAGCGTGACCAGCACGTCGTACGTCTCGGCCAGCGCGATCCGGAACTCGTCGGTCTCGACCGGCTCCACCGGCTGCCCGCTCGCCTGCAGGACCGTCATGGCGACGCCGGGGATGCGGACATCGAAGTACGATCCCGCCGCCGCATTGATCACGCGGAGCAGCACGCGTTCACCCGGTCGGAAGATCCCCGTCCAGTTGTCCTCGGGCGCGGTCCCGTTGAGCAGGTAGCTGTATGTCGCACCGGTCACGTCGGCGATGTCGGTCGGGTTCATGCGCATCCCGGACCACATCAACCGGTCGCGCATCGTCGGGCCGAACCCGTCGCGTGCGACGTCCCGGAAGAAGTCGGCGATGGTGCGTCGCTGGTAGTTGTACGCGTCCGACTGCTTCTTCAACCGCGAGAGCACCCGGTACGGGTTCTCGAACGTCCAATCCGAGAGCACGAGCACGAACTCGCGGTCGTAGGCGTGACCGGTCGGCTCCAGCGGGTCGATGATGAGCGGACCGTAGTGTCCGACCTGCTCCTGCAATCCCGAGTGACTGTGATACCAGTACGTGCCGGCCTGCTTGATCGGGAACCGGTACTCGAACGTCGACGCAGGACGGATGCCGGCGAAACTGAGTCCCGGCACACCATCCATCTCCGGTGGCAGCAGGAGGCCATGCCAATGGATCGAGGTGTCCTCGGTGAGCTGGTTGCGCACGCGCATCACGGCGTCCTCGCCTTCGCGGAAGCGCAGCAGGGGTCCGGGGACGCTGCCGTTGATCGTCACCGCACGCCCGACCCGGCCGTCGAAGCGCAGATCGGATTCGCCGATCGTCAAGTCGTACGCGCGCACGCCGTCGATCGTCGCGGCGACGGGGCGGAGTCCCGCGCTGGCAGGCATCGAGGCGCGGGAATAGGCAGGGAGCAGCGGCTCGATGGCGGTCGCCGCGCCGGCTGCCCCGACCGTCCGGAGCAGGGCGCGACGAGAGAACGAACGGGCGAGGAGCGAATCGGACACAGGCTCGGAAGGTTCGGGAGGAGGGACACGGCGGCATCGCGAGCGACCATCTGCACGGAGTACGATAGCCATTCGCTTTACCCTCTGTAAAGCGTTGACCGGCGCGGCGGTTCCCTACTCGACTCTTGCGGCCGAGGCTTTACACCGCGTAGAATCATGTGACCGCTCCACCCTCGCGAGGGGGAATCCCTCACGCCACGTCCCGCACCCGTCCCCTCATGCACCGGATCCGTCGGACCCTCATCGCACTCGCAGTGCTCGCCCTCCCGGTCGGCGCGCTCGGCGCCCAGGCGCACGCACACGGAGCACCGGCCTCGCCGGACATCGCCTCCGTCCTGAAGACCATCGAGGCGCTCTTCGCGGCAGCGGAGCGCAATGACCTCCGCGCCCTCGATTCGCTCTACGCCGGTGACAGCCTGCTCGTGATCGAGGGTGCGGGGATCAACCGCGGGTGGACCGACTACCGCGACAACCATCTCGCGCCGGAACTCAAGGAGTTCAAGAACTTCCGCTACCGTCCGTTCGAGGTCGAGGCGCGCGTCTCCGGCGATCTCGCGTGGGTCACCTTCCGCTACGCGCTGATGGCCGATCTCCCGAGCAGCAAGGCCGATGTGGTCGGTCGCGGCACGGCGATCCTGGAGCGGCGTGGTAGCAGGTGGGTCGTCCGCCTGACACAGACGGCGAGTCGCGCGCGCCGGCCCAGCGACCCGCCGATGCCGTGATACGCCGCGCGCGTTGTGCCGCGTGGGCGATGCGCATAGACTCCTCCTCATGACACCGCGCAAGCGCAGGATCGTCGGCCCCCGCTCCCCTCGCCTCCCCGAGACGGTCAACCTCTCGGGAACCGGCGTGGGGACGGTGCTCGGCGAGCTCGAGGCCAAGTTGATGCGGGTCTGCTGGGACGCATCGAGACCGCTCACCGCACGCGAGGTGCACGAACTGCTCCGCGACGACCATCCGGTCTCGCCGCTCACGAGCATCACGGTCCTGAACCGGCTGGTGCGCAAGGGGTTCCTCTCTCGCGCGCGGACGGACGGCCGACTGCACTACGCAGCTCTGCTGGATGAGTCGGCCTTCGTGAACCGGGCGTCGCGTCGTGTGGTGGAAGGGATCCTCTCGCTCGGCGCAGAAGCGGTGACCGCGTCGATCGTCGACGTCCTGGCGGAGCGGGATCCGGCCCAGCTCGAGGAGCTCGCGCGCCTGATCCGCCGCAAGCTCCGCGATCGCGAGGGGTGATGTCGGCGCGGTTCGACGGCGACTCGACGGCGCGGCTTCCCTTGATCCAGCGGGAGCAACGCCGTCGTCGTGCATTGTTGTTCGCCATCGTCGCGGCGATCTTGCTCGGGGTGAGCCCGGTGCTGGGCCATCACCTGCTGGGTTCCGTCCCATGGTTCTCCGCATCGCAGCAGCATCTCGGCTTCCTCTGCCTCGTCGCGCTCCACCTGCTCCTCGCGCCGCTCCACGGCGTCGCGCACTACCTGCTGTACGCCGGCGTCCTCTACATGTTGTTCGAGAGGGGATCAGCGTTCGTCCGTCATTCGCGCGCGATGCGGGCGCTCCCGCAACGTCCAGCGACGGCGGGATCCATGATCGCCAGCGCCGCCGCGCGCGCTGGACTCGGCCTCGAACGGATCCGCGTGGTCGACGGACTTCCCACGCCGGCCTTCGTGTCCGGGTGGATCCGGCCGCGCGTGTTCGTCGCCGCCGACCTCTCCGAGCGTCTGGACACCGACGAACTCACCGCCGTGCTCGCACACGAGGCGGTGCACCTCCGACGTCGCGACCCACTTCGGCTGTTCCTGTTACGCGCCCTCGCCACCGTCCTCTTCTGGCTGCCTGCCCTGCGTCGCGTGGCCGCGGACGTCGAGGACGAGTGGGAGATCACGGCGGACGACGAGGCGGCGCGCCGGTTCGCGCTCCCGCTGGCGACGGCCATCCTGCGACTCGGGGGCGGAGACCCGGACGTCGCCGAACCTGCGGTCGGGTTCCAGCGCGCGGACCTGCTGCCACGCCGCATCAGGCGTCTGGCTGGCGAGGCGCCGGTACCCTCGTCACACCTGTCGCGCCGCACGCTCGCTGCCGCCGCGACGGCGCTGGTGCTCGTGTGGAGTTCGGGGATCATGGTGCTCCATCCGCTCACCGACCCGTCGGTGGTAGGCCCCGCGGCGCGGCCGGCGCATTGTGACCACGCGCACGCGAGTGCGCTCTCGCATCTGTTCTGCCGAGGCTTCTCGCGGCGCACCGGTGAACACGCCGGGGACTGCCCGCACCAGCGGGAGCGCACGCTCGCGCCGGCGCCGGCGTCCGCGGGCATCGGCGGACACTGAGTACGCGACCCGTTGCGGTACCGGGTGCCGGGTTGTATTTTACTTATGGTAAAATACAATCACCCGGAGACCCATGCGCGCCCGTTCCTTGCGACTCCTCCTGCCGCTCGCCTTGCTCGCCGCGCCCATCGCGTCGGCGGCCGCGCACCCTCGCCTCGAGAAGGCGACACCGGCGGCGGACTCGCGCCTTCCGCTCCCGCCCAAGCAGCTCACGCTCACGTTCAATGAACCGCTCGACCTCGCGATCACGCGCGTGACCCTTCTCCGCGGTACCGAGGCCGTGCGCCTCGACGCCCTCCGACTCAGTCCGAACGATGATCGCACCGTGGTCGCCACCATTCCGTCCACGCTCGCACCCGGCCGCTACACCGTGAAGTGGCAGGTCAGTGGCGACGACGGGCATCCCGTGCGCGGGGAGTTCGCGTTCGAGGTGCTGGCCGCCACGACGACCCCGCCGACCGCCGCCGCGCCGCGCGTGCGGCGCTGACCGCGATGGAACCAGTCTTCGGCGTCGAGTCTCCTACTTTCGTCGCCATTCGCTTCGTACTCTCGGTGTGCACCGTCGGGTTGCTCGGTGCACTCGCCCTGCGCTGGGCGGTCCTCACGAGATACGCCGGACCCGACGCGGCTCTCGTGCGCGCCGCCGTGATCGAGCGGCTGCCGACTTGGATTGACGCGATGGGACTCGTCGCCGTAGCAGCCACTTTCGCTCGGCTCCTCGCCCAACATGCGGCGGTCTTCGGCGCCGACCAGTTGCTGACGCGCGAGTCGCTCGCGACCCTGCTCTTCCGCTCTGGCTGGGGCCGATCGTGGTGGCTGGCGATCGCGGCAGCGATCGTCGTGACATGGGTGGCGCCGCGACTGCGACGTCCGACACGGGGCGCGTGGGTCGTGGCCGCCGCCGCGATCCTCCTCCTCGCCGCGACTCAGCCGCTCTCGGGACATCCAGCGGCCGCATCCGTGCCCCGCCTCGCCATCATGACCCAGTGGTTGCACTTGGTCGGTGCCGGCGGCTGGGTCGGTAGCCTGGCGCTCCTGACCTTCGTGGCGATCCCCGCCGCGCGCTCCTGGACCGACGACCCCGATGCCCAGGTCGCAGCGCTCATCCGCGCCTTCAGTCCCACCGCACTCGCCTTCGCTGCCCTGCTGGGAGTGACAGGGCTCGTCACGGCGTGGAACAATCTCGGCGGACTCGCCCCGCTCTGGCAGAGCGGGTACGGCAGGACCCTGCTCCTCAAGCTCGGATTCCTCTCGGTCACGGCGGCGACGGGCGCCTACAACTGGCGGCGTGTGCTCCCTGCGCTCGGTGAAGCCGAATCGAGCGCCAGGCTCCGCCGTTCGTCGCTCGTCGAGCTCGCCGCCGCCACGCTCGTGCTCATCGCCACCGCCGTCCTCGTGGCGACACCGATGCCCGGCGAGTAGGCGCGCGCGGTCCCGTCCGATCCGCGGTCCGGGCTTCACCCTTGTGCGGTCGATGTCGACAGGAGACCTTCCCGAAGCATCCCCGAAACCGCCTGTAGTAGGGTCCGCCCCAAGCCCCGACGCGTGACGCCTTCTCTCTCGCTCGACGCCGCCGTCTCCCGCTTCGGCGTCGCCGCCAGCGCGAAGCTGTCGAACGCCGCCGCGTCCGGCGAACCGGAAGACCAACTCCGCGCGCCGCTCGAGGCGCTCCTCGCCGACCTTGCTGCCCTCGCCGGCTTCTCACCGGGGGTGATAGTCGCCGTCGGCGAGTCCTCGCTCAGCGACCTCAAGACCCGCCCCGACTACGCCGTGACGAGCAAGGGCGCGCTCATCGGGTTCCTCGAGCTCAAGGCGCCGGGCAAGGGCGCCGATCCGCGCCGGTTCAAGGACAAGCACGATCGCGGGCAGTGGGAGAAGCTCCAGTCCATCCCGAACCTCGTCTACACCGACGGCAACGAGTTCTCGCTCTGGCGCAGCGGGGAGATCGTCGGCCATGTCGTGCGGTTGGATGGTGATGTCGGCAGTTCAGGTGCAATGCTCAAGGCCGGCAGCGACCTGCAGGCGCTCTTCGAAGACTTCCTTCGCTGGCAGCCGGTCGCGCCGCGCACCGCGAAGCAGCTCGCCGAGCTGACGGCCCGACTCTGCCGACTGCTGCGCGACGAAGTCGAAGAGCAGATGGAGCGCGGCAGTCCCGCCCTCACATCGCTCGCCACCGACTGGCGCCGGCTGCTCTTCCCCGACGCGTCCGACGCGCGCTTCGCCGACGGCTATGCGCAGGCGGTCACGTTCGGACTGCTCGTGGCGCGCGCGCGCGGGCTCCCGCTCGCTGGCGGGCTCGACGCCGTCGCCAAGCAGCTGGGTCAGACCGACTCTCTGATCGGCACCGCGCTGCGGCTGCTCACCGACAGCGCCGAGAACCAGCGCACGCTGCAGACGTCCATCGGCACGCTCGTGCGCGTGCTCGACGTGGTGCACTGGCAGAGGATCAGCAATGGAGAGCCCGACGCGTGGCTCTACTTCTACGAGGACTTCCTCGGCGTCTACGACAACAAGCTCAGGAAGCAGACGGGTTCGTATTACACGCCGCCGCCGGTGGTGGAGGCGATGGTGCGGCTCGTCAACGATGCGCTCCGTACGCGATTCGCCCTCGCGCGCGGACTGGCGGCGCCCAACGTCACCATCGCCGATCCGGCCGTGGGAACAGGCACGTATCTCCTCGGCGTCCTCCGTCGCATCGCGGTGGAGATCGAACAGGCCGAGGGTGCTGGCGCGGTGCCGGCCGCCGTCGAGGCGGCGGTCAAGCGGCTCATCGCGTTCGAACTGCAACTCGGCCCCTACGCGGTCGCGCAGTTGCGACTGGTCGCTGAACTCACCGAACTCACCGGCGCCCCGCCGCACGAAGCGCTGCGGATGTTCGTCACGGACACGCTCGCCAATCCGTGGGCGGAGCAGGAGAACCTCGGCGCGATCTACCAGCCGATCGCCGAGTCACGGAAGCGCGCCAACAAGATCAAGCGCGACGAGCCGATCACCGTGGTGATCGGCAATCCACCATACAAGGAGAAGGCCAAGGGCATGGGGGGCTGGGTGGAGAGTGGCGGCGAGAATCATCCGGCGCCGCTGCTCGACTGGATCCCGCCCGCCGCGTGGAAGGTGAGCACGCACGCCAAGCATCTGCGCAATCTCTACGTGTACTTCTGGCGCTGGGCGACGTGGAAGGTGTTCGATTCGGACCCGGCGATGGACCACGGCATCGTGAGCTTCATCACCGTGGCGGGCTTCCTCAACGGGCCAGGCTTCGAACGGATGCGCGACTACCTGCGTCGCACCGCGGACGAGCTGTGGATCATCGACTGCTCACCAGAAGGGCATCAGCCCGACGTGAGCTCGCGGATCTTCGAGGGCGTGCAGCAGCCGGTCTGCATCGTGCTCGCATCGCGTTCGCCGAAGACCGACCGTGCGGTGCCCGCGACGGTGCGGTACCGCGCGCTGCCCGAGGGGCATCGGCGGGACAAGTTCACGGCGCTCGCGGCGCTCACGCTGGATGATGCGGGGTGGCAGGCGTGTCCGACGGAGTGGCGCGCGCCGTTGCTTCCCGCGGCGACGGGCGCGTGGGCGAGCTATCCGGCGCTGGATGACTTCTTCGTGTACAACGGGTCCGGGGTGATGCCGGGGCGGACGTGGGTGATCGCGCCGGACAAGGAATCGTTGGCGAGGCGGTGGGAGGCGTTGCGGCAGGCGCCGACGGAGAAGAAGGAGGCGCTGTTCCATCCGCATCTGCGCGGTGGCGAGCCCGGAGACCGGCACGTGGCGCGAGTGTTCGCGAATGGACTCGCTGGGTACCCGCATCGTGCGATCGCGGTCGCAGTGGATACCGGTGCCGTGACGCCGCCTGTGCGATACGCGTACCGGTCCTTCGACCGGCAGTGGATCATCCCGGACTACCGGCTCATCAACCAGCCGAATCCGACATTGTGGGCGGCGCACTCTCAGGAGCAAGTGTATCTCACTGTCCTTGAACGCACCTCGCCGAGCGCCGGGCCGGGTCTCACGATCAGCGGGCACGTTCCCGACCTAGATCATTACAAGGGATCGTTCGGGGGGCGCGTCCTTCCGTTGTGGAGCGATGACGCCGCGACCGCATCGAACGTCCCTGACCACCTCCGGACACTTCTCGGCGCACGCCTCAACAAGCCAATCGACGGACCGGACCTCGTCGCGTACATCGCCGCGGTGGCAGGCAACCCCGCGTACACCACGCGGTTTGCCGCCGACCTCGTCCGACCCGGCCTCCGCATCCCACTCACCGCGGACCCCGAGCTGTTCGACCGCGCCGTGACTCTCGGCCGCCAGGTCATCTGGCTCCACACGTTCGGCGAGCGCTTCGTCGACGCCGCGGCAGGACGCCCCGCTGCCGCCCCGCGCGTGATCGGCTCGGCTGCGCCGAACTTCACGCGCGCCGGTGCCATCCCGTCCACGCCGGACGCGATGCCCGACACCATCAGCTACGACGAGGCTACGCGTCGCCTACTCATCGGCACCGGCTACATCGACAACGTCGCCCCGGCCGTCTGGGCCTACGAAGTCTCCGGCAAGCAAGTGCTCAAGCAGTGGTTCAGCTACCGCAAGCGCGATCGCGAACGCCCGCTCATCGGTGACCGTCGGCCGCCGTCGCCGCTCGGCGACATCCAGCCGGACCACTGGCTCGCCGAGTACACGAGCGATCTGATCGACCTGCTGCACGTGCTCACGGCGCTCGTCGCGCTCGAGCCCGAGCAGGCACAGCTGCTCGACGATATCTGCGCAGGCTCGCTCGTGAGCTCGGCCGAGGTCGAAGCCGCGGCGGCAGCGGCGAAGGCGGCGGCGCCACTCCCGTCGCCGGTCAAACAGAAGCGCGCACGCGGCGAAGGGGTTGCTGCCGCGCCCAAGCGGGCGCACAAGAAGCACGACCCGAAGCAGGGCGACTTGCTCTAGTCGCTCCCGTCCCTATCGCGGCAGTCCCGCTGGCGGCTTGAACCGCTCGGGATCGATCGGCTCATAGTCCAGGTGCACCGTCCGCGCCTCGCCCGTCATGCCACTCCCGCGATAGAGGATGGTCATGCTCCCCGTGCGCTCGCCGATCCGCTGGTAGTCGCGATAGAGCATCACGAGCGAATCGCCGGGCGGTCCACCGGGGATGACCGAGCCAAGTGTGCGCATGCGGATGCCAGCCATGAGACCGGTCGACACCGCGTAGAACACCTCGCCGGTGTCCCCCTTCGCGTTAACGACACGGGTGCCCTCGACGAGCAGACCATCGAAGGTCCGCCGCCCGGTCGCGCGAACAGGCACGGTGGAGTCGACGGCGGGCGCGGCGATGCCACCAGCGCTCCCGCGCAGGATGTCGAGCTGGTGCTTGGGCAGGCGCACGGGACCCGTCATGGGTGAGTTGCTCCAACCGGTGGTGCCGTCGAAGCCGAACTCCATCACGAGTTCTCCATCGACCTCGGTCCGGGAAAGGATCCGATCGGGCTGGGCGATCCAGGTCTCGGTGCGGATGGGCGCCGAGGGGCCGACCTTCAACTCCATGATCAAGTGCTGCTGCGCGGGCGGGCGCGCCGTGCCGCTGACGCGCTCGTGCCGCTGCTGAAGGGCGATCGCGGCGCGGTCGGATGCGGGGTGGTAGTGCGGCTCCTGGGCACTGAGCCACTTGGGCAGCATCAGGATGAACGCGTAGACCATGAGCAGTTCGAGGACGCCGACGGCGATGCCGAAGACGATGCGCCAGAGCCTGAGCATGATCATGCGGCCTCCGCGCGAGATACATCGCGAGTCACATCGCGGCGCAGCATCTCGGCCCAGCGGATGAACTTGTGGCCGTCGGCCTCGCGGAACGTGCGCACCTTACGAAGGGTGGTGTGTCCGTTGCTGGAGCCGTCGTCGTTGGTGTTGCCCTCGACGGTGATGCAGATGTGCTCATCCCGGACATGCACCCGCTCCTCATCTTGCACGCCGACGATGATGCCGGTGTGCGCGAAGCGCGCGCGCTGCTTGTTGTAGAGCAGAAAGACATCGCCGACATACGGCTCATCGCGGAGCACGCCGTGTGCTCGTGCCGCCCACGCGAGCGCCTCGCAACTGCCGGTGGCGGGCAACGGCCAACTCGATCGCCCAGTCACCTGATCGTAGTGCGATGAGCGTCCGATGTGATGAACGAACGCGGCGCACCACGGCTGACCAGGCGGCAGCGATACACTGCGCAGGAAGAGCTCGACCGTCTGGCCACGGTTATCGCCGCCCTGCTCGCTCACGCCGACGAAGGCGTTGGCGGCGGCGACGAGGAGCGCGGGACTGAGTGGGACGATGTGCGATCGGTGCGGCAGCATGGAGACCTCAGTTCAAGGTTGAGCGCTGACGCGCTCGGGGGTCTTGTCGCGCACGAGTCGGGCGCGATCGAGTTCACGGAGCAGGATCGGATCGGATGCGGTGTCGCGGCTGACGAACAGTTCGGTAGGCAGCGCGACGAACCACATGAATCGTCGTCGGCTCGGGCGATGGACTTCCACCTCGGTCGTGTCGCCGCGCGTGGTGACGGTGAACTCGGCTTCGCCGGCGGCGACGACTCCGCCGCGCGTGTGGATCGCGATGCCGTTGCGACGAGGCTCGGGGGTGATGCTGTCGATGGCGAGCACGCGGAAGCGGGCGAAGCCGTCAAGCAATAGGTGGCGCACGTCATTCACCGACTCGCGTGCGGCGCGAAGTGATGCGCCTTGTGCGAGTTGCACTGCGACGCTGTCGCCGAGGGGGATCCAGTCGGCGGCGTATGGCACCACCGCGAAGTCACGGCGCGTGATGTACCACTCGCGGAGCGAGCCGCCGAACTTCAGCGCCGCAGTCACGACAACGAGCAACGCGATCAGTGGGAACCGGATGCGGCGCCACAGCGGATGCTCGCGCCAGTGCCGCTTGTGCGGGTTGAGCGTGTGCTCGGGGAATCCGCTGCGGCGGACGAACTCCGCCCAGTCGCGCTCGAGCTCGCCGACCGGTCGCGGGTGCCGTGCGAGGTGCGTGGGGATGCTCCACGTGAGGATCAACGGCGCGGCGAGGTCGCGGAATGCCTCATCGTCCTCGAGCCGCTTGCGCACCTGTTCCATGCGCTCGGGGTCGAGGTGCTTGTTGAGGTACTCGACGATCAGCTCGATCTCGGCGCCCTCAGCGAGAGCCTCGTCGCTGGCGTACTCGTCGTCCCACTCGCCGTCCACTGCTTCGTCCCAGTCGGCGGGCATCTTGGACTTGCGGTTGTCAGTCATTGATGGGCTCTCCGGTATCGGACTGCACATCGGACTGCGCGTCGGTCTGCGCGTCGGTCTGCACGTCGGTCTGCACTTCGGTCTGCATGTCGATCGGGTCGGGTGCGCGCAGCCGCGCCTTACGGGGTGTGGCAGTGACGTAGCCTGCCGTCGCGAACGCCTCGCGGACGTCGGCCGTCGCGAGCCGCAGATTGGTCTTGACGGTGTGTTCACTCACGCGCATGGCCGTCCCGACTTCCTTGTAGGTGTATCCGTGCTCGTGCGCCAGCAGGAATACCTCGCGGCGTCTCGCCGGCAACGCCCTGATCGCGAGGTCCAGGAAGTCCGCGGGCGACTCGCCCCGCATGGAGAGCGGACTGCCGCCGTAGGCAAAGTCGCCCGACGTCTCATCGACGTCCTGGAGTGACACCATCCGGCGGTCGGTGCGCTGTTGGCGGTAGATCTTGTGCCGCACGATCGCGAGGAAGAAGCGATCCTCGAGCGGTGCCGGTCCCCGCTGTAGCCACTTGAGCCAGACGTCGATCATCGCGTCGTGGACGGCGTCCTCCGCTCCCATACGGTCGGTGAACTGTTCCGCGAAGTCCCGACCGACGTGGTGCATGCGCTCGTAGAACTCCCGGAACTGCTCCGCAACCCCAGGTGCCGGCGGCGGAGCGGGCGACCGCACGACGCCTACCTCGGCCGAGGCCGAACTATCCGATGGGATGGTGCGCACGAGTCGCATGCGATCGGTGGCTAGGAGTGTTCGAGTCGAGTCCCCCTACTTAGTAATGCCAGATGGGGGGGTCATTCGGGTGAATGCCAGATCGGCCGACGCAAACTGGCCATTCAGGCATTCACCCGAAACGACCCCCAAACTGGCATTACCTAGTAGAGGGGATGATGATCGCGCGATTCGACGAGGTCGGCTAGCCGACGGTCGACGCGAAGCCGCGGGCGGAGAGTGTCGAGGTCCTAGCCGCCGACAGCGAGGGAAAGTCCGTCACGCGAGATGAACACGCTGTGACGCGAGTGCTGCAGACCCCACCGCGAGTTGTGCTGGCGCGACCGCGAGTCGAGCAGACCCGGCCGCGACTGGTTCAGACCCGACCGCGAATGGTGCAGACCCGACCGCGACGGGAGCAGACCCGACCGCGACGGGAGCAGATCCGACCGCGACTGGTGCAGACCCGACCGCGACGGGAGCAGACCCGACCACGACTTGGACAGACCTGACCGCGACCTGAGCAGACGTGATCGCGACTTGAGCAGACCCGACCACGACTTGAGCAGACCCGACCACGACTTGAGCAGACCCGACCACGACTTGAGCAGACCCGACCGCGACTTGAGCATGCCTGCCCGCGAAGGACGCACACGGGCGGGGTTCCCCGGGGCAAGTGCGTCCAATCACATCCATATGGGAGGGGCAATGAAGTCGAATCAGAAGCAGAATGTCGAGGCGTTCGTGCGGGTGCGCGCGTTCCTGGAAGCGAACCCGGTCACGGGTCCGCTGAGTTACGCCGGCCCGCGCGAGACGCTGGAGGAGGTCGTGCGGCGACTGCGCGAGTACGCCGGCGCGCAGGTCACCGGGCGCGAGCTGAGCAGCGCGGAGCTCCGTCTCCAGGAGCAGCTCATCCAGCGGCTGATCGACCGGCACATGCGCCCGATCGTGGCGATCGCACGGGCGCAGATCGAGCCGGAGTCGGACGTCCGCATGCCGGCGGCGATCCGGATGCCGCGCGCGGGTGCGCGCGCGACGCGGATCCTCCAGGCATGCGACGGCATGATCGAAGCGGCGCGCGCGTTCGAAGCGGCGTTCGTCGCGAACGGGCTGCCGGCCGACTTCCTCGCCCGGTTCACTACCGCGCGCAACGAGCTCGAGGGCGTGCTCGGCGGCCGCGCCACGCACATCGGAACGCACGTCGCCGCGCGCAAGGGACTCGAAGTGCAGATGCGCCGCGGTCGGCGCGCGGTCGAGCGGCTCGACGCGGTCGTGCGTGCGTCGTTCGACAGCGATCCGGTGAAGCTCGCCGCCTGGCGCGTCGCGAAGCGGGTCCAGAGGGTGCCCGGCGCTCGGGCCGCGCGCGAGGTGGTCGTGACGCAGCAGGCCGCGTAGGTCCATCCCAACTCGTCACCGTGAGGGCAGGCAGATGAAGAGAGGCGGAGGAGTGCACACCGCGCCCGCGGCGAGCGGCGCAGGCTGGTGGAACAAGGTCGATGGCCGCGTGGCGTCGCGCCACCGACTCAAGTCCGAGGCGGTCGCTGCGGGCCGCGAGATCGCGCGGGGCCTGCGCGTGGAGCACACGATCCACCGTGAGGACGGGCAGATCTCGGAGAAGAACTCGTACGGGAACGATCCGTTCCCGCCGAAGGACGGGCGGTAGGATCGCGCGGGTTCACCGAACCACAGGGACAACAACATCAGGGGGTCAGATGCCGGAGCACAGGAGCAAGGTAGTTGAGGCAGCAGTGAAGCCGAAGGGCGGTCGTGCGCTGCTCGGTGCGGCGATGGCGATCGTCGGAGCGCTGGCGGCGGTGCATCCCGCGAACACGCTGCTGGTCACGCTGAACGAGGTGGTGCCGCAGCTGGCGGCGGCGCTGCCGCCGGTGATCACGGCGTGCGGGGCGATCCTGGCGGCGGTGAGTGAGCCGCCGGGAGTGGGACGGAGGAAGTAAGACGCGCGGGTGAGGTGGTGAGGCGACGGCCAGCGGGTGACCCCGCTGGCCGTCGTCATTCAGTCCTGGGTGAACTCGAGCTTCTCGAGCTGCACCCTCTCGCGGTACGCCGCGCGCAGTATCCGCGTCACGCTTCTCAGGATCAACCCGCAGATGCCCGCCGCGATCACGAGGTCGGGGATCCCCGACCTGGTCACGGTGACGAGCACCGCGGCGAGCATCACCGCGAGATTCACCTGCACGTCGGTCGCCGAGAAGATCCACGCCGCCCTGAGATGCACCTCGCCGTGCCGATAGCGCTTGAGGATCGCCAGCGACCAGACGTTCACGGCGAGCGCGAGGAGCGAGATGCCGACCATCGGCAGCGCCTCCGGTGAGCTGCCGTGCATGAGCGCGAACCCGAGCTTCGCGACTGCGGCCACGGCGAGGGCGAGTTGCGCGTAGCCGGCTCCGAGGGCTGCGCGGACCTTCGCGCTGGCCGCCCGTCCCACCGCGTAGAGCGAGAGGCCGTACACGGCAGCATCGGCGAGCATGTCGAGTCCGTCCGCCACGAGCCCCATCGAGTCCGCGACGAGGCCGACGCTCACTTCGATGACGAACATCGCGCCATTGAGCGCGAACAACGTGCGGAGCGCCCGCCGCTCCGCTGCGAGCTTCACATGATCCGCCGCCGAGTCGGCTGCCCGGGACTGCCCCTGCCCCTGTTCGCTCATCCGGCCTCCGCGCTCGAGATCCGTCCCGGGGCGCCATAGCGCAGCAACCGGAGCGCATTCGCGATCACCACCAGCGTGCTCCCCTCGTGCATGACGACCGCGGCACCGATCCCGATGACCCCGGTCGTCGTCGCGACGATCAGCAGGGCGATCACCCCGAGCGAAACATACAGATTCTGCCTGATCACGCGTCGCGACGCGCGACTCAGGCCGACGACGAACGGCAGCCGTCCCAGATCGTCCCCCATGAGGGCGACGTCCGCCGTCTCGAGCGCCGCGGCCGTCCCGGCTCCGCCCATCGCGATGCCGACGGTGGCATAGGCCAGCGCCGGCGCATCGTTGACGCCGTCTCCGACCATCGCCACGGGACCTTCGCCAGCGAGCAGGCGGATGGCCGTCACCTTCCCCTCGGGCAGCAGTCCGGCGCGCACCTCGTCCACCCCGACCTCGCTTCCGACGGCGTTGCCCACTCCCGCGTTGTCCCCAGTGAGCATCACCACGCGGCGGATCCCGAGGGCACGAAGCTCACGCAGGGTCTCGCGAACACCGGGGCGCGGTCGGTCCGCGATACCGAGGACACCCAGCCACTCGCTGCTGCTCGACGACGCGCCCCGGCGGACGATCATCGTGCTGCGGCCGGCGCGCTCGAGTGCGTCGGCGCTGGCGCGGATCGATGCCGGGACCACGATACCTGCCTCCTCGAAGAGCAGCACGCGACCGACCTCCACCCTCTCACCGTCCACGGTGGCTCGAATGCCGCGGGCCGTCACCGACATCGCATCCGACGCGGCGGCGAAGCGGATCGCACGCGACTCGGCCGCGCGCACCACCGCTCGCGCGAGCGGATGCTGTGAGCGGACCTCCACTGACGCGGCGGTACCGAGCAGCCGCTCCTCGGTCACGCCCTCGCTTGGCCGGAGGTCGGTCACGCTCGGCTCGCCGAGGGTGATCGTGCCCGTCTTGTCGAGGGCGAGCGAATGGATGCCGCCGAGCGCCTCGAGATGCGCCCCGCCCTTGATCAGCACGCCGTTCCGCGCCGCCTGCGCGATGCCGGAGAGCACCGCGGCCGGCGTGCCGAGCGCGAGCGCACACGGAGAGGCAGCGACGAGCAGCGCCATCCCGCGGTAGAACGCCTCTCCCCATGTCCAGATGCCGAGGAGCGGCGGCGCCACGATCAGCACGGCGTCCGCGACGAGCACCGCCGGCACGAACACCCGCGCGAACCGGTCGGTGAATTGTTGCGTCGGCGCCTTCTGCGTCTGCGCCTCGGACACGAGCTTGATGACGCGATCGAGCGTTCGGTCCCCGACGGCCGCCGTGACCTCCACGACGAGCGCGCCCTCGCCGTTCACCGAGCCGGCGAAGACCGCATCTTCCTCGGCCTTGTCGACCGGCGCACTCTCGCCGGTGATCGGGGCCTGGTTCACCCCCGAGCGGCCCTCGCGCACGATGCCGTCCACGGGGATGCGTTCGGCCGGCCGGACCACCACGCGGTCGCCACGCTGGACTTCGGCGATCGGCACCATCATCTCTACGCCGGCGCGGAGGACCCGCGCGCTCGCCGGTGCGAGTTCGGCGAGCGCAGCGATGGCGTTCCGTGCGCGACCAAGCGCATAGTGCTCGAGCGCATGCCCCAGACTGAACAGGAAGAGCAGCAGCGCGCCTTCGAACCACTCGCCGAGGAGCGCAGCACCGGCGGCCGCGACCACCATCAGGAGATCGATGTTGAAGTGGACTCGTCCGCGGCGCAGGTCACCGATGAAGTGACCGACGTTGTCGCGCGCGCCGAAGGCGTAGGCGAGTGCGAAGAGTGTGGTCGCGACCAATGGCGGCAGACCGGCGAGACGGCCAGCGGCACTCCCCGCGACGACGAACGCCCCCGCCGTGAGACTCCAGGCGAGTTCGCGATTGCGCGCGTACCATCCCGCACTCGTCGCGGCCGGCGTCGGCGCCCCTGCGGGCGCGCCGCTCCCCGGGGCTCGACGCCACGTCGCGAGTCGCGCCTCGAGCTCCGCCGCGATGCGCGCTTCATCGGTGTGCCGCCGATCGAACTCGACTCGCGCCAGTTGCGCGACGAAGTTCACACTCGCCGCGCGCACACCGCGGACCGCACGCATCTCCTGCTCGAGGCGATGGCCCTCGTCCTCGCTTCCGACCTCGCGGAACGGAAGGACCGCGTGACCGAACCGTGCCGTGATGCCAGCTCCCGCCGCGCGGGCAAGGGCCTCCACCTGTTCGAGCGGGAGGCGCTCGGGATCGTAGTGAAGGCACAGCGCGGCCGCGTCACCGGTGTGATCCACGTGCACGTGCCGCACGCCGGCGCGGCGTGCGAGCAGTCGCGTGAGGCGGGCGACGCACGCGTCTCGCTCCCCGGCCGCCTCCGGCAGGAGCAGCGGGAGGTCCAACCGGATCGCGGGACCGAGTGTGGCGTGATCGATCGCGCCGCCAGAACTTCGCGTGGAGATGCGGGTCATGCGACCTCCGGCGCGTCCAGGGCCGTCGAGGCACCTTCGGTCCGCCGCGCTGCACGCCGCTCGGCGCGCCCCTCGACCCAGGTATAGAGTGTAGGCAACACCAAGAGCGTCAACAGCGTCGACGTCACCAGCCCGCCGATCACGACGGTCGCGAGCGGCTGCTGCACTTCCGCACCGGTCCCGTGCGAGAGCGCGACGGGGATGAACCCGATGCTCGCGACGAGCGCCGTCATGAGGACCGGACGCAGGCGTTGCCGGGCGCCCGTCGCTGCCGCGTCAGCGGCTGCGAGGCCGTCGGCACGCGCGCGCTGCACGGTGGTGAGGAGCACGAGACCGTTGAGCACCGCCACACCGAAGAGGGCGATGAACCCGATGCTCGCCGAGACGGAGAGGTGGAAGCCGCGGAGCCAGAGCGCGAAGACGCCTCCGACCGCGGCGAACGGCAGGTTCACGAGGACGAGCCCCGCGAGCCACCACGAGCGCAGTGACACCCAGAGCAGCACCGCGATCAGCGCGATCGAGAGGGGCACGACGAGCCGCAGCCGCGCCATGGCCCGCTGCTGGTTCTCGAACGCACCACCGTAGGTCACGAAGACGCCGGTGGGTACGTTCACTTCGGCGCGTACCCGCGCCTGGACCTCGGCCGCGAATCCACCGAGATCACGGTCCTCGACGTTCGCTTGAACGATCGTGAACCGCTGCGCGCGTTCGCGGCTCACCTGCACCGGGCCGCTCTCCAGCCTGATGTCAGCGAGCGCCGCGAGCGGGACGCGCGCGCCGTTGGCGGACGGGATGGTGATCGCGCTGATCGCCTCGGGCGAACTTCGCATCGACTCGGGGTAGTAGACGGCGACGTCGATAGCCCAGGCGCCTTCGACGAGCTTCGAGACCGGACGACCGCCGACCGCCGTCTCGAGCGCCTCCTGCACCTCGGACATCGGGATGCCGAATCGCGCCATGGCGGCGCGGTCCATGCGGACGTTGAGGTAGCCCTGCCCGGCGGTCTGCTCCACGCGCACTTCGTTCGCACCGCGGATCGAGCGAAGCACGCGCGAGACCCGCTCCGCGACCTCGAGGGTGACCGCGGGATCGTCACCGAACACCTTGACGGCGAGGTCCGCGCGCACGCCGGAGATCAATTCATCGAGCCGCATCTGCATCGGCTGGGTCATGCCGATCGCCATCCCGGGGACGCTCGCGTCGATCCGCGCCGAGAGCTCGCGCTCGAGCGAGTCCTTCGTGAGTCCCGCTCGCCACTCGGCGCGCGGCTTGAGCATCACGAAGATGTCCGCCTGATTGACCCCCATCGGGTCGCTGCCGATCTCCGGGCGACCGACGCGACTCACGACCGTCGTGACTTCCGGCAACCCGAGCACCACGCGCTCGAGATCCGCTTGCATCGCGACCGAGCGCGTGAGGGAGATCGTCGGATCCTTCGTTGACGAGATCAGCATCGAGCCCTCATCGAGCCGCGGGAGGAACTCGGTCCCGAGTCGCGGCACCAGGAGCAATGCGGCGGCGAGCACGGCGACGGCGGTGACCACGGTCGTGCGCGGTCGCGAGGTCACGGTCCGCAGCACGCGCGTATAGCGCACATCGAGCCAGTGTGCGATCCGCTCGGCCAGGGCGGACTCCGGCGCGCCACGACGGAACACCCATGTCGCGGCGGCCGGAATGAACGCCAGACCGAGGAGCAGGCTGCCGAAGAGCGCCATCGCCACGGTGAGCGCCATCGGCCGGAACATCCGCGCTTCGAGCCCCTCGAGGCTCAGGATCGGCACGTAGACGAGCATGATGATGAGCACACCGAACGCGATCGGTCTCGCGACTTCGCGTCCCGTGGCGACGAGTCGCATCGCCAGCCCCTCACGCGTCGTCGGCAGCGTGCCGTCCGACTCGTCCGCATGGAGGGTGCGGACGAACTGCTCCGCCATCACCACCGCGCCATCCACGATCATCCCGAAGTCGATGGCGCCAAGGCTCATGAGGTTGGCCGAGAGGCCGAGCCAGCGCATGCCGAGGAACGCACAGAGGAGCGAGAGCGGGATCGTCGCCGCGACGAGCAGTGCCGCGCGCACGTTCCCGAGGAAGATCAGCAGCACGGCGATGACGAGCAGGCCACCTTCGACGAGGTTGGTGCGCACCGTGCGCAGCGTGCCCGCCACGAGATCGGTCTGGTCGTAGTAGGGCGCGACGACGACCCCGCTCGGCAACGATCGATTGATCTCCTCGACGCGGTCGCGCACCCGGCGCACGACCTCGCGGCCGTTCTCGCCTCGCAGCATCATCACGATGCCGCTCACGACCTCGCCACGGCCATCGCGCGTCACCGCGCCCTGCCGCAGCTCCGCGCCCTCTCGGACGTCGGCGACGTCATTCACGGTCACCGGCACGCCCGACGCACTCGCGCGGATGACGCTGCGCTTGAGATCGTCGAGCGTCCCGGCCTGTCCGAGGCCGCGCAGGATGTACTGCTCGTCCCCGTGTTCGAGATAGCCGCCCGCGGCGACGGCGTTGTTGGCCTCGACCGCTTCGACCACGTCGTGCAATGTCAGGCCGAAGCTCACCAGACGATCCGGACGCACGATGACCTGCGCCTGCCGCACGTTGCCGCCGAAACTGTTCACCTCGGTCACACCCGCGACGGTGCGCAGCTGCGGCCGAACCAACCGATCGTGGATGGTGCGCAGTTCGGTGATATCCTTGCCGCCGCCCTCCACGGTGTACATGTAGATCTCGCTGTTGGCCGCCGAGAGCGGTCCGAGCGCGACTTCGGCACCGACAGGCAGTTGTTCCCGGACGCCCTGCAGCCGTTCGGAGATCAGCGTGCGTGCGCGCTGGATCTCGGTGCCGTCGTCGAAGACGACCGTGACCGCCGCGAAACCATACTTGCTCACGGAGCGGACCTGCTTGACCGCGGGCATCCCGTTCATCGCGACCTCGACCGGGAACGTCGCCAGACGCTCCACTTCGATCGGCGAGAGGCCCGGCGCCTCGATGAGCACCTGCACCTGCACATCCGTGAGATCGGGGAACGCATCGACGCGCAGCGTGGAGAGCGCCCAGAGCCCGGCGCCGACGAGTGCGACGACCGCCGCGACCACGAGACCGCGCTGCCGCACGGCCCAGGCGACGAGACGCTCCGCCGGATCCGCCGGCGCGCCGGGGATCGGATTCATCTGTGTCATGGCGGGTTCCTAGTGGTCGTCGGAGAGTGAGGCCTTCGCGAGTTCGCTCTTGAGCGTGAACGCGCCGCGGGTGACGATGCGCTCGCCCGCCCGGAGCCCGTCGAGCACCACCATCTGCGTGGCCTGCGCACCAGCGGACCCCACCGGCATCATCGGCGCGAGTCGGACGTCACGCCGTTTGAAGGCGCGTTCTCCGACCTCCACGAAGACGAACCGTTGCTCGCCATCGGACACGACGGCCGAGGTCGGGATCGTCAGCACGGTGCCGCGTTCGCCGAGCGACTCACGCGTCGAGACGACGAGACTCACGGCCGCGAACATGCCCGGACGAAGGCGCCGACCGGTGTTCGGGACGTGGATCACCGCCTGCACCGTGCGCGTCTCCGGATTGAGCGCGTCCTTCAACCGCTCGACCGAGCCGTCGAACCGCACGCCCGGGAGGGCGGCGATCGTCACGCTCGCACGCTGGCCGGCCCGCACGAGCGCGAGCGAGCGCTCGGGGACCTCGGCCACGACGTCGACGACGCTGAGATCCGCCACGGTGAAGATGGGTTGCCCGCTCTCGACCGCCGACCCGGCGAGCACGTGAGACTCCAGGATGCTGCCGGTCAACGGCGCAGCGATCGCGAGCGTCGGAGCAGGCTCCCCTCCATCCACCACACGGGCGATCTCCGCGTCGGTCGCTCCGAGGAGGCGCAGCCGACGCCGCGCCGCCTCGGCGAGTGCGCGAGCACCTTCCGCGTCGCGCGAATCCGCGAGCACGCGGGCACGGCGTTCCGCCTGCTGCAGGTCCGCCTGCGCGACCATGTACTCCGGCGTGTACAGCGTGGCGACGGTCCGCCCGGCCTCGACCTGCTCACCAGCGATCACGAGCAGCGTCTCGATGCGTCCAGCCGTGCGCGACGAGACCACCGCGATGCGCCGCGGATCGACCTCGACCTCGCCCGGCACCTCGAGATGTTCGCCACTCCGCTCCGCCGCTGACGCCGCGACCGGCGCAGTGACGATCCCCGCGGTCCGGAACGCCTCGGCGCTCAGTTCCACCTGGCCACTCTCGGGTTCGGCGTGTGCCTGCTCGGACGGCGCCTCGCCGTCGTCGGTGGCCGCGGCCGGGCGATCGGCGTCTCCGCCGCACGACATGATGAGAAGGATGCCCGCGATGAGGGCGCGCGCGGGCTGCATGGATGTGTTCATGGGATCAACGCTCCTGGAGCGTGGAAGGGTCGTGTGGATCGGTGAAGGCGGGGTCCATCGGTCCGGATCCGCCTCGCATGAGCGTCGCGTACGCACCGGCGGCGTCCATCAGCGCGCCGATCGCCCCGATCTCGGCGCGCGCCAGTGCGCGCTCGAAGTCGAGGAGTTCGAGGAGCGTGAGGCGCTGGGCCCGGTACGCCGCGAGCGCACCATCGCGCTCCTCGCGCGCGCCGGTCAGCAACGCCGCATCGTACGCGTCGATGCGGCGCAGTGCCGCGCTGTAGTGCTCGCGCGCGGCCGTGAGTCGTGCTGCGACGATCGCTCCGGTCGCGCGACGTGCCTGCGCGGCTGCTTCCACATCCAACTGGTCGGCGAGCGCGGCGCGCTGGTTCGCCGTCGACGCTGTCCGCGGGAGCGTCCATGAGATGCCCGCGCTCGGACCGAGCGTGGGACCGTTGTTCGCCTGCCCGATTCGCTGGATGCCGATGAACGCCTCGGCCCGAGTGCGCCGAGAGGCTGCCCCGAGCGCCTTCGAGCCTTCGGCGCGGGCGATCGCGAGATCCGCCAGCTGCAGGTCGAGGACGACCGGCCGGAGTGCTCGCGCCTCCGCGTCACCGGGCAGTCGTGATCGCCACTCGGCGATCGTGGTCCGCGCGATGAGCGAGTCCGCGCGCGCGAGTCGCGACATCCCTCCGGTCTCGTCGGTCGCCAGCAGCGCCATCAACGTCGCGCGGGCCGCTGCTTCGACCGCCACCATCTCCGCGCGTTCACTCTGTACGCGGAGTCGCTCCGTGCGAACGCGAAGCACGTCGACGAAGCTCGCCTCGCCGACAGCGAAGCGGGTGCGCAGTCCTTGCTCGGCGTCATCGAGCATGGCATCCTCTGCACCGAGCCGCTCGGCGATCCGTCGTGCGCCGGCCGTCTCGAGCAGGGCGCTCAGGAGCGTCGGCTCGATCGCGCGCGTCGCAGCCTCGAGCGCGACCTCCGCTCCATTCACCTCGATGTCGGCCCGCGCCCGCTCGGCGCGCAGTCGGGACGCTGCGCCGACCTCGCGAGCCAGTTCGACCCGGAGGTTGCCTTGATCGAGTGCCGAACCGGGCGCCTCGGAGACACCCGTCGAGAGCGTCGCGGGTCCGCGGAGTCCTGTCGCGGTAGCGGCCGCCCGAGCCGCGGCGAGTCGACCGCGTAGCGCGACGAGCGACGGGTGGCGTGAGACGACCTCGACGCGCAAGGAATCGAGCGCAGCGGCGAGCGGGTCAGCGGACACGGCGCGCGCCGACGGGGTCCCGCCCTGTGCGTGGAGACTCGAACCGAACACGCAGAGCAGGATGAGCATCGCCATGACCTGCGCACGAAGTCGGGCGGACGGACCGGACGGATCGACGAGCGGCGGAGACCGTCGCGCGCGGCGCGACAAGTCCCCCCCGAATGCGGGGAGCAACACGGACTCTCTCCTGCGAATCCGCCGCGCCCCGCAGGATGCGGAGCTGGCGGATCGCGAATCTCAGTAGTGGTCGTGGGCGCGAACCGCGTCAGCGGGCGCGCAGGGTCGCCATGCGGCGAGACGTCCGGCGGATATCACGGGCGACACGCTTGGTGTCGTGACCGCGCACCCGACCGAGGTCTCAGCCGTGCGTAGTGGCCGGCGGGCGCATCAGCCCGTCGCGCGTGACGTTCGACGGCGCCAGGAGCGGACGTTGCGGTGCGGACTCATCCACGAGCGACACCACCACGTGCACCTCAGTGGACGGGAGCTTCGACGCTCCGTGCGCATGGGTACAGTGGCACAGGTGCATGGCGTGCGCGGGAGCCGCAGGCTCTGAGGGAGCCCCAGTGCCACCGAGAGGGACCGCGGCGACTGCCGACGCAACCGCGGAATCACCATCGTGCGCCTCGGCCGCGAGCGGTTCGAGGCACCCGATGACGAGCGCACCGAACGCGAGCGCCGCCACGAGGCGCCGAAGCACCATCAGGCGCGTTCGTCCCGCGGACGCCTGCGAGCTTGCTCGCGGCATCATCGGGCGGTCCTGGAGGCGGTGCATCTGCGCATAAGTCTGACTGAAGCTAGTGAGTGGCCGGGCGACAATGCAATGCGGTGCGGTGCGGCCAAGCGACCCGCAGCCTGCGCGACCTGATCGTCAGCTCCGTGCGAGTCGCAGCTCCTCGACGTCGACGTGTGCCGGCCGCGTGCAAGCCCACGCCACCGCCTCCGCGATGTCCTCCGGCCGCAGCATCTCGTGCCGCGAGGGCAGGTGCGCCGAGGCGTCCGGGTCGTGCGCATCCCAGAGCGCCGTGTCGGTCGCGGCGGGCGAGATGAGCGTCGCGCGGATCCCCGTCCCGCGCGTCTCGGCGCGCAGCGTCTCGTGCACGGCGCGCACCGCATGCTTCGACGCCGCATAGGCGACGTTCGACGGGAAGACGTTCCGGTCGGCGACCGAGCCGATCGTCACGACATGCCCCGCGCCGCGCGCGCGCATCGCCGGCAGCAGCGCGCGGGTGAGCCGCAGCGGGGCCGCCACGTTGAGGGAGAGCGCCAGGTCGAGCTCGGCGTCGCTCACCGCCTCCACCGCCGAGAGCGGGAAGCTGCCGGCGGCATGCACGATGATGTCCGGTGCGGCACCGAGCGCGGCGGTCGCCGCCTCGGCGACGCGCAGCGCGGCGGCGGGGTCGGCGAGGTCTCCCGGCAGCGCGACCGCCCCCTGACCGATCTCCCGCGCGATCCCCTGCAGCGGCCCTTCGCGGCGCGAGACGAGCACGCAGCGCACCCCGAGCGCGGCGAGGGCCCGCGCCGTGGCCGCCCCGATCCCGCGCGACGCCCCGGTGACGAGGGCGCTGCGGCCCGCGAGCGGGTGCGCCACCGCCATCTCAGCGCCGCCCGTGCGACGAGCCGTACACGAGGCTCAGGAACTCGTCGCGGGTCTTCGCGTCGTCCTTGAACGACCCGCGCAGGGCCGAGGTGATGGTCCGCGACGACTGCTTCTCCACGCCGCGCATCATCATGCAGAGATGCTCGCACTCGATCACGACGCCCACGCCCATCGGCTGCAGGACGTCCTGGATGGCCTGCGCGACCTGCTCCGTGAGCCGCTCCTGCACCTGGAGTCGTCGCGCGAAGACCTCGACGATGCGCGGCAGCTTGGACAGGCCGACGATCTTCCCGTCCGGGATGTATGCGATGTGCGCGCGCCCGAAGAACGGCAGCATGTGATGCTCGCACATCGAGTAGAGCTCGATGTCGCGCACCATCACCATCGAGGCGTGCTCCTCCTCGAAGACCGCATCGCCGACGACGTCCGTGACATCCATCGCATAGCCGCGCGTGAGCCAGCTCATCGCCTTGGCCACGCGCTCCGGCGTCTTGACGAGCCCCTCGCGGTGCGGGTCCTCGCCGATGAGCTCGAGCTCGCGCCGGATGATGTTCTCGAACTCGAGCATCCGGTCCGCGCTGATCGGCGGATCGGCCTCGAACTGGTCACTCCCCGAGATGGGCTTCGCCATGATCACTGCCGCCTCAGCGGCCGTCGTACTCGACATACTGGTTCTCCGTCTCCCAGAGCCTGAGCTTCGCCAGTCGCGCAGGGGCGACCGCCGGCGCGAGGATGCGCCAGCATGCGAGTACAAGGTTCTCGGTGGACGGAATGGTTCCCGCCATGAACGGGACGTCGAGATTCAGGTTCTTGTGGTCGACGACGTCGACGATCTCGCGCTCGGCCACCCGCTTGACGTCGTTGAGGTTCACGACGAACCCCGTCTCGGGGTCGGGCTCCCCCTCGACGGTGATCTCGAGCGTGTAGTTGTGGCCGTGCCAGTTGGGGTTGTTGCACTTCCCGAACGTCTGCGCGTTCCGCTCGTCGCTCCACGCGGGGTTGTACACGCGGTGGGCGGCGTTGAAGCGGACGATCCGGGTGATGGAGACGGTGGGCATCGTGGGTGAATCCTGCGGGTCCGAGGCGCGTTCCGCAAACGGGGAAAGACCGAAGCCCCGTCCCATGAGCGTCCACGGGGTGCGGGGCTTCGGCAGGAGTGGGTACGAAGAGGTGATCTTGAAGCCCTGTCGAATGCTGAGGCCCTCACCCTGCTCCCGTCTTCCCGGCGTCCGGGCATGGCGTCGACAGAGGTATCGGATCCGCTTCGGAGGACTTATCGGCTCAAGAAGTAAGTCTCTTCGTCCCCTTTGAGGACTGCGTTCGAATGTAGGGCGCGTTACTTTGAAGGTCAACGACTCGAGCCCCCTTGACCGTGGACCTCCTCACCATCGCCGGCCTCGCCATGCTCGTCCTCTGGGCGGCGGGCACCTTCGCGTTCGACGCGCCCGGCCTCATCCACGGGCTGCTGACGGTCGGCGTGTTCTGCCTCGTCCTCGCCGCCGTCAAGCGGTCCGAGCGCTCGCGCGGCGCGAAGTAGTCCGAGCCGCGTCCACGACGCGCTCAGATCTCCCAGTTCGAGAGCACGAGGCCGCGCACGGGCGGCTTCTCGTCGAACCCGCCGAGACTCATCCGCAGGTCGGTCCATCGCACCCGCGCGCCGCGCGCGATGAGCGTCCGGAAGGCGGTCGTGTACTCCCCTTGGACGCGGATCGCGCAGCGCAGCGCCCCGCTCCGCCGCGTCTGCGCCGCGAGCGCCTCGGCCATCCGCGCCATCCGCGTCTCCTCCACGAGGACGCACTTGAGCACGCGGATCTCCTCCTTCATGCGGCCCTCGACCAGCGGCACGTCGTGGAAGAGCGCGAAACCCTCCAGCCGCTCCTGCTCGTCGCGCAGCAGCACGCAGTCGCCGATGCCGTAGCGCAGCGTGAGTTCGATCTCGCGGGAGAAGTCCACGCCCGGTCGGATCGACTGCAGGAGCGCGCGGCACTCCCGCATCGCGCCGGTGCGGTCGCCGAGCGACAGCGCCCCGAGGAGCGACGGGCGGAGGTCGGTCTGCGGCGTCCCGTCAGTGGTGAGCGTGACCGTCAGCCGCCCCGGCGTGAACCCGAGCCCGGCGTAGAAGCCGATATTGTCCATCGTGCGCGGCATGGTCTCGAGGCCGATCACGGTGCAGTGCGCGGCCCGCAGGCGCTCGATCCCGGCGCGCACGACGGCGCGCCCCAGCCCGCGCCCCTGCAGGTCCTCACGGACGGCCAGCGGGCCCATCCAGCCCTCGTTGCCCGACGCATGGGCGATGTTGAACGCGGCGATGCGACCGAGGCCGTCGCGCCAGAGCATCGCGCCCTCACCGGCCCCCTCGATGGCGAACCGCCAGATGGCCGGATTGAGCGGCGGCACGCGGACCCCGGCCATGCCGTCTCGGCGGTAGCGCTCGCTGAAGGCGTCGCTGAACAGCACGTTCAGCGCGCCGAGGTCGTCGCCGCGGATGGGGAACGGACCGGTGATCCGCTGGGCGGTGTCGGTCATGCGGCGCTCCCGGCGGCGAGGAGCGCGACGTCGCCCTCGGCGACGACGGCCGAGGTCACGGCCGCCGCGCCGCTGCGCTCGTCGAAGCCGACCGAGATCACGCGGTCGAGCCCGTCGCGCACCCCCTCGATGTGCGTGATGACGATCACCTGCTCGAAGCGGTCGTGCAGCCCGCGCAGCAGCGTCAGCACGTTCTGCCGGCGCACCTCGTCGAGCGACCCGAAGACCTCGTCGAGCACGAGGAGCGAGAAGGCCTGCCCCGCGCGGTCGGCGATCATCTGCGAGATCGCGAGCCGGAGCACGAGGTTCGCGATGTCCTCCTCGCCGCCCGAGATCACCGGCTTGGGCACGCCCTCCTCGAGGACGAGGAGCCGGTACTTGTCGTCGAGCTCGAGCTCGGTGTACCGCGCGTCGGTGAGCTCGGTGAGGAAGTTCGACGCGATCTCCGAGACCTCGGGGCGCAGCTGGAAGTTGAGGTCGGTCCGGAGGTCGGAGTAGGCGCGATGCAGCTCGTCGTGCAGGCGGCGGTCGCGCTCGAGCACCTGCACCTTCTCGGCCAGCCGGTCATGTTCGGCGCGCGCCTCCGCGGCGCGCCGAGCCGCGTCGGTCGCGATCTCGCGCGCCGCACGCGTGCCCGCCGCCGTGCGCGAGGCCTCGGCGTATGCCGCGGCGACCTCGTCGTGCAGCCGCCGCAGCTCCGCGTACTCCTCCTCGGGGAACCGCAGCGTCGCGAGCCGCGCATCGGCCGCCGCGCGGCGCCCATCGAGCGCGGCGCGCTGCCGCGCGAGCGTCTCCTGCTCCCGGCGGAGCGCCGGCTCGCGCTCGATCCGCGTCGAGAAGCGGTTGGCGAGCGTCGTCGACTCGGCGAGGCGCGCGTGCTCCTGCTCGAGCGCGCGGTGGCGCGGTTCGTCGTAGCCGCCGGGGATGCCGTCGAGTTCGAGCGTCGCCGCCTCGAGCCGCGCGGTCTTCGCCGCGAGGTCGCGCTCGACCTGCGTGAGTTGCACGACCCCGGCCTGCACCTTCGCGAGCCGCCGTTCGAGCTGGCCGACGTCGCCCTGGAGCTTCTTGCGCAGCTCGTCGAGGTGCGCGATGTCGGCCGGCATCACGTCGAGCTGCTCCAGGCGCGACTTGAAGTAGGTCCCGTCCGCCTCGACGACCTCCATCTGGCGCTCGATCACGTCGAGCACGTTCCGGAAGTGCTCGCCCAGCGGACGCGTGCACGTCGGGCACGCCCCCTCCTCGCCGAGCTGCAGGAGCTTGTCGCGCTGGTCGCGCAGCTCGGCGTACTGGCCGCGCAGCGCGCGGAGCCGCGTGTCGACCTCCTGCCGGTCGCGGACCCAGTCGGTGCGGCGCGACTCGAGCTTGCCCTGCGCCTGTTCGAGCGCGCGCCGGTGCTCCTCGAGTTCGAGCGTCGCCTGCTCCTCGAGCTGGGGCGCCGTCGCCAGCCGCGCGCGCTGGTCGCCGAGGGACTGCACCTCGACGGTGAGCGCCGCCTGCGACTCGAGCAGCGCCCGGCGTCGGCCGTCGTGCATCGCGAGCGCGCGCATGGCGTCGAGGTCGGCCTGCGCCTGCTCGAAGGCCGCGACGTCGGGCAGCAACGGCGCGAGCGCCGTCCGCGCCTCATCGACCTGCGCCAGCTCCTGCGCGAGCCGCTCCTCGGCGCGCACGAGCGCCACGGCCTCGCCGTCGACCGCGGCGAGCTCGTTCTCGAGGCGCTGCCGCTCGTCGCGTCCCGTCTGCGCGGCGAGCCAGCGCGGCGCGACCGAATCGAGGGCCGCCTTGGTCTCCTGCTCCAGCCGGTCGGCCTCGGTCGCGTCGCGCTGCGCGGCGACGAGCGTCGCCTGCGCCTCGCGTTCCTGCGCGTCGACGACGTCGCGGTCGGGCATCCCCGCCCGCAGGCCGGCGATCTCGCTCGTGAGCTCCTTCCGCCGCGCACCGCAGAGCTCCTGCGCCACGCGCAACCGCTCGTAGCCGAGCACGCGCGAGAGGAACTGCGCCCGCTCGGTCGCGGTGAGCGCGTTCATCACCGCGAGATCCTTCTGGCCGGTGAAGTACGTGTTGAAGAACTCGTTCCGCGTCATCCCGATCCGCCGCTGCAGCATCTCGGCCACGGTCGTCACCGAGTTCGCGATCGGATCCTCGCCGCCGTCGAGATAGAGCTCGGCCATCGAGAGCCCGCGGACCACGCGATAGCGGTGGCCGGCGAGCTCGAACTCGAGCTCCACGCGCACCGGCGCGCGCGGCGCGGCGCGATGGAAGCGGAGCGTCTCGTTGCCGCCGCGCAGCGTGTTGCCGCCGTAGAGCGCCCAGGCGATCGCCTCGAGGATCGTCGACTTGCCGGCGCCGTTGGGACCGATGATGCCGGTGAGCCCCGACTCGAATGCGATGTCCGAGTCGGCGTGCTGGCGGAAGTTCGTGAGCCGGAGCCGCGAGAGCCTCATGCGTCGGCTCCCGGCATCTCGC
This sequence comes from uncultured Gemmatimonas sp., assembly GCA_964464585.1. GTDB lineage: Bacteria > Gemmatimonadota > Gemmatimonadetes > Gemmatimonadales > Gemmatimonadaceae > Pseudogemmatithrix. The sequence goes on along the minus strand of CAYXGS010000012.1, from coordinate 32 downwards.
GCGCCGGCTCGGCCAGCTCCGCCTCCTCGAGG
>CAYXGS010000011.1:0-88511 GCA_964464585.1 uncultured Gemmatimonas sp. | reverse complement strand
GCCGCCTGCGTGCCGGTGTTCATCGCCACGCCGACGTCGGCCTGGGCGAGCGCCGGCGCGTCGTTGGTGCCGTCACCGGTCATCGCGACGAGGCGGCCGCCGGTCTGCTCGCGCCGGATGAGCGCCATCTTGTCCTCCGGGCGCGCCTCGGCGAGGAAGTCGTCCACCCCCGCTTCCTTGGCGATCGCCGCCGCGGTGAGCGGGTTGTCGCCCGTGATCATCACCGTGCGGATGCCCATCGCGCGGAGCCGGTCGAAGCGCTCGCGCATGCCGCCCTTCACGACGTCCTTCAGGTGGATGACGCCAAGGACCACCGCCGGACCACTGCGCCGCTCGGCGACGACCAACGGCGTGCCGCCGGCACGCGCGATCGTGTCGACCTCGCGCCCCAGCTCCATCGGGACCTTGCCGCCGGTCTCGCCGACCCAGCGGGCGATCGCATCACCGGCGCCCTTCTTCACCTCGAGGCCGCCCGTCGTGACGCCGCTCATCCGCGTGGCCGCGGCGAACGGGACGAACTGCACGTCCGACCCGCCCGCGGCATCGGTGAGCGCGCGCCCGCGGAGGCCGTGCTTCTCCTTCGCGAGCACGACGATGCTGCGCCCCTCGGGCGTCTCGTCGGCCATCGACGCGAGCTGCGCGCGGTCGGCGAGCTGCTCGGCGGTGATGCCGGGCATCGGGACGAACTCCACCGCCTGGCGATTGCCGAGCGTGATGGTGCCGGTCTTGTCGAGGAGCAGCGTGCTCACGTCACCCGCCGCCTCCACCGCGCGGCCGCTGATCGCGATCACGTTGTGCTGGATGAGGCGGTCCATCCCGGCGATGCCGATGGCCGAGAGCAGGCCGCCGATCGTCGTCGGGATGAGGCACACGAGCAGCGCGATGAGCACCGGCACGGCGACCGAGCCGCCGCTGTAGATGGCGAACGGTTCGAGCGTGACGACGGCGAGCAGGAAGACGATCGTCAGGCCGGACAGGAGGATGGTGAGCGCGATCTCGTTGGGCGTCTTGCGGCGCGCCGCGCCCTCGACGAGCGCGATCATCCGGTCGATGAACGTCTCGCCGGGGTTGGCGCTCACGCGGATCACGAGATGGTCCGAGAGCACCTTGGTGCCGCCGGTGACGGCCGAGCGGTCGCCGCCCGACTCGCGGATCACGGGGGCCGACTCGCCGGTGATCGCCGACTCGTCGACCGACGCGACGCCCTGGATGACCTCGCCATCGCTCGCGATCACGTCGTTCGGCACGGCGAGGATGATGTCGCCCTTCCGCAGCGAGAGTGCGTCGACGATCTGGAAGTTGAGGATGTCGATCTCGCCGCCGAGATCCGAGACGGCGAGCCGGCGCGCATGCGTGAGCGCGCGCCCCTCGCGCAGGCTGTCGGCCTGCGCCTTGCCGCGGCCCTCGGCGATCGCCTCCGCGAAGTTGGCGAAGAGCACGGTGAACCACAGCCAGAGCGCGATCTGGAACGTGAAGGCGGCGTCGCTGCGCCCGGTCACGAGCTCGTTCACCACCACCAGTGTGGTGAGCAGGCTCCCGACCAGCACGACGAACATGACCGGGTTCCGGACCATCGTCGCGGGGTGGAGCTTCTTGAACGCGTCACGGGTGGCGCGCCCGATGAGGCGCGCGTCGAACAGCGGATGGGACTTGGCGGGCATCAGAAGACCCTCCCGGCGCCCATCAGGAAGTGCTCGACGATGGGCCCGAGCGCGAGCGCGGGGAAGAAGGTGAGCGCGCCGACGATGAGGATGGTGCCGACGAGCAGGATGAGGAACAGCGGACCGCTCACCGGAAGCGTGCCCGAGTTCGCCGGCGCGATGCGGCGCTCGGCGAGGAACCCGGCCAGCGCGAGCGCCGGGACGATGAGCGCGAACCGGCCGACGAGCGTGGCGATGCCGAAGAGCGTGTTGTAGAAGTAGGTGCCGCCGGTCAGGCCCGCGAAGGCGCTGCCGTTGTTCGCCGTGGTCGACGAGAAGGCGTAGAGGATCTCGGAGAGACCGTGCGGGCCGGTGTTGTTGAGGCCCGCGAGCCCCATCGGCGAGAGCACCGCGACCGCGGTGAGGCCGAGGATCGCGAACGACGCGGCGAGGATGTAGAGCACCACCATCTGGATCTCGCGGCGGCCGACCCGCTTGCCGAGGTACTCGGGCGAGCGGCCGACCATGAGTCCGGCGAGGAAGACGGTGAGCACGACCATCACCAGCATGCCGTACATGCCCGCGCCGACGCCGCCGAAGACGACCTCGCCGAGCTGCATGTTGAGCATTGGCATCAGGCCGCCGAGCGGCGTGAACGAGTCGTGCATCGCGATCACCGCGCCGCACGACGCCGCGGTGGTGATCACGGCATACAGCGCCGAGTTGACGATGCCGAACCGCACTTCCTTCCCTTCCATGTTGCCGCCCGGCGAGTCCGCCGTCGTCACGACGTCCACGCCGGCCGTCGCGTGGATCGGGTTCCCGCGCGCCTCGGCCCAGTAGGTGATGCCGACGCCGGCGACGAACAGCACCGCCATCGCGCCCCAGACCGTCCACGCATGCCGCCCGTTCGCGATCGTCCGGCCGAAGGCGTACACGAGCCCCGACGGGATCGCGAAGATGAGGAGCATCGAGAGCAGGTTCGTGAACGGGGTCGGGTTCTCGAACGGATGCGCGGCGTTGGCATTGAAGAAGCCGCCGCCGTTGGTCCCGAGCTGCTTGATCGACTCCTGGCTCGCCACCGGGCCCATCGCCAGCTTCTGCGTCGCGCCCTCGAGCGTCGTGACCTCCACGCTCGGCGAGAAGTTCTGGATGGCACCCTGCTGCACCATGAGCAGCGAGGCGATGAACGAGAGCGGCAGGAAGAGGTAGAGCGTCCCGCGCACGAGGTCGGCCCAGAAGTTGCCGATCCGCCCCGCGCTCTTGCGCGCGAGCGCGCGGATGAACGCGACCGCGACACCCATGCCGACCGCGGCGGAGACGAAGTTGTGGAACGCCAGCTGGGTCATCTGCGAGAGGTGCGACATCGTCGTCTCGCCGCCGTACGACTGCCAGTTGGTGTTCGTCGTGAACGAGGCCGCGGTCTCGAACGACTGGCGGTCGGTCACCGCCGCCAGGCCGTCGGGGTTGAGCGGGAGGACCGCCTGGAGCCGCAGCACCAGGTAGGTCAGGAGCATCGACACGACGCTGAACAGCAGCAGGCCGGCCGCGTAGGCGGTCCAATGCTGGTCCTCGTCGGGATCGACGCCGGCGATGCGATAGCAGAAGCGCTCCACCGGCCGCAGCCAGGTGAGCCGTCCCTCGTAGACCTTCACGATGAACAGGCCGACCGGCTTGGTGAGGAGCACGAGGAGCGCGCAGTAGAGCGCGATCTGGATCCAACCGGAGGCGGTCATGTCAGAAGCGCTCCGGGCGGATGAGGGTGTAGAGCAGGTAGCCGAGCAGCGCGAACGCCACGACGGCGCTGATCACGGCGATGGTCGAGTCGGTCACCGGGTGCCTCCCGCCTCGGCGTCGGCGTCCGATGCGGCGAGCCCGGCGCAGACGCGCACGTAGAGCAGCATCGCGACGAAGAACACGACGGTGAGGGCGATATACAGGATGTCCTTCATGGGGTCTCCAGAGGGGTGCGAGTCCATGATGGGGCGGGAGGCATTAACGCCGCACAAAGACGGCGGGCCACCGGCGTGAAGAGAGCGCTAAAGCTGGCCCGCCCCCGTCAGGGAATCCTCCCGGACCTCGTCCGCTGCGGGCGGACGGCTCAGCGCGTCGCGGCGAGCTCCAGGTCGCCGACGTCCGCCGCGGGCAGCCGCAGCGTGAAGACGCTGCCCCCGCCGTCGCGCGGGGCGTATGCGAGCGAGCCGCCCTGGGCTTCCGCGAGTCCGCGCGCGATCGCGAGCCCGAGGCCCGCGCCGGCGGTCGCGCTCCGCGCATCCGGACTCGCCGACGCGTTCGCGACGCGGACGAACGGCTCGAAGATCCGCTCGCGCGTCTCGGGCGCGATGCCCGGCCCGCGGTCGGCGACGTCGAACCGGAGCGTGGCGCCGTCCCGGTGCACGGTGAACTCGATCGTCGAGTCCTCCGGCGCGTACTTGAGCGCGTTCTCGAGGAGGTTGCCGAGGATGCGCAGCGCGTGCGAGAAGTCGCAGCGGCACAGCTGCACCGGATCGGAAGGGTCGAGCGACGCGCGGAGGTCGCGGCCGCGCGCGATCCCCGACACGCGCTGGAGCGCGGCGCCCATCAGGTCCTCGGCCGCGTTGATCGCGAGGTTCATCGGGATCGCCCCCGCCTTCAGCTGCGAGAGGTCGAGCAGGTCGGCGACGAAGCGGTTGAGGCGGTCCACCTCCTCGGCGATCGCGACCGCGCGCTCGTCGCCATCGGCCCCGATGTCCTGCGCGAGGGCGCGGATGGTCGTGAGCGGCGTGCGGATGTCGTGCGACACGGTGGCGAGGAGCGCGTCCTTGAGCCTGTCGGCCTCCTTGAGCGCCTCGGCACGCTCGGCGGCGGCACTCAGGCGCACGACCTCCGCGGCACGGTCCCGCGCCAGCTCGGCCTCCGTCTGCGCGCGGAAGAGCAGCTGCGCCGCGACGATGCCGGTGAGCAGGAACGCCACGAGCACGAACCAGTCGAACGGATCGGCGATGACGAGCGTGTAGTACGGCGGGAGGAAGAAGTAGTTGAAGATCAGGAACCCGGCCCCCGCGGTCACCACGCCGACCGTGCGGCCGCCGGCCGCGCTGCCACCGAGGACCACGAGCAGCAACGCCAGCGCGATGTGCACCTTGTCGAGCCGGTCGCGGCCCGCGAGGAGCAGGAGCGTCATCGCGACGAAGCCGACCGCGGTCGCGGCCCACACGCGCCGCGCGTCGCGCGCGCGCGGCGGCGCATGCGAGCGACCGGTGGCGCTCACGCGCCGCCTTCGCGCGCGGGCAGCTCGAAGCGGTACCCCACGCCCGGCTCGGTGAGGATCAGCACCGGACGGATCGGATCGCGCTCGAGCTTGCGGCGGAGATGGGCGATGTAGACGCGAAGGTACTGCTGCGCGTCGCCATGGCTCCGGCCCCAGACGGCGTCGAAGAGCTGGTGATGCGTGAGCGTGCGCCCGGCCCGGCTCACGAGCGCGTGCAGCAGGCTCCACTCGGTCCTCGTCAGGTGCACCGGGCTGCCGTCGCGCGTCACGCGCCGCCCGGCGAGGTCGATGCGGACGCCGTCGCGCTCGATCGGCACGTCCCCCCCGGGGACCGGCGCCATGCCAGCGCGCCGGAGCTGGGCGCGCACGCGCGCCTGCAGCTCGATCGTCGAGAAGGGCTTCGTGAGATAGTCATCCGCGCCCGCGTCGAGCAGGGCGACCTTCTCGGCGTCGGAGTGCCGGGCCGAGAGCACGAGGATCGGCACCGACGACCACTGCCGGACCTGCCGGCAGACGTCCGCGCCGTCCATGTCGGGCAGGCCGAGATCGAGGACGATGAGCGCCGGTCGCTCGGTGCGGGCCAGTTCGAGTCCGTGCGCCGCGTTCGCCGCCTCGAGCGCGACGCCGCCGGAGGACTCGACGGCCGCCCGGACGATCGAGCGGATCGGAGTCTCGTCGTCGATGACGAGCACGCGGGGCGATGCAGGAGTGATCATCTCGGAGGCCGACGGGCAAGATAGTACCTTTCGTCGTGCCCGACTTCCACTTCCGGACCTCCCACGACGCCGGCGCCGCCCGCCTCGGCGCGTTCTCCACCCCGCACGGCACGGTCGAGACCCCGGCCTTCATGCCGGTCGGGACGCACGGCACCATCAAGGGACTCTCGGTCGACGAGGTCGCCGCGGCCGGGGCCCGGATGGTCCTCTCCAACGCGTTCCATCTCTACCTGCGCCCCGGCGACCACATGGTCCGCGCGCTCGGCGGCCTCCACGCCTTCACGCGCTGGGACGGCCCGATGCTCACCGACTCGGGCGGATTCCAGGTCTTCTCGCTGAGCCAGCTGCGCACCGTGAGCGAGGAGGGCATCGCGTTCCGCAGCCACCTCGACGGGTCGATGCACCATTACACGCCCGAGCTGGTGATGCGCATCGAACGCAACCTCGGCGCCGATTGCATCATGCAGCTCGACGAGCTCATCGAGGGCCGCTCCGACGAGGATGCCTCGCGCGCCGCGATGGAACGCTCGCTGCGCTGGCTGGACCGCTGCCGCGCCGAGTTCGAGCGCATCGGGCGCGAGGGGCGCGATGTGCCGCCCGCGTTCACCGTGCCCGACGGCGCGCCGGCGCTCGCGACCCATGACCCCATGGCCGACCTGGTCGCGCCACCGCAGACGCTGCTCCCCATCGTGCAGGGTGGCGTGCATGCCGAGCTGCGGCGCGCCTCCGCGCGCGGCATCCTCTCGGCGGGAGACTGGGACGCGGTGGCGATCGGCGGGCTCTCCGTGGGCGAGCCCAAGCCCGCGATGCTCGAGACCATCTCGCTCTGCGACGCCGAGCTGCCGCGCGACAAGCCGCGCTACCTGATGGGCGTCGGGCACCCAGACGACCTCGTCGAGGCGGTCGCGCGCGGGGTGGACCTCTTCGACTGCGTCGCGCCCACGCGCATGGGCCGCCACGGCACGGCCTTCACGCCGGACGGCCAGGTGCAGGTGAAGAAGGCGACCAACCGCACCGACCGGCGACCGCTCGTCGAGGGCTGTCCCTGCCCCGCGTGCACGCGCTACGACCGCGCCTACATCCGCCACCTGTTCGCAGCCGAGGAGATGCTCGGCCTGCGGCTGGTCGCGCTGCACAACGTGACGTTCCTCGTCGAGCTCATGCGTGCGAGCAGGGAGGCGCTCCGCGCGGGACGCTTCGAGTCGTGGAGCACCGACTGGCTCACCCGCTACCGAGCCAGGGCGCGCGTGACCTGAATCCGGCCGACCCCGCGTCGGTCCCGGAACGGGAACCGAACCGGCGCTCCGATTGTCGAACCTTGCAGCCTCCCGCCCAGCCCCACGATGTCCGACGACCTCCAGACACTGCGCGAGCATCTCTCCGACCGCTACGACATCGAGCGTGAGCTCGGCGGCGGCGGGATGTCGCGCGTCTACCTCGCGACCGAGCGGGCCCTCGCACGGCGCGTGGTGATCAAGGTGCTCGCGCCGGAGCTCGGCCAGCGGATGAACGTCGAGCGCTTCCAGCAGGAGATCGCGACCGCCGCCACCCTGCAGCATCCGCAGATCGTCCCCGTGTACCACGCAGGCCTCGCGGGGGAGCTCCGGTACTATGTGATGCCCTTCGTCGCGGGCGAGTCGCTGCGTGCGCGGCTGGCGCGCGAGGGGCGCCTCGCGCCACTCGACGTCGTCCGGCTGCTGGCCCCGTTGGCGCGCGCCCTGGCGTTCGCCCATCGCCAGGGCGTGATCCACCGCGACGTGAAGCCGGAGAACATCCTGCTGTCCGAAGGCGAGCCGATGCTCGCGGACTTCGGCATCGCGAAGGTGCTCCGCGAGGGGAGCAGCGCATCAGGGCTGACCTCGGCGGGGATGTCGATCGGCACCGTGACCTACATGCCTCCGGAGCAGGTGGCGGCCGATCCGAACATCGACGGGCGCGCGGATGTCTATTCGCTCGGTGCCGTGGGATTCGAACTGCTCGCGGGCACGCCGCCGTTCACCGGCACGCCGTCCCAGGTGATGTCGGCGCATGTCGTCCAACCCGTCCCCTCGCTGATCGAGCGGGCGCCCGGTGTACCGCCCGCGCTCGCGCGGGCGATCTCCGACGCGCTGGCCAAGGACCCGGCGCAGCGGCCGGACGCCGAACGCTTCGCGGCTGCCGTCGAGGAAGCCGGGCGAGGCGGGAGCGGCGAGGTCGCGACGCCCGACAACGTGCGGCGCGCGCGAGCCCGACGTCGCGCGTTCGGCGCGATCGCCGTGGCGGTCCTCCTCGGCGCACTGTACCTCGAGACCGCGCGACCGCGCCTCGCGACCGCCGCGGAGCCCACGATCGCGGTGCTGCCCTTCGAGACGATCGGTCCGGCGGAGGATGCGTATCTGTCCGCCGGCGTCACCGACGAGTTGACCACGGGCCTCGCGCAGCTCTCCGGGGTGCGCGTCCTCTCGCGCGCGACCATCCGCGCGTACTCCGACTCCGCGTTCACGCCCGCGGAGTTCGCCAGCCGGCTCGGCGTGCGCGCACTCGTCGAAGGCACCGTCCAACGCGCCGGCGGACAGCTCCGCGTCTCCGCGCGGCTCGTCGACGCGCGAGACGGCAGCGCGATCTGGTCCGAACGCTACGATCGCTCGGTCGAGGACATCTTCCGCACGCAGCAGGAGATCAGCGGCGCCGTCGCCACGGCCCTCGTGTCGACGCTCGGCCTCGCCGGCGGCGCACCGCGACTCGAGTACGTGGCCGACGCGGCCGCCTATGACCTCTTCCTGCGCGGACGCTTCGCCCTGCGCGAACGCGGCGAGGCCGGCCTCCGCAACGCGATCGACCTCTTCAGTGAATCGGCGCGGCGCGACCCCGCGTTCGCGCGTGCGCACGCCGGCATCGCCGAGGCGGCGGCGCTGTTGCCGATCTACAGCACCGTCCCGCGCGCCACCGTCGCCGACACCATCCGCGCCAGTGCCGCGCGCGCCATCACGCGCGACACGCTGCTGGCCACGCCACACGTCGCGCTCGGGCTCCTCGAGAAGGGGCTCGGGAACTGGGCGGCGGGGGAACGCTCGCTCGCACTCGCCCTCCGCCTCGACCCCACCGACGCCTCGGCACACCAGAATCTGGGTGAACTGCTGTTCACCCTCGGCCGGTTCGACGAATCACGCGCCTCGCTCGCGCGGGCCGCCGGGCTCGAACCGACGGATGCATCGATCGTCGCCGAGTTCGCGTACGCGCTCGTGCAGGCGGGGGCGCTGGACAGCGCCGAACGGACGATCGCGCGCGCGGCCGCGGCATCCCCGCGCAATCCGTTCGTCGCCTATACGCAGGGCATCGTCGCCGAGGCGCAAGGGCGCCCGGGTGTCGCGCTCCCACACTTCCGCACCGCCGCCGACGCGGCTCCGCTGCCGTTCTTCCGCGGCGCGTATGCGCGGGCGCTCCTGCTCGCGGGCGATGCCGAGGCGGCGGCGTCCGAACGTCGGGCGCTCGCGGCGCTCGGGGATGCGCCGGGCGCGACGTTCGGCCGTGTGATCGCGGGTCTGCCGGGGGACGAGCCGGATTCGCTGTTCGCCGGCCTCGAGCGCGCGGTCGCACAGCAGGACCCGTTCGTGGTCATGCTGCCGCTTCGCGTGAGCTGGTACGACCGGCTCCGCGGGGACCCGCGGCTCGCGGCCGTGGCATCGCGCCTCGGACTCCCCGACGAGAGCGTGGCGCCCAGACCCGCGGCGCCACGCTGAGTCGCGGGACCTCCCCCGTCCTCACATCGAGACGGCCGAGGCCTTCTCGATCACGAGCGACTGGATGAAGAACTCCATCATCCGCTGCTGGTTGAGCGCCGTATGTCCGGCATCGGGTCCGACCTGCACCTCGAAGCTCTTCCCCGCCCGCTGCAGCGCCTGGATGAGCTGCATGGAATTGTTCGGGTGCACGTTGTCGTCCGCCGTGCCGTAGTAGATCATGAGCCGGCCGCGCAGGTCCTTCGCGTACTCCATCGCGCTCCCCTTCTTGTAGCCCTCGGGGTTGGCCTGCGGCGTGTACATGTACCGCTCGGTGTAGATCGTGTCGTAGTGGTTCCACGCCGTCACGGCCGACATCGCCGAGGCGGCGGCGAAGGCGTCCGGGTGCCGGAGGATCGCCATCGCGGAGGCATAGCCGCCGTACGACGTGCCGAAGATGCCGACGCGCTGGCCGTCCACGTACGGGAGCTTGGCCAGATGGCGTGACGCGGCGGCGAGGTCGTCGATCTCGACTTCGCCGAGCCGGAGGTAGATCGCGTCGAGCGCCTTCTTGCCGCGGCCCGCGGCACTGCGGGTGTCGAGCGTCACCATGATGAAGCCGTACTCGGTCTGCGCCATGGGCGGCGTGAAGATCTCGCGCGCGCCGTTGGTCGCCGGGCCGGCGTACACCGAGAACAGGACCGGATACCGCTTGGCCGGATCGAAGTTCGACGGCTTGTGGATCATCCCGTACAGCGGCGTGGTCCCGTCGGCCGCGGTGTAGGTGAACAGCTCGGCCGGCTTGAACCCGGCCGCGTCGAACGCCGAGCGATCGGTCTCGGCGACGGTCGCGACCGCGCGGCCGTTCGCATCCATGAGGCGCGTGACCGGCGCGACGGCCGCGGTCTGCGCGACATCGGTGAAGAACTTCGCGTCGGGCGAGAGCGAGACGGTGTGATGGAACGCCGGGTCGGTCAGCCGCCGGTCACCCTTGCCGTCGAGCCCCACGCGGTGGAGCTGGACCTTCATGAAGTTGTCGCCCGTGCGCGCATAGTACCACAGCTGCTTGGCCGCCTCGTCGACGCGGACGATCCCGGCCACCTCGGCCTGATGGTTCGTCAACGTCGCGAGGAGCTTCCCCGTGAGGTCGTACAGGTAGTAGTTGGAGAAGCCGGTGCGCTCCGACTCCCAGATGAAGCGCTTGCCATCGGCGAGCCACGAGATGGTCGGCGAGTTGTCGGTCCAGCTCGGGAGCCACTCCTCGTGGACGACCACGCGGCAAGCGCCGGTGCCCGGGTTGCATGCGGCGAACTCCATGATGTTCTGCCGGCGGTTGGTCCGGCGCAGCAGCAGTTCGCTCCCGTCCTTGGTCCAGGAGATGCCATAGACGTAGTGCCCCACGACGTCGTCGGTGAGCGGCTTGCCGTCGCGCGCGTCGATGCGCTGCGTGCGCCCCGACGCGACATCATAGACGAAGAGGTCGACGATCGGGTTGTCCGTGCCGGCCTTCGGATACGCCTCCGACGCCGCGCTGCCGGCCACCGTCGTCTGGTCCATCTGCAGCACGTAGTCGCGCACCGGCTTCTCGTCGAATCGGTAGAACGCGAGCTTGGTGCCGTCGGGCGACCACCAGATCGCCGTGGTCTGGCCGAGTTCCTCGCCATAGACCCAGCTCGCGGTGCCGTACTTGATCCGGCCGGACTCGCTGCCGTCGGTCGTGAGCTGTCGCTCGCCCGAGCCGTCACGGTTGGCGATGAAGATGTTGCGGTCCTTGTAGAACGCGCGCTTCGACGAGTCTGCCGTCCAGGACTCGGTCGCCTGGCGGCCGCGCGCCGGACCGCCCGGGCGCCGGCCGTTGTTCGCGCCGGGCGTCGGTGCCGGGGCATCGCTCACCGCGCGGGTCGCGAGGTCGAACCGCCGGCGCTTGCCGTCGAAGGTGAAGTCGAAGCTCTTCCCGTCCTCCGCCCATTGCGGCGTGACCGCGCCGCTCTTGATCGCACCCGCGAGCCGCGGGGCCATCGCGGTGTAGCGATCGTATCCCGGCATGGAGCGCAGCCGGTCCTGCGCCGGGAGCGCGGCGGCCGCGAGGAGGAGGAACGCGAGCGAACGGGAGAGGCTGGGTCGCATGGGTCGTCCGGGCCGCGAGGTCGCGGGCAGGAGGGTTGGGTTGGACTGGTCCGGGAACATACCGACTGCACGGCACGGCGGCGATGCATGGCGCATATTCCACTCTCACCCCAGCTCTACTCGCGATGCGCGCGCTTCGTTTGAACGCCGTTGGTTCGCCGGTCGTCCTGCAGGAACTCGCGACGCCCTCCCCGGCCGCCGGCGAGGTGCTCGTCCGCGTGCGCGCCGCGGGGATCTGCCACTCCGACGCGCACTATCGGGCGGGGCGCTCGGCGTCCCTCGTCGCGCCGATCACGCTCGGGCACGAGGTCGCCGGTGAGGTCGCGGCCCTCGGCGCCGGCGTGACGACCCACGCCGTGGGCGACCGCGTCTGCCTGCACTACCTCGTCACCTGCGGCCGGTGCGCGCACTGCATCGCCGGGCGCGAGCAGTACTGCGAGACGGGCCGGATGATCGGCCACCACCGGGACGGCGGACACGCCGAGTACATCGCGGTGCCGGCGCGGAACGCAGTGCTCCTGCCGGCCGAGATCAGCTTCGCGCATGGCGCGGCGATGATGTGCTCGAGCGCGACCTCACTCCACGCGATCCGCCGCGGGCGGCTGCAGCCCGGCGAGACCGTGGCGGTGATCGGCATCGGCGGACTGGGGATCTCGGCGGTGCAGCTCGCCCAGGCGCTCGGCGCGCTGGCCGTGTACGCGGTGGACTTCGACGAGGCGAAGCTCGCGGCGGCGGCGCGCTACGGTGCCGTGCCGATCCGCGCCCCGCGACCGGCCGCGCCCGGGGCGCGGACGGCTGACACCGCCTCGGCGGGTGGAGCGGGCGCCGCGGATGCGGTCGCCGCACTCCGAGCCGCGACGGGCGGCCGTGGCGTCGACGTGGTCCTCGAGCTGGTCGGCTCGCCCCTCACCATGCGGCAGGCGCTGCAGATGTGCGCCGTGCACGGGCGTGCGGTGATCGCCGGTCTCTCCCGCACGCCGATGGAGCTGGACAGCTACCGTGAGCTGCTGGGCCCCGAGGCGGAGCTGATCGGGTCGAACGACCATCTCCTCGCCGAGCTGCCGCTGCTGCTCGAACTGGCGCGCAAGAAGGCGCTGGACCTCACCGACGTGGTGGTCCGTCGCGTACCGCTCGACGCGGCGGCGGTGAACGGCGTGCTCGACGAGCTCGAGGCCTACACCGCGCCGCTGCGGACGGTCATCGAGCCGTAGTCGGGCCGGACCGGCGCGGCGTCGGGCCCGAGGTGCGGTGGGTCGGTCCCGAGGCGCGACGCGGCCCTTCGCGACGCGGCGCGAGCCGGCGCTCCTCGTGCCGGCGGTCGATCGCACGCCGCTCGCCACTGCGGCGGTCCGGTCCGCGACGGTCGGTGCCGCGCGGATCGGGATCGACCCAATCGCCGGTGGTGATGACCACGGACCGGCGCTCCGCGTACCGACGGTCCTCGCCCCGGCGATCCGACGCGCGGCGCTCGGCGATGCGCCGGCCGCCGAAACGCAATTCGGCCTCACGCCGGTCGTGGGTGCGACGGTCGCCGCTCTCGCGGCGTTCGGGCATCTGCATGTTCATGGGCGCGCTCCCGGCCAGACCACGCCCTGATCGCGGCGCGAGACCGGCCTGATGCCACGATAGACGAAGCGCTGGACGCGCTTCCCCTCGTAGGTCTCGGTGGTGAAGATGTTGCCCTTCGAGTCGGTCGCGATCGAATGCACGGCGAAGAACTGGCCCGGCTGGCGCCCGCCGTCGCCGAACATCGTGAGGATCTCGAGGCTCTGGCGGTCCATCACGTACACGCGCTCGTTCTTGCCGTCGGCCAGGTACATGTACTTCTGCGCCGCATCGCGCGAGAACGCGATGTCCCACACCGCGCCGTCGCCGCGCGTGAGGGGCGCGATGCGCACCTCCTTCACGAACTTCCCCGGCTTGGTGAAGACCTGGATGCGGTTGTTCACGCGATCGCAGACGTAGACGAGGCCGTCCGTGCTCGGCTCCGCGCAATGCACCGGTGTGCGGAACTGCGGGATGAGCGGCTTGTCCGGATCGTACGGGCCGAAGTTCGAATCCGTCGGGGCGTTCCCGTACGCGCCCCAGTACCGCTTGATCGCGCCCGTGGTCATGTCGAGCACCGCCACGCGCTTGTTGCCGTAGCCGTCGGCCACGTAGGCCTCGTTGGCCGCGGCATCGAAGCTCACCTTCGCGACGCGCCCGAACGAGGTCAGGGAGTTGGAGTTGGTCGGCTGGCCGGGGACGCCGATCTGCTGGAGGAATCGGCCTTCGTGGGTGAACTTGAGGATGTGGGAGTCGGCCTTGTTCACGGAGTCGGGCGTGCCGTTGCCGCCGATCCAGACGTTGCCGAGATGATCGATGCTGATGCCGTGGTTCGAGCCCGGCCACACATACGGCGCGCCCTGCACCGGGCCGCCCCACGAGTTCACGAGATTGCCCTCGGGGTCGAACTCGAGCACCGGCGGCGCCGCGCTGCAGCACGGCCCGACCGCGGGGTACCCGCCCTCGGTGCGCGCGTTGAGCGTCGCCTGGCCGCGGTGCACGATGAACACATGGTCGCGCGCATCCACGCCGACGCCGATCACCATGCCGAGCAGCCACCCGTTGGGGAGCGGCTTGGGCCACAGGGGGTCGACCTCGAAGTACGGCGCCTGCACCTGCCGTTCGAGCGTCGCCGACAGCTCGCGCTGGCCGATGGTGAGCGAGAGGATCGCGGCACCCAGCACCCCGACCGTGATGAGCGTACTCTTGCGTGGCATCCCCACTCCCCGGCTTCGCGTGATGAGCTTTCGCGGACCGGGCAAATGCTATATCTCCCCGGCGTGATGCACCAGAGACGCTCTTCCCCCCTGATCCGCTGGATCGTCGCGCTGGCCTTGCTGGTCCCGAGCGCGCTGCCCGCGCACGAGATCCCGCAGCGCGTGGCGGTCATCGGGTACGTCCGCCCCGAGGGGACGCGCGTCGACCTCCTGATCCGTGTCCCGCTCGAGGCGATGCGCGACCTGGAGTTCCCGTTGCGCGCGGACGGCTCGCTCGACCTCGTGCGGGTCCGGCCGCTGCTCACCAACGCCGCCACGCAGTGGATCGCCGACTACCTCGCGCTCGACGCCGACGGATCGCCGCTCGGCTCGCCGCGCCTCCTCTCGACCCGCCTCGCGCTGCCGAGCGACCGCGCGTTCGAATCGCTCCCCGGCGCGCTCCGCCGGTTCGAGCTCGCGCCGCTCGGGGACGAGACCACGCTGCAGTGGCGTCAGGCGATGCTCGACGTCCGGCTCGAGTACACGTTGCCCGTCGCCGGCGCCCGGCTGGTGCTCCACCCGCGATTGGCGCACCTGGGCATCCGCACCGCGACCGTGCTCCATGTGATCGGTCCGGACGGCGCGGATCGGATCCTGATCTACGACGGGGATCCCGAGCGGATCGCGCTCGAGCCGCGGTGGTACGACGCGGTGGCGGTGTTCCTCGGCGACGGTTTCCGTCACATCCTCGGCGGCATCGACCACCTGCTGTTCGTCCTGTGTCTCGTGCTCCCCGTGCGCCGGTGGCGTTCGCTGGTGGCGATCGTGACCGCGTTCACGCTGGCGCACTCGCTCACCCTGGGCGCCTCGGCGCTCGGCCTCGCCCCGACCGCGGGATGGTTCCCGCCGCTCGTCGAGGTGCTCATCGCCGCGTCGATCGTCTGGCTCACCGTGGAGAACATCCTGCTCCCCGCCGAGAAGCTCGAGCAGCGCTGGGTGATCGCGTTCGTGTTCGGACTCGTGCACGGCTTCGGCTTCTCGTTCGCGCTCGGTGACCAGCTCCAGTTCGCCGGCGGTCACCTGCTCACCGCCCTCGCCTCCTTCAACATCGGCGTGGAGCTCGGCCAGCTCCTGGTGCTCGCGCTCGCCATCCCGGTCCTGCGCTGGGTGCACCGTCGGGTGGGCGCCGAGCGCGAGCGTCTCGTGACGATCGTCGGCTCGGCGATCGTCGCGCACACGGCGTGGCACTGGATGACCGACCGGGCGTCGACGCTGGCCGAGTACCGCGCGCAGTTCCGCTGGCCGGCGCTCGACGGGGTCTTCGCCCTCGGGGCGATGCGCTTCGCCCTGCTGCTCACGCTCGCGCTGGCCCTCGGGCTCGCGCTGCGGCACATTCTCCGGACCGTCCGGACCCCCTGATCCCCCTGTTCATCGCCGTGCCTCTCCGACTCCTCGTCCCGCTCACCGCCGTCGCCGCGCTGGTCGCCGCGCAGGCCGCCCCCCGCTCCACCGCCGACGGCGTCTTCACCAACGCACAGGCCGTGGCCGGTCGCGAACTCTGGGCCGCCGCGTGCAACAACTGCCACACGCCGCACAACGGACTCCCGTTCAAGAACAAGTGGCTCGGACGCGACCTCGCCGCGCTCTTCGTCTACACGCGCAACGAGATGCCCAAGAGCGACCCCGGCTCGCTCACCGATGACGAGTACATCAACGCGATCGCGTACCTGATGCGCGTGAACGGGATGCCGGCCGGCGAGACACCGCTGCCCGCCGACTCCTCGAGCCTGAGCCGCATCCGTTTCGATTCCATCCGCTCCGTCCCCACCTCCACCGGACCACGGCGATGACCCTCCGACGTCTCTCTCTCGTTCTCGCGCTCGCGCCCGCGCTGGCGCTCGGTCAGGCGCCCCGCGCCGCGGCGCCGGCGGCGGCCGTCCCGCAGCGTCCCGCGGCACCGGTGCGGCCGGCGAGTGCCCCGGGTGGCACGGCGCCCGTGATGACCGGCCTCGCGCGCGGGAACGCGTTCGGGGAGTGGCGCTTCTGGGGTGCCGATGCGCACAGCACGCGCTACTCGCCGCTCGACCAGATCGACGCGACGAACTTCAACAAGCTCGAGGTCGCGTGGCAGTGGAACGCCGGCACCTTCGGGCCGGACGAGTACTACCGCACCACGCCGCTGTACGCGAACGGCCGCCTGTTCACCGTCGCCACGACGCGCCGCTCGGTGATGGCGATCGACCCCGAGACCGGCGAGACGCTCTGGATGTACCGCCTCGAGGAGGGGATCCGGTGGCAGAAGGCGCCCCGCCAGTTCGCCGGACGCGGCCCCTCGTACTGGACCGACGGTCGCGAGGAGCGGATCATCGTCGTGACGCCCGGCTATCACATGGTCTCGCTCGACGCGAAGACCGGACTGCCCGACCCGCGCTTCGGCCGGAACGGCGTGGTGGACCTCATGGAAGGGCTCGGCTTCCCGCTCGTGCCGCTCGCGGTGGATGACTCCGGTGCGCTCGTGATCTCCGACGCCGCGCCCGCGCGCCGCGCGCGGCCAGGCGAGACCTGGGACCCGGTGAGGAAGATCGGCGCCGATGGGACCGTGGGCATCGATCCGGTGAACGGACAGATCGCGGCGAGCTCGCCCGCGATCCTCATCAACAACGTCATCGTCGTCGGCAACTCGAGCATCCACGGCTACTATCCCATCCGCGTGCGCAACATCCCCGGGTTCATCCGGGGCTTCGACGTGCGCACGGGCCGTCAGCTCTGGAAGTTCAACCTCGTGCCGCAGCCGGGCGAGTTCGGGGCCGAGACGTGGGAGAACGGGTCGAAGATCGGCACCGAAGGCGTGGGCAAGAACGACGCGTGGGCGACCTACTCGGGCGATCCCGAGCTCAACATGGTCTACATCCCGGTCGGCATGCCGCTCATGGACGAGTACGGCGGCCATCGCCCGGGCGCCAACCTGTACGGCAACTCGCTCGTCGCGCTCGACGCGCGCACCGGCGTGCGGAAGTGGCACTTCCAGATGGTGCATCACGACATCTGGGACTACGACACGCCCATGGCGCCGAACCTGCTCGACATCACCGTGAACGGCCAGCGGCGGAAGGCGATCGCGCAGAGCACCAAGCAGGGTTGGCTCTACACCTTCGATCGCGTGACCGGCGAGCCCATCTGGCCGATCGTCGAGACGCCGGTGCTGCAGAGCGACGTGCCGGGCGAGCGGACGTGGCCCACGCAGCCCATCCCGTCCCGCCCCGCGCCGTACTCGCAGCAGGGGCTCGTCGAGAGCGACCTCATCGACTACACGCCGGCCATCCGCGATTCGGCGCTCGCCCGGGCGCGGCAGTGCCGGATGGGGCCTTACTTCATCCCCGCGGTGCTCTCGGACGGCTCGAGCGCGACCGGCCTCAAGTGCTCGTGGTACGCGCCGGGCGCATCGGGCGGCGTGAACATCGACGGCGGCGCGGCGGTCGACCCCGAGACGGGCATGATGTACGTCGGGTCGATCAGCGGGCTCTCGACGATCACGCTGCAGAAGGACCCGTGCTCGGAGTTCCGGTACAGCTCGCCGCGGGACAACTGCGGGCTCATCGGCGCGCTCACGCCCCCGCCGGGCTACCAGGCGCCGACGTCGCGCGGCGGTGGCTTCGAGGGGCGCGGCAGCATCGCGACCATCGGCGGCGTGTCGATCCTCAAGCCCAAGGAGTACGGCGGCATCACCGCCTACGACATGAACTCGGGCGACAAGCGCTGGTGGATCCCCAACGGCGGCATGGTCCCGACGACGAGCACCCATCCGCTCTTCGCGGGCGTCTCGCTCCCGCCGCGCGCTGCGGGCGGCCAGCAGCCGCAGGTGATCAACACGAAGACGCTGGTCATCTACGGCACGGGCCGCTCGGGCGGCGTGCCCGGGGCCAAGCCGATGCTGTTCGCCGTCGACAAGCGCACCGGCGCGCAGGTCGGCGCGGTGGAGATCCCGTCGCGCACGACGGCGGTGCCGATGACGTTCCTGCACAAGGGGAAGCAGTACATCGTGTTCGCGACGGGCGCGGGCACGACGGCGGCGTTGGTGGCCCTGCGGTTGCCGTAGGACGCCCGTCAGGGCGCGTACGTGCTCGCCACCAGGAATGCCTGCGCGTTCCGCATCTCGATGATCGCGCGGAGCGCCGCGCGCTTGTCCGCGCGCTCGTCGTAGTACGCCTTGGCGATCCGGTACCCGATGAAGTACCCGAGGTCGCCGGGGCGCTCGGGCGTCGCCGAGCCCTGGTTGTAGAGCCACTGGCTCACGTTCGTGCCGTTCATCTGCGCCTTGAACGCGGTCCACAGCGAGTCCTCGCGCGGGAGCGCCCACGCGTGCAGGCCGGCGTTGATGTTCCCGCCCGACACCAGTTCGCCGACGAAATCGGCCGAGCCTTCCATGAGCGCCTGCTCGAGCAGCGTCTGGTCAGGGTGCGTGAGGATGCCGCCGGACCGGAGCTGCTGGATGTGCACCATCTCGTGCGCGACGATGATCGGCAGGCTGTCGAGCGGCCGGACGTTGTTCCGCTGGAACGGCGTGAGCGCATCGAGCGGTGACCCCGGCGCGCGCGCGTAGAACTCCGTGCCGATCATGATCCCCGATGCGCCGATCGTGCCGCCGGTGCTGAAGCGTCCCATGAGGAACGTGACCGGCGCGAAGTACGCATCGATGTACAGCGTGTCGAACGCCCGATAGTCCGCACGGATGGCGTCGAGCACCGCGGTGTTGGTCGCCAGCGAGAGACTCGTGGCCCGGATGCTGGCGTACCACGTGGGCCACGCCTGGATCGCCTGCCGCATGGTCTGGCGCGTGAGCCCCCGCTTGCGCATGAACTCCTGCAGCCCGGGTGAGGCCGGCGAGAGGTAGGACTGCTGGAACGCGAGTTCCGTCGCGCCGGCATCCATCGCCTCCCAGAAGCGAGGGATGTCCTCCGTGACGAACACCGCCGCCTCCGGATCCGTCGTGCCCGCGAGGTCCGGCGCCGTCGGCCCGTCACTGCAGCTCCCGAGCGTGACGAGGGCGGCCGCTGTCGCGACCGCCCTCTGCCATCCGCCATCCGCCATCCGCCCCCTCACCCGATGAACTTCCATGCCGCCTTGTAGTCCCGCGTCAGCGGGGTGTTCATCAACCGCGCCCGCACCATCTCGATCGGCATCCGCCCGCCCTGCATGATCGCATCGTGGAACTCGCGGTTGGTCATGCGCCCGCCGCCGACGAGCTCGCGGTGCAGCGAGCGGATCTGCATCCCGCCGAGCATGTAGGCGGCCTGGTAGAGCGGCGAGTACGTGCCGTTGAACGACCGGCGCACCTCCGCCTCCGCGTTCGCGCGCTCATGTCCCACGCGATCCACCAGCAGGTCGATCGCCTCCTGCGGTGTCATCTGTCCCAGGTGCACCTTGAGCGAGAAGATGATCCGCGCCAGCCGGTGCGAGCGCCAGAAGAGCATGCCCATCCGGTCCTGCGGCGTCCGGGGGAACCCCTCGTCCCACAGCAACATCTCCCAGTACAGCGACCACCCCTCGGTCCAGAAGGGCGTGCCGAACGCACCGCGATGCGTGTTGTACCGCGACGTCATGTAGCCCTGCAGGTGGTGCCCCGGGATCAGCTCGTGGTGCACCGTCGCCATCGAGAAGTGCGGATTGTTGCCGCGCATCGACATCATCTTGTCGGCGTCGGCCATGGAGTCGGTGGGGTACGACACCTGGATGATCTCGCCGCCGAGGAAGAACGGCGAGACGAGTTGCTGCCGCGGCGACATCATCTCCATCCGCCAGATCTCGTCCGCGAGCGGCGGCACGGTGATGAGGTCCTTCTGCGTGATGAACGCGACGGCCTCGCGCGCGAGCCGGCGGATGAGCTCGGGCTGCTCGCCCGGCGGCACGTACGCCTGCTTCACCTTCTCGAGCGCCGCGCGCCAGTCGTCGCCGAAGCCCATCTCGCGCGCCGCCTTCCTCTGCTCGGTCTCGATCCACGTGAACTCGCGCTCGGCGAGCGCGATGAGCTCCTCGGGCGTGTAGGCGATCATCTCCGCCTCGAGGTCCTCCTTGAGGCCGTCGGCGCCGATGGGGTCCCCGATGATCGGCTCCTCCTGTCCTTCGCGCTGGCCGATGATCGCCTCGCGGATGGCCCGCTGGTACCCGGTGAGCGCGGTGTTGGCGCGCCGGAACGGATCCGCGGTCCACCAGGTGTACTCGGGGTCGTAGCCCGAGTAGAACCGGTTCCAGTTGCGCATGGTGGTCTGCAGGTCGTCGAGGTACCCGACCGTGCGCAGCGCGACGATCCGCTCGGCGCGCGTGGCGGAGTTGGCCGGCTTGGCGCGGGCGGCCCGCGCGAGCGAATCCGCGGTCGCCGCGATCCGCGCGAGGGCCTTGGCCGATCCCGGCGCGTCGACCGGCTCGAAGCGCCGACGCTTCTCCTCGAGGTCGGTGATCACCTGCGCGAACGGCACCAGCGGCGCCATCTCGCCGGCCAGCTTCTCCTCGCGCCGCAGCTGCGACAGCTCGGACTTGAGCCGAGACTCGAGCAGCACGTAGTCGATCCTCCCTTCCTGCGAGAGCCGGTTGAAGTCGACCTTGGCGAGCCGCGCGCGCCACTCGGTGTAGAACGCGTTGAACCGGGCGCGGCGGGCCGGCGAGTACTCCACGGTCCAGCGGCGCCCGAGGGCCGCGCGGTCGGTGGAGTAGAGCGCGACCGTGTCGCGCAGCTCGCTCGCGCCGACCGGGATCATCCCGATGCGGCGTTGGGCGGGAAGGGCCGAGGCGAGGAGCAGCGCGGCGGTCAGCAGGACGGGACGGAGGGATCGCATGGACTCGGCAGGATGGACGTGATTCGTTCGTTGATCAGCGCTTCTTCTCGTACCGCTTCAAGGCTCGCGGCCCCACCTCGGCGCCATAGATGGTGCCGTTCCGGTCCACCGCGACGCCCTCCGCCGCGCTCGTGTTGCGCGTCGTCGCGACCGGATCGGGGATGAACGCCGTCACCTCACCCGTGCGCGCGCTGCCGATGCGGATGCCGCGCTGCCACTCGGGCCGCTTCGGTTCGATGGACCCCGACTCCGAATCGGCGACGTACAGGTTGTCCTGCGCATCGATGAACAGGCCGCTCGCCCGCGAGAACTGGAACCAGGTATCGAGCAGCTTGCCGTCCTGCGTGAAGATCTGGATGCGGTTGTTCGTGCGATCGGCGACGAACAGGCGTCCCTGCGAATCCATCGCGAGCGCGTGCGGCTGGTCGAACTCACCAGGGCCGGTGCCCTTCTTGCCCCAGGTCATCAGGAACCGGCCGGTCCGGTCGAACTTGAGCACCCGCGCGTTCGCGTCGGGTCCCGAGGCATGCCCCTCGACGACGAAGATGTCGCCGTTGGGCGCGACGTACACCGCGTTGGGCTGGAAGAAGTAGCCTGGCTCGCGCGCGCCGCCGTCGGTGCCAAGGCGCAGGAGCACCTGCCCGGTGGGCGAGAACTTGATGACCTGGTGGCCGAAGACGCGTTCGGGCTGCGCCGGCGGCGGCGACGCAGGCGCCGTAGCCGGCGTCCCGCCCGTCGCCGGCCTCGCCGGCGGTGGCCGATTGTCGCGTCCGTCGACGACCCAGACGTTCCCGTCGCGATCGACATGGATGCCGTGCGGCCAGTTGATCATGCCCTTGCCGAACGAGCGGACGAGGTTGCCGTCCTTGTCGAACAGCAGCACCGGATCGAGGTCCGAGCCCACGCAGGAGTTCTGCCCGCACCGCTCGGCGACCCACACGCTCTGTCCGTCCCGGTCGATCGCCACCGCGCTCGTGGAGCCCCACGTGCGGCCGGCGGGCATCTTCGCCCAGCCTTCGACGGTCGTGTACGGATTCGGACGGTCGTTCACCGGCGCGATGGTCGCCTGCGCGGCGAGCGCCGATGCCGCGAGCGCCAGCAGCGTGCCGACCGCCGCGAACGCGCGCACGATCCGGATCGTGGTCATTCGTCATCTCCGTTGCCGAACGCGCCGGCGGTCGGGGGATACTTCTCCGTCGGATACTTGAACGCCTCGGCGATCGCCGGGTCACCGCGATCACCCATGATGCGCCACGCGGCGTACTCGCCGATGACGATGGAGAACTTGAAGCCCTCCGCCTGGCCCTGACCGGTGATCCACGCGTTCTCGGCGCCCGGGATCCGGTCGACGATGAAGTTGCGGTTGACGCTGATCTCGTAATGGCAGGCGCGCGTGGCGAGGATGGGCGCCTCGCCCATCGCGGGGAAGTAGCGCTTGAGCACGTTGCGCGCGCCGTCGATCTGCCGCTCGTTGGTCCACCGCGCGCTGAGATCGGGATCGGTGTCGGCCGGATTGGGCGCCGCGGCCGGTGGGGGCGGCGGAGCGGCACCACCGGCAGCCGGGGGAGCGCCGGCCGCGCCCGCGGGGCCGCCCGCGCCCGGCGCGGCCGGCTGGGCGCGCAGCGAACCGCGCACGCGGAAGCCGAAGCTGTCGGCCGGCAGCGCGGCCCATCCCGTCACGCCCGGCACGTTCCAGCTCGGGATGTTGGGGAACGTGAAGCGCTGGTCGTCCACCGGCGTGCCGAAGTACGCGACATGTCCCAGGGGCCGCAGCGTCTTGCCGCCCATGAACTCGGGGAGCGTCTTGTGCATCCACGCGCCCGTCGCGAACACGTACGCGTCGCCCGCGATCCGCGTCCCGTCCTGCAGCGTGACGTACTCCATCCTCCCGTTCGCGATGGGTCCGGGCGAGACGCGGCCGAACTTGAACTCCACGCCCGCGTCGCGTGCGAGCGTGACGACCGCCTGCACCGAGTCGCGGGCGCGGGCCACGCCGGCGTCCGGCTCGTAGAGGAGGACCTGATTCCCCGCCGAGTTGATCTGCGGCCAGCGCTTGGTCGCTTCGGCCTCGTCGAGCACCTCGTACTTCACGCCGAGCTTGTCCCAGATCTCGCGCGACTTGGTCGAGAACGGCTCCGGCGCCGCGCGGAGCATGAGGTCGCCGGTCGTGTAGAAGAAGCGCGTGCCGAAGCGCTTGCCGTGCTCCTGATCGAACTCCCGCCAGCGCTTGATGCTCTCCCGCGCCCAGCTCACCCACAGCTCGGCGGTGATGGTCCGGTCGCCGTAGGACGAGCGGATGCCGCGCGTCTCGTCACCGCTGGTCGCGCGCGAGTTGGCCACACCGTACTGGTCGATCATCGTGACACGATTGCCCGCCTTCCGCAGGTGCCACGCGATGAAGCCGCCCCACGCGCCGGCGCCGACGACGACCACGTGCCCGATGGGACGCAGGCGGGCGCGGCCCGGCGCACGCACCGGGTAGGCCGCGTTGGTCTGCGCCGCGGCGGCCAGCGGCGCGACACCGGCGAGCAGAGCGCCCGCGCCGATGCCGGCGAGACGCACGAAATCGCGACGCGCGAGCGGATCGGTCAGGTCCGGCGGCGAGGCCGGGACGTCGGTCGGTGCGGCCACGGGCGCGAGCCCGTCATCGTGCGGGAGTGCGGAGTCGGTCATCCTATTGAGCCCAAGGTTGGTGACTGGCGCGAAGATGCCCTCTCCGAGCGGCCGCCGCAATCGCGCGGCGAGATGGCGATGTGCCAACGCTCCACGCCTTGCACGCGTTGACCCGTCCGGCCACCTTCCGACGCGATGCCGACCCCGCCCGTCCCCGCCCTCCGCTCCCGCGCGCGCGCCGTCGGCGCCGCGATGCTGCTCGTCGCCGCGCTGCCCCTCGCCGCGCAGGAACCCGTCCCCGTCGATTCCGCCGCGATCAAGCAGGCGGACGTCGGCGGCCAGTGGTTCCGCTCGCAATGCGTGGAGTGCCACGCCAACAACCTCGCCGACGCCGACTTCCGCGCGAAGTGGGCCGGGCGCACTGCGTTCGACCTCTACGACCGCATGCGCAACAGCATGCCCGACAGTGATCCCGGATCGCTGACGCCCGAGACGTACGTCGCGCTCACCGCGTATCTCCTCCGGCTGAACGGGATGCCGGTCGGCACCAGCCTGATCACCACGGACAGCACCGCCCTCGCGAGCATCAAGCTCGCCTTCCCCTCCTCTCACCGTTGACCGGGCCCATCATGCGCACCGCTTCGTTCCTCCGCCGCGCCGCTGCCGTCGCCGCGCTCGTCTCGCTCCCGTCGCTCGCGACCGCCCAGGCGCGCGAGGCGCTCGGCACCTCCACCGCGACGCTCACGCCGGCGATCCGCGTCGGGAACCTCGTGTTCGCCTCGGGCGCGCTCCCCGGCCGCGATGCGGACTCGACCATCCAGAGCCAGACGACCAGCGCGCTCAACGCGATCAAGCGCAACCTCGAGGCGGCGGGCACGACGATCGAGAACGCGGTGAAGTGCACGGTGTTCCTGATCGACGGCGCGGACTTCCGCGGGATGAACGAGGCCTACGCCAAGATGTGGCCGGTCGCGCCGCCGGCGCGGACGACGGTGGTCGTGAAGGCGCTCGTGGTGCCGAACGCCAAGCTCGAGATCGAGTGCATGGCGACGATGCCGGCGAAGTAGCGGATCAGCGGGTCCAGACGACGATCGCGCCGCAGCCGTCGAAGTCGTTGTACTTCGGCGGCGCCTGCGCGGCGGTGTACACCTCGATCGAGCGGGCGCTGTTCAGGATCATCGAGATCCATCCCGGCCCGTTGCTCGCCTGCGTCCCGTTGTCGTAGCCGTCGATGTACCAGCGTGGCAGGCAGGGTTCCGTGCCGCGGAGCAGGAACACCGTGTCGCGGCTGATGCGCGACCTCGGCGCGAGTTGTCCGATCGCGTTCGGCGTCACCCGCGGCAGGCGCTGCAGCTGCTCCTCGGTGATGAACGCGCCGAGCCCGAGGAGCCGCCGCCGCTCGAACTCCGGGCGCCAGTCGAGCAGATCGCGGCTCGCCGTCACCCGCATCGTGTCGAGGCCCTGGGCGACCGGCTGGAGCACGATCACGGGCAGCTCGACGACCGATGCGCGCGGATCGACATCGATGATCCGGGGTTCGAACCCCAGTGCGCGCACCCGCATCTGCTGTGACCGCTGTCCGCGCACGGACACGTCGAACGCACCGTCCGACCGACTGATGGCCCCGGCATCCGGATCGAGCAGCGAGACGATCGTCGCCCCCTTGATGGGCCGACTCGACGGATCGATCACCGTCCCGCTCACGCGCACGCGAGCCGTGAGCCCGCCGAGCACGAAATCGCGACGCCGGATGTCACCGGGCGGATCCAGGCGCAGGCTCACGCCGCTGCTGTCGGTCGCGCTCGGGTGCGCGGCGATGTCGAAGCGCGCGTCCTTCGGCACGCCGCAGAGCACGTAGCCGCCGGCCGCACCGGTGGTGTCCGCACGTTCGATCAGCCGCTGCACGGCCTGCGTGCCCTCGATCGCCCAGAGACGCCACCGGGCCCGGACCAGCGCTCCGGACACCGGCGCCCCGTCGCCGTCCACCACCTCGCCGTGCACCACGGCGTCGAGCGTGTCGAGCGTCGACCCGCACTGCAGGTACTGGTAGGTCGCGAGCGCGGGCAGCGCGAGCGTCGCCTCGGTCACCTCGCCCGCGTTCACGTCGAGCGTGTGCATGAGCGGGCTGAGGCCGAGGCTGTCGAACCAGGCGGCGTGATAGTAGAGCCGATAGCGACCCGGGGGCACGCCCTTGAAGTCGAACGCGCCGGTGAAGT
Source organism: uncultured Gemmatimonas sp. (assembly GCA_964464585.1). Taxonomy (GTDB): domain Bacteria; phylum Gemmatimonadota; class Gemmatimonadetes; order Gemmatimonadales; family Gemmatimonadaceae; genus Pseudogemmatithrix. The sequence continues at coordinate 62,680 of CAYXGS010000011.1, read as the reverse complement.
CGGTCACCGCGCGCAGCGAGAGATCGGGCAGCAGCACCGTGTCGCCCGCGATGCCTCCCGGGTCGCGGGCGCGCAGCGAATCGATGAGCTGCCCGCGGATCGCACCGAACGTGATCCCGTTCACCGTCCCGCCCTGCGCTCCCACCGCGGCGAGCAGCCGCCGCTCGAGCGCCGAATCGCCCTGGTAGAGCACCGTGTCGGCGACGCGCATCGAGAGCACCTCGCCCGCGGTGCGCTCGATGCCGCGCAGCACGGCGACACCGCGCGACCGCCCCACGGACGAGGTCATCCCGCTGCGCGGCATCCGCAACTCGAAACGGCTCTCGATGAAACTGCCGCTCGGCAGCCGCGTGAAGCCCACGTACCCGCCCAGTCCGGCGCGCGCGTAGAACGCCGGGAGCCCCGCGTACGCGAACTCGAGCAGCCGCAGCTCGTAGCTCGCGCGGTCGAGCCAGAGCGTGCCCGCGATCCCGACCTTGTCGCGCTCGAGCCGCACGGGCTTGAACCCGATGCCGATCCACTCCGTCCGCTCGCCCGCGCCCTCCACCAGCTGCAGGCAATGCGCGCGCGCGAACGCCTCCGAGAGCAGGATCGGCGCGTCGGGCCCGCGGAAGATCATGTTCCCGCGCTCCTGCACCACGTATCCGCTCTTCTCGATCTCCTCGAGCGGGGCCGCCTGGAACGGCCGCACCGACGCGCCCGAGAGCAGCCGGTACTGCGGCTCCACGAGCACCGCGCCCGCGAGGTCGTTCACGCGCGTCGACAGCGCGACGAGCGCCAGCGGGCTCGCGTCCAGGGACCGCAGCTGCGTCGCCTCGAGCGCCTTCCGCGCCTCGTTGAACAGCGTCGCGACCGTCTCGCCGGCGTCGCGCACCACGTCGCAGCGCGCGCTCGCGCGCAGCGTCACCGCCTGCAGCGTGAGCGGATTCTCCGGCACCCGCAGTTCCACACGCCGGCTCTCCCCCGCCGCGAGCGAGTAGGTGCCGAGGTCGGCCGGGCGATACCCGATCCGCAGCGCGCGAAGCCGGAACTCGCCGGCGCGGACGCCGAGCGCGAACTGCCCGCGCGCGCCGGTGATCGTCCGGCCGAGCGTGCTGTCGCCGCGCACGGACTCGGCGACCAGCACCACGCCGCCCACCGGGATGCGCGCGTCACCGCGATAGATGAGACCGGTGAGCTGCTGCGCGCCCGCGCCGCCGGGCGCGACCGCGAGCAGGGCGATGACGAGCGATGCCAGCGTGAACGTTCGAGGCACGCGACAGGTACGCGAGTTCCGTGGGCGGATCGGACGGACGGGCATGCGCCTCCGGGTGAGCCGCCAAGTTACGGCGCGGACCTCACCCTTGCAGGGCGATCCGCAGGTCCTTGTCGCTCAGGTTCCCGCCGCACATCACGATGCCGACACGCTTCCCCGCCAGCCGCGGCGCGAGCTTGCGCAATCCGGCGAGCCCCGCCGCGCCCGCCCCTTCGGGGAGGTTGTGCGTGATGCGGATGAGGTCGCGGACCGCCGCGTACATCTCGGCATCGCTCACCTTGATGAAGTCGCTCAGGCCCTCGCGCAGCGCCGCGAACGTGAGCTCGTACGCCGACCCCGTGGCGATGCCTTCGGCGAACGTCAGGCTCGGCTGGTGCTCCAGCCGCGTGCCCTTCACCCAACTGTCATACTGCGCCGGGGCCCCTTCAGCGCCCACCGCGTACACCTTCAGCTCCGGCTTCCGCGCGAGCGCCACCGTGAGCGCGCCGACGGACTGCGACCCGCCGCCGAGCGCGATGACGAGCGCGTCGATGTCAGGCTGCTGCTCGAGGATCTCGAGGGTCATCGTCCCGGCGCCGGCGCAGACGAGCGGGTCGTTGGTGGAGTGCAGGAGCGCGAGTCCCTGCGACGCGGCGATCTCCCGGCACGCGACGACCGTCTCGTCGTAGGTCGCACCGACCTCGACGAGCGTGGCGCCGAGCGCGCGGATCGCCGCGTTCTTCTCGGCGTTGTTGCCCAGCGGCACGCAGACCGTCACCGCCGTCCCGGTGAGCCGGCCGCCGAACGCGATCCCCTGCCCGTGGTTGCCGGTGCTCGCCCCGATCACCCCGCGTGCGCGCTGCTCCGCGCTCCGTCCGAGGATCGCGTTGAGCCCGTTGCGGATCTTGAAGCTCTGCGTGGGCTGGTGGTTCTCGTGCTTCACGAACACCCGCACCCCGCTGCCGACGAGCTCGTCGAGCAGCGCGTAGCTGCGGAACGCGGTCGGCGCGAGATGCGGCCGGATCCGCGCCTCGGCGGCCAGCACGTCGTCGATCGTGATCGGCAGCGCCGCGGCGAGGGCCGCCCCGCGCGGCGCGCTCACCGGTTGTGCTTGTACATGAGGTCGACCAGCTCGTCGTACATCGCTTCCGCCTCCTCAGGTCCCGACTGGATCGCACCCGCCGCACAATGCTTGAGGTGGTTGCGCATGAGCTCGCGGCTCACGCTGCGCAGCGCCTCCTGCACCGAGGAGATCTGCGTCATGATGTCGGCGCAGTAGCGGTCCTCCTCGACCATCTTGTGGACGCCGCGCACCTGCCCTTCGATGCGGCGCAGGCGCTTGAGGTTGCGGTCCTTGATGTCGCCATCGACCGCGACGGCCTTGCGGCCATCGCCGTCCTCGTGCGCGCCGCAGCCGCAGGCCGCCGTGGGGTGACTCTCGAGCGGCGTCGACATCAGGCGACCGCCACGGCGACGTAGCCCTCTTCGGTCACGAGCTGCGCGAGCTGCGCTGCCGACGTCCGGGATTCGTCGAATCGGAGCTTCGCCGAGCCGATCCGCACGTCCTCGACCTGGACGCCCTCGACCGCCTTGAGGGCGTTGGCGACGGAGGCGACACAGTGGCCGCAGGACATGCCGGCGATGGAGAGCGTGAGGTCGGTCATGATCGAATCCGGAGTACGAGGTGAATCAAATCTATACCCCCCTACCCTATCAGCAAGTTCCCAACGCTTCGTGCACCGACGCGGTAAGATTGGCGGTCCCCAACTCCTGCCGCCATGCTGCTGCCCCTCATCGCGCTCATCGCCTCGACCACCCCGGTCTCCGCGGTCCATCCTGCCGAACCAGTCTTCGCGGCGGACACGACCACCTGGATCGTCGACAACCACGGCCGACGCGCTGGTGACCTCGTCGTCATCACGCGCGGCGACACGGTGATCTCGCGCTACATCTACACCGACCGCAACCGCGGCGGTCGCGTCGAGACGCGGCACGTGATGCGCAGCGGGCGCGTGGTGAGCGCCGAGTCGCGGCCGGTCCTCGCGGACGGCACGGCGGGCGCACCGACCGAGCGGATCGAGATCATCGGCGATTCGATCCGCACCTACTTCGCCAACGGCAACAGCTCGATCGCCGCCGTCCCCGCCGGCGCCTTCGTCGGGCTCCGCAATGCGACGCCGATGGATCAAGCGGCGCTCGCGCGTCATCTCATCGCGCAGGCCAACCGCACGAGCGCGGTCGCCGGCGGCGGCAGCGCGCGGGCCGAGATCATCGCGGACACCACCTTCCGACTCGGCGCCACGCGGCAGCGTGCCCGGCTCGTGATGGTGTACCGCGGCACCTCGAACAGCCCGAGCGGGGTCTGGCTCGACGACCGCGGCGCGCTGCTGGCGACGGACATCCAGTGGTTCATCACCATCAGGCCGGGCCTCGAGCCTCTCATGCCGGCGATGCGCGCGATCGAGCTCAAATGGCGCGACGCGCAAGCCGAGGCGCTCGCGAAGAGGCTCGTCACCGCGACGAGCGGTACCATCGCCATCACCGGCGGGAACCTCTTCGATTCCGAAGCCGGCGTGATGCGCCCCGCGCAGACCATCCTCATCCGCGGTGACCGGATCATCGCGGTCGGCGCGGCCGACGCGGTCACCATCCCCGCCGGCGCGACCGTCATCGACGCCGCCGGCAAGACGGTGATGCCCGGCATGTGGGACATGCACGGACACATCCAGGTGGCGAGCCAGGCACAGCTCGGTGCCATCCAGCTCGCGAACGGTCTCACGACCGTCCGCGACATGGCGGCCGACATGGACGTCGCCGTCTCGCTGCGCGACCGCGAGGCGCGCGGGCTGCTCGCGTCCCCTCGGGCCGTGCTCTCCGGCTTCATCGAAGGGCCGCTCGCGTGGGCTGGGCCGAGCGAGGCCACCGCGGCGACCGAGGCCGAGGCGCGGCGCTGGGTCGAACGCTACGCGGCCGCGGGCTACAGGCAGATCAAGCTCTACAACGTGCTGCACCCCGACATCGTCCCGACGATCGCCGCCGAGGCGCGCAAGCGCGGGATGCGGCTCAGCGGCCACATCCCGCGCGGGATGAGCATCGAAGCCGCGGTCGGACTCGGGTTCGACGAGATCAATCACGCGGCGTTCCTGTTCTCCAACTTCTATCAGGACTCGCTCTACCTGCCGCGGATGCGCGCCTACTCGCAGGTGGCGACCGCGGTCGCGCCGACGATCGACGTGTTCTCGCCGCAGATGACCAAGCTCCTCGAGTATCTCAAGGCGCATGGCACCGCCGTCGATGGGACCTTCAACCTGTGGATCGGCGGAGGCGGCGCGAGCGTCGGCGCGGGCGGGTCACCCGACCAGGCGAAGGCGGACAGCGCGTATCTCAACCTCATCCGTCGTCTGTACGCGATGGGGATCCCGCTGATCGCCGGCACGGACAACGTCACGGGCTCGACGTTCCGCCGCGAGCTCGAGATGTACGAGCTCGCCGGCATCCCGGCGGCGCGTGTGCTGCAGATCGCGACGATCGACGCGGCGCGGATCATGAAGGACGAGCGCGACTACGGCAGCGTGAGCGTCGGCAAGGTCGCGGACCTCCTCATCGTCGGCGGGAACCCGACGCAGCGGATCAGCGAGCTGCAGCGCATCGAGACGGTGATCCGCGGCGGGCGGTTGTACAAGGTGAGCGAACTGACGACGGCGGGCACGCGTTCGGTGAACGGGGCCGAGGGGAGCGATCACGATCACTGATAGGCTTCGCCAGCTCTCCGTCTCGCAGCCTCGCCGTCTCTCGCGCACGCAACCACCCTTGTCTCGCCGACTGTTGCTCCGAATCTCGCTCCTCTTCCTGCTCACCATCAGCGGGGCCGTGAGCTCGCCGGTCCGCGCCCAGTCCGGCGGCGTCACCGTCTTCGGCCGCGTGCAGGACGCGCAGACGAAGGTGCCGCTCGCGTTCCTCACCGTCCAGTTGCTCCGGGAGCGGGACAGCACGTTCGTCGCCGGGCGCCTGACCGACACGACGGGCGCGTTCACGTTCACCGGACTCGCCAAGGGCGTCTACCTGCTCGACGCGCGTCGCATCGGCTACCTGCCGTCGCGTCAACGCGTGTTGGTCGGCGAGCTGAGCTCCTTCCTCGACCTCGGCGTCGTGTCACTCACCGCGGCCACGGCGCGGCTCGGCGAGGTCGTGATCACGGGCACCGCGGACGAGGTCGCCGCCGCGATGGACCGCAAGACGTATCGCGTGGCGGACAACACCGCACAGTCGGGCGGCTCGGTGCTGCAGGCGATGACCGCCCTGCCCGGCGTGACCGTCGGGCAGGACGGCAAGCTGCAGCTCCGCGGCAGCGACAAGGTCGCGGTGCTGATCGACGGCAAGCAGACCGCGCTGACTGGCGCCGGGTCGCAGAGCGGGCTGGAGAACCTGCCGGCGTCCGGGGTGCAGAGCATCGAGATCATCAACAACCCCAACGCCCGCTTCGACGCGAACGGCAGCGCGGGGATCATCAACGTGATCCTCAAGAAGGAAGAGCAGCTGGGATTCAACGGCCGCATCGGCCTGATGGGCGGCGCCGGCGCGCTGTGGGAGAAGCGGGAGAACCTGCCCACCATCCGCCCCCAGTACCGTGCGACGCCCAAGCTCAATCCGTCGTTCGCGCTCAACTATCGGCAGCACAACACCAACACGTTCATCCAGGGCGATTGGCTCCATTCGCCCACGCTCAACAAGAACGAGTTCTCCACCCGCACGTACGACGACGGCACGGTCATCTACCAGCAGATCAAGCGCAACCGTCGCACGGACTACGCGACTCTCAGCGGCGGCGTGGACCATGCCTTCGATGCGCGGAACTCGTTGAGCGTCTCCACGTACCTGAATCAGGAGACGATCCTCGACGAGGGCGACAACCCCTACTTCGAGGGCGACCTCTCGAACCGGTATCGGCTGTGGCAGTTCCTCGAGGATGAGGTGAAATACACCGCCGTGGCGTCCGCCGTCCTCACGCGCCGCTTCCAGCAGCCCGGCCGCTCGCTGGTGTTCACGGCCAACTACTCGTTCCACCGCGAGGACGAGAAGTACTTCTTCACCAACACGCTGCCGGCGTTCACCGGTGAGGATTCGTTCGCGTTGCTCTCGGACGAGCACATCGTGGACCTCAACGTCGACTACGTCCGGCCGCTGCGCCAAGGGCGCCTCGAGACGGGATTCAAGGGCCGCTATCGCTCCATCCCCGTCAACATGCGCTTCTTCCCCGGCCCGCAGTCGCCGATCGACAGCGGTGCCGGCGGCTGGGCCAAGTACGTCGAGCGGATCCCCGCGCTCTACGCCAACTACGTGTACGAGAGCGAGACCATCGAGCTCGAGGGCGGACTGCGCGTCGAGACGGTCCTGCTCGACTACGACGTGAACCCCGACCACAACACGTACGAGAGCGACGGCTACCGCTATTCGCAGCCGTTCCCGAACGTCCGCGTGGCCTACAAGTTCGACGCCGACCACAAGCTGTCGCTGTTCTTCAATCGACGTGTCGACCGGCCCAACGAGGTCGACATCCGCATCTTCCCCAAGTACGACGAGCCCGAGCTGATCAAGGTCGGCAACCCGGCCTTGCAGCCGCAGTTCACGACGTCAGTCGACCTCGGCTACAAGACCAGCTCGGCGCGCGGGAGCTTCTACGCCGCCGCGTACCACCGGATCATCGACGCGACCATCACCCGCATCGCGACGCAGGTGACGGGGAGCCCGCTCCTCTACAACGTCTTCCAGAATGCCGGCCGCAGCTGGCTCACGGGATCGGAGCTCGTCTGGCAGCGCACCTTCACCCCACGCGTCGCGCTCGGCGTGAACGCGAACGTCTATCGGAACACGATGGATGACTTCACGGTCGTGAACCTGTATCCGCAGCCCGTCACGTACACGGCCGCCCGGCAGTCGATGGTCTCGGGCAATGTGAAGGCGAACATGACGTTCTCCCTGCCCCGCGGATGGGATACGCGGGTGTCCAGCGCGTATCTCGCCGCGGACTTGCTGCCGCAGGGCCGCATCGGGAGCCGATTCTCGCTCGACGTCGGTCTCCGGAAGAGCGTCCAGCGCGGGAAGGGCGAGTTCGTCATCAACGCGACCGATCTGCTCAACACCATGCAGTTGCGTCGCACGATCCGAGGGACGGACTTCCGGTTCGTGAGCACCGACTACCTCGAGACGCAGGCCGTCCGCGTGGGCTACACCTGGAAGTTCTAGCGGTCGAGCAGCCCCGAGAGCCAGTGCAGCGTGTTGAGGGCGAACTGCGGGTTCTGCTCCGCCAGCTCGGCGTTCATCCCCATCGGCCGCTTCTGCGGTCCGGCGACCTGCGCGCTGAACATCGCGGCTTCGCCGAAGAAGGCCACGCGTCCGCGGCCCACGCGGCGCGTGGCACCCTGCAACCAGCCGCCGACGCGTTCCTGCCGAGTGGTCGCATCGAACTGCCAGGCATAGCGCGGCAGCAGCACGATGAAGTCCGCCGGCAGCACCATCACCGCCTCCGTCCCCTCGCCCTCAACCCGGAAGGCCTGACCGGTGAAGCTCCGTACCTGCGTCACGCGCTCGGTCGAGTCGCGGCCGCGCGTGATCGCGTGCGTCGGGAGCGTCCCGTCGCGCGGGACGAAGAGCGTCGGCGCGCCACGGATCCGTGCGATGGTCGAGTCGGCGGCACCGACCGGCGTGACCGGGTACGCGAAGCCGTCGGTGAATGACGCCCCGAAGGACGCGGCGAGCTTCATCGCCGCCCCGGCGAGCGGCATGTGGTCGGCGATGAGCAGCAACTGTCCGCCGCCCTCGACCCACCGGTGCATCGCCGCGATCTCCTCGTCGGTGAAGGCCGATGGCGTGGGCGTGGGGTACTTGCCCCAGTCGAGGTTGCTCGACTGCGCATTCGAGATGACGAAGAGGTCACACTTGGCGAGCGCGGTCGCGGTGATCACTTCGCGCGACGGCGCGACCCGGTAGCCGTCGCGCCGCGCGAGCTCACCGAAGGCCCAGAACCGGTTGTCGAGCGTGTGGAAGTTGTGATGCGCTTCGTCCAGGCAGAGACGCGGGCCGGTGTTCGCCGCGAACGCGGGGCGCGGCACCGGGGGCCGGAACTCGCGGTCGGGGACCTGTTGTGCTGCCAGAGTCGTCGCGGTGGTGATACCGATCAGCACCGCCCAGCCGCACGCGCCCCGCATGACATGTCGCACTTGGACCTCGTGGTGGTCACTCGCCATCGGTGATGTCGCCTGAAGTTGCGGCCTGCGACCGCGGGGAACAACTTGCCCGCATGCGTTCAGACTCCCGGATCACCCGAAGGGTTGCGACGGTCGCCGCCTTCGTCCTCGTCGCCGCGCCGCTCGCGGCACCCCTCACCGCACCCCTCGCCGCGCAAGCTCGCGATCCGCGCGCCCGCTGGGAAGCGCAGGCGCGGGCGCTGCTCAAGGAGCTCGTCGAGATCAACACCACCGAGAGCTCGGGCAGCACGCTCGCCGCCTCGGAAGCGATGGCGAAGCACATGCTCGCCGCCGGCTTCCCCGCGTCCGACGTGGTGGTGAATCGGATCACCGACCGCAAAGGCAATCTCGTCGTGCGCCTGCGCGGCCGGAACACGGGGAAGAAGCCGATCCTCCTCCTCTCGCACCACGACGTCGTCGAGGCGGATCCGCGCGACTGGACCCTCCCGCCGTTCGAGTTCATCGAGAAGGACAGCACGTTCTTCGGCCGCGGCGTCGCCGACAACAAGGACGAGGGCGCGATCCATCTCACCATCCTCCTCCGGCTCAAGGCCGAGGGGATCGTCCCCGACCGCGACATCATCGTCGCGCTCACGACCGACGAGGAGACCGGAGGGAACAACGGCGTGGACTGGCTGCTGAAGAACCGTCGCGACCTGATCGACGCCGAGTTCGCGTTCAATGAGGGGGGTGGCGGGCGGCTCGAGGAGGGGCGCCGGATCTCGAACGACGTCCAGGCCAGCGAGAAGAAGTACACCGACTTCCGGCTCGAGGCCACCAACTCCGGCGGGCACAGCTCAGTCCCGCGGCCGGACAACGCGATCTACTCGCTCGCGCATGCGCTCACGCGCGTGGAGGCGTATAGGTTCCCTGTCCACCTCAATGAGGTGACCCGCGAGTACTTCCGCCGGCAGGCATCGATCGTCGGCGGCGAGATGGGTGACGCGATGCGACGGATCGTCGCGAACGAACGCGACTCGTCCGCCGCAGCGCTGCTCGCCCGCGACCCGGGCCACAACTCGCGCATGCGCACGAGCTGCGTCGCCACGATGCTCGAGGGCGGGCATGCGACCAACGCGCTCCCGCAACGTGCGCGAGCCAACATCAACTGCCGGATCCTCCCCGACGAGCCGGCGGCCGACATCCTGCGCCAGCTCGAGGCGGCGATCGGCGACACCGGCGTGAAGGTCACGAGCCTCACGCGCACGCGGGAGAGCCCGCCGTCGCCGCTCACGCCCGACCTCCTGCGCGCGATCGAGGTCACCACGCGCGAGGTGTGGCCGGGCGTGCCGGTCGTGCCGACGATGAGCACCGGCGCGACCGACGCGATCTACCTGCGCCAGGCCGGCATCCCGGTCTACGGGCTCTCCGGGCTCTTCTACGGTGCGCCCAACGCCCACGGGATGAACGAGAAGATCGAGGTGCGCAGCTTCTACGAAGGGCTCGACTTCATGTACCGCTTGGTGCGGCGGATCGCGGCGACGGGACCGGGGATGTGAGCGCCGCGGGCGATGCCGGTCGTCGAGTCTCCGGCGGCACGATCGCCGTCGTCGTGATCCCGGCATCGCGCACGGCGCCGAAGATCCAGAAGACGTCCTGATACGGGACCGTCCGCGCCCCGTCGATGTAGAGGATCTTCTCGGGCCGCCCGTCGTAGATCCGCGTCAGCTCGGGGATCAGCGCGTCACGTGCGATCGCGCGGCCGTTCACCGAGTACGTGGGTCCCGGATGGATCGAGAGCACGATGTTCGGACCGCTGATCGTCGGCCCCGGGTGCGTCACGGGCACGGGCAACGGCAGCTCGACCTTCCAGAGCGTCTCAGGGATCGCCCAGAGGATCGCCACGATCAACAGCACGAGCAGGATGTCGATCATGGGCACCACGTTCGGCTCGCGGTGCAGACCGTTGCTTGCGGGTCCCATACGCACTCCGGGTGAGAGGTTGCCCAACCCTCTCACCCGGAGATGACCCTGCGATGGACGCCGCATGACGCCGCGATGAAAGCGGCGTGAGGAGTCGCCTACCGCCCGATCACCGCGGCGGTCCGATCTCCCGCAACCGCTTGAGCACCTCGCCGAGCGCCTGCATCTCGCGCCCGTACGTCGCCCAATCGTCGGCCCGCTGCGCCGCACGTGCCCGCTCGTAATGCTGCGACGCCTCGGTCACGAGCGCCGCACGCTGCGCGTCGCCGCCTGCGGTGGAGGCCGTCGCACCGGCGGCCGCTGCCGCCGTCGCGGCCACAGCACCCGGCCGCGCCGCGCCCGACCCGCCGAACATGACCTGCAGCGCACCGAGGAAGGTCTCGTCCATCACCACGCGTCCTTCATGCGCGACCACTACGCGCTTCAGCTCGGGGATCTTCCCGCCCTGCGACTGCAGATAGAGCGGCTGCACGTACAGCAGCGAGGCCTCGATCGGGATGACCAGCAACTCACCACGGATCACCTCGCTCCCGCCCTGGTCCCAGAGCGAGACCTGACGCGAGACCTCGGTGTCCTGGTTGATCCGGCTCGCCACCTGCGTCGGGCCGAACACGAGACTCTGCCGCGGGAATCGATATGCGATGAGCTTGCCGTAGTTCGCCCCGTCGTTCCGCGCGACCATCCAGGCCGCGAGGTTGTCCTTCTGCCGCGGCGTGAACGGCCGCATCAGCAGGTACTCGGCGTCCTTCTCCCCCGGGAGCCGCATCACGATGTGGCGCTGGAAGCCCGTGCTCGCCGCCGCCTGATCCGTCCCGGGGATCTGCCACTGATCCTCGCGATGATAGAACGTCTCGGCGTCGGTCATGTGGAAGGTCGCGTAGAGCTGCGTCTGCGCGTTGAACAGCTCCTCCGGATAGCGCACGTGCGACCGCACGTCGGCGGGCATCTCGTCCATCGGCCGCAGCAGCCCGGGGTAGATCCGGGAGAGCGTGCTGATCATCGGATCGGTCGGGTCGCTCAGGTACGCCTTGATCGTGCCGTCGTACGCGTCGACCGTGACCTTCACGCTGTTGCGGAGATAGTTGGTGCCATCCCGCATGCGCGCCGAGTACGGGTAGCGGTCGGTCGCGGTGTACGCGTCGAGCATCCAGACGAGGTGCCCGCTGTCGGTGACGATGAGGAAGGGATCGGGATCGAACCGCAGGAACGGCAGCGCCTTGGCCGAGCGTTCGCGGACGTTGCGGTAGAAGAGGACGCGCGTGCTGTCGGTGAGGTCGCCGGAGAGGAGGATGTTGAGCGAACGGAACCGCATCGCGAACAGCGCCTTGCTGAGGAACGACCGGATGGGCACGCCCGCGGCGCCCGCGTAGGTGGAGTAGACGCCGGCGTCGCCTTCGGCCGCCGGATGGTCGAACTCGCGCTGGCGTGACGGCGCCAAGGCGAACGTGCTCGCGAGTTCGCCGAAGTAGATCTGCGGCCGCGTGATGCCGCGGTCCACGCTCGACGTCGGCGGCAGGTCCTGCACCCAGAGCACCGGCAGGCCTTCCGGCGTGATCTCGTTGGTGGGCCCCATGGTGAGACCCATGCCGTGCGTGAAGGTGAGGTGCTCGTTGACGAACGTGCGCGTGGGCAGCGAGGCGACGTCGAGCTCGCGCGCCGAGAGGAGGACGTGACGGAGCGCGCCCTTCACCTGGTAGCGGTCGTCATCGACCGCGACGAACTCGTAGTACGTCCGGATGGACTGCAGCTGGCCGAACGTGCGGAGCAGCGGCGCGCGGTCCCAGAGGCGCACGTTGTCGAGCGTCGCGCGGTTGGCCTCGAGGTCGCGCGCGGTCAGCTCCTGCGCGCCATCGAGCTCCCGCTTCTCCACCGCGTCCAATCCCCAGGCCTTCCGCGTCGCCGCGATGTGATGCGCGATCTGCGGCGCCTCCTTCGCCAGCTCGTTGGGCTGCACGACGAGCCGCTGGTAGAGCGTGGGGATGAGGCCGGTGAACACGATCGAGAGCAGGAGGTAGCCGCCGATCACCCCGCCGGCGGTCCGCACCACGAGCCCGCGGCGCGCGCCCCAGAGCACGGCGATGCACCCCGCCGCGAGCAGCGTCGCCATCACGTAGAGCGACGGCAGCACGATGCTCACGTCGGTGAGCGACGCGCCCTGCAGCGGTCCGTGCGACCCGAACAGCAGCGACGGCGCCTGCACGAACGCGATCCGCGCCGCATGCACGAGGAGCAGCAGCGCGACGAGCGTCGCGGTGTGCAGGCTCACGCCCGGATCCACGCGCAACCGCGCGCCGCGCAGCCCGATGTCGCCGCGCGCGAGATAGATCGGCACCACGATCAGCACGAGCGCGAGCACGAGGATCACCGTGACGAGGTCGAGCCCCAGCTCGAGCGTCGGCAGCGTGAACACGTAGTACGAGATATCGCGCCCGAAGATCGCGTCCGTCTCGCCGAACGGCGTGCGGTACGCGAACTGCACGAGCGTCCGCCATTGCGCGCCGGCGCTCAGCGCGATCAACAGGGCGCCACCGAGCGAGACCGGGAGCGCCAGCAGCTCGGCCAGCCGGACCATCAAGCGGTCCCGCGTCTCGATCCCGCCCTCCGCGAGCACCCGCACGGACTCGCGCACGAGCTCGATCCCGCGAAGCGCGATGCGCGCATTCCCGTAGAGCAGCGCGAACCCGCCGATCCCGGCGAGCAGGCCGAGCGTCCACTGGGCGCCGATCTGCAGCAGGAAGACCCGCTCGAACCCGACCTCACGGAACCACCACCAATCGGTGATCCGGCTCGCGATCGCGCCGGCGAAGAGGAAGAGGACGAACGCGGCGAGGAGCCACAGCAGCGGCTGCGGGCGGGCGGGGCGATTCGGGAGTGCCTTCGGCATCTCAGGTTGGGTCGGGGGGACCTGCGACCGTCGCCTGAAGTCTCACCCCTGCAGCGGAGCGGCGCCATGGCGCCGCTCGGGAGTCCCGTCCGGCGCGGGCGCGGCCGCGCGGCGCCGTTCGAGCTGCCGCACCGCGATCGCCGCGAGGGCGAAGGACCCGCACCAGAGCCAGTACCCGATCCGCAGGTCGAGGAACTCCCCGCCTCGCGGCCACACCCACTGCACGTTGAGCGCGAACGCCGCCCAGAGCTGGAGCGAGAGGCGGTACGGCACGGGGAAGTGGATCCGCGGCCAGGCGAGCACGAGGGCCAGCGTGTAGAGCATGAGCAGGTTGGACAGCGCGCTCATCGCCATGAGCAGCTCCCGGATGGTCAGCAGGTCGATCTCCGCCGCCTTGTGCCAGGTCGCCGGTCCGATGGCGACCTCGAACGCCTGCCACCCGGGGAGCACGCCATCCGACAGGGTCGCCGAGGCGGCCTCGACCGGGAGGAACCAGGCAGTGGCGAAGAGCAGCAGGGCACCGAGCGCGGGGAGCTTCTCCCGTTCCATAAGGGGTTGGCCTCGGGATAGGGCGGGTCGAGCCGACGCGGCCTGCGGTCAGTGTGCAACCCGCGGCCGGCGATCGCAATGCGGGTTTCCCCTGTCGTGCCCGGTGATGTCTTGACGCATCCCAGCGGGGACGGCACCGTTGGGGGCCGGACGGATCGGTGGGAGAGTGCTTCCCGGGGAACCGCGGGTGCTCCAGCAAGGTGGCGCGGCATGAGGAGTCGTTTGGACGGCATGCGGTCGCGGTCTCGCGGGTCGGTGTGGGTCGCCGGCGCGGCGTTCGCGCTGTTCACCTCGTTCCTCGCCTGCTCGGGCGACGGGCCGACCTCGGTGCCGGAACTGGACCTGTCCCGGTCGAGCCTGACCGTCGCGGCCGGACCGTATGTCTCCGGCCAGTCGTACACCGCGACGCTCACCGCGAGGAACAGCGACGGCGGGGCGTTCACGGACCCCGTCTCCGTCGTGCTCAGCCTCACCGGCGGGACGAGCACCGGGACCTTCTCCACCGTGGTCAACGCGGGGGGCGGGGTCTACACGGCGTCGTTCACGGCGATCACCGCGGGCACCGCCACCCAGGTCCGCGCGACCATCAACGGCACCGACCAGCTCACGTCGGCGCAGGCGATCACGGTCGTCGCGGGGCCGGTGTCCGGGTCGACCTCGACCATCACCGCGTCGTCCGCGACGATCGCGTTCGGCGCCGCCGCGAACCTGACCATCGTGTCGCGCGATGCGCAGGGGAACGTGCGTGCGGCCGGCGGTGATGCGGTCGTGCTCGGCAAGGGTGCCGGGACGAGCGACGGCACGTTCTCCACCGTGAGCGACGACGCGTTCGGCACCTATTCCGCCACGTTCACCGGGACCGTCGCGGGCTCGGCGCGAACGATCACCGCCTCCATCGCCGGGGTCGCCGTCACGTCCGCGCTGCCGGCGATCACCGTGCTCCCGCCACCGCCGTCGCTCGCGCAGTCGCTCGTGACGGTCGGCCGCGCGACGCTCGCGTCAGGCGACACGACGACCATCCTGCTGGCGCTTCGCGATGCGGCGGGCGCGCCGCTCGCGACGAGCGGGCTGACCGTCGCGTTCACGAAAGGTGCGGGCACGAGCGACGGCGCGATCTCGGCCGTCACCGATCGGGGGAACGGCACGTACTCGGCCCTGTTCACCGCGACGGTGGCCGGCAGCGCCCGCAGCATCGGCGCGACCATCGGGGCCGGCGTGGTGACGTCGGCCGCGCCGACGATCACCGTCACGCCGGGCGCCGTCTCGCCCAGCCAGTCGACCGTGACGGTCGGCACCGCGTCCCTCACCTCCGGCGCCTCGACCACGCTGACGCTCACCGTGCGTGACGCGGCGGGGAATCAGCTGGCGGGCGGCGGCCTCAGCGTCGCGTTCACGAAAGGAACGGGCACGAGCGACGGCACGATCGGCACCGTGACCGACCACGCGGACGGGACCTACACGGCCCCCTTCACCGCGACCACCAGCGGCACCGCCCGGGCCATCGGCGCGACGATCGGTGCCCAGGCGGTGACCGCCACCGCGCCGACCATCACCGTGACGGCCGGCGCGGTCTCGCTCGGGCAATCGACCCTCACGGCGGGTGCGTCGACGCTGGTCTCGGGCACGACGACGACGCTCACCGTCACCGCGCGCGATGCGGCGGGGAACGCGATCACCACCGGCGGCGCGACCATCGGCTTCGTCAAAGGCACCGGCACGGCCGACGGGACCATCTCCGCGGTCACGGACAACGCCGACGGCACCTATACCGCGATCTTCACCGCGACGACATCGGGATCGGCGCGAACGATCACCGCGAGCGTCGATGGTGCGGCACTGACCTCGGTGGCACCGGCGATCACCGTGACTCCGGGCGCGCCGTCGACGGCGACCTCGACGATCACGATCTCGCGCTCCACGCTCTTTGTCGGCGACACCGCGACGCTCGAGGTCACGGCGCGCGATGCCGCCGGGAACCTCGTCGGCGCGGGCGGCGCGACCGTCGCCTTCACCAAGGGCGCCGGCGCGTCGGACGGCACCATCGGCCCGACGACCGATCTCGGCGACGGCCGCTACCGCGCGACGCTCACGGCGACCACCGCCGGCAGCGCACGCGCCGTCGGCGCGACCATCGGTGGTGTCGCGCTCACGACCGCTCCGGTCAGCTTCACGGTGAGCAGCGTCCCGCCCTCGCTCTCGCTCTCGACCGTGACCGTCGCCTCGCAGACGGTCGTGTCGGGCACCACGACCACGTTGACGTTCATCGCGCGGGATGCGGGCGGGAACCCCATCGGCGTGGGCGGCCTCTCCGTCGTCTTCACGCTCGGCATTGGTACGAGCACCGGCACCATCTCCGCGACGACCGACCAAGGTAACGGGACGTACACCGCACTCTTCACCGGCGTACTCGTCGGTACGCCGCGCGAGATCGGCGCGACTTTGGGCGGTCAGCCGCTGACCTCGGCGAAGCCCACCATCACCGTCACGCCGGGTGCGGTCTCGCTCGCACAGTCCACGCTCGCCGTGGGTGCGAGCGTGCTCAGCGCACAGTCGGCGACGTCGCTCACGCTCACCACGCGCGACGCGGCGGGGAATCCGCTCACGACGGGGGGCCTCGCCGTCGCATTCACGAAGGGCGGCGGCACGAGCGACGGGACGATCTCCGCGACGAGCGACCAGGGCGACGGGACCTACACCGCCACCTTCACCGCGACGACCGCGGGCAACGCTCGGACGATCGGCGCGACGATCGGAGGGAACGCCATCACCTCGACGCTGCCGTCGATCACCGTGACGGCTGGCGCCTTCTCCCCGGCGCAGAGCACCGTGACCGTGGGCAGCGCGCAACTCGCCTCGGGCACGTCCACCACCGTCATGCTCACCGCGCGTGACGCAGCGGGGAACGTGCTCGGGTCCGGGCTCAGCGTCGCCTTCACGAAGGGGGCGGGCTCGAGCGACGGCACGTTCTCCGCCGTGACCGACGTCGGCGACGGCACCTACACGGCGACGTTCACCGCGACCACCGCCGGCTCGGCGCGGGCCATCAGCGCGACGGTCGGTGGTGTGGCGCTCACCTCGGCGGCACCGACGATCACCGTGGTGCCCGGCAGCTTCTCGGCCGCACTCTCGACCGTCGCCGCGGGCGCCGCAACGCTCGCATCCGGCGACAACACCACGCTGACCCTCACCGCGCGCGACGCGGCGGGGAATCTCCTCGCGGCGGGCGGACTCACCGTGCTCTTCACCAAGGGCAGCGGCACGAGCGACGGGACCATCTCCGCCGTCTCCGACAACGCGGACGGCACCTACACGGCGACGTTCACCGCGACGACCGCGGGTACCGCGCGCACGATCGGCGCGAGCGCCGGTGGCACCGCTGTGACCTCCGCGCTGCCGACGATCACCGTGACGCCCGGCGCGCTGTCGCTCGCGACGTCCACCGTGACTGTGGGCAGCAGCTCGCTCGCCTCGGGTGACAGCACCACGCTGACGCTCACGGCGCGCGACGCCCAAGGCAACGCGCTCACCAGCGGCGGTGCCAGCGTGCTCTTCACCCTCGGCGCCGGCACGAGCACCGGTACCATCTCCGCGACCACCGACAACGGCGACGGCTCGTACTCCGCCCGATTCACGGCGACACTCGCCGGCACCGCGCGCGCGATCGGCGCCACGGTCGGCGGACAGCCGGTCACCACCGCGGCGCCGACGATCACCGTCGCGGCCGGGGCGATCTCGCTCTCGCAGTCGAGCGTCACGGTGGGCGCCGCAGCGCTCGCGTCGGGCGATTCGACCACGCTCACGCTCACCGCGCGCGATGCCGCCGGCAACGCGATCACGACCGGTGGCGCGACCGTGCTGTTCACGAAGGGGAGCGGGACGAGCGACGGCACCATCTCCGCCGTGACCGACGGCGCGAACGGCACCTACACCGCACGATTCGTCGCGACGACCGCCGGCACCGCGCGCTCGATCGGTGCGACCGTCGGCGGCAACGCGATCGTCTCCGCGCTGCCGACGATCACCGTGACGCCAGGCGTCGTGTCGCTCGCGCAATCGACGGTCGCCGTCGGCTCCGGCACCCTCGCCGCGGGCGCGCAGACGACGCTGACCCTCACCACGCGTGATGCCGCGGGGAATGCGCTGACCACGGGCGGCCTGACCGTCGCCTTCACCAAGGGCAGCGGCACGAGCGACGGCACCGTCTCCGCCGTGACCGACAACACGGACGGCACATACACCGCGACGTTCACCGCGGTGACCGCCGGCACCGCACGCATCCTCGGCGCGACGATCGGCGGGCAGGCGATCACCTCGTCCCTGCCGACCGTCACCGTCACTCCCGGCGCACTCTCGCTCACGCAATCGGACGTCGCGGTGGCGGATGGCACGCTCGCGTCCGGTGACTCGACCACGCTCACGCTCACCGCGCGTGATGCTGCCGGCAATCGGTTCACGAGCGGCGGCCTGACGGTCGTGTTCACCAAGGGCGGCGGCTCGAGCGACGGCACCATCTCCACCGTCGTCGACGCGGGCGACGGCACCTACACGGCGACGTTCGTCGCGACGACGGCCGGCTCGCCGCGCACGATCGGCGCGACGATCGACGGTCAGGCGATCACGCCGGCGGTCGCGGCCACCATCTCCGTGTCGCCTGGTGCGGTCTCCGTCGCCCAGTCCACGCTCGCCGTCGGATCCGCCACGCTCGCGTCCGGTGCGACGACGACGATCACGCTCACCGCGCGCGATGCGGCGGGGAACGTGCTCGGCAGCGGCGGTCTCGTCGTCCTCTTCACCAAGGGCGCGGGCACGAGCGATGGCACCCTCTCCGCCGTCACGGACAACCTCGACGGGACGTACTCGGCGACCTTCACCGCGACCACGGCTGGCTCCGCAAAGTCGATCGGTGCGACGATCGGCGGGGTCGCAGTGACATCGACGCTACCGACGATCACCGTCACGCCGGGTGCGCTGTCGCTCGCGACCTCCAGCGTGACCGTCAGCGATGACACGGTGGCCTCGGGTGCTGCAGTGACCCTCACGCTCACCGCACGCGATGCCGCAGGCAATGCGCTCCTCACCGGCGGCGCGACGGTGCTGTTCACCAAGGGCGCCGGGTCGAGTGACGGCGACATCTCCGCCGTCACGGACGACGCGAACGGGACGTACACCGCGAGCTTCACCGGCACGACCGCGGGGACAGCCCGGGCGATCGGCGCGACCGTCGGCGGCGAGCCGATCACGTCCAGCGCACCGACCGTGACCGTGATCCCGGGCGCGCCGTCACTCGCGCAGTCGAGCGTGACGGTCGGTGCGAGCAGCATCGCTTCCGGTGCGAACACGGCCCTCACACTCACGGCACGCGACGCGGCAGGCAACACGCTCACCACCGGCGGCCTCACCGTCAGCTTCACCAAGGGCAGCGGCACGAGCGATGGCGACCTCTCCGCCGTGACCGATAACGCGAACGGCACCTACTCCGCGACCTTCACCGCCACGACCGCGGGCACCCCGCGCGCGATCGGCGCGACGATCGGTGCCCAGGCCATCACGTCCGCGGCACCGACCATCACGGTGACGCCGGGCGCGATCTCGGCCGCGACCTCGACCATCGCCGCGTCGCCGACCACGATCCTTCTCGGCCAGTCGTCCACCCTGACGCTGACCGGCCGTGATGCCGCGGGGAACCTCGTCAGCTCGGGCGGGGCGACGGTCGTGTTCACGAAGGTCTCCGGGTTCGCCGATGGACCGCTGTCCGCCACCACGGACGTCGGGAACGGCACCTACACCGCGACGTTCACGGCCGCGACGGGAGGCGCGCCGCGGGTGATCGGCGCGACGATCGACGGGGTCGCGGTCACGACGACGCTGCCGGCGATCACCGTGACCGCGCCACCGCTCATGGCGCTCGCGAGCGACAGCGTGCTCGCCGTCGCGCAGATCAACACGGCGGCGGCGCCGGTGGTCGTCGCCGTCGCGAACCTCGGCGGCGGCAGCATCGAAGGACTCAGCGCGACGCGCACGCATGTCAGCGGACCACCGACCTGCTCCTCGGTCAACTGGCTCGCCGCGCCGACGTTCGACATGGGGGGCGTCGCGAACCCGGTCTCGTTGATGACGCTGCAAGCCAACGCGACCGGCCTCGAGCTCGGCACCTGCGTGCGACGGGTGGTGGTGTCCTCGACGACGCCGTCGGTTGCGCCGGAGACCCTGATGGTGGCGCTGGTCGTCGGGCGCTCAGCCGCCGCGGCGGGCGTGGTGAACGTCGTCATGATGGGTGACGCGTCGAACAATGTCGTCCAGACCATCACGCCGACCCCGATCCTCCGCATCGACAACGGCGGACGCGGCACGGTGACGAACCTCACCGCGACGATCCTGTCCCAATCCGGCTTCGCCGAGTGCGTCGACCCGTTCGACGAGGAGACCTGCACGCCCTGGCTCGCACCCGGTGACCTCGTCTGGAGTTCGCCCACCCTGCCGTCGACGCTGTCCATCGTCTCGCAGGTCCGGCCCTTCTCGGCCAACGCGACCATCCGGGTCGCCGGCACCGGGATGGCGGCACGCGACTTCCAGGTGAATGTCGCGTTCAACGTATTGCCGGAACTGGTGACGAACCCGAGGAACCTCGTGGTGCGGGGACTGTCCGGTGGGACGATCACCTCGCAGCCGGTCATGGCCTTCAACCAGAACTCGGCGCACCCGGGTCTCACGAACTTCCGTCAGCGGATCCCGCTCACGGCGGGCTTCTGGCTCAGCCTCGCGAACTTCAACTGGCAGACCGTCGGCGACTCCGGACGCCTCACGATCGACTTCCCGTCGATCGGAGGGTCGCTGTTCGTCACCGATTCGGTCGAGATCCTCGCGGACTGCACGGACCCTGACGACTGCTACGACTTCGGCGCGGACTCGGTCGTGCCGAAGCGGTTCTGGCTTCGTTTCACGCTCATCGCGGAGCCCGGCATCAGCGTCCCGTTCGACAGCGTCACCGCGTTCGCCAACGACTCCACGCCGGTGACGATCGACATCCCGGTCCTGAGCACCGGTGCGAGCGAGATCCTGGGGCCGTTCAGCTGGAACACCTTCGAGAGCACGCCGTGGATCACCGCGGCCGAGTTCCTGGGAGGCGGTGCATCGACACCGACCACACTGCGGCTCACGCTCGACCCGCGGCTGCTCCCGCCGGGAGACACGCTCGGCGTGCGCCAGCTGCAGATCACCAAGGAGAACGCCGGGCCTGGTGACCTGCCGCAGCATGGCACCGCCTTCTTCCTCATCCTGAGACGACTTCCGTGAGCACGATCCGATCCGCACGGCCGCTGGCGCGTCCCTTCGCGAGGACGGGGCTCGCGCTGGCCCTCCTGCTCGGCGCGACCGCGGCGCACGCGCAGGTCAAGCTGGAGATCACGCCGCACTTCACCTCGTACTATGCGACGAATGAACTGCGCTACGTGACGGACCTCATGCAGGAGCGGCAGGAGGCCGGCCCAGGCATCGGTGCGAACGTCACATGGCGCTTCACGAACATCTGGGCGGTCGAGGCCACCGTCGACTACATCCGCAGCGGGATCATCTACAAGGACACGTCGGGGTTCCTGTTCGAACCTCCGACCACCGCGCACCTCGTGATGCTGAATGCCCGCGTGATCTTCCAGCCGCGCCGCACCAACCTCTACTTCAGCGCCGGGATGGGGACGGTGCAGCGCGGTGGCGAGGCATTCGAGGTGCAGGACTTCGACGATCTCTCGGACGTCGCGGCGATCGTCGGCATCGGCGTGCGCACGCGTGTCACGCCGCAATGGGGGTTCCGGCTCGGCGTCGAGGTGCATCAGTTCACGACCAACCCCGATCTCGAGAACCCCTACTACGCGAAGCGGACCCAGCGCGATGTCCTCGTCACCATCGGCGTCCCCTTCGCGCTCATCGGCCGTTGACCAGCGACCTCATCGGCCGCCGAGGCGCCTGATCGGTCGCGACGCGACCCTCACGGCCCGCTCCGTGGAGCCACTTTGATCACCGTCGGCACGAGCGTGTACGCCCCCGCCGTGCCCGCCGCCCCCGTCCCCACCTGCCCGCGGCTGTTCGCGCCCCAGCACATCACCACGTCCGCGCGCGTGATCCCGCACGTGTGCGCCGCGCCGGTCGAGACCTTCTTCCACTGCGTCCCGCGTGCGATGACCACCGGCACCTCGCGCCGCTGGCGCGTCCCGTCGCCGAGCTGGCCCGACCCGTTCTCTCCCCAGCAGGCGAGTTGACGCGTGCTCGTGATGCCGCACGTATGCCGCGCGCCGGCGGCAAGCTGCGTGAAGACGAGATCGGTCGCGACCGAGTCGGGCACGTCGCGATTGTCGCGCGTCTCGTTGCCGAGCTGCCCGGCGCGGTTGTCCCCCCAGCACCAGGCGCGCCCGCTCGTCGTGAGGCCGCACGTGTGCAACTCACCGGTGACCACCGAGCGGAACGGCAGCGTCGTGCGCACCGGGAACGGCTCACGCTGGTTCTCCTGGATCGCGTTGCCGATCTGCCCGGAGAAGCCGTCGCCCCAGCAATAGACCTTGTTGCCGCGCACGCCGCAGGTGTGCGACCCGCCCGCGCTCAGGGACTGGAACGCCTCGCGCCCGCGCACCAGCACGGGACGGTTGCGCGTCTCGATCGAGTTGTCGCCCAACTGACCGGCCTTGTTGGCGCCCCAGCACCACGCGCTGCCGTCGGCGCCGAGCGCGCAGGTGTGCGACGCGCCCACGCTGATGTCGGTGAAGCGCACCGTCGCGCGCACGACGGTGGGCGTGGCGCGGGTGGTGCGGGTGCCGTCGCCGAGCTGGCCCTGCGAGTTGTCGCCCCAGCAGTAGGCGGCGCCCTCGGACGTGAGGCCGCAGATGTGCCCGCCGCCGACGGCCATCTCGGTGAAGTACACATCGGCGAGCACGGAACCCGCCGGGGTGGCCCCGCCCCAACACCACACGCGATCGCCGGAACTCATCGCGGCGCAGGTCTCGGTGGCGCCGGCGCTCACCTCCACTGCCGGGTTCGCCGCGGGCGCCTCCTCGGGCTCCGCCGCGGGCGCCTTGGTCGCGTTGTCCGGCGCGACGGGCGGAGCGGTCACGACAGGATTCGTCGCGGCCTTCTGCTCGTTGGGCTCCCCTCCCGTGACAGGACCGGGCGCGCCCGCGCCGGCGCTCGGTGTCGCGGGAGCATTCGGACTCGGTCGCGACCCCGTCGCGCCGGGCTCGTTACCCTTCGCCTGCGCGGGATCCGTCGCGACGCGAGGATCCGGCTGGCGCGTCGGAACCCCACCGCCACGCGGATCGGTTCCCGGAGGCGGGACCGCTTCCGCCGCAGGTCGCTGCCGCGCCAGCGTGTCGCCGGGTCCCGCACTCCCGTCGGCCACGGGGAGCACCGTCGTGTCATCGCTCACCGTGCTCGAGTCGCCGGTGGTCGCGCGCCCGCCGAGCGGCCCCACGAGGCCCTGCTGCCAGAGGACGAGCGCCGCGATGGCCGCGAGCGCGCCCATCATCCCCACGAGCCGCCCGCGGCTGCGCGGAGCCGGCGCGCCATCAACGGCCGCCGTCCCGCTCACCGTCACCGGGACCTGCACCTCGACTCCCTCGCACGTCGCGACGAGGAAGGTGCGTCCTGCGCGTCGACCGGTGACGACACCATCGGCGTCGACGGTGGCGATCGCATCGTCGAGCGAACGCCAGGCGGTGGCGCGCCGCGCGAGCTGCCGTCCGGTGTCGTTGAGCGGCGTCGCCGAGAGACGCAAGGACGCGCCCGCGGACAGGCTCGTGGCCGCCGGCGTCACGGTGAGACGCGCGACCTTGCCCGAGGGCGTGAGCGAACTGCCGCTCGCGAGCACCCGCTCGCCGGACTCCACCTGCGTCACCGCGAGCCCCTGTCCCGAGAGCGCGGCGAGTGTCATCAGCTGCGTGCGCACCTCCGCGGCGGGCTGCACGGCCGGGAGCTTGGCGAGCTCCGCCACCACGTCGTCGAGCGATGCGAACCGCGCCGGGGGTTCCTTCTCCAGCATCCGTGCGACGACCGCCGCGAGGGCTTCAGGGCAATCGGGCCGCGCATCGGTGATGGACGGCGGCACCTCGTTCATGTGCGCCCACAGCATCGCCGGCACCGTCTCGGCCGTGAACGGCGACTTCCCCGTAAGCAGCTCGTACGCGACGACCCCGAGCGAGTACTGGTCCGACTGGCCGCTCACGTCGCGTCCGGCCCATTGCTCCGGGCTCATGTACGCGGCCGTGCCGATGATCAGCCCCGTGCCCGTGAGCTTCTCGGCGCGCGCCACCTTCGCGATGCCGAAGTCGGCGACGACCGCCCACCCCTCCTCGTCGAGCATGATGTTCGCGGGCTTGATGTCGCGATGCACCACGCCCTGCCGGTGCGCGAACGCGAGCGCGCTCCCGGCCTGCTGCAGGATCGTCTGCACCAGCGCGATCGGCAGCTTCCCCGCCGTCTCGAGGACGCGCTCGAGCGAGCGGCCCTTGATGAACTTCATCACGAAGTACTGCAGCCCCTCGTTCGCCTTGACGGCGAAGACGGGCACGATGTTCGGATGGTTCAGCTTGGCGACCGTGCGCGCCTCGCGCCGGAAGCGCTCGATCTCGCCCGACGTCGTCGTGTCGGCCGCGTCGGCCTGCGCCGTGAGCACCTTGATGGCGACCTCGCGGTCGAGCTCGACGTCGCGGCCGAGATAGACCGCAGCGAAGCCCCCGCGCCCGAGCTCGCGGACGATCTCGTACTCGCCTGCCGTGGCCGCGCGCAGGCGCTCGAGGAGCGGGTCGGAGGCGGGGGAGGTCACGCGGCGAAGGTACCGCCCGTGGCCTTGCCTCGCCAACCTCTCGGATGCGCGCGCGCGAGCCGTGCCCGTCTTGCCCGCCATCGGCATATTATTTACTATGTCGAAGAAATAACCCGGACCGGTGATGACCACGAACCTCGGCGACCTCGAACAGCTCGTCCTGCTCGCCCTCGTCCGCCTCGGCGACGATGCGTACGGCGTGAGCGTCCACGAGGCGATCCGCGCCCGCACGGACCGCGCGCTCGCCTTCGCGACGGTCTACACGACACTGGCCCGCCTCGAGGCCAAGGGATTCGTCGACTCGCACGTCGGCGCGCCGACGCCCGAACGGGGCGGCCGGGCCAAGAAGCACTTCACGCTCACGTCCGCCGGGCGTGCCGCGCTCAAGCGAAGCCTCGGGGACCTGCGCGCGATGACGCAGGGCTTGGGCACCTCATGGGGCGGCGTCGCATGACCCCCGGCACACGACTGCCGCGCTGGCTGCTCGAACGTCTCCTCGCCCCTGCGCTGCGCGACGCGATCATCGGCGACCTCGACGAGACGGGAGCGGCGGCCTCGGCCTATTGGCGCGAGCTGCTCCACGCCCCGCGCACCTGGTTCATCCCGCGGCCGACGGTTCCCGCACCCGCCCCTGACCTACACGGAGACACCGCCATGCAACACTTCGTCGCCGACCTCCGGTTCGCCTGGCGCTCCCTGATGCGCCGCAAGGGGATGACCGCCGTCGCCGCGGGCACGCTCGCCCTCGCGATCGGGGCCTCGACCGCGATCTACAGCGCGGTGCATCCCATCCTCGTGCGCACACTCCCCTACCCGGATCCCGACCGCGTCACGATGCTCTGGGAGCGCGACGGTCAGGGTGGGCGGATCAATCTCGGCTACACGACGTTCGACGATGTCGTGCGCCGGACGCGCTCGTTCGAGTATCTCGCGGCAGCCGCGTACTGGAGCACGACGATGACGACGGCCGGCGAGCCGCGGCCGTTCCTCGGCCAGAAGGTCTCGCCGGACTACTTCCGCGTCCTCGGCGTCCGGCCGATGCTCGGGCGCGACTTCACCCGCGAGGACGATGTCCGCGGGACGCCGAACGTCGTGATGCTGAGCCACGCGGCGTGGCGCGATGCATTCGCCTCGGACCCGGCGATCGTCGGTCGCAGCGTGACGCTCGATGGCGACGCCTTCACCGTGATCGGCGTGATGCCGTCGGGGTTCGAGAACCTGCTGTCCCCGCAGGCGCAGGTGTGGCGTCCGCTCCGGTATGACGTCACGCTCGGCTGGGCCTGCCGCAGTTGCAAGCATCTCCGGGTCATCGCGCGGATGCGGGACGGTGTCGACCCGGCCGCCGCGCGCGGCGAGGTGGATGGGCTCGCGGCGGAGCTCGCGCGCGACTTCCCCAAGGAGTACGTGGGCGCCGGACTCCTCACCGAACCGATGGCGCGCTGGGTGACCGCCTCGGTGCGCCCGGCGCTCATCGCGCTCTCCGGCGCCGTGCTGCTCGTGCTCCTCGTCGCCGCGCTCAACGTGAGCAACCTCCTGCTCGCGCGCGGGGCCGGCCGCCGCGGGGAGTTCGCGGTGCGCATGGCCCTCGGCGCGGCGCGCGGCCGCATCGTCCGGCAGCTGCTCACGGAGAGCCTGGTGCTGGCCGCGATCGGCGGCACGGCCGGCATCGCGCTGGCCTGGGTCGGGGTGCAGGGGCTCGTCGCGATCAGCCCGAGCGACCTGCCGCGTCTCGGCGCCATCCGGGTCGACGCGACGGTGCTGCTCTTCGCGCTCGGGGTGACGACGGTGGTGGGGATGCTCTTCGGCCTCATGCCCGCGTGGCAGGCGACCGGCGCCCGCCTGCACGAGGGCGTCCGGAGCGGGGCGCGCACGCTCGTCGGCTCGGACCGCGTCACGCGCGCGACGGTCGTGGTGTCCGAGGTGGCGCTCGCGAGCGTGCTCCTCGTCGGCGCCGGGCTGCTGGTGCGGAGCATGGATCACCTCCTCGCCATCTCGCCGGGCTTCGATCCGTCGGGCGTGCTCACCATGCAGGTGCAGGCCGGGGCCGGCGGGCTCCGCTCCGACACCCTCGTGCGCCGATTCTACGACGGGGCGCTCGCGAACGTGCGCGCGCTCCCCGGCGTGGAGGGCGCGGCGTTCACCAGCCAGCTCCCCTTGAGCGGGGACTTCGACGGCTATGGCGTCCGCATCCAGTCGCGCGCCGCGGATGCGCCGAACGCGGCCACCGACGCGTTCCGCTACGGCGTGAGCGACGGCTACTTCGAGACGATGCGCATCCCGCTGGTGAAGGGACGCCTGTTCACGCCCCGCGATGACGCACGCGGTGCGCCGGTGGCGATCGTGAGCGCCGGGTTCGCCGAACGGTTCCTCTCGGGTCTCGACCCGCTGCGCGAGCGGATCCGGATCGGCGGCGGCGAGCCGGTCGTCTGGCGCGAGATCGTCGGCGTCGTCGGCGACGTCCGTCAGGTCTCGCTCGAGGAGGGCGACGTGAACGCCGTCTACCTCCCCGAGTCCCAGTGGATCTTCGCTGACGCCCAGCAGTCGCTCGTCGTGCGATCGCGCATGGACCCGGCGTCGCTGACGGCATCCGTCCGCAGCGCGATCTGGAGCGTCGACAAGGACCAGCCGCTCGTGCGGATCGCGACAGCCGAGTCGCTGGTGGCGAGGACCGCCGCGGCGCGGCGCTTCGCCCTCGTGCTGTTCGAGCTGTTCGCGCTGGTCGCGCTGCTGCTCGCGGCGGCGGGCATCTATGGCGTGCTCATCGGCAGCGTCACCGAACGGATGCGCGAACTCGGCGTCCGGAGCGCGTTCGGCGCCTCGGCGCGCGACCTCGTCTGGATGGTCGTGCGCCAGGGGATGGGCCTGACGCTCGCGGGCGTCGTTGCCGGCATCGCGCTCGCGCTGGCCGCGACGCGCCTGATGACCGCCATGCTCTTCGGCGTGTCGGCGGTCGACCCGCTCACCTACGCGGCCGTGACGGGCTGCCTGCTGGTGGTCGCGCTCGCGGCCTGCGCGTGGCCGGCGTACCGCGCGTCGCGCGTGGACCCGATGGAGGCGCTGCGCGCCGAGTAGCCGCGGCGGGCCGCCGACGGCGCGATGTGAGACCGCCCCCGGCCGCGCAGCGGCCGGGGGCGGTCGTCCCTCATGGGGCGTGGCCGCTCAGGCCGCGCCGACGAGATCGCCCGCCTCGACGACCTTGCCGTCGAAGAGGTGCACGCTGCGGTCCGCGTGCTGCGCATACCGGTTGTCGTGCGTGACCATGCAGATGGTCGACCCGTTCTTGTTGAGCTCGCGGAGCAGGTCCATGACCGCTTCGCCGTTCTTCGAGTCGAGGTTGCCCGTCGGCTCGTCGGCGAGGAGGATCGCCGGGTCGCCGGCGACGGCGCGCGCGACGGCGACACGCTGCTGCTGACCACCCGAGAGCTGCGTCGGATAGTGCTTGGTGCGGTGCCCCATGCCCACGCGCTCGAGCGCAGCGGCGACGCGGTCCTTGCGCTCGCTGGCCGGCATGTCGCGATAGGTCAGCGGGAGCTCGACGTTCTCGAACACCGTCAGGTCGCCGATCAGGTTGAACGCCTGGAAGATGAAGCCGATCTGCCGGTTGCGGACCCGCGCCCGTTCCACCGGCGCGAGCTTCGCGACCTGGTGGCCGTCGAGCATGTAGGTGCCGTCGCTCGGGGTGTCGAGCAGGCCGAGGATCGAGAGGAGCGTCGTCTTGCCGCAGCCCGACGGGCCGCTGATCGCGACGTACTCGCCCTTCTTGATCTCGAAATGGATGTCCTGCAGCGCGTGCGTCTCCACCTCGTCGGTCAAGAAGACCTTCTTGATGCCGGTCATCGAGATCAGGGCGGGGGCGTTCGGGTTCATCATCTGGGGCTCCGGGAGGTTGTGCGGTGGAGGTCGTGGAGTCTGCTACTTGATGCGCACGCGGTCCACCGCGGCGTACTGCGTCATGTCACTGAGGATCACCTGGTCGCCCACCTTGAGGCCGTTCAGGATCTCCACGGTGTTCACGCTCGTGCGGCCGAGCTCGACCGGCACGCGGATGGCTGCGGCGCCGCCATCCACCAGCATGAACAGTCCCACGCGCCCGCTCGCCGCGCCGAACGCCGGTCTTCCGGTGTGGAGCACGTTGTTGAGGCGTTCGATCTGGATGGTGCCATCGACCGACAGGTCCGGCACCGCACCCGCCGGCAGCGGTCCATCGAGCGACACGTCGATCGTCACGGTCCCCTGGATCGCCGACGGGTCCTTTCGTATGACGCGGCCCTTCACGATCCCGTTGCGGGTGTCGACCGTGGCGCTCTGGCCGAGCACCACGTCCTTCGCCTGCGATTCGGGGATGCGCAGCACCGCCTTCAATCTGCCCGGCTGCACCACCTTCGCCAGCGTCGTGCCCTCGGGGACCCACTGCCCCAGCTGGAGCGTGAGGTCCTGGAGCACGCCCCCTTCCGGAGCTCTGACACTCAGGGAGCCCAGACGGTTTCGCTGGCGCTCCGCGATCGCCTCGAGCTGGGCCACCTGGCCGGTCTGGGTCGCGATCTGCGAGTCGATCGCCGCCTTCTGGAGCTCGAGCCGCTCGCGCTCCACCCGGAGGCGTGTGGTGGCCTCCTCGGCCTGCGCGCGGCGGTTGTTGAGCTCGAACTGCGAGATCAGGTTGCGCCGGTGGAGCGAGTCGGCCGCGAGCGCCTCCTGCGTGGCGCTGATCTGCGTCGTCCGCGCCGTGGCCACCACGCCTTCCTGCGAGAGGATCTGGCTGCGGAGGTTCGTCTTGAGGTTGAGCAGGTCGATCTGCGCCTGCCGCACCTGCTGCTCGGCCTGCATGGTCTGGATCTGCAGGTCGGGGTTGCTCATCTCGAGCAGCACCTGCCCCGCGCCCACCTTGTCGCCGGACTCGACCGACTTGCGGTCGACGCGCGCCGAGGCCTGCGCGGTGATGAACCGGATCTGCTCGGGGACGAGCGTGCCCGGCCCGCGCACCTCGCGCACCACATCGCCCTGCCGCACCGAATCGATGAGGATGGCGACGCGCTGCACGGTCGGCGCCGCGGGATCGAGCTTGGAGAGCGCGATCGTCGCGATGAGCACGACGCCCACCCCGGCGCCGATGGCGATGTTGCGGCCGGTCTTCTTCTGCGGTGCGCGAGCGATATCCATCGTCGGTTGTGCTCTCAGTCAGCCCTGAGGGTGATCGCCGGATCGACCGTCGCGGCGCGACGGGCGGGCGCGTAGGTCGCGACCGCAGCCACCGCGAGCAGCACGAGCGGCACCAGCGTGAACGTCATCGGGTCGAGCCCATTCCCACCATACAACTGGCTGGCGAGGAGCCGCGCCGCCGCATACGCGCCGCCGAGCCCGATCGCCGTGCCCACCAGCACCAGCACCAGCCCCTGCTTCATCACGAGGCCGATCACGTCCGACCGTGCCGCCCCGATCGCCATCCGGATCCCGATCTCCCGGGTGCGCTGCGAGACCGAGTACGCCATCACGCCGTACATCCCGACCGAGGCCAGCAGCAGCCCGAGCAGCCCGAACACGCCCAGGGCCGCGCCGGTGAGCCGCGCCGGGAGCAGCGCGAAGCCCAGGTGCTTGTCCATCGTACGAAGATTGCTCAGGGGAAGATTCGGGTCCAGAGCGCTGATGTCGGCCCGGAGCAACGGGATCACCGCCTCCGGGTCGCCCGCGGTCCGGATCACGATCGTCATCCCGGCCCGCCACATCTGGGCCTGGGCGAACCACATGAACGCCGTCGGGTCCTCGCCCAGCCGCTGATACTTGCCCGTGGGCACCACGCCGACCACGGTGTACTCGCGCTCGCCGAGCCGCACCGTCTTGCCGACGCCGTCCTGCCCGGCCCAGAACCGGTCGACGAAGCGCTGATTGACGACCATCGCCCGCACGGCGCTGCTGTCGTCCTGCTCGGTGAACTCGCGGCCCTGCTTCACCGGGATCCCCATCACGCGGAAGTAGCCCGGCGTCACGCTCGCGTAGTAGATCGACATCCCCTCGTCCTTGGCGGGCGTGTAGCCCGGGATGTCGACACCACGGTCGCTGCTGCTCACGCCGAGCGGCGGCGTGTCGGTGAACGCCACGCCACGCACCTCGCCGTGCGAGGCGAGCCGCTCGGACAGCGTGCGGTAGAACTGCTCGGTGTTGGCCCGCGCGTACCCCTGCAGCGCGGGGTCGACGTCGGCGAGGAGCATGTGATCGCCCACGAACCCCTTGTCGAGCGCGGTCGCGCTCCGGAGGTTCGCGAGGAAGAGCCCGGCACTCGTCAGCAGCACGATGGAGAGCGCCATCTGCGCCACGACGAGCCCCTTGCTCGTGCGCGAGCGCGACTGTCCGGCGGGCGCCTCGCCCTTGAGCGCCGGGATCAGCGCGGGCCGCGTCGCCTGCAGCGCAGGCACCAGTCCGAACAGCATCCCCGTCACCACCGTCGCGCCGAGCGCGAACACGAGCACGGTGGAGCTCAGCCGCAGGTCCGGCGCGAAGTCGATGTTCATCGGCAGCGAGACCTGGTTCACGAGGCCGATCGCCCACGTCGCGACGAGGAGCCCGACGACCCCCGACACCGTGGAGAACACGAGGCTCTCCACGAGCAGCTGTCGCACGAGCGCCGCGCGGCGCGCGCCGAGCGAGAGCCGGATGGCCATCTCGCGCGCCCGGTCCCGCGCCCGCGCGAGGAACAGGTTGGCGACGTTCACGCAGGCGATGAGCAGCAGGATGGCGACGACCGCCATCACGACGCTCGAGAGCCCGAGCTGCGCGCTGCGGAAGATGGGATGGATCCCCGCCTCGTCCTGCTTCACCATCGTGATGCCGTTCTGGTCGTACTGCTCCGGCAGCTCGGCGCGGAGTTCGCCCTCGAGCGCGTCCAGGCGGGCGCGCGCCTGTTCGTACGACACGCCCGGCTTGAGCCGCGCGACGACGTTCAGATAGTTGTTGCCCCGGTTCTCGAAGGCCGCGGGCGTGGTCCCCGGCCGCACCTGATTCAGCTGCATCAGCGGGATCCAGAGCTCCGGCTGCACCATCGGCATGCCGCCCTTGAATCCGGCGGGCGCCACCCCCACCACGGTGACCTTCTGGCCGTTGAGCGGGACCTCACGTCCGATGACCCCGGGGTCGGCACCGAACAGGCGCTTCCACCCCGCGTCCGAGAGCACGATGACCGGATGTGCCCCCGGCCCCACCTCCTCGTCGGGGCGGAAGAACCGGCCCTTCGCCGGTGTCACGCCGAGGACGTCGAAGAAGTTCGCCGTGGTCATCTGCGCGAACGCGACCACCGGACGCTCGTCGGCGGTGAGGCTCACCTGCTCGAACGACCACGCCGCGGCGCCCGAGAAGACATCGGTGGTGCGCTGGCGGAGGTCCTGGTAGTGGAGGATCGAGTTGGAGCCGTAGCGCTCGTTCGCCCCGCCCGGCCAGCGCCGGTAGAGCTGGACCAGCTCGGACGTCTCGCGCGCGCCGGGGAGCGGACGCAGCAGCAACGCCTCGACCACGGAGAACACCGCCGTGTTGAGACCGATGCCGAGCGCCAGCGTGACGACGACGATCGTCGTGAAGAGCGGACTCTTCACGAGCATCCGCGCCGCGAAGCGCAGGTCCTGCCACAGGGCCGCGGGCGAGAGGATCGAGCCGGAGCGGGGTTCAGTCATAGCGGAGGGCCTGCATGGGGTCGACCTGCGCGGCGCGGCGCGCCGGGAGATAGCCCGCCGCGAGCGCGACGAGCGCGAGCAACAGCACACTCATCGAGAACACCGTCGCGTCGTGCCCCTCGAGGCCGTAGAGCAGCGCCCGCGCCGCCTTGCCGAGTCCGAGCGCCACCGCCACACCGAGCACCGCGCCGACCGCGGTCATCACACCCACCTGCCGCATCACGAGCGCGCGGACCTGCGCGCGGTCCGCCCCGAGCGCCATCCGCACGCCGATCTCCCGCGTGCGCTGCGCCACCGAGTACGCCAGCACGCCGTACAGCCCCACGCCGGCCAGCAGCGTCGCGAGCACGGCGAAGGCCGCCGAGAGGATCGAGATCATCCGGTCGAGGAAGACGTTCTCCCGCACCTGCTGCGGCAGCGTCTTGAGTTCCTCCACAGGCACGGTCGCGTCGATCCGCTTCACCACGTCGCGGATGGCGCCGAGCATCTGCTCCGGCGGCAGCGACGACTTGAGGAGGAAGTACATCTCGCCCACGTCGCCGTTCTGCCGCCACGGCGAGTAGAACACCGGCGGGACGGTGTCCTTCACGTCCGAGTACTTGATGTCGGGGATGAGCCCGACGATCTGGATGTCCAGGGAGTCGCGCCCCGTGCGGTCGGTCATGAACTTCCCCACCGCGTCGGTGCCGAGCTTGAACTTGGCGGCGAAGGTCTGGTTCACGATCGCGACCCGCGTGCTCCCCTTCGTGTCGGAGGCCGTGAAGTCGCGGCCGGCGAGCATCGGCACGCCGAGGGTCGTGAAGTAGCCCGGGCCCACCATGTTGAAGCGCGAGTTGTTGTCGACGTCCGGGCCCTTGGGGAAGCCCTGCACCTCCACGTCCGTGCCCCAGTTGCTGCCGCCGAGGAGCGGGACCACCGACGAGGTCACCCCGGTCGCGCCGGCGATCCCCGAGAGCTCCTCCTCCACGCGGGCGAAGTACACCGCCGAGCGCGTGGAGTCGTAGCCGGCACGCGACGGCGAGAGCGCGAAGGTCGCGAACTGCTCCACCTGCACCCCGAGGTCCACGCGGCTCACGTTCACGAGGCTCTTGAGGAAGAGGCCGGCCGAGATGAGCAGGGCCATGGAGAGCGTGATCTGCGCCGTCACGAGCGAGGCGCGGAACCGCGCCGCCGCCTTGCCGCCGGTGAGCTGACCGGCGCCCGAGCGGATCACCGAGATCAAGTCGCTCCGCGTGCTGTGGAGCGCGGGGAACATCCCGAAGAGGAGCCCCGTCGCGATGGAGAGGCCGGCCGCGAAGACCACGACGCTCGGCTTGATCGCGAACGTGAGCGAGTCCGCGGCGTCGGGCGGCATCATCGCGCCCATCGCGGAGAGCGTCCACTGCGCCACGATGAGGCTCACCGCGCCGCCGAGCAGCGCGAGGAGCACCGATTCGGTGAGGAGCAGCGAGAGCAGCTGCCGGCGCGTCGCGCCGAGCGCGAGCCGCACGCCCATCTCGGCGGCGCGCCCCGCGCCCCGCGCGAGCAGCAGGTTGGCGATGTTCGCGCACGCGATGAGGAGCACCACGCCCGTGACGCCGAACAGCAGCGCGAGCGGCGTGCTCGCCTCGCCGTGCACCGAGCTCTGCCCCTGCGGTCCCGCCTCGACGGTCATCCGCTTGGCGCGGAACTTCGTCATCGTCTGCTCGCTCATGCCCGTCTCGCGCGGGGCATCGACGTCGTTCACGAGCGGCTGGTAGATCGCGTTGAGCGCGACATCGGCCTGCGCGACGGTCATCCCCGGCTTCATGCGGCCGAAGAGATACAGCCAGTACGCGTTGCGGCGCTCGAACCGGTTGGGGTTCCCGCCCGGCTCGACCATCGCCCACATGGAGAGCGGGACGTACACGTCCGGTCGGAGCCCGAGCGTCGTGCCGTCGAAGCCCTCGGGCGCGACGCCGACGATCGAGAACGTGCGGCCGTTGATGATCAGCGTCTGGCCGACGACGTTCGCGTCGCTCCCGAACCGGTCGACCCAGAACTTGTGCCCGAGGACGACGACGTAGTTGGCACTGACCACCGCGTCGTCGGACGGGCCGAGCAGCCGGCCGAGTGCGGGCTGGACCTGGAGCGTGGGGAAGTAGCCGCCGGAGACCAGCATCCCTCGGCCGACCGTCGGCTCGTTCTTCACGGAGAGGCTCGCGCCGAACGACGTGTGCGCGGCGATCCCGCTGAGCACCGTCTGGGTGCGCTCGAGGTCGCGGAACATCGGATAGCTGAACACCACATCGCAGCCGCCGGCCTGCTGGCAGTTCTGCATCCCCGGCTTCGGCCCCGGCGCGCCGAGGTTGATCAGCTCCTCCGGCGCGTGCACCGGGAGCGGCGTGAGCAGGATCTCGTCGAAGAGCGAGAAGATCGCCGAGTTGGCCCCGATGCCCAGCGCGAGGGAGAGGACTGCCACCGCGGTGACGAAGGGCGTGCGGAGCAGCATGCGCGCGGCGAGCTTCACGTTCTGCAGCATGGGGCGGGGCTTGGGGGGGACGGGCGGCCTCCGGTGTCGAGGGATTGGACAATCCCCGCGGCCAGAGCGTTTGTCGTATCCCCGACTACCGGGCCCCACCCACCCGGGTTTCAGCGCCGTACCGTCCGGCGCCGCGGGTCAGGGCGTCTTGGCGTACCACCCGTCGAACGAGACGGACCAGGTCCTGCCGCCATCGGTGCTCGTCTCCCAGAGCTGGCGGACCCGCCCGTCGGGCTTCGGGGTCCACGTCACGCGCTGATGGAGCACGCCGCTGCCGCCGGGGTTCGGTCCCTCCTGCTCGAGGACCATCGCGCCGTCGCGCAGTCCGCCGCGCAGGTGGAGCACATCGCCACCGCTGCCGATCCAGTCCTGTCCCCACTTGCCGGTGACGAGGTCGTAGGCGTTGAGGCTCTGGCCCGTGTTGGGCACCGAGCCAGCCGCCACCCAATGCTCGTGGATGGTGCAGCCCGAGTCCTCGAGCGTGACCGAGTTGCGTCCCATGACGACCTTCCGTGCGCTGTCGGTGACGGTCCACTCGCCGATCCAGAAATCGAACTGGCGGTGCATGGGGGTCTTGCAGCCGGGCGGCGGGCTCTGCGCCCCGGCGGCGGACGCGCCGGTCGCGAGGCAGAAGGCCAGCAGGAGGGTGGTGCGGCGCATCATCGTGTTCCTCGTCGTCAGCGTTCGGATCTCCGCACGACCAGCTTGAGGCCTGACCAGACCTCGCTCACCGCGCAGACCTTGATGTCGACCCAACCCATCGGGAGCGCGACCTCGCGGATCACGTCCTCGGTCACGTCGGTCCGCACCTTCGAGGCCTTCTTGGGCCACGACACCCATACCGTCGCCTCGGGCCGCAGCGTCTGCCGGAGCGTCTTGAGGGCCCGCTCCATGCGGCTCCTCGCCGTGACGAAGACGTGCACGAGATCGGCCTCGGAGTCGAGCCCCTTGGCGAAGCGGACGCCGGAGGGCAGCGGCGAGACGAGGTCGGCATAGTCGTCGGGGCCGTCCCAGACGAACACGCGGGCGCCCTCGCGGATATCGAGCTTCTTGGCAAGCGGGGTCCCGGAGTATCCGGCGGTGCTGGACATGCCTACCCTACCCGGCCACCGGAGGGAATCGCACAGCGCCCGATGTCAGCGATCGGTGTGCGCGCA
Organism: uncultured Gemmatimonas sp.; assembly: GCA_964464585.1. GTDB lineage: Bacteria > Gemmatimonadota > Gemmatimonadetes > Gemmatimonadales > Gemmatimonadaceae > Pseudogemmatithrix. Next base: position 26,730 of record CAYXGS010000011.1, on the reverse strand, counting down.
GGCGGCCTCACCGGCCGTCCCGTCCGTGCACCATCGGCGCCGGGGGCGCCTCAGCCCGGTGCCGAATCGCCCGCGGGCTTCTCGGCCGCGGCCGCAGCAGGCTTCTCGGGATCGCGTTCCACGAGGACCGCGTAATCGGTCGCGAGGACCGCGACGGCCCCCACCGCGGCCCAGAACGGAAGCAGCGCGGCCCCGGCGATACCGGCATTGAGGGGCATGTCGAGCAGCGTGCGTCCCTCCGGGTTGCGCAGGATGATGCGCCGCACGTTCCCCTCATGGACGAGCTCCTTGAGCTGCGCCATGAGTTTGCTGCCGGAGACCTTGAACTCTTCCATATCACGACCTTGCCGCGTGAGGCGGCGCTGGGGACCGTCACACCTTACGACCGCCACCGTGGTTGGTGTCAGGCCGTGTCAGTCCCCCGCGGCCCTGATGGAGGGAATCGAAGGATCGCCAGCCATACCCGTCCGGTACCTGACGCCCCATCTTTCTCCCTTCATCCTTCAGCCACCATCCCAGCAATGGCCAAGATCGGCGAATCCGAGTGGATCTGGCGCGACGGCGCCCTCGTGAAGTGGCAGGACGCCACGCTGCATGTGCTCGCGCACTCCGTGCAGTTCGGCTCGGCGGTCTTCGAGGGCATCCGCTGCTATCCGACGCCCAAGGGACCCGCGATCTTCCGGCTGCGCGAGCACCTGAAGCGGATGTTCGACTCGTGCAAGATCTACCGGATGGTCCCGCCGTGGACGATGGAGCAGATGATCGAGGCGCACAAGCAGGTGGTGCGCGCGAACGAGCTCGACCAGTGCTATATCCGCCCGATGGTGCTCCGCGGCTACGGCGCGGCGGGGATGGTGCCGCACGACAGCCCGATCGAGACCTTCGTCCCCTGCTGGCCGTGGGGCACCTATCTCGGCGAGGACGCGCTCGAGAAGGGCGTCGACGCCTGCGTCTCGACGTGGAACCGCGTCGCGCCGAACACCATCCCCGCGGCGGCGAAGATCGCCGGCAACTATCTCAGCGGGCAGCTCATCAAGATGGAGGCGCTGCGCAACGGCTTCGACGAGGCGATCGCGCTCGGTCCCGACGGGATGCTGAGCGAGGGCTCGGGACAGAACGTGTTCGTGGTGGATGGCGGCGTGCTCTACACGCCGCCGCTCGACGGCACCCTGCTCCCCGGCATCACGCGGGACACGGTGATCAACATCGCGAAGGACGAGGGCCTCACCGTGATGGTGCAGCCGCTGACGCGGGAGACGCTCTATACGAGCGAGGAGTGCTTCGTGTGCGGGACCGCGAGCGAGGTGACACCGATCAAGAGTGTCGACCGGCTCCCCGTTGGCGACGGGAAGGTCGGCCCGATCACGCGGAGGATCCAGCAGCGGTATCTGGACATCGTGTACGGGCGGATCCCGGATACGCATGGATGGCTGACGCCGGTGGGGTGAGATGGTCGTGGGCGGATGGCATATGACGAGGAGTGTCTCGCTGCACGCCGCCTTGTCCCATCTGTCGTCCGCCATCCGCTCCTCTTGGCCCACTTCCTGCTTTGTATACCGGTGCCGGGCCGTGGGATGACTGATTTCTGTCCTCCCTGAAGGTCATCCTGCTGTCCCGGTGTGTCATTCCGGATTCAACCGTATCCGGCGCGCTCTGCAGGGGGTGGAACCACCCGGAACTCCGCCCCCGCGCCACGGTACGACCGGGCAGGCCCGTCACGCAGGAGACCGTATGACCCGCTCCACCGCAGTGCTTCGCTTCGCCTTCGCCGCCGTCGCGGCGGGCATCGTGCCTCTCGCCGCGCCCGGGCTCGCCGCGCAGGAGCCGGGGGTCTCGGCTGACGCGCGATCGCAGGACGACGATCTCTACACCGTGGAGGAGCTCGACAACCTCCTCGCGCCGGTCGCGCTGTATCCGGACCCGATCCTCGCGCAGCTGTTCGTCGCGGCGACCTATCCGGACCAGATCGCGCTGGCGGCTCGGTACGTCGAGATGTACGGCACGGAGAACGTGGATGACCAGAACTGGGACGTGAGCGTCCGGTCGATCGCCCATTACGCGCCGGTGCTGAACATGCTCGCCGAGCGGCCGAACTGGGCGACGGCGGTCGGACGCGCGTATGCGATGCAGGCGGGTGACGTGATGGCGAGCGTCCAGAGCCTGCGCCGCATGGCCCGGGCGCAGGGCAATCTCCAGTCGACCACCGAGCAGCGCGTGGAGGTCGAGCGCGAGTACATCCGCATCATCCCCGCGCAGCCGCGCGTGATCTACGTGCCGGTCTATGACCCGTACGTGGTCTACTACCGCCCGGTGAACTTCGTCCAGGTGGCGACACCGTACTGGTCGTTCGGCGTCGGGTACCCCATCGGCGCCTGGCTGAACTACGACCTCGACTGGGACACGCGTGTGGTCTACTACCACGGCTGGAACGGCTACGGCCGGCGCCACACCTGGTACCACGTCTCGCGTCCGTACATCGCGTTCAACAGCGTGTACATCGGATCGCGCTACACGCACATCTCCATCAACTTCGGCGTGCGGACCCGCTACGTGAACTATGGCGGCTTCGACCACTACAACGTCGTGCACCGCAACACGGTGTGGGATCGCCGCGGACTGCCGGGGCGTCGGTATGGCTACGGCAACGGGTACGGCAGCGGCTACGGTTCGCGTGACCGCGTGCCTCAGGCCGATCGCTATGGCATCCCCGCGAACGGCGGCGGTGCCTATCGTCCCGACAAGCGCGGCACCGGCGGCGCAGTGCCTCGCGTCGGCGGCAGCGGGAACGGCAACGTCGGCACCGGTAACACCGGCTCGGTCGGCGGCCGCCCGTCGCGTGGGGATCAGGGCGGCGCGCCCGGGCGCGGCACCGGGAACGGCAACGCAGGACGCGGCAGCGGCAATGACCGCGGGAACGGTGCGGGCGCGGGCGGTCGCAGCGGCGCCGGCAGCGACTACAGCGGCGAACGCGTGAAGCCGGTGCGCGTGGGCGGGAACGACCGCCCGCTGTACCCGCGCGGCGAGGATATCTCCGCCGAGCGGGTGCGGGGGACGGCGGCGGCCCCGCGTCGGGATGACGCGGGCGCCGCGCGCCCGACCACCGCGAGCGGCCGGAGCAACGGCGGCACCGGCAGCGGCGCCAGCAGCGGCGCCTCGAGCGGCGCCTCGAGCGGCAACGGCACGTGGAACGCCCGTGGTCGCGACGCAGACCCGGTGCGCACGCCGCGCGCCTCGAGCGCGGAGCGGATCGCACCGTCCTCGTCGAGCCGGAGCGACCGCAGTGCGCCGCGGTACGATGCTCCGCGGTACGATGCCCCTCGCTCCGACGCGCCGCGGTCACAGCCGCGGATGGAGCGCTCGGCGCCGAGCAGCAGCTCTCGCATGAGCGCACCGCGGGCGAGCGCACCGCGCGCCAGTGCCCCGCGCGCGAGTGCCCCGCGCGCCAGCGCCCCGCGTGGTGGTGGCTCGGGGTCCGCGCCCCGGGCGAGCGCGCCGCGTTCGGCGCGCAGCGGCGGACGCGACCGCGGATGAGCGCCGCCGAACGCCGCGGAACGAGAACGCCGCCCGGGTCTCCCGGGCGGCGTTCTGGCGTTCATGGCTTGAGCGGCGGACCGCTGCTGTCGATCGGAGGCGTCTGACTCAGCGGCCCGAGGCCGACGCCCCCGATCTTCCCGTCCAGGCCCATCACGAAGCGCAGCACGAACGGCTCAGGCAGCGTGGTCATCACCATCGTGCGCCAGTACTGACGGCGCCCGTTCCGCCAGACGAACTTCTCCTCCATCACGCTCTTCACGACCCCGGCCCGTTCGGCGACCATCGCCTGTGCGTCGATGATCCCGCTCACGCCGCCGGTCGCCTGCAACACGTCGGCAGCCATGCTCGCGGCGAGGCTGTCGGCGTAGCCGTTCAGGAACCACGTCGACCACTTCCGCCCGAGTCCGACCGAATCGTCGGGGAGCTTCCCCTGGGCGGCGAGCGGCGCGGTGAGGGCGGCGGTGAGCGCGATGGCGAGGCCGAGCACGAGAGTGACTCTGCTCGCGGTCCGGCGGAGCGAACGAGGCATGCGGACTCCTGATACGGGTCGCCGCCCCTACGCCCGAGCGCCGGCGGGGTTTCGCGTCACGGAGACACGCGACCGATCGACGCCACCGTGGCGCTCAGCCCTCGGCGCGCGCCGCCTTGATCCGGGCCAGCGCCGCGCGCGCCTCCTCCGCCTCGCGCGTGCCGGGGAATCCGTCGATCAGCCGCCGGAGCTCGACGAGCGCACGTCCCTCGTCCTTGAGCGGACCCAGGTACAGGTCGACGATCTTCGACTGCGCATAGCGGACGAGCTCACGGCTCGCGCCCGCGAGCTCCCGCGTCTCCCGATACAGCACCAGCGCCGCCGCCGGATCCTTGCGCGTGCGCAGGTGGAAGTCGGCGGACTTCACGCGCACGAGCGCGTTGCCCGCGTGCTCGACGCAGGCATCCGCCCACGCCTGCGTGGCGCCGTCGATGTCGCCGCGGATCTCGAGCGCGTCGATGTGCGAGAAGGTCGGCACGTAGGCCGTGCTGTCACCGCTCGGGGCATACACGGCCGTGATGCCCCGCTCGCCGGCCCGGAGGGCGAGGTAGTTGGGGATCCACGCGATGAAGGCCATCACCGCGGTGCCGAGCAGCCACACGATGATGCCGCCGGGGATCCAGCCCCTCACCTGCAAGAGGAAGACGAAGAACCCGCCGATCACGCCGCCGAGGAAGGCCTGCGGGATGCCCGTGTTGATCGCCGAGAGGGCGCCGTTGACCGCCATGACCCTATCCTACGACCAGAAGGCCGGACACGCTACATGCGGAGGAACCGCACGTACTTCGCGACGAGCGCGCCGCGCAGCGGGCGGTCCCACGGGATGCCGCCGTCGAGCGCCGTCGGCCACGTGTTGTTCCACACGACGTAGAGATCGCTGCCGGGCGAGGTCGTCCAGCGCACGCGCGCATTCACCGCCGCGCGGTCGGACTGGTCGTCGTACTGCAGGAACGCCGTCGCCGTGAGGCGCGGCGAGAACGCATAGTCGCCGCGGAAGCGCATGGTGTTCGCGACGAACGCGCCGTCGGCGACGCGCACGTCGTTGCGCGACCAGTCGAGGTTGAGTTCCACGTGCGGCTGGAGCCGCAGCTTGTACGACAGCGCGTAGTCGGTGCGGTCGCCATCGTAGAACGACCCGGTCACGACGGAGGCACTGAAACCCCACGTGCGCACGTTCGACCCCGTGTACTGCACGCCGACCTGGTTCCACCAGTACTCGCCCGCCGTGACGGTCGTGCCTGGCACGAGGTCGAAGTCGGCGCTCGGTCCGTCGAATCGGCGCTGCAGCGTGAGGCTCAGGTTGTCGCCGCTCTGGAACTGGAGGCCGATCGGCCGCGCCGAGAAGCTCGCATTGTCGAGCCCGCCGTCGAGGCGGCGGACGACGTCGAAGTTGAGCAGCGTGAACTCGTACCGGCGGATGACGGTCGCCCGGCGCGGTCGCGGGAAGACGCTGACCTGGCCGGCGAACCGGTCGATGCCGCGCTGCGAGACGAAGCCGAGCGCCGGGTCATAGTCGGCCCCGATGCGGTCGTACCGGAAGACGAGGTCGGCCTTGTCGTTGGGATAGTCCGCGACGAACCGATAGTGCGCGCCCGCGGGAGCGCCGGTGCTGTCCTGGCTCAGCGCGGCATTGCCGGCGAAGATGAGGTTGTTGCTCCGGCCGACGATGAACGGGAACTCGAAGTCGAGGCCGCCCGCGAGAGCCCCGGGCCGCGCGTCGCGATCACTGAACGTGGCCATCGCCCCCACGTAGCCGCGACCCAGGACGTCGTGGCGCACTCGCGCGACGAGGTCGGTCGCCTGCTCGTCATCGCCGGTCCTGACCGCGAGCAGCCCGAGCTGGTTCGACCCCACGCGCCCCTGCATCCGCGCACCGAACGGGATCTCGACCGGCGTGCCCCCCGCGCCCAGCCCGACCCGGCGCGAGTAGAACATCTGCGACTGCTGCGGCCGTCCGAACGCGAAGATCGCCGCGCCCTCGGTGAAGAACGGGCGCTGCTCGGGGAAGAAGAGCGGGAACCGCGTGAGGTTCACCACCTGCCGGTCGACCTCGGCCTGCGCGAAATCGGGGAGGACGGTGAGATCGGCGGTGAGCGTGTTGGTGACCGGCACCTTTACGTCGAGTCCCATCGCGAAGTCGCTCGCGGGCGCCGCGCCGAGGGTCTCGACACCGTTCGTGTCGAAGCTGCGTTCGCGCAGCCGTCCCTCGCCGAGCACGAACGGACGCAGCTCGGCGCGGGCGCGCGGCGGGAGCGCGCCGAAGCCCTCGAGCGTCCCCTCCTCCTCGAGGAAGCGATAGCCCTGGCCGCGCTTCCACGCCCGCCATAGGACCTCCTCGTTGGTGCGGGGGAGGAAGCGGCGGAAGTTGATGCCCATCGCCGAGACGTCCTTGGGATAGCGCAACGTCGCCCACGGGATCAGCATCTCCGCCGTCCATCCACCCTCGAGGATCGCGGTGCGGGCGTCCCAGATGCCGTCCCACTCCTCGTTGCCGGCCTCGAAGTTCACGTGCTCGCCGTCCCAGAGCGCGCCGTTGGAGTTGGTGCGGAAGTAGAAGGCGCTGCGCTTGTCGCGCAGGCCGTCGATCATGAGGCTCACGTAGTCGTCGGAGCGCAGTTCGGCGTCACGACGGAGCTGGGAGCGCCGACGGCCGGCGACATCGCGGTCGTAGTTCCACCAGCCGATCGCGAGCCCGGCCGGCGTGGAGAGGATCCGCACGACCGTGCGTTCGCTCGGCATGCCGCCCTCGGTGGGCTCCTTGGTCTTGAAGTCCCAGATCGAGTCCGCGAGCGCCCAGTCGTCCTCGTCGAGCTTGCCGTCGAGGCGGATGTTCGGCGCGCTGCGGACGCGCGGCCAGGGCGCACCGCCGGTGCCCTGGGAGAGCAGGGCCGCCGGGAAGGCGAGCAGGAGCACGGCGGCGAAGTGGCGGGGGCGGATCATCGACGCAACCTAAACGCGAGGAGAAGGTGCATCGTTGAGTGCGAGGCGACCTCTCCGCGCCCGACACGCCACCCGCTCAGGCTACATCCTCGGCTTCCCCGATCGCAGGTACTCCGCCGCCGCGTTCGCCATCAGGCGCACCCCCACCTCGAGCGCCTTGTCATCGCCCTGGAACAACGGCGAGTGATTCGACGCCGCCGTGCGCCAGTCCACCGACGTCGGCGTGACGCCGAGTCCGAACATCACGCCCTGCACGCGCTCCTGGAACCGCGAGAAGTCCTCGGCCGGCATCGACGGCTTGGAGGTCGAGACGCGATCCGCGCCCACCGTGCGACGCAGCACCGGCGCGAGGAAGTCGGCGAGCGCCGCGTCATTCACCGTCACGGGATAGCCCTCGATGATCGTGACCTCGGCCGTCGCACCCGATGCCTCGGCGATGTTGGTCGCCGTGCGCCGGAGCCGCTCATGGGCCTCCTTCCGCGTGTCCGGGTTCAGCGCCCGGATGGTGCCGATCATCACGGCCGTGTCGGGGATGATGTTCTCCCGCAGTCCGCCGTGGAACGCGCCGACGGTCACGACGAGCGCGCCCTCGGCGAGATCGACCTGGCGGCTGACGATCGTCTGCACGCCGAGGATGATCTGCGCGCCGACGACGAGCGGATCGACGCCCGCGGCCGGCATCGCACCATGCGTCTGCTTGCCGCGTACGACGATCCGGAAGTTGTCGGCGCTGGCCTGTCGCACGCCGCTGCTCCACTCCACGTGCCCGAGTTCGCCGGGGAACACGTGGAGCGCGAAGATCGCATCGACCTTCGGGTTCTCGAGCACGCCGGCCGCGATCATCGGGCCGGCGCCGCCGTTGGGCGGCTGTTCCTCGGCGGGCTGGAAGATGAAGCGCACGGTGCCCGGCAGTTGCGCCTTCATGCCGGCGAGGACCTCCGCCGTGCCCATGAGGATCGCCACGTGCATGTCGTGACCGCAGGCGTGCATCACGCCGGTCTCGACGCCGTTGTAGACCGTGCGCTTGGTGGACTTGTAGGGGACGTCGACCTGCTCGACGACGGGGAGCGCATCCATGTCGGCGCGGAGTGCGACGACGGGGCCGGGGCGTCCACCGCGCAGCGTGCCGACGACGCCATGGCCGCCGACGCCGGTCTGCACCTCGAGCCCGAGCCGGCGCAGATGGTCGGCGACGAGTGCGGCCGTGCGCGTCTCCTGTCCCGACAGCTCGGGGTTCTGATGGATGTCATGTCGCCACGCGATGACGCGCTCGGCGATGACGCTAGCGCGCTTGTCGATCTCCTCGACGAGCGGATCGGGGCGCTGCGCCGTGAGCGCGGCGGGAACCAGCAGGGCGAGTGCGAGCATTGGAGCGGTGGTGCGCATGCCAACTCCGGCGTGGGTGACGACGTACAATTTGCGCCGGGGAGCCGACCGCGGCCAACTTCCGTCATCGCCGGGGGTGCCCGGCCCTCTCCAGGATCCCGACATGACCCTCGTTCTCGCTCGCGGCGCGCGCCGCGCCGCCCGGTCCGCGGCAACGTTCGCGACCCTCGTTGCGATCACCGCTGCCGTCGCCTCGGCACCCCTCGCTGCGCAGGCCGCGCCCGCGACGCCGGCCGTCGAGCGCACCAAGCTCCATGACTTCCGCGTCGTGACGGTCGTGGACGGGCTCATGAGCCCGTGGGGCTTCGCCTTCCTGCCGAACGGTGACATCCTCGTCACGCAGCGCGGCGGGCAGCTCCGCATCATCCGCGGCGGCAGGCTCCTTCCCGACACCGTGCTCGGTGTGCCGCGCGTGCGCGCGAGCGGCCAGGGCGGCCTGCTCGACATCGCGCTGCACCCCAAGTTCGCCGAGAACAAGTTCGTCTACATCTCGTACTCGAAGATCAGCGAGGACGGACAGCAGGGCGCGACGGCGGTGATGCGCGCCCGGTTCGAGAACGACCGGCTCGTGGACGGTCGGGACATCTTCGTCGCGAAGAACTGGTCGACCGGGCGCGGGCACTACGGCTCACGGCTCGCGTTCGATCGCGACGGCTATCTCTTCATCTCCCTCGGCGACCGTCAGGTGCCGCCGACCGGCGACCTCGAGAAGCATCCGGCGCAGGACCTCTCGACCCATCACGGCAAGACGATCCGCCTGAAGGACGACGGCTCGGTCCCGTCGGACAACCCGTTCGTGAACACCCCGGGGGCACTGCCGGAGATCTGGAGCTACGGTCATCGCAACATGCAGGGGATGATGGTGCACCCCGAGACGAACCAGCTCTGGACGGTGGAGCACGGTCCGCAGGGCGGCGACGAGCTCAATCTCGATCAGGCGGGCAAGAACTACGGCTGGCCGGTGATCGGCTTCGGCGTGAACTACACGAGCGGCACGGCGATCCACAGCGGCACCACCCGCGCCGGCATGGAGCAGCCGGTGAACGTGTGGGTGCCGTCGATCGCGGTGCAGAACCTGTTCGTCTACACGGGCGACAAGTTCCCGCAGTGGAGAGGCAACTTCTTCGTGAGCGGGCTCGTGGGCGAGCGCGTGGTGCGACTCACGATGGACGGCAACCGCGTGACGGACATCGAGAACATGGTGCAGCGTCAGGGCCGCGTGCGGGCGATGAAGCAGGGGCCGGACGGGTTCATCTACATCGCGTTCGAAGGCGCGGCGGGCGTGGCGACGAAGATGGTGCGGCTGGAGCCGGTCGCGCGGCGCTGAGCGGGTCCACGCGCCCGGCCAGGGGCGCTCAGGGCAGCGCGTAGCGTTCGAGGGTCTCGAGGTCGTTCTCGTCGATGCGCACGAGGTAGATGGATCGGGCACCGAAACCGACCAGCCGCGTGCGCATCGGCAATTCGACCTGCTTCGTGACCCGGCCGGTGCGGTCGATGACGTCGAACAGGGGTGGCTTCGCCGCCGCGACCGCGCGCTGGACCCAGAGATCGCCATCGGGGGCGAAGCTGATCGCCTTGTCGAGGAACGCGGGCAGCACGTCGGGCCACGCCGCCGGCTCGGTGAACGACGGCCGAGAGACGATCGGCCTGACGGTATTGTTCGCGTACATCAGTCCCACCGTCGGCTGCGTCTGCATGTCGCGCCACGCCTGCTTCTCGGCGCCGGTCACCTTCACCGGTGTGAAGGCGAGCGCGGGGCCGGTGACCGGCCGACCGTTCCCCGAGTGGAACGTCACGCGGTACGGGTCGACCGTGACGACCGCCACCCGACCGTCCGCAGCGACGGCCCACTGGTCGCGGGTCATGAACGGCGGGAGGGCCCCGCCCGAGCGCGGCGCTTCGATCGGCCCTGACGAGGGGACGCGCGGCGCCGCGCTGCGCAGGAGCGGCGACTTGGCGACGTTCGCGACCCAGGCGAGCGTGTCCCGCTGCCCGGTCGCGCGATCGTAGCGCTCGATCGCGATCGAATCGAGCCTCGTCGGCGGGCCGCCGGCCGTTCGCGTGACCCAGACGCCGGAGTACAGTCGACCTCGCGCGTCGAAACCGATCCGATGCACGCGGTAGATGGGATCGCCGTCCCGCAGCTTCGCGCCGCGCAGCGGATGTGATTCGGTCCCACGCGTCGTGATCACGACCGCGCGTCCCATACCGTCCATGTCGGTCACGAAGGTGGTGTCGCCCGTCCAGCCATGGACGTCGAGCGGGAGCGTGTACTCCCCCGGCCCGCGCCCGGCCCGGCCGAGCGGCGTGATCGTTCCGCTCGTGAGATCCGCCCGGACGATCCGCTGCTCGCGCGAGTCCACGAGGATCACGCGCCCGTTCGACTCCTCGCGCACACCGGCGACGCGCGTGAACTCCTCGGCGAGCCTCGCTGTCGGTGCGCCGAGGCGCACGACCTGCTGCGCGTGCGCGTCGCAAGCGCCGGACCCGGCGATCGAGAGGACGACGAACGTCAGCGCGGCGAGCGATGGCTGCCGGCTCACGGCGTCGCGAGCTCCCGCATCCAGGCCCCGATCGCACGCTCGAAGTACCGCGGATTGAACAGCGTCCATTCCCCAAGAGACACAGGGATCCGGTACTCCGTTCCCGCCGCCTCCGCGGTGACCCCACGCGCGACCGCCGATCGCGCCGCCGTCTCCACGCTGTCGAGCAGCGCGATGTACCGGTCGAGGTCGGCGACCGTCGCGAGCGTGCCGTGCCCCGGCACAAAAGCGGTCGCGTCGGTCGCGCGCAGTGCGCGCACGCTGCGCGAGAGCCTCGAAGGGACGGCATCGACGTAGTTGGGGAACATCCCGTTCCACACGAGATCGCCGCAGAAGAGCACCGGCGAGTCCTCCACGCGCAGGCTCACATCGCTCGGCGTGTGCCCGTCATGCGGCGAGATCCGCACGCGCCGGCCGCCGAGGTCGATCGACGCACCGGCGGTGGCGTCGAGGAGGATCGCCTCCTTCAGCAGATCGGCCGGTGCGCCCTGATTGCGCGTCGTCGTGAGATCACGCGTCACCGCGGTCGCATGGAGCGTCACGCCGCGCGGATCGTGCGCCGCGCGCAGTCCTGCGGTGTGATCCGAGTGATAGTGCGTCACCACCACATGCGTCGGCGCTCTGCCGGTGAGCGCGCGCGCCTGCTCTGCCATCCACTTGGCGCCCGCATCGGTGCCGAACGCTTCGACCATCAGCACCCCATCACGCCCGGCGATCAGCCCGCCGTTGCACAGCGTGGTGCGGTCTCCGCTGAGGGGCGTCGACACCATCGCCCACACGCCCTCGGCGACGCGCTCGAGCCGTCCCCAGGGTTCGCGTGCGACCACGGCGAAGCCGGTCGGGGCACTCCACTGCGCGTGCCAGTGCGCGCGCAACGCGGCGGGCACACCGGCGCCCATCAGCGCGAGGTGTGCCGCGCAGCTGCCGCTCGCGCGCAGGAAGTCGCGACGGTCCAGCCCGCTCACAGCGCGTCCACCCGCTTCACCGCGTTGAGCAGCACGTTCACGCCGTTCACGATGTCCTCCGGCCTGGAGTACTCCTTGGGCGAGTGGCTGATCCCGCCGATGCTCGGGATGAAGATCATCCCCATCGGACAGAGCTGCGCCACTTCCTGCGCGTCATGCCCCGCCCCGCTCGGCATCCGCATGTGCGACAGACCGAGGGCCTCCGCGCTCGCGGTGATGATGTCCATCACGCGCGGGTCCGCCATCGCCGGCTGGCTGCTCGTGCTCTCCTTGAACGCGAACGTCGTGTCGGTCGCGCGTCCGATCTCGGCCGCGATCCGCTGGAACCGTTCGCCGAAGCGGTTCACCTTCGCCGCGTCGAGATCGCGCAGGTCCACCGTGAGCTCCACACCACCGGCGATCACGTTCCGCGTGTTGGGCGTCGGCACCAGGCGTCCGATCGTCGCCACCTGACGGCCCGGCTCGCTGCGGATCGCGTCGTTCACCGCGACCGTGAACTTCGCCGCGGCGAGCATGGCATCCTGCCGCTGGTCCATCGGTGTGGCCCCGGCGTGGTTCGCGAAGCCGGTCACGGTCACCTCGAACCACTTGAGCCCGACGATGCCGAGCACGACACCGATGTCGCGCCCCGCCTTCTCGAGATTGCCACCCTGCTCGATGTGCAGCTCGATGTACGCGTGCAGACTGCCCTTCGCGCGCACAGCGCTCGGCAGTGCCGCGACATTCCCGCCGATGAGTCCGAGGCCCTGCCGGTGCGTGCGACCCGAGCGCGCGACGGCGTCGAGATCGACCTTCGCCGAGTCCCCCACGGCGAGCTTGCTGCCGATCGTCCCGCCCTCCTCGTTGGCCCACACGACCACCTCGACCGGATGGCGCAGTCTCGCGTCGCTCTCCCGCAGCGTGCGCGCCACTTCCAGCGCGCCGAACGATCCCACCGGTCCGTCGAAGTTGCCTCCATCCGTGACCGAGTCGACATGCGAGCCGATGAGGATCGGCGGGAGCGCCTCACGTCCGTCGAGCCGGGCGAGGATGTTCCCCGCGGCATCGATGCGCGGCGTGAAGCCCGCTTCCTTGAAGCGCTCGATCGCGAACGCGCGCCCGGCGAGATCGAAGTCGGAGTAGGCCACGCGGTTGATCCCGGTCGGCGTGCGGCCGATCGCGTCGAAGCCGGCGAGCCACTGGTTCACCCGCGCGCCGTCCGCGACATCGGTGCGGCGCGAGGGGGCCATCCGGATGAGCGGTCCCGTCCCCAGCGAGCTCCCGGCGAGCGCCGCCACACCGGATGCGGTGCCCTTGAGCCAATCGCGTCTTTGCATCATCGCTCCTTGAGTCCGTCGAGTCCCTTCAGCAAGCCGCTGAAGAAGCGCACCGCCACCACATAATCCTGCACCCGCACGCGTTCGTTCACGCCGTGTGCGCGCGCGGCGTCACCTTCCCCGAGCGGGATGGCGAGGAACCGGAAGACCTTGTCGGAGTGCTCGTTCCAGTACTTGGCGTCGGTGCCGCCCATCACGAGATACGGCAGCACGGGCACCTGCTCGCCCGGCACCATGCCTCGCACGGTGCTGGCGATGAGCGCGAAGGCTCGCGAGTCCGGATCGGAGACGGGCGACGGATCGGTGCGCGCACTGTCGGTGGGCGTCACGGAGATCAGCGTGTCGTCGATCACCTCGCGCACGCGCGCGATCACCGTCTCCTGCGTCTCGCCCGGGCGGATGCGGAAGTTCACCACCGCCGTCGCCTCGGGCGGCAGCACGTTGTCCTTGATCCCCGCGTTCAGCATGGTCGGCGAGATCGTGGTGTGCAGCAGCGCGGCGCCGAGCGGGGTGCGGCCGAGCATCCGGGTGACGAGCGGCTCGGTGAGCCAGAGGTTCCCGAGCACGAGTCGCTGCGAGAACGGCGCGTACGGTGCCATCGCCTCGAGCATCCCGCGCGTGGGGCCTTCGAGGGAGAGCGGGAACGGGTTCGCCTCGAGGGTCGCGATCGCGCGGCTCAGCGCCCCCACCGCGGTGCGCTCGGTGGGCATCGACGAGTGACCGCCCTGCGCCTTCGCCGAGAGCCGCAGCGAGAGGTACCCCTTCTCGGCGATGCCGACGATCGCCGCCACGCCCTTGATGCCCGGGAGCATCCCGCTGGTCAGGAAGCCGCCCTCGTCGAGCACCAACGCCGGCTTCACGCCGCGCTTCACGAGCTCGGCGACGATCGCGCGCGCGCCGTACCGGCCGCCCACCTCCTCGTCATGCCCGAAGGTGAGGTACACGGTGCGCGACGGGACGAACCCCTGCGCGACGAGCCCCTCGACCGCCTCGAGCGAGGCGAGCACGGTCGTCTTGTCGTCGAGCGTGCCGCGTCCCCAGATGTATCCGTCGGCGATGGCGCCGGAGAACGGCGGGTGCGTCCATTCCTTGAGGTTGGGCTCAGGCACCGGCACGACGTCCATGTGACCCATGATGACCACCGGGGCCGCCGTCGTGTCCTGCCCCTTCCACGTGTACAGCAGGCTCAGGCCGCCGACCACCTCGCGAGTGAGCACGGCATGCGCCTTGGGGAACGCCGACGCGAGGAAGCCGTGGAAGCCGCGGAAGGCCGCGGTGTCGATCGGCGCACCCGACGCGTAGGAGACCGTCTGGATGCGCACCGCCTCGGCCAGTCGCTGTGCGGCGACGGCGGTATCGACGGTCACCTCGATGCCAGCGGAGGCCGCCGGCGCGGGCGCCGGGAGCATCGACGCGCGCACGATCATCACGGCGAGCAGGACGACGACGAGACCGACGAGGCCGAGCAGGACCTTCTTCACGGGACCTTTCCGGGGAGGGGGTGGCCAGAATATCGCGTGCGCACCCCTGACGGGCGAGCCTCGGGACGCCATCTTCCCCCGGTCCGTCCGCCACACCGGTTCGACCGCGCCGTCCGCCCCTCGCGACCGCCATCCGTGCACGACTTCCCACTGCCCTTCAAGCCGCGCCGGATCGTCATCGGGGCGAGCGCTCACGCCGAACTCGCCGACTGGCTGCGGTCGCGGCGCACGGACCTCGAACTCCGCGCGGCCCGGCACACCGACCTCACCGAGGCGGATCTGCAGTGGGCCGACGCCTACATCGGATTCCGCCGCCCACCTGCCGCGGCCACGATGGGCAGCGTCCGATGGGTGCACTGCACCGGCGCCGGCGTGGACTCCTGGCTCGCCGGACCCGGACTCGAGCCGGGGCTCCTCCTCACGCGCACCTCCGAATCGTTCGGCCCGGCGATCGCCGAATGGGCCGTCGCACGCGTGTTCGCGTTCCAGCAACAGCTGCTGGATGTGGACCAGGCGCAGCGCGAGTCGCGCTGGGCGCCGCGCGACATCGCGCGAGTGGCGGGGACCCGGGCGCTGGTCATCGGCACCGGCGACATCGGACAGGCGATCGCGCGATCGTTCGCCGCGCTCGGCCTCAGGGTCACCGGCGTCTCCCGCAGCGGCCGCGCGGTCGAGGCGCCGTTCGACGCGGTGCATCGCGTGGACGCGCTTCCCGCCCTCGTGGGCCACGCGGATTGGATCGTCGTCGTCACGCCGTCCACGCCCGAGACGCGCGGGCTCGTCTCCCGTGCCGTGCTCTCGCGCTGCGACGGCGCGGTGCTGCTCAACGCGGGCCGCGGCGCGGTGGTCGAGGAGGCGGCGCTCCCCGAGGCCCTCGACGCGGGTTGGTTGCGCGGCGCGGCGCTCGACGTGTTCGTCGAGGAGCCGCTCCCGACGAGTTCTCCGTTGTGGCGCGACCGTCGCGTGATGATCTCCCCGCACATCTCAGGCCTCACCACCACCGAGGGCGCCGGCCGCGGCTTCCTCGAGTGCCTCACCGAGCTCGAGTCAGGTCGCATGCCGAAGTGGACGGTCGATCGACAGGCCGGATACTGATCACCCGCTGCACCGGAGCCCTCCCATGCGTCGCGTTCTCGTCACCGCCGCCCTGCTCGTCGCGACCGCCGCGACGCTGTCCGCGCAATCGCCCACGTTCGAGGACGTGCTGAACCTCAGACAGGTCGGCGCGCCGGCCATGTCACCGGACGGCAAGGCCGTCGCGTACACGGTGCGCACCACCGACTGGACCGAGAACCGCTACGACACGGAGGTCTGGCTCGCGCGCGACGGAGCCGCACCCGTGCAACTCACCCGCACGCCGAAGGGCAGCTCGACCTCGCCGCGCTGGTCGCCTGACGGACAGTGGATCGGCTTCCTCGCGGACCGCGGCGAGAAGCAGCAGGTGTACGTCGTCCCGGTGGGCGGCGGCGAGGCGTTCAAGGTCACGGCGGTCAAGGAGGGCGTGAACGACTTCCGCTGGGCGCCCGATGGCCGCTCGATCGCGTTCACCGCGACCGACGCTGAGAGCGAGGCCGTCAGGCAGCGGAAGGAGCGGTACGGCGAGTACATGGTCGAGGATGGTGAATACAGCTTCACCCACCTGTGGGTCACCGCGGTCGCGCCCGCCGCCTGGGCGGCTGGCACCGTGCCCGACGCGACACGCCTCACGAGCGGCGAGAGCTTCACGGTCGGGAGCTACGCGTGGTCCCCGGACGCGTCGCGCATCGCGTTCGACCATGCCGACGACCCGCTCATCAACTCCTGGCGGAGCCGCGACATCTCGGTGATCACCATCGCGACCAAGGCCATCCGGCCGCTGGTGCGCCTGCGCGGAAGCGACGATTCGCCGGTCTGGTCGCCCGACGGCCGGTCCATCGTGTACGCATCGGCCGGCGGCGACACCACGTCGAACTACTACAAGAACGGCTTCCTCATGCGCGTCCCCGCAGACGGCGGCACGGCGACGCGGCTCGCCGCCGACTTCGACGAGCAGATCGGCGGCGTGACGTGGACCCGCCGTGGCCTCTTCTTCGGCGGCCGCGCGCGGACACTCTCGCGCCTGTACCGGATCGATCCCGAGCGCGGCACCACGACCGTCGCGATCGACAGCCCGATGAACATCGCCTCCGTGTCGTTCGCCGACGACGGCGAGCGCTTCGCCTTCGTCTCGCAGGACGCGACGCACCTGCCCGAGATCCTCACCGGATCGCTCGCGGCGTTCCGCCCGGCGCCGATCACGCAGATGTCGGCGCAACTGGAGGCATGGACGATCGGCACCGCCGAGGTCGTACGATGGAAGAGCCAGGACGGCGCAGAGATCGAGGGGGTGCTCCACAAGCCGCGGGACTTTGACCCGGCGCGGAAGTACCCGCTGCTCGTCGTGATCCACGGCGGCCCGACCGGCATCGACGTACCCCAGCCGCTGCCCGGCAGCGTGTATCCCATCGCCCAATGGGTGGCGCGCGGCGCACTGGTGCTGCGTCCGAACTACCGCGGCTCCGCCGGCTACGGCGAGGCCTTCCGCGCGCTCAACGTCCGCAACCTCGGCGTCGGCGACATGTGGGACGTGATGAGCGGGGTCGACCACCTCGTGCGGCAAGGCATGGTCGACACCACGCGGATGGGCGCGATGGGGTGGAGCCAAGGCGGCTACATCTCGGCGTTCCTCACGACCAACACCACGCGATTCAAGGCCATCTCGGTCGGCGCCGGCATCTCCAACTGGGTGACGTACTACGTCGCGACCGACATCCACCCGTTCACGCGCCAGTACCTCAAGAACGATCCGTGGCGCGACGCCGCCATCTACGCGCGGACCTCGCCCATGACCAGCATCCTGCGCGCGCGCACGCCCACGCTCATCCAGCACGGCGAGTTCGACCGGCGCGTGCCCATCCAGAACGCCTATGAGCTGTACCAGGGACTGCAGGATGTCGGCGTCCCCACGCGCCTCGTGGTCTACAAGGGGTTCGGGCACGGCATCACCAAGCCCAAGGAGACGTTGGCTGCCCTGCGGCACAACTGGGACTGGTTCGGGAGGTACGTCTTCGGTGATCCGGCGGGCCCGCTGCTCGGCGAGCGCTGACACCGGGACGGTTGCCGGGGTATTGCATCGATGCCGCCGACTCCCTGTGCCCTCACGGTCGCCCAGCGTGCCTCGCTGGGCGCGACGTTGCTCACCGCGCTGTTCGTGACGCCGACCGCCCGCGCGCAGCACCGCGCCGGCGATGGTGTCCTCGGCGCCGCGTTCACCGTGGTGCTCGACTCGGCGGCCATCGCCGCGAGTCCGGCGCGCACCCTCGCCGACCTGCTCGCGGGGCGCGTCGCGGGACTCAACGTCACCTACCCCACCGGCGCATCGGGATTCGCCCCTGAACTCACCGCGCGCGGGGCTGCGACGGTGTACGGACCCGGCCGACCGCTGCTCTACGTCGATGGGGTGCTGCTGCGCGAGGACCGGCAGCTGCTCGGCCCCGACCTCGACCGGAACCGGCCCTCGCACGCGTGGAGCCTGCCGACGGACGAGATCGCGGAGATCGAGATCGCGTTCGGACCGGCCGCGGGTGCGCTGCTCGCGTTCGGTGCGCCGCGAGGCGCGGTGTTCGTTCGGACCAGACGCGCGGCGAGCGCGGCGGATGCTCGAGGCTGGCGTCTCACGTCGTCGCTCGAGGCCACGCACCAGCCCGCGCCCGACGAGTTCCGCAGGCGCACCTTCATCGCCGGGGACCTCACGGCCGGTGGCACCACGGACTTCTGTCCGCTCACCGATCAGGCGACCGGCTACTGCACGGCTGCCGGACCCATCACGCGACTGCCGTTCGCCGGGCGGTCGCCGTTCCTGGCGTCCACCGCCGTGCGCGCCGGCCTCGCCGCGAGCGGGGATCTGCGCGTCGCGTCGGCGCGCCTCGCGTCGGTGCGCCTCGGCTCGAGCTTCGACCAGGCGCCTTCGCAGGTCCGCGGCGGCGCATTCGAGCGATTCGACCTCTCGCTCGCGGCCCAGGGACGCGAGTGGCGCGGGCTGCGCACCGCGCTCACCGCGCGCTACGCGCGCACCGCCGGGCGGTACGCACGGTTCGGCGAGAACGGCTTGATGCAGCTGGGCCTCACGACGATCCAGCCGAACGACACCACGTACCCCTTCGCCTGGCGCACCCCAGAACGGATCCTCGATCGCAGCTGGCCATACCATACGGACCGCGTGAGCGCCGGGGTGGACCTGGAGTGGACGGCTCGCCCGTGGCTCACTGCCTACGCGCAAGGCAACACCGAGCGCACCACGAGAGGCACGGACCTCACGACCGAGCTTCGCAACGCGTTCCCCCCGTCCGATGTCGTGGCGCTCCAGCGCGAGGAGCGCACCTACCGTGAAGGGGCAGGGTCGGCGACGGTCGGTGCGCGCATGAGCGGCGCGCTGCCGCGCGGCCTGCGCTGGCGCGGCGAGATCGGTGGACACCTCTCCAATGTCGATCTCCGCGAGTACGCGATCACCGCCACGGCCTCGGTGGGTGGCGGCGGCACCTCCTTCAGCCAGCAGTGGTTCAACCCCGACATCAGGAACCGAGCGGTCTTCGCCGCCGCGCGCCTCGAGTTCGGCGCGCACCGCTGGATCGCCGGTGGCTTCCGCAAGGAAGCGACCGAGATCTTCGGCGCGACCTGGGGCGACGACCCGTTCAACACGGCACAGGCGAACTGGGTCGTCTCGGAGGAGCGGTTCTTCCCGCGGATCCCCGGCGTCCAGCGTGTCCGACTCCGCGGCGCGTACGGCGAGAGCGGTGACCACGAGGCACTGCTCGGCGCCTTCCAGGTGGCTGGCTTCCTCGCCGGCGGGTTCGGGCAGCTGGACCGCCGCCTCCAGCGGACCATCGAGCGCGAAGCGGGTGCCGACATCGACCTCGTCGGTGGTCGCGCGCAGGTGCGGCTGAACGCCTTCGCCCGGTCGCTCCGCGACGGCTACATGATCACCGGTGGAGGACCGCCGCTCTCGTTCGCGTCGTGGCAGACACACGGTCACGAGTGGGTCGTCGCACTGCCGGCACGGACCGCCGGTGCCATTCGATGGGATGCCGAGCTGGCCTGGTCGAGCGCACGCACGCGCATCACGAGGATGGTGACGCCCGAGGTGCAGTCCACGCTGCTTGGCGGACAGCGGGTCCGCTTCTCCGAGGGGATGCGCTTCGGCACCGTCCATGCCGTGCCGTACACCTGGGCGGACGCGAACGACGACGGCATCGTCGACGCCACCGAGATCGTCCTCGGTGCCGCCACGCCACGCGGCGTGACCCAGCCGTCCGATCTCCTCGCGGTCACGCTCAAGGCGTCGTGGCGCGAGCGGCTCACTGCCGGCCTCACGCTCGACGGCAAGTTCGGTCACGTGAAGTCCGACGCCACCGGCCGCTTCAGCTGCCAGCTCCTGCTCTGCCCCGATCTGTACGAGGGCTCACTCGCCGAGCAGGCACGGGCTGTGGCGTCCGGATACACCGCCAACTTCACCGGACCCGTGCACGCGGCGGACTTCGTGCGGGCCCGCGAGATCTGGGTGCGGGCCGCGCTTCCGTCGCGCGTGGGGCCGCTCTCGCTCGGCGAGGCATCGCTCACGCTCGCGGTGCGCAACGCGGGGATCTGGTCGCGTTATCCCGGCGGCGATCCGGAGACCGGGAGCTTCGCCTTCGCGACGGTGCAGCGCGGGGACTACCTCACCCCTGCCCTGCTGCGTCAGGTCACGCTGCGACTCGACCTCGTCCCCTGAGCGCGGCGTGCGAGGGGCGGGCGGTCAGCCCGCGAACACCCCGATGAAGAGCTGACAGAAGAGCGCGCCGACGATGGTCATGGAGAACCCCCAGAGCAACAGCCGACGGAACAGCTTCGCCGGCTCCTCGCCGGACGGCAGCGCGGCGATACAGAGCGCGCCGAGGGTCGAGAGTGGCGACACATCCACGAGGGCCGCGCCCACGTTGATGCTCAGCGCGATCTGGAGCGGGTCCCCCCCACCGAGTCGGTCGACGAGCCCGGGCACGGTCGGCAGGAAGGTCGGGTAGACCACGGCCGCCGTCGAGCTGTACGTGGAGATGGTCCCCGTGATGAACGCGATCACGCCGTTCACGCTCGAGGGAGACGCGACGCGCGCCAGCAGGTCGGTGAAGAGTTCCATCCCGCCGGTGCCCTCCAGCACGCCGATCAGGACGCTCACGCCGCAGACCATCACGAGCACGCTCCACGGCACCACCTTCACCATCGCGGAGTCGTCCGCCGCGCGCGCGAGGATGATGAGGGCGGCCGCCGCGAAGGCCGCGAGCCCGAGGTTCACCTTGAGCAGGACGACCGCGACGATCCATGTCGCGAGCACCGCGAGCGTGAACCGATGCGCGCGGGTGAGCGCGACCGGCTTCTCGGGCGCGAGCGCCGCCCCCTCGCGCAGGAGCCTCGGTCCGCCGAACAGCGCCCACGCGAGGAGCCCCGCGAGCGCGTGCGCCACGAAGTTCGCCGCCCACACGCGCCACTCGTGTCCGGTGAGCCCGGCCTTGGCCATGGACGACTCGACGATCACGCCCACGGCACTGAACGGCGAGAGATTCCCCGCGTTGGCGCCGTTGCCCAGCATGAGGGCCGTGAGCAATGCCGGCACGCCGGCCCGCGCACCCGCTGCCATCGCGAGCGGTGCCAGCAGCGCGAGCGTCGCGATCGCGCCAGGACCGAGCGTGCTGATGGCGCAGGCGATGCCGAAGAAGACGATCGGCAGCAGCCCGGCGCGCCCCGCCGCGAGCGCCAGCGACCGCTGCGTGAGCGCCGCCATGGTGCCATTGGCCTGCGCGGCACCGAACAGCAGCGTGACACCGAGCAGCATGAGGAAGAGCGACGACGGGAAGGCCGCCATGAGCCGCTCGGGCTTCCAGCCCGCCGCGTACACCGCGACGGGCCAGGCGAGCGCGACGGCCAGCACGCCCACGTTGAGCCGCGTGCCGAAGCTCGCGATCACCACCACGAGGATCGCGACGAGCGCGAGTTCGGCCGGGGTCATGTGGCGCGCGCCGCGAGCAGGTGCTTCTGGACCTTCCCCAGCGCGGTGCGCGGCAGCGCATCGAGCTGCACCCAGCGGCGTGGCACCTTGAACGATGCGAGCTCGGCTCGCACCCGCGCCTCGATCGCCGCGAGATCGAGCGCCGCGTCGCCGACGACGTACGCGACGGGCACCTCCCCGCGCACCGGATCGCGCTCGCCCGCCACCGCCGCCTCGCGCACGCCCGGGAGGCTCGTGAGCAGTTCCTCGATCTCGCGCGGATAGATGTTGAAGCCCCCGGAGATGATGAGGTCGCTCCGCCGGCCCTGGAGCGTGATGTAGCCATCAGCGGAGCGCACGCCGATGTCGCCGGTGCGGAACCAGCCGTCCGTGAACGCCGCGAGGGTCGCATCGGGTCGCTGCCAGTACCCATCGCAGACGTTGGGGCCGCGCACCCACAGCTCGCCCACCGCGTCGTCGCCCACCGGGCGACCATGCTCGTCCCGGATCTCCACCGACGTCATCGGCAGCGGACGCCCCACGGTGCCCGCCCGGCGCTCACCGACGAGCGGGTTGCTCGTGTTCATCAGCGTCTCGGTCATGCCGTAGCGCTCGAGGATCACGTGCCCGAAGCGCTCGCGGAACTCCTCCAGCACCTGCGCCGGCAGGGGTGCCGATCCGCTCACGAACAGCCGGGTCCGTCCGCCGATCGCCCGCGCCCGCGCCGGCTCGGCCTCGAGCAGCCGGACATACATCGTCGGCACGCCGAAGAAGAGCGTGGGCTGGAACGACTCGAACCACCCGAGCGCCTCCTCGCGGTCGAATCGCTCGACCAGCTTCATCAGGCAGCCGCTGGCGAGCCAGCACTGCACGCCGTTGCCGAGCCCGTGCACATGGAAGAGCGGGAGCGCGGCGAGGTAGCGATCGGCGCTCGTGATCCCCCAGGCGGTGACCAGCGCAAGGGCGTTCGCGGCGAAGTTGCCCTGCGTGAGCACCGCGCCCTTGGCGACGCCGGTGGTGCCGCTGGTGTACACGATCGCGGCAGGCGTGTGCGCGTCGGCGCGGAACACCTCGGACGCGCGCGACGCGGTCGGCGCGAGCGTGGACCCGCCGAGCGAGACCGCGTCCGCGGCGCGCTCCAGCGCATCGACCTCCCAGAGCGCCGCGCCTGCAGGCAGGTCCACTGCCCGGTCCGCGGTCGCGACGACCGCTGCGGGTGCCGAATCGGAGACGATGTGACCGATCTCGCGTCCCTTGTACAGCACGTTGATGGGCACGACGATCACGCCGAGCTTCACGCAGGCGATCCAGAGGTCGATCACCGCGAGCCGGTTCGCGAGGCAGAACGCGAGCCGATCACCGCGCCCCAGGCCGCGCGCGCGGAGCACCGCCGCCATCCGGTCCGATCGCGCATCGAGCTCACCGAAGGTGAGACGTCGCACGCGGCCACCGGGCGCATCGCATTCGAGCGCGGGAGCGGCCGCGCGACCGCGCAACGAGAGGTCGTAGAGATCGAGGAGCGGCATGCGCGGGGGAAGGTACGGTGTTCCGGCCCCCGCCGTCCATCACGCCGATGTCTACGCGCGGACGCGAGCGACCGTCACGGCGGTGACGTCCCGCGCAACGCCGCGTCCACCGCATCGAACAACGCCTCCTCGTCCACCACCGCGCCGCCGGTCGGCTTGGGCTGCGCCGACCAGACCACGATCACCACGCGAGTCACCGGGTTCACATGGATGTATTGCCCATGGATCCCCACCGCGCTGAACGTGCGATCGCGCCGCGCCGCGACGGACGTGCCGGGCCACCACATGTACCCGTACTCGAGCGGCTGCCCGCCGCGCAGCACCTTCGGCGACGTCGCCTCGCGCACCCATCCCGGCGGCAGCACCGTATCGGCGCCGATGATGCCCTCGTCGAGGATGAACTGGCCGAAGCGGCCGTAGTCCCGGAGCGTCGCGCTGATCCCGCTCCCGCCGATCTCCACCCCGTCGGGCGAATCGAGCCACCACCGTGCATCCGCCTCGGCGCCCATCGGGCGCCAGATCCGATCGGAGAGATACTCCGCGAGCGGACGCTTGAGCGCGCCGCGCAGCACTTCGGCGAGCACCTGCGTCTCCCCGGTGCTGTACGTGTTCACGGTGCCCGGCGGCGCGGCGCGCGGCAGCGACCGCATCACCGCGAGCGCCGACCCCGGCACCTGCGAGATCTGCGCTTCGAGGAGCCGGCGCCGGTCGGAGGTGGGATCGGTGTAGCGTTCGGTCCAGCGCACACCGGAACTCATCATCAGGACATCGCGGATGGTCACACCCTCGTACGCGCTCCCGGCGAGGGAGGGGACGTAGCGCGTGACCGAGTCGTCGAGCGAGCGGATGGCCCCGTCGCGGATCGCCGCCCCGACGAGCGTGGAGCTCACCGACTTCGCGATCGACATGCTCATCCATCGGGTGCGCGGCCCGTTGCCGTACCGGTAGAGCTCGGTGACGATGCGGCCGTCCTTGAGGATCAGCAGGCCGCCCACCCGGTTCGCGGCCATGAACTCGCGCAGGTCGACCGTCGAGTCGCGATGCCGGATGGCGAGGTTCGGCAGCATGCGCGCCGAGGGGGCGAGGCCGCGAGGCAGCGTCGGCCGCGCGATGACGCGCGTGGGGAACAGGCGGTGGATGTTGCGGAACGTGTGCACCGCCATCGAGTCGCTGAGTGCGCCGTCATAGCTCTCGCGCACGGTGCCGATCGCTTCGCCTTCGTGCGGGTACGTGTCCGGATCGGGGACGAGCGGGCCGCAGGCACCGCCCACGAGGCACGCGAGCGCGAGCGCCGTGCGCGCGGACGCGGCCGTCGCGCCGCGCCTCACTTCTTGAGCCAGACGACGATCCCTGCCGGATCCGGCGGGCAGCTGCACCCCGTCGACGGCGGGAACCGGCCGCAGAACGTCCGCGAGTTCTCGCTCCCCACGGGATAGATCTCGACCAGCTCCACCTCGGAAGCGCGGAAGAAGCCGAGCAGGTCACCGCTGGAGATCTCGTGCCCGTTCACCAGCACGCACGAGACCGACGGCGCGTTCGCCATGTCCATGCGTCCGCGTCCGGAGTTGCCGCTCGCATTGATCGACTGCACCCCGCGCTGGCTGCCACGATCTCGAGGGATGCTGACGAGATCGCGCATCGCGCGGGCCCCCGAACTGCCCATCAGCGCGTTGATCAGCGGCGCGTCCTGCCACCGTTCGAGCTCCGTGCGCGACACGAACACCGCCTGCGCTCCGGCGAGGCTCTTCCGACGGTCCATCTCCTGCGCCACCACCCGCGCCAGCGCGACGCTCGTGCGTTGGTCCTCGCCGGCGTAGAGCCGCACCGCGACGTCGCGCTCGATGCGCGCGACCATCTGCACGGCGCGCCGCGCGAGGCCGTAGCCCTCCTTCCGCACCTCCACCAGGTAGTTGCCCGGCGCGAGATCCACGAACAGGAACCGGCCTTCGGCGTCGCTCAGCATCGTGCGGCGGAGCCCGACCACATCGACCTCCGCTCCGGCGACGGGACGGCCCTGTTCGTCGATCACCCATCCGCTGAGCTGATTCAACAACTGCTCCTCGATCCGCACGCCGGCGATGCGCTGCGCGTCCGCCACCATCGTCACCGCGATCACCATCGCGCTGTCGGGCCGCACGTCCAGCTGCGCGCGCGCCGGCCGGAAGCCGAGGCGACGGATGGTGACCTCCTGGATCCCCGTCGGCACGCGCTCGAGCACGAATCGGCCGGCGGTGTCCGCGCGCGCCTGTCGCGTCGTGCCATCCACGGTGATCACCGCGTCGGCGACGGAACGGCCGGTCTCGTCGCGGACGGAGCCGGCGACCACCCCGGTGCGCGGGAGCGTGTCAGCGCGCGCGGGCGCGGGTTCCTGCGCGGACGCGACGAGCGGCGCGAGGGGCGCCCCGAGCAGGAGGAGCGACGTCAGCAGGCGGTTCATGGGCACTCAGGGTCACGGACAGGTGGCGCCGACACCGGGACCCCCGATGGTACCGCCCAGGTTCGAGCACGTTCCCGTCTTCACGAGCGTGCCGTTCACCGTCGTCGTGGAGCCCGTGAAGAGCTGCAGCAGCCCGCTGATGGTGAGCGACGTGCCCGCGCCGACCGTCATCACGTTCCGCTGGTTCACCGGCGCGCTGAAGGTGGTGGTCGTCGTCGAGGAGATGGTGCCAAGGTTCTCGACCAGGACTGCCGTGAGTGTCCGCGTCCCGCCGTTCCCCACGAGCGACACGATCGTGCCCGCGGAGCCGTTGGTCAGCGTCGCGGCCGGCATCGACAATTGCGCGCTGTAGCCGCCGTCGATCGACGTCAGCTCCAGCGTCCCCGTGTTCGTGAAGCTGTTGGTGATCGTCGGCGCGGCGTTGCCCGTCGCGGCGGTCCCGCGGATGCGGATCGTCGAGCCGGGGCCCGTCGTGAGTGCCGTCGTCGTCGTCCCCGTCGCCTCCAGCAGCAGCAGACCGTTGTTGGTCAGGCTCGGCGGCGCGAAGGTGCCGTACGTCCGGAGCGAGTCACCGGCCGGGATGGTGATCGGATCCGGCAGGACCGTCGTCGCGCTGAAGCCGAGCCGCGGCTTCACTGTTGCCGTCGAGAACCGCACCGTCGGCGAGCCCGTCGTGCTGAAGAACGACGTCCCGCCCTGCACGAGACCCGCAGTGAGGTCGACCGTCCCGTTGCTCACGGCCAAGCTCCTGGCGTTCGCCAGCGTCACCGTGCCCGTGTTCGTGAAGCTCGGGGCCGTGCCCGTCTGCGTGATGTTGAAATCCGCCGCGCCCGTGAGCGTGATTGTCCCGCTGTTCACATGCTGCGCGCTGGCGCGGTTCAAGTTCAGGTCGACGGCGGCATTCACGGCGCCTTGGTTGTCCAGCTGCACCGCCAGCGTCCGCGTCCCGCCGCTTCCGGCGAGCAACGCGATCGTGCCCGCCGAGCCATTGGTCAGCGTCGCGGCCGGCATCGACAGCTGCGCACTGTACCCGCCGTCGA
>CAYXGS010000010.1:6964-110155 GCA_964464585.1 uncultured Gemmatimonas sp. | reverse complement strand
CGTTGGCGATGAGGTACTCGCTCATCTCCTTGCGGCCGCCGAGCTCGTCGATGAACCGCTGGTCGAGCCAGGGCTTGTAGACCTTCAGGTGCGGATTGGTCAGCAGCCCGTAGCGATAGAACCGCTCGATGTCGTTGCCCTTGAACGTCGAGCCGTCGCCCCAGATGTGGACGTCGTCCTCGCGCATCGCGGCGACGAGCATGGTGCCGGTCACGGCGCGTCCGAGCGGCGTGGTGTTGAAATAGGTCTGGCCGCCGGTCGACACATGGAACGCGCCGCTCTGGATGGCGGCGATGCCCTCGGCGACGAGCTGGTGCCGGCAATCGATCAACCGCGCCTTCTCGGCGCCGTAGCCCATCGCCTTGCGCGGGATCTCGTCGTAGTCGGACTCGTCGGGCTGCCCGAGGTTCGCGGTGTACGCGAACGGGATCGCGCCCTTGGCGCGCATCCAGTGGAGGGCGGCGCTGGTGTCGAGCCCGCCCGAGAAGGCGATGCCGACGTTCTGTCCGACGGGCAGTTGCTGCAGGATCGTGGCCAAGATTCAGTCTCCGACGCGGGTCTGTTGGGCGCGACGAAAGCTAGTCGGTCCGCCGGCGTTGGAGCACCGTGACGCGCCGCCCGCTCACCGCGCCAGCGACACGCGCGGGACCAGCATGACGATGGGCGCAACGACTGTCGTCGCGGTCCCCGCCGCGCGCTCGACGCGGATGCGATAGGTGCGGCCCGGGGAGAGCACGATGCCGGGCAGCTGCGTCTCGCGCAGCGGCTGCGCGGCGCCGACCAGCCGCGGCGGCCCGTCGGCGCGCCAGATCACCTCGCCCGTCGTCGCGTCCTCGACGATGACGGCCGTGGCGCCCGCCATCTGCGGCGCGTGCATCGCGACGAGTCGCCCCGGAGCATCCGCGGTCCAGATCCACGAGAGCGGCGCGCCACGCGCCGCGACCTCGTCATCCTCCGGCGCGTCCGCGGCGACCGCGACCGGCCGCACCGCGATCCGCGACGCAGCGCGCTCGCCCATCTCGAAGCCCACGGTCACCTGGACCCTGGCGTCGGCGATCCCCGGCACCTGCGCCGCGACGACGAGCGAATCGCCGCGATCGAGCCGGTATGCGAAGGGGCGCTGCACGTTGAGCTCCGCGCGCGCGCTCGTCAGATGCAGTACCGCCGTGTGCCGCCCGGAGGTCACCGTCACGTTCCACTCGACCGGGCCGGCGATCGGCTTCCCCGCCGCGTCCACCACCTCACCCGCGAGGTGGAAGACCATCGCGTCTCCCGGGAGGTGCGTGGCGATGGACCGGCCGGTGGGGACCGTGAACACCCGCGTGCTGTCCGCGGCGAGGGCGATGGTCGGACGCGCGATGACGACGATCGCGGCAACAACACGGAGCGCAAGTCCTGCGTGGTTCGGCATCGTGGGGATCGGTTCGGGCGGGGCCACCCCTCCCCCGCGCCATCACCATGCGACGCGCGCGACGCCGAATTCATCCGTCGACTGACTGAGTACGTATGCGCATTGACGTAGGCGACCCCTGCGCCGTATGTAGTCGCGTGCCACGAAACGTCTTACGCGCCCTCGGACTGCTGTTCGCGCTCGCCCGCTGGGCCTTCGGCAGCCCGCTCGGGACCCAGCCGCGCGCACCCGTGGACGGCGGACTCACGGCGTCGCTCGGTCAGCCGCGGCACTGGATCTGGACCCTCGGTGCCTCGACCTCGGCTGTCAACAACGCCGGGGTGGACGGCCTCAACGGCCAGGTGCGTTTCGGCCTCGCGCGACCGATCGGCAATCCGGTGGTGCTCGGGTTGACCCTTGGTGCGGAGGGGTACGCCGGGGCGTTCGCGGGCCGCCCCGACGGTGGGGTGCGTGCGCGGCTTGCGATGCCGATCGCGCGGGTCGCGGCCGGCCTCGATCTCAGCACCCGGACCGGCGCGGTACATCCCATCTATTCGTTCGCGCATCCGTTGCGGCGCGGCGGACTCTTCCGCGACGGCTCGATGCTGCGGGTGGACTTCATGCCGACGCGCGGGGAATCGTTCACGGTCGGCATCGAGACGCCTGTCTTCCGCGAAGTGCCCACCGGTCGCACGCGACCGCCGCGGAGCCGGGCGGTCATCACGGGTCCCCCGCGGGCGCGCGCCACCGTGGTGAGCGATGCCGCGGCACTCGATGCCGCCTTGCGCGAGGCCGCCGGCGCCGCGCGGCTCATCCGCCTGCTCGGCGTCCCGTTCCTCGGACGCGACCTGCCCGAGGACGGCCTGAGCGCCGGCCACATCCCGGCGCCGTTGCGCGAATTGCACGCGGCGCTGCCGGGCTCGCCCGGAGATCCGCTGGTGACGATGGACACCGCAGCGACGCGTTTCCACGACGCCATCGAACGCGCCTTCGCATCCGTGCTCGACCGCGACGCCGCCCGCGCGCCGCGCGCCGCCGCCGCCGCGCACGCGGCGCGCCGCACGATCCTGGAACAGGTGCTCATCCCCTACGACCGCCTCCTGGGGCAGCGTCGCGCCCCCGATTCCATCCTCCGCCTCGCGCAGCGTGCGCAGGGGGCGTTCATCCGCTGGCTGCACTCGGAGGGCGCGTCCTCAGGCAAGGAAGCGGACGACGCACTGAGCGTCCTGACGTCGCTGCTCGACATCCTCGAGGCCAACCACGAGGCGATCGCGCAGAGCTGGAGCGAGGATCGCTTCCATTGGCTCCCGCTGCAGTACGGGCTCCGACCCGAGGAACACCGGACGCAGGGGCAGCTCGACGCGATCGTCGAACTCGCGACCCGCGCCGAGTTCACGCCGGGCAACCACGTCCAGTACGTGATCAACGAGCAGTTCCAGGTGCAGTTGCGGCGCACGATCCTCGCCGCCGAGGACTACCACGTCCTCGTGACGCACGACTTCCGCGGCATCGATGACGGGGGCCTGCCCGACACGGTCGCGTTCGACCAGGTGGTACACGGCTACCTCGCGGCGATGACCGAGCGGGTGCGCGCCTACGACCGTACCGGCACCTTCCCCACCTACATCATCCTGCACGACCAGTGGTACTACTCGCTGCGCGAGGCACCCCTCTTCCTGCGACTCCTGGAGGAGCCGCTCGACCACCGGGTGCACCTGCCGCGTGCGTTCGGTCATTGGGAGACGGCGATCGCGAAGGCGCAGGCCGCGCTCCGGCGCGCCGTGGAACGGTCGTCGCTGCTGCAGGCCCAGCGCCGTCAGTACGGGGATGCCTGGCTCCGAAACCTCGTGCGCGTGCATGTGAACGTGACCAACCGCGCCGACCCGTCCTTCTGGAGCTGGTCGCTCGTGCCGGGTCTGCCCCTCCAGGACAACATGCTGCGGGACCATCGCAAGCTGGTGTTCTACGATATCTCCGAGGCGGAGCCGTACCGCGGCGAGGCGCTCTTCACCGGCGCGGGCGTCGGCGAGCACTACACCGACGGGGCATGGGAGGACCGATCACTGCTGGTGTCGGGACCGGCGCTCCTGACGCTCAAGGGCGCCATCCGCGACCTGCTCCGCGATCAGGGCATGACGCCCGAGCGGATCCCGCTCGCCCTGCGACCGCGGCCCCTGGGCCCTCGCTACCACGAGATGGTCACCGAGATGCGCGCCGGGAACCTGTCCACGCAACACGCGCTCGCACTCCACAACGCATCGGGGTTCGGCGCCAAGGACGTGAACGTCGCCAAGGCCGTGCTCTACACGCTCATGCCGTCCGGCTCGGTGATCATCATCCCCGACTCGTTCTGGAACAGCGAGTTCTGGGGGGCCGCGCTCTTCGGCGCCTCGCTCCGGGGGGTGCGGGTGCTGGTGATCGCCCCGAGCCACGCGAGCAACTCGGTGCAGGTGCGGGGGACGCAACTCCTCATCCGTGAGCTGATGTCGCGCATGTTGGTCGCGCGCGCCGCGTTCGCGCCGCAGCTGGCGGCGACCGGTGGCATGCTGCGGATCGGGATCTTCGACTCGCAGGTGCCGGTGTTCGACGTGCCCGGCAAGGTGCTGGCCGTGCAGCGGACGCTCGGCGCGCATGCATGGCTGCGCGAGCTGTTCGACTTCCCGGCGGGCACGTACGACGAGCTGGACGAGCTCGCCGCGCAGATCGACAGTCTGATCGTCGTGCCCGACTCCGTGCGCCGCGCGATGCGGGGTCTGCCCACGCGCATCCACCTCAAGGCCAACCTGCTCGCCTCGCGCGAGGCGTGGACGATGATGCGGCTTCCCACGTGGGGGCAGATGACCTACTCGTTCGTGCTGGCGCGGATCGGCCAGGTACAGGCGTCACGGAGCGCGACGGCCGATGCGAGCGACATCGGCCGTGGCCTCGACGACCCCGGAGCGCAGTACATCGGGAGGTGGTACGACAGCCTCGACGTCACCGCGCGCGAGCGCGTGGTGTTCTACACCATCATGGGATCGCAGAACCAGAACGCACGCAGCATGGTCATGGACGCCGAGGACGCGCTGGTCGTCGCCAAGTGGCCGGCGACCATCCCCTACCTCGACGCGCTTGCGCTCATCGGCCAGAGTCACTGGGTGGAGACGCAGGCGGAACTCGACCGTTACGTCCCGCGCATGGGACCGTTCCTCACGCTGCTCACCCACTGGGCGCGCCTCGCGTTCTGAGCGCTTAGCTTTCGCGCATGTCCGATGGCCTCCCCTTCCGCATCCTCGTCCTCTGCACCGGCAACTCGGCGCGCAGCCAGATGGCCGAGGCGATCATCTCCACCCGTGGCCTCAAGCGCCCCATGGGCCAAGTCGTCGCCGAGAGCGCCGGCTCCAAGCCGGCCCCGAAGGTGAACGAGTACGCCATCGTCGCACTGCAGAACCACGGCATCGATTGGCGCGGGAAGCAGCCGAAGTCCCTGGACGATGTCGCCGGGCAGAAGTTCGACCTCGTGATCACGGTCTGTGACCGCGCGCGCGATGCGTGCCCGTTCTTCCCCGGTGCGAACGCGCAGGTCCACTGGGGCCTCACGGACCCCGCGGAACACATCGCGCCGGCGACCGCCCGCGCCGCGTTCGCGCAGACCTACGAGGCGCTGTTCCAGCGCGTGAACCGCCTGCTGCGCCTCCCCTTGGAGACGATGGACGCGGTGCAGCTGACGGTCGAGGCCCAAGCAGTGCACGACAACCTCACCGCCCCCGCGCGTCGCTCCTCGGCCCGGCTGCGGCGGCCGTCCTAGGTCCGCTCCGCGAGCGGACGGCCTCAGAGCTTGAGGTAGCGCCCCACCCGCCACTCGTTCATCGGCCCGTCAGCCGCGATCCGACGCAGCGCGTCGGCGACCTTCGCCTTGGTCTCCATGAGCGCCTCGCCGTGCGACGGCAGCTCGGTGAGGAACCGCAGCGTCGCCTTGAGCTTCTCGTCGCGCAGCCCGCGGATGAGCGACTCGTATTCGCTGACCGTCGCCGCGCGCAGCACCTCGATATCGGCCGGCTCCCATCCTTCCTGCCCCAGCAGCTGGTCGAGCACCTGCGTGAGGGACCGCGGGTCGCGCTTGGTCTCCACCGCCCTCGCGATCTCGCGCAGCAACTCGGCGTCGGTGACCGTGCCGGCCGGCGATCGGGCCGCGAGGTCGAGCGCCTCGGGTCGCCCGGCCGCGGTGACATCGACCCACGTGCGGATGATGCGCGTGGCGGCATCGGCCATCCCCATCTTCCGCAGGATGAAGGCACTCGCGTTGATCACGTCGGCATCGATCATGGCCGCCGCCTCGTGGATGGCGCTCTCGAGGTCCGCGAGGACGCGCTGCTCGTTGTGGTCGAAGCTCGCGAAGAGCCGCTCCCAGGCCGCGTCGAACCGCGCCTTCCGAGACGCCGTCTCCACCTCCTTCGCCTTGTCGGCGAGGAGCGCGCGGAGGCTCTCGGCGTCCACATAGCCCGACTCGATGTACTTCACCACCTCGCGGTCGAGGTCGTCGATGCCGCGGAGCCCGTAGGCCGCCAGCTGCTCCTCCCACTCCTTCTCCTCGGCGGTGGGCTTGCTCGTGCCGGAGAGGCGGGCCCACATGGGGTCGCGGAACTTGCGCACGTACTCGTAGGGCGGGAGCGTCGGCACGCGACCGTAGTAGCAGTAGGTGAGGAGCGCCCCCGTGCGCGCCACCTGCCGCGCGATGCTCGCGTCGTAGTTCTTCACGTACGGCGCGAAGTCCGCGATGAGCCGCTTGGCGCGGAGCAGGATGCGGATGTTGGTGATCTCGAGCTTCTCGCAGTACTCGCGCAGCGCCGCGAAGCGCGTCTCGCCCTCGGGCATGGCGATGGCGACGCACTCCTTGGAATGCGGCTCGAACAGCACGCGATGGTCGAACACCTTCTCGCTCAGCCGCGCGAACTCCACGGCGTCGTTCTGGTGGAAGGCGTCCTCGTTGAGGATGACGATGATCCGGCAGCCGCGCCGCTCCTTGAGGTGGCTACAGTACCCCAGCACGTCGGCGAGTCGGAGGCCGTCGCCGCGGCGCTCGAGGTCGTCGATGCAGACGATGAGGTCCTTCGCCTCGGCCTGGAGCAGTTCATCGAGCACCGGCCCCGCGCCCGCGGCGCTGGAGAAGATGCTCACATAGGGCTTGGCGTTGCCGGAGAGCTGCTTGCCGACGCGCTGGAGGCCCGACGCGGAGATGGCGGTCTCGACGTAGCTCTTGGCGTCGGGTTCGTTGAGCATGGCGAGCGAGCGCGCGTTCATGGCGACGGCGCGGCGCAGGTCGTCGAGCGAGGTGAGGCCGAAGAGCGAGACGTAGGCGTAGCCCTGATCGGGCTTCGTGCGCGCCTGTCCCCGGATGAACCGCGACCAGTAGTGCGTCTTGCCGCGCCCCCACGGACCCTTGAGGGCGATGGCGGTGCGGTCGTCGGAGACGACGAAGGCGGTGAGGGCTTTCTCGACGGCGGCCAGCAGCATGCGGGACTCCGAAGCGGTGGACGGCTCAGGGAATCTACGGAAGCGGCTCGGCGCGCGGGGTACGCGCGCCGGCATGCCGAACGGCGCACGACCACCGAAGTGGTCGTGCGCCGTGGAGGGACCCTGTGCATCGGGACGGCGGGATTCGAACCCGCGACCCCCTGAACCCCATTCAGGTGCGCTACCGGGCTGCGCTACGTCCCGTCCTCATCGGACCCGCACCATCACGGGCCCAGTCGGACAGACCGCGAAACCTAGTCGCCGCGCACCCTCAAGTCCACGGGTGCCTACCGCACCGGCACCCGCCCGAGGTACTGCAGATCATCCTCATCCAGTCGCACCGTGTACACCACGCCATTGCCCACGCCCACCAGCTTGGTGCGCGCCGGCACGCGCCAGCGCGCCACCACCACGCCCGCGGGCGAGATCACATCCCACTGCTCGCGGTCCAGACGTGACGGCGTCGACCGGCGCACCCAGAGCATCCCGTCCGGCGCGGCGTGGATCGCCATCGGCGTGATCGCGGGATAGGTCGCCGGCCAGCTCACCGGGGGCGTCATCTGGATGTCGAGCGTCACCCCGGCCGGCATCTGGCGCCGCACGGCCTTCATCTGCTCGGCCAACACGCGCTTGGCCTCGTTCATCTCCGCGTCCTTGTCCTGCGCGGTCACGGGGATCCGCTCGTACGCGATGGGACGCGACGTGGTGTGCGTGCCGTTCGGGGCGATGAATTCCACCGTGTACGTCGCGCCGTGCACCATCGCCACGCGACCGTCGGGGAACACCGCCCACGAGTCGGCGGTGACGAGGCCGGGGAACTCCATCTTGTAGTGCACGACCTGCCCCTCGACCTTCATCTCGGGCTTGCCGCTGGTCGGGAACCGGAGCCTACCGAGCGTGGTCTTGGGACCCGTGAGGTTGCGCGGGTCGTACTTGATGATCTCGATCGAATCGGGGATGGTGAACTGCCCCGCGCCGGGCACCACGGGCAGCGCGTTGGAATACATCGTGCCGGTCTGGTCCACCGCGAACGGCGCCATGAGCGCGCGGCTCGAGGGCTGGTCGAACATCATCAGGTTGAACGGGACGCCGGCCTTGAGGTCGGGCAGGTAGACGGTGAGGCGCTGCTGCGGCGGGTCGAGCACCCAGACGGTGTCGCCGCGGAGCTTGAAGATCGCGCCCGGCGCGCGATACTCGCCGGGTCCCGAGCCCTGGCGGCCGAGCGGGTTGCGCTCGCCGGTGGTGAAGTCGACGATGGAGAGTTCGCCGTCCATCCCGTCGGCGACGATCACGCCGCGCGGGAACTCGCGCACGCCGGCGATGAGCGAGTACGGATCCTCGAGCTCGCGGCTGGGCTTGGGGAGATCACGGACAGCGGGCGCGGCCTGCGCGCCGAGAGGCGCGGCGACGGCCGCGGCCGCGAGACCCATCGCGAGCGCGAGGGTCGAGAAGGCGACGGCCCGCGCGAGCGCGGGAACGGCCGAGTGGACCACGGACACGATGCCTGACCTGACCTGCGGCGAACCGGACACGCTTGGCGCTCTCCAGTAAGGGGGTACACCCAATTACGCCCATGGCGCCGGGGTGTTTCGGACGCGCAGATTCTCCCCGTGCCGCCCGCCCCCTTCCCGGCCCTCCCCGACCGCTACCGGATCGATCGACGACTCGGCGCCGGGGGCATGGCCACGGTCTACCTCGCGTGCGACCTCAAGCATGACCGCGAGGTCGCGATCAAGGTCCTGCATCCGGACCTCGTGCGTTCGCTCACCGGCGAGCGCTTCCTGCGCGAGATCGCGATCACGGCGCGGCTGAACCACCCGCACATCATGACGCTCCTCGATTCCGGCTCGTCGGACGATGGAGCCCTGCTCTACTACGTGATGCCGGTCGCCACCGGCGAGTCGCTGCGCGACCGGCTCGACCGTGAGGGCGCGCTCCCGGTGACCGACGCGGTGCGCATCGCGATCGATGCGACCGAGGCGCTGGTCCACGCGCATGCGCAGGGCGTGATCCATCGTGACATCAAGCCCGACAACGTCGTGCTCTCGGGCGGGCACGCGATCCTCGTCGACTTCGGCATCGCGCGCGCGGTGGGCCATGCGCGCGAGGGCGCGACGCTCACTGGCGAGGGCACCTCGCTCGGCACGCCGGTCTACATGTCGCCCGAGCAGGCGATGGGGGACCGCGAGGTGGACCATCGCACCGACCTCTACGCGGTCGGGGCGATGCTCTACGAGATGGTCGCCGGCGCGCCGCCGTTCGCGGGGAACCTGCAGCGGATCGTCACCGCCAAGCTCACCGAGGACGCGCCGGATCTCGCGGCGCGCGCACCCGGCGCTCCGCCGGCGCTGGTGCGCCTGGTGGCACGCTGTCTCGCGCGGGACCCCGCCGCGCGTCCGGAGACCGCAGAGACGCTGCTGCGCGAACTCCGCGCGCTCGCGCACACGGCCGGCGCGGCGGGGCCCGACAGCATCGGCGCCATGCGCAGCGCTGGCGCCCCGCGGATCATCCCGCGCCGGACCGCGATCGCGGCGGGCGCCCTCGGACTCGTCGTCGTCGCGATCCTCGCCGCCGCCGCGGTCCGCAGCCGCCGCACCAGCTGGGTCTATTCCACGGCCGTGCCCGAGGTGACGCGTCTGATGGAAGCCGACCAGCTCGACTCGGCGTTCGCGGTGGCTGCCGAGGCGGCACGGCGCGTGCCGGACGACTCGGCGATCGACGCCATGTGGGCGCGGCTCTCGCAGACGCACACGTTCCTCAGCGACCCGGCGGGCGCGACGGTCACGCGCGCCTCGGTCGATGACACGTCGCGATGGATCCCGATCGGCACCACGCCGACGCCAGCCGTGCGGATCCCCAACAACGCCTGGTTCTACCGCTACACGCTCGCGGGGCATCGCACGGTGACGGTGATGGGGGCGCGGCTCGGCGGGAGCTATGTCCCGATCCCGAGCGTCGTGCCGCTGCGGAAGGACACCGACGCCGATTCGGGGATGGTGCTGCTGCGCGGCTCGGGACTGGTCGGCACGCTCTTCGGACTCGGCACCGACGATCCGATGGAGCTCGCGGATTTCCTGATGGACAAGCTCGAGGTCACCAACCGCGCGTACAAGGCGTTCGTCGACGCGGGCGGTTACGCCGCGCCGCAGTGGTGGGACTCGACGATCGTGCGAGACGGGCGCGCGGTGCCGTGGGCGTCCGCGGTCGCGCGCTTCGTCGACCGCTCGGGTCGTCCGGGCCCGGCGTCATGGGAGGGCGGCGCGCCGGTGAGTGGCACCGAGGATCTCCCGGTGGGCGGCGTGAGCTGGTACGAGGCGCGCGCGTATGCGCGCTTCGTCGGCAAGGACCTGCCCACCGTGATCGAGTGGAACGCCGCCGCCATCCCCGAAGCGGCGCGATGGGTGGTGCCCAACGGCCGGTATGACGCGACCTCGCCGGTGTTGGGCGGCGCGGCGCGTGGCGTGAGCCCGCGCGGCGTGTACGACATGGCGGGCAATGTGCGCGAGTGGACCGTGAACGCGCGCGAGCCGGGGAGCCGCTATATCCTCGGCGGCGGATGGAGCGATCCGCCGTACCTGTTCTCCGAGATCTACACGCAGCCCGAGTGGGACCGTTCGCTGATCAACGGCATCCGGCTGGTGCGGAGGCTGGGCGAGGGACGCGACATCGCACGTGCGAGCGCACCGATCACGGGGCTATTGCGGTCCGCCGGGCAGCTCAAGCCGGTGGATGACGCGACGTTCCGGAGCTTCGTGGCGCTGTACGACTACGACCACACGCCGCTCAACGCGGAGGTGACCGCGCGCGAT
The DNA here is from genome assembly GCA_964464585.1 of uncultured Gemmatimonas sp. Taxonomy (GTDB): domain Bacteria; phylum Gemmatimonadota; class Gemmatimonadetes; order Gemmatimonadales; family Gemmatimonadaceae; genus Pseudogemmatithrix. The sequence goes on along the minus strand of CAYXGS010000010.1, from coordinate 99,463 downwards.
TCGTCGCACGCCGACTGGGTGCGCGAGGACGTGGCGTTCGACATGCCGGACGGCGGGCGCATGGCGGCGGTGCTGTTCCTCCCCAAGCGCGCGAAGGCACCGTACCAGACCGTCGTGCTCTGGCCCGCGTCGGACGTGTTCTACCTGGCGGACACGCGGAACCTGTCGATGACGTTCGTCGACTACTTCGTGCGGAGCGGCCGGGCGCTGGTGTATCCCATCTACGAGCACACGTACGGACGCAACGGCGCCATCCGCGGCGACGTGGTGACGCCGACCATCGCACACCGGGACCAGATGATCCGCTGGTCGCGGGAGATGCGGCGGTCGATCGACTACGCCGTGACGCGTCCGGAGCTCGACAGCAGCCGGATCGCGTTCGCCGGGACGAGCTGGGGCGCGCGCCTCGCGGGGACCATGCTGGCGCTCGAGCCGCGGTTCAAGGCCGCGGTGCTCAACGTGCCGGGCATCCGCATGGACGCGATGCGCGCCGAGGAGAATCCGGTGAACTTCCTGCCGCGGATCAGGATCCCGGTGCTGATGCTCAGCGGGAAGTACGACAGCGTGTTCCCGTACGAATCCTCGCAACTCCCGTTCTATCGACTGCTCGGGACACCGGCCGCGGACAAGAAGCACGTGATCGCCGAAGGCGGTCATTTCCTGCCGCGGCCGCTCATGGTCGAGAGCGCGCTGGAATGGCTCGACCGGTACCTCGGACCGGTGCCTCGCTGAACCGGCGCCCCTAGTCCCGGGGCGCCGGCCGCCGGCTCGGCCTCGAGAACGGCGGCGGGACCACGCGCCGCGGCCCTCCGGCCGCCTGGATCGCCCGCAACGCCTCCTGCACGCCGCGCTCCAGCTGGGGATCCCGGCCGGCCGCGAACGACTTCGCATCGAGCAGCACCTCGATGTCGGGCGGCACGCCCTCGTTCTCCGCGACCCACGCGTTGTTGATGGGGTCGAACACCGCGTTGTCCGGTGCGGTGAGCGTGCCGCCATCGACCATCGCGTAGTGCGTGGAGCTCTTCACCAGCCCGCCCCACGTGCGCGCACCGATGAGTGGCCCAACCCTCTGCTGGCGGAACGCCCACGGGAAGTAGTCGCCGCCGGAGCCGGCGAGTTCGTTGATCAGCAGCACCTTGGGGCCGAGCACGCCCTGCGGGATCCGGAACGCCGCGCCGCCGGGCACCTCGTTGGTGATGGCACCGCGGAGTGACCGCGTCATGTAGTCCACCATGTAATCATCGAGGTTCCCGCCCCCGTTGAAACGTTCGTCGATCACCGCGCCCTCGCGGTCCTGCTGGGCGAAGAAGTACCGGTTGAACGAGGTCACGCCGGGGCCGCCGGTGTTGGGGATCCACGCATACGCGAGCCGCCCGTTGGAGAGCGAGTCGACCTTCCGGCGATTGTCCTCCACCCACGCGCGCTGGCGAAGCGCGCTCTCGCTCCGCGCCGGCGTGACGGTGACGGTCCACGCGCCGGTCATCGACGGCTCATCGTTGAGATGCAGCACGGTCTGGCGCCCGGCCGTGCCGTCGAGCGCCTGATAGGGATCCTGCGCGGCGGTGAGCTCGCGTCCGTCGATGCCGACGAGGTACGTGCCCTCGCTCACGCGCATCCCGGGTCGGTCGAGCGGCGCCTCCAGGCCGGGGTTCCAGCTCTCGAACGTGTAGATCCGCTTGATGCGCCACCGGCCGTTCTCCGCCGCGAGGTCGGCGCCGAGGAGTCCGACGCGCACGGTGTCGACGGCGGGGAAGTCGCCACCGCCGACGAAGCTGTGTCCCACCGAGAGCTCGCCGTTCACCTGGTCGAGGATGTAGGTGAGGTCGGCACGATGCTGCACATGCGCCACGAGCGGCTCGTAGCGGCGGCGGACGGCGTTCCAGTCGTTGCCATGCATCCCGGGATCGTAGAAGAAGTCCCGCTCATAGCGCCACGCTTCGGCGAAGATCTGCTTCCACTCCTCCTTGCGGTCGAGCTCCATGCGCAGCGCGACGGCGAGGTTCCCCGCGCTCGCCTCGGGCGCGCGCGCGGTGCCGACCACGCGCCACTGCGTGCCGGCGCGGACGATCATCCGCTCGCCGTCATTGGAGACCGACGCCGCGCCAACACCGCGCAGGAACACCTCCGCCTTGCGGTCCTTCAGCGTGTACTTGTGGAGCGTGAGTCCCGGCGGACCACCGTTGCCCGCGGCCTCGCCGACGAAGACGGTGCCCTTGGGTCCGGCGACGACGAGCTGGTAGTCGCGCACCGGCATGCTCATGGAGAGGATGCGACGGTCGATGTTCGCGACGTCGATGCGCACCTGCACCGCGCCGGTGTCGGGCTTGGGCGCGGGCGGCGCGTTCTCCTCATCGCTCTTGGGCGTGAACGGCGTCGGATCACCGGCGCGTAGCACCATCACATAGACGCCGTAGGTGGCGGACGCACTCACCGCGCTGGTGTTGGCCCAGCCGGAGCCGAGGCCCACGTCGGTGCTCGCGAGGAAGTACAGATGGCGGCCGTCACGATCCCACGCAGGCGACTGCGCGTCGGCCATCGCATCGGTGAGCGGGGTGGCGCGGCCGGACTCGAGCGACCACACGACGATGCGGCTCAGGTTGTTGGGGTAGGTCTTGTCGTACGCGAGCCACCTGGAGTCGGGCGACCAGCGGAGTCCCATCCCGCCGCGCTCGATGTTGGAGCCACCCACGTCCGCGGTGGAGATGGTGCCCGCCGCGACATCGACCACGCGGATCCGCACGTCATCGTCGACGAACGCGATGCGCTTGCCGTCGGGCGACCACGTGGCCTCCCACGCCATCCTCGATTCGCCGATGGGGATCCGCCGCGGCGCGCCGAGCGCGTCCTGCGGGGCGATGAGCAGCGCGTAACCGGACCCGTCGTCGCTGAACCACGCGATCTCCTTGCCGTCGGGCGACCAGACGGGGAGCCGGTCGTCAGTGCCCGACGTGCGCGTGAGGTTGCGCACATCGCCGTCCTCGACGGGCACGGTGAAGATCTCACCGCGCGCCGCGAAGAGCGCACGCTTGCCGGTGGGCGAGAGCGAGGCGGAGCCGGCGAAGCGGCTCACATCCTCCCAGCGCGTGGCGGCCCAGGGGAAGTCGCCCTGCACCACGATCTCGAGCCGCTGCGTGCGCCCGGTCGCGGGGTCGAGCGTGTGGAGGTAGCCGTCCTGCTCGAACGCGAGCCCGCCGGGACCGCCGGCGAGCGACTTCACCTCGGCGTCGGTGAAGCGCGTGACCTGCGCGAGCGCGCGCGTGGCGACATCGTACGACCAGACGTTCATCGCCCAGTCGCGATCGGAGACGAAGTAGATCCTCCCGCCCACCCACACCGGCCAGCGGTCGGCGGAGCGCGCGTTGGGGATGCGAACCTCGTCGAGCGTTGCGAGGTCGAGGATGGTGAGCGGCGTGTTCTGGCCGCCGCGGTACGAGCGCCACTCCCAGTCCCAGCGCGTGACGCGATCGACGACGAGCTTCTTGCCGTCTCCCGAGAGCGAGCCGTCGTACGCCCAGGGCGCGGGCAGCACGGTCGACGGGCCGCCGGTGCGCGAGACGCTCCAGAGTCGGTTGTAGCCGGTGGGCGCCGATCCGCGGCTGCTCGAGTAGAGCACACGCTCGCCGTCCGGCGTCCATCCGCGCGCGAGCGACGGCGCCGGATACCACGTGAGGCGCTGCGGCTCACCGCCGGCGGTGCTCACGGTGTACACCTGCGCGACGCCCGAGCGGTTGGACGTGAATGCGATGGTCCGCCCGTCGGGCGAGAAGTGCGGATCGGACTCCACGGCGGGCGTGCTCGTGAGCCGTCTCGCCACGCCGCCCGCGCGCTCGGCGACCCAGAGGTCGGCACCGTAGGTGAACGCGACCTGCGTGGCGCTCAGCGTGGGCTGGCGGAGGAGTCGCGTGGGCGTGGGCACCTGCGCGCGCCCGAGCGTCGGGATGACGAGCGCGGTGAGTGCGACGAGCCGGTGGATCCGCATCGATGGTCCGTGGTGAAGGATCCGTCAAAGTTGCCTCCGCGCGAGAGGACTGGCGAGCGCACGCGCGGCAGGGCATCCTTGCTGCGTCCCACTCACCCCGCCCATGACCGGTCGTCCCTCACAGCAGATCAAGGCGCCGCGCCTCTCGCGGCGCTCGCAGAAGATCGTCCCGGTGAAGCCGGTGATCGTGAGCGTCGGCGAACTCAGCTGGGATCGCTTCCCCAAGGAAGCGCAGCTGAGCGGCGCACCGACCAACGTCGCGATCCATGCGGCCGCCCTCGGTGCCGAGTCGTGGCTCGTGAGCGCCGTGGGCAACGACTCGCTCGGCAACATGGCGTACAACCGGCTCGACGCCGCCGGCGTCAAGCGCGAGACGGTGCCGCAGCTCTTCACGCACCCCACGGGCACGGTGAAGATGCGGCTCGACGCGAAGGGACTCATGAAGTACGAGTTCGCCGAGAACGTCGCGTGGGACGCGATGACCTGGTCACCGCGGATCGAGAAGGTGGTGAAGCGCGCCGAGGCGCTGACGTTCGGGACGCTTGCGCAGCGATCGCAGAAGTCGCGCGACACCGTGCGGCACGCCGCCGGCGCGACCTCGCCGCGCGCCTGGCGGCTCTTCGACGTCAACCTTCGGCAGTCGTACTTCGATTCGGAGACGATCCGCACCTCGCTCACGCTCTCCAACGCGGTGAAGATGAACGAGCGCGAACTCCCCGAGGTCGCCCGCCGCTGCGGCATCAAGGGCAGCACGGAGAGCGACCTCCTCCTCGGCCTGTGCGACAAGTTCGCGCTGCGGCTCGCGGTGCTCACCCGCGGGACGCGCGGGGCGCTGCTGCGCTCGCACACGCTGTCCGTGGAGGTCTCGGCGCCCCAGACCGAGACCGTGGACTTCGTCGGATCGAGCGAGGCATTCACGGCGGCGCTCCTGGTGGGATTGGTCGATGGACTGTCACTGGACCAGGTGGGCACCAAGGCGTGCGCGCTCGCCGCGTACGTGCGTTCGCAGCCCGGCGCCACTCCCGAGATCCCGCCGGAGCTCCGCTAGCGAACATTAGGATTCGATGAAGTCTTCGGCGATCGGATGCACTTCAGCCGTGGATAAATAGGAAGGGGACAACGACTTAGGTCGGTTGACTTGCCCCTCGGAGCTTGCGTATGTGCGCCGCAGAACGCTTCGGCCACCTTCGCCACGACGCCAGCTCCGTGTCCTTCCCTCCCCTCACTGCCGATGCAGCTCCCGCCGCGCTCGCCGCGGCGGGCGGCGCGACCGCGTTCGAGGGCGTGCTGCTGAGCATCGCCGTGACGCTGCTCGCGGCCAAGCTGCTCGGCGGGTTGGTGCAGCGGGTGGGGCAGCCGTCGGTGCTCGGCGAGTTGGTGGCGGGCATGCTCATCGGACCGCACTTGCTGGGGCTGATCGACCCCGCCGAACCCATCCTGCACGCGCTGTCGGAGATCGGCGTGCTGGTGCTGCTGCTCGAGATCGGGTTGCACACCGACCTGCGCAGCCTGGCGCGGGTGGGCACCACGGCGCTCGCGGCCGGGGGTGCCGGCGTGTTCCTGCCGTTCGTCGGCGGGTTCGGCGTGGCGCGGGTGTTCGGCGTGGACGTCCTCCCGGCGGTGGTGCTCGGTGCGGCCCTGACAGCGACCTCGATCGGCATCTCGGCGCGCGTGCTCTCCGACATCGGGCAACTGAAGTCGCCGGCGGGACAGGTAGTGCTCGGCGCGGCGGTGTTCGACGATGTGATCGGGCTGGTGATCCTGTCGATCGTGGCGTCGCTCGTGGCGGGCGCCGCGCTCACCATCGGATCGATCACCCGCACGACGGCGATCGCGTTCGGGTTCATCGTCGCGGCGGTCGCGATCGGGACGTTCACCATGCCGGCGCTGCTGCGGGCGGTGGACCGGGTGCGCGCCTCGGGCACCATGGGGGTCGTCGCGATCGCGTTCGCGCTGCTCCTCGCCTGGCTCGGCGCCATCAGCGGCTCGGCGATGATCATCGGCGCGTTCGCCGCGGGCCTGGTGCTCCACCCGACGCAGCAGCACAAGGACATCCAGCACACGGTCACACACATCGGGGCGTTCTTCGTGCCGATCTTCTTCGCCGTGGTGGGGGCGCAGGCGGACCTGCGGGCGATGTTCGCGCCCGCCGCGCTCGCGCTCGGGGCGGCGCTGCTCGTGGTCGCGGTGCTCGGGAAGCTCGCCGCGGGCTACGTGCCGTGGCGCTTCACCGGGGACAAGCTGCTCGTGGGCGTCGCCCTCGTCCCGCGCGGCGAGGTGGGACTCATCTTCGCGCAGATGGGGCTCGCGACAGGCGCGCTGAGCGACGTGCAGTTCGGCGCGCTCATGCTGGTCGTCGTCATCACCACGTTCCTCACCCCGCCGCTCCTCGGCCGCATCGCCGTGCGCGGCACCCCCGATCGCGATTCGGCGCCCGATGGGCGCGGGATCGACGATCTCGTCGTCGGCGCCATCGCGCCGCGCCAGCAGTCCTCCCACTGAGACCGGACATCATGGCCAAGAAGAGCTGGACGGACTATCAGGACTTCATCGTGTTCGCGGCGGCAATCGCCGTCGGACTGTGCATCACGTTGTACTTCGACGCGAGGTATTGAGCGGCGCCGCACCGCGATGCATCGTTCGCCGATGCGCCTGCGCACTGCCGCTCTCCTCGCCACGACACTGCTCCCCGCGGCCGCCGCCGCCCAAGGCGCGACGCGTCCCCTCGAAGCGATCTGGTACGTCCGCAACGACTCGGCGGGCATCGCGAGCTTCGTCGCCCACGCGAGCCGGGTCACGATCGTCGCACCGCAGGTCTACGCGATCGACAGCCTCGGCGACATCCGCGGCGGCACCGACCCGCGGATCGTCGCGACGGCGCGGGCCCACGGGGTGCAGCTCCATCCGCTCGTGATGAACCCGGGATTCGATCTCGGCGTGCTCCACCGGATCGTCACGGACCGTACCGCGCGCACCAACTCCGCGCACCGCATGGCCGAGCTGTGCCGCCGCGAGCGGCTCGACGGCCTCCAGCTCGACATGGAGAACCTCCACGTGAGCGACCGTGACGCGTTCACGGCCTTCGCGCGCGAGGCGGCGGACTCGGTGCACGCCGCGGGATGCCAGCTCTCGGCGGCCGTGGTCCCCCGCCCCGATGACGCGCGCGGCACGCGGCCCTATCACGAGTGGATGTACGACTACTGGCGCGGCGCGTACGACTACCGCGCACTGGCCGAGGCCCTCGACTTCCTCTCGTACATGACGTACGCGCAGCACACGGGCGGCTCGACACCCGGACCGGTGGCGGGCTACCCCTGGATGCGGTCCTCGCTGGAGTACCTGCTGGCGCTTGGCGTGCCACCGGGCAAGATCTCGCTCGGGCTCGCCGGCTACTCGGACCACTGGTACCCGGGCTACGACCCACGCACGGGCGACGCCCGGCCGCGCGGCGAGGACATCGGGTACACGCGACTCATGGGCATCATCGCCGAGGCGGGCGCCAGGCCCGTGTGGGATGACACGCAGAAGGCGTGGGTGGCGATGTGGGAGGCGCGGGGCGTGTTCGAGCACGCGTGGATCGAGGACGCGCGGGCGTTCGAGGCGAAGCTCGGTCTCGTGCGGGCGCACGGGCTGCGGGGCTACTCCGTCTGGCTGCTCGGACTCGAGGATCCGCGCACATGGGAGATCGTCGGGCCGGTGCGGCGGCTCAGGGATCGATGACGAACCGATCCGCGTCGAGGTGGGCCGGGAAGCGCTCGCGGTACGCCCGGATCAGGTCGAGCGAGAGGGTCGCCGTCCCGACCTGCGGCGTCCGGTCGCACTCGAGGACCGTGACCCCCATGGCGTCGATGACCGCGCTCCCGCCGTCGTAGGCGTGGCCGTTGCCGTCGGTGCCAGCGCGATTCACCGCCGCCACGCCACACTGGTTCTCGATCGCCCGCGCGCGCAGCAGCGTGTGCCAGTGCGCGTGCCGCGCCGCGGGCCAGTTGGCGACGAAGAGCAGCAGGTCGTACTCGACGCCGCGGTTCCGCGCGAACACCGGGAACCGCAGGTCGTAGCAGACGAGCGGGCAGATGCGCCACCCGCGGAACTCGACGATGAGTCGCGCGGCGCCGCTCGCGTAGACCTCATGCTCGCGCGCCATGCGGAAGAGATGCCGCTTGTCGTAGTGCCGCACCGCGCCATCCGGCGTCGCCCAGACCAGCCTGTTGTGGACGCCGCCATGGTCGCGGAGCTGGATGCTGCCGGTCACCGCCGCGTCGAGCGCCTTCGCCTGCGCGCGCATCCACGCGACCGACGCGCCCTCCATGGTCTCCGCCGTCGCGACGGCCGCGTTGGAGAAGCCCGTGGTGAACGTCTCGGGCAGCAGCACGACGTCGGTCTTCCCGCGCAGCCCGTGGACCAGCGCCTCGATGCGTGCGCGATTGGCCGCGGCGTCGTGCCACACGGTGTCATGCTGCACGAGCGTGAGCCGCAACAGGTCGCTCACAGGCGCTCCAGCCGCGCGATGGCCGCGTCGAGCGTCGTCTCGTGCTTGGCGAAGCAGAGCCGCACCAGCCGCTGCCCGGCCGGGGGTTCGTCGTAGAACGGCGAGAGCGGGATCGAGGCGACACCGTGCTCGACGCAGAGCCACTTCGCGAACTCGACGTCGCGCAGGTCGGAGACCGCCGAATAGTCGACCACCTGGAAGTAGCCACCGGGCACGGGATACGGGTTGAGCCGCGTCCGTGCGAGCTGGCTGGCGAATCGATCGCGGCGCGACTGGTAGAAGGCGCCGAGGTCGCGGTGGTGCTCGGGGTGCAGGCGCATCATCTCGGTGAAGGCCCACTGCGCCGCGGTGAACCCGCTGAAGGTGTTGTACTGATGCACCTTCCGCAGTTCCGCCGAGAGCGCGGCCGGCGCGACACAGTAGCCCATCCGCCAGCCGGTGCAGTGATAGGTCTTGCCGAAGCTCGAGACGACGATCGACCGCGCGGCGAGCTCGGGATGGCGGAGCACGCTCTCGTGCCAGCGGCCATCGTACATGATGTGCTCGTAGACCTCGTCGGAGAGGACGATGATCGACGTGTCGCGCACGAGGGCGGCCAGCCGGCGCACGTCCTCGGCGGTCCACACGGCTCCGGTGGGGTTGTGCGGCGAGTTGATGATGATCAGCCGCGTCCGCGCCGAGACGGCGTCATGCACACGGTCCCAATCGACGCTGAAGTCGGCGGGCGCGAGCGGGACACGGACACAGCGCCCGCCGGCGAGGGTGATCACCGGTTCGTAGAGGTCGTAGCTCGGGTCGAGCGTGATGACCTCGTCTCCCGGCCCCACCAGGGCCTGCACCGCGTCGAAGATCGCCTCGGAGGCGCCGCTGGTGACCGTGACCTCGCCCTCGGGATCGGGGCGATGTCCGTACATCGCCGCGGTCTTGGCGGCGATCGCCTCGCGGAGCGGGAGGATCCCGCTGCTCGGCGCATACTGGTTCCGCCCCTCCCGGACGGCGCGTTGCAGCGCGTCGACGAGCGGGTCGGGCAGCGGAAGGTCGGGGAAGCCCTGCCCGAGGTTCACCGCGCCCGTCTCGGTGGCGAGGGCGGACATCACGGTGAAGATCGTCGTGCCGACGTGCGGGAGCTTGGAGCGGCCGACGAGCGCGTGGGACGGACCGGAGGTGGACACGCGTGGAATCTGCGCAGGTGCGTCGCGGGCCGCATCCGGATAACTTCCGGCCGGTCTCCGGCAGCCCCTCCGCCGGGCCCGTTCGCGGCCCGGCCACCCATCACCATCCAGGAACCCGATGCGTCACGCGTTCATGTACCACGGCGGCCTCGAGCGGAACCTCCCCACGCTCAAGCCCGGCGCCACGACCTTCACCGGCACCGACGGGTATGTCCACGACATCCCCGCGTGGCCGGAGAGCGCGTTCGTGCGCTTCGGGTACATGGAGAAGGCCGGGAAGAAGTTCTGCGTGGTGCGCGTCGCGGACGCGAAGGCCGATGTCGTGCTCAAGACCGAACAAGTGATCGAGCCCGGCCGGCACATGGGCTTCGGCGTGCGGCTGAGCCCCGAGCCGACGATGGTGGAGGACGATGCCGCGATCCTCGTGCTCCTCGAGGACATCATCAAGAAGAACGCGGACCAGGCGACGGAGCTGATGGGCGTGCGGGACCGCCTGAAGAAGCTGATGGTCAAGTGACCGGACGTGCGGCGGGGGCCCGACGAGCATCACGCTCCGTCGGGCCCCCGTCGCCCGCCGTCACTGGGTCCAGGACTTCCGGTCGTCCGGCGGCACGAAGTTGGAGAGGAACAGTTTCTCCTCGGTGGTGAGGCTGCCGATCCCCTGCGCGTTGATCTTGTCGAGGATGCGATTGACCTCCTCGCGCGAGAGCTGGTGGACGCCCTCGAGATTCACGTTCTTCCAGTTCTGCTTCAAGGACTTCTCGGTCGTCGGCGCGACCTGCTGGACGCGCGCGCGGAAGCGCTTGGCGGGCGAGTACTTGTCCATCGCCCACAGGTAGACGTACGCGCCGACGTACCCGCCGAGGTGCGTGAAGTGCGCGATGTTGCCGCCGCCCCCGAGCCCCGCGTAGAGCGACCAGAGCGTGTAGAGCACCACCAGCAGCCACGCCTCCACCGGGATCACGCCCCAGATGAGGATCTGGTCGCGCGGCCAGAAGAGTGCGAACGCCATCATCACGCCGAAGAGCGACCCCGAGGCGCCGATCACCGCGACGTTCGGCGTCATGATGAGCGAGAAGAGCGCCCCGGTGAGCCCGGCGGCGACGTACATCTGGATGAACCGCGTCCCGCCCATGCGCGACTCGACCCGCGGCCCGAAGAAGTACAGGCCGAGCATGTTCCAGAAGATGTGCATCACGTCGCCGTGCAGGAACATGTAGGTCCCCCACCGCCACGGTTGCACCAGCGACAGGCGCGGCACGAAGGCGAGCCAGTCCGTGACCGCCGGCTGGACCATCTGCAGCGCGAACATCGCGACGTTCGCGACCAGCAATCGCATCACCCACGGTGTCACCGCGCACGCTCCCGACGAATCATGTGAGGTCCAGGCACTCGGTCATCGCCCCGCGTCACCACGGAGGCGCTCGAGCAGCGCCGCGACGTCGGCGAGCTCGAAGGGTTTCTCCAGCACGGGCGTCTCCAATCCGGCGAGGAACTTCGACGCGGTCTCGCTCGTCACGTCGCCCGTCGTCATCACCAGCCGGGGCAATATCGCCGGTTGCACGGCCCGCAGCGTCTCGTACACCGTCGGCCCGTCGACGCCGGGCATCCGGAGGTCGCACACCACCACGGTGTACTTCTCGGCGGCACCCGGCTTGGTGAGCAGGTCGAGCGCTTCCGCGCCGTCGGCCGCTTCCTCCACCTTCCAGCCGTTCCGTTCGAAGTAGCGGCGGAGCGCGCGACGGATGGGTTCCTCGTCGTCGACGATGAGCAGCACGGGCACGCGATCGCCGCGGGCCCCGCCGGACCGCACCGTCGCCACCCCCAGCGGAGGCGTGGGGGCGATGGGCAGGTTCTTGCTCACCGGGAGGGTCACGATGAATCGCGCACCACGCGGCAGGTTCACGGCCTCGAGGGTGCCGCCGTACTCGCGCACGATGCCGAGCGACACGGGCAAGCCGAGCCCGGTGCCCTCCCCGGTGGGCTTGGTCGTGAAGAAGGGTTCGAAGATGCGCGGGAGCACGTCGGCCGGGATCCCGGGGCCGTCGTCGGTGACCGAGATGAGGTAACGGTCGCCGTCGCGCCGAGCGTCGAGCAGCACGCGGCCGTCGCGCTTGGCGGCCTGCGCCGCGTTCGAGAGCAGGTTGGTGATGACCTGTTCGAACCCGGTCCGGTCGATGGCGAGTGACGTCTCGCCGTCGCGCACCTCGGCGTCGAGGTGCACGCCGCGTCCGATCGCCGGACGCAGCGCCTGCACGACCGCGTGGAGCAGCGGGCCGGGGGCCTGCGGCGTGAGCGGACGATGACCGCTCTTGCGCGCGAAGGTGAGCAGGTCGCGCACGATCACGCGGGACCGCAGGGCCTGTGCACGGATCACCTCGAGCGCGCTCCGCCGGTCGGCGTCGTACTCGGTCTGGAGCAGGTCCTCGGTGAAGTTGAGCATCGCCGCGAGCGGGTTGTTGAGCTCGTGCGCGACGCCGCTCACCAGTTTGGCGAGCGCTTCGGCGCGTTCTGCCTCGGCGACGCGTGCCCGGAGTGCCGCCGCCTCGCGCGCGGCCTGGATGCGGCGGGTGACGTCGGCGGCGACGCCCGCGATGCCGGTGACGTTGCCCTCGGTGTCCCGCATGGGAGAGAGGTTGATGCGCAGATGGCGCATGTCCCCGAGCGCCGGCACCTCGTATTGCCACTCGTAGGTGACGTCCTCGCCGCCGAGCGCTCGGCGGAGCGCCGAGGTATGCGGCTCGCCGCCGGTGGCGGGCGAGATCTCCGTGGGCGTGCGGCCGAGCCAGCTGCGCGGTTCGAGTCCGGCGGACTTCACCCATCGCCCGAAGAGCCCGGCGAGGCGAAGGTCGAGGTCCACCACGAAGAACGCGCGGTCGAACGCGGAGACAAGGCTCCGGAACCGCTGGTCGCTCTCCCGGAGCGCCTGCACGCGGAGCATCTCGTCGGACGTGTCGCGGGCGAAGACCATCATCGCCGTGCCGTTGCCGTGCGGGATCCCGGCGGTCCGCGCCGACAGCCACCGGAGCTCCCCGTCCTTGCGGCGGTATCGGACCGCCACCGAGATCTGCTCCCCTTCGGCGGTCCGGTCGCGCGCCGCCCGGAGCTGGAGGAGGTCCGCCGGGGAGAAGACCGCCGTGAGCGGCACCTGCCGCAGTTCCTCGAGGGTGTAGCCGGAATGGCGCAAGGCCGCGGGGTTCGCCTGGAGGAAGCGCCCCTCGTGGTCCACCGTCACGATGATGTCCGGCGCCTCGCGGACCAGGGTGGCCGCGACGACCGTGTCCTGCAGGGCGTCCCACATGACCACAATCTATACAGGCGGGGCTCAAGCCTCCCCGGGGGCGTCCGATACTCATCGAGGAGGAGTCCCCTGTCACCCGTCCCTCGTGATGAGTCAGCCCAACCGCGAACCGAGCACCGATGCCTCCAATCGGCGGCAGCACTACCGCGTGGAGTACCCGGCGCACGACCGCCCGGCGTTCCAGGCGGGGTCGCTGAAGGGTGCCGTCTCCGACTGTTCGGAGACGGGCGTCCGGGTGTTCTTCGCCGCGGCGGTGCCCCTGGATGAGACGGTGCTCGTCGGCGACCGCATGGCCGCGGTGATCCGGTTCGCCCGGGGCGAGGTGGAGGAGGTGGAAGGGACGGTGATGCGGTACGACGGCAAGTCGCTGGTGCTGCGACTCGACCTCACCCAGCTTCCGTTCGCGCGGATCATGCGGGAACAGTGGTGGCTCCGGTCACGCTACCCGCACCGGTACGCGAAGTGACGACGGCGCTCGCCGCGAAGGACCTGCCTTGCCTGGCGGCGGCCGCCGCGCCCACCGGGCTCTTCCTGCTCGACGCCGCCGGCGACGCGACCTACGTCAATCCGCGGCTCGGCGAGATCCTCGGCGCGTGCTCCGAGTCCCTGCTCGGCCCTGCGCTCGTGGAGCGGCTGCTCGGCGCTGAATGCGTGGGGGATCTCCAGCGGATCGGCGCCGCCTTCGCACTCGGGCGAACGGGCGAGAGCACCCACGACGTCGGCACGAGCGACCGGACCCAGTGGCTGCGGGTGCTCGCTTCGCGCAGCCGGGATGCGGCGGGGATCGTGGGCGTCGTGGAGGACGTGACGAGCGCGCGAACGGCGGCCGGACTCGAGCGGCGCATCGAGGCAGCGCGCGAGCGCGCGCGTCGGCTCGATGCCCTCGGCATGCTCGCCGGCGGCGTGGCACACGACTTCAACAACCTGCTCGTGGGGATCGTGGGCAACGCGACGCTCGCCGAGCTGGACATGGACCCCGACAGCGAAGCGACGGCGGCCCTCGCGGACCTGCGACTCTCCGCCGAGCGCGCCACCGACCTCACCGGGCAGCTCCTGGTCTTCGGCGGTCGCGGGGCCGCCGCGCCGCAACCGGTCGATGCGGTCGGGACCGTGGATGAGGCGCTCGCGTCGCCCGGCTTCGCGGCCGCACGCGAGCGCATCGCACGCGAGGTCGCGCCGACCCTCCCGCGGGTGATGTGCGATCCAGCGCGGTTGCGGCAGGCGGTCACGCATCTCGTGCTCAACGCGGTCGAGGCGCTGCCCGCATCGGGCGGCCGAGTGACGGTACGGGCCGGCACCACGCGACTCGACGCGGCGCGTCTCTCCGACCTCGTGTTCGACGGCGGGATCGGCGAGGGCGCGCGGGTGTTCATCGAGGTCGAGGACACCGGTCACGGGATGTCGGCCACAGCGATCGACCGCGCGTTCGATCCGTTCGTGACGACCAAGGGCAAGCGACGCGGGATGGGGCTCGCGATGGTCGCCGGCATGGCGCGGACGTACGCCGCGGGGATCGAGGTCACGAGCGAGGAGGGCCGCGGGACCATCGTCCGCCTCCTCCTCCCGCCCGACGCGAGCCGGCCGGCGGTGCCGTCGCCGCGCACGACTGCCGCGGTGGGCGCCGGACCGCACGCGGCCGCGATCCTCGTGGTGGACGACGAGGCGGCCGTCCGCAGCGTGACGCGACGCCTGCTGGCGCGCGAGGGTTACGAAGTGCTCGAGGCGTCGTGCGGCGAGGAGGCCTTGCAGGCGCTCTCGGGGGCGAAGGACCGCATCCGCTGCGTGCTGCTCGATCACTCGATGCCGGGGATGGACGGCACGGAGACGTACCGACGCCTGCGCGAGGTGTCACCCGGCGTGCGTGTGGTGATGACGTCGGGCCACAGTGAACGCGACCTGCGCGCGCGGTTCGACGACGCGGGGATCGCGGGCTACCTGCAGAAGCCGTTCGATCTCTCCGCGCTCCTGCGCGCGGCGCGCGCTGCGATCGCGGACTGACGGATCGCGCTGTTCATTCGGCGGTGCTCGGGCCGATACTGAGTGCCATGACCCCCTCTGCGCCTCCTTCGGCGGCCGTCGACGGCCTGCGACCGCCGCGACTCCCCGCAGCGGTCATCCCGTCCCTGCTCGTCGTCTCGCTGCTCGCCGGCGCGGCAGGCCTCGTCTCCTACGGTCGCGACGAGGAGCGCCTGATGCTCGCGCGCCTGAGCTTCGGCGTGGGGCGCGCGCAGGAAGCGGTGAAGGAATGGGAGGCTGACGAGATCGCCCGCGTCACGCGCTGGAGCGAGGACGTCACGGTGGTGGGGGCCGGCGGACAGATCCCCGCGTCGCTCGCGGCGCATGGGAAGCTCATCGGCAGGGATGACGCGCTCCGCGCGATCGCCCTGTTCTCGCCGCAGGGCGCGCTCCTGGCGTCAACGGCCCCGCAGCTGCTCACGGACCCCATGCTCGGGCAGCGCGTCGCTGCGATCCAGCGCGCGCGAACGGGGACGGCGTCGGTCGCAGGACCGCTGTGGCCGGCCGCGTCGCGCGACGGGTCGAATGCGGGCGCCTGGCTGCTCGTGAGCGCCGCGCCGGTGCGCGATGCCGCGGGCGTGACGACGGGTGTGCTGGCCTTCTTCTATGATGCGAACGCCCCGCTGCGCAACCTGTTCTTCGTGGTGCGGCCCGAACTCCACGCGCAGGCCTACCTGATCGACGACGAGGGCATGGTGCTCTCGCGCGTGGGCGATGCGCCGCCGATCGCGCCGGGCCGCGCGACCGCGATCGCGGCCGCGCGGGCGCCGTCGGGGATGATCCGGCGGCCGTACATCGGACCCTCCGGGCGCGCGGTGGTGGGGGCATGGGCCTCCGCCGAACCGCTCGGCGCGCGCGTCGTGTTCGAGGTGGACGCCCGGGCGACCAACGCGATGCTCCCCCTACCGCTCGGCTACCTGCTCGCGGCGCTGCTCGTCGTCGGCGCGGTGCTCGTCGGGGTGCAGCAGCGCGGCATCTCGCGGTTGCGCGTGGCGAGCCGCCTGTGGCGCGAGGAACTCGCGGTGGTCGTGGAGTCGGCGCCCAACGCCGTGCTCGTGACCGACGCGCGCGGACAGATCACGCGCGCCAACAAGCGCGCCGTGCACCTGCTCGACGCGCCGGCCAGCACCCTGGTGGGGACCTCGATCGACCGATGGCTGCGGCACGGGACATCCTTCCACCCGGACCGCGTGGCGCAGTGGCTCGAAGCTGCGGGCCGCGACGGCAAGGCCCGCCGCGCCGATGGCGACGAGGTGCCGGTGGACGTGCGCGTGGGCACCGGGGAACCGGACGGCCAGCGCATCCACATCGTCGTGCTCCTCGACCGCACGGCGATGCACAGCGCGGAGCAGGCGCTCCGCGACGCCAGGAGCGAGGCCGACCGCGCGCGCGGGGCACAGACCGAGATGCTCTCGGTGATGCATCAGGGGATCCGCACGCCGATGAGCCGCGTGATGGGGATGGCGCATCTCCTCCGCGACACGACGCTCTCGCCCGTCCAGCAAGGGTACGTCGAGTCGCTCATGCGCTCCTCGCAGATGATGATGACGTTCGTGACCGACGTGCTCGACCTCGCCAAGCTCGAGGCCGGCGCGTTGCAGCTCATCGAAGCGCCGTTCGACGTGCGCACCGCCGTCACCGAGGTCGCGTCACTCTGCGCGCCGCAGGCGGAGGCGAACGGCACCGCGCTCGAGGCGCAGATCCGCGACAAGACGCCGGGCTGGGTGATCGGCGACGCGGGGCGCTTCCGCCAGGTGCTGATCAACCTCGTCGGGAACGGGATCAAGTTCGCGCCCGGCGGCCGCGTGGACCTGCGCCTCGAGGGCTCGCGCGACGACATGGACGTGGTCATCAAGGTGGAGGTGCGGGACAACGGCCCGGGCATGGACGCCGAGACGCAGCGCCGCCTGCTCGCCAAGGACCACACGACGGTGAGCAAGCTCGCCGGCGGCGGGCTCGGCATCAGCATGGCGAAGCATCTCGCGGAGCTCATGCGCGGGAAGCTCGAGGTCAAGAGCCTCCAGGGCGAAGGCACGACGTTCAAGTTCACGGTGCGCCTCAAGGCGGCCGAGGGGCTCGACTCGCAGGACGCGGCGACGGCGTCGTCGCTCGCCGGGACGCGCGCGCTGGTGGTCGAGGGCGCGACGGCCGAGTCGCAGGTGACGCGGGAGTGGCTGCGCAGCTTCGGCATGCGCGTGGAATCGACGACGACGGCCGAGGAGGCGATCGGACACCTCCGCCGCGCCGCCGCCGACGGCGACCCGGTGGAGGTCGCGCTCGTCGATCGCCAGACGGTGGGCGAACAGGGCGATGCGTTCGCGCGCCGGTTGCGCGCCGAGCCGGCGATCGCCGGCGTGGGCCTGCTCATCGCCAACACCAGCCTCGCCGCGGGCGAGGCCGAGCGCCTCGGCGCCGCCGGATGCGACGCGGTGCTCACGAAGCCGTACGGGGCGCAGGCGCTCTCCCGCACGCTCGCCGCCGTGGTGCAGAAGCCGCGCGCCGAGCGCGGCCGCGGGCCGATCATCCGCGGGGAGACGCTCACCGCCGCGGGGCCGTCGCGGCCCGCGGGCGAACGGGTGGATGGCCACATCCCGATCGTCGAGGAGCCGTCGCTGCCGCGCCGCAAGGCCCCGACCCCGGTCGCCGACACGCGGCTCCGCGTGCTGCTCGCCGAGGACAACCGCGTGAACCAGATCGTCGCGACGAACCTCCTGCAGCGCATGGGTTGCCGGGTGGAGGTGGTCGGGGATGGCGCGGAGGCGGTGCGCCACGCGTCCCGGAGCGACTTCGACGTCATCTTCATGGACATCCAGATGCCCAACATGGACGGCATCACGGCGACGCAGATGATCCGCAAGCTGACCTCGCCAAGCAGCAGGGCGCACATCATCGCCCTCGGCACGTCGGCCTCGCCCGAGGAGCGGGACCGGTACCTCGCGGCGGGCATGGACGACGCGGTGATCAAGCCCATCACGCCGGAGGCGATCCAGGGGGCGCTGGAGCGGCGTCCGGCAGGCATGGACCGGCTCGCGGTCTGACCCTCCTCGTCCGAGCGCGGGCCGGGCGCGCGTCCGGGTGCAGACCTTCGGACGCGGCGCGTCGAGTGTAGGCGTTCGGGGAGCCTTGCGGTCGTCGATTCCGCCATGGCGGAGCCTCGAAGCGTGCGGCATGTTGGGCGCATGCTGACCGAGCTCGCACGGCAGGTCCCCGGCGTGATCTATCAGTTCCTCATGCGCCCCGATGGGAGCTCCTGCTTCCCGTTCGCGAGCGAGGCGATCCGCGACATCTACGAGGTCGCGCCGGAGGAGGTGCAGGAGGACGCGTCGATCGTGTTCTCGCGGCTGCATCCGGCGGACTACGATCGGATCGCGGCGAGCATCGCCGAGTCGGCGCGCACGCTCGAGCCGTGGGCCGAGGAGTACCGCGTGCGGCTCCCGGCCCGCGGTCTGCGCTACCTGAGTGGCGTGGCGCGTCCCGAGCGCCGCGCCGACGGCAGCACGCTCTGGCACGGGTTCATCAGCGACGTCACGGACCGGCAGGTCGCGCAGCAGGAACTGCTCCGCCTGAACATGGCGATGCAGTCCGCGCTCAACGGGATCGCCATGTCGGATATCACCGGCCGCATCACCTACGTGAACCCGGCGGTGCTCGAGCTCTGGGGACTCACCGATCCGTCGCAGGCGATCGGCCAGCTGGCCTCGTCGTTCTGGGACTCGCCGGAGCGGCTCGTGCAGGTCCGGCATGCACTCGCGGCGCGCGGGGCCGACTCGGGGGAGATGACGGCGCTCCGCGCCGACGGGACCAGGCGCACCCTGCAGTTCAACGCGAACGTCTTCAATGGACCCGACGGGACGCCCGCGGGCCTGCTGGCGTCCTTCGCGGATGTCACCGCGAGCCGCGCGGTGGAGGCGGACCTCCGGCTCAAGGAGCAGGCGATCGCGACCTCGCTCACGGCGATCGCGATCAGCGATGCGACCGCGACCGTGGTCTACGCCAACCCGGCGTTCGTGCGGATGTGGGGCTACGACGGCGCCCACGAGGTCGTCGGGCGACCCGCCACCCGCTTCGCCGATCCGGCCCAGGTGGAGCGGATCATCGCCACGCTCATGACGACCGGCGTGTATCAGGGCGAACTGCGGGCGACACGCAAGGACGGCGTGCCGTTCGACATCGTGATGGCGGCCAACATCACGCGCAACGCGAAGGGTGAGCCGGAGCACCTCATGGGCTCGTTCCTCGACCTCACCGAGTCCAAGAAGCTGCAGGCGCAACTGCTCCAGTCGCAGAAGATGCAGACCGTCGGCCGCCTCGCCGGCGGCGTCGCGCACGACTTCAACAACCTGCTCACGGTGATGAAGGGGTATCTGGACCTGGCCCGGCTCCAGCTCCCGCCCGAGTCGCCCGTGACCTCGGAACTCGCCGAGGTGGACCGCGCGGTCGATTCGGCCGCCGGGCTCACGCAGCAGCTGCTCGCCTTCTCGCGACAGCAGATCATCGATCCGCAGGTGCTCGACCTCAACGCGTCGGTCAGGCGCATGCACGCGATGCTCTCGCGGCTCCTCGGCGAGGACATCGAGCTGCGGCAGGTGACCGCCCCCGACCTCGGGCTCGTGCGCTTCGATCCCACGCAGGCCGAGCAGATCCTGGTGAACCTCTGCGTCAACGCCCGCGATGCGATGCCGACCGGCGGCAAGCTCACGCTCGAGACCGCGAACGTCGTCCTCGACAGCGGCTACGTGCGCGAGCACCCTGACGCGGCGGAGGGCGAGTACGTGATGCTCGCCGTGACCGACACCGGGTGCGGCATGACCGAGGAGGTGCGCGCGCAGATCTTCGAGCCCTTCTTCACCACCAAGGCGCCGGGCCGCGGCACGGGGCTCGGACTCCCGATGGTGTTCGGGGCGGTGTCGCAGAACAGCGGGCGCATCGAGGTCTATTCGGAGGTCGGGCGCGGCTCGACCTTCAAGATCTACCTGCCGCGCGTGAACGCGGACGCCTCCCCGCGCATCTCGCCCGCCACCGGCACGTTGCCGCACGGGACGGAGACGATCGCCGTGGTGGAGGACGAGGACGCGATCCGCGCGCTCGCCGTCCGCGTGCTCACCGGCCTCGGATACGAGGTGCTGCCCTTCCGCACCGGACTCGCCGCGCTCACCGGCCTCGCGCCGATCATCGACCAGGTCGACCTCGTGCTCACCGACGTGGTGATGCCCGAGATGACCGGACGCACCCTCACCGACCGCCTGCGCGCCCAGCGGCCGGGGCTGCGCGTGCTGTTCGCCTCGGGCTACACCGAGGACGTGATCGGCCACCACGGCGTACTCGAGGCGGGGGCCGACTTCCTGCCGAAGCCCTACTCGACCGCTGCCCTCGCCCGTCGCGTGCGTGCCGCGCTGGACCGCGCCACTCCAGCATAGCCCTTCGGGCCAGCAGTGGCCGCCGCGACGATCCGCGGCAGTGCGGTGGAGCAGGTCGGGTTCGCAGACCGGCACCCCGGCGTGATGCCGCGCGGGAAGCGCGAAGGGGTCCGGCGGGAGTCTGACTCCGCCGAACCCCCAGGGCGAGCGCGCGGCCCGCAGTCACCGACCAGCGATCACTTGACCGTGATGACCTTCACCCCGGCGGTCGCCGCGCCGGCGCTGACGTACCCGATCGCGCCGGGCGTGCTGCGCACGAACGCGAGCACCTCGTCATCGCTCCCCTTGGCGGGCGGCGGGACTTCCTTCCCCGCGAAGATCTGCTGCTGCCAGTAGGTCTCGACCGCCGCGACCGGGCGCCCGACGACCGCGGTGCTGAACTGCGCGCGCACCGGGCTGTCCTTCTTGAGGTCGACCGGCTTGGCGGCGAGGCCGCTCGGGAACTTCGGGGACTGCTTGAGGAAGATCTTCGACAGGACGTCCGCCGAGAGATCCGCGTCGGACACGCCCTCGTGGGCGATGACCTTGAAGGCCTGGGCCTGGGCCGGCACGGCGACCGTGACGAGCACGATCGCGGCGGCGAGGCCGATGAGGGAACGCAGGGTGCGCATGATGGTCATCCCTCAGAACGCGACCGCGACGGACGCGAGGATGTAGTGGGACTTGGAAGCCGGCGCGAGCGTCGCGATGAACGGCGGGGCGCTCGGCGGGATGATGAACGGGACGTTGACGTCGAAGTCATAACCGGTCACGCGGTGGCCTTCGAGCTTGAACGCGACGTTCGCGTTGCGCTGCCACGTGAAGCCGAGCGTCAGCTCCTTGGTCATCGGGACGTCGAGCGCCGGGATCGGCGCCGGGAGCCCGACACGGAGCGTGACCTCCTGGTACTCGGTGGCGACGGTGAGCTTCTCGACCGGCTTCACGCCGGCCTGCGCGTACCAGCCGCCGTAGTTGCGGTGGCCGTCGTTGTTGAAGGTGGTCATCTCGGCGCGGACGAAGCCGCGGGAGAAGACGCCCTCGGCCGAGGCCGTCCACGTGAGCGTGCGCTCACCGCGAAGCGAGTCCGGCAGCGTGTAGTGGGGCGTGTCCTGGTACGAGTGCGCGTAGCCGCCGAACCGGACGCCGTCGATCGGCGTGTTCACCCACACCTGCGCGCCGAACGAGTTCTCCATGCGCTGCTGGTACACGCTCACGCCGGACGAGCCCGGGAGCAGGGCGCGGAGGTCGAAGCCGCCGGCGAAGGCATAGGTCTCGATGCGGAACTTGCCCGCGTCGAAGGGCTTGCTGAGCACGGCGCCGTCGATCTGCTCGAGCGTCTCGCCGTACACGGCACGGCCGACGCGGAAGAACGGCAGCAGCGTGCCGACGAAGCGGACTTCATTGAACAGCCCGCGCGGCAGCGGCGCACGACCGAGCTTGAGCTTGGCGCCGTTCTCGAAGGCGTGCTCGTAGAACGCCCACACGGGGAAGAAGTCCGGCTCCGCATCGTTGAGCGGCGAGGTGCCGTTGCGGCGGTGCAGGAACTGGGTGACCACGCGGTCGTTGTCGTCGATCTTGTAGCCGAACTGGAGCGCGACCGCGCGATACTCGGTCGTGCCGTCCTTGTCGATGCCGAAGGTCGGGAGGTTGTCCGACTTGCCCCAGCCCATGTTGATGGAGCCATGGACCGAGAGGCGCTCGGCGAGATCCACCTGGGCGGCGGAGACGCGCGGCGTGACGCCGAGGAGCAGCACGGCGATGAGGAGGAACGTGCGACGGAAGTTCATGGGACGAGTGGTGAGGTGGATGTGCGGTGGACTGCGGTGGTCAGAACTCGCCGAGGACGCCGTCGGTCTCATCGGCATCGAACGGGATGGCGGCGGCCGCCTTGGTGGCGGGCCGGGTGGGGCGGTGCGTCGGCGCGCTGACGGAGGGCGGCGCCGGCGGTGACGCGTGGCCGCGCGCGGGCGCGGCCGGGACGGGCTTCGCGACCGGCCGGGCGGCCGGCCTGTGGACGGCGTGCGCGGCCGGCTTCGACGCGGGGGCCGAGGCGGCGGACGACGGCTTCTGCCGGGCCGAGGTCGACACCCGGAACCGCTGCGCGAGATCCTGCATCTCGCCGGCCTGCGCCGAGAGCTCGGCGCTCGCGCCGGCGAACTCCTCGGCGTTGGCGGCGGTGCGCTGCGTGAGCGACCCGATCTGCGACATCGCCGCGGTGATCTCGGCGAGGTCCTGCGTCTGCTCGACGGTCTTCTGCGCGATGTTCGCCATCATGCCGCTCGCGCTCTCGACGCCCTCGCGGATCTCGCCGAGGCGGCGCGAGACGCTCTGGTTGAGCGTGACGCCCTGCTCCGCCTTCTGCACCGACTGCTCGATGAGCGAGGCGGTGTTGCGCGCCGCATCGGCGGCGCGGATGGCGAGCGAGCGGACCTCGTCGGCGACGACGGCGAACCCGCGGCCCGCGTCGCCGGCCCGCGCGGCCTCGACGGCCGCGTTGAGCGCGAGCAGGTTCGTCTGGAACGCGATCTCGTCGATCGACTTCACGATCTTCGCGGTGTCGTCGGCGGAGCGCTTGATCTCGGCCACGGCCGCGGCGAGCGTGTTCATGCGCTGCACGCCCTCCTCGGTGACCGTGCGGACGCGCTCCATGGCCGTGCGGCCCTCGCTGGCGTCGTGCGCGTTCTCCTTCGTGCGCTCGTCGACGGCCTGGAGCCGCTGCGTGACCTGGTCGAGCGCGCCGGCCTGGTCGGACGAGCCGCTCGCGAGCTCGGAGCTGCCCGAGCCGATCTCGGCGCCGGCGGCGTTCACCTGCGTGATGGTCGCCGAGAGCGACGCGAACGCGCCCTCGATGTTGTCGAGCGCCGTGTTGAGCGCCTGCGTGACCGCCGCATGCTCGCCCTGGTACTCGCCCTCCACGCGGACCGTGAGGTCGCGCTCGGCGACCGCCTCGAGCACCTCGCGCGCGGCGCGCACCGGCTCGACGACCGCGTCGAGCAGCGCGTTGGTCCCGGCGATGAGTTCGCGATAGGCGCCCTCGAACTTGGACGCGTCGCCGCGCTGGGAGAGCTTGCCGGCGCGGCCGGCGGCGATGAGCTGCTGCGCCTCGCCGATGATCGCGCGCAGCGTGTCGGCGGCGCGGTTCATGTTCTGCGAGAGCACGTCCTGCTCGGACCGCGGGGCGACGCGCGCCTCCAGGTCGCCGGCGGCGAGCCGGTCCGCGGCGTGGGCGATGCCGCCCACGTACTCGATCATGTGCCGGAACGCGTCGGCGAGCTGGCCGATCTCGTCCCGCGAATCGATCGCGACGGTCTGCTCGATGCGGCCGGCAGCGATCTCGCGGGCGACGCCCGAGAGCTGCTGCATGGCGCCGGTGATGCTGCGCACCGTGCCGACGGCGAGGAAGCCGAGCGCCGCGAGGGCGATGAGGAGGACGATCGTCGCGACCCAGAGCGTGGTCGACTGCGCGGCACGGGCGCTCGCGAAGGCGTCGGCGATGCGGGCCTGTTCCATCACGGTGCGGTCGTGCAGGCGCGTCTTCATGTCCGCCGCGCCGGCGCGCATCGCCTGCATCGCCTCCATGGAGATCTCGCCGCCGATCATCGCCACGGTCGTGCGCTTGGCGAGGCCGGTGTATGCCGTCCACGGCGTGCCGATGGAGTCGATCGCCGCGGCGGCGTTGACCGGCAGGGCGCGCAACGAATCGAGCGTCGCCTTGAAGTTCGCGACGAGCGTATCCGCGGACTCCACGGCCGAGGCATCACTCGCGCCGACGGCGTCCTGGAGCGCGCGCTGATAGGCGTCGAGCGTCCCCTCGAGCCGCTGGCTGTGCGCGAGCGACGGCGAGAAGCTCCGCTCGACGAGCTGCTGCTGGCGCTGGGCATGCCGGCCGAAGCCGACCGTGACACCGAGCGTGAGGACGAAACCGACCGCGGCGACCGCCGGGAGCGCGAGGATCCGCGTGCGCAGGGCGAGGGACTGGAACATGTCGGGACTTTCGGGATGGGGTGGGACGTCGACGCCCGGCGCGCGACCCGGGTGCGGATCGCGACGGACGAGCTGTCACTCCCTAGGTATCGACGCCGACGCCAGCGGACTTAAGTGCCGTTCTGTCAGGCATTTCCCGCTTCTTACGCGCCGGCACCCACCGTCACGCGCTCGAACCAGTCGCGCGTGGTGTGCAGCCAGGTGCGGAGGCGCTCACCCTCCTGCTGCAGCAGATGCACCGCCTCGGTGCGTTCGGCCGCGTCCTGCTCCAGACCGAACAGCCGCTTCACGCGTTCGGCCGCACGGGCATAGGGCATGGCGCCGAGCATGCGCGCCGCGCCCTCGATGCGATGTGCCGATCCGACGACCTTCACGCGGTCGTCGGCCTCCACGGCCGCGTAGAGCACCGCGAAGTCCTCCGCGTCGGCGTCGAGGAACTCGCCGAGCGCGGCGCGCAGCACCTCGGGGTCGTCGCCCAGGCTCTCCTTCAGCGCCTTGTGGCTGAGGGGCGCGGGCAGCGTCACCGGCAGCGCCGTCGGGGCCGCGGCCTTCAGGTCGTCGCCCTGCGGCCGCGTGCTCGGCGGGAGCCAGAACCGCAGCGTGGCGTCAAGCTCCTTGAGCAGCGCCGGCTTGGCGAGGAAGTCGTCCATGCCCGCCTCCACGCAGACCACGCGCTGTTCGTCGAACGCGTTGCCGCTGAGCGCGATGATCGGCGTGCGCCCGAGCGCGGTGTCGCGCCCCTCCTCGGCGCGGATCCGGCGCGCGAGCGTGAGGCCGTCCATCTCCGGCATGTGGAGGTCGGTGAGCACGAGGCCGTAGCGCCCGGTGCGCCACGCCGTGAGCCCGCTGTGGCCGTTGTTGTGCAGCTCGGCCGTGTAGCCGAGCACGCGCAGCTGCTTCTCGATCACGCGCTGCGCGATGGGATGGTCCTCGCAGACGAGGATGAGGCGCCGCTCCGCGATCGCTTCGTCGACCGTGACCGACTCCGGCACCGAGGCGGACCGGTGTTCCTGCGCGGCCGTCGGGAGGTCGGGCTCGTCGCGGCCGGCGGCGATGGCCACGGCGCGCAGGAACGTGCTCCGTCGCGCGTGCGGAGCGAGCGTGACGCCGCCGTCCCCGCGCATCTCGGGCCGCAGGCTCGCGCCCTCGAAGAGGCGCACGATCTGGGTGCGCCCGGTGGTCCCCGGCGCGAGGCGCGCGCGCAACGCGTGCTGCACCTCGCGCGCCACGTCGGGGCCGGTGACGACGACGTCGGCGTCGGTCCCCTCGGGGACCGCCGTCACGTGATCGGGCGAGACGACGAGCACCGACGCGCCGCGCATCTCGAGCAGCGACGACAGGTAGCGCGCATCGGTCTCGGTGTCGTGGAGCACGGCCACGCGCAGCCCGCTCAGCGAGATCCGCGCCTCCGTCGTCTCCTCGTGCAGCCGCTCGAACGGCACGCGGACCTGCACCGAGGTGCCGACCCCCGGGAGGCTGCGCAACTCGACCGACCCTTCCATGAGGTCGACGATGCGCCGGACGAGCGCGAGGCCGAGGCCCGTGCCGCCCACCTGCGTGGTGATCTCGTGCTCGCCGCGCTCGAACGGCGCGAAGAGCCGTGGTTGGACCTCGTAGGGGATGCCGGCGCCGGTGTCGGTGACCTCGAACCGCAACAGGCGCACCGTCTCCGACAGCGACTCCTGCGTCACCGAGAGACGCACGCTCCCGCGCGCGGTGAACTTCACCGCGTTGGACAGGAGGTTGCCGAGCACCTGGCGGAGCCGCACGGCGTCGCCCATGAGCAGTTCGCCGATCCGCGGGTCGACCGTGGCGCGCAGGTGGACGTTCTTCTCCTCGGCCGCCGCGACGTAGAGCCCCGCGGTCGCCTCGATCACGTCGTCGATCGACATCGGCCGCTTCTCGACGGTCATCTTCCCCGCCTCGATGCGCGAGAAGTCGAGCACGTCGTCGAGGATGCGGCGGAGCGTGCGCGCCGAGTCGGCGATGGTCGAGAGCTGGCCCCGCTGGTCGGCGTCGAGCACCGTGCGCGACAGCACCTCGATCATCCCGCTGATGCCGGTCATCGGCGTGCGGATCTCGTGGGACATGGTCGCGAGGAAGACCGACTTGGCGCGCGTCGCCGTCTCGGCCTCCTCCTTGGCGCGACGCAGCTCGCCGGCCTCCTTGCGCTGCTGCGTGACGTCGGTGATGTGCACCGTGAACGCGGCGAGGCACCCCGCCACGCGATGCGAGACGGCCTCCTCGCGCAGCCACCGGAGCCCGCGTCCGGGATGCATCACGCGGTACTCGACGGCGTAGCCCGTCTCGGTCACCACGGCCTGCTGGCGCGCGCGCCGCACCGCCTCCACGTCCTCGGCGAGCTGCACCTGCTCGAACGCGTGGAGCCCCGCGTAGAGGTCGGACGCGCCGATGCCGGCGATCTCGGAGAGCCGGTTGCCCACGAACGCGACCTCCTGCCGGCCGTCCGTCGTCACGCGCCACTGGATCACCGCGCCCGGCACGCCATCGGCGAGCTCGATGGTCCGGCGATGCGCGTCGGCGAGCAGCTCCGTGTGGACGCGGCCCTCGGTGACATCGCGCCACGATCCCACCAGTTCCACGCCGCCGGGCACGCGGCTCGCGCGCGCCTCCACGCGGATCCAGCGGTCCTCGTCGCGCCGCCGCACCCGGAACTCGTGCTGCCACGGCGCGCACTCGATGCACGCGCGGTCGCAGGCGGTGCGCACCGCGGCCGCGTCGTCGGCGACGACGGTCTCGTAGGCATGCGTCCAGTCGGCCGCGATGGCGACGGCGGGAACGCCGAGCACCGCGGCCGCGCCGCGACTGACGAAATCGACGCGCATCACGCCGTCATCACTGCGCACGACCTTGAACACGGCGAGCCCCGGCACGCCATCGGTGATCTCGCGCACGAGCGCCTCGGCCTGCACGAGCTCGTCCACCGCGTGCCGGGCCGGCGCGATCACGCGGCGCCGCACCACCCAGCCCGTGACGCCGAGCACGAGCCCCACCGCGAGGAGGAGACCGAGTTCCCACGCGGTCCGTCGCAGGGCCGCCATCCACACATCGGTGGCCGAGACGGTGATGATGGTCGCGAAGCGCGTCCCCTCGACCGGGAGGCGCAGCCCGAACCATCCACCGACGAGCGTGAACCGCGAGTCGAGCGCGGCGCCCGCCTGCGCGACCGGGACCGGCAGGTTGGCCGACGTCGGCGTGCCGGACCCGGCGGCCAGGGACGCCGCACCCGCGATCGTGCCGTCGGTCGTGACGAGGCCGGCGATGAGCGGGACGCTCGACCGGGCCGACGCGAGGCGCCGCAGATACGCGCGCACGGGGACCGTCACGATGACGGTCGCGGCCGCGCTCGACCCGCCCAGCCATGCCGACTGGTCCACGCGCAGCACCGACGCACCGGACGCGGGGTCGCGCGTGATCCACGCCTCGCCGGGGAGCTCGCCCGCATTGGACGGGGCGATGAGGACCTCGCGTTCGAACCAGTTCGCGAGCCGCGCGTCACGCTGCCGCACGCGCAACTGCTCGGCGTTCACGTACGGCACGCGGGAGACCACCTGCGCGTCGGGCACCACGAGGTAGACCGCCTCCACCTCCGGCTCCGACTCGAGCGCCAGACGCTGCGCGAGGAGGGTGCCGAGGAGGCGGCTGACGGCGTCGGCCTGCCTCGCGCCCGCGGGTGCGGTGGTGAGCGCCAGGACGCCGCCCACCGCGAGACGCGTCGTGGGGTCCGAGGCGATGAGTTCCGCGGCATCGGGGCCGGACTGCCGTTCGATGTGCAGGTCGGCCCGTGCGTCACCGGGCACCACCGACCGGGACTGCACGAGGCCCGCGATGCGCGCGGCGAGCGTCGCCTGCTGCGTCGCCAACGCGGAGGCGCCGTGCGCGCGCTCGCTCAGGGCCGCGTCCTCCAGCTGCCCGAGCAGCGCCCGTTCCTCGCGCCAGACGAGCACCACCGCGATGACGAGCAGGACCGCCGCGGCCGACACGACGAATCGCCGGAGCAGCCGATCACGGCTCACCACGGCGCGCGCGGCGACCTCGCTCAGCGCCGGCTGCATCAGCCCGCCGCCGGTCCGCGGAGCTGGGCCCAGGTAAGCAGGTCGTCGCCGCTCATCGGCTTCGCGATCACATAGCCCTGCGCGTAGGGGCATTCCAGCGCCTCCAGCAGGGCGAGGTCCTCCTGCGTCTCCACGCCCTCGGCGACCGCCGAGAGCTGGAGACCCGAGGCGAGTTCGAGCAGGGAACCGAGCACGGCGGTCGCCTTCGGGTCCTTGGATGCCCCGTGCACGAAGCGGCGGTCGACCTTCACCTCGGTCACCGGCATCGTCTTGAGCATCTCCATGGAGGCATAGCCGGTGCCGTAGTCATCGAGCGAGAGGCCGAACCCGCCCATCCGCAGCCGCGCGAGCGTCTCGATCGCGAGCGCGCGTTCGCGGCTCACGGTCGTCTCGGTGACCTCGACCACCAGCGAGCTGGGCTCGACGCCGATGTTGCGCACCAGC
Organism: uncultured Gemmatimonas sp.; assembly: GCA_964464585.1. GTDB lineage: Bacteria > Gemmatimonadota > Gemmatimonadetes > Gemmatimonadales > Gemmatimonadaceae > Pseudogemmatithrix. The sequence goes on along the minus strand of CAYXGS010000010.1, from coordinate 70,606 downwards.
TTGGAGAGGCGATCCGCCAGACCGGGGTCGGCGAGTGCGCCACCCGGGAGGTTGACCGACACCTTGATCGCGAGCCCGACGCGTTCCCACTTCCGCACCCACGCGAGCGCCTGCGTGAGCATGCTCTGGCTCAGCGCATCCATCGCCACCGGTGTCGCCTCGAGGACCGGGATGAAGGCCCCGGGGCCGATCATGCCGCGCGTCGGGTGCATCCAGCGGGCGAGCGCCTCGACGCCCGAGAGGCGCCCGGTGCTCACCTCGACCTTCGGCTGGAACCAGGGGATGATCTCGCCGTTCGCGATCGCCTCGGAGATCTGCTCCACCGAGTAGCTGTCCGCGATGGCGTGCCCGCGCATGGATTTCCGGGCCTTGGCCGCCTCGTGCGTGCGCACCTCGTGCAGGAATCCGCGGAGCGCCTCGAGCGAGACCGGCTTGGGGATCGCACCGAGCACCTGGAGGCCGTACATCTTGGCCATCTCGTCCACGGAGCGCAGGACGGCCTGGTCGTGGGCGCTGGTCAGGACGACGCGCGGCGTGACCGCGTCCTGCGACAACATGCGCAGGAACGTGACACCGTCCATTCCCGGCGTCTCGAGGTCGGCGATGACGAGGTCCGGCGTCGTGCGGCGGACGGCCTCGAGGGCCTCATCGCCGGTGGACGCCTCGACCACCGCGACACTCCCGAGGCCGAGAAGCAGCCTCCCGAGCATGCGGCGCTGGAAGGGATGATCCTCGAGGATCAGCACCGTCAGGTGACGCGCCTCACCGTCCGCATCCCCGCCGGAGACGCGCGTCGTGACCGGCCGGTTCCGTTCGACGGAACGCGACGCATCACGCCCAGGGACTGGCGAGTGGAGTTCGGGGCTGATGGTGATACCGCCTCCCGGACGGTGGGATCCGTGGTGTCTCCAAACGAGTATCGGACGAGAAGGCCGGAACTGGAGCTTCCAAGTCCCCATTCTGAGCGCATATTCCGTCGCGTGACGCAGCCGCCCCGCCGCACCTCCGATCCGAACGGACGGAACCCGAGTCGGACGCCCGACGGGGCCGCCGGCCGGCCCACCGCGCTCGTTGACGCGCAGGGCCGGGTCCGCGCGGTCAGCACCAGCTTCGCGTCTGCGCTGCGCATCCGCCGCGACGAACTCTTCGCGCTGCCCCTGCCCCAGCTCGCCCGGGTCGAGGACCGCCCCGCCCTCGCGCACGCCATCGCCGCAGTCGCCTCCGGGGACTGGCCGGGGTGTTCCATCGAGGTCGGATTCCTGCAGCACGCCGAGGACGACCGCGCCGTCCGGCTCGTGATCGAAGCCGATGAGGCGCGCCGGGTGCGGATCCATGCGACCGACCTGACCGCCGAGCGGCTGGCGAAGCGCACGCTCCAGGAGTATCAGGACAGCCTGCGCGCGCTCACCGCGCACGCCCTCGACATCTGGGCGCTCATCGACGAGACGAGCCACGTCCGGACCGTGAGTGAATCCGTCGCGGTCCACCTCGGCTGGTCCGCGCACGAACTCGAGGGCCGGACGCTCACCGCGTACTGCCATCCCGACGACCTGGCGGCCCTGACCACCGTGCTCCAGGACCTGAAGCGCGATCCGTCGCTGGTGCGGAGCGCCGTGCTGCGCGCACGGCACAAGGACGGCGGGTGGCGCACGCTCGAGACCACGACCTCGGGCTTCAATCCGGCCGCGCTCGGGAACTCGGTGTTCGTCGTGAACGCCCGTGACGTGACCGCGCGCGAGCGGACCGAGAAGACGCTCCGCGAGGTGGAGTACCGGTTCAGCCAGCTCGTCGAGCAGGCGCTCACCGGGATCGTCGTCGTCCAGCGGGGGCGGCTCGTCTACGCCAACCCCCGGTTCCTGCAACTCATCGGCGCCGACGCCGAACTCGTCGCCGAGCGGCCGCGGGTGCTCTCGCTCATCGACCGCCGCTCGATGGCGCAGCTGCGCGAGGTGCGCACCGCGCTCGCGACAGGCTCCACCAAGACGGCGCGCATCCATCTCCGCGGGCTCCACACGCTGGGCCACCGGCTCGAGGTCGACGTCGCGACGAGCGTCGTCGACTTCGGCGGGAACCCGGCCCTGCTCTGCACCGTGAGCGACATGACCGAGGCGCGCGCGCTCCAGCTGCGCGTCGCCGAGGCCGAGAAGATCGAGGCCGTCGGCCTGCTGGCCGGCGGCGTCGCGCACGACTTCAACAACATGCTCACCGGCATCCTCGCGTGGGTCGACATCGCGAGCGACGAACTCGGGGCGTCGAACCCGGTGAGCCAGCCGCTGGAGGAGATCCGCACGGCGGCCGAGCGCGGCGCCGAGCTCACGCGGCAGCTGCTCGCGTTCGGCCGGCGGCAGTTCCTCGAGCCGCGCCCGCTCGACCTCGGCGAGGTCGCGGTGCGACTCAAGCGCTGGATGGACCGTGTGCTCGGCCCCGACCATCGCCTCGACGTGATCGTCCCCGACACGCACTGGCTGGTGCAGGCCGACCGCTCGCAGCTCGAGCGGGCGCTCACCACACTCATCATGAACGCCCGTGACGCGATGCCGATGGGCGGGACCATCAAGGTGGAGGTCGCGCACGAGGTCCTCACCAGCGAGCGCGCGCGCGGCATCGGCCCGCTGCAGGCCGGCGAGCATGTCGTGATCGCGGTGCGTGATGCCGGGGTGGGGATGGAGGAGTCGATCCGCCGCCGCATCTTCGAGCCGTTCTTCACGACCAAGCCGCAGGGGCACGGCAGCGGGCTCGGGCTCCCCGCCGTCCTCGGCACCGTGCTCCAGTCGGGCGGAGCGATCGACGTGCTGAGCGAGGTGGGGATCGGCACCGAGTTCCGTTGCTACTTCCCGCGGCTCGCCGAGGCGACCCCGCACGCAGGCAACAACCGGCGCAAGAGCGATGCGCTGCGACGCCCGGCACGACGGATCCTGGTGGTGGAGGACGACGCGCAACTCGGCAACGTCCTGCGGCGGCTGCTCCACGAGGGCGGCCACCATGTGCGGCTCGCGACCGGCGCCGTCGAGGCCGAGACCATGGCGACGGAGGAGCCCGCGGACGTGCTGGTCTGCGACGTGGGCCTCCCCGGCGCGCGCGGGTCGGCGCTCGCGGGCGCGCTCTGTGCGCGCGGTGCGGCGGGCGGGACGGTGCTGATCTCCGGCCGGGTGATCACGGACCTCGAGACGAATGAGGCGGGGCCGAACACCAAGGTGCTGCTCAAGCCGTTCCGTCCGCAGATGCTGCTCGACGCCGTCGACGAGGTCGCGACGGCGCCGGCGCGCTGAGCTTCACCGCGCGCCGAGCGCCTCGCCGAGTGCCGACGTGCGGACCTCGCACACGTTCGACTCGCGCCGCTCGAGGAACGTGACCGGGCGGATCGTCCGCGGCACGCGCACCACATCCACCGGCGACACCACCTCGTTGAGGCATCCGCACCCCGCGCCGCGATGCCGCTCGCGCACCACCGCATAGATCCGCCGCTCGTCGTCGCGGAAGATCGTGTCGATGTTGATCAGGTAGCCCATGCACGGCTGCTCGCCCATCCCTGCCACGAGCAGCATCTCGCGCGTGAAGTCCACCGCCGGCGGCTCCGCCGACGCGTTCGGCCCCGCGATCCGCGCCCACACCGCGCGCCAGTCCGCGCTGTCCTGCACCGTGAGCCGCACCGAGTTCGTCAGGTGGCTCTTCGCGTCGCGGAAGGCGTGGTCGACCGACTGGTACGGCTCCAGGCGCAGTTGCGCCGCGCGCGCCCGCGCCTCGCGCTCGCTGAGGTCCGGCGCGTTCCCGCGCACGTCCGGACCGGCCTCGGGCGCGTGGCGCCGGCACGAGACGAGCCCGATCGCCAGCACGGCGAGGACCACGAGGGTGGGACGGATGATCGCGCGCATGGACATCTCCGGGTGGATGGGGCCCGTTCAGTATGCGACCGGCACCGACGTCCGGCGAGGCGGACGCCGGCCGGCGGCGAGCCGTGCGGTGACCGCGCCGGCGATCGCGTCCAGCGGGAGGATCTCCTCCACACCGTCGAGCACCACCGCCTCACGTGGCATCCCGTAGACGACGCACGTCTCCTCGTCCTGCGCGATGGTCCAGGCGCCGGTCTCGCGCAGCGCGAGCATCCCGCGCCCGCCGTCCGCCCCCATGCCGGTGAGGAGCACGGCGACCGTCGAATCGCCCGCCGCCTGCGCGACCGAGTCGAACAGGACGTCCACCGCGGGCCGCTGGTGATGGACCTGCGGGCCGTCCTTCACCTGCGTCACGAACCCCTCGGGCGTCTTGCGCACCATCAGATGGTAGCCGCCCGGCGCGATGTACGCGGTGCCGTCGCGGATGATCTCGCCATCCACCGCCTCGCGCACGCGCATCGCGCAGAGCCCGTCAAGACGATTGGCGAACGCCTTCGTGAAGTGCGGGGGCATGTGCTGCACGATCACCGTCCCCGGCGTCTCGGCGCCGAGTCCCGAGAGCACGGCCTCGATGGCCGGCGGTCCGCCCGTCGAGGCGCCGATCGCGACGAGGCGGCGCGACGGCGCGCCCTCCACGCCGGCGCGATGGGTCGACACCGGCGGCACGATCCGCTTGCGCGGCGCGCGGAGGCGCGCGACCGGGATCCTCGCCGCGGCGCGCACCGAACGGATGAGCAGGCGCTCGACGTCGGGCACCGACATCGAGCCCTCGGGCTTGGGGACCACGTCCACCGCGCCGAGCGCCATGGCCCGCACCGCGTTCGCGCTCGACGCCTGCGCCACCGAGCTCACCACGATCACGCGCATCGGCTTGGACCGCATCAGCTTCTCGAGGAAGGTGAGGCCGTCCATCCGTGGCATCTCGATGTCGAGCGTGATCACGTCCGGCTCGAGCTCCACGATGCGCTCGCGCGCCTCGTACGGGTCGCGCGCGGTGCCCACCACCTCGACGTCGCGGAACTTGCCGAGGCCCTCCGAGAGGATGCGGCGCACGAGCGCCGAGTCGTCGACGACGAGGACGCGGACCACCGACTCCGCGGTCACGGGACCAGCTTCCGCGTGGCGCCGTCGGCCTTGATCTCCACCGAGCCGTTGGCCACCGAGAGGGTCATCGTGCGCGCGCAGTTAGTGCCGCCGGTCTCCTCGGCGATGGTGCGCAGGCCGGCCGCGGCCATCCACGCATCGAACGCCTGCTTGTTGCGCTCGCCGATCCGGAACTGGTCCTGGCCCGACATCTTCTGCGACGCACCGCCCGCGACGGCGATCCGCAGCCGGTTGCGGCTCGCGCCCGAGCGGGTCATCTCCTCGAGCAGCGCCGGCACCCCCGTGTCGACGAACATCCCGGGGTTCTTCTGCGCCTTCACCTTGTCGATCGACGAGTCGGGGAGCATCACGTGGACGAGCCCGCCCACCTTCGAGACCGGGTCGTACATCGTGATCCCGAGGCAGCTGCCGAGCGCGTACGTGACGATCTCGTCGCCGTCGGTCTTGGCGACATGCAGCCCCGCGATGCCGACGCACTTGCGTCCGGCGACCGAGAGCTTGTGGATGGCACTGCCGGCGAGGCTCATGCGCCACCACCCGGCTTGCGATAGACCGCCGGCTGGATCACGTCGAGCCCGTGCGCGATCCCCGAAAGGCTCTCCGCGTGCCCGACGCACAGCACGCCGCCCGGCGGCAGCAGCGCCGCGAAGCGCCGCACGAGCTGCTCCTGCGTCGCGCGGTCGAAGTAGATCATCACGTTGCGGCAGAAGATGACGTCGAACGGGCCTTTCATGGGCCACGCCTCCATCAGGTTCAGCCGCGCGAAGCGGACGAACTCGCGCACCTCGCGCTTGACGGTCCACGCGCCCGAGGCGCCCGGTTCCCTGTCGAGGTGCTTCCGCAGCGTCTCGGGCGAGAGGCCCTGGAGCTGCGCGCCCGAGTAGCGCGCGGCGCGCGCCGTGACGAGGATGCGGTTGGAGATGTCGGTCGCGAGGATCCGCACACGGCGCTGCGCGTCGGGCGGCAGATGGTCGCGCACGGTCATCGCCAGCGTGTACGGCTCCTCGCCGGAGGAACAGGCCGCGCTCCAGATGCGGATCTCCTGTCCGTCCGCCGCGAGTCGCGGCAGCACCGTCTCCGCGAGATAGTCGAAGTGCGCCGACTCGCGGAAGAAGTTCGTCTTGTTGGTCGTCAGGACGTCGATGAAGTGCGGCAGCTCGCCGGGGAGCTGCTCGTCGAGGATCGCGTCGACGTAGGCGTTCAGCGACGGGAGCCCGGTCGCGCGCACGCGGCTCCCGAGGCGCGAGATGACCAGCGCCTCCTTGCCCTCGCGCAGCTTGATGCCGCACAGCCCGTGCAGGTACTCGCCCACCGCCTCATAGCGGTCGGCCGAGAGCCGCAGGTCGGGGCCCGCGACGAGCGCGGGGCTGGGCGAGGTCATCGGTCAGGGAGCGGAACGGGATGGGAGACGGCGGCCGGTCGGCCGCCGCGGGGCTGTCGTGCGCGTGTCGCAGGCGCGGCCGCGGCGCAGGTGCGCCCGGGCCGGTGCGTCAGAGCGCCGTCGAGATCGCGTCGATCGAGAGGACCTTGTCCGCGTCGAGCAGCATGCGGACCTTCCCCTCGGAGTTCGACACGCCCAGCAGGCACGACACATCGACATCGCTGCCGAACGACGGCGGCGGCTCGATCTCCCCGTCGGCGATCATCCGCACCTCGGACACGGCGTCCACCGCGATGCCCACCAGCAGTCCCTTCACGTTGAGCACGATGATGCAGGTCTCGGGCGCCTCGACCGCGGGCATGCTGAAGCGGCGGCGCAGGTCGACGATCGGGATCACCTTGCCGCGGAGGTTCACGACGCCGCGGATGCAGTGATGGCTGTGCGGGACCGGCGTCACCGCCATCATCCCGATGATCTCGTGGACCGTGAGGATCTCGAACCCGTACTCCTCGCCGGCGAGGACGAACGTGAGGTACTTCCCGCCCAGCGAGCGGGTCGTCGAGGCGGACTCAGCGACGGGTGCGGTCATGACGGACTCGGGGATGCGGTGGGATGGTGGTGGCTACGTCTCGGAGTATCGGCCGGTGGGGCGATTTCCCGCAGTCGGCGCGCCGGGTCAGGCAGCCTGCGCCGCGGCGAGGCTCGCACCCAGCCCGGCGGCGATGCTCGCGTCGCCCGGCGCCTGGCGGCTCGCCGAGACCAGTTCGTCCACGTCGAGGATGAGTCCCACGCGGCCGTCGCCGAGGATGGCGCCGCCGGTGAGCCCGCGCACACGGCCGATCGCCTCGCCGAGCGGCTTCGCGACGACCTGCTGCTGGCCGAGGAGCTCGTCCACGAGGATCGCGACCCGGTTGTTGCCGTCGCCGACCACCATGAGGATCCCCTCCACCACGACCTCCTGCGCCCCGACCACGCGCAGCGCGCGGTGCAGCCGGAGCATCGGGAGCACCTCGCCGCCGTGCTGCACCATCTCGCCCTTCCCCTGCACCGTGCTCACCGCGCTCGGCTCGGGACGGAAGCAGCGACGGATCTGCGCGGTGGGGACGATGTAGCGCTCGGCGCCCACGCGGACGATCATGCCGTCGGTGATGGCGAGCGTGAGCGGGAGTTCGATCGTGAACGTGGAGCCCTGGCCGGGCTTCGATTCGATGAGGGTGCGGCCGCGCATCGCCATCAGGTTCCGGCGCACGACGTCCATCCCCACCCCGCGACCCGACACCTCGGTCACCGCCTCGGCGGTCGAGAAGCCCGGCGCGAAGATCAGCTCGAACACCTCGGAGTCGGTCATGCCGTCGCCGCTCGAGATGATGCCCTTCTCCACCGCCTTGGCGACGATCTTCTCGCGCTGCAGGCCGCGGCCGTCGTCACGGAGCTTCACGAGGACGCGATCGCCCGCCTGGCTCGCCTCGAGGCGGACGGTGCCCATCGCCGGCTTGCCGGCCTTGAGCCGTTCCGACGGCGTCTCGATCCCGTGGTCGACCGCGTTGCGCACCATGTGCAGCAGCGGGTCGGCGAGCAGGTCGACGAGCGTGCGGTCGACCTCGGTCTCCTCGCCGTGCACCTCGAACGTGATCTGCTTCCCGCTGCGGTTGGCGAGGTCGCGCACCACGCGGGTGAGCTTGGTGATCGCGCCCTTGAGCGGCACCATGCGGAGGCCGAGCGAGAGGTCCTGCAGCTCGCGGACGATCTTGTCGGCCTCGCGGACCTTCTGCGCGAGGTGGTGGTGCGACGCATCGCGCACGATCCCATCCTGCAGGAGGATGGTGTTCGCGATGACGAGCTCACCCACCATCTCGACGAGCCGGTCGAGCTTGTCGGTGCGGACCTTGACCATCGGGTCGGTGACCGGAGCCGCCGCCGCGACGGTCGCGACCGGCGTCGCCGTGCGCGTGGCTGCGGCGGACGAGGCGGCAGAGGCGTCCGGCGCCGACACGGCCGCGGGGGCGGAGCGCGGCGCGACGACGACCTCGCCGCCATGCGTCTCCGGCGCGCTCAGCGCGGTCTGGAGCGAGTAGTAGTCCTCGGGCAGCGACGGCGCACCGCCGGCGAGCGCGGCCGGGATCGCCTGCACGAGCGACTTGAGGACATCCACCGCGCGCAGCGCGAGCTCCGGCACCTGGCCGGCGAACGCGAGGTCGGCGCCGCGGACGCGGTCGAGCATGTCCTCGGCGTGGTGCGCGAACCCGGCGATGGCCGAGAGGCCGAGGAAGGACGAGGTGCCCTTGATCGTATGGAAGGCGCGGAAGACGTCGTTGATGGCTTCCACGTCGTCGGGCGCGGTCTCGAGGCGGAGCAGCGCGGTCTCGGCGGTCTCGAGGCCTTCGCGCGCCTCGGCCGCGAAGTCCTCGATCAGCGAACGATCGCAGTCGTCCTCGATCGTGAACGTGGCCGGCTCCGCGGGATGTGCGGCACCGGACCCCGCGTGCACCGGAGCGGGCACCACGGGGATGCTCGGCGCCGCCGCGCGCGGCGCCGGATCGGGCTCGGGCTCGCTCATCGCGCGGTCGCCGCACTCGGCGTGGTCGACGGCGATCTCGAGGTGGTTGCGCACCTTCTCGAGGCCGTCGGATTCCTTCGCGCCCTTGAACTCGGACGGGTCGTCGAGCACCGCGATCGCGTCGGCGAGCGCCATGCGCACCGGCGGAGCGAAGCGCTTGTCGGCGACGAGCGCCCAGAGGCGCTCGCGCAGGCGGCGCCGCGCGGCCTCGTCGCCGGGCTCGCAGGCGACGAACGCCGCGATGGCGTCGTCGATCGTCAGGTTCGCCATGACCGTGCGCCTCAGCGCGGGCCGAAGAGCGCGTCCGCGAAGGCCTGCGAGTCCGTCTTGTCCGCGACTGCGTTCGGGTCGAAGTGCTTCGGCGCCGAGGACTCCACCCCGCCGCTCACCGCGGTGACATCGGCCGCGAAGGGCTCGAAGATCCCGGTGAGCTGCTCCAGCCGGCGCTCCGTGTCGGAGATGACGGCGGCCGCATAGCCGAGCTGCTGGCTGGTGATGTCCTGGAACTGCACGTGCGTCATGACCCCGTAGAGCTCCTCGCGCAGCGCCGTGTAGCGGGCGTGTCGGATGAGGTCCTGAGACTCGGCCGCCTCGGTCTCGAGCTCGGTCACCACCGCGATCGCGCGGTCGAGGCCGTCGAGCATGCCGGTCGCGGCGAGCTCGGTCGCCGAGGTCACGGCGCTCAGCTTCCGGTTCATCTGGTCGAGGCGCGCGTCGTTCGCTTCCTGCAGGAGCCCGCGGCTCTGCTTGATGCGGTCGAGGAGCGACGCCACCTCGGCGTACGCGCGCAGCAGCGTGGAGGCGAGCGCGAGCAGGCTGCCCTGCTGCGCGTGGCCCTTCTCGGCCATCGGCGCGGCGATCTTCGCGAGGCTGTCGGCCGTGCCGAGGTCGCCCAGCGCCTGGTTCACGAGCCGCAGGGCCGTGTCCGTCGCATGGAGGACGTCGTGGTGGGACTGCACCTGGGTAGCCATCGGACGTGACGTCTCCGGTTCAGGCGGCCGCGCGGACGGAGAGGACCGCATCGATCTTCTCCTTGAGCACGGGGGGAGTGAAGGGCTTGAGCACGTAGTTGTTCACGCCGGCCTCGACCGCCGCGAGGATGTCCTCGCGCGCCGAACGCGTGGTGACCATCAGGATCGGGATCGCGCTGCCGTCGGGACGGCCGCGGACGCTGCGGGCGAAGTCGAGCCCGCTCATCTGCGGCATGTTCCAGTCCGTGATGATGAAGTCGATGCCGCCTTCCGCGAACTTCGTGAGCGCGGTCGCGCCATCATCCGCTTCGACCACGTCGGCATAGCCGATGCGGTCGAGCGAGTTCACGATGATGCGACGCATGGTCGCGGAATCGTCGACGACGAGAAAACGCATGGATCGCTCGATGAGGTGGAGAGCGGAGTGGGACGACGGTCAGCGGAGGTCGCGGCTCGCGCGCAGGGCCGAGGCCACCGCGTCGATCACGACCGGGGAATCGTAGGTCCCGTCGAGGATGCGCTGCCGGATCTGCAGCAGGCGCTCCGCCGAGAGGGAGCTCTCCTCCTCGGTGCGGGCCACGAATGCGCGCGCCGCGGGGGAGAGGTCGAGGACGTCGCGCTGGCCGGAGACCGGCGCGTCGGGCTGGCGGAGCTGCGACTCGTCGGAGACGCGAGCGACGCCGTTGGTGGAACGGGCCGGGATCGCCCCGTCAATGCGGGGACGGCTGGGGCCGGTGGGATTGATCGACATGTTGATACTCCTCCTTTGGGAGTCAGTATCGGCGGACTTTACACCGACTTGACCCGGCAATTTCAGCCGGTCGTACGGAGCGAGGCCCGGTGGGCCGGCAGGGCATACCCGGCCCGCTCCCCCGGCCGGAACCGGGGCATCGGCTGGGCCAACTGCCTGGCCGCGTTCCGCCGCGCCTCGAAGAGCTCGGCCTCGAGCGCGGCCTGGGCCACCTGGCTCCGCTCCAGCGACTGCACCATCTGCCGGATGATCGACGCGTGCTCGGCCGGGGAGAGCCCCGCGAGGTCGAGCTCGCCCACCAGGTCCTCGGTCGCGGTGAGCGAGGCTTCGCGCTCACCCATCCCGACCAGAAGGGCCTCGGTGTCGCCGGCGAGCACCGCCAGCCGGAGCGCGTCGTCGGCCGCCGCGAGGCGGCCGGTGATCCCGCGGGCGTACTCGGCCATGATCTCGCCGCGCGTCTGCACCATGCTGCTCATCGCACCGCTCCGGATTGGATGCCCACGAAGGCCTCGCGAAGCTCGCGGACCATCGCCGTGACCCGGTCCAGGCGCGCGATGGCCGGATCGATGCCGAGCGAGGTCAGTTCGCTGAGGAAGAACGAGTAGAGTCCGCCGAGCTGCTCGGCGACCGCCCCGCCGCGCGAGTGGTCGAGGGTCGCGAGCAACTCGCCCACCGCGTCACGCGCCCGGCCGAACTCGGTGGCCCGCGCCTCGAGGTCCTTGGCGACGATCGCCGCGCGCGCCCGCAGCAGGCTCGTGAGGAGATGGTCGTAGACCATCACCACGAGCTCGCCCGGCGTCGCGGAGAGCACTTCCATCTCCTTGTAGCGATCGCCCTGTCGGACGGATTCGCGCGTGCGGGTGCGGGTGGCGTAGGTCATGGTCGCGTGAGGTTGGTGGCTTCTCTCGCAGTATCGGCACCATCCGCGATTCCTTGCGTGCCCGCCTCACGTCACCCGCGCCGCCGCTCAGCCGTTGGCGGCGGCGCTGATGTTCTGGATCGACGTGATCTGTGACGAGAGCCAGTTGCCCTGGCTCTGCAGGCGCGAGAGCGTCGTCTCCATCCGCGTGAAGTCGGCGATGAGTGCCGCCCGGCGGCGTTCGAGGCGCGACGTGATGTCGGCCTCGCGCCGCTCGAGCGACACGATGCGCGCGCGCGCCGAGGTCTCCTGCTGGGCGGCCGTGCCATCGCCGTCCACGAGGATCGAGTTCGCCGCGCCGGTGAGCGCGCCGGCGAGGCCGCGCGAGTACCGCACCGTCGTGCTCGCGAGCGCGTCCGTGCCGGTGTAGCGCACCACGAGGCCGTTCACGCCCGTGAGGAGCTGCCCCGCGCCGGTCATCGCGACACCCGCCAGCGTGCCCGCCGCGTCGACGCCGTTGTCGTGCGCGCCCGCCGCGATCCCGAGCTGTGTGGCCGGCGACTCGAGTCCCGGATCCGCATAGGCGACGGTGAACCCGTTGCCGCTCCCGTGCTCGGTGCTCGTGAGCCGCAGCGCCCCGCCCTCGAGCGTCGCGATCACCGCGACCGAGTCCGCCTGGAACGCCGCGTTGAGCCTCGCGAGGAGCACCGCCGGCGTGTCGCCGTTCACGAACGCGATCGTCGTCGCGCGATTCGACCCCTCGGCGGTGACGGTCATCGTCGCCGGCGTGCCGCTCGCCGCGTACGCGCCGAACGCGCTGCCGAGCACGCTGCTGCGCGTGGCCGCCTGCGTCACGTTGAGCGCGTACGAGCCCGAGGGCGTGAGGGTGCCCGCGCCCACGTACTGCACCGTGCCGAGCGATGCCGCGCCACCCGAGGAGAACAGCGCCTCGACCGCGCCCGGATCGGACTCGAGCGCCGACCGGAGCTTGCTCGCGTCGAGCGTGAGCTGACCGGTCTTCTGCAGCGCGAGCCCGAGCGAACCGGCGCGCACGTAGGGTGCGCCGGTCGCGAGACCCGTCTGGTCGGCGAGGAGGATGCCCTTCATCGCGCCGAGCGTGGCGCGCGCGCTGCTCGAGAACTGCAGGCGGCCGCCGGCCTTGGTCTCGGTGGCCACCGCGGTCACGAGGTCGTTGTAGGTCTTCACGAAGTCCTGCACGATGCCGACCGCCTGGTCCGGCGTCGCGCTGATCGTCACGTCGAAGGTGCTCCCCGGCTCCTCACGCGAGAGCGCGAGCGAGGCGCCGCCGACGGCATTGGTCACCGTGTTGGTGCGCGAGGTGAGCAGCGCGCCGTCCACGCGGATGCGCGCATCCTCGCCCGCGGCGAGCCGGCGCACGCGCCCGTACGACGTGCTGCTCGTGCCGAAGTCGAGCGTGTCGCCGCCCTGGAGGCCGGTCGAGAGCTGCACCGAGAGGCGCGAGTCCCCCGCGACACTGTCGGTGAACGTGAGCTGCCCGTTGACGAGCGAGACGCTGGCGGCCCGGCCACTGAACGCACCCGCCATCGCCGCCATGAGGTCATCCATGGTGTCGGTGCCGGTCACGGTGTAGCTGAGCGACACGGCCGCGCCCGCACCATCGGTGCCGGTGAGCGCGATCACGTCACCGGCCTGCATGCCCACGCTGCTGCCGTCGCCGAGGTCCACCAGCAGCGTCGACCCCGTGGCGGTCGCGCCGCCGAACCCGGTGAGCGTGGTGCCCGAGGTGATCGCCTGCGTGATGTTGCTCGAGCGCCCGCCCACCCGCATGCCGAGCGCCTCGAGCACGAGGTCCGACCCCGCGGTGCCGTCGCTCGCGAAGCTGCCGCCCACGGCGATGCGCGACCACGTCGCGCTGCCGTCGGTCTCGGTCTCCACCTGCGCCGAGCCCGCACTGAGCGCGTTGATGCGCGCGACGATGTCGGTGATGGAGTCGTTCTCGAGGTCCACGGTGAGCGCACGGCCGTTCACGAGGATGGTCGCGGGGGACGGCGACACGCTGATGCCGAGCGCGGCGGCCGCGGCGAGCGTCGTCGACGAGACGCGCATGCTGCGCACCTTCCCGTCGGTGCCGGTGTTCAGGGTGCGGGTGCCGTCGATGAACCCGAGCGCCTCGAGCGTGCTCGTGCTGCCGGTGCCGCTGCGGTCGTCGGCGAGCTCGATCCCGCGCGCGCCCGTCTGGTCGGCGTTGAGCATCAGCCGCGAGACCCCGGCGGCCGTGCTCACCGTCGCCGTCGCGCGGCTCGGGGCGCTGCCCGTGTTCACCGCGTTCATCTTGTCGCGGATGCGGAGCAGCGAATCGGTGGCCTCGAGGGTCACCGACGCGCCGTTGATCGAGAAGCGTCCGGTGATCCCGAGCGCGGCCGCCGGGTCGGCGACCGCGAGGCCGGTGAGCTTCTCGGACTGTGCGAGGTTCTCCACTTCCACGGCGTAGCGGCCGGGGGCGGCGCCGCTCACGCTGGACACGGTCGCCGGTGCGGGATTGCCGGCCGCGGTCGCACCCACCAGCGCCGAGCGCCCGCGGAAGGCGCTGCCATCGCGGAGCGTCACGAGCGCGTCGCGCGCCTTGGTCACCGCCGAGGCGAGCGCGGACCAGCCCTCGATCCGCTTCTGCTCCACGGTGATCGCGGAGCTGACCGGATTGAGCGCGCGCGCGGTCTCGACCTGGATGATCTGGTCGACGAGATCGCGCCATTGGATGCCGCTGGCGAGGCCTTGGAACGAACCGATGGGAGCTGTCACGACGTGACTCCGGCGAGGGGAGCGAAAGGCCGCGATCCCGCATCGCCGTCAGGCGATGCGGGATGCGGGTCAAGCGGCGTTCGTCGAGGGCGGCGCGGCGTCGCCGCCGCGCGCCCCGACGAGCGTTGGATCAACCACGGAGGAGCTGCAGGACGCCCTGCGCGCTCTGGTTCGCCTGCGCCAGCATCGCCGTGCCGGCCTGGGCGAGGATCTGGTTCTTCGAGAACTTCGTCATCTCTTCCGCCATGTCGACGTCACGGATGACCGACTCGGCCGCCGAGAAGTTCGAGATCTGCGCGCGCACGCTCTCGAGCGCGTAGCCGATGCGGTTCTGCGCCGCGCCGACGTCGCCGATCGCGGTGTTGACCACGCCGAAGGCGCTGTCGATCACCGAGAGGGCCGCCTGCGCGCCCGCGGCCGTCGCCAGCGTCGAGGCGCCGATGCCCAGGGCCGCCACGTCGACGTCGATGTTGCTGAGCGAGATGTTGTCGTTCGTCGTGTAGGCACCCGACGAGCGGACCATGAACGAACCGCCCGACGCACCCGCGTCGACGACGATGTTGCCGCGGGTCGCGACGGCGTCGGCATCGAAGCCGGCGGTCGTCTCGAGCGAGAGGCCGAACGCGTCGAACGTGATGTTCTGCTTGCCGTCGACGACGGCGACGGTCTGCGTCTGCGCGCCGATCGTGGCGGTCAGGTTGCCGGCCGACGCGACGCTGAGCGCGTACGTGCCCGCGGCGGTGCCGTTGATGCGCGCCGTCTGCACGCCGTTGGCGGCCGAGAGGGCCGTCGAGGTGCCGACCGCCTGGTTGACCGAGTTGCCGAACGACCCGTCGAGGAGCGTCTTGCCCTGGAACTTGGTCGTCGCGGTGATCATGCCGATCTCCGTGCGGAGCGCGGCGAACTCCGCCTGGATGGCCGTGCGGCCGGCGGTGTCCGTGTTGTCCGACGCCGACTGCGTCGCGAGCTCCTTCATGCGCTCGAGGATCTTGCCGACGGTCTGGAGACCGCCTTCCGCCACGGAAAGCAGCGAGTTGGCCTGCTCGGCGTTCTTCGCGGCCTGCGAGAGCGCGCGCGTGTCGGCGCGGAGCTTGTTCGCGATGCCGAGGCCGGCGGCGTCATCGCCCGCCTTGTTGATGCGGAAGCCCGAGGAGAGCTTCGCCATCGAGCCGGCGACGTCCGAGTTCACCTTGCTCAGGTTCCGGTACGCTTCGTTGGCGCTGACGTTCGTGTTGATACGCATGCGGGTGTTCCTCCCTTGGAACGGTATGTGGAGCGTCCGTGCTCCGTTTCGCGACGGGCGAACACCCGTCTTCGACTTCAGGATTGAGTGTCGTCGCTTCAGCGCAGGACTTGAGCGGCACCCGTCGCCGGCGGCGGCGTGACCGTCACTTTCGCACCGTAGCGCGCGTCGGCCATCACCAGCTGACGGCCGCGGCGCGACGGCAGCGCGATCGCCACCGGGCCCTGCAGGTTCATCGTCATCGCCTCGCCCTCGGCGCGCGGCAGCGTCACGATCGCGAACACCGCCACCTCGGTCGCGCGCTGCGCGCCGAGCACGGCGAGGTCCTGCGCCGAGAGTTCCACGGAGTACTCGCGCACCGCCTCGAACGGGTCGGCGAGCAGGAACGCGAGCGCCGGATGGTCCAGCGCGTGGAGCCAGCACCAGCCCGCGCGCTCCGCCGTGACGAGCACCCACTGCTTGCAGCTCGCGAAGCCGAACAGCCCGTCCGGGAACTCGAGGATCGAATCGTCGGAGACGATCAGCTCGCCGAACAGCCGCGAGTCCACGCGGCGGCGGCCGAGCGGGTGCACGGTGGCAGCGCGGCGCGCCTGGTGCGCCATCAGCGGAACGGCAGCGGTCATCGCAGGTAGTCCGAGAGGTTGAGGCCGAGGACCTTGCTGCTCGCGAGCAGGGCCGCCTGGTATGCGTTCTGTCGCGCGACGAGTTCCGTCGCGGCCTGCTCGAAGTCGATCTCGCTGATCGTCGAGCGGAAGGACTGGATGCTGCCCTCGAACGCGTCGAGGTTGGCGGCGACGAGGTCCATCGTCCCCGCGCGCGCGCCGAGCGCACCCACGCGCTCCTGCACGCGGTCGAACGCGGTCGAGACCGCGCGGCCCGCCGCGCGGAGCGCCACGTGACCCGCCGTCGCCGGCTGGGCGAGCTCCACCGCGAGGTCGCGCAGCGAGTCGAGCACGCCCGAGTCGATGAACAGCGTCGCGCCGTCGTCCGTCGGGACGATGGTGCGGCCGGCGTCGACCTCGATCGCGCGGTCGCCCGCGGCGCCCGTCGTGGTGTACGCGAGCGTCACGCCCGTGCCCGTCACCTCGAACGGCTTCTCGGTCGAGCGCTGCCCGCCGAACAGGTACTCGCCCTCGCGTGACGTGTTGGCGATCGCCACCAGCTCCGTGAACACCTGCTCCACTTCCTTCTGGATGGTCGCACGGGCGGTGGCGTCGATCGTGTCGGTCGCGGCCGAGATCGTGAGTTCCTGCGCGCGCGTGAGGAGCCCGGAGACCTGGCTCATCACGTCGTCCTGCGTCGCGAGCCGGGCCTTGGCCGTCTCGAGGCCCCGCCGATACTGCGTGATGGCGCGGAGCCGGCCGTCGGCGACCATCACGTCGCGGCTGCCCACCGGGTCGTCCGATGCCGTGGTGATGCGCTTGCCCGACGTGAGGCGCAGCTGCGCCTTCGCCATCGCCTGCGCGCTCGTCTGGAGCGCGCTCAGCTGATCGCGCACCAGGAGGTTGTTGGTGACTCGCATGGGGCCTCGGCGTGCCAAGGGGGGAGCGGTGCTGCGACGGGGGGGCTAACTTCCTCAGTGTCGGCCCGCCCCGCGCGGTCTTGAGTCCTGCCCCGCCCCATCCGCCCGAACCGCCCGCCTGCCCTCGATGGCCCATATCCTGTTCGTCGACGACGACCCGACGGTCGGCGCGATCCTCCACGATACGCTCCATAGGATGGGGCACACCCCGTACGGCGCCTCGAACATCCCCGAGGCGCTCGGGGTCATCCAGCGGGAGTCGCTCGACCTGATCATCCTCGATCACCGGATGCCCGGCATGACCGGGCTCGAGTTCCTCGAGTACCTCAAGGAAGAGGGCAGCGAGGTCCCGGTGATCATGCTCACCGGGCACGGGTCCATCGAGCACGCCGTCGCGGCCATCAAGGCTGGCGCGGTCGACTACATCACCAAGCCCGTCCGCGCCGACCAGCTCGAGGTGGCGGTGAGCGCCGCCCTCGAACTCGCCCGCCTGCGCCGCGAGAACGAATCGCTCCGCCGCGAGGTCATGGCCCTCCGCCACGAGCGGCAGATCGTCGGCGACTCGCCGCAGATCCGGCAGATGCTGCACGTGATCGCGACCGCCGCGCCCACCCGGGCGACCGTGCTGCTCCAGGGCGAATCGGGGACCGGCAAGGAACTCGCCGCGCGCGCCCTGCACGAGGAGAGTCCGCGCCGCGACCGGCCGTTCATCCAGCTCAACTGCGCCGCCATCCCGGAGAACCTCGTGGAGTCCGCGCTCTTCGGGCACGAGAAGGGCGCGTTCACCGGCGCCCTCAAGCGGGTCGAAGGGGCGTTCGAGCGGGCGGACGGCGGAACGCTGCTGCTGGACGAGATCTCGGAGATGCGGCTCGACCTGCAGGCCAAGCTGCTCCGCGTGCTCCAGGAACAGCGGTTCGAACGCGTCGGCGGGACAAGCCCCATCTCGGTGGACGTCCGCATCGTCGCGACCACCAACCGCGACCTCGCCATCGAGTCGGCCGAGGGGCGCTTCCGTCAGGACCTCTTCTATAGACTGTCGGTCATCCCGATCCGGATCCCGCCGCTCCGGGAGCGGCGCGACGACATCGCGGTGCTCGCGTACCGGTTCGCCTTGAACGTGGCCAAGGAGAGCGGACGCGCGTTCGAGGGGATCAGCCCCGCGGCGGTCCAGCTCCTGCAGGAGTACGACTGGCCGGGGAACGTGCGCGAGCTCCAGCACACCATCGAACGCGCGGTCATCCTCTCCACCGACCCGATCCTCCAGCCGCACCACTTCGACGCGGCGCGACTCGGGCTGGTGGTCGGCGGCGGCCCGACGCCCATCCGCGGCACGCCGATGATCCGACCGGTCGCGGCGCCGATCCCGGGGGCGCCCGCGGTGGCGGCCGACCCGAACGCGATCACGCTCCCGTCACTCGACGTGGTCGCGGCGGAGTTGATGCTCATCGAGGAGGCACTCCAACGCTCGGGCGGGAACCGGACCAAGGCGGCCCAGCTGCTCAACATGAGCGTGCGGACGCTGCGCCATAAGCTGAACGCGTCGGGGAGCGACGAGACCTAGCAGGCCGCTCCCCGCGCGGACGTCCGCGCACCACGACGCACGCCGTCACTCCCGCGCAGGGTCCCCCGCCGCGAGCACGTCCTTCGCCCAGTCGCTGCGTTTCCATCCGGGGATCGGGGTCTCCACCCCGGCATGCGGCACGAACCGTGACCGTTCCACCAGCGCGTATCGGTGGATGTACCGCGGACAGTTCGGATAGATGCGCTTCGCGGCGACGAGCACGAGGAACTGCGCCTCGGGATACCGCGGCAGCAACGGATGCTCGCGCACGATGCGCGCGGACCCGTCGACCCGCATGCGGCGCTGACCGTCAAGGTCGAGGAACAGCATCCCCACCGCGCCCGTCTCGCTCAAGTTCCCCATCGACACGTACATCCCGTTGCCGTCGTAGTTCGGGAACACCAGGGTCTGGTCGTCGAGCACGGTGACGAAGCCGGGATCGCCACCCTTGTACGAGCAGGTCGGCTGGCCCTCGGCATCGACGGTCGCGAGGAAGAACATGTCGAGGCTCTCGATGAAGCGCCGGTCGTCTTCGGTGAACCGCTCGTGGACCTTGACCTCGGCGAGCCGATCGGCGAGGCGACGGGAGTCCTGCTGATCCTGGAGTGTCCGGCTTCCGGCGGAATACGACATGGGCATGGGGCCTCCTCGGGCTCAGCTGAACATCGAGGCGCCCTTCCGGTCGCGCCAGTCACGTCGCGACCCGATGCATCGGCAAAGTCTGCTCCCTCGGCAATCTCCGCCGAGTGAGGGGAGGCTCGCCCGTCCGCGGAATCGAGTCAAGAGCAACTCACGCAACTCGTTTCTGGGCATCGAGTTAACATCGGCCGCGCATGGCTCTCCAGTCCAGCCGGAGATCTGGCCCACGCCCTGCCTTATGGGAGCCCGGGAAAGCGCACGTCCGGCAATTCCGCCAGACCTGCCCGACCCACGGAGTCCCGATGCTCTTCGGATTCGTCGACCGCACCTCGACTGCGACCTCGCTCAAGCAGGCCCTGGATGAGAACCAGGCCCGCGTGCGCGGGATCCAGTCGCGCGTGGCGCGCGCCTCGCTCAACGGCGATGGCTTCGCGCTCTCGAGTGCGTCGCAGGGCCCGCAGGTGCCGGGCGATGGCGTGACCGGACCGGTCGACGTCGAGGCCGAGATGACCGCGCTCGCCGACGAACAGCTCCGCTTCGAAGCCACCGCAAAGCTCCTCGAGAAGGCCTATGCCTCGCTCAAGAGCGCCATCCGCGATCGCTGACCGCGCTGAGGACCTGACCCCATGACGTCGATCAAGCCGCCGGCGCTCCCCGCCTTCCTGCCGTTCGCCGGACGCGCGCCGGTCCGCCCGGACCCCGCGATGTTCCGCGGCCTCGCGCTCTCGGCCAGCGGACTCTCCGCGCAGCGCCTGCGCATGGAAGTCGCCTCGGCCAACCTCGCCAACGCAGAGACCACCCGCACCGCCGACGGCGGTCCCTACCAGCGGAGAGTCGTGACCATGGAACCCGTGACCCCGATGGGCCCCGTCGCACAGTCCATGGGCGACGATGTCTCCGTCGACGGCGGCGTGCTCGTCACCGGCATCGCGGCTGACACCTCGCTCGGCGACATCATCTACGACCCGACCCACCCGGATGCCGACGCCAAGGGCTACGTCCGCCTGCCGAACGTCGACCCCACGAAGGAACTGGTGACGCTGATGGAAGCGCGCCGGCTCTACGAGGCCAACGCGACCGCGTTCACCTCCATGAAGGCGATGCTCCGCCGCGCGATCGACATCTGACTCCCTCCCTGGACACCACTCTGATGCAGACCAACGGACTCGGCGCTCCGATGCCCCGCACGATCAGCCCCCGCTCCCCCTACGGGATCGACACCGGCTCGACCGCGACGGCGCGCCCCACGTTCCCGACCCGGGCCACGCCCGCGACGCTCCCCGTGGAGCGGATGGACGTCCCGACCGCGGACGAGAATGCGTCGCTCCGTCCGCCGAAGGGCACTGACCCCGAGCTCTGGAAGATCCTCACCGCCGACGAGCGCGCGTTCTTCGCGCGCGAGGACGCCATGGGACCGCTGAGCTACGGACACCGCATCGCCACCACGCCGTCCATGCCGGCGCGCGGCGGCCGGCTCAACCTGCGCGGCTGATCCGGCCATGACGTCGCCCATCGGTTCGCTCTCCTCGAGCTACTCGCAGGTCGTGCCGCGCGTCCAGGACGGACCGCGGCAGATCGTCGTGCCGGTGCTCCCTGGCTCCGGCGGCGCCGGTGCCCCGGGCGGAGCCGCCGATGTGGGCCCGAGCTTCAAGGACACGTTCACTCGCGCCATGAACGAAGTGAGCGATGCGCGCGATCGCGGCGCCGATCTGGCACAGCGCTTCGCCGCCGGCGAGCAGGTGGAACTCCATTCCGTGATGGCTGCGAGCGAAGAGGCCGGACTGGCGCTCGACCTCGCCATCGAGATGCGCAACAAGGTCGTGGAAGCGTATCGCGCACTCATCAACATGCAGAGCTGAGACCGACTGACCGATGCCTCCTGCCCTGCTCGCCCTCTTCGACCGCGTCGGCGGCCCGCGCCGCGCGACGATCCTCCTCATCGGGCTCGGTGCCGCCTTCGGCGTCTTCGGCCTCGCCCGCTGGGCCAGCGCACCCACCTGGGTCCCGGCGTTCGCCGACGTCCCCATCGCCGATGTGGGGCCGCTCACCGATCGGCTCACGCAGGCCGGCGTGGAGTTCAAGCTCGGCGCCGGTGGCGGAACGGTCCTCGTCAAGTCCGACGACGTCGCGAAGGCCCGCGTCGCGCTCGCGCGCGCGGGGGTGCTCCCCACGTCGCAGCGGCCCGGATTCGAGCTGTTCGACCAGCCGAGCTGGGGCCAGACCGACCTCACCCAGCAGGTGAACCTCCGCCGCGCCCTCGAGGGCGAACTCGAGAAGACGATCGGCTCCATGCGCGGCATCAAGAGCGCGAAGGTCCATCTCGTGCTCAGTGAATCCGACACGTACGGCGTGGTGCCGCCGCCCGCCGAGGCGAGCGTGGTGCTCGAACCCCAGGGCCCGGATGGCATCGGCCCCGACGTCGTGCGCGGCATCGCCCGCACCGTCGCCTCGAGCGTCGAAGGCCTGACCAGTGACCACGTCACCATCGTCGACGACGCCGGCCGCACGCTCAGCGAGGGGGACGAGGAAGGCAGCGTCGCGTCGCTGACGAGCCGCCAGCTCTCCGTGCAGGTGGAAGTCGAGAAGAACCTGCGCGACAAGGCCGAGCGGCTGCTCGCGCCGGTGCTCGGCGCCAACAATGCGCGCGTGCAGGTGAACGCCACGCTCAACTTCGACCGCGTGGAGCGCAGTTCCCAGACGGTCGACCCCAACAAGCAGGCCGTGAACCAGGAAGCGAAGACCGAGGTCATTCCCGGCGAGGGCACACCGGGTGCCGCGTCGGTCGCGACCTCGGCCAGCTACATGCAGAGCGTCGCCAACGAGAGCATCTCCTCGGCGATCGGGTCCATCCAGCGGCTCTCGGTGGGTGTCGTCCTCCCCACGCCGGCACCGGATGCCGCGGGCGCCACCGCGGGCGCGGTCGACTCCGCCGCGCTGCGCACGCAGGTCGAGACGCTGGTGAAGAGCGCCGTCGGCTTCGATGAGGCGCGCGGCGATGTGGTCACCGTGACCATGCTGCCCTTCACGCCCCGGGCGGCGATCCCGGTCGCGGCGGCGCCCACCACGCTGGAACAGCTCCGCACCGTGCAGCGTCCGGCGCTCAGCGCGCTCGGCATCGTGCTCGCGTTCATCATCGCGATGCTCACGCTCCGGGCCGCGACCAAGACCACGGAGACCGTCACCGCGCTCGGCGCGGCCGGCGCACCCAATGGCTATCTCGCCGGCGCCGGCGCGGCCGATCAGGCCGCGTTCGCCGCGCAGTACCAGCAGCAGTTCGCCGGCGCCCCTGGCGCGCTCCCGGGCGACGGCCGCGCCGCCGCACCGGCCGCAGCGCCGCGCCCGGCGCCGATGATCGTGGTGCCGAACAACCCGATGCGCGAGCAGGTGCTCGCGTCCGTCGACCAGCAGCCCGAAGTCGCGGCGAAGCTCATGCGCGCCTGGCTTCGCGACGGTTGATCCCGCCCTCCTCCTCCATCATTCCGCCGGCCGCCTAGGATGAGCCAAGCCCTCGCCCACCGCCCCCACAAGCTCGCCGACCTCTCTGGACGCCAGAAGGCGGCGATCCTCTGCATGGTGCTCGGCGCCGACCCGGCCGCGAAGCTCCAGCAGAAGCTCAGCCCCGAGGAGTCGGAAGCGATCGGCGTGGAGATCGTGCGCCTGCGGTCGGTCGACACGGCGCTGGCCGAGGAAGTGCTGAAGGAGTGGATGGACCTGCTCACCGTGGCCGACTCCATCGCGCATGGCGGCCTGGAGTACGCGCAGCGCGTGCTCGAGCGCGCCTACGGCGCGCCGCAGGCGGCGTCGATCCTGAAGCGCATCCAGACGCAGCTCGCCGACACGGCCGGCCTGCACCGCCTGCGCAACGCGGATCCCGCGCAGCTGAGCACCATGCTGCGCAACGAGCATCCGCAGACCATCGCACTCATCCTCGCGCACCTGAACCCCAACCAGACCGCCACCGTGCTGAAGGAACTCACCCCGGAGCTCGGCTCCGAGGTGGTGTACCGCATGGCGACCATGGCGAAGGTCTCGCCCGACATGCTGCAGCTCATCGAGCGGTCCATCTGGACCGAGGACATGGAGACCCAGCAGGGCCTCTCGACCTCCGGTGGTCCGCAGGCGGTCGCCGCGATCCTCGCGCTCGTCCCGAGTTCGTCGGAGAAGATGCTGCTCGCGGGCGTCAGCGAACGCGATGCGACGCTCGCCCAGCAGATCCGCGATCTCATGTTCGTCTTCGAGGACATCTCGACGCTCGACGACAAGTCGGTCCAGCGGCTCCTCCGCGAGATCGAGGTCAAGGTCCTCGCGCTCGCCCTCAAGGGCGCGAGCGACGGGTTGGTCAAGAAGATCATGGGTGGCATGTCCTCTCGCGCCGTCACCTCGCTGCAGGAGGAGATCGAGAACCTCGGCCCGCAGAAGAAGCGCGACATCGAGAAGGCGCAGTCGACGATCGTCACCACCATCCGCACGCTCGAGGAGACCGGCGAGCTCGTGCTGGCGTCGGGTACCGACGACGTGGTCTCGTGACCTCGCCACGCCGCCTCACCCCGCCGTCGGCGCAAGTCGCGCCGCGACCGCGCACGCCGATGTCGACCGTCCCGTGGAACCTGGCCGAGTTCAGCGGGCCGACGGCGGACGCCACGGGCGGCGTGCTCGGTACCTTCGGCGCGCGCGCCGGCGGGTTCACCGCGGCCGAGCTCACCGCGTTGCGCGAGCAGATGCAGGAACAGAACGTCCGCGCCGTCGCTGACGCGCGGCGCGCGGCGTTCGAGGAAGGCCGCTCGGCCGGCCGAGCCGAGGCGCAGGCGGCGGCCGACCGGCGCGTCGCCGACGCCGTCACCGCCGTCACGCAGGCCGCCGCGTCCATCCGGCATCATGCGGAGCACTACGCGGGTGTCCTCGAGGAGAACCTCGTCGCGCTCGCGACGGCGGTCGCGCGGCATGTGATCCAGCGCGAGGTGCAGGTCGATCCGTCGCGCATCCGCGCGCTCGTGCAATCCGCCCTCGCGGAGTTCCCGCATGAGAACGCGCTCAAGGTGCGCCTGCATCCGCTCGACCACGCGTTGCTCAACGATGATGCCGCCTATCCCGAGGTCACATGGATCGCGGATGCGCGCATCGTGCGCGGTGGCTGCGTGGTCGAAGGTCGTGAGCGGATCGTCGACGGCCGCATCGACCTCGCGCTCGAGCAGGTCTTCCGTCACCTGACGGGCACGGACGCCTGATTCGTCCGGCCGCGATTGCCGCTCGGCGCGTTTTGCCGAGCGTCGTCGCCTGAAGTCCGCGAGCGCCGAGAGCCTCGCAACAGAATACACACCAACGACTTACGGAGCAGGAACTCGACGGCACGCGGCGGCATGCGAGTTGCTTTTTCAGGCGACGAACCCTCGTCCCCTCTCGCTCATCATGGTCGCAGCCACTCTCGATCTGCTCCAGGACCGGATCCCGACGATCCCGCGTCTCCGCCCGCTCGGGCGGATCACGCGCATCGTGGGACTCGTGATGGAAGCGACCGGGCTGGAACTCGGCATGGGCGCACTCTGTCGCGTGACGAGTCTCTCGGACGAGCGCTCGGTGCTCGCCGAGGTGGTCGGCTTCCATGAGCGCGGCGCGCTCCTCATGCCGCTCGGCGACATCGAGGGCCTGCATCCCGGCGCGACCGTCTCCGACCTCGGCCGCAACCTCGGCGTCCGCGTGGGCAACGCATTGCTCGGCCGCGTGGTGAACGCACTCGGCGCGCCGATCGACGGCAAGGGCAAGATCGAGTTCGAGCAGCGCGTCCCGCTCTCGGCCGGCCCGCCGAACCCCCTCGAGCGCGAGCGCATCGACACCCCGTTCGTCACCGGCGTGCGCGCGATCGACGGGCTACTCACCGTGGGACGCGGCCAGCGCGTGGGCATCTTCGCCGGTTCCGGCGTGGGTAAGTCGGTGCTCCTCGGCATGATCGCCCGCAAGGCCGAGAGCGAGGTGAACGTCATCGCGCTCCTCGGCGAGCGTGGTCGCGAGGTGCGCGAGTTCGTCGAGAACGCGCTCGGTCCCGAGGGGCTCGCCCGGTCGGTCGTGATCGTCGCCACCGGCGACGAGTCCGCGCTGCTCCGCGCGCGCGGTGCGCTCGTCGCGACCGCCATCGCCGAGTGGTTCCGCGATCAGGGCAAGCAGGTGCTGCTCATGGTCGATTCGGTGACCCGCGTGGCGATGGCGTGGCGCGAGATCGGACTCGCCGTCGGTGAGCCGCCCACCACCAAGGGCTACCCGCCCTCCGTGTTCGCCTATCTCCCGCGCCTGCTCGAGCGCGCCGGCAACGGCGCGCACGGCGGGATCACGGGCCTCTATACCGTGCTCGTCGACGGAGACGACTTCTCCGAGCCCGTCGCCGACGCGAGCCGCTCGATCCTCGACGGCCACATCGTGCTCACGCGCCGCCTCGCGAGCGCGGGGCACTATCCGGCGATCGACATCCTCGACAGCAAGAGCCGCGTGCGCGACCACGTCATCTCCAAGGCGCAGCGGGATCATGCCGGGATGCTCCAGCGGCTCGAGGCCGCGTACCGCGAGAAGGAGGATCTGATCCTCGTCGGCGCGTACCAGCGCGGATCCAATCCGCTGGTCGATGCGGCGATCGATCTCCGCGGACCGATCCTCGACCTGCTCCAGCAGACGCCCGAGGATCACACCCCGCTCGACCGCACCGTCGCGCAGCTCGCCGAGATCGGTATGCGCGGCGCGTCCGCCGTGCCCCGTCCGGGCGCCGCTCCCCGCATGCAGACGCCGCTGAACACCCAGAGGATGCCCGCGTGACCGCTTCGACGACCCGCTTCTCCTTCCGCCTCCAGCGCGTGCTCGACCTCCGACAGCAGCACGAACAGGCGGTCGCCGGGCGACTCGGTGCCGCGGCGGAAGCCGCCGCCGATGCCCGCTCGGCGATGGAAGCGCTCGCCGCGGTGCGCCGTGCGAGCGGATCCGATCTCGCACGGGCCCACGGCACCGCGACCACGGTCGGCTCGCTCACGCAGAAGGAGCGGCTCAACGCCTCGCTCGACGCGCACCTCCGGGTGGCCGAACAGGAGGTCGCGAGCCGCGACGCGGAAGTGGACGTGGTCCGCCACGAACTCCATGACGCGATGCAGGCCCGCCGGATCATCTCGCGACTGCGCGAGCGCCGCGAGGACGAGTGGCGTGTGACGCGCAGCCGCGCCGACCGCACCGCGATGGACGCGCTCGCCATCGAACGTCACTCCCGCCAGGCTGAGGCCGCTTCCGAGACCGACGCATGAAGGCCCTGATGCTCCCGCTCATCGCATTCGTCCTGTTCTTCGCCCTCGGCAGCGGCGCCGGCGCGTACGTCTCGAAGCCGGCGCCCGCCGATTCGACGCTCGTCGACTCCGCGCACGCGGATTCCTCGCATGGCGCCCCCGTCGGACCGGACTCGTCCAAGGCCGACACGTCGGCACACGGCACCGTGACGCTGGTGCCGCACAAGGTCGAGCCCGACAGCGCGACGCTCGCGAACGATCCGCATGCGGCCGATCCGGTGCGCGCCCCGGTGAGCCCGACCACCGCTTCGGCGACGACGCCGGCGGCGGCCACACCGGCCGCGGCGGCCCCGAACGGCGCCGCGCCGCACCCCTCCGGGGCGCGTCCCAACAGCATCGAATCGGCGGTCCGCTCCCGGAATGGCGCCACCGTCAACCTTCGGCCCGACGGAACGATCGGCGGCACGCGAACGGATTCGCAGCCCGACTATCAGCGCCTGGCGAGCCTGCTGTCGAAGATGGGCGCGCGCGAAGCCGCGCGGACCGTCGAGCAGCTGAGCAGCACCGACGCGGCGCACGCGCTGGCCGCGATGTCCGACAAGCAGGCTGCGCTCGTCCTCGCCCAGCTCCAGCCCGGCAAGGCCGCCTCGCTCCTCCAGGCGACCCTCGCGCTGCTCCCGCGGACGGCGACACCGTGATGCCCGCGACCATGCCCACCACGCCGGCGGTCACGCCATCGGCCGCGCCCGGCAACGTTGCCGGCGGTCCGCTCACGCCCGTGCGCGCCGACGAGTCCGCCGCGCGCGACTTCGCGGCGATCCTCGGCACCATGTTGCCCGCGCAGCCTGCCGCCGCACCCGTGAAGAAGGTCGCGCTCGAGGCGATCGCCGACGCCGTGACGGACGCACCGGTCGCCACCGGGACCGTCGGGGATCCGACAGCCGACGACGTGGTGCACGCGCACGGCGTGAACAGCGCGCGCCCCCTGTCCGACAAGGTCGTCAAGGAGGGGACCGAACCGGTGGCGTCCGCCACGGCGCGCGGCTCGCGCGCATCGCGCAACGGTCGCCCCATGCGTCCCACCGAGGCCGCCGTGGAGCGCCGCCGTGCGATCGCCGCGGCCAATGCCGCCGCGCGCACCCTGATGGGCGAGGCGTTCGCCAACACCGCGGCCATGCTGAACGGCACCGAGGCGGCCGCTCGCGCCGCCGGTGCCGCGCCGTCGCGCGCGGTGGCGCCAAGCGGTGAGGTGATCATGTCGACCGATGCGCTCGACCAGGACTTCTCCGCCCGGCTCGATCGCGTGATCGATCGCATGGCGCAGGCCGGCCACTCGGTGGAGGTGCGGGAGACCGTGCGCACCCCCGAGCGCCAGGCGGCGCTCTACGCGCAGGGCCGCACCGCGACCGGGCCGGTGGTGACGTGGACGCTCGACTCGCGCCATCTCGAGGGGAAGGCCGCCGACGTCGTCGTCGACGGGCGCACGTCCGGTGCGGGCTACGACCTGCTGCACGCCATCGCGAGCGAAGAAGGGCTTCGCACGCTGGGCGCGAAGGACCCCGGTCACTTGGAGTTGCCTCGGACGACAGCGGATGCCAGGGAAGGCGCCGCTGCTCGTCGAGGGGGCGATGGCTTCGCCGCACCCGCGGGTGCGGATGCGATCCGCGCGACGGTCATCCGACCGGGCGGGATCGCCCAAGTCGCGCGCGTCGCGACGGTCGCGCAGGTGGCGCAGGTCGCACAGGTCGGCGCTCCGGGGATGCTCACCGCCGCTTCGACGCGTGCGCGCGAGGTCGCATCCGACCGCGCGTTGGGCGTGGCGGCCGCGCGCTGGCGCGCGGCCGGCCTGCCCGCCATGAAGGCGCCGGGCGCCTCGAGCACCGCGCGCGCCGCAGTGCCCGCCGATGGCGCGACCATGCTCGGCCCCGACGCGACCACGCAGGCGCGGACCGCGCGCGACTACGTCGGCGCCAGCGTCCCGACGGGTGATGCGCACGACGGATCCGCGGCGGATCCCACGGCATCGCGCAACGCGCAGGGCGCCACGAACGGCGTCGCAGCGGCGAACGACGACGGTCGCGGCATCGTGCCGCGTGGTCCGCGCGCCACCGAGGCGGATCGCGACACCGTCGCACGAGAAGCCGAAGCAGTCCGCGGGTCGCGCCGCTCGCTTCAGGGCGCGGGTCCGCTGGCGCACGAGGGCACGCCGCGCATGGCCGGCGACGCCCTGCGCGAGATGCCCATGACGCATGGCACGAGGCACAGCGCCGCGCCCATCACACCGGCCGGCAGCCTCGCGGCCGAGCGCGTCGCTGAACTCCTCGCCGCGCGCGATGCGCAGCCGGCCGGGACGATCGGCGAGCTCCGCCTCGCCATGGACCCGTCGCGCGACGGCCTCAACGAGGTGCGGCTCGCGCTGCAGAACGGCGCGCTCGACGCCTCGCTCCGCACATCCGATGCGGGCGTGGCTCGCGGCCTCGCCGCCGAGGTGTCGACGCTCACCCGCTCGCTCGAGCGCCAGGGCTTCGAGGGCGCGCGCGTCGCGGTGCATCTCGAGCAGGCGCAGCAGGCGCGCGCGTCGGCCCTCGACACCGTCGCGGCCGCCGAGGCGACCGCGCGTGAACGCGCGCTCCGCGGCGACAGCGATGCGTCCCGCGAAGGCCGAGACCAGCACGCTCCGCAGCACTCCGCCCACGACGCCCAGCGCGACCAGCAGCACGCCCGCCAGTTCGCTTCCCGCCGTCCGCGCTCGCTCTGAGCGCCCGCACCCTCACCCGGTTCCCTCCCATGATCAGCCTGAACGTCAACACCGCGAACGCCGTCGGCGATGCGCCCGAGTCCACCGCCACGGCGCGGAACAAGGCGCAGCAGACCAAGGACATGTTCCTCAAGCTCCTCGTCGCGCAGATGAAGAACCAGGACCCGAACAGTCCCGCCTCGCCCGACCAGCTCGCCGCGCAGCTCGCGCAGTTCTCCAGCCTCGAGCAGCTCGTCGGCATCAACGAGAAGCTCGACAACATGGGTTTGATCCCGATCACCCCGATGCCCTAGGGCGAAGGCCCCGCATCCGTCCCGCATAGCCTGCTCCCGCGTCGTCCGTCCTTCCGCCTTCTTCCTTCGTCTTCCATCTGAGGTCCAAATGCTCCGCTCCCTGTTCTCCGGCGTCACCGGCCTGCGCAATCACCAGCTGCGCCTCGACGTCATCGGCAACAACGTCGCGAACGTCAACACGACCGCCTTCAAGTCCGGTCGCGTCGCCTTCAAGGAGGGCTTCGCGCAGCTCGTCTCCGGCGCGACGCGGCCGCCCGGCGATCAGGGTGGCGTGAACCCCGTCCAGGTGGGTCTCGGCTCGCAGGTCGCCTCGGTCGACACGCTCTTCTCGCAAGGCAACGTCGAGACCACCGGCCTCGGCACGGACCTCGCGATCCAGGGCGACTCGTTCTTCGTCGTCGCCAAGGGCAACCAGTTCTTCTACACGCGCTCGGGCAACTTCCAGCTCGACGCCGATGGCCGCCTCGTCTCGCCGGCCAACGGTTTCGTGGTCCAGGGCCGCACCGCCATCAACGGCGTCTTCCAGGACGGCATCCGCGACATCACGCTCCCGTTCGGCCAGAAGACGGCCGCGCTCGCGACCACCAACGTGACGCTCGCCGGCAACCTCGACGCGGCCGCGCAGGTGTTCAACCAGGGTGCAGCCGCGACGCTCGACCCGCTCGACCCGGTCCAGCGCGCCGTCACGGGCAACGAGCGCTCCTACAAGGACGTCTCGATCACCGTGTACGACTCGCTCGGCGAGGAGCACGAGCTGAAGCTCGTCCTCTACAAGACCGGCCCGTCGGACTGGAGCTGGCAGATCGATCCGGCCGGGATGGACATCGACACCGCCTTCGGCACCAACGGCATCCAGATCAATGGCGGCACCAACCCGTTCCAGTTCCTCGCGGACGGCACGCTGGACGTCAACCCGGCGACCTTCGTCGCGCCGACGATCACGTTCCGTCCGAACGACGGTGCGAATGACGTCACGATCACCATCGACCCGCGCGGCGCGGGCGTGAACGGCCTCACCCAGTTCGCCGGCACGCACAACTCGGTGCTCCGCGACCAGAACGGCTACACCTCGGGCACGCTGCAGGACTTCTCGATCGACCGCATGGGCACGATCGTCGGCTCCTTCACCAACGGCACCACCTCGCCGCTCGGGCAGATCATCCTCGCCGACTTCAACAACCCCGGCGGCTTGATGCGCATCGGCGACAACATGTACTCGACGTCGGGCAACTCGGGCTCGGCCGTGTACGGCTTCGCCCTCGAGGGCTCGCAGTCGACGCTCGTCGCCGGCGCGCTCGAGATGTCGAACGTCGACCTCGCGCAGGAGTTCACGAGCATGATCGTCGCCGAGCGTGGCTACCAGGCGAACAGCCGGGTGATCACGACCTCGGACCGGTTGCTCGAAGAGTTGGTCAACCTCAAGCGATAATCGCTGACGACGAGGAGCGAGGATCGAGGAGCGGGAAACGAGGCCGGAGGATCGAAGGTGAGTGGAGGAGGGTCGAGAGGCGAGGGAGAAGAGGGAGGGCACCGCGGCTCATCGCCCTCTCCCTCACTCTCAGCTCTCACCCCCCAACCCTCCCCCTCCAGCCTCGACCCCTCGTTTCTCGCTCCTCGCTCCTCGCTCCTCTCTCGTCACTTCTGCCACGGCAACGCCCGCCGTCGGACGCACGGCAACCTTTGCCGAGGCCTCCGACGGCGGGCGCAGTTTTGCCGGGTGGAGGAGGAGCGGACTCGACAGGATGAAGCTACGCAACTCTTTGTCTTGAATACAGTTACGCCACAAGCACTACCCAAGTCCCGCGGTGGCCCAGCCCGTGCCTAAGTAGCACGCGAGAGAACGCACGTCCCACCCTCCCTCGCCGCACTCGCCCGATGGCCACCATCGCCGCTCCCGCACCAGAAGTCGCTGAAGCGCCCGCCAAGAAGGGCGGACCCAAGCTCATCCTCATCGGCGCCGTCGCCGGCCTCGGCCTCGGCTGGGTCGTCGGGTCGATGGTCATCGCCCCTCGGCTGGCGCAGGCGCCGGCGGATGCGGCTGCCGAGGTGGTCGAGGGTGAGCACGGCGCGACCGAGGAGAAGGGCCCGAGCACCGTCCACCAGATCGAGAACCTCGTCGTCAACCCGGCCAACACCAACGGGTCGCGGTTCCTCCTCATCACCACCGCGATCGTCGTCAGGGATGCCGCCGCGCTCGAGGAGGTCGCCGCGCGCGACGCCGAGGTGCGCGACCGCGTGGTGGAGCTGCTGAGCAGCCGCACCGTGGAACAGCTCAGCGACCCCGCCAGCCGCGAGTCGCTCAAGCAGGACCTCGCCGCCGCCGTCGGGGCGCTGTTCGAGGAAGGTGTCGTGAAGCGCGTGCTGCTCCCCCAGTTCGTCATCCAGTAGGCCCGCGCCCATGAGTTCACAGGCCGCTGCCTCGTTCTCGCAGGACGACATCGACCGCCTCCTCAAGGGAGGCGGCGGCGCCGCCGTCGCGGTCGGATCGCGCGACTCGGACATCCAGCTCTACGATTTCCGTCGCCCCGCGCGCGTCTCCCGTGACCGCATGCGCACGCTCGAGGCGATGTATGAGCGCCTCGTCCGGTCGCTCGAGGGGTGGCTCGTCTCGCGGCTGCGCGATTCGATCGACCTCCGCCTCCAGTCGGTGGAGCAGATCTCGTACGCCGAGTTCCTCCTGTCGCTCAACACGCCCAGCGCGAGCTTCCTGGTGCGGATCGAGGACGCAGGGTCGCAGCAGGGCGTCGTCGATTTCAATCCCTCGCTCGCGTACTTCCTGATCGACCGCCTCTTCGGGGGCGGCGGGCGCCCGACGATCCTCGACCGCACCCTCTCGCCGATCGAGCGCATGGCGCTCGACAACGTCGCCGACCGCGTGGTGAGCGACCTCATGGAGGTGTGGTGGGACCACGCCAAGCTCCAGCTGGCGGTCTTCGGGTTCGAGTCCATCCCCGAGATCATGCAGGCGGTCGAGCGCGAGGTCCCGTGCCTCGTGGCGACGATCACCGCGAAGTTCGCCGGCAGCAACGGGCTGCTCTCCATCTGCCTCCCGCTCAACGTGGTCGAGCAGTTCTTCACGCGCTCCACCGACCGCCGTCTCAGCGACCCGGTGGGCAACGAGGCCGAACGCAAGGCGTCGCGCGAGCAGACCGAGGCGTCGCTCCGCATGACGACCGTGCCGACGATCGCGCGGCTCCCGGAGTTCCGCATCCCCATGCGCGACCTGCTCCGGCTGCAAGCCGGCGCGACGATCTCCACTGGCATCCCGGTCGGCACCCCGCTCGAACTCCTCATCGGCGGCCAGGCGCGCTTCCGCGTCCAGGCCGGGAAGGTCAAGCAGCTCCGCGCCGTCAGCGTCACCGAAGTCCTCACTGGCCCGTCGTTCGATTCACTCGTCCCGATCCCGCGCGGTCGCACCGCGCCCGAGGTCCGTCACATGACCGCTCCGTCCACCGATTCCGACGCCGGCCTTCCCGGCACCGCCGACGGGCAGGCGCCCGAGTTCGCCGACCTCGGCGCCGCGCTCCTCGCGGGCGGCGAGGTGCCCTTCGCCGCACTCATCGACATCACGCTCCCCGTCCGCATCGAAGTCGGCCGTTCGACCGTCACGGTCGGCGAGCTCCTCCGGCTCGGCCGCGGCTCCGTGCTCCAGCTCGACCGCCTCGCCGGCGATCCGATGGACCTCTATGTGAGCGACCTCCGGCTCGCCGAGGGTGAAGTGGTGGTGGTGAACGAGCACTACGGGTTCCGCCTGCGCCGCATCGTGGCGCAGCTGCCCGCCCAGGCCCTCGAGCCGTAGACCGTGCTCCTCCCCTACCTCGGCGTCCTGCTCGCGCTCGCCGCGATCCTGATGCTCGTCGCACTCCTGGGACGCGCCTTCCGCCGCTTCGGCCTGGGCGGTCCGCGCGATCGTCAGGCCGCGCCGCTCGACGTGCTGCAGCGCGCCGCGCTCGGCCCACGTCAGGGCGTCGCGCTCATCCGCGTCGGCTCGCGCGTGGTGCTGGTCTCGGTCGGCGACGGCGGCGTGCACCCGCTGCTGCAGGTGGAGGAAGCCGAGGGCGCGCGCTTGCTCGCCGCGGCGGGGGCGACCGGCCCGGCCATCGCGCGCACGCCGATGGTGATCGAGCACACGAGCGACAACACCTACACCATGGTCGGCGCGACCCCCGAGGCGACACCCGAGCGACCGCTCGGCGGCAGCGAGATCTTCAAACGTGCGCTGTCGCAGGCACTGGGTCTCAAGCGCGCGTCGATGATCGCGCTGATGCTCGCCGGCGCCGCCGGTGCGCTCACGGCGCAGGCGGCGCAGGCGGCGCCAGTCGGACCGACCGCACCGGCCGCGCCGACCGCGGCGCGCGTCCCCGCGCCGATCACCGCCTCGACGCCGGCGACGCAGGGCACGCGCCCCGCGACCGCCGCCGGCACCGCGCAGACGCGGCCACAGATGGTGCAGAACCCGGCCGCCACCGCCGCGCAGGTCGTCGACAAGCTCGCGCCGCGCATGGACCTCCGCGTGGGCGGTGCCAACGGCGAAGAAGGACTCCGGATGAACGGCACCGTCGGTGTGGTCGTGATGATGGGGCTGCTCAGCCTCCTCCCCACGCTCGTGCTGATGACGACCGCGTTCACGCGGATCCTCGTCGTCCTCTACTTCCTGCGACAGGCGCTCGGCACCCAGACCTCGCCACCGGCCCCGCTCATCGCCGGCCTCGCGCTCATCCTCACCGGCTTCGTGATGGCCCCGACGATGACCCGGGTGAACCAGGAAGCGATCACGCCGTGGCTCGACAACCGGATCGAGCAGGTCGAGATGCTCGAGAAGGGCGCGATCCCCCTCCGCGAGTTCATGCTCCGGCAGACGCGGCCCGCCGACGTGCGTCGGATGGTCCGTCTCTCGCGCCAGCCCGTGGTGGTCGGCCAGCCGGTGCCGTTCATCACGCTCACCGCGGCGTTCGTCATCAGCGAGCTGCGCACCGCCTTCGCGATCGGCTTCGCGCTCTTCCTGCCGTTCATCGTCATCGACGTGGTCGTCGCCTCGGTCCTCATGTCGCTCGGCATGTTCATGCTCCCGCCGACGATGATCGCGCTGCCGTTCAAGCTGCTGCTCTTCGTGCTCGTCGACGGGTGGGGGCTCATCACGCAGAGCCTCGTCCAGGGCTTCCGGTGAGGCCGGCGCGATGAACGACCAGTTCGTCCTCGACCTCGCGCGGCAGGCGCTGCTCATGGCGCTCCAGCTCGCCGCCCCGTTCCTCGTGGCCGCGCTCGTCGTCGGCCTCCTCGTGGGCATCCTGCAGTCGCTCACGCAGATCCAGGAGCAGACGCTCGCGTTCGTGCCCAAGCTGGTCGTCATCGGCGTCGTCTTCATCGTCTCGCTGCCGTGGATGCTGCAGACGCTGGTCGCGTACACGCGCACCATCCTGATCGGCCTCGCGGACATGCCGCGATGACAGCCGCCGTGAGTCCCTGGGACTACCTCGCCCCGGGCACTGCGGCCGCCACCATACTCTCCGCCTGCCGCATCGGCGGGCTCATCCTCGTCGCGCCCATGTTCGCGTCGAAGATGGTCCCCATGCCCGTGCGCACCGGGCTGCTCATCGTCCTCACGGTCGTGATGCAGCCCGCCGTGCAGGCGACCGCGCTCGCGGATGCCGCGCTCACGCCCGGCGCGTTCCTCACCGAGACGCTCATCGGCTTCTCCCTCGGCCTGGGCGCGGCGCTGCTCGTGGCGTCGGCCGAACTCGCCGCGGACCTCATGTCGCAGGCGATCGGCCTCTCGGGTGCCGCCGTCATGGACCCGCTCGGCGGACACCAGACCTCGGTCATCGGCCAGGCGTTCGCGCTCCTCGGCGCCACACTGCTCCTCGCGTCCGACGGCCACCTCATCATGCTCGATGCCGTCGCCCAGAGCTTCTCGCGCGTGCCCGTGGGGGCGTCGCTGAACATCGCCAACGGCCTGCGCGTGCTCGCGCAGGACGGGGCGATCATGTTCGCGCTCGGGCTGCAGATCGCCGCGCCGGTGATCGCCGCAGCGCTCATCACGAACGTCGGGCTCGGCATCCTCAGCCGCGCCGTGCCGCAGCTGAACCTCATGAACATCTCGTTCCCGGTGCAGATCACCGTGGGCCTCGTCGCGCTCGCCGCGTCGCTGCCGTTCCTTGGCGTCGTCACGTCGGGCTGGGGCGAGCAGGTCCGCACCATGGGGAACGACGTCATCTCCGCCCTCCTCCGCGTCCCGCGCTGACCGCCATGGCCGAGGACGAGGGCGAGAAGACAGAGGACGCGACACCGAAACGCCAGCAGGAGGCGGCCGAGGAAGGGCGCGTCGCGCGCAGCCAGGAAGCCGGCATCGCCGCGGCGATCCTCGCCGCCGCCGCCGGCGTCAAGATGTTCGCCGACGATTCCGGCGTCGCACTCGGCCAGTTCCTGCAGGACATGCTCCGCTCGGCCGGCACCGTCACGCTCGATGAGGGGACCGCCGTGCTCATCCTGCGCGAGACCGTGCTGCGGTTCGCCGCCGCGGGCGCGGGTCTCATCCTGCTCATCGCGGGCGCGACGCTCGCGATGGCGGTGCTCCAGTCGGGATTCCAGTTCTCGCCGAAGGCGTTCAAGCTCCACTGGGAGCGGCTCGACCCCAACGCGAACCTGAAGCGGCTCCTCTCGCCGTCCCAGTTCGTCGAGACCGGCAAGGCGATGCTCAAGGTGGTCGTCGTCGGCGCGCTCGTGTGGCAGGCGCTCGCCGTGGCGATCCCGTCGACGGCGTCGCTCTCGCAGGCGGGACCGGCGGCCCTCGCACCGTGGATCTCGCACTTCGTCGGCCGCCTCCTGCTCACCATCGGGCTCGCCTACGCCGCCGTCGGCGGCGCCGACTACTTCTGGCAGCGCTTCCAGCTCGCCAAGAGCCTGCGCATGTCGAAGGAGGAGGTGAAGCGCGAGGCCAAGGAGGAGCAGGGCGACCCGGTGATCCGCTCGGCCCGCCGCCGCTTCGCCCGCGAGGTCGCGTTCGGGCAGATGCTCAAGGACGTCGGCAAGGCCAGCGTGGTGATCACCAACCCCACGCACATCGCGGTCGCGATCCAGTACGATGACACCGACGCGCCGGTGCCGGTGGTGATCGCCATGGGGCAGGACAAGGTCGCCGAGCGGATCAAGCAGATCGCGGCGGAGGCGGGCGTGCCGATGGTGGAGAACGTGCCGGTCGCGCGCGCGCTGTTCAAGTCCGCGAAGGTCGGCTCGGTGATCCCGATCGAGCTGTACATGGCCGTCGCGGAGATCCTGGCCTACGTGTATCGCACGCGGCAATCGCGCGGCGCCTGGCGCGGATCGACGCGCGCCTGATCGCGCACGGTGCGCGCGTCCCGCCGCACACGGATGGCAGAAGCAGCAGGAGCCATCAGGCCCATTCGAGGCACGGCCGATCTCGCCGCACACGCTAGGCAATTCGTGCCGCGCAACCCGGTCCGACGCCCGACTAGGCGAAATCTTCCGGGGGAAGGAACACTGCGTAACTCGTTGTACAGCAACATATTATGGGCGCTGGTAGCATGGCACAGCGGGTGCATTAGGGACGGCCATGACCTCCCCGTCTACCATGAAGTCGCACCGCTACACCGAAGCTTGGACCGCCCTCGGCGTCCTCTTCGTGCTCGCGCTGCTCATCGTGCCCCTCCCGGGCATCATGGTCGACCTGTTCCTCGCGGCCTCCCTCGGCGCCTCGATCATCGTCCTCCTCGTCGCGCTGCAGAGCACCAAGCCGCTCGACTTCTCGTCCTTCCCGACCGTCCTGCTGCTGCTGACGCTCTTCCGCCTCGCGATGAACGTCAGCTCCACACGCCTGATCCTCTCCGGCGGCCACGCCGGCGAGATCATCCCGGCGTTCGGCGAGTTCGTCATCGGCGGCAACTACGTCGTCGGGCTCGTGCTCTTCCTCATCCTGATCGCGATCAACTTCATCGTGATCACGAAGGGCGCCGGGCGCGTGGCCGAGGTCTCGGCCCGCTTCACCCTCGACGCCCTCCCCGGCAAGCAGATGGCGATCGACGGCGAGCTCGCGCATGGCGCGATCGACGCCGTCGAAGCGCGCATCCGCCGCGAGGCGGTGGGGCGCGAGGCCGACTTCTTCGGCGCGATGGACGGCGCGTCCCGCTTCGTGAAGGGCGACGCGATCGCCGCACTGCTCATCACGGCCGTGAACATCGTCGGCGGCATCGTCATCGGCGTGGCCCAGCAGGGCCTCTCCCTGATGGACTCCGCGGCCAAGTTCACCATCCTCACCGTCGGTGAGGGGCTGGTCTCGCAGATCCCGGCGCTCATCATCTCCACGGCCGCCGGCATCATGGTGACCCACGCCTCCGAGGGCGTGCAGGTCGGCACGGTGCTCTCCAACCAGATCTCGGCCAATCCCAAGGCGCTCAAGCTCGCGTCGTGGGTCATCGCGGCGTTCGGGCTGGTGCCCGGCCTGCCCAAGCTGCCCTTCATCGGCATCGCTATCGGGCTCGCGATGCTCGCGCGCGGCGCCGATGCGCAGCAGACCAAGGCGCGTGACCTCGCCAACGCGCCGGTCGCGGCGGCCACGGCGCCCGCCCCCGTCAGTGCCGATCCGCTCGACGACCTGCTCCAGATCGAACCGATCGAGCTCGAGGTCGGCTACCTGCTCATCCCGCTCGCCGACGCCTCGCAGGGCGGCGACCTCCTCAAGCGCATCGGCCTGCTGCGCACGCAGTGCGCGCAGGACCCCGGCATCCTCGTGCCGCCGGTCCGCATCCTCGACAACCTCGGCCTTCCCGGCGGCACCTATGTGGTGAAGGTCCGCGGCACCGAGAAGGCGCGCGGCGACGTGATGCCGCAGTTCCTCCTCGCGCTCGACACCGGCCGCGTCACCGGCAGCGTCGAGGGTATCGACACCATCGATCCGAGCTTCGGCATGCGCGCGCGCTGGGTGGCCAACTCGCGCCGTCCCGATGCTCTCGCCGCCGGCTACGACGTCGTCGAGCCCTCGACCGTCATCGCCACGCACCTCATCGAGACGGTCAAGCGGTCCGCCGCCGAGCTCCTCGGCCGTCAGGACGTGCAACAGATGCTCGACGCGCTGAAGAAGACGCACCCGGCGGTCGTCGACGAGGTCGTGCCGCAGAAGCTCTCGCTCGGCACGGTGCATCGCGTGCTCCAGCGCCTCCTGCGCGAGCGCGTGCCGATCCGCGACCTGGTCACGATCCTCGAAGCCCTTGGCGATGCGGCCGACACGACGAAGGACCCGGTGATGCTCACCGAGCACGTGCGGCGCGCGCTGTCCGACGCCATCGCGCGCGGCCA
This sequence comes from uncultured Gemmatimonas sp., assembly GCA_964464585.1. GTDB lineage: Bacteria > Gemmatimonadota > Gemmatimonadetes > Gemmatimonadales > Gemmatimonadaceae > Pseudogemmatithrix. The sequence continues at coordinate 31,734 of CAYXGS010000010.1, read as the reverse complement.
CCTCGACGAGCAGGGCCTGCTCCCCGCGATCACCCTCGGACCCCGTCTCGAGTCCTCGCTGAGCGCACTGCTCACGCCGCGCCAGGGACAGGCGGCTCCGAGCCTCACGCCGGACATGGTCTCGCAGCTCATCCGCGATCTCGAGAACACGTCGAACGCGCGTTCGATCGACGGCCGGCTGCCGCCCCTCGTGGTGCCGAGCGCGCTGCGCCTCGGCATCCGCAACGTCCTCGAGCCGGTGCTCCCGCACCAGCCGGTGCTCTCGCTGGCCGAGCTGCCGGCGAACGTCCAGCTCTCGGCGATCGCCACGTGGGAGGTGCCGCGTGCGGCGGCCTGAGCCCTTCCTCGAGCGTGGCGGGCATCCGCGCGGCCCCATGGGCCTGCTGATCGCCGCGGGTGAGGACGGCGTGGGCGCGAGCGTCACCGCGGCGCTGCTCGCGCGCGAGGCGCAGGCCGACGGGGCGCGCGTGCTCGTCATCGGCCCGGCGCTCCGCGCGCAGCGCATCGCCGCGCTCTTCGGGGTCACCACGCCCTCGCTCGATGCGCCCCCGGTCCGCGTCGACCGCAGCATCCATGTCTGCGGCGCGATGCCGCAGGCGATGCACGCCGACGTGATCATCAGCGTCCCGTCCGCGCGTGCGCAGGTGCTGCTCGATGCGGTCGACGAACTCGCGGCACACACCGCGCCGACCAGTGCGGTGATCCTCGCGCAGCGCGGCGCCGCGTCCCTCGCCGCGGCCTTCGCGGTCCTCAAGCTCATCCTCGGCCGCCGCCCGCAGTGCACGGCGTCCGTGTCCGCCTGCGGCGAAGCCGATCTCGCCGCGCTCCTCGATGCCGCCGAGCGCTGGCTCGGGCATCCGCTCCACGCTGCACCGTCCATCCCGCTCGACCCCACGCTTCCCGTCGCACTGGGAGCAGGGATCCCACTCGCCGAGGCCGTCGCCGACACGGCCCTCATCACGGCCGCCGGCGCCCTCTGGTCCGCCCTCGCCTCCCCGTCCGCCACCATCGGAGCCCTCGCATGACCTCGTCCGCCTCTCTCTGGACCGCCGTCGCCGCTGGCGACCTCGACGCTCGCGACGCCCTCATCAAGGAGAACCTGAGCCTCGTCCACCACGTCGCCCAGCAGCTCGCGCGCTCGCTCTCGACCGAGATGGACGTCGACGAGCTCGTGAGCGCCGGCACGCTCGGCCTCATCCAGGCGATCGAGACCTTCGATCCCTCGCGCGGGCTCGCGTTCAGCACGCTCGCGGTGCCGCGCATCCGTGGCGCGATCCTCGACGAGCTGCGCCGCCTGGACAATGTCCCGCGCTCCATCCGCCGCCGCGCCCGCGACATCGCGGCCGCGCGCGACGCGCTGCACGCGAAGCTCGGCCGGCAGCCTGACGACACCGAACTCTCCGAGCAGCTCGGCATCGACAAGCTGACGCTCTGGCGCTGGGAGGCCGACCTGGAGACGGGCGTCCGCGTTCCCCTCGAGCGCTCCGCGAAGGACGACGCCGATGCTCCGTACACCGACTGGGAGTCGTCGCTGCACGATGACGCCCCGACCATCGAGGACGTGCTCACCGCCGAGGCCGAGCAGGACAAGCTCCGCGCGGCGCTCGGCCAGCTGAAGGAGCAGGAGCGCACGGTCCTCGCGCTCTACTACTACGAAGAGCTGAAGATGCACCAGATCGCGTCGGTGCTCGGACTCACGGAGTCGCGCGTCTCGCAGATCCGCTCGCGTGCGATCACGCGGCTGCGCTCGGTGATGGCTCCCCTCCGCGAGGGTGGCTCGGCCGACGCGGTCGCCGACATCCTCCCGGCCCCGAAGGCCGCGCGCCCCGCGCCGCGCCGCGCGAACACGCCGGCCAACGGCTACCGCCAGGTCGCGAAGTGACCGCTCCGGTCTCGGGTCTCGGCATCGCCGCCTCGGCACTCCGTTCCGCGGAGCGCCGGCTGGAGGTCGTCGCGAACAACCTCGCCAACGTCTCCACCGACGGGTTCAAGGCGGAGCGCTCGTTCGCGCACCTCCTCGACGCCACGCAGGGGGCGCCGACGGTCGCGACGCGTTCCGACGTCCGTCAGGGCGATCTCCGCGACACCGGGGCCATGCTCGACGTCGCCCTCGAGGGCGAGGGCTTCCTCGTCGTCGACACGCCGCGCTCCGAGCGCTGGGTGCGTGGCGGCAGCCTCACCATCGATCCGGGCAACCGGCTCACGATGGGCGGCGCCCCGCTGCTCGGTGACAAGGGACCGATCACGCTCCCGGCGGTGTTCACGCAGCTCTCCATCCAGCGCGACGGGACGGTGCTCGTCGACGGCCAGGAGCGCGGCCGCCTCCGCATCGAACGTCCCGCCGAGCGCACCGCCCAGCTGCAGCACGAGCCGCAAGGGACGTTCATCCCCACCGCCGATCGCCGCGCCATCGGCGGCACCGAGCGCGCGCTGCGCCAGGGCGCGCTCGAGGCCAGCAACGTGAACCCCGTCGAATCGATGGTCGAGATGCTCGGCATCCAGCGCCATCACGCCCTCCTCGAACGCGCGATCCGCGTGCTGGACGAGGCGCGAGAGACCGCGTCGAGCCAGCTCGGCAAGCCCGTCTGATCCCCCTGACTCGCCTCCAGCCCACACTGCCATGATCCCCGCCCTTCGCATCGCCGCCACCGGTATGGCCGCCCAGTCCACGCGCGTCGAGGTGATCGCCAACAACCTCGCGAACGTCAACACGACCGCGTTCAAGCGCAGCCGCGCCGCGTTCGAGGACCTCCTCTATCAGAACGTCCGCGAGGTGCAGGTCGTCGCGAATGCCGACGCCGACACGGTCGGCGCCATCCAGGTGGGCCGCGGCGTGCGGCTCGCCTCGGTGAACCGGAGCTTCGCGCAGGGCTCGCTCGAGAACACGGGCAACAAGCTCGACGTCGCGATCGAGGGCGAGGGCATGTTCGCCGTCCGGCTCCCCAACGGGTCGCGCGCCTTCACGCGTGACGGCGGACTCAACATCTCCGATCAGGGGATGCTCGTCACCAAGGCCGGACTCACCGTCGAGCCGGGCGTCGCCATCCCGGCGGGCGCCTCGGAGATCAGCATCGGGCGCAGCGGCATCGTGAGCGCACTCCGCTCCACCGGTGAGCTCGTCGAACTCGGCCGCATCAGCCTCGTCCGCGTCCCCAACCCGAGCGGCCTCCTCGCGCTCGGCGAGAACCTCTACGCCGAGACGCCCGCGAGCGGCGCGCCGGTCGAGGGCATGCCCGAGGACGAGGGCTACGGCAAGCTGGTCCAGGGCTCCCTCGAGGCGAGCAACGTCGAGATCGTCACCGAGATGGTGGAGATGATCGCGGCGCAGCGCGCCTACGAGATCAACTCCAAGTCGGTCAAGGCCGCGGACGAGATGTCCGAGGTCGCGACCCAGATGATCCGATGATCACCCCCCTCCGACTCCACGGCGCCGCCGCGGCGCTGCTCCTCATCGCGCTCGCCGAGCCGGCGGACGCGCAGGCGCGCTCCGCGCCGGCCGCCGCACCCGCCACCACCGCGCCCACCCGCTCGGCACCCTCGAGCTGGACCACCGACTCGCGCGCCCTCACCGTGGGCGACATCATCACGCTCTACGTCGACGAGGCCGTGATCGCCTCGGCCCGGCGCTCGCAGACCGGTCGTGACGCGACGGGACGCGACCTGGGCTTCGCCGTCGCGACCCCCGGCGCGGCGACGACCTCGGCGAGCTTCGGCGACAGCAAGCGCGCCACCTCCGACCAGTCCGGTGACATGAGCCGCACGTCGGCGCTCCGCACCACCGTCGCCGTGCGCATCGTCGCGCGGAACCCCGACGGCACCTACCAGGTGAAGGGGACGCGCGCGGTGAACATCGACAAGAACCAGCAGGAGGTCACCGTCGAGGGCGTGCTGCGCTCGCAGGACGTGACCATCGCGAACGAAGCGGATGGCGATCGCCTCGCGGACGCGAGGATCACCGTCAAGCAGAAGGGGCGCCTCGGCAAGACGCGCGGTGGCATCATCGGCCGCGTCGTCGGGTTGATCTGGCCATGAGTCGCGCCGTGAAGCACACCACCGGTGGCAACGTGCTCTGGCACGCGATCCTGCTCGCGACCGCCGCGGCGTTCGCCGCGGCGCCGCTCGCCGCACAGGAGCCGCGCATCGCCGACCTCACCATCGAGGGCTCGGCGGTCCCGCAGCGCCTCGTCGGCTACGGCCTCGTGGTCGGGCTCGACGGGACGGGCGACCGTTCGATGTCGACGCGCGACGGCGGCATGACCGTGCAGTCGATCGTGAACCTCCTCAGCCGTTTCGATCTCACCGTGCCGCCGCAGATGCTCCGCACGGCGAACGTGGCCGCGGTCCTCGTGACCGCCGAGGTGTCGCCGTACCTCCGCCCCGGCGGACGCTTCATCACGCATGTCGCCGCGCTCGGCGACGCCCGGTCGCTCCGCGGCGGCGTGCTCTGGATGACGCCGCTGGTTGCCGGACCGAACGGGCCTGCCTACGCGACGGCGCAGGGCTCGCTCGTCGTCGACGACGCCGCCGCGAGTGACGCCGCCATCAACGTGCGCTGGCGCGCGCGCTCGGCCTCGCCAGTCAACCACGCATCCATCCCCGACGGCGGCGTGCTGGAGCAGGATCTCCCCCGTCCCACCCTGGAACTCGGCAGCAAGCTCCACCTGAAGGAGCCTGACCTCGCCACCGCGCAGCGCATCGCCGCGGCGATCAACGCGGCGCTCGGCGACGGCAAGGCCAAGGTGGAGGATCCGGGCGCCGTCGCGCTCACTCTGACCGGCACCATGGACGAGAAGGCCGAGGCGATCGGCAAGGTGCGCGACCTGCGCATCCGCACGGCGCAGCGCAACGCCGTGTTCCTCGACGCCCGCAGCGGGCTCGTCGTGGCCGGCGGCGATGCCGCGGTCGGTGCGGCCGTCGTCCGCCAAGGCCGGGTGCTCCTCTCGATCAGCGGGCCGGGCGCCACGCCCGCCGCTCCGCGCGACTCCGCAGCGGCCGGCGGCGACGCCGGCATCGCCTTGCGGCTGCCGGTGGGCACCTCGGTGCTCGAGGTCACCGCCGCGCTGCGTGCCGTCGATGCGCAGCCCAGCGATGTGGCCGCCATCCTCCTCGCGCTCCGGCAGGTCGGCGCGCTCCCCGTCGACGTCGTCGTCCGATGAACCTCCCCGCCATCCGTCCTGACGCGGCTGCGCGAGCGACCAACGCGTCCGTCGGCGCGAGCACCCCGCGCGCGGCCGACGAGGCGAAGCTCAAGAAGTCCGCCGAGGCGCTGGAAGGACTCTTCGTCCAGCAGCTCTTCCAGGCGATGCGCGCGAGCGTGCCGACCGACGGCCTCCTCGAGCGCGGCCCCGGCGAGGACCTCTTCACCTCCATGCTCGACCAGCGCATGGCCGAGGATGTCGCCACGCGCGACACCGGACCGCGCGATCTGTCAGTGTCACTCTTCGACGCACTCCGTCATCGACTCGGCGCACCGGCCGATACTGGACGATAGGCCCAACTCCGCTCACACCCATGTCCACCACCGCCGCCCCACTGCCCCGGTCCGTCACGCCTGCCGGCAGCCTCGCCACCGGGCATCTCGTGCGCGCGCTCCGCGACGAGCATGCCGTGCTCGAGGACCTCGTCGCCACGCTCGAGCGCCAGCGGCACGCCGTCTCGCGCGACGACATCGATTCGGTGAACGACTCGGTGTTCGCCGCCCATCGCCTCCTCGGCGCGTATCGCGAGGCGCGTGCCCGGCGGCGCAGCGTGGTGACCGTCGCCTGCGGTGGCGGCGAAGGCAGTCTCGAGGACCTCGAGCAGTCCGGGAATCACACGCTCTCCGAGGCCGAACGCCGCGCGAGCGGCGAACTCCGCGACGCGGCCAAGCGCCTCGTGGCCGCGATCGACCAGAACCGCAAGCTCCTGCAGGCCGCGATGTCGTCGGGCGACGCGTTCTTCCGCATCCTCACCGGCACACCGCAGCACACCCCGCTCGCGTACCCCACGCCGAACCGGGCGGTCGCGACCGCCGGCGCCGCGCCGCGTCTCATGGACCTGCGAGGCTGAGCCATGTCGATCAGCTCGATCCTGAACACCGCGCGCTCCGGATTGCTGACGTCACAGCGCGCAGTGGAGATCACCTCCAACAACGTCGCGAACGCGCAGACCCCCGGCTACACCCGGCAGCGTCTCGATGCCGCGGCCGAACTGCCGACCCGGTTCCCCGACGGGGAGTTCGGCGCCGGCGTGCGCGTCACGGGCACTTCCCGCGCGCGCGATGCGTTCCTCGACGCGTCGTACCGTCGCGCGGCGGCCGATGCCTCGGGCGGCCGGCTCCGCGCCGAGACCCTCGCGCGGATGGAGTCGATCCTCGGCGAGCCCGGCGACGTCGGCCTCGGTGCCGCCCTCGACGAGTTCTACAACGCCTGGAGCGACTTCTCCTCGCGACCCACGTCGAGCGGCGTCCAGGGCGCGGTGCAGGAGGCCGGTGCGAAGGTCGCGCAGCAGCTCAACCGGCTGGCCGCGCGCATCGATGAGCTGCAGATCGAGACGCGCCAGCGGCTCGGCTCCGCCGTCGACGAGGTCAACACGCTGGCCACGTCGCTGGCGGACCTCAACCGTCAGGTGGTCGGCGCCGAGGCGGGCGGGCAGAGTGCCAACACGCTCCGCGACAAGCGCGACCAACTGCTCGACCGGCTGGTCGAACTCACCGGCGGCGAGATCATCGAGGCGGCGAACGGCTCGGTGAGCGTCAACCTCGGCGGGCTCTCGCTCGTCGACGGCACCGAGGTGCACACCATCACCGCGGTGACGATCGGCGGCCTGACGGACGTCGCCCGCTCGAGCGACCCGACGCGCCCCGTGGTGATCGGCGGCGAGTTGGGGGCGCTCCGTCAGGTCTCGGTGAAGGACATCCCCGCGCTCGGCAACGAGCTCGACACGCTCGCCCGCGGCCTCGTCGACGGGGTGAACGCGATCCATCGCACGGGCGTCACGTGGTCGGGTTCGCCGCCGGTCGCGGCCGCCGCCGGCGACTTCTTCGCGAGCGATCCGATGCTCACCGCCGAGACCGACCCGCTCCGCACCGCGCGCGGGATCCGGCTCGACAGCGCCGTCGCCACCTCGGCCTCGGCCATCGCCGCGTCCGCCGCGACGGCGGCGGGCCCGGGCGACGGCACCGTCGCGCTCCAGCTCGCCGGGCTGCGGACCTCGAACACCGCGTTCACCAACCCCGACGGCACGCCGCGCGTGAGCGAGCCCGCGGGGACGTTCCTCCAGCGCATCGCGACCGGACTCGCCTTCACGACCCGGAGCGTCAGCGATCGCAGCGAGGTCGATGGCGCCATCGCGCTCCAGTCCGACACGCGCCGGCAGTCGGTCGCCGGCGTCTCGGTCGACGAGGAGCTCGTGCGCCTCATCAAGTTCCAGCAGACCTACGCAGCGGCCGCCAAGCTCATCTCCACGGCGGACCGGATGGCCGAGACGCTGCTCAACATGCGGTAACCGACGACGCGCCGACCATGCTCATCCTTTCCCGACGCGCCGGCGAGGCCATCCTCCTCGCCGGCGGCATCCGCGTCATCGTCATCGCCACCGAGCGCGGCCAGGTGCGCCTCGGCATCGAGGCGCCGCCGGAGGTCACCATCCTCCGGCAGGAGATCGTCGACGACGTGACCGCCGGGACCGTCGCGGCGGTCGCGACCCCCGAGGCGCTCGCGCGCCTCGGGTTCGGCCCGGTTCAGCCCGCGGCCTCGCGTTCGCGCCGGCGCGCGGCAGCGAGCGTCGGCGCGGACCAGAACGGCGCGCCTTCGGACGACTCGGCGATCACCGAGTCGCCCTCGGCGCGGAAGCGGAAACGGAAGGTGGTGGCCGCCCCGGCGGCGGAGTCCACGGCCTCGAGCAGCTGACGGCGCGCCCGCCAGGCCTCGTCGAGGATCGGCGGCACCGCGTCGGCGTCGACGGTCACCGTGAGCGGGCGTTCGTTGTGCCAGGCCAGCAGCCGCGCGACCTCGGCGCCGACCGCCCGCGGATCGAGCGGACTCGCACCCTCGCGATCGGGGAGGAGGGACCGCAGGTCGGCGTGCATGGCGAAGAGGCGGTCCGTCGCGGACGCGAGTTCCTGCTGCGCGCGCGGCAGCGCCGCGGCGCCATCATGCCGCAGCGCGCTCTGCACGCCGTCCGCGGCGGTGGCGATGTTGGCGAGCTCGTGGAGCAGGCCGCGCATCACGAGTGTCAGTGTGTCGGCGGCGTCCGCCCGTGAAGTCACGTTCCCCCCTCCCGAGGCCGATACTGGAGGTGTCCGCTCCTCCGTCCCATGACGAGCAGGAGCCCCCTCTCCGCAACCTCCCCGGGCTCTCGTGCAACTCGGCGTCGGCTTCCTGATCGTGTTCGGCAGCATCATCGGCGGCTACGTCATGCATCATGGCGAGGTCGCGGTGCTGATGCAGTACAACGAGTTCCTGATCATCGGCGGCGCCGCGATCGGGGCCTTCATCGTCGGCAACCCGCCTTCGGTCATCAAGGGCAGCGTCAGCCGGCTGCTCGGCCTCCTCAAGCCCGATCCCTACACGCCGCAGGTCTTCGCCGACCAGCTGCAGATGATCTACGAGATCATGCAGATCGCCGCGCGCGATGGCCTCGTGGGCCTCGACCAGCACATCGAGGACCCGACCAAGAGCGCCGTCTTCCAGAAGTACCCGTTCTTCCTCGCGAACCACCACGCGGTCGACTTCTTCACCGACACGCTCAAGTCGCTCTCGTCGGGGGCCATCGAGGACCACCACCTCGCCGACGTGCTCGACGCCGACCTCGACAAGCACCATCACGAGGAGGCGCTCATCCCCGCCGCGATCAACAAGATGGGGGACGCGATGCCCGGCTTCGGCATCGTCGCCGCGGTGCTCGGCGTCGTCATCACGATGGGCGCCATCGGCGGCTCGGCCACCGAGATCGGCGAGAAGGTCGCCGCCGCGCTCGTCGGCACGTTCCTCGGCATCCTGCTCGCGTACGGCGTCATCGGCCCCATGGCCACCGCCGTCGAGGCGCGCCTCGCCTCGGAGCATGCCTACCTCCAGGTCTTCCGCGCGGCGCTGCTCGCGTTCGCCCGCGGCGACGCGCCCAAGCAGACCACCGAGGCGGCGCGCCGCTCGCTCGAGCCGCACTTCCGTCCCAGCTTCTCGCGCCTTGAGGACTTGATGAAGTCCGCCAAGGCGTCGGCGCCGGCGTAACCGACCATGCCGCCGGGCGCGAAGGGCCAGAAGAAGATCATCATCAAGAAGGTGGTGAAGGGCGGCCACGGCGGTCACCACGGCGGCTCGTGGAAGGTCGCGTACGCCGACTTCGTCACCGCGATGATGGCCTTCTTCCTCGTGATGTGGATCGTCGGCATGGACGACAAGGCGAAGGAGTCCATCCAGGGCTACTTCTCCAATCCCGTCGGCTTCAAGAAGGGCTTCGGCTCCGGGTCCAGCCCCATGGGGTCCGGCAACACGCCCGTCCCGGGTCGCACGGCGCCCATGCCGGCGCGCATCGCCGAGGAGACCGCGATGCAGTCCACGCGCCGCCGGCTCGAGGACGCGTTCAAGTCGATCGACCTCGGCGGGCTCGAGGGTCATATCGATGTCCAGCTCACCAGCGAGGGGCTGCGCATCGAGTTCGGCGAGGGACTCATCGGCGACGCGACGTTCGCGTCGGGGTCCGCGGTGATGACGGAACCGATGCTGCGCGCACTCTCGGTGCTCGGCGCCGAGATCGCGACACTCCCCAACGCCGTGATCATCGAGGGCCACACCGACGGCGTGCCCTTGCACCGCCCTGGGGGGTATTCCAACTGGGAGCTCTCGTCCGACCGCGCGAACGCCGCGCGCCGCGCCCTGCAGACGCAGGGCGTCGCGCCCGACCGCGTGGTCTCGGTACGCGGGTTCGCCGATCGCACCCCCAAGATCACTGACTTCCCGCTCGACCCACGCAACCGACGCATCTCGGTCCTACTGCCGTTCCGCAACGGAGCGACTGGCGAGACCCCGGCAAATCCTGCCGCGGTCGCCGCTGCCACCCGCCCGTGACCCGCCCCGGACCGCGTCGTCCGGGTACAGATGCGTTCCGCGAGCCCCCTCTTCATGCACCAGGTGTCCGCTGACAGATCGGTGGGATCCTTGGGCAAGTGTCTGCTCCTCGTCGAGGACGAGCAGTCACTGCTGCGCGCGTTCGCGCTTTCATTCGAACGGGCCGGCTACGAGGTGCTCACGGCCGTGGACGTCCCCAGCGCACTCGAGCACTGGACCGTGCGCGGCGCGGACATCGACCTCATCGTGTCGGATGTGCAGATGCCTGGCCCGCCCGTCGAAGTGCTGATCGCCGAAGCGCGGAAACGGTCGTCGAAGGTGGCGATCATCCTCATGTCGGGCGAGCTCCGCGGCACGGAGCAACGCATCACCGACCTCATGGCCTCGGTCGACCGCTTCCTCGCGAAGCCGCTCCGCATCGACGCGCTGAAGATCGAGGTCGAACGCCAGCTGCGCGAGCTACCCGCCCGCTGAGGCCCCGCGCGACGGCCACACGGCCATCGCCGACAGGACGAGCAAGAGGAAGGCGACCGCGGCGCGGCGCCAGTCCTGCATCCCGAGGACCGCGCCCAGCGCCGCGCCGACCACCCCGCCGGCGACGAGTCCCGCAGCCGCGACGAGCGCGCCCTGTCGGATCCACACGGCCTGCGCGAGCAATGCCACCGGCACCAGCCCGCCCCACGGCGCAGGCAGCAGCCAGACGAGGAGGGCGACCGCCGTGGCCGCGTTCAGGATCCCCACGCGCAGGGCGCGCGGCGAGACCGTGAACCCACGGGGCCGCGCGCTGATCGGCCAGCCGCCGACGGGCGTCACCGGACGCGCCGGAGCCCCCGGCGTCATCGTCGGATGACTCCGCGGCGGCGTCACCACGCGACCGGAGGGGACTGGCATCCTCCTCAGTATCGGCCGGTATCTTTGCTCCGTGCACACGCCGCTCCGGAGCATCGCCGCGCTCTTCCTGCGCCTGGGGGCCACCAGCTTCGGTGGGCCCGCCGTGCACGTGGCGATGATGGAGGATGAGGTCGTCCGGCGGCGCGGGTGGATGTCGCGCGAGGAGTTCCTCGACCTGCTCGGCGCCTCCCAGCTCATCCCCGGTCCCAACAGCACCGAGTTGGCGATCCACGTGGGCTTCGCGCGGGCGGGCTGGCCGGGGCTCCTCGTCGCGGGTGCGTGCTTCATCGTCCCGGCGATGCTCATCGTGTGGGCCTTCGCGTGGGCGTACGTGCGGTACGGGGCTCTCCCGGACGTCGGCGCCGTGCTCGCCGGCGTCAAGCCGGTGGTCCTCGCGGTCGTCGTGCAGGCGCTGTTCGCGCTCGGGCGCACGGCACTCGACTCGGCGATGACGCTCGCGATCGCCGGGCTCTCGCTCCTCGCGGTGCTGATGGGCGTCAACGAGATTGTGGTCCTCGTGCTGGCCGGCGCGCTCGCGGGGCTCGATCGGTGGCTCACGCGCGGGGGGAATCCGTGGGAGCGCGCGACGCCGCTCGGGCTGCCGCTGGGCCTCGCCCGCCATGGTGGCGAAGCGCTCGGCGCGGCCAGTCTCGGCGGCGCCGCGCTCGCGGCGGGCGGCGGTGGTGCGACGGTCGCCGTCGCCTTCACGCTCGGGAAGCTCTTCCTCTACTTCGCCAAGGCGGGCGCCCTCCTCTTCGGCAGCGGGTACGTGCTCCTCGCGTTCCTCCGCACGGACCTCGTCGCGCGCACGGGATGGCTGACCGAGTCGCAGTTGCTCGACGCCATCGCCGTCGGGCAGTTCACGCCAGGCCCGCTCTTCACCACCGCGACGTTCGTCGGGTACGTGCTCGGCGGCAACACCGGCGCGCTCGTCGCGACGGTGGGCATCTTCCTGCCCGCGTTCGTGTTCGTCGCGATCACTGCGCCGCTGCTGCATCGACTGAAGCAGGTGCCCGGCGCCCGGGCGGTGCTCGGCGGACTCAACGCGGCCTCGCTCGCGCTCATGCTCGCCGTGACCGCGCCGCTCGCGGCCGGAGCGCTGGTGCGCCCGTGGCTGAGTGTCCCGCTCTTCCTCGCGGCACTCCATCTCACCGTGCATCGGCGCGTGAACTCCGCCTGGCTGGTGCTCGCCGGTGGATGCATCGGGTGGATCGCGGTCGCGAGTGGGCTTGCCTCGCGTGCGGGCGGCGTCTAGCATCCACTGACCATGCAGCGTCCCGCGCTCGCCGTCCCCTATCGCACCAGCCGCTATTACGCGCCCCGCACGGGACGTGGGAGCGGTCGTTCGCGCATGTAGACCAGCGCGCAGCACTGCAGACCTCGCGGCCCGTGGATATCCCACGGGCCGCTTTCCTTTTCCCCCCTGGAGTCACCGATGCAGACGCCGCCACGATCACCGGACCTCACCATCATCGCGCAGGACCCGTCGTCCTACTCGGACGAGGACCACGCGGTCTGGCAGCTGCTGTACGCGCGGCGCATGGCGACGCTCGAGCGCACCGCGAGCCACGCGTTCCTCGACGGCGCCGCGACCATCGGCCTGCGCGCCGACCGCGTCCCCGACCTCGCGGCGGTGAACGCGCGTCTCGCCGCCCTCACGGGATGGGCCGCGGTCGGCGTGGCAGGGTTCATTCCCGCCGCGGCGTTCTTCGGTTCGCTCGCCGCGAAGCGCTTCCCCACCACGCTCGGCGTGCGTCCGCGTGCGCGGCTCGACTACCTCCCGGAACCGGACATCTTCCATGACGTGTTCGGCCACGTGCCGCTGCATGCGGACCGGGTGTTCGGCGCGTTCCTCCAGCGCTTCGGCGCGCTTGCCGCCGGAGCACGCACCCCCGCCGAGGTGGAGGCGATGGCGCGGCTCTTCTGGTTCACTGTGGAGTTCGGGCTCGTCCGTGAGCGCGGCGCCATCCGCGTGTACGGGAGCGGCCTGATCTCCTCCCACGGCGATGCCGCGAACGCGCTCGGCGAGCACTGCGATCGCCGGCCCTTCTCGCTCAACGCCGTGATCGGTCAACCCTTCGCGATCGACCGCATGCAGCCGGTGCTGTTCGTGCTCGACTCGTACGACCAGCTGTTCGAGGCGGTCGAGGAACTCGCGGCGCGACGGGCGCGCGTGGCCTGACTCGCCTGTCAGGGGACGGGGGATCGCGTCGCGCGGCACCCTTGCCGCACCACGGTCCGGGTGGGAGCGTTCTCCATGCTCCCGCCGCGACCGCTCCGCCGCATCGCCATCGTCCTCCACGGAGCGGCGATGCTCGTCGCGGCGATCGCACCCCGCGCGGCAGCGCAACGACCGCTCAACCTCGACTTCGAGATGCCCGGCGCGGCCATCCCCGATGAGCCCTGGGGATGGTCGCGCGGGTGGTCCGCCTTCGCGGGCGGTCCCGCCGCGCGCTTCACGCTCGACACGGCGATCCACGCGGGCGGGGCGCGCAGCCTGCGGATCGTCGCTGCCGACAGCGGGTCGGACGCGCCGCCCCGGGGGCTCATGCTGCAGTTGCCGGCCGACTTCGCGCGCGGGCGGCACCTCACGCTCACGGGCGCGCTCCGACGCGGCCCGCTGCGCGGCAGCGCGCTCGTCACCCTCGAAGCCTGGGGCGACCGGGTCGTGCCCGCATCGGATACCGCGCGGCTCACCGCGGCCGACGCCGAGGCGCGATGGCAGCGCTTCGCGCTCGCGATCGACGTCCCGAACGATCCCGGCATCCACTCCATCGTGATCATGCCGGCGGTCCAGGGCGCCGGCACCGCCTGGTTCGACGATCTCGCGTTGGGGGTGGACGGCGCGCCGATGGGACACCTCGGGAGCGCGAGCGTCCCCAGCGCGGCACAGGTCGCGTGGCTCGCGCACCGGAGCGTCCCGCTGTCGCGCGTCACCCCGGCGGCGCGCGAGGACGGGGCGCCGGACCTCGCTCATCTCGACCGCATCATCGGCGACGCGCGTGTGGTCGCGCTCGGCGAGTCGACCCACGGCACCAGCGAGTTCTTCACGCTCAAGCATCGCCTCGTGCGCCACCTCGTGCGTGACCGCGGCTTCACCGTCTTCGCGCTCGAGGCCAACCAACGCGCCGTCGCGCGGCTCGACACCTGGGTGCAGGGCGGTCCCGGCACGGCGCGCGAGGCCCTCCGCTCGGTGTTCGCGGTCTGGAACACGGACGAGATGGTCGCCCTGGTGGAATGGATGCGCTCGCACAACGCGACGGCCGCGCGCAAGGTGCGCGTCGTAGGCTATGACATGCAGGACCAGCGCGAACCGGCGGATTCGCTGCTCGCGTTCCTCGCCGTCGCGGACCCGGCCCTCGCCGCCAGCATCGCGCGGCGCATCGCGGACTATCGCGCGCAGCCTTCGTTCGCCACGCCGCAGCTCGACGACACCACGCGGCAGCGGTGGCGCGCCACGGCCGATTCCATCGTCCTCGAGGTGGCCGCCCGCCGATCGGTCTTCCTCGCCCGCGCGGGATCCGCGGCGGACTCCGTCCGCGTCGAGGCCGCGGTGCACGACGCGGAGCTGTATCGCCAGGCGAGCCAGCTCAACGCCTCGCTCGCCTCGCCCGATCGCGATTCCCTGATGGCCGCGAACCTCGACTGGGTGCTGCGCACGACCGCTCGCGGGGCGCGGACCATCGTCTGGGCGCACGATGTGCACGTGAGCCGCGGCGGCGATGCGCGACGGAGCTTCAATGGCGGCGCGCAGATGGGGGCGCACGTCGCGCGCACGTTCGGCCACGACTATCGCGCCTTCTCGTTGCTCACGCGCGAAGGCACCTACACGGCGACGCGGTCGTTCACCGACCACACGCTCATCGCGGCGCGCGGCTTCCCCGCCCCGCCCGGCAGCGTGGAGGCGTTGCTCGGCGCGATCCCGCGCCCGGCGGACGCGCCGGGGCTCGTCGTCGACGTCCGCGTGCCGGAGGGTGACTCGATGGGCGGCTGGCTGTGGACCCCGCGGCCGGTGCGGCACATCGGGTACGCCGCCTACGACTATGGCTTCGAGATGTCCGCGGTGATGCCGCTCGAGTTCGACGGCATCCTCTTCGTCGACCGGAGCACCGCCTCGCACCCGCTCTCCCGCCCGCGTTGAGGCACGCGGTGAGGCACGCGGTGAGGCACGCGGTGAGGCACGCGGTGAGGCACGGGCATCACGGCGACGCGCGCGCCGCCGTGAAGAACGCCGTGAACGCCGGCAACGCGGCGAGGAACCCCGCGGGTGGCGCGCCGGCGAAGTCGCGGAAATCGCGCACCAGGTGGGACTGGTCGGAGTAGCCGCACTCGAAGGCGACGCGCGACAGGCGCGCCGGATCCTCGCGCCACGCGGCGAACACGCGCTGGAACCGGACGATCCGGGCGAGCAGCTTCGGCGACAGCGCGGTGACGGCGAATCGCCGCTGCAGCGTGCGCGGGGTGACACCGAGGTCCCGCGCCAACGCGTCGATCCCCACCGTGCCGTTCGATTCCCGGATCGCGCGGACGGCCGCTCCCACCAGCGCGTCGAGCGCGGGGCCGGACGCGACGAGCGCGCGCATCGCGTCATCGAGCGCGGCCACCTGCTCCTCGATGATCGCGGAGCGCGTAAGCGCGGCGCGCAACGCCCGGAGCGCCGGCTGCGCGTCGGCCCGCAGCGCCTCCACGGGCGCCCACGCGTCCGTGAGCGCCGGCAAGTCGTCGTGCAACAGCACCGCGGCATGCGCCTCCAGCCGGACGCAGGCCAGATTGATCGGTCCGGTCGGTCGCACGACCATCGGGCCGGTGATCTGCCCGACGAGGAAGTCCGCGGGCTGACGGGCGCGCGTACCGTCCTGGGCATGCCGCTCCCACGGCGCCCCGAGGTTGAGGATCAGCTCGGGCGAGCCGTCCGGGAGCGCCGGCTCGGCGTCGGCACCATCCCGCGCCTCGCCCCGCAGCCACCAGTAGGCGCGCACGATCCCCGCGAGCGCAGGGTGTGGTCGGCGTTCGATGTACTCCATCCGCCGAAGATCCCATCGCGCGTCGCATTCGTGCAAGCGCGAGACCGGGCCGACCCGTATCCTCCGGCCAACCCGACCCACGAGCCCATGCGTCCTCTTCTCGTCCGCACCCCGCGTCTCGCACCGATCTTGCTTGCCGGCGCCGCGATCCTCCTCGCGCCGGCTGCGCTCCGCTCCCAGTCCGCGAACGCGCCGCTGCAGGAGCTCCGTTGGCTCACCGGATGCTGGGAACTCCGCACACCCACGCGCGTGACGCAGGAGAGCTGGGGGTCACCGGCCGGCGGGCTCATGCTCGGCACCAGCCGCACCCTCGTGCGCGACGTCGCGCGCGAGTTCGAATTCCTCCGGATCGAGACACGGGCCGGCGTCGTCACCTACGTCGCGCAGCCCGGCGGTGGTCCGGCGACGGCGTTCGCCGCCACGAGCGTGACCGACACGTCTGCGGTGTTCGACAACCCGCAGCATGATTTCCCGCAGCGCATCCTCTATCGACGTGTCGGAGCGGATTCGCTCGTGGCACGCATCGAAGGCCCGCAGGGCGGGCAGACCCGGGGCATCGACTTCCCGATGAGGCGGATCGGATGCACCTGAGCCGTACACCGTGCCACGGCGCCCGCGCACCGACGCTCACCCCGGGGCGGTCTCGCCGGTGTGCGCCTCGCGCGTGAACTCCACCATGGTGGGTCGGAACCCGGCGCGTGCGAAGAAGCGCTGCGCCGCCTCATTGCGCGCGGCCGTCGAGAGGACCACGCGCGGCACACCGCGCGCCTCCAGCGCCGCCAACGTCGCGCGGAGCAGCATGATGCCGATGCCGCGCCCACGCTCCGCGGGGTCGACCACGATGTCGTGCAGCACGCCGGCCGGTCCGCGGAGCGCCATCCAGTCGTGCCCCTCGACAGCCGCGAACGCGTAACCGACGACCGCGCCGTCGCGTTCGGCGACGAGGACCAGTGCGTCGGGCGACGACAGTCGCGATCCGAGATAGCCACCGTAGCCCGACGCGGTGTCCGCCGTGGGCGCGAGGAAACGCAACGGATCGAGCTCGTGATGACGCCCCACGAGCAACGCACCGAGGCGGCCGATGGCCGCGAGGTCCGCTCGCCCGGCGGGACGCACCACGGTTGGACCCTTCTGTGAAGCCACGAAGCCCCCGGCGTTCGGCGCCGGGGGCTTCGGGTCACGTGAGGAGCGGGCGATGGGACTCGAACCCACGACGTCCAGCTTGGGAAGCTGGCATTCTACCAACTGAATTACGCCCGCGTGCCAAGGAGTATACCCGCGGCGCACCATGCCGACAAGACGCGACTTCGCGCTCCGCCCCTGCCGTCCGCCATCTGCCCGCTACCCTCCGCCGACCGCCATCTTTAGCCGATGCGCCCCATCCCCGACTGGAACGCCCGCTCCATCCCGCCCGACGAAGCCGTCCGCGGCATCTCCTCCGGCATGCACGTCTTCGTCCACGGCGCCGCGGCGACACCGACGCCCATCCTCGAAGCGCTCGCGAGGCGCACGGACGTCGAGAACGTCACGCTCTACCACCTGCACCTCGAAGGTCCCACGCCGTGGACGAGCCCCGCACACGCCGGTCGATTCCGCTCCGTGTCGCTGTTCAACGGCGCCAACATGCGGGATGCCGTGAATGACGGCCGCGCCGACTACGTCCCCATCTTCCTCTCGGACGTGCCATCGCTGTTCACGAGCGGCCGCGTCCGCCTCGATGCCGCCATCGTCCAGCTCTCGCCGCCGGACCGCCACGGCTACTGCTCGCTCGGCACCAGCATCGATGCCGCCCGTGCCGCCGTCGACAGCGCGCCGATGATCATCGCCGAGATCAACGAACGCATGCCGCGGACGCATGGCGACACGAGCGTGCCCTTCGAGGGAATCGAGGCCTTCACGCACACCGACCGCCCGCTCCCCGAGCATCACCCCGAGGACGAGACGCCCGTGATCGCCCGCATCGGCGAACTCGTGGCGGATCTCATCGAGGACGGCAGCACCCTGCAGATGGGCATCGGCGCGATCCCCGACGCGGTGCTCTCCCGCCTCCACTCGCGACACGACCTGGGGGTGCACACCGAGATGTTCTCCGACCGGCTCGTGGACCTCGTCGAGGCCGGCGCGGTCAACAACCGCCTGAAGGCGATCTTCCCCGGACGCATCGTCACGAGCTTCGTCCTCGGCTCCAAGCGCGTGTTCGACTTCGTCCACGACAACTCCGAGGTCGAGTTCATCAGCGCCGACATGTCCAACGACACCGGGCGCATCGGGCGGAACCCGAAGGTCGTCGCGATCAACTCGGCCATCCAGGTCGACCTCACGGGCCAGGTCTGCGCCGATTCCATCGGCACCCGGATCTACAGCGGCATCGGCGGGCAGATGGATTTCATCCGCGGCGCGGCGCGGAGCGCGGGCGGCAAACCCATCATCGCGCTGCCGAGCACCGCCGCCGGCGGGACGGTGTCCCGCATCGCCGCCACGCTCACCCCGGGTGCCGGTGTGGTCACCACCCGCGGCCATGTGCACTGGGTCGTGACCGAGTACGGCGCAGTGAACCTCCACGGCCGGAGCCTGCGGGAGCGCGCCGAGTTGCTCACGAGCATCGCCCACCCTGACTTCCGCTCCGAACTCCGGCGCCGAACGACCGGCTGAGCGGCCTGAGCGACCGTCCCGGAAGCCCACGAACCTCCGCCGGCGCCCTGCGATGCATTGACACGGGCAGGTTGCAGTCCTAGTGTATGGGTACACCGATTCACTCCCATCACACCGACCGCATTCTCACCCGCCGGTGCGGTCGCACCCGGAGGCATGGTGCCGGACGCCATCTCGATCCGCGACCTCGCGTGGCACGCGGGCAAGGAGTTCGCGATCCGCGACCTCTCCATGACCGTCCCGCGCGGGGCGATCTACGGGTTCCTCGGCCCGAACGGGTCGGGGAAGACGACCACCATCCGGCTCATCCTCGGGATGCAGCGGGCCGCGCGCGGCACGATCGAGGTCCTCGGCCACACGATGCCGCGGGAGACGCACCTCGCGCTCGCGAAGCTCGGCTATGTCCCCGAGCGGCTCCATCTCTACTCGATGTTCACCGTCGACGACGCGATCGAGTTCCGCCGGGCGTTCTTCCGCTCGTTCGATCTGGCCGAGGCGCGCCGGCTGCGCGACCACTTCGGGCTGCGCCCGACACAGGTGATCTCGAAGCTCTCCAAGGGCGAGTCGGGCAAGCTCATGATGCTCCTCGCGCTCGCGCAGCGGCCCGAACTGCTGGTGCTCGACGAACCGACGGACGGCCTCGATCCCGTGCTCCGGCGCGAGCTGCTCGCGTCGCTCGTCGCGCACGTGCGCGCCACGGGCACCACGGTGTTCATCTCAAGCCACCTCGTGCACGAGCAGGAGCGGATCTGCGACTGGATCGGCGTGATGGACCACGGGCGTCTCATCGCCGAGCTGCCGATGACCGCGTTCCGCAACGGGATCAAGCGGCTCCGGGTGTTCGGCGGCGACGTGCGGGGTCCGGAGGCGCCGTTCGCCGTGCTCGCGCGCGCGACGGTCGTCGAGGGCCTGGAGGAGTGGACGGTGCGCGGCTGGGCGCCCGGGATGCAGGACTGGTTCGCCGGGGGCGCGGGCGAGCTGCGCGAGGTGATCGACCTCGACCTCGAGGAGAGCTTCGTCGCGGTGCTCTCCGGCGCGCGCGCGGCGCGGGAGGTGACGGCGTGATGTTCCGGATGATCCTCCTCACCCAGCTCCGCTGGACGCGGCCGATGCTCGACCTGATGTCGATGTGCGCCTTCCTCACGCCCGCGTTCGCGTGGTTCGTCGGTGGCACGCGCGTCGAGCGCAGCGCGAGCCCCGTCGCGATCATCGCCGGCTTCGACTCGGCCGGCCCGCTGCTCGCCGCGATCGCCCTGCTCGGCGCCTTCGTCCTCGCGGCCCAGTCATGGTCGATCGAGGCGCAGACGAAGCACGTGCAGGCGCTCGCGCTCCCGCTCCCGTGGTGGCAGTACGTCGGCATGCGCTTCGCCGCGGGCGCGCTCACCCTCGTGCTCCCGGCCATCGCCCTCTGGCTCGGCGGCATGCTCGCCGTCTCGATCGTCACGCTGCCCGAGACACTGCGGGCCTATCCCGGCGCGCTCGCGGTCCGCTTCCTCGCCGCTTCCCTGCTCGCCTACGCGATGACGTTCTCGCTCCAGTACCTGTCGGGCCGGCGTTCGCCGCTGACGCTGCTCATCATCCTCGGCGTGATCGCGGTCGGGTGGGCCGCCGTGCAGCTCACCGGCAACCGGGCGCTGGTCGCCGCGGTCGTGCGGTTCCTCTTCGACTTCCCCGGCCCGTTCTCGGTGTTCGCGGCCGACTGGAAGCTCATCGATGTGTGAGTGGCGCGGGCTGGCATCCCTCGCGCGGATCGGGCTGATGGTCGCCGTCGTCGGTTCGGTGAGTCCTCGCCAGACGCGGGCACAGGACGAACTCGAGCTGCGCACCCGGCTCGCCGCCGCGCGCGCCGCGCAGAAGGCCGCCGAAGTCGCTCGGCGCGAGGCGGCCCGGCGCCCGGCCGTGCCGGTCGATACCACGTGGTATGCCGCAGGCCCGGTCCGCGTGGCGGTGATGCCCGTCCCTCTCCGCGATGTCGAGGCGCAGGCCCTGGTGCGCGGGATCGAGGACGGCCTTGCGATGCTCGCGCGACGGCACGGCGATCGCGCGCGCGCGCTCGTCGACTCCTTACCGTGGGTGATCGTCGGGAGCAGCGGTCGCTTCGCGGCGTTCGACCCGCTCGTGCTGATGGCTGGCCATCGCGACGTCGTCCGCCGACTGGAGCGCCCCGTCGACGCGGAGGTCGTCGCGCAGGCCGTGCTCGCGCACGCCGGGATGCGGCTGCGAGACGCGGTGCCCTCCACCGCGACCTTCGCCGGCGATCGCTTCTCGCTGGCCGACGACGAGGCGACCTTCGAGCGGGCGGGCCGCGAGATGGCCATCGCGTGGGTCGCGCCGGCGCGCCGCTGCTACCGCGGCACCGTCGCCGACTGCCGCCGCTCGCTGAGCCTCCCCGATTCGGCGGCGCGGCTCGCGACGTGGTTCGATGCCACCGACCACCGCGTCGCGGTGATCGGCGCCGCGGGCGACATCGCGCCGGATGATCAGGCGCGCCAGGGTCAGCGCCGGCGGTGCTACGACGGCGACGACGCGGCATGCACCGCGCTCGCCGGCACGCTGCGCATCCGGTACCCGTTCTCCGACAACCTCCGCGCGAGCCTCTTGCGCGAGGCGTTCCGGCTCGGCGACACGCTCATGCTCGACCGGCTGCGCACGACGACGGGCGCCGACCCGATCGACGGACTCGCGCAGGCCGCCGGGATCACGCCGGATTCGCTCATCACGAGCTGGACACGACACGCGCGTGCCGCGCTCGCCGACACGCGCGTCTCCGCGCCGGCGCTCCTCCTCTGCGCCATCGGCTGGTCGATGGCCCTCGTCGCCCTCGCCGGCGCGAGGCGCCTCGGATGATCCGCCAGGCCATCACCTATCTCGTCCTGCTGCCGGCGTTCGCGCTCTGGGCGTTCCATCGCATCGTGCCCGCGCCGAACATGATGTATGGGCGCGACCGCAGCGGCGAACCACCGGCCCTCGCCGAGGCGACCCGGCGACTGTTGGCGAGCTACGACACCGTGCGCGCACTCGACGTCGCGCACGCGAGTGTCCGGGCGCGCAACCTCGCGCGACGCGCGGTGTCGCGCGCGCCGGCGCCCGCGTGGGAGCCCCGGCTCGATCGCAGCGTCGCGCTCGACGGCGTCGTCCTCCACGCGGAGGCGCTCGTCTCGCCGCCGATGCGGACGGCGATCCTCGCGACCATCGCCGCCGAGCTCAGGGCCATCGGGCATCCGACGCCCGCGGCGCCGATCAGCGTGATCGCCGTGCTCGACTCCGGGTTGCTCTACCCGCGGTACCGTCGCGCCGTCGTGCTCCCCGAGCGCGACGACGCGCCGTGCACGGTGGTGATGTTCCTTTCGTTCCGCTTCACCACGTTCGCCGGCGACCAGGGTTCGGACCGGCTGCTCGGGACGTGCGCGTTCTTCGCCTCGTTCGGTCCGCCCGGTGGCGGGATGCGCCAGTGGCTCGCGTCCACGCGGCTCCGCAACGCGGCCTACCTGCAGCTCCCGGCCTCGCACGGCCGCGGCGGCGTGCTCGGCCAGCGCGACATGAACTTGCTGGGCTCGAATCTCTCCGTCATGTCGTGCCGCGCCGGGCGCGCCGACGCGTGCGACGGGTTGTTCGACGCCGGTCGCGCGCTCGTGCTCGCCGAGGGCCGGCGCATCGGCGATCTGGAGCTGGTGCCGCGCCCCGAGGACGTCCTCCTGAGCACACCCAACACGTTCGGCTATCCGTCGACGATCGTCACCAACGGCTTGCTGGCGGGCCTCGCGCACGACCTCGGCGCGGCGCGGTTCGCGGAGGTGTGGCGCTCCCCCCTGCCGCTGCGCCGAGCGATCGAACGCGCCGCCGGAAGGCCGGTGAGCGCGTGGGTCCACGACTTCCTCCGCCAGCGGATGCCCGAGTACCGCACCGGACCCACCCTCACGCCCGTGCAATGGGCGATGGCGTTCGCGGCGTTCGGCGCGTTCACGGCGCTCGCCGTCGGACGCACGAAGCGACGACTGTCATGATGTGATGGTGCGACTCGATCGGCTTGACTTCGCAAATCGTCCATACCACTGTACGACTACACCAACACAGTAGGCCAATGTTCAACTCCATCGATCCGCGCAGCCCGACGCCGCTCTACGCACAGATCGCCGATCGCATCCGCCTCGCGGTCGCGTCCGGCGAACTGACCCGCGGCGACGGTCTCCCCTCCGTCCGCGCCCTCGCGACCCAGCTGCGCGTGAATCCCGCGACCATCGTCCAGGCCTACCGCGACCTGGAACGTGACCGGATCGTCGAGATGCGCCAGGGCTCCGGCACCTTCATCGCGGACGTCGCCACCGAGACCCGGGCCCGCGAGCGCACCAGCGCCGCCCAGCGCTTCGTCCGCCAGATGCTCACCGAGGCCGCGCGCCAGGGCCTCTCCCCCGCCGATCTGCGCTCCGCCCTCGAACGCGAACTCCCGGAGTCCAAGTGACCGACGCGATCAAGATCCGCAATCTCTCCTGGCGTGCTGGGAAGGAGTTCGCGATCCGCGATCTCGCCATGACCGTGCCCACCGGCGCCATCTACGGCTTCCTCGGCCCCAACGGCTCCGGCAAGACGACCACCATCCGCCTGATGCTCGGCATGCTGCCGCCCGAGGACGGCACGATCGAGGTGCTCGGCCACAGCGTGCCGGCCTTCGCGCATCGTGCGCTCGAGAAGGTCGGGTACGTGCCCGAGCGGCTCCACCTGTACCAGTCGCTCACGGTGGACGAGTCGATCAACTACCACCGCGCGTTCTACAAGGACTTCGATCGCGAGGAGGCCGAGCGGCTCCGCAAGCGGTTCAGCCTGCGCGAGGACGCGGTGGTGCAGCGCCTCTCCAAGGGTGAGGCGGGCAAGCTCATGATGCTGCTCGCGCTCTCGCAGCGCGCCGACCTGCTGGTGCTCGACGAGCCCACCGACGGCCTCGACCCGGTGATCCGACGCGAGGTCCTCGGCGCGCTCGTCGAGTACGTGGAGTCCAAGCGGGCGACGGTGTTCATCTCCAGCCATCTGGTCCATGAGCAGGAGCGCATCTGCGACTGGATCGGCGTGATGGATGGCGGCAAGCTCATCGCCGAGTTGCCGATGCAGGAGTTCCGGAGCGGGATCAAGCGGCTGCGCGTCTCGCACGCGCCGGCGGTGCGCGACGCGGCGCCGTTCGCCCTGCTCTCGCGCGCCGCGCTCACCACCCAGCACGAGGAGTGGGTCGTGCGCGGCTGGCAGCCGGAGATGCGTGAGTGGTTCCAGCGCGTCGGCGCCGACGTGCGCGAGATCCAGGACCTCGACCTCGAGGAGAGCTTCGTCGAGCTCCTCCGCGGCGCCCGCACCGTCACCCCGGAGATCCGCTGATGTTCGGACAGGTCCTCTACACCCAGCTCAAGTGGACGCGCCTCGCGTTGGCGATGATGTCGGTGGTCGCGTTCGCCGCCCCGGCCGGACTCTGGCGCGCGATGCACGACTCCTACTTCCGCACCTTCACCGCCATGGAGGTCATGGGCGGATTCACCGCGCTCGGCTTCGTGCTCGCGGTGATCGCGTTCTTCAGCGGCTTCATCGTCGTCGCACAGACGTGGCAGGTGGACGCCTCGGCGCGGCACGTCTATCCCCTGTCGCTCCCCATTTCGTGGCGGCACTACGTCGCCCTCCGCTTCGGCGCCGGCGCCGTGCTCCTCGTCGTCCCCGCCATCGCCGTGTGGCTCGGATGCCTCCTGGTGCTCGCGCTCATCCAGGTCCCGCCGACGCTCAACGCGTACCCCACCACGCTCGCCTTCCGGTTCCTGCTCGGCTCGCTGGTCGCCTACGCGATCGTCTTCGCGGTGCAGTACCTCTCCGGGAAGAAGGCCGCGTACCTGCTGCTGGGTGCGCTCCTCACGTTCACCGCCGTCACCTTCCTCGCCGCGATGACCGGCAACGAGGCGATGATCACCAACGGGCTCAAGTGGCTGTTCCAGTTCCCCGGGCCGCTCGCGGTGTACGGCTCGGAGTGGATGCTGATCGATGTCTGACCGGAGGCGGCTCCTCATCGCGGCGCTCGCGTTCGGCGCCATCGGCGTGCCCACAGGGGCGCCGCACGCGCAGCAGGCGCAGCAGCGGTCGCTCGCCGAGTGGCGGGCGGACCTCACGCAGCAGGCGGCGCGCACCAAGG
>CAYXGS010000010.1:0-6864 GCA_964464585.1 uncultured Gemmatimonas sp. | reverse complement strand
CGGTCGCTCGCCGAGTGGCGGGCGGACCTCACGCAGCAGGCGGCGCGCACCAAGGCGCTGGCCGACGCCGTGAACAACCGTGGGGACCAACGGGTGTTCGACCGCACCATCCTGGTGGGGAGCGTCCGCGTGGATTTCGTCGCCGACGGCCTGAGCGCGCGCGACACGGCGAGCATCGTCGACGGACTCACCGCGGCGCTCGAGACGCTGCGCGAGCGCCACGGCGAGGCCGGCGTCGCACTCACCGCGGGCGCCCACTGGCTCGCGTACCGACCCGACCCGCGCCGCCGCGCGCTCCGCAAGCGGATCATCCTGGAGCGCGCCGGCGACCGCTACAACAGCTCGTATGTCGGGTCCCCGGCCAGCCGGTCCGAACTGGAGCAGTTGCTCCTCACCTACGCTGGCGAGCGGCTCGCGGCCATCACGCCGTCGCTCCGCGGCTTCTCCGGATGGGCGGCGCTGCGTCCGCAGGCGGAGATGTACTCCGAGGTCGCGCGTCGGCTCGCGATCTCGTGGTCCGGCGCCGCGCGCCGTTGTGCATCGCGCGCGCTCGATGCGTGCGCCGTCATCGTCGCGCCGTTCGATGACCGCGCGCCCGGCGCGTACTTCGAGCCAGCCGACTTCAGGACCGTCATCGCCGGCGCGCGATTGCCGGCGCTCGGGGACAGCGCCTACTTCGCGTCCCGGCGGCGGTGCGTCGACGGCGTGGACTCGGTCTGCGCCCGGATGATGGACGAGGTCGCGCTGCCGGATCCCTTCAACCCGATCGTGCGCGGCACCGTGCTGACGCGCGCGATCGAGCTCGGCGGCCGCGGGGCGGTCGCACGCGCCGCCGAGCGGCGCGAGGCACCGGCGCTCGAGGCACTCGCGCACATCGCCGGGGTCTCGCAGGACTCGCTGCTCGCCTCATGGCACGACCAGACCTTCGACACGCTCAAGGCCGAGCGGGGCGCGACCGGCTTCCCACTGCTCTTCGCGAGCCTCGGCTGGGGTGCCCTGCTCCTCTTCGCCGCCACGCGGAGGAGGTTCCTGTGAACGCACTCGTGAAGTGGGTCACCGGCACGGCCGTCGTCGCCGGCGCGGCCGCGAGCCTGTTGGTACCGAAGCCGGGGGAGCGAGTGGATGCGACGGGTGTCCGCGGGCGCGCGGACTCCATCCTGACCAAGTACGCCACCGAGCGTGACCGTCTCATCATGATGCGACGCGTCGTGGCGCGCGGCGAGGCACGGGCCATCGCGAACGGGCTCTCCGGCGTGAGCGCGGGCGAGCCGTTGATCCGGATCGGCAAAGGCGTCTCCCCCGAGACCGGCGCGGCGATCGCGCGGCGGGTCCGCGGTGAGCTCGAGGTCGTGAAGGCCATCCCCACCAAGTACCCGATCGCCGTCGTGGTCGAGCTCGACACCATGCTGGCCGCGGGCGGTCTCTACACGCAGTCTCTCGTGCTGCCGGAGCAGGCTGGCGACCCGTGCGTGATGGTGTTGCGTATCCCTCGGGGGCGCAACGCCGACTGGAGCGGCGTCGCCAACCAGCGGGTCACCAGCACCTGCGCGTTCTACGCCGCCTTCGGGCAGCCAGGCGCCCGGACGCAACAGTGGCTCACCGAGTCGCGTGCCATCGCGGCGCGCTGGCTCCAGCTCCCGGTGGCATACGAGAACATGGAGATCGACCAGCGCACGTACAGCCTCGCGAACTACGGCTGGAGCCCGGTCATCGAGGCCACGATGCGGTGCCGTCTGGAGATCCTCGAGGCCTGCGAGCAGTTGGTCGACGCGGAAGCGGCGAGCCAGGTGAGCTACTACGATGCGTTCCGCGGGGATACCATCGATCGATCGGCCCTGACCACCGAGTTCCCTGGCGTCGATGTGGTGAAGTCCGGCGGCTGGTGGGAGGACCGTCGGCTCCATCTCGGCATCGTCGGGGCACTCGCCACCGAACTCGGGCCGGAGCGGTTCGGCTCGCTGTGGCGCGACCCGCGTGGGCTCAAGGAGGCGTTCGCCAGCCAGTCAGGGCGTCCGTTCGCGCAGTGGGTCGCGGACTACGTCGCCGCGTTGCTCGCCCCGCGGCCGCGTGGCCCCGCCATCCCCGCGTTCGCGACGATCGTGGCGCTGGCGATCATCACGGCGGCAGCCGGTCTCGCGGTCACTCGTGCGCCGAGGCGGATGACGTGACCGGGGGCCGCCGGACGGGCCGGCATGGAGGAATTTTGCTCGAATAGCAGGATTTTGGCGACATGTTGCAAGAAATCGTCCTAAAACAGGCTGTGCGACGATCCATTCTTGCGCATTGCGCATGATGTCGGTAGCATTTCCGTCGGCCGCCACGCCGACCTCCGACGCTCATGCCCGTGCCGCCTGCTCTCAACGCGCCCGATACGCTCTTCGTCCTCCTGAGCACCGCACTGGTGCTCCTGATGACCCCCGCTCTGGCGCTGTTCTACGGCGGCCTGGTCCGCGCCAAGAGCATCCTCAACACCATGATGATGTCCTTCGTCGCCGTCGGCGTCGTCGGACTCCTCTGGGCCGCAGTCGGCTATTCGCTCGCGTTCGGCGCGGGCAGCGCCGCCCTCGGTGACTTCGGACATGTGCTGATGCGCGGCGTCGGGCTCGACGTCAGGCCCGGCACCACCATCCCGCATCTCCTCTACTTCGCCTACCAGGGCACCTTCGCGATCATCACGGCGGCGCTCATCTCGGGCGCGATCGTCGAGCGCATGCGGTTCGCCTCGTACCTCCTGTTCCTCGCCGCGTGGACACTCGTCGTGTACGCGCCGGTCGCCCATTGGGTGTGGGGCGGCGGATGGATGGGCCGGCTCGGTATCCTCGACTTCGCCGGCGGCACCGTCGTGCACATCACGGCTGGCACGGCCGCCTTCGTGACGGCGCTCATGGTCGGACCGCGCCACGATCACGGGCGGCAGGCGTTCCTGCCCCATAACGTCCCGATGATGCTCACGGGATCGGCGTTGCTGTGGTTCGGCTGGGTCGGGTTCAACGGTGGCAGCGCGCTCGCGGTGAACCCGACGGCGGTACAGGCGACGGTGAACACGATCCTCGCGCCGTGCGGGGCGCTCGCGACCTGGATGGCGCTCGAGTACTGGCGCACCGGACGCGCGACCGCCGTGGGGGCGGGCACGGCGCTGGTCGTCGGTCTCGTCGCCATCACACCCGCGTGCGGCTTCGTGAGTCCGCGCGCCGCCATCGTGATCGGCGCACTCGCGGCCGCGCCCTGCCACTTCGTGATCCTGTACCGGGTCCGCACGCGACTGGATGACTCGCTCGACGTGCTCGGGGCACATGGGACCGGGGGCGCCGTCGGCGCGCTGCTGACCGGTGTCTTCTCGAGCACGGCCTGGGGCGGGCCCGCCGGGCTGCTCGAGGGCGCGCCGCGCCAGCTCGGCCTGCAAGTGATCGGGGTCGCCGCCGCCGCCGCGTACACCGCCGCCGCGACGTGGGCGATCCTCCGTGTGATCGGCGCCGTAGTGCCGCTCCGCGTGAGCGCCCGCGACGAGTCCGCCGGCGTGGACGTCGGCGAACACGGGGAAGAAGGGTACTCGGACGGTGAGGGCGCGATCCTCGTGCTCACGAAGGCCGCATGAAGCTCGTCGTCGCGATCATCCGCCCCGAGCGACTCACGGCCGTGCTCGAGCGCCTGTATCGCGCCGAGGTGCGCGGCCTCACCGTGAGCAAGGTGCAGGGACACGGCGGCGAGACCGAGCACGTGGAGACCTACCGTGGCGTCACGGTGAAGATGGACCTCCAGGCCAAGGTCCGTCTCGAGATCGGCGTGAGTGAATCGTTCGTGCAGCCGACGATCGACGCCATCGTCGCGGGCGCGCGAACGGGGGAGGTCGGCGACGGGAAGATCTTCGTGATGCCGGTCGAGCGCGTGGTGCGGATCCGCACCGGCGAGGAGGACTCGAGCGCGGTGACACCGGTCGCCGCGGGCTGAACGCCGGGCGGTGTGCCGGTCGGTGCGGCGTGCGGTGCGGCGCGCGGCGCCGAACCCGGCGACACACTAGGCGCCACCCCCGGCGCCGATCAGCCCCGCCGGACGAGCACCGCCCCCACGACCACGAGCGCGACGCCGATCAGTCGGCCGCCGGTGATCGCCTGTCGCGTGATGCCGAACGCTCCGTAGTGGTCGAGCACGATCGCCATCATCAGTTGACTCGCGACCCCCACCGTGAGCAGCGTCGCGACACCGACCTTCGGCGCGGCGTACGCCGCGCCCGAGACGAAGACCGCCCCGCACAGCCCGCCCGCCCACGCCCACCACGGCAGCGCGCGCAACGCGGCCGGGTCGGGCGACGCGCGCCCCGCCAGCGCCACGCCCATCAGTGCGACCGTGCCCACGAGGAACGACGCGAGCGCGGCATTCACCGGCCCGCCGATCGCGCGACTGAGCGTCGCGTTGAGCGGCGCCTGGATGGCGAGGAGGGCGCCGCTGAGCAGCACGACGAGCAGGGCGATGGTCTGCGGGGTCACGGCATCTCTCCGTCAAGGGTGATCCGGCGGGAAACCTAGCGCCGGTGCGAGGGATGCTTGACAGGACGGCGGTCGGACCCCCAATTACTGCCACACCAGTACTGCCGAGGAGGTACCGTGCCATCGATCCACTTCGCGGCCCGTGAACTCGCCGTGATGAGCAGCCTCTGGAAGCGCGGGTCCGCCACCGTTGCCGAGGTCCGGGAGGACCTCGGCGAGTCGCTCGCGTACACCTCGGTGCTCTCCGCCCTCCAGGCGCTCGAGGGGAAGGGATTCGTCCGGCACGAGAACGAGGGGCGTACCTACCGCTACTTCGCGACCATCGAGGCCGAGGCGGCGGGAAGCAGCGCGCTCAAGCGCATCCGCGAGACGATCTTCGATGGCTCCGCGGAGCGGCTCGTCGCGCAGCTGCTCGCGGACCGCGACCTCTCCCGCGCCGAGCTCGAACGCCTCCGTGCCCTCCTGGCCAAGCGGCTGAAGGACGCGCGATGATGCTCGCCCCCATCCTGCTCGCCCTCGCGCTCTCGCTGCTGCTCGCGACCGGCGCCTGGCTGGCCGAACGGTTGCTCCGTCCGGTCGGCGTCCCCACGCGATTCGTGTGGATCACCGCGATGTGGCTCACCGTCGGACTCGTCGCGGTCGCGCCCCTGCGGGCGGTCGCGACCCCCGTGGCGGCGGACCCGCACCAGCTCGGCGCGCTCACCATCCTGGGCGTGGACGACGCACTCTCGGCCATCGCGCGTTCGGCGCAGCACCGGCTGCCGATCTGGACCGATGCGCTCCTCCGCTTCGGCTGGCTCGCGGGCGTCGCGGTCGCCCTCACCGCCATGACCGCCGGTCTCGTCCGGCAGCGGCAGGTGCTCGCACGAAGCACGGCGGCCGTGGTCGGCGGCGTTCCCGTCCGCGTCAGCGACGAGTTCGGTCCCGCGGTCATCGGGATCGTCGCTCCCGAGATCGTGCTGCCCCGGTGGTTGCTCGGCCGCCGTGCGGAGGAACAGGCGCTGGTGGTCGCGCACGAGCGTGCGCACATCGCGGTGCGGGACCCCGCCCTGCTCGTCCTCGGCGCCGCACTCGCGGTGCTCATCCCGTGGGATCCTCTGATGTGGTGGTCGCTCTCGCGGCTCCGGCTCGCGATGGAGCTCGATTGCGATGCCCGCGTGCTGCGGGCCGGCGCGGCCCCGCTCACCTACGGCTCATTGCTGCTCGATCTCACCGCGGCGCTGCCGCCCTCCCGCGTCCGCGCGACCGCGTTCGCCGCCCGTCCCTCACAACTCGAAGCGAGGATCCTTGCCATGAGCGTCCCTCCCGTCACCACCCGCCGCCGCAACGGCGCCATCCTCGCCGCGGTGTGCACCGGCATCGCGGCCGTGGCGATCGCGTGCTCGGCCGAGGTGCACGACACTCCCACGGCGACCGCGGCGAGCGGCACCGAGTCGGCCCGTACCGCGCCGGCCGCCGCCTCGCCGGTCGATGCGCGCGCGCCGTACTTCGATTTCCAGGTGGAACGTCCCGCGGCGCCAGCGCCCGGCAGTGGGTTCCCGCGCTACCCGGCCGATCTGCGCAGCGCCGGCGTGGAGGGCGAAGTGCTCGCACAGTTCGTCGTCGATGCGACCGGCCGGGTGGAGATCGCATCGTACAAGACGGTCCGCACCACGCACGAGACGTTCGATGCGGCGGTGCGCGCGGCGCTCCCCACGATGCGATTCAAGCCAGCGGAACTCGGCGGCGCGCACGTGCGCCAGCTCGTCCAGCAGCCGTTCGTCTTCCAGCTCGCGCGCTGACCGCGGCGGCAGGAGACACGAAGGGCGCCTCCCGTTCACCGGGGGCGCCCTTTCTGCCCTCTGCCCTCTGCCATCTCCCAAGCCACAGGTGGGAATTGAACCCACGACCGCTCGATTACGAATCGAGTGCTCTACCCCTGAGCTACTGTGGCGAATCCGGAGCGAGCTGATCGAAGGCCGTCATCGCACTCGCCACCTCACCTCGGTCCAACCATGCCCTGGCGCGGACTCGAACCGCGACGCCTTGCGGCACCACCCCCTCAAGATGGCGTGTCTACCAATTTCACCACCAGGGCGCTGCTACCTACCGATGAAGACGTTGCAGCTGCCTTCGTCGTAGAACGGGAGCGACGGGGCTCGAACCCGCGACCTCTCGAGTGACAGTCGAGTGCTCTAACCAAACTGAGCTACGCCCCCAAACCCTTTAGACCCGCAACAGGCTGGTGACGGTAACCCGTACTCGCCCTGCGCAATCTCTCTCCACCTACGTGGTCCCGCCTTCGTCCTGCACTTCAGCCCACTGGGCTGACATAGCCCCAACGGGAATCGAACCCGTCTTTGCTCCTTGAAAGGGAGCCGTCCTAGCCGATAGACGATGG
>CAYXGS010000009.1:0-119070 GCA_964464585.1 uncultured Gemmatimonas sp. | reverse complement strand
GATCCGCATCGAGGCCTCGAGCGGCCTCTCGGACGCCGAGATCGACCGCATGGTGAAGGACGCGGAGAAGAACGCCTCCGAGGACAAGCGGAAGCGCGAGGAGATCGACACGCGCAACCGGCTGGACACCCTCGCCTACCAGGTGGAGAAGGAGTCGAAGGAGTGGGCGGACAAGGTGCCAGCCGACGTGAAGTCGCGTCTCGACGCCGCCGTGGAGCGTGCCCGCAAGGCGCATCGCGGGGAGGACATGAACGAGATCAAGGCGGCGCTCGAGGAGCTGACGGCCGCGTTCCAGGCCGCCGGCCAGGCCGTCTACGCCGCCCAGGCCGCCCCGGCCCCCGAGGCCGCGGCCCCCGGCCCGGACGCGCCAGCCGCGGAGAAGAAGGATGACGTCGCCGAGGCGGACTTCGAGATCGTCGACGACAAGAAGGCCTAGGAAACCTTCGAGAGGGCGCAAGGTACGAAAGACCAGAGGGCAGACGGCTCCGGGCATCCACTGCCGTGACTGCCATCTGCCCTCTGCGACGTCATCCCCTGCCTTCTGCCCTCTGCCATCCGCCATCTCGTATTAGATTCGCCCAAGACCGCCCCACCGGAGACCACCCCGCCATGTCGCTGCGCATCACCCGCTCCCGCATCCTCTTCGTCGGCACCCTCGCGTTCGTCGGCGGCGTGTTCTTCGCGTCGTCCATGGACTGGACCGACCGGCTCTTCGCCCAGGGCACGCCAGCCACGACGCGCCCCCGGCAGGAGCAGGTGCAGACCCTCGCCGACGCGAGCAACGCGTTCGTCTCCATCTCCGAGCACATCACCCCCGCGGTCGTCTCCATCGAGGCCGAGCGCGATGCGCGCACCCGCGCGACGCCGCGGCGCCCGCAGGGACAGAACCCCGGGCAGGGTCAGGTTCCGCCCGGCTTCGAGGAGTTCTTCCGGCAGTTCGACCCCAACCCGCAGCAGGCCCCGCGGCAGGAATCGAGCGGCTCGGGCTTCATCGTCTCGCGCGACGGCTTCATCCTCACCAACAACCATGTCGTCGAGGGCGCCGACCGTGTCCGCGTGCGCACGCTCGACCGCCGCGTGCACGAGGCGCGGATCGTCGGCCGTGACCCGACGACCGACGTCGCGGTGCTCAAGATCGAGGGCCGCAACTTCACGGCGATCACCTTCGGCGACGACGACAAGGTCCGCATCGGCGAGTGGGTCCTCGCGATCGGCAACCCGCTCGGGCTGGACTTCACCGTCACCGCAGGCATCGTCAGCGCGCGCGGGCGCAGCCTGCCCGGCCTGCTCCGCTCCAACTACGACATCTCGGACTTCATCCAGACCGACGCGGCGATCAACCCGGGGAACTCCGGCGGACCGCTGGTCAATGCGCGGGGCGAGGTCATCGGCATCAACTCGGCGATCGCCTCGCAGACCGGCTACTACTCGGGATACGGCTTCGCCATCCCGATCACGCTCGCCAAGCAGGTCATGGACGACCTCATCGCGCACGGCGAGGTGCGCCGCGCCGTCGCGGGCATCTCCATCGGCGAGGTGCAGCCCGAGGACGCGCAGGTCGCCGGGCTCCGCGAGGTCACGGGCGTGAAGGTGCAGGCGTACTCGGGCGGCAATGATTCGCCGGCGCTCAAGGCCGGCATCGAGCCGGGTGACATCATCACCAAGGCCGACGGCCGCTCGGTGGATCGCGTGAGTGCGCTCCAGCGCGTGCTGCGCGGCAAGAAGCCGGGGGACACCGTCGAGCTCGAAGCGTGGCGCTACGGCACGCGGAAGACGTTCTCGGTGCGCCTGATCGCCGCCCCGCGCGACGCGGACCTCGTCGCCGACGCCTCGGCGCAGGCGGCGAAGCCCGATCCGTCGCCGACCCATTCCCGCCTCGGTTTCGCAGTGGAGCCGGTGCCGGCCGAGCTCGTGCGCGCGGCCCGGATCCCCGAGGAGTACCGTGGGGTGCGGGTGGCCGAGATCGAGGACGGCAGCCCGGCCGAGAAGGCGCTGCTGCTCGTCGGCGACGTCGTCGTGCAGATCCTCCCGGCGAAGACGCGCATCACCAACACGGCCGACCTCCAGCGCGCGCTCGATGGCGTGCGCACCGGAGACATCGTGAGCTTCCTCGTCTACCGGCCGGCGCGGGATGGCTTGGGCAGCACCGCCGTGGTGAACGTGCGAGCGCAGGACCCGCGCTGAACAGCGCTCGGACCTGCCGGCGCGACTGACGAAGGGCCCTCCGGCGGAGGGCCCTTCGCTGTATCGTTATGCCGTGTCCCGGGTGAGTCGCGAGAGTGGCGGAATTGGTAGACGCGCAGGACTTAGGATCCTGTGCCGCAAGGCGTGTGGGTTCGAGTCCCACCTCCCGCATCGGGAACCTCGTTCGAGGCGGCAAGCGTTGGACAACCCATGAACATCGTCGTCATCGGCAGCGGGTTCGGAGGACTGGCGGCGGCCATCAGGCTGCGTGCGCAGGGCCATGCGGTCACGATCGTCGAGCAGCGTGACCAGGCCGGCGGCCGCGCCTACGTCTACCGGCAGGATGGGTACACCTTCGATGGCGGCCCGACGATCATCACCGCCCCGTGGCTCATCGACGACCTCTTCGCGCTCGCCGGCAGGCGGACCGCGGACTATGTGCGCATCGTCCCGATCGACCCGTTCTACCGCATCCGCTTCGAGGATGGATCGGTCTTCACCTACAACGGCGACCGCGAGCAGGTGCTCGCCGAGGTGCGTCGGTTCAATCCGGCGGACGAGCAGGGGTACCTGAGGATCCTCAAGAAGAGCGAGGACGTGTTCGACGCCGGGATGCGCCTCATCGACAAGCCGTTCACCCGGCTGGTCGACATGGTGAAGGTGCTCCCCGACCTGATCCGGCTGCGCGCCGACCGCAGCGTCGCCGACATCGTGAACAGCGCCGTCAGGGATCCGCGGCTCCGGCAGGTCTTCTCCTTCCATCCGCTCCTCGTCGGCGGCAATCCGTTCCAGACGACCTCGATCTACGCCCTCATCCACCACCTCGAGCAGAAGTGGGGCGTGTGGTTCGCGATGGGCGGCACCGGCGCGCTCGTCGACGCCCTCGTGCGGCTGTTCAAGGACATGGGGGGGACCATCCGCCTCTCCACGCCCGTCGAGGAGATCCTCGTCGACGATCGGTCGGGACGCACGACCGGGGTGCGGCTCCGGGGCGGCGAGACACTGGCGGCCGACACCGTCGTCTGCAACGGCGATGTCGCCGCGACCTACAAGCGCCTCATCAAGCCGCGGTTCCGGCGGAAGTACACGGACGAGCGGATCGACGCGCTCGACTACTCCATGTCGCTGGTCGTCATCTACTTCGGCACCGACCGCCGCTACGACGAGATCGCGCACCATGAGATCATCATGGGTCCGCGCTACAAGGAACTGCTCGAGGACGTGTTCGACGCCAAGACGCTGTCGGCCGACTTCTCGCTCTACCTGCACCGCCCCACCGCCACGGATCCGTCCCTCGCGCCACCGGGCGGCGACGCGTTCTACGTGCTCTCGCCCGTCCCGCATCTCGGCGGCCCGACCGACTGGACCAAGGCCGCCAAGCCGTACCGCGACGCGATCATGCGGTACCTCGAGGCGCGGTACCTCCCCGACCTCTCGAAGCACATCGTCACGGAACGGATGATCGACCCCATCCACTTCCGCGACACGTTGTCGAGCGAGAAGGGCGCGGCGTTCTCCGTGCAGCCGACGCTCTTCCAGTCGGCGTGGTTCCGGCCGCACAACCGGAGCGAGGACATCCCGAACCTCTACTTCGTCGGCGCCGGGACGCACCCCGGCGCGGGCCTGCCCGGCGTCATCAGCTCCGGCAAGATCGTCGCCGAACTCATCGGGGACGCCGCCTGATGGTGCTGCCCGAGTTCATCAAGGAGACGGACGAGGACCTCGCGCGCGCCGACGCGCATCACTGCGAGGCGATCACGCGCGCGCACGCCCGCACCTTCGCGCTCGCCAGCAGCTTCCTGCCCGCCCGCAAGCGCCGCGGCGCCTACGCCGTCTACGCCTTCTGCCGGCTCGCCGACGACATCGTCGACCGGTCGGCCGAGCGCGACAAGTCGCTCCTCACGGCGGAGCTCGACCTCTACCGGGCCGGCGTCGCCGAGGCGCTCGCCGGGCGCCCCGAGGGCCCGATCTTCCGCGAACTCTGGCGCTGCGTGCAGGATTTCCACGTGCCGGCCGACGTGCTCGAGGAGCTGCTCAATGGCGTCGCCTGCGACCTCCAGCCCGCGCATTACGCGACGTGGGCGGAGCTCACCGGCTACTGCGAGGGGGTCGCCTCGTCGGTCGGCTCCATGTGCACCTACATCTTCGGCGTGCGCGGCGACGAGGAGGTCCGCGAGCGCGCCGTGCGGTACGCGCGTACGCTCGGCGTCGCGATGCAGCTCACCAACATCCTGCGCGATGTCGGCGAGGACGCGGCGCGGGGCCGCTGCTACCTCCCCGATGCCGACCTCGCCACGTTCGGGCTCACCGCGGAGCGCGTGCTCCACGACCCGACGCTGAAGGACGACCCGCGCTGGACGCAGCTCATGCGGCACGAGATCGCGCGCGCGCGCGCGCTCTACCGTGCCGCGTCACCGGGCATCGCGCTGCTCGCGCCGGACGCCCAGCGGTGCGCCCGGGCCTGCGCCGACGGGTATGCGGCCATCCTCGGCGCCATCGAGGGCAATCGCTACGACTCCTTCTCGGTCCGGGCGCGCGTCGGCAACTTCGCGCGCGCCGGGCTGCTCTGGACCGTGTGGCGCTCGGGCGCCGAGCGCCCTCCCGTCGACGCCACCGGCCCCACCATCGAGTGGAACGAGCGGACGCTCTCGCGGCCCGAGGAGATGACCCTGTGCGCCTGAACGCGCCGGCCGAGGGCTACCCCTTCGACCGCGCGGCCCACGCGATGCTGGCCGGCCACCTCGCGCTGATCGTCTTCTCGACGCTCGCGATGGTGACCATCCTCGCCGGCGAGTTCCCGACGTTCATGCAGGGGCCGTACACCCAGAAGGTCTACGAACTGGGCTGGGCCTACTCCGGCCAGGTCTACATCCTGCTCGGCACGCTCGCCGCGCTCGCGCACTCGGCCCCGCGGTTCGGCGCCGGGCGCGCGCTCGCCGTGGCTCTGGTCGCCTCCGCGGTGGCGCTCTCGTCGGAACTCGGCGGCACCAACATCGGGCTGCCGTTCGGTCCCTATCACTACACCGAGATGCTCGGCTACCGGATCATGGGTGACGTGCCCTATCCGATCCCCATCTCGTGGTACTACATGCTCTACGGGTCGCTCGCCATCTGCGCGCGGCTGCTGGCGACCGACGATTCCAACGGCGGTCGCTGGAAGTGGGCCCTCGTCGCGGGCGCGTTCCTCACCGCGTGGGACGTGGCGATGGAGGTGCAGATGACCAACGTGACGCCCGTGCACTGGGCGTGGGACCTGGCGAAGGTCCCGGCGTGGGTCCCGGCCTGGCTTGTGACGCCGCTCTTCTATGGGATGCCGATCTCGAACTGGATCGGCTGGTACGTGACGGGCGTCATCGTGAGCCGGCTGATGCTCGCGATCGTGCCACCGAGCACGTGGGCGCGGACCGTGGCGCCGTTCGTCTTCCCGCTGGTGCTCTACGCGACCAACGGCCTCATGCCGATCGCGGTGACGGCGCGACATGGCTATTGGTTGGCGGCGCTCGGCGGGTCGCTCGCGATGGGAGTGCCGCTCTGGCTGGCAGTGCGGGCCCGTCGGGCGACCTGATCGACCCGACGGCCATCCGGGGGTGAGGCCCGCCGCCCTTGGCCCCCCTTGGTCCCCCCCTTAGTTTTCGCTCTATAGTTGCCCCCGCCGCCGGGCTCCGGCGGCGGGGTTTCGTGCCCTGAACAGACCCTTTCGCACCATCGAGTCGCATATGGATATCCAGATCACCGCCACCAAGAGCTCGGGCGCCGAGCGCCGACTGCAGGTCGCCGTCCCGCCCGCCCGCGTGGCCGAGGCCCGCAACAAGGCCGCGACCCGGGTCGCGAAGCAGGTGAAGGTCCCCGGTTTCCGCCCGGGCAAGGCACCGACGGCGATGGTGCGGAAGGCGTACGCGCAGGCCATCGACCAGGAAGCCGTCGAGGCGCTGCTCCGCGAGGCCTTCGAGGCCGCGCTCAAGCAGGAGAACCTCGAGCTCGTCACCCAGCCGCACGCGCATGACGTGAAGTTCGGCGAGGACGACGGCCTGAGCTTCGAACTCCACTGCGAGGTCCGCCCGGACCTCGCGCTCGAGAAGCTCTCGGGTTTCCGCGTGATGCGGCCGAGGGACACGGTGACCGACGAGCAGGTGCAAGAGCAGCTCGACCAGATGCGCGAGCAGCGCGGCACCTGGTCGCCGGTCGAGGGCAAGGCCAACGAGGGCGACCTCGTGACGGTCGTGCTCGCGACCGCCGAGGATGACGGGACGATGCCCGAGGGGAAGGAGTACCGCCTCGTGATGGGCGCCGGGCAGGCGATCCCGGCCATCGAGGAGCTGGTGATGGCGATGGCGCAGGGCGAGACGGTCGAGCGCACCGTGAAATGGCCCGAGGACTTCCCCGACGAGTCGCAGCGCGGCAAGGCGAAGCCGGTGAAGGCGACGCTGACCGAGGTGAAGCGGAAGCAGCTCCCGGCGCTCGACGATGCCTTCGCGCGCGAGATGGGCGATTTCGAGTCGCTCGCGGCGTTCACCGAGGTGGTGAAGCGCGACATGGCGGAGTCGGCCGTGCGGGAGGCCGATGCGGCCGCGCGCACGCAGCTGCTCGACGAGATCGTCGCGGCCAACCCGTTCGACCTGCCGCCCAGCTGGGTGAAGCAGATGATCCAGGCGTACGCCGAGGCGTACAAGATCCCGCAGGAGGAGATCGTGAAGTTCGCCGACGAGATCCGCGGGATGGCGGAGCGTCAGGTGCGCCGTGACCTCATCCTCGACTCGATCGCCGACCGCGAGAAGCTGGCGGCCTCCGAGGCCGATGTCGATGACCGCGTGCAGGAGATGGCCACCAAGCGCGGCGTGGAGCCGGGCCAGCTGTACGCCTCCTTGCAGAAGGCCGGACGCCTCCGCGAGCTTGAACGGAGCATCACCGAGGAGCGGGTGTTCGCCTGGCTCCTCGGCCAGAACTCGGTGGAGCAGGCGTAAGCACCTGAATCCCGCAGTCACCGCATTCCGCAGCACCACGAATCAGGAGCCCCAGGACATGGCGATCATCCCCAATCCGTACGTCATCGAGCGGTCGAGCCGTGGCGAACGCAGCTACGACGTCTACAGCCGCCTGCTGATGGACCGCATCATCTTCCTCGGCACGCCGATCAACGACGACGTGGCGAACATGATCATCGCGCAGATGCTGTTCCTCGAGGCGGACAACCCGGGGCGCGACATCCATCTGTACATCAACTCGCCGGGCGGCAGCGTCTCGGCGGGCCTCGCGATCTACGACACGATGCAGTTCCTGAAGTCGCCGGTGAACACGATCTGCATGGGCCTCGCGGCGTCGATGGGGGCGTTCCTGCTCGCCGCGGGCCGCAACGGCAAGCGGTCGGCGTTGCCGCACTCGCGGATCATGATCCACCAGCCGTCGGGCGGCGCGTCGGGCACGGCATCGGACATCGAGATCCAGGCCCGGGAGATCATCTACCTGCGCGCGAAGATGAACGAACTGATGGCCAAGCACACCGGCCGGCCGCTCGAGCAGATCGAGCGCGACGTGGACCGCGACCGGTTCATGAGCGGCGAGGAGGCCAAGGCGTACGGCCTCATCGACATGGTCGTGACGAGCCGTGAGGAGCAGGCGGCGGCACTCGCGGCGCAGGGTGCCATCAGCGCGACGAAGTGACGTGAAGCGCGAGGAGCTTGTGAATCATTTCACGAGCTCCTCGCTGTTTCGCTTGCCGGACCCTGCCGAGACTGTTACCCATCAGGATGCGGGGGCGTCGTTCGGCAGTCGCAGTCTGACACAGTAGGCCCGCTGGACCGCGTTCCGTCCTCCGTACCCCTTCCCGGCTTTCATGTCACACGACCGTCACCTGCGCTGCTCCTTCTGCGGAAAGTCGAAGGACGCCGTCCGGAAGTTCATCTCCGGACCGTCCGTCTACATCTGCAATGAGTGCATCGCGCTCTGCAACGAGATCCTCGCCGAGGACGAGGAGCGCGAGGTCGCGGAGACGGTCACGCAGGTCCCCGCCCCGCAGGAGATCAAGGCGGTGCTCGACCAGTACGTGATCGGGCAGGAAGCGGCGAAGAAGGCGCTCGCGGTGGCGGTCTACAACCACTACAAGCGCATCAACAGCGGGGCCAAGCGCGAAGGGGATGTCGAGCTCGACAAGTCGAACATCCTCCTCCTCGGCCCCACCGGCGTCGGGAAGACGCTGCTCGCGCAGACGCTGGCACGGATCCTCGACGTGCCGTTCACGATCGCGGACGCGACGACGCTGACCGAGGCCGGCTACGTGGGCGAGGACGTGGAGAACATCCTCGTCCGGCTCCTCCAGGCCGGCGACTTCAACGTCACCGAGTGCGAGCGCGGCATCGTCTACATCGACGAGATCGACAAGATCGCGCGCAAGTCGGAGAACCCGAGCATCACGCGCGACGTCTCGGGCGAGGGCGTGCAGCAGGCCCTGCTCAAGATCCTCGAGGGGACGGTGGCCTCGGTCCCGCCGCAGGGCGGCCGCAAGCACCCGCAGCAGGAATACATCCAGATCAACACGAAGGACATCCTCTTCATCTGCGGCGGCGCGTTCGACGGCCTCGAGAAGATCATCGAGGCGCGCCTCGGGCGCCGGCAGATCGGGTTCGGGTCGGAGGCCGCCGAGAAGGCGCAGACCTCGAAGACGACGATCTTCAACGACGTGGAACCGGAGGACCTGCTCCGGTTCGGGCTCATCCCCGAGCTCGTGGGACGCCTCCCGGTCGCCGTGCCGCTGCAGGGGCTCGACGAGGAGGCGCTCGTGCAGATCCTCCGGGAGCCCAAGAACGCGCTCACCAAGCAGTACGCGCGGCTCTTCGAGCTCGAGGACGTGCAGCTCTCGTTCGACGAGGGCGCGTTGCGCGCCATCGCGCGGAAGGCGATCCAGCGCGGCACCGGCGCGCGCGGACTCCGGGCCATCCTCGAGGAGCTGCTGCTCGACACGATGTTCGACCTCCCCGGCCGCGACGACGTGATCGAGGTGCGCGTGACCGAGGCGACCGTCACGCAGAAGCAGCCGCCGTTCCTCGAGATCTCCGCCAAGCGCCAGAAGAAGGAGGCGTGAGCGGGTCTGGCGACGCGCGCCCCGGACCGGGCGCGCCGGCGGGTCGTGCGGAGGCACCGCGCGACCCGCTCGTCATTCGCTCGCTCGACTTCCTCGGGCCCATGGCCACCGTCGACGGCTGGCGCCCGACCAACACGCTGCCCGAGATCGCGTTCGCGGGGCGATCGAACGTCGGCAAGTCGTCGCTCCTCAACGCGCTGGTCCGCCGCAAGGCGTTCGCGCGGGTGAGCAAGACGCCGGGGCGCACGCGCGAGATCAACTTCTTCATCGTCAACAAGCAGTTCGTCCTGGCGGACCTGCCCGGCTATGGCTACGCGCGCATCTCCAAGGCGCGGCAGGCGGAGTGGAGGCCGCTGATCGAGGGCTACCTGCGGCGCTCGCCGGTGCTCAAGGGCATCGTGCAGCTGCTCGACATCCGGCACGACCCGACCGACGACGACAAGCAGATGCTGGACCTGCTGGCCGAGATCGGGCTGCCGACCATCGTCTGCCTGACCAAGGTGGACAAGCTCGCGGCCGGCGAGGTCGCCCAGCGCATGAAGGCGATCGCCAAGGGACTCGAGCTGGACGAGGAGCAGATGATCCCGTTCTCGGCGGTGACGGGGAAGGGACGCGACGACCTCGCCGAGTCGCTCGTCGCGCTGCTCGCGTCGACGCCGGGAGCGGACGTCAGCGGAGACCCGCCGACGTAGATTTGGGCATGCCCCGGATCCCCCTGCAGCCCCTGCCGCCGCGCCCCGTGGAACCACTCCAGGAGCGCTGGCTCGCCCGCCTCGACGCCGCGCTCGCCGATCCGGCCGTCGACCGCTCGGACCTGTGCCGCGACACCCTCCTCGAGCTCTCGTATCCGGGCCTCGTCGGCCGGTATGACGAGGCGCTCGCGGACGAGGCCGCGCCCCTCGGGGTGCGCATCGCCCTCGCGTCGCTCGACCCGCGCAACGTGACGCTCGAGCCCGAGTACTATGGCGATTGCGACCAGGCGCGGTTCCAGCGGGTGAAGCCGCTGCTCTGGCTCTGGTACTCCTTCGACCGGCTGCCGATCGGTGGCCAGGCTGTGGAGCTGGGCGTGCGGCTCCGGCGGCTGCTCGCACCGCACATCTTCAAGCGCGTCGGGAGGAACTTCAAGTGCTTCCAGCACGTGGAGTTCTCTTTCGGCTACAACCTCGAGGTGGGCGACGACTGCGTGATCCACCGGCATGTGCTGCTCGACGATCGCGGCGGCATCCGGCTGGGCAACAAGGTCTCCATCAGCGACTACGCGAACATCTACTCGCACACGCACAGCATCGTCGAGCAGGTGGACGTGACCAACGCGACGACGGTGCTCGAGGACGGGGTGCGGGTGACCTACCACGCGACGGTGCTCGCCGGCGTGCATGTCGGCGAGCAGGGCATGGTCGGTGCGGTCGCGGTGGCGACGAAGGACGTGCGTCCGTACCACGTGAACGTCGGCATCCCCGCCAAGTCGGTGCGGGTGAAGCCCAACGCGCCCGCGAGCGCCAGCGACCGGCTGCGGACGAGCGTGGAGCGCAAGATCGACGATCAGGCCTGACGGCGCTCCGGCGTCGCGCCAGCCGTCCGGTCAGCCCACGTCGAGCACGTCCCAGAGGTTCGGTCGCTTGAGCAGGGCGCGCGCATCGTCGAGCACCCGCGCCTCGTGGGGCCACGCGAACCGCCGCCGCGCCTGACTCGGCGTCAACCACGCGAGGCGGGTGTGCTCGGGGCCGAGGACCACGGGGGCATCGGGCGCGACCACCGCGGCGAAGACGGCCGCGAGGGCCACCCGGTCGCTGCGCGCGAGGTAGAAGTGGTGCATGGTGACCGAGAGGAGCTTCTCGGGCTTGAGCCCCGTCTCCTCGAACAGTTCGCGGCGCGCGGCGGCCGGCAGCGGCTCGCCGGGTTCGACGCTGCCGTGCACCATCTCCCACGAGCCGGGGCACCGCGTGTCCCTCGCCCGCTCGAGCGCGAGCACGAGCCAGCCCTTGGCGGCGGGACGGAACACGACGACGTCCACGACGCCGACCTCGCTGGGCACGGCGCTCACGGCGCCGACTTCGCCTTGCGGTCGAGCAGCGAGTGGATGCGCGCCGAGAGGGCGCGCGCGCGGAACGGCTTGGTGAGGTAGTCGCTCGCGCCGTACTCGAACACGCGGACCTCGCTGTCCTCGTCGCCCTTGGCGGTGAGGACGATCACGGGGAGCTTCTGCGTCGCGGCGCGGGCGCGCAGGTGGCTGAGCACCCCGTAGCCGTCGAGCCGCGGGAGATTGAGGTCGAGCACCACGAGGTCGGGCGCGAGCCGATCGATCTCATCGAGGGCGATCACGCCGTCCGAGGCCTCGTGCACGAGGAAGCCCTCGCGCTCGAGCAGGTCCTTCATCACGCGGCGCAGGGATTCCTCGTCCTCGACGAGCAGCACGCGCTTGGCCGCCACGCGCTTGACGGCCTTGGGATCCTCGACGAGCTCGAACGAATCGCCCGTGAAGTTCGGCGAGGCCTTCCGGCCCCCGCTCCGCCGGCTCGGCCCCGTCTTGGGCTCCTCGTCCTCGTCGACCGCCGGCGCCACCGCGGCCGACGGGCGCAGCGTCTGCACCTCGCCGGTGGTGGGTCGGATGACGGACCCGGACGCCGTGCGCCCGGGCTCCTGCGGCGCCTCGAGGACGCGCAGGAGCTCCTCGATGGTCGTCTCGCCCTGGCGCACGTGCTGGACGCCCGATTCCCAGAGCGACCGCATGCCCGTCTCGCGCGCGGCGTCGTTGATCCGCTCCACCGTCTCGTTGCCGGCGATACGGCGCTCGACCTCGTCGTTCGAGCGCAGGACCTCCTCGATCGCCAATCGGCCGCGGTAGCCCGTCATGGAGCACTCGGCGCAGCCCACCTGCCGATAGAGGGTCCCCTGATCGGGGAACCACTTCTTCAGGCGCTCCGGGACCTGACCGACGGAGAGCTCGCGGCAGTGCGGGCAGAGCCGGCGCATCAGGCGCTGCGCCACCACACCCTTCAGGGCGGCGGCGATCTTGTAGCTCTCGATCCCGATGTCGACGAGGCGGGTGACCGAGCTCGCGGCGTCGTTGGTGTGCAGCGTCGAGAGCACCAGGTGGCCGGTGAGCGACGCCTGGATCGCGATGTTCGCCGTCTCCTTGTCGCGGATCTCGCCCACGAGGATCACGTCGGGGTCCTGACGCAGGATCGACCGCAGCGCCGCCGGGAACGTCAGGCCGGCCTTCTCGTTCACCTGCACCTGGACGATGCCCTGGAGCCGGTACTCGACCGGATCCTCGACCGTCACGATGTTGACGCCGCGCCCCTGGACCGCGCGCAGCATGGAGTACAGTGTCGTCGTCTTGCCCGAGCCGGTGGGTCCGGTGACGAGCACGATGCCCTCGCGCGCCTGGAGCAGCTCCTGGATCGCCGCCATCTCGTCCGGCAGGAGTCCGAGCGAGTCCAGCGAAAGGATCGTCGAGCGCTGGTCGAGGATGCGGATGACGACCTTCTCGCCGTGTGACGCGGGAAGCGTCGAGACGC
Source organism: uncultured Gemmatimonas sp. (assembly GCA_964464585.1). Taxonomy (GTDB): domain Bacteria; phylum Gemmatimonadota; class Gemmatimonadetes; order Gemmatimonadales; family Gemmatimonadaceae; genus Pseudogemmatithrix. The sequence continues at coordinate 106,290 of CAYXGS010000009.1, read as the reverse complement.
GGAGGTCCACGCGATTGCCGTTCACCGCGACGCGCGCGCGGCCGTCCTGCGGCCGCAGGCGGTCGGCGATGTCGAGCGACGCCATGATCTTGATGCGCGACACGAGCGGCACGCCGACCGTCTTGGGCAGCGCCTTCATCATCTCGCGCAGCACGCCGTCGATGCGATACCGCACCGCCACCCCGCCCTCCTCGGGCTCGAGGTGGATGTCCGACGCGCGGGACTGGATCGCCTCGGCGAGGATCCGGTCGACGAGCTGGATGACCGGGCGCTCGCCGGCGCGCGAGATGTTGATGTCGAGGTCGGCCTCGTCCGTGCTCTCGGAGAGGTTCTCGACGTCGTACGTGCCCTGCACGTTCTCGAGGATCTTCTCGAAGACGTTCTCGGGCCGGTAGAGCTCGTCGAGCCGGTCGTGGATCCGCTTGGGCGCGCCGATCGACATGCGGACCGTGCGACCGAGCGCGAATGCCAGCGTGCGCTCGCAGTCGAGGTCGAGCGGGTCGCTGGTCGCGATGTCGAGCAACGAGTCCGAGATCGAGAGGGGGAGGATCCGGTACTTGCGGGCGAGCGCCTCGGGCACCAGCTCGCGGGCCTGCTGGCTCACCGAGTTCACGTCCGCGACCCGCATCCGGAAGCGCTCCGCGACGGCCTTCACCAGCGCCTCGTCGGTCAGCCACGCGCGGCGGAGCACCTCCTCCCAGAGGCTCTCCACGGGCTGCGACTTGAGCTGCTCGCACTGTTCAGGCGAGAGCAGTCCCTCAAGGGTCGCGAGCAGCCATTCGTCCTTCGCGGGCTTGACCGAACTCCCCATTCCTGATCCTCGTGTGGTTCCAGATGCCGATATGCCTCTAAAGTAGCCCTCACCCGTCCGTCCAGCCATCGAATCGCCGCGACCGGGCGCGAGGACTTCCGGGGATCACAGCACCTTCCAGAACTCCCGTGCAGCGTCCACGGAGAAGAGCCAGCGGCGGCCTCGCAGCGTGCGCGCGACGTCGATCCGGAGCAGGTCGAAGAAGCCGAGGAAGCCGACCCCCACTGATGGATACGACGACCAGCCGCCCGCGGCATCACGCATGAGAGCCCCGTGAGCGTATGGCGCGACCACGACCGAGGACGGCACCTTGCCGAATCGGCCGAGGTCCATGGCGAGGAACGGCACCCGGCGCTGGAACTCGAGCCGCTGGGCGATGCCCTGGGAGCCGCGGATCGAGTGGAACAGGTATCCCGGCGCGGTGACCGGTCCGCCGAAGGCAGGAAGCATCTGGATCGGCACTCGTCCCGCCGAGACGGCACCGAGGTGCGTTCGCGACACCAACGTTCCGGCCGCGGTCATCCGCGCCGCCTCGAACTCCCCCGCGAAGCGACCGAAACGCGTGGGAGGCCCCCCGTCGAGTGGCGACGCCTCGTGCGCGGACAGGCTGGCGGCCAGCGCCGTGCTCCAACGATCGGCGCCGGCGGGTGGGGCAACCGTCCCCGTGAGCCTGACCCGGGAATCCCGGACCGGGTCCGCCGCCAGGAGAGGTGCGAACCGCCCTGCCGTGGGCGTGCCGCGCAGGCCGAGCGCGGTCTGCTCGTCACGCGCGAGTTCGAGCGACCAGCGTACCCTGCCGGCGGGGGCGAACTCATAACGCATGGCCCCGCCTGCGATGCGGTAGGGGTCGGTCCAATCGCTGCCGAACTCCTGCGCCGCGATCGAGTTCCGAAGGCCGCTGACCTCGGCGGCGCTGCCGGCCTCGGCGAACTCGTCACGCCCCTCGACCGTGAAGCGCGCACCGGACGCGCGCTCCCACGCCAAGGTGGCGCGTCCCTTCCACCGCGAGTCGGCGATGCCGTAGCGGCCGTACAGGCCGGCCCGGAGCCCGCCCCCGAGGGACTGGACGAATCCGCCGCCGAAGGCGAGTCCTTCCGCGCGGTTCACCCGCACGAGGTCCGACACCGAGCGCGCCGACGGCGCACCGTTCCGCGCCCGCGCGAGCGCGCTGGCCCGGACCAGCGCGCGGGCCTCCTCCTGCACTCGCCGCACTTCGACCGCATCGAGCGCGCGGACCTCCTCGGGGAGCCGTCTGAGCAGCTCGCCCTCGAAGGGGAAGGCGCGCTGCTGTGCGCGCGGCACCTCGACGATCTCCGGGCCGACGAACTGCTGCCGCGGGAGGGCGGTGTTGGTCACCACGCAGCAGATCTCCCAGCGTCCGCGGATGATCCCGCGCGCCGGGAAGTCCATCCAGGTGGCCGACCGGCGGATCTCGATCTCCTGGCGCCGCGGCAGCCAGAAACGCCCGTCGACGAGCCCGTTCTCGAGGATCACCGACACGTCCTCGAGTTGCCGGTCCTTCAGCGCGGCGCGCGTGAAGGAGAAGCTCATGCGGACGACGCTGGCCGTCTCGCGGTCGATGAACACCGCGCCGACCGCCGCGGGTTCGTGATCGTCCTTGGGCCGGACACTCACCTGCACGACCTTGATGGTCCGATCGCCGGTGCGGATGGATGTCGAATCGACGATGCGGTAGTCGTAGCTCTCGAATCCCGCGGCCGAGAGCGGGTGCCGCACGTCGCGCACCTCGTCGCCATCGCCGAGCCGGATGATGGCGGGGAAGTTGTTCTGCACCACGCCGAGGTGGTCGCGGTGATAGTTGATGTCGGTGGGGAGCAGCAGCGTGTCCCGACGGCCGATGATGCGTTGCTTGCTCCGGTCGGGCGCGCCCCAATAGACTTCGACCATCAGCTCGTCGGACTTGATCACCACGGGCGGCGTCGGGAACCCGTCGCCGAGCTGCGCGAGGAAGGTGACGTAGCCGTGGGCGCGGGCGGTGTAGTCCACGAGTCCGGTGTCGGCGAGCTGGGCGGCGCGGCGCGCGATGGCCGAGATGACGAGGGCGCGGGTGCCCTCGTCGTTCCATCCCTCCTGCGCGCGGAGCGGACGGACGGTGGGACCGACCCCGACAACCAGACAGGCCGCCGCGATCAGGGCGCGCAGGGAACGCATGCAGGGAATCTCAGTCCGAGGCTCGCGGGTCACAACCGCCGTACCACGATGAGTTACGAGGCGTTCCGCCGACGCTGCAGACGTGGGGCCCTGGTGCCCGTCTGGCGCGACCATCTCCTCGACGCGGACACCGCGGTCGCAGCCTTCCACCGCCTGCGGCGGCCGCCGTTCGCGTTCCTCCTCGAGTCCGCGCCGGCGGGCGGCGAGACCTGGGCCCGGTACAGCTTCTTCGGCACGTCGCCCCGCGCGGCGTGGCGGCTCACCGACGACGTGATCGAGGACTGGGAGCCGGCGCGTGGCTGGCACGGGGCGCGGACGACCGACGACCCGTTCGCCGATCTCCGGTCGAAGCTCGTGCGCCACCCGCCGGTGGAGGTCCCCGAGCTCGGCGCGTTCTGGGGCGGCGCGGTGGGGTTCTTCGCGTACGATGCGGTGCGGCACATCGAGCGCATCGGCTCGCCGCCGCCGCGCGGCATCGCCGCGCCGGATGCGCTCTTCCTGCTCACGGGGTGCGTGGTCATCGTCGACAACCTGCGCGCGCAGGCGCGGGTGGTCGCGTCGGTCGTGTCCCCCGATCCACAGGACGAACCCGCCTGCCGCGCGGCGTGGGAGTCGGCGCAGCACGACATCGACACGACGCTCGCCCAGCTCCGCGCGGGCCCGGCCCTGCCGCCGCTCGACCTCGACGAGGACGCCGCGCCCGCCGAAGGCACGTCGACCTATGCGCGCGAGCGGTTCCTCGCCGACGTGGCGCGCATCAAGGAGCACATCCTCGCCGGCGACGTGTTCCAGGCGCTGCTGGCGCGTCGCATCCGCGTGCCGCGCGACTTCAGCGGCACGGCGCTCTACCGGGCGATCCGCGCGCTCAACCCGTCGCCGTACATGTACCACCTCGTGCTCGACGACCTCGAGATCGTCGGGAGCTCGCCCGAGCTGCTCGTGCGCGTCGCGGGCGGGCGGGTGGTGGTGCGTCCCATCGCGGGCACACGCCCGCGCGGCCGGACCCCGGCGGAGGATGAGGCGCGCGCCGAGGAGCTCCGGGCCGACGAGAAGGAACGCGCGGAGCACATCATGCTCGTCGACCTCGGGCGCAACGACGTCGGCCGCGTCGCACGCTACGGGACCGTGCAGGTGAGCGAGCTGATGCAGGTCGAGCGCTACTCGCACGTCCATCACCTGGTCAGCCAGGTGGAGGGCACGCTCCGCGACGACGGTTCGGCGCTGGAGACCTTCCGGGCGGTGTTCCCGGCCGGCACCATGACGGGGGCGCCCAAGGTGCGTGCGATGCAGGTTATCGACGCCCTCGAACCCGAGCGCCGCGGGCCGTACGCCGGCGCGCTCGGCTATGTGGCGTGGGGCGATCGACGCATGGACCTGGCGATCACCATCCGGACCTGCATCCTCGCCGGTGCGGAGGCGTCGGTGCAGGCCGGTGCCGGGATCGTGGCCGATTCCGACCCGGCCAAGGAGTGGGCGGAGACCGAGAACAAGGCGCGCGCCATGCTGACCGCGATCGGACGGGTCCGCGCGGCGGCCCGCGCGGGCGACGCGGGAGCGCACGGGTAGTCGCACTCTCCCCGCCCGCACCGTATTTTTGCGGGATGCACTATCGGCTCATCGGCGTCGGCAACACCTACACGTTCGAACTCTCGGGGAGCGGCCTCCTGAGCGTCGGCCGGGCCGTGACGAACGACTGTGCGGTCGTCGACCCGACCATCTCCCGGAAGCACGCCGACCTCAAGGTCACGCCGGGCGGCGTCGAGGTGGCCGATGCCGGCTCCTCGAACGGCACGTTCGTGAACGGCGTGCAGATCGAGAAGTCGCTGATCGTCCCGGGCGACGAGGTGACGTTCGGGAAGGTGGTGTTCCGGCTCGAGCAGGTCACGCCGCCGCGCGCGGCGCCCGCGGCGGCGCCGGCGGCGAAACCGGGCGGCGCGACGATCGTGCGCCAGATCCCGAAGACCGGCGAGTCGGGTGCGCTCGGGGTGAAGGGCAGGATCAACGACTCGATCGCCAACGCCGACCCGGTCGAACGGGACCGACGCCGGCTCGCGATCCTGCTCGAGGTGTCGAAGGGGCTCACGCGCTCCGCCGACCTCGAGGCGCTGCTGCAGAAGATCGCCGAGTACGCGTTCCAGGTGCTCGAGGCCGACCGGTGCGCCATCCAGCTCACCGACGACTTCGGCCTGCTGCACCCGAAGATCTCGCGCGACCGGCGCGGCGAGCGCGCCTCGAGCGACATCCCGCAGTCGATCGCGCGGATGGCGGTGGACGACAAGGTCGCGATCCTCTCGGACGACGCGGGCGACGACCAGCGGTTCCAGGGCCAGTCGGTGGTGCTGCAGAAGGTGAAGTCGGCCATCTGCGTGCCGCTCATCGGCAGCGAGAACCGCGTGCTCGGCGTGCTCTACGTCGACAACTTCTCGCTGAAGCGATTCAACGAGATGGATCTCGACTTCCTCATCGCCTTCTCCGGCATCGCGGCGGTGGCCATCGAGAACGGGCAGCTCGCGGTGCGCATCCGGCAGGAGGCGCTCGCGCGCAGCAACTTCGAGCGGTTCTTCACGCCGCACCTCGCGGCGCGCATCGCGTCGAGCCCCGACGCCGTGAAGCTCGGCGGCGACAAGCGCAAGGTGGCGATCCTCTTCTCCGACATCCGCGGCTTCACCGCGCTCTCGGAGACGATGGACGCCGACAGCATGGCGAAGCTCCTCACGGAGTACTTCACCGAGATGGTGGAGTGCGTGTTCCGTCACGGCGGCACGCTCGACAAGTTCATCGGCGATGCGGTGATGGCGCAGTGGGGCGCGCCGATCGGCGAGCAGGACGACTGCGACCGGGCGATGCAGGCCGCGCTCGACATGATGGAGGAGCTCGACCGGCTGAACGCCCGCTGGCGCGCCGAGGGCCGACCGACCCTCCAGATCGGCATCGGGCTCAACGTCGGTGACGTGTTCGCGGGCAACATCGGGTCCGACCGCCGTCTCGAGTACACGGTGATCGGCGACCCGGTGAACGTGTCGAGCCGCCTCTGCGGCGCGGCCGGCCCGGGGGAGATCCTGGTCTCGGAGCCCTTCCGCGGCGCGCTCGGGTCGCCGCCGCCGCTCGAGCCGCTGCCGCCGATGGAACTCAAGGGGAAGAGCCAGGCGCTGCCGGTCTTCCGCGTCAAGCGGTGAACCCCTCGGCGATCGTCGCGCCGAACGGCTACGAACGATTCGAGGTCGGGAGCACGCTCGTGGTCGCGCGCGTCGCCGCGGCAGCGGGGCTCCGGTCGGCGTTGCAGGGCGCACGGACGCTGCACGACTGGGCGGCGGCCGTCCCCGGCGCCGAACCCTTCCAGGGACGCGCCACCGCGTGGGGGGTGCGACTGCCTGGCGCCGCGATCGACGTGGTGGTGCGGCACGCGCAGCGCGGCGGGCTCCTCGCGGGCGTTCGCGGCGACCGCTTCGTGTGGCCGGGCCGCGCACCCTGGGAGCTCGAGACCGCGCTCCGGCTGCAGGACGCCGGCGTCCGCACGCCGGACGTCGTCGCCTTCGCCCTCTACCCGGCGGGGCCGGGCCTCTGTCGCTGCGACGTGGCGACGCGTCGGCTCCCGGCGGGCGCCGAGTTCCCCACGTCGTGGAGTGCCGCCACCGAGGGGGAGCGGGACGCGATCCTCGTCGCGATCGGGACGCTGCTGCGCGACCTGCGCAGCGCGGGCGCGCAGCACGCCGACCTCAACGCGAAGAACCTCTACCTCGCGCGTGACGGCGGCCGATGGCACGCGTGGGTGCTCGATGTCGATCGCGTGCGGTTCCGTGCGCCCAACGACACCGACGTCGGCGCGCAGAACGTCGCGCGGCTCGTGCGCTCGTTGCGCAAGCTGCGCGACCGGAAGGCGCTGGCGGTGGACGACGCGGCGCTCCTGCGGCTGACCGACCTCGCGAAGGCCGCGGTGTGAGTCGCGTCCCGCTCGACCGCGTGTGCGTGGTCATGATGTCGGCGGTCGGGGACGCGGTGCACGTGCTCCCGGTCCTCACCGCGCTCAAGCGGCACCATCCCGCGATGCACGTGACCTGGGTGCTGCAGGCCGGCCCTGCCACGCTCGTCCGCGGCCATCGCTGCGTGGACGAGATCCTCCTGTTCGACCGCTCGAAGGGGCTGCGGGGCTTCCTCGACATCCGCCGGGCGCTCGCCGCCCGGCGGTTCGACCTCGTCATCGACCTGCAGGTGTACTTCAAGGCCGGCATCATCACGGGCTTCACCCGGGCGCCCGTGAAGCTCGGGTTCGATCGCGCGCGCGCGCGCGATGCGAACTGGCTCTTCACGACGCACCGGATCCCGCCGCGACCCATGCAGCACGTGCAGGACCAGTACTTCGAGTTCTGCGAATGGCTCGGCGTGCCGCACGCGCCGGTGGTGTGGGACCTCGGGCCGTGGAACGACGCGGAGCGGACGTGGCAGCGCGAGTTCATGGCGCGCTTCGACCGGCCGATCGCCCCGATCGTCGTCGCGACGAGCAAGCCGCAGAAGGACTGGCTCCCCGAGCGCTGGGCCGAGGTGAGCGATGCGCTCTCCCACGACTTCGGGCTGCAGCCGGTGCTCGTCGGGGCGCGCTCGCCACGCGAGGTGCACGCCGAGCGGGTCATCCTGGACCGTGCGCGGACCAAGCCGTACAGCGCGCTCGGCGAGGGCGGCCTGCGCGGACTCGCCGGGATCATCGCCGGTTCGGCGCTCGTGCTCACGCCCGACACCGGCCCGCTGCACATGACGGTGGCGCTCGACCGGCCGGTGATCTCGCTCATCGGGTACTCCAACCCCAAGCGCGTCGGGCCCTACCGCAAGTTCGGCGACCTGATGATCGACGCCTATGGCGAGCCGGGGGAGGACTACCCGCTGTCGATGGAGAACCGCCTCGACCGGATGCCGCGCATCACCGTGCAGCAGGTCCTCGACAAGGTCGAGCGCTGGCGGAGCACCTACTTCCGCGCGAGCCGACCCGTGAGGGCGGGCGAGGTCGGCTGAGCGCTGCGCGGGCGGCGGCGAGCGAAACGCGGACCCCCTCCCGGACGTAGCGACCTGGTACGCAACGCGGCAGCCCTCTCCGCTGTCGAACCGGGAACCGCCCTCCGAGGATCCTGCCGTGCCCTCTCTCTGGCTCGCCGACCTGCAGCACGCCTGGCGCTCGCTGTCGCGCACCCCTGGGTTCCTCGTCACCGCGGTCGGGACGCTCGCGCTCGCGATCGGTGCCGCCGTCGGGATGTTCAGCGTGGTGAACGCGGTCCTCCTCAAGCCGCTGCCGTTCCGCGACGCGGACCGGCTCGTGACGCTCTTGGGGACCGCGCCGGGCTCCGATCTGCCCGAGACGTTCGGCCCCGGCCTCGAGTTCTACGTGCAGTACAAGGAGCAGTCGAAGCTCCTCGACGGGATCTTCTTCTTCGGCGGCGGGACGTCGACCTTCCGCACGGACGATCGCGTCGAGCGGATCTCGATGAACTTCGTCTCGCCCGACATGTGGCCGACCCTCGGGGTGGCCCCGCTGCTGGGCCGCGTGCCCACTCCGGAGGACGGCGAGCAGGTGATCGTGCTGAGCCATCGCCTCTGGATGGACTGGTTCGGGGGCGATTCGGCGGTCATCGGGCGGTCGTACTTCACGTCCGGGGCGATGCGCACGGTGTTGGGGGTGATGCCCCCCGACTTCGCCTTCCCGAACGAAGCCGGACTGCTGTGGGTGAGCGACGTCATCGTCAACGAGATCCAGGTCGGGAACTTCGGGCTGCCGCTCATCGCTCGCATGAAGCCCGGCGTGACCCGTGCGCAGCTCGCCGCCGAGCTCACGACCCTGTCCAAGGGCCTGCCCGAGCGCTTCGGCGGACCCCCGACCTACGCGCGGCTCATCGCGCAGCACTCGGCGGTGGTCGATCCGGTGCTCGATCGCCTCGTGGGCCCGAGTGTGCGCACGTCGCTCTGGGTGCTCCTCGGCGCCGTCACGATCGTGCTGCTCATCGCCTGCGCGAACGTGACCAACCTGCTCCTCGTGCGCGTCGAGGCGCGCCATCGCGACCTCGCGGTCCGGCTCGCGCTCGGCGCGGGGCGCGGCCAGCTCGCGCGGCTCCAGCTGGCCGAGGGCCTCCTGCTCGCGGTGCTCGCCGGCATCGCCGCGGTGGTGCTCAGCGCCTTGACGCTCCCGCTCTTCCTGCGCGCGGCGCCCGAGGGGATCCCGCGTCTCGAGACCGTCCAGCTCGACCTCACGACGGTCCTCGCCGCGTTCGGGCTCGTCATCGTCGTCGGCCTCGCGTGCGCGCTCGTCCCCGCGCTGCGCGCCAGCGCGCCGCAACTCGTCCGGCTCCGTGAGGGCGGGCGCACCGGCACGGGCGGACGTCAGTGGGGACGCGATGCGCTCGTCGTCGGGCAGACCGCGCTGGCGCTCATGCTGCTCATCGGTTCGGCGCTGCTGGTGCGGAGCTTCCAGGCGTTGCGCGACGTCGATCCCGGGTACGAGACCGCCAACCTCTACACGTTCCAGTTCGCGCCGCAGCAGCCGCAGCTGGTCGACGGACCGGCGTGGGGACGCCTGCACCTCGCCTTCATGGACCAGCTCCGCGCGCTGCCGGGCGTCGAGAAGGTCGGCGTGGTCAACAACATCCCGCTCGACGAGGGCACCGGGAGCTCGCGCTTCCTCACCGATGCGATGCGCCCCGAGGATGGCGGGACGCTGCTCGATCAGAACTTCGCCGGCGGAGACTACTTCGAGGCGATGGGCATCAGCCTCGTCCGCGGTCGCATCTTCTCCGACGACGAGGCGATCACACCGAACTCGAACGTGATCATCAGCCGCTCAGCGGCCGAGGCGATGTGGCCGCAGCAGGACCCGATCGGCAAGCGACTCACGCGGGCGGGGCCGACGCCGGTCACCTTCGAGGTCGTCGGGGTGGTCGAGGACGTGAAGCAGGACGATTGGCGCGACGCGGGAGAGGCGGTGGTCTACTATCCCCTGACCGGTCCCACGCCGACCGCGTGGGCGATGGGGTCCCCGGCCTACGTGGTGCGATCGCCGCGCGCCGCGACCCTCACGCGCGAGGTGCGCGACCTGGTCCGGCAGATCGCGCCCGAGGCACCGGTCTACCGGGAGTACACGATGGATTTCCTCGCCGAGCGGGCGATGATCCAGCTCTCGTTCACGATGCTCACCCTCGGCGTGGTGTCCGCGCTCGCGCTGATCCTCGGCGCCGTGGGCTTGTACGGCGTGCTTTCGTACGTCGTCGCGCAGCGGACGCGCGAGGTGGGGATCCGCATGGCCCTCGGCGCGACCCAGGGCGCCGTGCAGCGGATGGTGGTCGCGCAGGGCGCGCGGGTGGTGCTCCTCGGCATCGGCCTCGGGCTCGTGGGCGCCTATGCGTCCACCCGCACCCTCAGCTCGCTCCTGTTCGGGGTCGCCGCCGTCGACTCGCTGGTGTTCCTCGCGATGTCAGCGATGCTCCTTGTCGTGGGTGCCCTCGCGAGCTATCTCCCGGCGCGCCGCGCGAGCATGGTCGATCCGACGGAGGCGCTCCGCGGGGACTGAGGCGGATGGCGGATGGAAGTCGCCATCCACCATCCGCCATCTGCCTGCTTTACTCAGAAGTCCCGCGTCAGGAACCGCCGCCGCGCCGCCGCCACCGGTGCCACGGCCCAGACCGTGAGCGCAGTGAACGCCACGAGCGGACCGAGGGAGGTCCCGAGCAGGCGCCGGAAGAGTGCACCGGTGTACCCGAGCAGCGCGGTCGCATCGAGGGACGTGAGGACGAGCACCCGCGCGAGATCCACCGGGTTGCCGAGCATCGCGACGAGCAGCGGGCGCTCGAGCGGCCAGTCGCCGAAGAGGCTCACCGCCACGAGCACCAACCCGTCGTACGCGACGGTGAGCAGGAACCACACGCCGATCGCGCGCGCCATGGCGCGGAGGCGGTCGTCGACGCCGTGGGCGATCACCATCGCGATGGCGACGAACGCCAGGGTGAGGAGCGCGCCGGACGCGGCGAGCAGCAGCAGCGCGAGCCGCGGCGCATCGGTCGCGGCGCCATGCAGCAGCAGCGGCAGGCCGATCCCCGCGAGGAACGCCGCGGTGAGCGGCAGCGCCATGCCGAGGTACAGCCCGAGGAACACGCTGCGCCGGGAGAGCGGCTGCGCCAGGAGCAGTTCGGTGAACTCGCGTGAGGCATGCACATGCGCGGTGCCGAACACCAGGGCGACGAGCGGCACGATCAGCAGCATCGCGTTGAGGAGACTGAGCACGACCTGCGGTCCCGTGCCCCCGAAGAGGAAGAGCGCCTCGGTGATGGCCCAGAAGGCCGCGGCGTAGGCGAGGAGCCAGCGGCTCCGCGCGAGGTCGCGCGCACCCGCGCGGAGGACGAGCGTGACGGTGCTCATGCGATCCTCAATCCGCGCAGGAGCGCGGCGACGGCGGGTTCGAGCCGGCGCGTGCCGGTCTCCTTGAGCAGTGACTCCACCGGCCCGACGAACCGCAGGTGCCCGTCGCAGAGGAAGGCCACGTCGTCGGCCAGCTCCTCGAGTTCGGAGAGGATGTGCGAGCTGATGAGGATCGTGCGCCCCGCGGCGCGCGCGGCGCGGAGCTGCGCCTTGAGGAGCCCCGCAGCGATGGGATCCAGCCCCGCCGTCGGCTCGTCGAGGATCAGGACATCCGGCGCGAAGAGGAACGCGCAGGCGTTGGCGACCTTCTGCCGCCACCCGCCCGAGAGCGTGCCCACCGGCGTCGTCCACTCGGCACGCAGCCCGAAGTCGTCGATGAGCGATTCGTCGACCGGCGCCCCCGGCCGCAGCGCACGCAGCATCGTGAACACCTCGCCGACCGCGAGATGCTCAGGGAATCGGGGCGCCTGCGGGGCGTAGCCGATGCGGGCCCGGTAGCCCCCGTCGGCATCGAACGGCACGCCGTCGAGGAGCAGCCGGCCGGCGTCCGGGCGGGCCAGCCCGAGCACCAGCTTGATCAGCGTCGTCTTCCCCGAGCCGTTGGGGCCGACGAGCGCGATGATGCGGGCCGGGGCGAGCGAGAGCGAGACACCTTCGAGCACGGCGCGCGCGCCGTACGACTTGCGGACGCCTTCGAGCATGATCATCGCGGGCTCCTCATGAGGGGGCGCTCGTCGGCGACCTTCGGCGTGAGCACCGGGAAGACGCGTTCGGCGACGTCGAGCAGCGATGTCACCGGCGAGCGCAGCATCAGGAGCGCCTCGGGATGCTTCTCGACGACGAGCGCGAACAGCCGGACCGGGCGGAACGGGACGTCACCGGTGCCGTCGCGGTCGAGATCGTAGCCGGTGTAGGACTCCCACCAGTTGCCGACGAAGTCGCTCTGCAGCGTGCGGCTGTTGGTGGAGACGTCGAACGCGTTCCCCGAGAAGATGTTCCCGCGGAAGTGGCTGTCCTCGGCGTCCGCCATGAGGCGCACCGCCCAGCCGTTGCGCCGGAAGTCGTTGTCGCGGATGTCGAGCCGCGACGCCCCCTCGAGGAACAGCCCCACCGAGTTGCCCTCGAACCGGTTGCGCAGCAGCGCGCCGTCGGTGATCTCCTTGAGCAGGAGTCCGTACGCGCCGCTCCCGGTCGCATCGAGGAAGCCGTTGCTGTCCATCACGACGTGCTTGCTGTACATCACCGCGACGCCGCCGCCGTTGCCGCGGAAGGTGTTCCGCTCGTAACGGCACGAGTCGGAGAACATGAAGTGGAGCCCGTACCGGCGGTTCCCCTCGCTCACGTTTCCCGCCGCGACCGAGCCGGTGGAGAACTCGAAGTAGATCCCGTCGCGCTGGCCGCGGATGGTGTTGTCGATGACGCGCGTGCCGGGTGAGTACCAGAGGTGCACCCCGTTGCCGTTGCGCGTCTCGTCGGCGCCGGACGCGCGGATGTCGTTGCCGCGCACCTCGCAGCCCGTCGTGCGCTGGAGGTAGATCGCGAACAGCGCATCGCGGAACGTGTTCCGCTCGATGCGGCAGTCGATCGCCTCGGCGACGCGGAGCGCCGCGCGGTCCTGCATCTGGCTGATGCCGGTGTTGCGGAAGGTCAGCCCGCGGACCGTCACGCTGTCGGCGCGGACGACGAGGATCTCCTGTTTGCCCTGCCCGTCGAACACCGGACCGCCCTCTCCGGTGATGGTGACGCGCGGGACGGTGAGGACGACCGTGGGCTCGGCGTAGGTCCCGGCCGCGACCCTGATCGTGGTGCCGGGCGTCGCGAGAGCGACCGCCGCGGTGAGCGTCGCGATCGCGGAACCGGGACGCACCTCGAGCGTGCGAGACTGCGCGCCGATCGTCTGGGCGAACGGCCCGGCGGCCAGGGCGAGGAAGGCGATGGCCCGCGGCGCGGCGCGCATCTCAGTGACCCGGGTGCGACGAGCCATCGGCGAGCACCGCGGCCCAGTCCGCGACCGTCCCGCCGAATCGCGCTTGCGCGGCCCGCGCGGCATCGGCCGTCGCGAACGCCACCGCGCGCCCCATGGGCCCGCGCAGCGCCGCGTCAACGAGATAGCCCGCCTCCTCGGCCTTCACGAAGGTCCCCGGCCGCGAGGCGTCGGTCACCCAGACCGAGCGGACCGCTCCCGCCTCCGCGCTCCTGACGTAGCCCGCGAGACAGTCGACCGAGTCGAACATGTGCACCCGACCGGTCGCCGTGATCACCTGCGCCGCGAAGCGTGGATCACTCACCGTCATCCGACAGTAGTCGCACACGTCCTCGCCCGCGGCGACGGCGCGCGGTCCCGCCCCGCCGCACGCCGCGACCCAGAGCAGCCAGGCGAGGGTCCATGCGCGGCGCATCATGCCTCCTGCTGCCGCCGCATGCTGGACCACGAGGCCCACACCACCAGCCCGCCCGCGAGGGCGAGGGCGATGCCACCGGAGGATGGCCATGAGGTCGCCGTGAAGTTGAGCAGCTTCTTCCGTCCGATCACCGGCGGCGAGTACGTCATGCCGGGGATCTTGATGATCGCATGCGCGTTGTCGAGGTCGTGCCCGTAGTCGTAGCCCCAGCGCCAGTAGTCCCACAGCCCGACCCCCATCACGGCCACGAGGAGCACCGCGAAGACGTACAGCGGGGCCCGCCGCCGCAGCAGCGCGACGGCGAGCCCGGTGACGATGAGCCCGCCGAGGATCCAGGGCATGTACCGCAGCTCCGGGATCGCGTCGGGCTCGATCGTCTTCATGCCGATGTAATGGTTCAGCCCGTTGATGCTGTGGAGATCACCCTCCTTCAGCCCATCCACGCCGTTGATGCGGATGAGCATCCCCAGGCCTTCCGGATACTGCGGCGCGATGAGATCGACGCGCCACAGCGGGAGGAAGAACCCGGTCGCGAGGAGCGCGACCGCCGAGAGGACGAGCCAGCGTGAACGGGCGGTCATGGTCGCCTCAGTTGCTGCCGCGGGCCTGCGGTCCGCGACGGGTGTTGGCCTTGAGCGCCACCGTCGAGCCGGCCGGTGACACGCGGACGTACCCCTGCATCTCCTGGTGCAGCGCCGAGCAGAAGTCGGTGCAGTACATCGGGTACACCCCCGGCTTCCGGGGCGTCCAGCGGAGCGTGCGGGTCTCTCCCGGCATGATCAGCAGTTCGGAGGTGTTCGCCCCGAGGATCGCGAAGCCGTGGGGCACGTCCCAGTCCTGCTCGAGGTTGGTGACATGGAAGAGCACCGTGTCGCCCACCTGCACGCCCTCGATGTTGTCCGGCGCGAAGTGCGAGCGGATGGCCGTCATGCGGACATGCACCACCTTGCCCTCGCGGTCGACGCCCGTCTCGCGCTCGGTGCGCGCGACCTGCGGGTGCCGGTTCTCGGCGATCTTGTAGAACTTCACCTGCCGGTCGACGACCTTCTTGGCCTCGATGGCGTTGGCGTAGTGCGGCTCGCCCACGGTCGGGAAGTCGAGGAGGAGCTTCATCTTGTCGCCGGTGATGTCATAGAGCTGCGCCGACTGCGTGAGCTCGGGCCCGGTCGGGAGATACCGGTCCTTCGTGATCTTGTTCATCGCGAGGACATAGCGGCCATACGGGTTGCGCGTGGCACCGCCCGGGATCATCAGGTGACCGACCGAGTAGAACGTCGGCGCGCGGTCGACCACTTCCCAGGTGCCGAGCTTCCACTTCACGACCTCGGACGAGATGAACATCGAGGTGTACGCGTAGCCCTTGCCGTCGAACTCGGTGTGGAGGGGGCCGAGCCCCGGCTCCTTCACCTCGCCGGCGAGCGTGCTCTCGTACTTGAGCACCGGGATACCCTCCAGCTCACCTTCGAACTCCTTCGCCGCGATCGCGGCGAGCATCTTCGTCGCCGAATGCACCGGGATGACCGTCGCGAGCTTCCCGCCGGCGACGATGTATTCGCCGGTCGGGTCGACGTCGGCGCCGTGCGGCGACTTGGGCGTGGGAAGGAAGTAGATCGCGCCCGGGCAGTCGGCCGCCGGGATCTGCAGCACGCTCGTCATGCGCTCCGAGCGCGCCACGCGGCTGAACTCGTCGAACACGTTGTGCCGGTACTCGGCGGCGGCCCGGGTGCCCTTCCCGGCCTTCGCGCAGGCTTCGGCGGCGCGGTAGTTCACCGCGGCGATGTAGTCCTTGTCGTTCTGCGACGCGTTCACCTCGAGCAGCGTGTTCGCCTGCTCCGAGTTGTACGACGTGAAGAACATCCAGCCGTCCGAGGGGCCCTTGCCCGCGCGGGCGAGGTCGTAGTTGAATCCCGGGACGATGAGCTGGAAGGCGATGTCCATCTTCCCCGGCTGGTTCGCCGTGATGAAGGAGATCTGTCCCTTGAAGAATCGCTTGTACTCGTCGATCGGCACGTCGCGGTTGGGCACCGGGATCGAGAACCGGGTGGACGAGACGATGTACTCGGTGTTGCCGGTGACGAACGGCGAGGCATGATTGCCGCCCGCGTTCGGGATCTCGAGGATCTCGGTCGTCTCGAAGGTCGCCAGGTCCACGCGGGCGACGCGCGGCGTGTTGTTGCCGTTCACGAAGATCCAGCGGCCATCGTCGTCGCCGTCGGTCTGCGAGAGCGCCGTGTGATGGAGGTCGTCCCACGGCACGAAGCCGAAGGACGTCTCCAGCATCGCCTTGGTCTCGTCGGTGTAGCCGTAGCCGTTCTCCGCGTGCTGCGAGAAGACCGGCACGGTGCGCAGGAGCCGGCCCGACGGCAGGCCATAGACGCCCAGCTGACCGCTGAAGCCGCCGGAGAGGAAGGCGTAGAGTTCGTCCTTCTCGCCCGGCGCGACGTACACGCGCTGGGCCATCTCGGACGTCCCGGCGAGGGAACTGGAGCCGCGGCCCGCGCAGGCGTAGCCGAGGCCAAGCACGGTGAGGGCACCGGCACCGAGCAGCAGGCGGGATCGAGTGAGGGATGACATGGGGATGACCTCGGGTCCATCAGTGAGCGGTGCGGCGCGCGGCCGGTCCCGTGGGGACTTGCCCGGGACGCTTGTATCATGCATCTTAGATGCACCTTAACAAGTCGGATATCCCTTGCAGGCAGGTCGGGGATTCCCCTTATCCGGACGGGCGACCGATGCGACTGACCCGCTACACCGACAATGCGCTCCGTGCCCTCATCTACCTCGGGCTCCACGACGAGGCGCCGTCACGCATCACCGACATCGCGCGCCGCATGGGCATGTCCGAGGACCACACGGCGAAGGTCATCGCGCGCCTCGCGGAGCTCGGATTCGTGACCACGCTCCGTGGCCGGTCCGGTGGCGTCCGGCTCGCCCGACCGGCGACCGAGATCAACGTGGGAGCGGTCGTCCGGGCGACGGAGGACAACCTGGAACTGGTCGAGTGCTTCAACGCGGCCGACAACCAGTGCCCGATCGCGCCGGCGTGCGCTCTCGCCCCCGCCCTGGACCAGGCGCTGAACGCGTTCTTCGCGGTGCTGGACCGCTACACGCTGGCCGAGCTGACCGAGCGGCCACGCGCCCTGCAGCGATTGCTGATCGCCTGAGCGCGGCCGCCCCTGTCCGCTCCGGATCTGCCATCGGCCGACTGCCATCTGCCATCTGCCATCAGCCATCTCCAATGGACTGGTTCGTCCGCGCCTTCCTCAAAGCCAGCCTCGTCTGGTTCTCGCTCGCCGTGGTGATCGCCCTCGCGATGGCGCTCCTCCCGATGCTCACGGTCTATCGCGTGGCGCACCTGCACGTCGCACTCCTCGGGTTCGTGACGCAGATGATCTACGGCGTCGCCCTGCACGTGATCCCGCGGTTCGTCGGCCAGCCCCTCGTCCACCGACGGATGGCCGAGATGCAGTTCTGGGCGGCGCAGGCCGGGCTCACGCTCCTCGTGCTGGGATTCGTCGCGCGCGTGAACGGCTGGCCGCTGTCCGCACCGGCCGTCGCGGCGGGCGGGCTCCTGTCGGCGCTCGGCGCCGCCTGCTTCGTCGTGAACCTGTGGGTGACCATGGACGCGAGCCCCATGACGCGGATCAACGCGAGGGGACGCACCGTTCCGGTGCTGCCGCAGGCGGACGCGCACTGAGGCACACCGCGTGGCGCGGCCGCAGGTCTTCTGCGCGCCCCGAGACTCAGCCCGGCCGCGTGACCCCTTCGGCGAAATCGTAGCGGAGTCCCACCCGCTCGAGCAGCGCGACGAGCCGCCGCAGCCCGAGTCCCATCACGCTGAAGTAGTCGCCCTCGATCCGCTCGACGATCGTCGCACCGTAGCCCTGGATGCCGTACGCGCCCGCCTTGTCCATCGGCTCGCGCGTCGCGACGTACTCGGCGATCGCCTCGCCGGTGAGCGTGCGGAAGGTCACCTGCACCTCCTCGACCGCGCTCTCGGTGCGTCCGTCGCGCGCGACGGCCATCGCCGTGAACACCGTGTGCGTCCGTCCCGAGAGGCGCGCGAGCGTCGCCCGCGCGTCCGCCTCCTCGGCCGGCTTGCCGAGGATCGCGCCATCGAGCACCACGATCGTATCCGCGGCGACCACCACCGCGTCGGGGTGCCGGGCGGCGAGGACGTGTGCCTTGGCGCGCGCGAGCCGCTCGCAATGGGGGACCGGCGCCTCGTCCGGCAGGACGGATTCGTCGATGTCCGCCGGACGCACCTCGTGCGCGATGCCGATGAGCGTGAGCAGCTCGCGGCGGCGCGGCGACTGCGACGCGAGGATCACCCGGACCGGCACGCGGGTCATGTGCGCTCCAGCCACAGCGTGACCGGGCCATCGTTCACGAGTTCCACTTCCATCATCGCGCCGAACTCGCCCGTCTCGACCGTCAGTCCGCGTTCGCGCAGCAGCCGGAGGAACCCGTCATACAGCGGCACGGCGACCTCCGGTCGCGCGGCGTCGATGAAGCTCGGGCGCCGTCCCCTCTCCGCGTCGCCATAGAGCGTGAACTGGCTCACGACGAGCACCGCGCCGCCGGCCTCCGCGAGGCCGAGGTTCATCTTCCCGTCGGCGTCGGCGAACAGGCGCAGCCCGGCGACCTTGTCCGCCATCCAGACGTTCTGCGCGGCGGTGTCGGCGTGGGTGTACCCGACCAGCAGGCAGAACCCCGGGCCGATGCGGCCGGTGATCCGGCCGTCGACGCGCACCTCGGCGCGCGAGACGCGCTGCAGGAGGACCCGCACCTACCGCACCTCGGCGCGCGCCCAGTCCCAGCCCTCGAGACCGCGCGCGTTCACCGCCTTCACGGCGACGCGCCACCCCGGCTTGAGCGCGGCGATCGTGGCGCGCGGTCCCGGGACGCTGATGGAATGGCGCATCGGATCCTCCGCCGGACCGTACCGCACGAGATAGCGGGTCACGCCCTTCTCGCGCGCCGGCGACCACTGCACCGACGTCCCGGTCGCCGCGAGACCGGTGAGCCGCGACGGGCTCGACGCGAGCAGCATGATCGTCGCGACCGTCGTGCGCGAGGTCTCGGCGAGCTGCTGATGGTTGATGGTCTCGAGCACGTCGTGCGGCATGTGGTAGTGCGGGTTCCCGAGGATGGGATACGACCCGATCCCCCCCACGATGTCACCCCACGCGTCGAAGAGCGCGTTGGCATCGGTGTTCTTGTAGTAGAACGCATCGTAGGTGATCAGGCGCGAGAACCCGATCGCGGCCGCATGCTGGATGTCGCGGATGCCGGGATTCGAGTACCGGATGGTGTTGTCCATCCGTTGGTCGTTGCTCCAGCCCATCATGTCGTTGTTCAGCGCGCCGACCACCTGGATGGAGTCCTTCATGCGGCGACCGAACTCGCGCGCCCCGCGCAGGCCCGCCTCCTCGCCGGTGAAGGCGACGAACATCAGCGTCGCCGGTTGCGGCCGCGTCGCCAGCACGCGCGCCGCCTCGAGGATCATCGCGGTGCCGCTCGTGTTGTCGTCGGCGCCGGGGCCCTCGGCCCGCGAGTCGAAGTGCGCGCCGATCACGTACACGAGCTCGGGGTTCACCGTCCCGGGGATGACCGCGACGACGTTCGCCACGTCGAGCTCGCCGCCCGCGACGGTCTTGAACGGCTGGAGGTGCGCCCGGAGGCCGAAGCCCTTGTAGGTGTCGAGCAGCCAGTCGACCGCGCGGCGGTTCCCCGGCTGCGTGATGTGCTTGGAGTCGAACGCGAAGAGCGCCTTCTCGTACGCGTAGATGCGATTGACATCCACGGCCGCCGTCGCGTCGCGGACCGCTGCGGCGA
The DNA here is from genome assembly GCA_964464585.1 of uncultured Gemmatimonas sp. Lineage (GTDB taxonomy): Bacteria > Gemmatimonadota > Gemmatimonadetes > Gemmatimonadales > Gemmatimonadaceae > Pseudogemmatithrix. The sequence continues at coordinate 86,679 of CAYXGS010000009.1, read as the reverse complement.
TGGGGGCGAAGATCCGGGTGCCGTCGGCCCGCCGCGCCCGCTCGGCCGTGAGGTTGGAATCGACGCGCGCGACGAGCGCATCGTGGGTGACCGGTGTGCCGAGGTCGGTGAGATAGAGGTGCCGGTGCGGCGTCACCGTGTCGCCATCACGCTCGGCGACGATCGCCACTCGCGTCCCGTCCGGCGACGGCACCCACTCGTACTCGGGGGCGACGGTGCGGATGCTGTTGTTGTGGAAGAGCCGAGTCCGCTCACCGGTGGTGAGGTCGTACAGGTACGACCGGCGGTGCCGCGCCTCGCCGATGAGACCGAGCAGCCGCGTGGGGCTGAGGAACTGCGGCATGAGGTCGTGCTGGATCTCGCGCGTGACGCGCCGCGCGTCCGCGCCGGCGACGACCGGCGCGACGACGAGCTCCCAGTCCTCGCGCAGCATGGTCTGCCACGCCGCGCGCGATCCGTCGGGCGCGAGGGCGAGGCCCTGCACGGGCGTGCCGCTCGTGTGCACGGCGACCGGCGCGGCCGCTCCCCGTTGTGCCATGATCGTGGTACGCGCGCCATCCGCGACGAGCCATGCGACCGTCGAGCCGTCGGCTGAGAGCACGGGCGAGGTGCCAGCGATGCGAGCGCCGAGCGACGGCGTCGAGTCGATGGACAGCATCGCGAAGCCGTCGCTCCGCGCCCCGGCCGCGAACCCAGGAACCGTGCGCGCGAACGCGCCGCGCCGTCCGAGGAGGATGATCGCGCGCGAGCCGTCGAGCGACCGGACGATATCCACCGGCTGTCCGCCGTCGACCGCCACGGTGCGCCACTCGGGGCCGTCCGGCAGGAGGTCCACCACGCGCAGGGTGGCGAGGGAATCACCGGCCGCCCCCGTGATCATCGCGAGCCGCCGCGGGACCTGGCCGAGCAGGGTCAGTCCGGCCACGGCGCCGGCGTCGACCGGGATCGACTGCGGCGCGTTGCCATCCAGCCGTGACCACGCGATGCTCGTGGCCGCCCCCTCGCGCGTCTGGATCCAGGCGGCGATGCTGGCCCCCGCGCCGAACGTCATGCCGCGCGCATCGGCGTCGAGGACGACCGTGCGCCCGCGCGCGTCGACGCGCACCACCTGGGTGCGGACGCGCGGCGCGGTCCCGTACTCGAACGCGAGGAACCGTCCGTCGGGCGACCACTCGGGCGCCCGCGCATCCTTCGCGACCTCGGCCGCGGGCCACCGTTCGCCCGTCAGCTCGGCGATGCGGTCACGGTACGTCGCCGCATCGTCGGAGGCGAGCAAGGCCTTCAGGTCCTCCAGGGCGGCCGGGTACTGCCCGGCCTCCCAGGCGAAGAAGGCGCGGTCCCAGCGCTGCGCGTTGGTCATCGGCGCGGCGGCGCGCGCGGCGGGCGGCGCGGGGCGTGACGCCGGCGCGCCCTGCGCATGCGCTGCGGCGGGGAGGAGCAGGAGCGGGAGGAGGAGGCGCACGGTCGGCGAGGTGGAGGGGAACGCGAAGGGCGGGTCCGCCGCGGCGGACCCGCCCCAAGATAGCCGCGCCGGCGCGGGTTACTCCACCGTCACCGACTTCGCGAGGTTGCGCGGCATGTCGACGTTCGCGCCGCGCTTGACGGCGATGTAGTAGGCCAGGAGCTGGAGCGGGATGCTGGCCAGCACCGGCGTGAGCATGTCGATCGTCTCCGGGACGCGGATCTCGTAGTCCATCAGGCCCTTGAGCGCCGGTTCGTCGCGGCTCGTGATGACGATCGTCTTGCCGTGCCGCGCCTTCACCTCCTGGATGTTCGACACCACCTTGTCGAACACCGCGTCGTGCGGGGCGATGAACACCACCGGCATCGACTCGTCGATCAGCGCGATCGGGCCGTGCTTCATCTCCGCCGCGGGATAGCCCTCGGCGTGGATGTAGCTGATCTCCTTGAGCTTGAGCGCCCCCTCGAGCGCGGCCGGGAAGTTGTAGCCGCGGCCGAGGTAGAGGAAGTTGTGCGCGTCCTTGAACTGTTCGGCGATCGCCTCGACGTCGGCGGCGCGATCGAGGATGCTCTGGATCTGCCTCGGCAGGTCGGCCAGCGCCTGCGCCACCTCGCGGCCGCGCATCACCGAGAGGGTGCGCTTGCGGCCGAGCTTGAGGGCGAAGAGCGCGAGCGCGGCGACCTGCGACGTGAACGCCTTGGTCGAGGCGACGCCGATCTCGGGGCCGGCGTGCAGGTAGATGCCGCCGTCGTCCTCGCGCGCGATGGTGGAACCGACGACGTTGACGAGCCCGAGCGTGCGGGCCCCGCGGCGCTTCGCCTCGCGCATCGCAGCGAGCGTGTCGGCGGTCTCGCCCGACTGCGAGATCACGATGCAGAGCGTGCGCGGCGTGACGATCGGGTTGCGGTAGCGGAACTCCGACGCGTACTCCACCTCGCACGGGATCCGCGCGAAGTCCTCGATCATCATCTCGCCGATGAGGGCCGAGTGCCAGCTGGTGCCGCACGCGGTGATGATCACCTGGTCGATGTTCATCAGCTGTTCGTGCGACAGGTTGATGCCGCCGAGCTTGCTCGTGCCGTCCTCGAGGATCAGGCGGCCGCGCATGGTGTTCTCGATGGTATGCGGCTGCTCGAAGATCTCCTTCAGCATGAAGTGGTCGTAGCCGCCGCGCTCGATCGCCGCGAGGTCCCACTCGATCCGCTCGACCGACCGCCGCAGCGGCGTCGCGTTGATGTCCATCACGCGATAGCCGTCCGGCGTGAGCACCGCGAGGTCGCCGTCGTCGAGGTACACCACCTCGCGCGTGTGCGCGAGGATCGCCGAGGCGTCGGAGGCGAGGAAGTACTCGCCGTCGCCGATGCCGATGAGGAGCGGGCTGCCCTTGCGCGCGGCGACGATCTTCTCGGGATCGCGGCTCGACACGACCGCGATGCCGAACGTGCCCTCCACCTTGCGGAGCGCGCCGATCACCGCCTCCTCGAGCGAGCCCTCGAAGAGCTCCTGGACGAGGTGGGAGATGACCTCGGTGTCGGTGTCCGAGCGGAACTCGTGCCCGAGCGCGATCAGCTGCCGCCGCAGGACGTCGGAGTTCTCGATGATCCCGTTGTGCACCACCGCGACCGACTCGTCGCTGCTCAGGTGCGGGTGCGCGTTCCGCTCCGTCGGCGGACCATGCGTCGCCCAGCGCGTGTGCGCGATGCCGACCTTCCCCGTCACCGGGTCCGCGACGAGCGCCCCTTCGAGCTTGGCGATCTTGCCTGCCGCGCGGCGCGTCTCGAGCGATTCGCCATCGAACACGGCCACGCCGGCCGAATCATAACCGCGATACTCGAGCCGCTTGAGGCCGGAGATCAGGATCGGGGTGGCCTGCTGCGGGCCGATGTAACCGACGATGCCGCACATATGCGAGGAAGGATGAAGGATGGTCTCACGCCAACTGCGCCAACAGCTCACGACCGCGCTCGACCAGCGCCCGCGCCGCGTCGACCGTCGGTGCTTCCGCGATCACCCGCACGATCGGCTCGGTGCCGCTCGGCCGCACATGGACCCACCGGTCCGGCCAGCCGAGCCGCAGCCCATCCTGCGTGTCCGCCTCGGCGTCCGGGAAGGCCGCCGTCAGCGCACCGTAGACCGCGTCGAGCGGCTTGGCCGGCCGGTCCAGCTTGTCCTTGATGATCGCGTACCGCGGGAACCGCCCGACGATCCTCGACAGGGGCTCCCCATCCTCATGCAACAGTTGCAAGAGCAGTGCCACCCCGAGCGGGGCATCCCGGCCGAGATGGAGTTCCGGCAGGATCACCCCGCCGTTCCCCTCGCCGCCGATCACCGCCCCTTCGTCCCGCATCCGCAGGGCGACATTCACCTCGCCCACCGGCGCCCGGATGACCCGGGACCCGGCCACCGCCGCCATGTCATCGACGATCCGGGAGGTCGAAAGATTCGTCACCACCGGTCCCGACCGATGGCGCAGCACGACCCGGGTCGCGAGCGCGAGCGTGTAGTCCTCGCCGATCGCGTGCCCGGCGTCCGAGACGAGCGCGAGGCGGTCCACATCCGGATCGGTGGCGAACCCGATCTGCGCCCCGGTCTGGCGCACGAGCCGCTCGAGCGCGCCGAGGTTCTCCGCGACCGGCTCGGGGGGACGCGGGAAGCGTCCATCGGTCTCGAGTTCGATCGCGTGCACCTCGCACCCGAGCAGTTCGAGCAGCCGCGGGATCACCGCGCCACCGGCCCCGCGGCAGGCATCGTAGGCGACCTTGAACCGGCGCGCCCGGATCCCGTCGAGGTCGAGGAACGGCAGCTTGAGCACGAGATCGAGATGGCGCGCGATCGCATCGCCGTCGAACCGCGTCACCCCCAGCCGGTCGTAGGTGGCATACGGGATCCCCTGCTCCACCAGCGCGCGCATCTCCGCCCCTTGCGCGGCGCTGAGGAACAGCCCGTCCGGTCCGATGAACTTGAGCGCGTTCCACTCGATGGGATTGTGGCTGGCCGTGATGCCCAACCCGCCGGCCGCGTGATGATGCTCCACCGCGAGCTGCAGCGTGGGCGTCGTCATGAGGCCGATGTCGATGACGTCGGCACCGACGCTTTCGAGCGCGGCCCGGGTCACGGAGTGGAACAGCGGACCGGTCACGCGACTGTCGCGTCCGAGCACCACCGCCTTCGATGGTCCCTTCGCGATGGCCCACGCGCCGAACGCGGCGGCATACCGGGCGACGACCTCGGGCGTGAGGCCGAAGCCCACGCGTCCCCGGATGCCGGAGACGCTGATCATGAGGCGGGGGTCTGTCATGCGCGGAAGCTAGGCGCTGACGCGTCCGGTTCAAGCCGCTCCGGTCCGGCATCATGCCGGATGTGAGCCGCATCACGCTTATCATTCGCGCACGCGCCTGCCAGCCCTTCGCATCTCCTCACGCATGGACCTGCTCACCCTCCGCGCCGCCGCCGGCGGCGGCACCATCGACGGTCACGCGGCCCGCGGCCTCGTCGCCGCCGGATTCACGCTGCTCCAGCGCAGTCCGACGCTCGTGCGCGCCCTCGCGGGCCGGCGTGCGGCGATCCTGCTGCCCACGTCGCCGCGATTCCTGGTGGCGCTCGCCGCGGCCGATGGTCGCGGCGCGGTGCTCGTGAACCCGCTCGCGGCGCCGGCGGAGATCGCGCACCAGCTGGCGGACGCGGGGGTCGGCGCTGTCCTCACCTCGGCGGCGCTGGCCGCGCGACTCCCGGCGGGCACCGTGCACGCGCTGATGGACGACGCACCCGCGTCGGCCTCCGTGGTGGCGGCCGATGGCGCCGTCACCCGCGTCGATCTCGGAACGCATTTCGGTCTCGAGGTCGAAGGGGACGCCGACGCGCCCGGTCGCGATGAGGAGTGCGCGATCGTGTACACCTCGGCGATGGCGGGTCGCGCGCTCGGGGCGATCCTCACGCATCGCAACCTCATCACCAACGCGCGCCAGGCGGTGCAGGCGGTCGGCTACACCCCGGAGGACCATGTCCTCGCGGTGCTCCCCTACGCGCATCTCTTCGGCCTCACCGTGACCGGCATCGCACCCATGCTCGCCGGGGCACGGGTCTCGACGGTGGCGCGCTTCAATCCCGTGACCGTGGTCGAGCGCCTCGCGACCGACGGCATCACCGTCATCGTCGGCGTGCCGGCCGTGTTCACGGCCATGCTGGGGGCGATCGCGCGGCGCGAGACCTTCGCCGCCCCTGCGCTCCGCGTCTGCATCTGCGGCGGCGCCCCGCTCGACCCGGCCCTGCAGGACCGCTGGGCCGACGCGACCGGCATCGAACTGCGGCAGGGGTACGGACTCACCGAAGCCTCGCCCGTCGCGCTCTTCAACCGCATCGACCGGCCGAATGTCCGCGGCGCCCTCGGCCTCCCGTTCCCCGGCGTGCGCGTCGGCATCCGCGACCCGCGGACCGGTGCCGCGCTCGCCACGGGAACCGAAGGCGAGATCTGCGTCGCCGGCGACACCGTGTTCGGCGGATACGTGTCCGGCGGGGAGCACGGGCTGCAGGTCCGCGACGGATGGTTGCACACCGGGGATCGCGGCATCGAGCGCCCCGATGGCACGTTCGAGTTCCGCGGCCTGATCAAGGCGATGTTCACGCGCAATGGCTTCAACGTCTATCCGCGCGAGGTGGAGCGCGCCTTGGGCTCGCTGCCCGGCGTACGCGACGTGCGCGTGACGGGGACGCCGGACGCCGCGAGCGAGCACGAGGTCGCCGCGACGATCGCCGGCGCGGTGTCCGAGCCCGCGGTGAAGGCGTGGGCCGAGGCGCACCTCTCGGCGTACAAGCGACCCTCGCGGATCACCATCGTGGCGCCGGACTGACGGCCGACGCCGTGGCGCCGCCGCGCGGACCGCCGCAACTTCCTGCGATGCGATCCGGCGTCGTCCTCGGGCTCCTCCTGCTCGCCGTCCTCGAAGCGGCGAACGTGTACTTCATCATGCCGATGCCGGGCTCCCAGCGGATGCGGAGCCTGGAGCTCGCGTACCTCATCCACGACGCGCGATGGATCGTGCGCGGCATCGCGGTCGCGTTCGTCGTGGTCGGCGCGCGGCGTGCCTGGCAGCGCGGCACCGTCGCGCGCGTCGGCATGACGCTCGGCGTGCTGCTCGTCGGCGCATTCACCTACGTGACGAACTTCCGCATGGCCGCCGACGCCATGTTCCGCATGCCCACCGTGATGACCATGGCGACCGCGGCCGACAACACGGTCGAACTCGACCGGCTGGTCGTCGGCACTGCCCTCAACGGCGAGGCGCGAGCCTATCCGCTCCGGTTCATCGGCTATCACCATCAGGTGCGCGATTCGATCGGCGGGAAGGAGATCCTCGTCACGTACTGCACGGTGTGCCGCACCGGCCGCGTGTTCGACCCGCGCGTCGCCGGCGCGACCGAGCGGTTCCGCCTCGTGGGCATGGATCACTTCAACGCGATGCTCGAGGACGTGACCACCGGGAGCTGGTGGCGCCAGGCCAACGGCGAGGCCGTCGCGGGGCCGCTGAAGGGGACCCGGATGGAGGAGTTGCCGAGCCGCCAGGTGACCCTGCGCCAATGGCTCGCGCTGCATCCCGACAGCCGGATCATGCAGGCCGACCCCGCGTTCACGGCGCAGTACGCGAAGGACTTCGCCTACGAGCGGGGCACCAGCCGAGGGCGGCTCACCGGCACCGACCCGCGCTCATGGGAGGACAAGTCGTGGGTCGTCGGGCTCCGGATCGGCGGTGCCGCGCGGGCCTACGACTGGAACCGGCTGCTCAAGGAGCGAGCGATCAACGACACGCTCGGCGGGCGGCCGATCGTCCTCGTCGTGGCGGCCGACAGCGCGAGCTTCTTCGCCTTCGCCCGTCCCGACACGGCGTCGACGTTCGCCGTCGCGGGCGACTCGCTCCGGACCGGCACGCGCGCATTCGCGTTCAACGGCCGCGGCCCGTCGGGCACGCTCGAGCCGCTCGTGGCGAGTCAGGAGTTCTGGCACAGCTGGCGGACCTTCAATCCTGCGACGACGCGGCACGGGCCCTAGATTGTCCCGGCATGACCCGCATCCTCCCTGACGAACACGGCGGCGGATTCTCCACCCGCGCCATCCACGCCGGCCAGCGCCCCGATCCGAGCTCGGGCGCGATCATGCCGCCCATCTACCAGACGTCGACCTACGCGCAGGAGGCGCTCGGCGTCAACAAGGGCTACGAGTACGCGCGCGGCAAGAACCCCACGCGCGAGTGCCTCGAACGGAACATCGCCGCCCTCGAAGGGGCCGAGCACGGGTTCGCGTTCTCGTCGGGCATGGGCTGCGTCGATTCCATCGCCAAGCTGTTCAAGGCGGGCGACCACGTCGTCGTCGGGGCGAACGTCTACGGCGGCACCTATCGCCTCTTCGACAAGATCCTCCAGAACTTCGGCCTGCGGTTCTCCTGGGTCGACACGCGCGACCCGCAGCGCATCGCCGACGCGATGCAGCCGAACACCGTGGCGGTGATGCTCGAGACGCCGACGAACCCGTTGATGCAGCTGACCGACATCGCCGCGGCCGCGCAGATCGCGAAGCGGGGCGGCGCGCTCACGATCGTCGACAACACCTTCGCGACGCCGTACTTCCAGAGTCCGCTCCAGCTCGGCGCCGACATCGTCTGGCACTCGAGCACCAAGTACCTCAACGGACACTCCGACATCATCGGCGGCGTCGCGGCGCTCAACGACGACGACCTCGCCAAGCGCCTCCAGTTCAACCTGAACTCGGCCGGTGCCGTCCCCGGGCCGATGGATGCGTGGCTCACGCTCCGCGGCACCAAGACCCTCGCGCTCCGCATGCGGCAGCACGATGCCAACGGCCGCGCCATCGCGGCGTGGCTCGCCAACCGGGTCGGCGAGCAACGGGTGTTCTATCCGGGGCTCCCCACGCACCCGCAGCACGAACTCGCCAAGCGCCAGATGCGCGGCTTCGGCGGCATGGTCTCGGTGGAGACCGGATCGAAGGAGAATGCCAACACGGTCGTCAGCCGAGTGAAGGTCTTCACGCTCGCCGAGTCGCTCGGCGGGGTCGAGTCGCTGGTCTGCCAGCCGGCCGGCATGACCCACGCCTCGGTCGAGCCCGCGCGCCGGCTCGAGATCGGCATCACGGACGGGCTGATCCGATTCTCGTGCGGCGTGGAGGATGTGGAGGACCTGATCGCGGATCTCGACCAGGCGTTCCGGGGCGTCTGAGGCGCCCCGCGCTTCCCCTCGCGTCCCGACACTTCCACCCCCCCAGCCCCGTAGATTGAGGAACCCTCCGACCGGAGCTCCGATGGCCCGCACCGTCCTGACCGACATCTCGTCCCTGTCCTGGGAGCACCCGGCCGATCGCGCCGCGCTCAACGCGCTGCGCGCGATCCCCGGCTTCCAGACCGTCGTCAACAAGATCGCCAGCGTGTTCGGCGAGCGCGGCATCCGGCACCTCTTCACGGCGAATGCGGTGCGTGTGGGCCCGACGCAGCGTCCCGACCTCGACGCGCTGTGGACCGAGGTGCTCCACACCATGGACTGGCCCACGCGGCCGCAGCTCTACGTCACGCAGACCCCGCAGTTGAACGCGGGCGCCGTCGGCTTCGGCGACCCGTTCGTCGTCATCAACTCGGCGGCCATCGAGCACCTCACGCGTGACGAGCTGCGCGTGCTGCTCTCGCACGAGCTCGGCCACATCATCAGCGGGCACGTCACCTACCGCACCATCGCGCAGATCATCCTCATCTTCGGCGTCAGCAACCTGCCGTTCCTCGCCGGCATCGCGATACTGCCGTTCCAGCTCGCCCTCCTCGAATGGTACCGGAAGAGCGAGCTCTCCTGCGACCGCGCCTCGCTGCTCGACGCGCAGGACCCCGATCTCGTGCTCACGACGTTCATGAAGCTCGCCGGCGGCCGCGAGTTCGGGGACAAGCTCGACCTCAAGGCGTTCAAGGAGCAGTCCAAGGAGTACGAGGTCGACGGCTCAGCATGGGACACCATCCTCAAGGCGCTCAACACCGCCTTCCAGTCGCACCCGTTCCACACCGTCCGCGCGGGCGAGCTGCAGCGCTGGATCGATTCGGGCGCGTACGCGCGCATCCTCGCCGGCGACTACAAGCGCCGTGCGGACGTGAAGCCCGGTGAGGGCCTGGGTGCGGACGTGAAGGAGGCCTCGAACTACTACGCCGAACAGGCGAAGGCCGCGGCGTCGAAGGTCGGGGATTCGCTCGGACGCGCCCGCAGCGCGTTCAGCGACGCGTTCAAGGGCGGAGCGCGATGAGGATCCTGGTCGTCGGCGGCGGAGGCCGGGAGCATGCGCTCGCCTGGAAACTCCGCCGCGACGACCCGTCGGTCGAGATCATCGCGGCCCCGGGGAACCCGGGCATCGCCACGCTCGGGCGATGCGTCAACATCGCGGCCACCGACATCAACGGGCTGCTGACGCTCGCTCGCACCGAGAAGGTCGACTTCACTGTCGTCGGGCCTGAAGCCCCTCTGGAGCTCGGCATCGTCGACCGGTTCCGCAACGAGGGCCGCGCCATCTTCGGCCCCACCGCGCTCGCGGCGCGCATCGAGACCTCCAAGCGGTTCGCGAAGGAGCTGATGCGACAGGCGCACGTGCCCACCGCGAGCGCACGCACCTTCACCGACCCGGCCGCCGCGAAGGCCGAGGCGCACCGCGTCGGCGCCCCGGTCGTCATCAAGGCCTCGGGCATCGCCGCCGGCAAGGGCGTCATCGTCGCGGCGTCCCTCGCCGAGGCCGACGCGGCGATCGACGCGATGCTCGTCGACGACGCGTTCGGCGCGGCCGGTGCCGAGGTGCTCGTCGAGGAGTTCATGGAAGGCGAGGAACTCTCGGTCTTCGCTCTCACCGACGGCACGCATGTCCTGCCCTTCCTCGCCGCGCAGGACCACAAGCGGATCGGCGAGGGCGATACCGGCCCCAACACGGGTGGCATGGGCGCGTACGCGCCCGTCGCCATCGCCACCGCCGCGGTCCAGCGGGAGGCGGTGCAGACGGTCTTCGCGCCCACGCTGCGCGCCATGCGCGAGGCGGGCTGCCCCTTCACCGGGCTGCTGTATGCGGGCCTGATGCTCACCAAGGACGGGCCGCGCGTGGTCGAGTTCAACTGCCGCTTCGGGGACCCGGAGACGCAGGCGCTGCTCCCCCTGATGGCGTCGAGCCTGCTCGCACCCATGCAGGCGATCGCCGAGCGCCGCTCGATCGAGGGGTTCGGCCCGCTCCAGTGGCACGCGGGCGCGTCGGTCACCACCGTCGTCGCCGCCGCGGGGTATCCCGGCACGATCGCTACCGGCGACACCATCGCGCTCCCGGACGACGACACCGACGTCACGGTCTTCCATGCGGGCACCAAGGCGCTCCCGGACGGCCGGCTCGTGACCGGCGGCGGCCGCGTCGTCGCCGTCACGGCGCTCGCTCCGACCATCGGCGAGGCGCAGCGCCGGAGCGCCGCGGTCGCGGCAAGGGTACGCTTCGAGGGCGCGCAGTTCCGACGGGACATCGGCTGGCGCGAACTGCAGCGTGCCTGAACTCCCCGAGACCGAGACCATCGCGAGAGACCTGGACGGCGCCCTCCGCGGCGCCGTCGTGCGTTCGGTGGTCGTCGTGCGCGGTGATGTGCTCCGCGGGGAAGGAGTGGCGCGGCGTGCGACACCCGGGCTCACCCGCCGCGTCACCGCCGCACTCGACGGCGCGACGATCCGCGGTGTCTCCCGTCGCGCCAAGAGCGTGGTGCTCGATCTCGGCGCGACCGGCCGTCTGGTCGTCACGCCGCGCTTCACCGGTGCCCTGTTGGTCGATGGGACACCCGACGAGGCATACACCTGCCTGCGCTTCGAACTCGCCGACGGGCGGGTCCTCAGGTACCACGATGTGCGCCGACTCGGCACCGTCGCGCTCCTCGATGCGGCCGCCTACACCGCGTGGGACGCGGCCCTCGGCCCCGAGCCGCTTGACCCGACCCTCTCCGCCGAGCGATTTTCGGGAATCATTCGGGGGTCGTCGCGGGCCGTGAAGAGCATCCTGATGGACCAGAGGCGATTGGCTGGCGTGGGCAACATCTACGCCAACGAAGCGCTCTGGCGCGCAGGCATCCGACCCTCGCGCCGCGGCGCGGCGCTCACGCGCGCGAGGGTGGCGGTGCTGCTCGAGGCGGTGCGCGCCGTGCTCACGGAGTCCATCGCGCTGCGCGGCACGACGTTCCGCGACTATCGCGATGCGTACGGCGGTCGCGGCGGGTTCGCCGCGAAGCTCGATGTGTACGGCCGCGCCGGCGAGCCCTGTGCGCGGTGCGGCGCCGCCCTCGAGTCGTCGCACGCGATCGAGGGCCGGCAGACCGTCTGGTGCGCGGAGTGCCAGACATGAGTCGCCGCCGCCGTCGCCCCCTCTCCACTGACGACGCCCGCGCGATCGAGTTCCGCCGCGACAGCATGCTCGCGCTCGTGAAGGACACCGCGCGCGACGTGCCCGGCGTGTATCGCATGACGTCGCCCGACGGCGAGGTGATCTACGTCGGCAAGTCGAAGGCGCTGCGCACGCGATTGCTCAGCTACTTCCGCGCCTCGTATCCCAAGGACAAGGGCGCGCGCATCCTCCGCGAAGCGGCGACCCTCGAGTGGGAGCCGCTGCCGAGCGAGTTCGCCGCGCTGCTGCGCGAGCTGCGCCTCATCAAGCTCCTCCGGCCGCGCTACAACGTGATGATGAAGCGCGACGCCCGGTACCACGCGTTCGTGCGCGTCTCGCGTGGTCCGGCGCCGCGCTTCCACGTGGTGCGCGGTGCCGGGACCGACGAGACCGGGACCTACTACGGCCCGTTCCGCGGCGCCCTGCAGCTCGAGGAAGCACTCCGCGAGCTCAACGACGTCCTCGGCCTCCGCGATTGCCGCCTCGATCAGCCGATCTTCTTCGCCGACCAGCCCGACCTCCTGCCGATGCCGACCCGCACACCGGGCTGCATCCGTCACGAGATAGGGAAGTGCCTCGGCCCGTGCGTCGCCGCGGTGCGCGAGGACGAATACATGGATCGCTTCCGCGCGGCGAAGGACTTCCTCGAGGGCAAGCACGACGCGCCGCTCGCACCGCTGCGCGCGCAGATGGAGGCGTCGAGCGACGCCCTCGACTTCGAGCGCGCCGCGACCATGCGCGACAAGATCCGGCGACTGGAATCGTTGCAGGAACAGTTCGGACGCATCCGCTTCGCGCTCGAATCGCTGTCCTTCAGCTACACCATCCCCGCCGCGAAGCCCGAGGATTCCCGCACGTACGTGGTGCGGCGCGGCCGGGTGCGGCACGAAGGGCCTACGCCGAGCAGCGTCGCCGAGCGTCGCGCGCACGACGCGCGCGTGGCGGAGATCCTCGCGCCGACCGAGCGGGCGCCGGCGACGGTGCCTGGTCACGAGGTGGACGAGGTGCTGCTCGTGGCGGCCTGGTTCAAGAAGCATCCCAAGGAACTCGCCCGCACCGAGCCGCTGGTGGCGGGCGAGTCGGTGCGCAGCGCATGAGCGAGCGCGTCGCCGAGCGCGCGGCGAGCGGATCACCCTACCGATACGCCGAGCGTGCGCCCTCGGCCGGCATCGCCCCGTGGGTGCTCTCGCTCTGGTCGTTCCGCGTCGGCCCCGGCGCGGACGCACCCGATCCGTACACGGTGTTCCCGGACGGATGCACCTCGATCGCCGTCGCCCGGCAGCCGCACGTGCCGCCGATGCTCGTGTTCGCCGGTCCCTCGGTTCGTGCGACGCAGCCGCCGGTCTCATCCGGCATGCGGCTCGTCGGATTCCGGCTCTGGCCGGACACCACCGAGCTCGTGACGGGCGTCCCGGCCCGCATGCTGCGCGATCGGCTCGGGCCACCGCCGCTGCGGATCGGGGAGCAGTTCGCCTCGTTGCTGCCCGCGGTGAGTGCGACCGAGGATGAGGACAGCGGCTTCGCGGCGATCGATCGCGCGCTCGTCGAGTGCATCCGCGGTCTCGCGGCACCTGATGCGCGCATCCGCGAGGCCGTCCGGGCGATCGTCGCCGCGCGCGGCGAGGTCCGGATGGATGCGGTGGCGCGTCGAGCGGGAATCGGACTCCGACATCTCCAGCGCCGATTCCCGCTCGCGACGGGCCTCACGCTCCGCGAGTACGCGCGCGTGCGCCGGCTGCGGGAAGCGCTCGCGCACCAGCTGGAGCCCGTGGCGCCCGGCTGGTCACGCATCGCGGCCGAGCGAGGGTTCGTCGATCACGCGCACCTCACCCGCGAGTTCGTCGCGCTCACGGGCCTGCCACCGACCGTCGCCGCACGGCAGATGCGGCGCACGGAGCACGACGACGTCAAGCCGTGAGGAAGTCGCGCCGATACAAGCGCCACCACTGCGCATCCCGCAACGTTCAAGGAACCCGAACCGGAGTCCCCTGGTGTTCCGTCGACTGCTCTCGCTGCTCGCCCTCGTGACCGTCCCATCGCTCCTCACCGCGCAGGATCCCCGCGCGGCGGCGACCGCCGCGGCGATCGCGCGCGCCAAGGCCGCGCTCGCACCGTTGGCCCCGCTCGCCGGCCAATGGGACGGTGAGGCGAGCGCGATGATGGGCCCGGGACGCACGCTCCGGATCGCCCAGCACGAGGACATCACGTGGGGATCGAACGGCACCGTGCTCATCATCAAGGGCACCGGCCGCGGGACGGAGGGCGCGACCGCCGGGCAGATCGTCTTCGAAGCGACCGCCGTCGTCTGGTTCGACGCCGAAGCCGGACGCGTGCGGATGATGACGCATCGCGAAGGGCAGTCGGTGGAACCGACGCTCGAGTTCAAGCCCGACACGTTGATCTGGGGCTTCCCCGTCACCGGGGGACGGATCAAGTACACCATCGCGTACACCGGCGAGACGTGGCACGAGGTCGGTGAGTTCCTGCGCGATGGCGCGCCGCCGGTCGTCACGATCGATCTCAAGCTCAAGAAGACGAGCCGCTGACGCCCCGCGGCACGACCCCGCCGCTCTTGCCCTCACGCGAGGGCGGCGGGAGATTGCGGTCATGCGGGTCCTCGTGGCGGAAGATGACAAGGCGATGTCGCAGCTCCTCTGCGGCGCGCTCGTGGCGGCCGGACATCAGGCTGTCCCCGTGTTCGATGGCGCGAGTGCGATGATGGCCGCGATCCGGGCGCCCGCACCCGACGTGATCGTGCTCGACCTCCAGATGCCGGCGGGTGACGGGCAGGCGACGCTGGCGAAGCTGAAGGCGTCAACGCGAACGGCGCTGATCCCCGTGGTCGTCCTGAGTGCGTCTCAGGACCTCACGGTGCGGGAGTCGGTCCGCGGCCTCGGCGCGGCGACGTTCCTCGAGAAGCCGATCGCGCCGGAGTACTTCATCGAGGTGGTCGAGGCGTACGGGCCGAAGTCGGGGTAGCGGGGGAACTGGCACGCGGGCGCGTACCGCGGGTTAGGATTCGGAGTTCGCTCCCGCCCACTCCGGCCCCCGCCCTTGCCCCGTTCTCTCGGTCGAGCGCTCTGGATCGTCCTGTTGACCGGTCTGCCGTTCGCGCCCGGAGACGCGCAGGGCGCAGGTGGTGAGCGCGGCGTGCCATCCGCGACCGCGTCGGGATCGCGTCGCACCGTCGTCACCGTGCGCGGGATCGTCGAGGACGTCGAGGGGCGTCCGCTGGGAGCGGCGACGATCGCTCAGGTGAGCGGCCGCGCGCACACGCGCACCGCCCTCGACGGACGCTTCGCGCTGCGGCTGACCGTCGCCGGTCCTGTGTCCACTGTCCGACTCAGTGTACAGCGGCAGGGCTATCGCGTCGCAGTCGTCGAGGCGCGCGTCGACGGCACCGACGACCCGGCCCCGTTGTCCGTACACCTCGCGCCGCTCGCGACCGCGCTCGACCGCGTCGTCGTGAATGGCGGAGTCGACCGTCCTCTGAGGACGTCGATGACGCGGCAGGAAGTCACACGCGCACCTGCCCTCGTCGAACCGGACGCGTACCGACAGCTCACGCTGCTGCCCTCGGTGATGCAGACCAGCGCATCGGTCGCGCGACTCCACCTCGCCGGCGCTGCGCTCGACGAAGCACTCTACACGCTCGACGGACACCCTCTGCAATCACCGACTCACGTCCGCGGCATGGGAGCGGGGATCAACTACGCCGCGCTCGACCGCGTAGAGGTGCTTTCACATCATCTCCCCGCGACCGTGGACGGTCGACTGGGCGGCGTGATCGCGATGCACTCGCGTCGCGGTGACGGCGCCCGCGGTGGAGAGGCGCTCGCGTCCTCGTTCTCGCTCACGGCGGCGCATGTCGAGCGGGATGTCTTCGGTGCCGAGGTAGTCGTGGCGGGACGCACGTCGTATCTCAACAGCGGCCTCAGCGGGATACAGGGCGACTGGCTCGACGAGCGATACCCGCTGAACGACTTCCGCGACGGCCTGCTGCGGATCGGTCGGGACTTCGCCGGATGGCGCGCCGAAGCCATCGGATTCCTCTCGTCCGACCTCCATCTCGCGGACCACGAGCCCTCCGATCCGTTCCGCGGGGAGTATCTCATCGGTCTCACCCTGTCGCACGGCGACTCCTCGGCCGTCCGCACGACGATCCGTGCGTCACGGAATCTCGCGACGCGCGCGTCCGGGTGGTTCGACGATGCGGAGCAGGGTGACTTGCGATCGCGACAGGTCCTGGCCACGGTCTCGATCGATCAGGAACGCCGCCTCGATGAGCGCACGAGCGCCGCGCTGCGGGTCGCGTTCACGCATCGGCGCAACGCGCATCGGTGGGATGATCCACTCCGATTCGTCGATCGCGAGCTCGTCTCGAGTTATGGCAAGCCGTATCGCTACGACGGTGCCACGTCACTTACGCGGATCTCGGTCGGCGGCTCCGCCTCGCGCGTGCTCGACCGCAGACTGACCGCAGAGATCGGGCTCGCATTCGACGGCACCGAGGCCGGCGCGTTCGCCGCACCTCGCGCGCGGCTGGCGTGGCGGCCAGCCGCGGCGCTCGCCTTCGACCTGAGTCTCGAGCGTCGCCATCAATTCGACGGCGAGCTGTCGCCCGAGATCGTCGCCGACCTCGCAGCGCCAGTGTTCCTCTTCGACCGGCCACGACGCATGGAGGGCGCGGCGATCTCAGGCGCCTGGCGGCACACCGTGGCGCGCTGGTCGATCGTGGTGAACGGAGACCTCTACGCCCGCCGCATCTCCGATCGGCCCGTCGCCGCCACGTACTGGAGCACGGCGTGGCTGGACACGGTGCACTTCGATCGCGTCAGTGCGCGCGCCATCGGTGCAGGACTCGCCGCCTCGCTGGAAGGCCCGCGTGGTGCCGCAGTGGCACTCGCCTACGGGCGGTCGCGCACCACCGAACGCGATCCGGATCGCTGGGTGCGATCGTCGTGGGATCGGCCGCACTCGCTCTCCGTCGTCGGGACCACTCCCCGCATCCTCGGATTCTCGCTAGGCGCGGCGCTGAGGAACGTCAGTGGGCTGCCAGCGACTCCTGTCCTCGGGTTGAGCGTACGGCCGACGCTCTATCCGCAGAGCCCGGTGCCCCACATCATCACTCGCGAGCGGAACTCCGGTGCGATGCCTGCGACGACACGCCTCGATCTCTCACTGCGCCGCGCGTGGAGGTTCGGCCGCCTCGAGGGCGATCTGCAGGCGCAGATCTTCAATGCGACCGGCGAGCGGATCCCGATGACGATGACGTGGGACTGGGGTGGTCGGCCCGACGGGCAGCTCGACTACGCCATCGGATGGTCGGAGGTCGAGCGCTTCTCCTCATTCGGGTTCTCCCTGAGATGGTGAGGCGCGTGCTCCCAGCGCTCGCCGCCTGCGTATTCGCCGCGTGCGAAGCGACGGCCCCGCTCCGAGGATTCTCGAACGAAGCGGTCGTCTACGTCGTGCTCTCCCCGGGCCCGTCGGTCACCCACTACGCGCCAGCCGACAGCGCGCTCCACGCGATCGTCGCGACGGTCGGCGACACGCGCAGCGGCTACTGGCGCAGCGTGGAGGAGTTCACCATGCGGCGACGGTCGGACGGCGCAGTGTTCGACTGGATCATCGTGCCGCGCGTGGGTGCGGTCGACATGACGCGGCTCGGTCGGCTGGATGAGGACCCAGGTGCCTGGAACGTTCATCTCGCGTGGAACGGGACCGGCGGTCGACTCGGGCGGAGGGACCTCTCGCGCGGCGAGACCTATGACCTCGTCATCCGCGCCGACGGAGCCTACATCACGGGATCGACGACCATCCCCGGCGCCCTGACGCTCCACATGACGTCCACCGGGAATCACCACGAGGCGACCTGGGACTCGGTCTCCAATGCGGCGTACTTCTTCCTCGAACACGCCGTCAGCCGGCGCTATCACTGGATCGCCGACCAGCACCGGACGTGGGAGATCACCTCACCCGCGGACTCGGTCAGGGACTTCGCCGAGTGGGTGCTCATCCGCTCGTTCGAACCTCAACTCACTGCGACTGCGCTCAGCGATCGCGTGCGGTCATCTGGCATCATCGGCGCATTCGGCACCTACGGCGCGTTCACCATCGACTCGTTCTACGTCCCGGCGTATCAGTCCGAGAGCGCGATCAACTCCGCCTCCGCCCTCCCATCCACGATCGTGAGCACCGCCACCGTCGGCTCGAGCTCGAACCGCCTCGGCCCCGCCGCCCCCGGATTGATGATCAGTCGCCCGTCGACCCGCTCGATCCGCTGCTGGTGGGTGTGCCCGTAGATGCAGACGTCCGCGTCGTACGCCGCCGCGACGGCGGCAGGCTTCGGCCGCCCGAGCTCATGCCCGTGACTCACATGGATCCGGACGCCCGCGACCTCGATGTCGAGCCGCTCGGCCAGACGCGGATCGAGCGGATCACAGTTGCCATAGACCGCCTGCACCGGCGCGATGAGCGCGAGCTCATCGAGGATCTCGTCGCCGCACACATCGCCCGCGTGGAGGATCAACGAGACGCCGGCGAGGGCGGTGTGCACGTCGGGCCGCAGCAGCCCATGCGTGTCGGAGATGAGTCCGATCCGGACCGGCGCGCCCATCAGGCCTCCGGCTCGCCCCAGCGCGGCGCGAGCGTGTTGGGCACGCCGAGGTGGTCGAGCGCGCGGGCGACGATGAAGTCGACGAGCTGATCGATCCGCGCGGGGCGATGATAGAACCCGGGCGCCGCGGGCATCACCGTCGCGCCGGCGAGCGTCACCGTGCGCATGTTCTCGAGGTGGATCAGCGAGAGCGGCGTCTCGCGGGTCACCAGGAGCAGGGGGCGCCGCTCCTTGAGCGCGACATCGGCCGCACGCTCGACCAGCGAGCGCGACGTCCCGGCGGCGATGCTCGCGAGCGTCCCCATCGAGCACGGACAGATCACCATCCCGCCGGCGAGCGATGAACCCGACGCGGGCGCCGCGCCGCGGTCGTTGTCGTCGAACACCCTGACGAGCGCGTCGAATCGCGCCGCGCCGACGGCGGCGCGGAGGGCCGCGATGTCGCCGATGTCCGACTCGGTCTCGAGCAACCGGAATCCGTGCGACGACACGATCAGCGAGATCCGCCGCTCGGCGACCAGCAGCTGCTCGAGCAGGCGCACCGCGTACGGGGCACCGCTCGCCCCCGTGATCGCCATGACGATCGGTGCCATCGTGTCCGTCGCGCGCGTCATGCGAGCAGCCGGTCCGCGAGGATACACGCGAAGAACGCCATCGAGATCACGCCGTTCATCGTGAAGAACGCGGCGTCGAGCTTCGAGAGATCGTCGTCGCGCACGAGCGAGTGCTCATACGCGAGCAACACCGCCACCACGCCCACGCCGATCCATGCGAACGTGCCCGCCCCCACCGCCCACACGGTGAGCGCGAGCGCCGCGACGGTGAGCAGGTGCAGCCCGCGCGAGACCACGATCGCACGCTTCACGCCCAGCGCGGCCGGGATCGAGTGGAGCCCCTGCGAGCGATCGAACTCGATGTCCGGCAGCGCATACAGGATGTCGAACCCGCCCGACCAGGTCATGACACCCACGGTGAGCGCGATGAGCTGCCACCACGGCGTGCTCCACGCCCCCGTCACCGCGAGGTAGCCGCCCACCGGCGCGATCGCGAGTCCGAGCCCGAGCACGAGATGCGCGAACCGCGTGAAGCGCTTGGTGAACGAATAGAAGCAGACCCACGCGAGCGCGACCGGCGACAGCATCAGGCACAGCGGGTTCAGCATCCACGCCGCCCAGACGAAGATCGCCGCGGCGATCACCACGGTGACCCATGCTTCGCGCACGCCGATCGCGCCACGCGGGATCTCGCGCTGCGCCGTGCGCGGGTTGCGCGCGTCGTACTCGCGATCGACGATGCGGTTCACCGCCATCGCGACCCAGCGGGCGCACGTGAACGCGAGCACCACCCAGCCCACCGTCGCCAGCGTGATCGGCGCGATGCGGGTCGCGAGCGTCACGCCGACGAGCGCGAACGGCAGCGCGAAGACGGTGTGCGGGAGCTTCACGAAGCTCGCCCACCGCGCGAACCCGCTCTCGCCCGCGAAGGTCTGACCCTCGCGCGCGGCACTCGCGGTGGTGCGCGGCTCGTTCACTTCGGACCCAGGCCGAGCTTGGGCCACATCGCGTCCACCGCGCGCTTGGTCGCGTCGTCCATGGTAATCACCGTCGGCCAGTCGCGCGTGAAGCCCTCCTCCGGCCACTTCTTCGTACCGTCGAGGCCCATCTTCGAGCCGTACGAGAACGCGCGGCTCGAGTGATCGAGCACGTCCATGGGCCCCATCGTGAACCGTGTGTCGCGCTCGGGGTCGATGTTGTTGAGCGCCACCCACCATGCTTCCTGCGGGTTGCGCACATTCACCCACTCGTCCACCACGACGATCACCTTCGCGAGCGACATCAGCCCCGCGCCCCACAGCGCGTTCATCACCTTGTACGCGTGTCCCGGATACGCCTTCCGGATCGACACCATCACGAGGTTGTGGAACACGCCCTCGGCGGGCATGTGATAGTCCACGATCTCCGGCGTCGTGAGCTTGAGCAGCGGCAGGAAGATCCGCTCGGTCGCGTGACCGAGGTAGAAGTCCTCCATCGGCGGGCGACCGACGATCGTCGCGCAATACACGGCGTTCTTGCGCATCGTCACCGCGGTGACGTGCACGCGCGGGTACAGATCGGCCTCGGAGTAGTAGCCCGTGTGATCACCGAACGGGCCTTCGACCACCAACTCCTCCTTGGGGTCGATGTAGCCCTCGATCACGATCTCCGCCTCGGCAGGGACCTCGAGATCGCAGGTCAACGCCTTGACCAGCTTGACCGGCTTCCTCCGCAGGAAACCCGCGAAGATGAACTCGTCGATGTTCGGCGGGAGCGGCGCGCTCGCCGAGTACATGCTCGCCGGGTCGGCACCGATCACGATGCACACCGGCATCCTCTCGCCCTTCTCCGCCATCTGCCGCCAGTGCTCGGCGCCGGTCTTGTGCCGCTGCCAATGCATCGCGACATGCTGTTTGCCCATCTGCTGCACGCGATACATCCCGACGTTGCGGATGCCGCGCTTCGGGTCCTTGCTCACCACGGCCGTCATCGTCATGAACGGGCCGCCGTCCTCGGGCCAGGTCGTGAGCACCGGGAGCTGGTCGAGATCGATGTCCTTCCCCTGCCACACCACTTCCTGGCAGGGCGCCGGCGCGGAGACGGTGCGCGGCGGGAACTTGGAGATCTCGAGCAGGCGCGGCAGCAGCGAGAGCTTGCCGAGGAATCCCTCGGGGACCTTGAGGTCCATCAGCTTCGTGATACGGTCGCCGTGCTCGTCGAGTCGATCGACCCCGAGCGAGAGCGCCATCCGCGACATCGAGCCGAAGAGGTTGATCGCCACCGGATGCTTGGCGATCGAGCCGTCCCTCAGCACCGGCTTCTCGAAGAGCAAGGCGGGACCGCCGCCGGGCATCTTCATCACGCGGTCGGCGATCTCGCACATCTCGAGCTCGACCTTCACCGGCTCGGTGATGCGCCTGAGCTCGCCGGCGCGGTCGATCGCGGCGATGAACTCCTGCAGGGTGTCGAGTGTCTCGGTCACTTGGTTCCCACGTGCACCGCCGCGATCCCGAAGGTCAGCGTCTCCCACGTCACGTCGCGGAAGCCGGCCGCGGTCATCGCCGCGGCGAGCACCTGCGTCTCGGGGAAGTTCGCCACGGAGCGCGGCAGATAGGTGTAAGCGGTCTTGTGCCCGCTGATGATCCGGCCGACGATCGGAAGGATGTTGTGGAAGTAGAACAGATAGCCGGCCCTCACGAGCGGCACACGCGGCGTCGAGAACTCGAGGATCACGAACCGTGCGCCCGGCTTCAGCGCCCGATGCACCTCGCGGAGCCCCGCCCCGAGGTCCGCGACGTTGCGGATGCCGAACGCGACGATCGCGCCGTCCATCACACCGTCGCGCACGGGCAACGCGAGCGCGTCGGCCACCACCGGCGCGAGCACCTCGGCCGATGCCTTCCCGACGCCCGCGCGCAGCATCGGTTCCGCGAAGTCGGCCCCGAGGATCCGCCCGGCGAATCCCGGCTTCCGGCTCAACTCCGCGCCGACATCGAGCGTTCCCGCGCAGAGGTCGAGATACGTGCCCTGCGGCGCGCGATCCCACCCGAGCCGCGCGAGCGCGAGCGTGCGCCAGCGCCGGTCGATGCCGAGCGAGAGCAGCCGGTTGAGGAGGTCGTAGCGCGGCGCGATCTCGGAGAAGATCCGCTGGACGTAGCTGCGCTTGCCTGCCGCCGAGGTGCCCTCGGCGGCCGCGTTGGCCTCGAGAGCCTCCGTGTCGATCGTGTGCGGCATAAGATGGGAAAGTTGCCCGGCACGATGTGCCCGGGCAAGTTTCTCCGCAGCGAATGGCGCCCCCCCTCGACCTCCCCAACCTGCCGGATGCCGACGTCGTCGCGCTTGCCCAGAAAGGCAAGGAGGCGGCGTATCGGGAACTCATCCGTCGCTACGAGCGCCCGGTCTATTCGCTGATCTACCGCATGGTCCGCGACGCGACCGCGGCCGAGGACCTCGCGCAGGACGCGTTCATCAAGGTCCTGAACCACATCGACAAGTACCGACCCGAGTTCAAGTTCTCGAGCTGGCTGTTCAAGATCGCGAACAACATCGCGATCGACCACCTGCGCCGTCGGCAGATCGACACGATCTCCATGGACGGCTCGCCGCACGCGACGACCGCCTCGGACGTGGAGGCGACGCGCTTCGAGATCGCCGACCAGGGCGAGAACGCCCTCGACGAGCTCGCCTCCCGCGAGCTCGGCAGCGCCATCGAGGTCGCCATCGCCTCGCTCCGCCCCGAATACCGAAACTGCATCATGCTCCGGCACGTCGAAGGCCGAAGCTATGAGGAGATCGCGGCCACGCTCGACCTCCCGCTCGGCACCGTGAAGACCTACATCCACCGCGCCCGCCACCAGCTCCGGGACGCGTTGGAGCATCTGAGGGAGTAGGGAGAGGACGGATGGCAGCGAGCCTTCAGTCCGCCCGCACCGAACTTCCCCCGAAGCCACGCGCCGACCGCCATCCCGTTCTGTCAGCTGCCGTTCCTGAAACCCCCGGGCCCCCACCCCCGTACGCCCCTCCGGAGACCACCATGAACCACCGCCACCTCCTCCCCAACGAGATCGACCTCCTGGTCGACGGCGACGCCGGATTCGGCGTCGCCCCGCTGCGCGCGCACCTGTCCGAGTGCGACGATTGTCGCCTCCGCTACGACGAACTGCGCCTGGTGGCCGAGGCCGTGGAGGCGGTGCCGCACTTCACGCCGAACCTCCGCTTCGCCGATGGCGTGATGGCGAAGGTGCAGGTCGTGGAGCCGTGGCATGTGGCTCTGACGGAATCGGCCGCGCGCCTCGTGCCGGCGAGCACGCCGATGCGCTATCTCGTCGGGGCCGGGGCAGGAGTGGCGGCGATCGCCATCTCGGGGAGCGCCGCGCTGCTCGCCTTCCGCGGTGACCTTGCCGGCTGGGTGGTGAATCTCTTCGTCGACCGCACACGCCAGACGCTCGTGACCGGCGCAGGGGAGGTCGCCGCAAGCGCCCTCGGCGCCGACGCCACGACCACCCTCGCCTCGGGCGGACTGGCGACCCTTGCCATCACCAGCATCGTGCTCGCCGCGGCGGCGACCGGTGCGGTGATGGGCTTCCGCCGCCTCGCCGCCACCGCTCGCGCCAATCGGAGCTAGTCCGATGCGGCGCACGATGCTCCTCCCCGCCGCGGCGCTCCTCGCGCTCGCGGCCGCTCCGCGTTCCGGCCGCGCGCAGGTCAGCGCGGCCGCCGTCCCCGCCGAGAGCGTCACCGTCGCGATCGGGGCGCTCCACATCTCCGACGACAGCGTCCGCCTCAACGGGCGCTACGTGCGCGGCGACGTCACCGTCGCTTCCGGCGACACGGTGCGCGGCCCACTCGTCGTCATCGGCGGCACTGCGGAGATCCTCGGCGTCGTGCTCGGCGACGTCCACGCGCTCTGGGGCGACGTGGTCGTGCGCGCCGGCGGCGAGGTCGCCGGCGGCGCGAGCGCGTATCGCGGCAGCGTCACGCTGGATGGAGGCTATGTGCGCGGGTCGCTCGAGTCGTGGCAGCGCGCGGCCGGCGGGGCGACAGCGGGCGCGACCCCGATGTCGCGCGGCCGGATGCTCGCCGTCACCGGCGGGTGGGCCGCGGTCCTCGTGGTGCTGGGCCTCATCGTCCTCGTGCTCCTCGCGCCCAACCTGGAGCGGACGGCCCGCGTGCTCGAGCAGGATTTCGGCCGCGCGTTCTTCCTCGGCGTACTCGGGCAGTTCGGGTTCCTGCCCCTGGTGCTCCTGCTCTGCGTCGCGCTCGCGGTGACCATCGTCGGCATCCTGCTCATCCCCTTCGTGCTCGTCGCCGCCCCCATCGCCTTCGCGGGGATCGTCACGCTCGGCTGGCTCGCGCTCGCCCTGATGGCCGGACGCGCGCTCACGAAGGCCGGCCGCGACGGGACTTCGCGCGCGGAGGCGGTGCGCGCCCTGACCGTCGGCATCGCCGTGCTCATGACGCCGTGGCTCCTCGCGGCGGCACTCCAGGGCACGGGCATGCTGTCCCTGCTCGCGCGCATCGTCGCCGTCGCGATCGCCTGGGTGGCGGTGAGCGCCGGACTCGGCGCCGCGCTGCTCACCCGTGCGGGGGTGGGCCGGCGCGCCGCCGCCGAACGCCCCCAGCCGCCGCTGCAGGGGTGGCAGACCCCCACACCCGTCGCGGGCGTCGCGGCGGCGCGGCGCCCGATCCCGGCCCGCCCGGGCGCTAGCCCGCAGTAGTCCGCACGCCCAGCTGCTGGGCGACGGACATCGCGACGGCCGTGAGCTTCCGCGCGGCCGACGAGGCGGGGTCGGAGACGACGATCGGTGCGCCGCGGTCGGCGCCCTCGAGCACCGGTGGGTGGAGCGGGATCTCCCCGAGCAGCGGGACCTGCAACTCGTCGGCGAGCCGCTTGCCGCCGCCGGTCCCGAAGATCGCCATCGGCTTGCCGGTCTCCGGCGACTCGAAGTAGCTCATGTTCTCGACCACGCCGAGCACCGGGACACCGACGCGCCGGAACATCATCGCGCCGCGGAGCGCATCGCCCACGGACATCTCCTGCGGGGTGGTGACGATCACCGCGCCGGCGACGTTCGTCGCCTGCACCAGCGAGAGCTGCGCATCGCCGGTGCCGGGCGGCATGTCGACCAGGAGCATGTCGAGCTGGTCCCAGTCGACATCGCGCAGGAACTGCGTGATGATCTTCATGACGATCGGTCCGCGCCAGATGGCGGGCTGGTCACGCTCGATGAGGAAGCCGAGCGAGATCACCTTCACGCCGTGCGCGACGAGCGGCTGGATCTTGTCGTTCTTCACCGGCGGCGCTTCGTCCACGCCCATCATCCGCGGGACATTCGGCCCGTAGATGTCGGCATCCATCAGTCCCACGCGATAGCCGGCCTTGGCGAGCGCGATCGCGAGGTTGGTGGTGACCGTCGACTTGCCGACACCGCCCTTCCCCGACGAGACGGCGATGACCCGACCGAGATTGGGATACGCCACGGGGGTCGGAGCCGCCGGCGTGCGTGGCGCGGCCGCGGGCTCGCTCATCACCGGGAGGGCACGCGCCCGGCCCCCGGTCGGGGCGGCCGCGACGGGCGGGACCTCCGCCGCGTCCTTCACGTCCACGCGGACGTCGGTGACACCCTCGACCTTCTCGAGCACCTGACGGACCTGCCGCGCGAGGGTCGGGTCGTCGTGCGCCGCGAGCAGGAGCGTGACGCGCACCTTGCCGTCACGCGTCGCGGCGATGTCGCGCACCTGCTGCGTCTGGTACAGCGATGCCCCGGTGCGGGGGTTCGCGATCGGGGCCAGCGCCTCGGCGAGGCGGGCCTGCAAGGTCTCGGTCATGCGGGAGGAAGTCGTGGGGCCCAACATTCGGTTCCCTGAACGATAGGCCCCTCTCTCGCCTCCTCAAAGCCTCGCGACCGTGCGGCCGCGCGCGAGGCAACGGGCTCAGTCGGCCAACGCGCCCTGCTCGAGCAGCCGGCGCGCCTCGCCGAGGACCCGGGTCTCCACCTCCGCGATCGTCCCGGCGATGAGCGCGCCCGAGGCGCGCGCGTGCCCGCCCCCTCCGAACGCGCGAGCGAGCGTGTTGACGTTCACGCCGGCGACGCTGCGGAAGGAGACCTTCACCTTGCCGTGCCCGAGGTCGCGGAACAGCAGGGCCAACCGCACTCCGGCCACCGAACGCGGATACTCGGAGACGCCGTCGAGGTCCTCGCTCGAGACCCCGTGCCGTTCGAGAGCGCCGGCCTGGATCCGGACCCAGGCCATCCCGTGCGCCATGTCCACTTGCAGGCTGTCGAGGGCGTCACGGAGCAGGTGCAGACGACCGAGCGGCACGCTGCCATAGATCCGCGCGTACATCTGCTCGGGATCGACGCCCGCCGTGAGCAACGTCGCCGCCACGGCGAGACACCGCGGCGAGGTGTTCCCGAACCGGAACCCGCCCGTGTCGGTCACGAGCGCGGTGTACAGCGACCGCGCGATGGGCGCGGTGATGGAGAGACCGCGCGCCTGCGCGAAGTCGAAGACGAGTTCCGCCGTGGCGCACGCCGCCGTGTCGCTCAGCATCGTGACGCCGGGCGGCTCGTCACCCGGCAGGTGGTGGTCGATCACGAGCGCATCCTTGGGCAGGGCGCGCACGCTGTCGGCGAGCGCGCCGAGCCGCTTGAGGTCGCTGATGTCGAGCACGATGAGCCGGTCGATGCCCTTGAGCGCGCTGCCGCCCTCCGGCGTCCGGTCCTCCACGTCGTCCCCGAGCAGCCAGCGGAACAGCTCGGGCCACGGCGTCGGGTTCACGATGAACGCGCGGACGCCCATCTGGCCGAGGAGGCGCGAGAGCGCGGTCTGCGACCCGCACCCGTCGCCATCCGCGTTGATGTGCGTGGAGAGCGCGACCGTCATCCCCGGCCGCAGCTCCGCCGAGAGCCGGGCGATGGCCTCCAGGCGCGCGGGCGGGACGTTCAGGATGTCCTGCACGCTCGCCGCCTCAGACCGAGTAGTTGGGCGCTTCGCGCGTGATCGTGACGTCGTGCGGGTGCGACTCGCGCAGGCCCGCGGGCGTGATGCGCACGAACTCGGCCTCGGTCCGGAGCGCATCCAGCGTGCCGCAGCCGGCGTACCCCATGCCGGAGCGCAGGCCCCCGACCATCTGGTAGAGCACGTCGCCCACGGGGCCCTTGTAGGGCACACGCCCTTCGATGCCCTCGGGGACGAACTTCTTCGAGGCCATCTCGCCGTCCTGGAAATAGCGGTCGGCACTGCCGTCCTGCATCGCCGAGAGCGAGCCCATGCCGCGGATCATCTTGAACCGGCGCCCTTCCGCGAGGATCGACTCGCCCGGGCTCTCCTCGGTGCCGGCGAGCATCGACCCCATCATCACGGTCGACGCACCCGCGCCGATCGCCTTCACGATGTCGCCCGAGTACTTGATGCCGCCGTCGGCGATGATCGGGATGTCGCCGGCGCCGACCACCGCGTCCATGATCGCGGTGAGCTGCGGCACGCCGATGCCGGTCACGACGCGCGTGGTGCAGATGGACCCGGGCCCGACGCCGACCTTGACCGCATCCACCCCGCGCTCGACGAGCGCCTTCGCCGCCCCGGTCGTGGCGATGTTCCCGGCGACGAGCTGCACCGAGGGAAAGGCCTCGCGGACCTTCGCCGTCGCGTCGAGGACGCCCTGCGAATGTCCGTGCGCGGTGTCGACGATGAGGGCGTCCACGCCCGCGTCGATGAGCGCCTTCGCGCGCGTCAGGTAGTCGCCGCCGGCGCCGATCGCGGCCGCGACGAGCAGCCGCCCCTCGCCGTCCTTCGCCGCGTTCGGATACTGCCGACGCTTGTGGATGTCCTTGACGGTGATGAGGCCGATGAGCTTGCCCGCGCCGTCCACCACGGGGAGCTTCTCGATCCGATGCTTGCCCAGGAGCTGCTCGGCCGCGTCGAGCGACGTGCCCACCGGCGCCGTGATGAGCTTGTCCTTCGTCATCGCCTCCGACAGCGGGCGGTCGAGATGGCGTTCGAACTGGATGTCGCGGTTGGTGATGATGCCGACGAGCCGACCCTCGCCGTCGACGATGGGCACGCCGCTGATGTGGAAGCGGCCCATGAGCGCGACCGCTTCGCGCAGCGTCGCCGTGGGCTGCAGCGTGATCGGGTTGCGGATCATCCCGCTCTCGGAGCGCTTCACGCGGTCGACCTCCGCCGCCTGGCGGTCGATCGACATGTTCTTGTGGAGCACGCCGATGCCGCCCGCGCGCGCCATCGCGATCGCCATCTCGGATTCGGTCACGGTGTCCATCGCCGCGGAGACCAGCGGCACATGGAGGGAGATGCCGCGCGTGAAGCGCGTCGCCGTGGTCACGTCCTTCGGGTGGACCAGCGAGTGCCGCGGGACGAGCAGGACGTCGTCGAACGTCAGGGCGGCATCGGTACGGATTCGATCAGTCGGGAGTCCCATCCTGCAATTTGCGCGGTGCCTCCCCCCAATTCCAGCCGTCAGCCCGTGCTCGGCCCCTTGGGCGCCTCGCCGGACGACGCCGGTGGCGGATCGGCGGGCTTCGTCGGCGGCGCGCTCGTCGCCGCGTTCACCGCCGCGCTCGCGGCGGAGGCCGCGGTCTTCGCCGCGCCGGCGAGGTCGCCGGCGACCGACTTCCCCGCGGCCGCCACGCCCCCGAGCACGTTCATCGCCTTGCCCATGAAGCCCATGGCCTCGGCGATGGTCGACGCCGAGACATTCCCGGCGCGCAGCGTGTCCTCGATCCCCTCGGTGAAGCGCTGGAAGACGTTCGGGCCGGGCGACTGCCGCTGCGCGTACTTCGATTCGAGGAACTCGACGTAGTCGAGCACCATGTACGCCTTGTCCTCGGGGAGCGCCTCGAGGCGCCGGAGGATCCGCTCCTTGAGGAGATCGTTCACGGCGGGAAGCCCCACCGCGCGCGCGTGCCGCGCGCGTCGACATGGACGAACGGTCCATGCGCGCCCGTGGCGCGGTAGACTCCCATCCCGCCGACGAGCTCCGGGTACTTGCGCTCGACCTTCTCCACCAGCTTCGAGAGGTAGATCGCGTCGCGCATGTCGACCCGCTTGTCCTTGTTCAGGTCGTCCATGCGCCCGTCGCCGTTGACGTCCACGTAGACGTCGGCGGCATCGCCATACGTGTGGCGGCTGTCGCTCGCGCGGCCGGCCATCGTGCCGCGCTGGTTGTACTGCGGCGAGCGGAAGCCGGAGAGCACGCCGAGGCCCTCAGCGCGGATCCCGGCGAGGCGGAGTTCGGAGATGAGCAGTTCGAGCTTGTCGATGAGCCGCTCGTCGATGAGCAGCATCTTGGGCCACACCTCACGCTGATCCTTCGTGAGGAACTGCCCCACGGTGAAGTGCGTCGAGAGGCGCACCGCCTGGTCCTCCTCCGCGACTTCGATGAAGCCCTCGGGCAACCGATAGGCCTCGCCGCGCGGCCGACGCACCTCGGCGGGCCATCGGCCCACGCGATACACGCCGACCTTGCCGTTCTGCTTCTCGGCGAACGGCACGAGCGAGGCGAAGTGGAAGGTGTCGGCAGTGATGGAGTCACGGACCGTCAGGATGCCCGGTCGCGCCAGCGCATCGGTGCCGAAGACCCGCTCCAACGACTCGAGCTCCTCCACGGGAGCCGCCTCGTGCCTGATGATGCGGAAGCGAAGGCGCCCGCTCCGGCCACGGAGCGAGTCCGCGACGGTCATGACCGGGTCGTCGCTCAACGGGGCGCTCGCCGCGCCCGCGGCGGTCCCGAGGAGGACGACGATGACGAGGGCCAGCGCACGGGCGGACCGCCGAACTTGGACGAGCTGGAGCAAGATCGAGCCTCAGGGTGGCAGTTCGCGGAGGAGACGCAAGATAGCGGCGGCTGGTCTCCGCCTGCAGTTCCAAAGTGACAGTATCGACGCGGGGTGACGAGATGTTACCGTACTGACCAATAGGTCAATGTGCTGACTAATCGGTCAGTAGACGTAGACCGGCGTACCGACTGGCACTATGCGAAAGAGCGTCTCGATGTCCTCGTTCCTCACCCTGATACACCCATGACTGACCGAACGGCCAATGCTCGTTGGAGCATCGGTCCCGTGGATGCCATAACCGTCACCAAGGTAGAGCCGATTCGCTCCGAGTACCCCGACGTATCGGCGTTGGTTCGTGCCGAACGGCGGAACGATCAGCTTGTTCCCCACCCGGATCTCCTGACCGTCCTTCACTTCGAACGGGACCTCCCGGCCGTCCGGATAACGCGTGACCACATTGGC
Organism: uncultured Gemmatimonas sp.; assembly: GCA_964464585.1. Taxonomy (GTDB): domain Bacteria; phylum Gemmatimonadota; class Gemmatimonadetes; order Gemmatimonadales; family Gemmatimonadaceae; genus Pseudogemmatithrix. Next base: position 56,378 of record CAYXGS010000009.1, on the reverse strand, counting down.
GCCGCTGATGGTCACCACACCTCCCGCCGCGGATGGCACCGTCATGCCGCGCTCGAGCCGCAGGATCTCGAGGTCCTTCTTCTGGGCAGCCTCCACGTAGTGCCAGTCCGGAGGCACCCAGGCCGGATCGATGTCCTTCCGCTGCACGACGAGACGTCCGCGCGGGGTCTCGAACTTCCATTGTTCGCCCGCCGCGCCTTCCTTCTCGAGGAACTTCCCGCTCCCCGTCGCGACGCGCGTCTCGAACAGCACCTCGTCGCCGCGGCGATACCACAGCCGGTTGTCGGCGATGGAGATGACGATGAACGGCAGATTCGCCGCGGAATCGAGCGCGACGCGCCCGCCGAGCTGGATGGCGAGCGAGTCGCTCACCCGCTGCGCGACAGCCGCCACGCCGCGGAGGGCGACGGAGTCCGCGGCCAGCGCATCGCGCGCGGCATCGCGGGCCGCACGCAGTCGCCGTGCATCGCTCCACTGCCAGCCGAGGCTCGCACCGAGGAGCACGATGACGGCGCCGAGCGCGACGAACGGCAGGACCGACCGTGTGGGCTCCGGCGGTGTGGCCTCCCGCGACGCGGGCTCCGGCGGCGTGGACTCCGGCGGCGTGGACTCGAGCGAACCCATCAGAAGAAATAGGCCATGAGGCCCGCGCGGACGTTGGGGTGGATCGCGTCGAAATCGACCCGCGAGACGCGGATGGTGAGCGGCGGCACCGCCGTCGTGTCGGCGTCGGACGCGGAGACCAAGCGGATCCCGCCGGAGAGCTCGATGACCTTGTCACCCACCGTCCCGATGGTATGGATGCCGCGCGGGACGTCAGCGTCGACGGTGGCCGCGCGCAGGACGATCTCCCCGCGTTCGAGGGTGAGGTGTCCGTCGCCGAGCGCGAGCGCGAGGTGTGCCTCGGCGGTGCGCGCCGAACGGGCGCGGGCGAGTTCGAGCGCGAGGCGTATCCGGTCGACCTCCGCCGTGAGCGTCGCGTCGGCCGCGGCGCTGTCGGCCGCGAGGCTCGCGGCTTCCATCCCGGCGATCTCGGCCTGCAGCGTACGACGTTGCGCGAGGAGCAATGCGCTCCCCGCCGCCAGGGCCACGGCGGCGACGGACAGCGCGATGCGCGGGTTCACGGCTTGATCATGGAGAGGAGGTCGAGCACGGGAGCGCCCGTGGGCTGCGAGCGTCCGTTGCGCACCCGCGCCGTGATGGTGACCTGCGCGAGGGGCGGGAGTCGCTTCGCCTCCTCGAGCAGGCTCGGAGGCACCGCGAGGTAGAGGATGGCGTTCTCGCCCGACGGACCCATCGCGAGGAGATACGGCTCATCCGGCGCGAGTGCGCGGCGAAGCGGATCGGCGGTCTGGAGTCCGACGACCTGCACGGACCAGCGCACGGTGCGGCCGCGCAGTCCCTCCGGGTCGAGGCGAAGGTCGGCGGCCGTGAGCGCCGCCGCGAAGCTCGGATCCGCGGGCACGAGCAGGCTCTCCGGAACCCAGGCCTCCACGCGTACGCGCACCCAGCCGCGGTCGCGTGCGACCGGATCGACCACGGCGCCGGTGTCGAGCGAACCGATGGGGCGCGTGCCGGGCGCGAGGCTCAGGGGCAATGCCCCGGTCGCGCGGAGTGCGCCGTCGCGCGGCTCCGCCTCTGGCGACGGCACCGGTGTGGTCGCGGGCGCCGGCGCGGATGGCGCCTGCGCCGCGACAGCCGCGAGCGCGGAGTTGAGCATCCAACCGTCTCGACGAACGCGTGCCCAGTCGCCCTTCCGCTCGACGACCCGGATGCCGGCGCCGGCCTCGAACACGCCGAGGATCCTCGCATTGAGCGAGGGCTCCGCGCGCAGCCGAAGCGTTCCGCTGCCGCCGATGGTCGCGGGGAACGAGTCGCGCCGACCGGCCAGTCTCGAGGCGTCGATCCAGCCTTCGAGCGTGACGACCGTGGCCCCAGCACGCGTTGCGCCGGTCCGCCATGCGGTGCCGGACTCGACCGTCGCGATCACGTTCCCGTTGGGCAGCGCGCGCACCTCGGCGTCTCGCGAGGCGCGCGCCTGTTGGGCGGCGAGCGGCGCCCGGGGCGAGGCGAGCGCGGCGAGGAGCACGAGGGAACGAAGCAGTCGCATCGCTGGTAGGGGGGGAGTCATGGGGCTAGATTGCGCTCTCGCGCGTCTCACTAGAATCGCGCGGCTGACTCGAAGGTATACCCCGCACGGAACAGGGCCAAGATGGCTTCGAAGGTGGACCGGCCGGTCGTCCTCGTCGTGCTCGACGGCTGGGGCTATCGCGAACAGACCGATGGCAACGCGATCGCCATGGCGCGGACGCCCACCTGGGACCGCCTCTGGGAGCGCGCGCCGCGCACGCTCCTCTCGGCCAGCGGCCGGGCGGTGGGGCTCCCCGAAGGCCAGATGGGCAACTCCGAGGTCGGGCACATGAACCTCGGTGCGGGCCGCGTGGTCGTGCAGGATCTGGTGCGGATCGGCGACGCGATCCGTGACGGGAGCTTCCACGCGAACCGGACGTTCCGGGCCGCCTGCGCGGCGGTGCGCTCCAGCGGTGGCACCCTGCATCTCATGGGGCTCGTCGGGGATGGCGGCGTGCACGGGCACGATGACCACCTACTCGCGCTCATCGAGCTCGCGGCGCGCGAGCAGGTGCCGCGCGTGGCGCTCCACCTGCTGCTCGACGGTCGCGACACGCTCCCGACCTCGGCGCTCGGCTTCGTGACCTCGCTGCTCGCCCGCATCGGGGGACGCGCGGTGGTGGCGAGCATCGGCGGGCGGTATTTCGGCATGGACCGCGACCAGCGCTGGCCGCGGACGCAGAAGTGGTACGATGCGGCGGTGCGCGGCGTCGGCCCGTCCACGCCCGATGCGCTCGCGTACATCACGGCGAACCATGCGAAGGGCACGACCGACGAGTTCATGGAGCCGGCGGTCGTCGTGCGCGAGGGACATGCGGTCGCGCCGATGCGCTCCGGTGACGCCGTGATCTGCTGGAACTTCCGCTCCGACCGGATGCGCCAGATCGTGCGGGCGATGGCCATCGAGGGATTCGACGGGTTCGACGTGCGCGACCGCCCGGCGTTGCATGTCGCGACGATGACGCAGTACGACCAGACCTTCGGTCTGCCCATCGCGTTCGAGCCGTTCTCCATGGCGCGGATCATGGCCGACGTGCTCCAGGAGCACGGGATGACGTCGCTGCGGACGGCGGAGACCGAGAAGTACCCGCACGTGACCTACTTCTTCAACGGCGGGAACGAGGTGCCGTACCGCGGCGAGGAGCGGATCCTCGTCGCGAGCCAGAAGGTGGCGACGTATGACCTCATGCCGGAGATGAGCGCGCCGGGGATCACCGACGTCCTCACGAAGGCCATCGCGGGGAAGACCCACGAGTTCACGCTGTGCAACTACGCCAACGGCGACATGGTGGGGCATAGCGGCAACCTCGCGGCGACGATCGAGGCCGTGGAATGCGTGGACGCGCAGTTGACCCGGATCGTCGCGGCGGCCGAGCGCGCCGGTGCGCGGCTACTGATCACGGCCGACCACGGCAACTGCGAGATGATGATCGACCCGGAGACGGGGGGCCCGCACACGGCCCACACCACGAACCCCGTGCCGCTGCTCGTCGTGGCGGACGGCGAGACGACCCCGCTGCGCGCCGGCGGCGCGCTCTGCGACATCGGCCCCACGGTCCTCGCGATGCTCGGCGTCGAGCAGCCGCGCGAGATGACGGGCCGTGACCTGCGACTCACTGGAGCCCCTGCGTGACCCGACGTGCCCTCCCGATCGCGCTGGCGATCGCCCTCCTCGCGCCCAGCGCGCCCTCCCTCGCGGCGCAGGTCGGCCACACCCCCGAGACGAGTCCCTACCAGGACCTGCGCGGCAAGCAGGCGCTCACCCTCACCACGGGCATGATCGCGCCCGGCGGCGATCCCGCCGGCGTGGGGCCGCGCAGCGGCGCGCAGGTGAGCCTGCGCTATGAGCTCTTCCTCACGGGCCCGCTCTGGTTCCAGGCCCGCACGACCTACGCGCCGCGCCTCGAGCGGACGTACAAGGACCCGCTGGTGAGCGGTGCGGCGCGCGACGTGGGGACCTCGGTGCGCCCGTACGCGGCGCTCGAGACCGGCTTCGGGATGAACCTCACCGGGAACAAGTCCTGGCGGGGGATCGTGCCGCAGGTGCACGGCGCGTTCGGCTGGGCCACCGGCGGCACCACGCAGGCCGACCTCGGCGGCTACACCTTCGGGAACAAGTTCACGGTGTCGTACGGCCTCGGCCTGCGCATCCCCACCGGGAACCGCTGGGAGATCAGCGCCGACGCGACGCACCTCTTCTGGAAGTACAGCTACCCGCTCGACTACGGCCCCAACGGCACGGCCGGCGCGAACGCGATCCTCCCGTCGGGCACGCTGTCCCCGTGGAAGGGCAACCTGCTGATCAACATCGGCATGAGCCGCTTCTTCTTCCGCTGACCATGGCGTCCCGCGCGACGCTCACGCGACGGATCATCTTCTCGGCGGCGCACCGCTACCGCCGGCCGGAGTGGGACGACGCGCGCAATGCCGCGGTCTTCGGCGCGTGCGCCCACCCCAACTGGCACGGGCACACCTACACGTGCGATGTCACGGTCGGCGGTGTCATCGATCCGTTGACCGGGTTCTGTGCCGACCTCGCCACGCTCGACCGTGCGTTGCGCGAACGCGTGTTCGCGCGGCTCGACCATCGCAACCTCGTGCTCGACGTCGAGGAGTTCGCCGAGGGCCGGCTCATCCCCACCGCGGAGAACCTCGCGTGGTGGATCGCGCGCGAGGTGCAGTCGGCGCTCGGCGACGGAACGCGCGTGCTCCGCGTGCGCGTCTCCGAGGAGCCGGGTCTCTGGGCCGAGGTCGAGCCCGCATGACCGAACGGCCTGACGGCGCGCCGAGCCTCGACGCGGTCGACGAGGTGCCCGTCTGGCTCGAGGTGAACGGCCAGCCGGCCGTGACGTGGATGTGCACCCCCGACCAGCTCCCCGAGTTGGTCGTCGGCTGGTGCTTCGGCGAGGGCTACATCGACTCGAAGGCGGACCTGCTCGGCATGCGCCCGTGCGCCAAGGAGCCGGGCTTCTGGGTCACGGTGCCGACGGAGCGCTACGCGACCGTCGAGGGCCAGGAGCGCCGCCGCGTCCTGGCCTCGGGCTGCGGCGCGGTGACGACGATCCTCGGCTCGCTCTCGCACGTGCCGCGCCGCGTCGCGCGGCCGGTGGTGCCGGATCTCGCGCGGACCCGCGCGCTCTTCAAGGAGCTGTTCGCGAAGGGCGAGCGCTACGCGAGCACCGGCGGTATCCACGCCGCGGCGCTCACCGACGGGACGGCCCTGCTCGCGCACGCGGAGGACATCGGCCGGCACAACGCGGTCGACAAGGTGCTGGGCCAGCGGATCCTCGCCGGGGAGCGCCCCGATGACCTCATCCTGCTCGTGACGGGCCGCATCTCGGGCGAGCTCGCGTTCAAGGCAGCGCGCGCGCGCATCGCCGTGGTCGCGACGCCGAGCGTTCCCAGCACCATCGCGGTGGAGATCGCGCGGGCGGCGGGGATGGTGCTCGTGGGCCGCGCCGTGTCCGGGGCGCCGCAGGTGTGGGAGTCGTGAGCCGCCGGTGCATCGGCGTGATCCTCGCCGGCGGCGGATCGACGCGCTACGGCGGACGGCCGAAGGGGCTCGAGCGCATCGGCGCGACGCGGATCATCGATCGCGTGGCGGACGCACTGCGCCCGGTGGTCGACGAGTTGCTGCTCATCGCGAACGCACCGGAGGCCGGGACGTGGCTGCCCGGCGTGCGCGTGCGGCCGGACGCGCGCCCCGGCGAGGGCGCGCTCGGCGGCCTGCATGCCGCGCTCACGCATGCGGCGGCCGACGTCCTCCTCGTGGCGTGGGACATGCCGTTCGTGCCGTCGGTCCTGCTCGGGGAGCTGCGCCGGCGCGGCGAGGCGGGCGACGCCGACGCGGTGCTCCCGTCGAGCGACGGTTCGCGGCGCGGCGTGGAGCCGCTCTGCGCCTGGTACGCCGCGGCGTGCCTCGCGCCGGTGAACGCGGCGCTCGACGCCGGCGACCGCCGCGTGATCGGGTTCCATGACGCGGTGCGCGTGCATCGGATGGCGATCGCCGACGTGGCACGGTTCGGCGATCCGGCCGTCCTCTTCGCGAACGTGAACACGCCGGAGGAGCGCGCCCGCTGGTCGCCGGCTTCGGCGCCGCCGATGCTCGCGGTCGTGGGCAAGAAGCACGCCGGGAAGACGACGCTCACCGTGCGGCTCGCCGCAGAGCTCACACGCCGCGGGCATCGCATCATGACGCTCAAGCACGGGTCGCACACGTTCAACCTCGACCCGGCCGCGACCGATACGTACCGGCACTACCACGAGGGGAACGCCGAACGCGTGGCGATGGCGTCGCCCGACAAGTTCGCGCTCGTGAGCCGATGGGAGCGCGAGCTGGCACCGGAGGAGATCGCCGCGCGACACCTGGCCGACGCGGATCTCGTGCTGTGCGAGGGATTCAAGGCGAGCGCGCTGCCGAAGGTGGAGATCCATCGCGCCGCGGCGCACGCCAGCCCGCTGTTCAGCGACGACCCCGCGCATGCGGGGAGCTGGCGGGCGCTGGTGTCGGACACCAACGTCCCCGGATTCACGGGCGCGCGGTTCTCGCTCGGCTCGGATGACTGGCTCGACGCGCTCGCCGACTGGGTGGAGCGCGAGTACCTCGACCGCACGGCGCCATGACCGCTCCCGTTCACCCTGTCCGCCCTGCTGCGCCCGCGCGCTTCCGCGCGGGAGTGCTCCTGGCGCTCCTCGGTGCGTCGACCGCGTGTGCCGCCGCGATCGCCGCGCCACCGGGCGGTGCGCCCGACGCGCGACCGGACCCCGCGGGACTGCGCCGCCTGCCCGCGCCGATCGAGTCGCTCCGCGCGGAGCCGGCCGCCGCGGGACGCGGCCCCGCGCGCCGCGCCTTCACCCGTCTCGCCGACTCGCTCCTCGACGACCCGATGTTCCGCTCCGCGAACTGGGGCGTGCTCGTGGTCGACCCGGTCGCCGGCGACACGCTCTATTCGCGCAACGCCGGGAAGCTCTTCATGCCGGCATCGAACCAGAAGCTGCTCACGGGCGCGACCGCACTGGCGCTGCTCGGCGGCGACTTCCGCTTCGAGACGCGCGTGATGGGCGCCTCCGCGCCGATCCACGGGATCCTCACGGGCGACCTCGCCGTGATCGGCGACGGCGACCCGACGTACAGCGACTCGCTCGCCGGCGGCGATGCGATGGCGCCGTTCCGTGCGCTCGCCGACTCGCTCGCGGCGCGCGGCATCGTCGACATCACGGGACGCCTCGTGCGCGGCGGCGATGCGTTCCCCGACTCCTCGCTCGGGTTCGGGTGGGCGTGGGACGACCTCGACTACGATTACTCGGCGCCGGTGGACGAGCTGTTCTTCAACGAAGGCTACGCCACCATCACGGTCGTCGCGGGCAGGATCCCCGGCGCGCCGGTGACGGTGCGCACCTCGCCCGCGCGCAGTGTCCCGCGGATCGGTCGCGTGGATGTGGTGACGTCGGGCGGCTGCTGCATGGTCCGCTCGAAGGTGGAGTGGTTCGGGGACACGCGACGCGCTCGTCCGCAGGTCGACCTGCGCGGCGCGGTCCGTCCGGGCGACAGTGTCACCGTCACCGTCGCCCTGCGCCACGCGTCGCAGGCCTGGCTCGACGCGTTCGCCGAGGCGCTCGCGGAGCGCGGGATCACGGTGCGCGGCGGCGTCGAGGCGGACGTCGTCGCCGACACGTCCGGTCTCATCACGCTCGCGTCGCGCCGCTCCGTCCCGCTGCGCGCGATCCTGCCGCGCTTCGAGAAGCCGTCGCAGAACCAGATCGGCGAGATCCTGTTCAAGACCCTCGGCCGAGTGCGGGCCGGCTCGGGCACCGCCGACAGCGGCCGTCGCGTGGTCGAACGTCAGCTCGTCGCCTGGGGCGCGGACAGCGCGGGATTCGCCGTGCGCGACGGGAGCGGCCTCTCGCGCCACGACTACGTCTCGCCGGAGACGATCGTGCGCGTGCTCGACGCGATGCGGCTCCACGCCGAGTTCCGGGCGTTCTACGACGCGCTGCCGGTGGCAGGCGTGGATGGCACCATCCGCGATCGCATGAAGGGCACGAGCGCCGCCGGCAACGTGCACGCGAAGACCGGGACGCTCGACAAGGCGCGCGCACTCTCCGGCTACGTCACGACCGCCGACGGCAGGCTGCTCCTCTTCTCGATGCTCGCCAACAACCACGTGGTGCCCACCCGCGAGGTGGAGCGCGTCCAGGATGCGCTCGCGTCGTTCCTCGCCGGCGCGACGGTGGGGGCGCCCTGATGCTGTCGGTCGCCGAGGCGGTCGCGCGCATCACGGCCGGCGTCGCGCCGCTCGCCGAGGAGACCGTCGCGCTGCGCGAGGCATTGGGTCGCGTGCTCGCCGGCGACGTGGTCTCGCCGATCACGCTGCCGCACTGGACCAACTCGGCGATGGACGGATACGCCGTCCGCGGCGCCGACGTGCTCGGCGCGCGCGAGGATGCGCCGGTCGAACTGCCCGTCGTCGAGACGATCGCCGCGGGCGCGTTCGCCACGCGGGCCCTCGGCGCGCGGCAGGCGACGCGGATCATGACCGGTGCGCCGCTGCCCGAGGGCGCCGACACGGTGATCCGCGTGGAGGACACGGACGCGGGGCTCGAGCGCGTGCGCATCCTGAAGGACCGCGACGCGCACAAGAACATCCGGCTGCGCGGTGAGGACCTGCACGAGGGGAGCATCGCGCTCCCGCGCGGGATCCCCATCGGCGCCGCACAGGTGGGGATCCTCGCCTCGGTGGGCCAGGCGTCGGCGCGCGTCCATCGGCGGCCGCGGGTGGCCATCCTCGGCTCCGGCGACGAGCTCGTGGACCTCGACCGGTTCGACGAGGTCCGCGCCGGCCGGCGGATCGTCAGTTCCAACTCCTACACGCTCGACGCCCTCGTGCGCAGCGCCGGCGGCGAACCCATAGGACTCGGCCACGCCGCGGACACGCTCGCCGACATGCGGGCGCTGCTGGAGCGCGCGGTGGCAGGACGTCCTGACCTGATCGTGACCTCGGCGGGCGTGAGCGTCGGCGAGTTCGACCACACGCGCGCGGCGCTCGAGGCGATGGGGACCGTGATGGACTTCTGGAAGGTGCGGATGCGCCCCGGCGCACCGCTGGGATTCGGCTCCGTCCAGGGGATCCCGTGGATCGGATTGCCGGGCAATCCCGTCTCGGCGATGGTCACGTTCGAGCTCTTCGTCCGGCCCGCGATGCGCCGCATGCTCGGCCACGTGCGGCTCCACCGCCGTCCGGTCGCCGTGCGGCTCGAGGAGCCGGTGAGCATCGGCGCGAAGCTCACGCACTTCCTGCGCGCGATCGTCACGCCGCGCGCGGACGGGGCGCTCTCGGCGCGACTGACGGGTCCGCAAGGGTCCGGGATCCTCACCTCGATGTCCCTCGCGAACGCGCTGCTCGTGGTGCCGGAGGATCGGGCGACGGTGGCCGCGGGCGAGACGCTCTCGGCACTCCTGCTCACCGAGGATGCCGGGACGGCCGAGGGGTTCGCGCTGTGAGTGGCGAGGCGACGGCGGGCGGGTGCGGCTGATGCGCGCGGAGCTCACGGACCTCGGGCGGCGATTCACGCTGGTGCCGCAGGAGGTCGCGCTGCCGATGGGCGCGGTGACCCTCGAGAAGCCGCGGAGCGCCGACGAGCTGATCAGCGAGGCCGACTTCGCGAAGGACGACCGCCTTCCGTACTGGGCCGATCTCTGGCCGTCGGCGATCGTGCTCGCGACCTGGCTCGAGCGTCATCCCGCGCCGCCCAGGCCCGACGGGTCGCGTCCGCGCGCGCTGGAGCTCGGCTGCGGACTCGGACTCGTGACGACGGCCGCCACGCGCGCCGGGTACGATGTGCTCGCGACCGACTACTACGTCGATGCGACGCTCCTCGCGGCGCGGAATGCCCTCCAGGTGACGGGACGCGAGCCCGCCGTGCGGATGGTGGACTGGCGTGCGTTCCCCGACGACCTCGGGACCTTCGACCTCGTGCTCGCGGCGGACGTCCTCTATGAGCGTCCGTACGCTCCGCTCGTGGCCGAGGCGATCCGTCGGTCGATGGCCGCGGACGGACGGACACTGCTGGCGGACCAGGGACGCGTGGCGCTGGGAGCCTTCCTCGAGGAAGCACAGGCGCGACGACTCGCGCCGCGGATCGTCCATCATGAGACGCGACCGACCGTCCCACCCCCGCCGGAGGGTTCCGCCGTGCATTCGATCACCGTCTACGAGCTGCGGCATGGGTGACGGGCCGTTCTCCGCGGTGCAGATCCTCGCCCTGCTCGCGATCCTCGGCATCGCGGGCTGGCTGATCCGACGCGCGGGCGCGGACCTGCGCGAGCAGCTGAAGGACCGCAAGGCCGCCGGGCCGATGCTCACGCCGGACGAGGTGCGGGACATCACCTCGCGCGGACTGGCGACGGCGGAGGCGCTGGCAGCGATGAGCCCGAAGGAGCAGCAGCTGCTCGCGGCGACGGCGCGCGCGATGGGCGGCGCTCAGACCCAGCGGCGGACGCGCGAGCAGTAGTCCTCGTACTCCGCCCCGAACTTGCGGCGCAGGTACGCCTCCTCGCGGGGGACGATCACGAGGGCGGTGAGCAGCGCCGGGACGACGACGAGCAGCACCACGGCGAGCTCGCCGGCCGCGACGCCGATGCCGACCTGCACGAGCGCGAACGCGATGTAGACCGGGTTGCGCGAGAAGGCGAACGGACCGTGGTCGACGATCGCACGCGTGGCCTTCCACGGCTCGAGCGGGGTGCGCCGCGCATCGAACGTGACCTTGGCCCAGACGAGGATCGCCGTGCCGAGGGCGATGATCGTCATCCCGACCGGGAACCAGGACGCCGGTCGCGCCGGCATCGGCCACCACCCGTGCACCGCGACGCCCACGGCGATCGCCGCGAGGTACGCGAGCGGTGGCTTGTAAGGCAGGTCGGGATGATCGGGTCGATCGTCGATCGCGTCATGCACGCCACTCATCGCGCCGGCCTCACGCCAACTGCCGCGCCACGACCTCGGCGATGTCGTACACCGGGACCTCGCTCCCCTGCGCCTTCACGCCGTCGGCCATCATCGTCATGCAGAACGGGCACGCGACCGCGATCGAATCGGCCTTGGTGGCCAGCGCCTCCTCGGCGCGCTCGATGTTGATCCGCTTGCCGACCTTCTCCTCCATGAACATCCGGCCGCCACCGGCGCCGCAACAGAGGCCCTTGTCCTTGCTGCGCGGCATCTCGACGAGGGTCATCACCGGCAGCGCGCGCCGGAGCGTCTCGCGCGGCGCGTCGTAGACGTCGTGGTAGCGGCCGAGGTAGCAGGAATCGTGATACGTGAACGTGCTCACCGCGCCGTGGAGATCCTGGCGGATGGGCACGCGGCCCTCGGCCATGAGGTGCTCGATGTACGTCGAGTGGTGGATCACGTCGTAGTGGCCGCCGAACTGCGGGTACTCGCTGCCGAGCTGGTGGAAGCAGTGCGGGCACGCGGTGACGACGGTCCGCACCCCGTAGCGCCCCAGCGTCTCGACGTTGTCCTTGGCGAGCATCTGGTAGAGGTACTCGTTCCCCATGCGGCGCGCGGGGTCGCCGTTGCACTTCTCCTCCTGCCCGAGGATGGCGAAGCGCACGCCCGCGGCCTGGAGGATCCTCGCGAACGCGACGGTCGTCCGCTTGGCGCGGTCGTCGAACGAACCCATGCAGCCGACCCAGTAGAGCACCTCCGGCGTCTCCCCGCGCTCGACCATCTCGGCCATCGTCGGAATGGCCATGCCTTCGGCCCACTTGCCGCGGTCACCGGGATCGAAGGCCCACGGCGAGCCGTTGGCCTCCATCGCCTCGAAGGCCGGCATGACCTCCTCGGGGAACCGCGATTCGGCGAGCACGAGGTTGCGCCGGAGTTCATTGATCACCGAGAGCTGGTCGATGGAGACCGGGCACTCGTGGACGCACGCGCGGCAGGAGGTACAGGCCCAGAGCTCCTCGTCGGTGATGTACGACCCGAGGAGCGTCCTCCCCGCGAGGTCCGCCGGCGCGTCCGGCGAGAGCACCGCGACGCCGTGCTCATCCGGGATCATCCACGGCGCCTTGGCCTCGAGCCGCTCGCGGACGTTGATCATGATCTTGCGGGGGCTGAGCAGCTTGCCCGTGGTGTTGGCCGGGCAGACGCTCGTGCAGCGGCCGCACTCGGTGCAGGCGTAGCCGTCCATGAGCGACTTCCAGCTCAGGTGCTCGATGTCGCTCGCGCCGAACTGCTCGGCGTCCCGGCCCTCGAAGTCCATCGCGCGCATCGCCCCGATGGTCCCCGGACCGCTCGTGTCGGAGAGATACGTGTTGGGCAGCGAGGCGACGACGTGCAGGTGCTTGGAGAACGGGAGGTAGTTGAGGAAGCCGAGCACGAGCAGCGCGTGGGCCCACCAGAAGAGCCCGTGCATGAACGGGATGGAGGGCATCCAGCCGAACACCCAGTACTTGACGAGCAGCGTCGCGAGCGGGCCGCTCACCGGATACGCCGACGAGAGCGCGATCGGCTCCGCGGCGAGCTTGAACGCCTCCGAGCCGAACATCGTCAGCATCAGCGCCGCGATCCACGAGAGGATGAGCAGCGGATCGTTCGGGTGCGTCTCGGCGCCCTGCAGGCGCGGCACACGCTTGGTGAGCCGGCGGAAGAGCGCGAAGCCGACCATCGCCAGCACGATCGATGCGAACCCTTCCTGGCTGAGGACGTAGAGGCGGAAGAGCGGTTCGGGGAGGAACCGGTCGTAGCCGAACCCCGGGAGGACGCCACCGATGAGCATCTCGGTGGTGCTCGCGCCGAGCACCATGAAGCCCCAGAAGATGAGGGCATGCATGGGGCCGGCGACCGAGTCGCGGAAGATCTTCTCCTGGAAGATGCCGACGCGGAGGAAGTTGCCGATGCGGTGCGGCACGTCGTTCCAGCGGGCGTCGTCGAGCCGGCCGAGCCGGAGGTAGCCGATGAGGCGCTGGACGTTGTAGCTGAAGAGTCCGAGCGCGGCGACGAGGACGGCGAGGAAGAGCCCGTTGACGGTCATGCGGGGAAGTTACGACGCCCGCCGACGCGACACCACGGTCGCCGGGTCCATCCCGCCGGATGCTTCACGAGTCCGTCAGGCTTCCGTCGGGATCGCGGACCGGCCCGCCGCTAGCGGAAGGACGCCTTGAAGCGTGCCTGCATGCGTTCCATGTCGGGGCCCACCGTCCGTGCCGCCGCGAACAGCACGAGCGAGGTGGCGATGAGGACGACCGGGATCACGTACATGGCGGTGTGGAGCCCCGTGGCCTTGAAGGCGTCCGTCATCGCGGTCGCACCGGCGGCCTGCATCGCGGCCGTCGCCATGCGGTCGCTCAGCGTGCCGACGATCACCGGGCCGAACGCGGCGCCGAGCAGATACATGGCGAAGAAGTAGAGCGCCACCGACGCACCGCGCAGCCGCGGCTCCACCACATCCTGGAGGGCACTGTAGACGGTGGCGTAGTAGATGTAGGTGGAGGCCGTCATGATGGCGATGAGCACGCCGTACGCGGTCGCGTGCCCGGCGGGCTGGCGCAGGGCCGCGTACGCGCAGGGCGCGGCCACGAGGAAGCCGCACGCGGCGAGGAGCAGTCGGCCGTTGGGACGCCACGCGCGCAGACGGTCGCCGAGCGTCCCGCCGATGAAGAGGCCGATGAGCCCCACGAGACCGAGCGACACCGACGAGACCAGGCCGGCCTGCCCGAGGTCGAGACCGTGATACCGCATGAGGAACGCGGTGTTGAACGAGTTCGTCGCGTACGCGTGGAAGTTGAACGTCGCGCCCGAGGCGACGATCCACCACAGCGTCCGGATGCGGGCGAGGTCGCGGAAGGGCGTCGTGGTGACCGCCGCCTGCGCGCCGACGATCGCCTCGGTGCCGCCGCGCGCCGGTTCCCGCATGCGGAGCGCGAGCGCGGCCATCACGAGCCCGGGGACGCAGGCCGCGAACATCACCGCGCGCCAGCCGAAGCGGGCGGCGACGGCGCCGGCGAACAGGTAGGCGCAGAAGATGCCGAGCGGGAGCCCGGCCATGAAGAGCGCGAGGGCGCGGGACCGGCGGTGCGCCGGGAAGTAATCGCCGATGAGCGACTGCCCGGCCGGTGCGCAGATCGCCTCACCCAACCCCACGCCGACGCGCGACGTCAGGAGGGAGCCGAAGCTCCAGACCGCGCCGCCGAATGCGGTGAGGACGCTCCAGAAGGCGACGCCGATGGCCGAGAGTCGCGTGCGGTCGCGCGTGTCGGCGAGGCGGCCGAGCGGCAGCCCCACGATCGCGTAGGCGACGATGAACGTCGTGCTCGCGATGCCGACCTGCTGATCGGTGAGGCCGAACTCGCGCCGGATGGGTTCGACGAGCGCCGATCCCAGCGTCCGGTCGAAGAAATTCAGCAGATTGATGCCGAACAGCACCCACAGGGCGAACCGGGCGTCCTTGTCGGACGTCGACATTCCGTGCCTCCGCGCCATTGCGCATCACGACGGCGGCGTCGGGAGCGAGGCACGCACAATGCTATCCGGGACCCATGTCCCCCACAACGGGCGCGGCCCGGTCGTCGCGAGACGACCGGGCCGCGAATGGTCCGTCGACCGGCCTAGTGGGCCTTGGCCTGCTTGACCGCCGCCGTGAGCACCGGCAGGATCTCGATCACGTCGCCGACGATCCCGTAATCCGCGAGCTTGAAGATCGGCGCTTCCTTGTCCTTGTTGATCGCGACGATCGTCTTGCTCGTGCGCATGCCGGCGAGATGCTGGATCGCACCGGAGATGCCGCAGGCGATGTAGAGGTCGGGCGAGACGAGACGGCCGGTCTGGCCGATCTGGTCCGAGTGCGGACGCCATCCATCATCGGTGACGGCGCGGGTCGCACCGACCGCGGCGTTGCCGAAGGCCGCCGCGAGCTCCTCGACGAGCTTGAAGTTCGCCGCTTCCTTGAGGCCGCGACCGCCGGAGACGATCACCGGCGCCTCGCCGAGGTCGAGCTTGGCGGTGTTGCCGGCCGCCGTCTCGGTGACCTTCACGCGGCTGGCCGAGGGATCGGCCGCGGGCGCGATGGTCTCCACGGTGCCCGCCTTCGCGTTCTCCTTGGGAAGGAAGGCGCCGGGTCGCACACTCACGATGGCCGGCGACGCGGACAGCGTGAGCGTCTGCAGGATCTTCCCCGTGTAGCCCGGGTGAGTCACGGTGAGCGACGACGCCGCGACGGTCATCGCGATCGCATCGGAGGCGACGGGCACCTGGCACTTGGCGGCCACGCGCGGCGCGATGTCCTTGCCGGTGGCGCTGGCGGCGCAGACGAACGCGCCGTAGCCGGGCATCTTCGCGGCGATGGTCGCCGCGACCGCCTCGGGATTGTTGTTGGCGAACGCCGCGTGCTCGACGACGAGCACGGCATCGGCGCCGTGCGCGCCGAGTCTGCCGGCGTGCGCGCCGATGCCCGGCGCGCCGAAGAGGATCGCATGCACCGCCCCGCCACGCGCATCGGCGATGACCCGGGCGGCGGTGACGGCTTCGAGCGCGGCGCGGCGGATGTCACCACCGCGCGACTCGGCGAATGCGAGGACGTTGTTCGACATCAGAGGACCTTCGCTTCTTCCTTGAGGAGTCGGACGAGCTCGGGCACGACGGCCGGGCCCTCGCCGATGATGCGGCCTGCGGCGCGCTCGGGCGGCAGCGCCATCGCGTCGAGCACGAGCCGCGACGCCGGGAGCTGCGCGGGCCTCGTCTCGAGCGGCTTCTTCTTCGCCGCCATGATGCCCTTGAGCGACGGGTAGCGCGGGCGCGCGATGCCTTCGTCGATGGAGACGACGGCGGGGAGCGCGCACTCGACGAGCTCGTACGCGCCCTCGAGCTCGCGCCGCATCCTGGCGGTGCGGCCATCGAACTCGAGCTTGCTGATGGCGTTCACGACCGGCAGGCCGAGCAGTTCGCCGACCATGGTGCCGGTGGCGCCGTGCGCGGTGTCGATCGACATGCGGCCGAACATGATGATGTCGTAGCCGCCGTCCTTGAGCTCGGCGGCCAGCGCCGTCGCGATGGCGTGCGAGTCCGCCGGGACGGCGTCGGCCTTCAGCTGCACGGCGCGGTCCGCGCCCATCGACATCGCCTTGCGGAGGATCTCCTGGACCACGTCGGGTCCGAGCGAGACCACGACGACCTCGCCGGCGTTGAGCTTCTCCTTGATCTGCAGCGCGGCTTCCACGGCGTAGCCGTCGAAGTCGGAGATGTCGAACTTGAGCCCCGTCTCGTCGACGGCCTTGCCGGAGGGGGCGATCTTGAAGCGGACGTCCATGTCGGGGACGCGCTTGATGCAGACGGCGATCTTCACGGTGAGACTCAGTTGGGGATCGGGGAAAGTTACGTGGGGGAGATGGCGGATGGCAGATGGCCCATGGCACATGGCCCAGGGCTGCTCGCCGATGCCGGCGCGCCGGGCCACGTCACATCAGCGGCGCCAGCTCCGTGCTGGTGAGTTCCCGCCGGTACGCCCAGAGGACCGCCAGCGAGGCGAGACAGAAGGCCAGCACTCCCCACAGCGCCGCCGCCGGCGCCAATCCCGTGTAGATGAGGCCCGCGCACGCGGCCGCGGTGGCGAGGAGGCGCGCCGTCTCGAGCGGGCGCGCCCACTTGGCCCGCTCGAACACACCGCCCACGCCGGCCAGCGCCAGCGCGACGAAGAACGCGGGGGCGATGGCGAGCGAGACCGGGATGGATGGGGCGGCCTGCAGGAGCAGGAAGCCCGCCACCAACGCCGCCGCGAACTGCGCGAAACCGTACCACGCCAGCGGCGCAGGCACCGGGGGGTCGAACTTCTCGAAGGTCGCCGCCGACACCTCGCGCGGGCGTTCGATCTCGCCCAGCTCCGCCGGCCGCCAGCCGGGACGGCCGAAGACGATCCGCCACTTGTCCGCCCACCGCCGAGCGCGCCAGGCGTCGCGGCCGATCTGCACGAACACGTGCACGTTCGCCCAGAGCGGATTCCAGCTCCGCAGCGGCTTGGTGATGCCGTACACCGGCTCCTCCTCCTCACGCACGAAGGTGCCGAACATCCGGTCCCAGATGATGAACACGCCGGCGTAGTTCCGGTCCTGGTACTTCGGGTTCACGCCATGATGGACCCGATGATGGCTCGGCGTGTTCATCACCCACTCGGTGAGGCGCCCCATGGTGCCGATCGCGCGCGTGTGGATCCAGAACTGGTAGACCAGGTTGAGCGCGTTGGCCGCGACGAACATCCGCCACGGCACGCCGACGAGCGCGAGCGGGACGTAGAACACCCAGCTCATGAGCCCGTGCAGCGCACTCTGCCGGAGCGCGACGGGGAGGTTGTACTCCTCGCTCTGGTGGTGCACCACGTGACCGGCCCAGAGGAGGTTCACCTCGTGTGCGTAGCGGTGCGAGAAGTAGTAGCAGAGGTCGACGAGCGTGAAGACCACCACCCAGCTCGCGAGTGCCGGCGCATCGATGCCGAATCCGGGGACGCCCGTCACCGCGAGGACGGGTGCTCGCTCGGGCCACTCGGGAACGCCGGGCATCCAGAGCTGGACCCGCGCCCGCTCCGCGACCCAGATGAAGATCCCCACCGAGAAGAGCTTGGTGAAGATCCCGGCGAGCTGGCTGAGGATCCCGCAGCTCAGATCGGACAGGCTGTCGTTCAGCCGGAGCACCCGGCGACCGCTCACCTGCGCCCAGATCAGCTCGAGGGCGATCAGGACGAAGAAGATCGGGATCGAAGCCTGGATGATGCCCATGCTCCCGGAATAGTAGATTCTCCCCTGCCCATGACCAACACCCCGAGCACCCAGAGCACCCGCCCGCTCGCCGTCGTCACCGGCGCCTCCGCCGGACTCGGTCGCGAGTTCTCCCGCCAGCTCGCGGAGCGCGGCTTCGACCTCCTGCTCGTCGCGCGGGACAAGGCGCGCCTCGGGGAGCTCTGCGCCGAGCTGTCCGCGCGGCACGGGATCGTCGCCGAAGCCTGGCCGGCCGACCTCTCGCGCGACGACGGCATGCGCACGCTCGCCGAGTTCCTCGCGCAGAACGAGCGCGTGCTGCTGCTCGTGAACAACGCCGGCTTCGGCACCAAGGGAAGGCTGGCGACGCGCCCGGTGGCCGAGCAGGCGACGATGCTCGAACTGCACGTGATGGCGCCGATGCTGCTCACGCGTGCCGTGCTGCCGGGGATGATCGCGCGCCGCGAGGGGCGCGTGATCACGGTCGCGTCGGTGGCCTCGTTCACCGCGAGCCCGGGGAACGTGAACTACTGCGCCACCAAGGCGTACCAGCGCGTCTTCATGGAATCGCTCGCGATGGAGCTCCACGGGACGGGCGTGCAGGTGCAGGCGCTGTGTCCCGGGTTCACGCACACCGAGTTCCACGAGCGCATGCAGGTCGACAAGTCGAAGGGCATCCCCAGCTGGGCGTGGCTGAGCGCGGAGTTCGTCGTGCGGGACTCGCTCACCAAGGCCTTCGGCGACGGGCCGACGGTGGTGATCCCGGGCTTCCGTTACCGCGCCGTGGTGTTCGCGCTGCGGCACATGCCCATGTGGCTGCGCGGGATCATGCAGGAGCGATACGGACGGGCGCGGGTCTGAGCCGGGGCGTCGCGCGCGGAACCGGGGAGCGCCGGGGACCGTAGGACGCGCATGTCTCCCCTCGGCGCGTTCCATCTCGTGATGGCCTTCACCGCCATCGCCGCCGGCGCCGCGGTCCTGCTCACCGGGCCCAAGGGCGGCCGGACGCACAAGCGGCTCGGCTGGGTCTATCTCGTCGCGATGCTCTCGCTCAACGCGACCGCGCTCATGATCTACCGCCTGTTCAACGGGTTCGGGCCGTTCCATGTCGCGGCCATCGTGAGCCTGTTCAGCGTGATCACCGGCGGCGCCCTGGCGGTGCTGGCACGCCAGGCGCGTCGGCGCGGCGACCACGCGACGCGCGCGCGGTTCATCGCGGGGCACTTCCGGGCGATCTCATGGTCGTACATCGGCTTGCTCGCCGCGCTCGTGTCGGAGACCGCGACACGCCTGGAGATCGCGCGGCCGGCCGCCGCTCCGGGGCGCGCGTTCGGGATCGCCGTGATGGTGGCGACGCTGAGCGTCGTCGCGACCGGCGCCTATCTCATCCGCACGCGCCGCGAGCGCGCGCTCGTGCCGTTCCGCGCGCGCTGACCGGCCTCACCACCCGCACCGCACCTCAAAATCGCTCCAGCCCGCGGGCGTCGCGAGGCCGACGATCATCCCGCAACTGAACCCGGTCGCCGTGAAGTAGCCGACGCCGCGCCACCCGCGGTCCGTCTTCTCGATGATGCGGAAGGCCGTCCCTTCCGGCATCTCGAACTGCAGCGAGTCGCCGGCCGCGGTGTAGTGGCCGTGCTCCGCGAAATACATCTCCTGCGCGACCACGGCCATGCGCATCGCGGACATGAGCCGCGCGCGCCCGCCGCTGTCGACCGGCGCGACCGCCCATGGCTCGAGCACCGGCGCCGCATGCGGCCCCTTCATGAGCGTCCGCACGAGCACGCGTTCGAGTCCGAGCGAATCGAGGGCCACCGTGACCATCGCGTCGCGCGTGATGTGCGTGAGCCGCTCGCCCTCGGGGATGCGCACGGACCCGATCGCCGAGCCGGTGTCGGCGTAGGCGCGCCATTCGCGCACGTCGGCCTCGTTCCGGACCCAGAGCAGCCCGGTCTCGTCCAGTTGCGCGACGCGCGGCGCCGGCGACGCCGCCGATAGCGACGCGATGCGCGCGATCACCCACTCGGCGGGCCCCGCGAGCGCGCTGCGGATATCCACTCCCGCGTGCACCCACACCGGCGTCCGCAAGCGCTCAGAGGGTTGACGCGTCGCCCCGGTGCGCGAGCTCACGACCGTCCATCGCGTCTGCCCCGGGTCCCAGATCGCCACCGAGTCACCGGAGTAGTCCATCATCTGCATGCCGCCGGTGAACTCGCCGGGCCCGCGGCCGCGCCGCCCGGCGCGGAGCACCAGCGTCCCCTTCGCATCGAAGAATCGCACCGTCGCGGTGCCCGCATCGGCCACGGCGAGCAGGCCATTCGGGAGCAGTCGGGCATCGGCGACCCCGCTGAACACCACGGAGTCGCCATCCTCGCGGTCGCCCACATCGAGCCGTGGCGTGGGGTCGAGGCGCCACGCGGCGGCAGCGCCCTCGGCGGTGCTCTCGCGCTCGGCGCCGCCGCACGACGCGAGGGACGAGGAGACGGCAGCGAGAACGGCGAGGACCAGGGAGCGGCGAGCGCTGCGCAGCATGGTTGGTCGGCGGAGGGAGGCGATGAGCGGGCGTGGTGCGACCGATATCGCCGATCACCGGAGGGTTTCCCCCTTCCAACCTCCGGTGACCAGCGATACCGGCCGGACCGAAACGCCACACCGAGAGAGCACTGTATTGGTGTGCTAGCACACTGCACTCGTGCACCGACGCTGTCAAGAGCGGGCTCCGGCACTCCCCTACGCGATCGGTCGGATCCCCCGACGGTCGGGACCCTGGCACGCGCGTATCTCCAAGGTGGATCCCACCGGAGCCATCAGTGACCTACACGCGACTGCTGCTCACTTGGCTGCTGCTCGCCCTGCTCATGCCGGTCAACGGTCTGCTGCGCGAGGCCGGCCTCAAGCGGGTCATGAGCGCGGGCGCCGCCGAGGCCCTCAGCGCCCTCACGGGGATCGTGATCATCCTCGCGACGACCCGCTGGCTCTTCCGGGTCCCCGCCGACGCGCCGACGGCGCAGCTCGTGCGATGGGCGCTCATCCTGGTGGGCGCGACGGTCGCGTACGAGTTCGGCATCGGCCTCGCCGGCGGGAAGTCGTTCGCCGATCTGCTGGCGAACTACGCGCTCTGGAAGGGCCGCCTCTGGCCACTCGTCCTCGCCGCCCTCGCGGCGACGCCCTGGCTCTGGCGCGGTCGATGAACCGCTGACGAAGGCGGGCGCCGGAAGCGCGCTCAGTTGAACGCGCTGAGACCGGTGACCGCCTGACCGATGATGAGCGAATGGACGTCGTGCGTCCCTTCGTAGGTGTACACGCTCTCGAGGTTGGCCATGTGGCGCATCGCGCCGTACTCGGCGACGATCCCCACGCCACCGAGCAGACGCCGCGCCTCGCGCGCGACATCGGTCGCGATGTCGACGTTGTTGCGCTTGGCCAGGGAGACCTGCTGCGGCGTGAAGGTGCCGGCGTCCTTCATGCGCCCGAGGTGCAGCGAGAGGAGCTGTCCCTTGGTGATCTCGGTGATCATGTCGGCGAGCCGCACCTGCTGGATCTGGAAGCCGGCGATGGGCTTGCCGAACATCACGCGGTTCTTGCCGTAGCTCAGCGCCTCCTCGTAGCAGGCCATGGCGGCGCCGAGGACGCCCCACGAGATGCCGTAGCGCGCCTGCGTGAGGCACATGAGCGGGCTCTTGAGCCCGCCCGACTTGGGCAGGATCGCGTCGGCCGGGAGATGGACGTTGTCGAACACGAGCTCGCTCGTGTCGGACGCGCGGAGCGAGAGCTTGCCCTTGGTGTCCTTCGCCTTGAAGCCCTTGCTGTCGGTGGGCACGAGGAAGCCGCGGATGGACTTGCCGTCCTCGTCGCCGTCCTCGGTCTTGGCCCAGACAACCGCGACGTGTGCGGTGGATCCGTTGGTGATCCACATCTTCGCGCCGTTCAGGATCCACGTGCCGTCGGCCTGCTTGCGCGCGCGGGTGATCATCCCGGCGGGGTTGGAGCCGTAGTCGGGCTCAGTGAGACCGAAGCAGCCGATCTTCGTGCCCTTCGCCATCTGCGGCAGCCAGTGCTTCTTCTGTTCGTCGGAGCCGAACGCGTAGATGGGATACATCACGAGCGCGCCCTGCACCGAGGCGAACGAGCGGATGCCCGAGTCGCCGCGCTCGAGCTCCTGCATGATGAGCCCGTACATCACGTTGTTCAGGCCGGCGCAGCCGTACTCCTCGGGGAGATTGGCGCCGAAGTAGCCGTTCTCGCCCATCTCCGCGATGAGCTCCTTGGGGAACCGGCCGTCGACATAGCACTGCCCGATGATCGGCAGGACCTTCTCGTTGACGAAGGCGCGGACGGAATCCCGGACGGCACGCTCCTCCTCGGTGAGGGCGGCGTCGATGTTGAACAGGTCGCCGTCGCGCGCGCGGAGCTGGGCGGAGGCGAGGAAGGTCTCGGTGTCGGTCGCGGTCATGCGGGTTGGGTGAGGATGCCGGAATCTAGCGAGGCACCCGCTGGCCCGCGCCGCCGCGGAGCGCGCCCCTGCTAACGGAGTCCCGGCGGCCAGCCGTACCGCTCGAGCCATTCGAGCCCGTCCTCGTCGATCCGCGCGAGATACACCCCCTCGCGCGCCAGCGCCACGAGGCGCCGCCCCTCGGGCAATGCGAGCCACCCGCGCCGCACGCCTCCGCTGGTCAGGATGTCGATCCGTGCGCGCCGCTCACCGTGCGGGCCGCTCCGGATGACCCAGACATCCTCACCCGGCGACAACAGCGCCCCGTCCTCGATGAATGGCGGCTTGGCGTCCGGGAAGGTGGCGTCGGGGAACATCTCCTCCACGCGGCGGAGCATCTGCGGGCTGGGCTCGCCCCCGCCACCGGATGCGCGCGCCATCCCCGCGGGCGATGCGGCGCGCTCGCGCCGGAACGCCTCGCGATCCGCCGTCGTGATGCGCACCGCCTCGTGCGTGATGGCCGGCCCGGTGGCGACGGCGACCCCGTCGCGATACCAGGTCAGCCGGTAGTCCGCCGCGGAGAGCACGCCGACGCGCCCGTCGCGCGCGACGACGAAGGCATCCCGCTCGGCGAAGGGGAAGAACGCGTTCGCGTGCGACGCGGCGGAATGGTCGCGCGGTCGCGCCACCGTGTCGAGGCGCTCCGCACCCGGCCGCCACCGCTTCACGCTCTGCCGCTCGTTCCGTTTCGGCGCACCGTTCACCATCCCGACGACATCGGCCTGGAAGTAGACGGCACCGGCACCGTCCACGCCCCGGCCCGGCGCGATCCCGCCTGCCTGCAGGAACGCCACCGGTACGGCGAGGTCGGCGAGTCGCGTCCCGGCGGGCGAGACTCGGAGGTACCGACGATTCCCCGCATCATAGATGAGCAGCGTGTCCCCCGGACCGCGCAGGACGCTGAACGGCATCCGGTACTCGCCCGGCCCCTCGCCCCGCGAGGCGAACGGCTCGCTCCGTCGGCCGTCCCGCGACACGAGGTGCAGTTCGCGGTCCTTCGAGTCCGAGACGATCAGCCGCCCGTCCGCCAAGGCGCCGATGCCCGCGATTCGGGAACGGGGCTCCAGCGCGCTCCACGCGGCCTCGCCGAGGACGAACACGCGCTCCTGCGCGTCGAGTGCGGCGCCCATCGTGGACACCGGGATGAGCATCGCGAGCAACTGGCATGTGATCCGCATGTCCGTGCGACACTGGCGGGCCCGGACAGGTTGTCCTGTGGGGACGAACCGTCGCGCGGGGCCGCGGATTGACGAGGCCGCGACCCGCCCCCATGCTCACCTTGCCGCGTCCGTCGCTCGCTCCCTCACCTCAAGCCGCCGCGAATGCCTGACCGGACGGAACCGTTGGCACAGCCCGGAAGCGGTGAGCGGCGGCGCCTTCGCGACGATGTTCGCGTGTGGCTGTTCGCCGTCGTCCTCGCGGTCGGCATCCCGCTCGTCACGGTGCAGGCCGTCCTCCTGGTCGCGCTCGACACGGCCACGCGCACGCGGGAGCAGGAGAACGTGAACGCCACGGCGCGCCTGGTGGCCCTGCGGCTGGAGGACCTCACCACGGAGCTGCGGACGGCGATCGCGATGGCGCGACGTGTGGCGCGCCCGTCGCCGGAGCTGGCCGCGGCGAACGACCGCGCGCTGGCGGAGGTCGCGAGCGCGACACCGGGCTACATCACGAGCCTGTCGATCTACTCGACGGAGGGGAGGAACCTCGGGCATTCGCGCGGGTTCGCGACCGATTCGGCGCGCCGCAGCGTGCTGGTCACGGACCGGCGCTACTTCAATGAGGCGGTGCGACGGGAGGGGCTCGCGATCGGGGAACCCGTGACCGGCCGCCTGACCGGCGTGCAGACGGTCGGCGCGGCGATCGCCGAGCGCGGCGCGGACGGCCGCGTGCGCTACGTGCTCGCCACCACCACGCTCATCGACCGGCTCCGCGAACTGCTGCGGGTGCCGTCGCTCCCGGACGGAGCGAGCGTGCGCCTGATCGATTCGACGCAGGCGCTGGTGGCCGCCACCGACCTGCCGGCGGACTCCGTGGTCGTCGGGCGCGCCGCGACGCCGAGCGACACCGAGCGCGTCCTCGTCGGCCGGGCCGATGTCGCCGGCTCGCCGTGGCACGTGGTGGTCGAGCGGCCGGCCGCTTCGGTGCTCGGCCCGGTGCGCGACCGCTTCCGCGACCTCCTCCTCACCGCCTTCGCGGTGCTCGTCGCGGCGGGGCTCGTCGCCATGTTCATCGCCGACCGCATCGCATCGCCGCTGCTCCGGCTGGGACAGTCGGCCAAGGCGTTCACCCGCGCCCCGGACACGCCACCGGCCGCCGTGACGGGCGGGCCGGGTGTGGTGCGCGAGCTCTCGGCGGACTTCCACGAGATGGCCCAGCTCATCTCGCGCCGCACGGCGCAGCTCGAGCGGAGCGAACAGCAGTATCGCCTCGTGACCGACGGGCTCCCGATGCTCATCGGCTTCGTCGATCCCGCGACGAACGTGCGCTTCCTCAACGGCCCCGGCGCCGCGTTCGTGGGCAGGTCGCCGGACGAGACGCTCGGCGTGCCGCTGCTGTCGCTGCTCGGACTCGGCGCCGACGATGCGCTCGCCGGCGCGCTCCGGGAGGCGCTGGGCGGGAAGGCCACCGAGACCGAGTTCCGCCTCACCCGCGCCGACGGCCGCACCTCCGAGGTCACGAGCTCCTGCGTGCCGCATCGCGGAGCGAGCGGCGGAGTGGAGGGCGCATTCGTGATCATCACCGACGTCACCGCGAGCCGTCGCCTGGAGGCCCAGCTGCGGCAGGCGCAGCGCATGGACGCCATCGGGCGCCTCGCGGGCGGGATCGCCCACGACTTCAACAATCTCCTCACCGTCATCCTCGCCAACCTCGAGTTCTCCATCGAGTCGGCGCGCGGGATCCCGGGCGGGGACGCGATCACGGCGGACCTCCTGGCCGCGCGCGAGGCCTCCGAGCGTGCGTCGAGCCTCACCAAGCAGCTGCTCACCTACTCGCGACAGCAGGCCGGCCATCGCGAGCCGGTCGACCTCAATGCCGTCGCGAGCTCGGGGGAGCGGATGCTGCGCCGCCTCATCGGCGAGCGGGTCACCATGCACCTGCGCCTCGCCCCCGACCTGTGGCCCGTTCGCGCCGACCTCTCCCAGCTCGAGCAGGTCCTCGTCAACCTCGTCGTCAACGCGCGCGACGCCATGCCGCACGGCGGGGACCTCACCATCGAGACGTCGAACGTCGAGCTCGACGAGGCCTACGCGGGATCGCACGCGCAGGTCGCCGCCGGGGAGTACGCGTGCCTCGAGATCACCGACACGGGCACGGGCATCGCCGAAGACGTGCTGCCGATGATCTTCGAACCCTTCTTCACCACCAAGGGGGTCGGCGAAGGCACGGGGCTCGGGCTCGCGGTGTGCTACGGGATCGTGCAGCAGCACGGCGGCGCGATCTCGGCCTACTCGCGGGTGGGCAAGGGGACCACGTTCAAGGTGCTCCTGCCGCGATCGAGCGAGCCGCTGAGCGGGCCGTCCCGCGTGCCGAACGCGGAGGCGCGCGGCGGCACGGAGTCCGTCCTGCTGGTGGAGGATGACGACGCCGTACGGGACACGGCGCGTCGCGCGCTGACGGAGCGCGGCTATGCGGTGCTGCTCGCGTCCAACGGACAGGAGGCGCTGGACCTGGTCGCGGGAGCGCATCCGCCGATCGACCTGCTCGTGACCGACTTCGTGATGCCGGGGATCACGGGAGCGGAGCTCGCCGGCGAGCTCCAGCGTCGCCTGCCGGGGTTGCGGGTGCTCCTCGTGTCAGGCTACGCGCGCACCGGCTCGCGCACGGCCGCCGGGATCCCCGAGTCGGTCCCGTACCTCGCCAAGCCCTACACCGCCCGCACGCTGGCCGCGAAGGTGCGCGAGGTGCTCGACGCGCCGGCCGGCTGAGCCGCGCTCAGCAGACCGCGCGCTTGGCGCTCGGCACCGCCCCCACCTCGCGGCACTTCTTCCGGAACTCGGCGCCGTGATCGAGCGGCAGCCCGTTCTCGTGCTGCCACTGGTGCACCATCTCGTGGAGCAGCGTCTCCAGCGCGCTCGCGAAGCCATCGCGGTGGCAGTGTCGCGCGCTCAGGGCGATCTCCGGCCCGCCGCCCTCGACCCCGGGCGCGTAGTGCCCGAGCCGCCGCACCATGCGGCGCGAGACACGGATGGGCACGAGCCCGAGCCGTGCGCCGAAGCGCTCGCCGTTGAGGCGTGTGTGCCACTCCGCGAGCCGCTCGGCGAGCGGCTCGTCGTCCGGGTGCGTGCGTTCGGGCGCGCGCGGCGGCTTGGTGTTCCGCGGCAGCGGGAAGCCCACGATCGCGTCGCGCGCGGCCTGCCGCTCCCACTTGCGGCGCGCCATCACGAAGCGCACCACCTGCAGGTGCATCTCGGTGGGCGCATCGCAGAAGCCCTCGTGGATCCGCAGCTCGAAGCCCTTCACGCTCACGAGGATGCTGCGGTTGCGCGTGAGGATCACGCGCTTGACGTGCATCAACCCGAGCGCGGTGAGCTTCGCGTACAGCCGATCCGCCGCGCGCTCGGCGTCCGCCCGGTCCTCGGCGTCGAGCTCGGACTGGGCCTGCTCCACCTCGTCCCCGGTCGCGGGCTCCGCGAGGGTGAGCGAGCCCGCGGGCTGGTCGAAGCCGAAGCCGAGCTGGGTGTCGTCGAACGAGTGGGCGCGCGCGCTCATCGCGGGAATATACGGTCCTGACGCGGCGAGAAGTCCCGCGCGTCGCGGTCCCACACGCAGGCGCGCACGGTGATCGCGTCCGACGCGACCTCGATCTCCTGGAACGCCGAGGCCAGCCCGCCGCGGGTCCGCTCGCAGAACGAGGTGCTGTGGGAGACCACCATGTGGCGGCCGTCCAACTCCACCGACTCGATGCGCGTCTGGTGATCGTGGCCGTTGAGCACGAGGTCGGCGCCGGTCGCGTGCGCCGCACGGATCCCCTCCGCGCGACTGACGAGTCCCCACCGCGCCGACAGGTCGCCGCGGAGGATGTTGTGATGGAACACGAGGACCTTGAGGTCGCCAGCCGGTGCCGCCGCGAACGCCGCACGCGCCCGCTCCCACTGCGCGGGGAGCACCGCGCCCACCACGCTCAGGTCACGCAACCGCGTGGTGAGGGTGTAGGGCTGGATGCCGTGGCAGGAGTTGAGTCCCACCATCGTGACGCCGGCGATCCGGAGCTGCGGCTCCAGGTCCGGCGCGATCCACTTGCGGTACGCGCCAAGCATCGGCGCGGCGACGCCGAGCCCCAGGGGCTGCCACCACCAGGCGACATCGTGATTGCCCGGCACGACGAGGAGGCGCGTGTGCGCGCGGACCTCCTCGCAGAACTCGCGCGCTGCCCGGAACTGCCAGGAGCGATTGCGCTGGGTGAGGTCCCCGACCAGCGCGACGGCGGCGTAGCGTCCCTCGGCGACCCGTCGCAGCACCGCCGCGTGGTACGCGGGCACCGCGTGCCGGCCGAAGTGGATGTCCGAGAGCTGGAGGATCCTCACGCCGGGCGCGGTCAGGCCGTCAGCCGCGCGATCACCGCGTCCGTGTACTCGTCGGTGGTCGCCTTCCCGCCCACATCGCCGGTGACGGTCCTGCGCTCGCGCAGCACGGACTCGATCGCGGCACGGATGCGGTTCGCCCGCGCCTGCTCGCCGACGTGGTCGAGCAGCTGGCACGCGGCGAGCATCACCGCCGTCGGGTTCGCGATCCCCTTCCCCGCGATGTCCGGCGCCGTGCCATGCACGGCCTCGAAGATGCCGCAGTCGTACCCGATGTTGGCGCCCGGCGTGAGGCCGAGGCCGCCGACGAGGCCCGACGTGAGGTCAGAGAGGATGTCGCCGAAGAGGTTCGTCGTCACGATGACGTCGAAGCGCTCGGGGCGCATCACGAGCTCCATCGCGCACGCATCGACGATCTTGTCGTCGCTCTCCACGCGCCCGGCATACTCGGCGGCCACCTTCCGGCCCGTCTCGAGGAACAGGCCCTGGGAGTACTTGAGGATGTTCGCCTTGTGGACGATGGTGACCTTCTTCCGGCCGTGCTTCACCGCGTACTCGAACGCGTAGCGGATGATCCGTTCGGCGCCGGTGCGCGAGACCACCGCGACCGACTGCGCGACCGCATGCGGGTCGTCCCCGACCTTGACGTAGTTCTCGATGCCGACGTAGAGGCCTTCGGTGTTCTCGCGCACGAGCACCACGTCGACGTTGTCGAAGCGCCCGCCGGTGAGCACCGTCTTCGCCGGACGGAGGTTCGCGTAGAGATCGAACTCCTTGCGCAGCGCGACGTTGATGGAGCGGAACCCCTTCCCGACCGGCGTCTCGAGCGGCCCCTTGAGCGCGAGCTTGGTGCGCCGGACCGACTCGAGCGTCGCCTCGGGCAACGGATCGCCGAGCGCCTTCACCGCGGCCATGCCGGCCAGTTGGCGATCCCACGCGAACGACGCCCCGGCGGCCTCGAGGAGACGGACGGTGGCGTCGACGATGGCGGGGCCGATGCCGTCGCCGGGGATGAGGGTCACTTCGCGGGGGGAGCTCATGCGCATGAAGAAGGCTGAAGGCGGACGCGGGCAGCGGACGCTGCGCCGCTCAGGGTTCGATGATGAGGTCGGCGACGCGGGTCGCGAGGTCGGTGACCATCCTGGGGCCACCCGCCGCGACGAGGTCGCCGGCCCAGACGAGCGACCTGGAACGAGTATCGACCAGCGCGAGGCGGAGCACCACTCCGTCCCCCTGGGCGCGCAGGTCGAAGGGGATCAGGACGTGGCGCGTGTCGCCGATCGCGGTGAAGGGCCGGAGGTTGTCCGCGAGCACCTGCGGGATGTCGGCCCCGGCCTTCATCTCCATGCTCCGGAGCCGTGCGACGCCCAACGCGTAGGGATCGCTCGCATACGTCGGATTGCGCTTGGCGGTCCGCACCATGTCGGACGCGTACGCCCACTTCCGGCCGAGGCCGCGCTCCTCGAGGAGCGCCTGCAGCGTGGAATCGATGGCGAGCCGCGCGCTCGCCCACACCACGGTGCGACTCCAGCCCACCGAGTCCGGATGCCAGGCCTGCACCGGCGCGATCGAGACGCGGACCGCGGTGAACGGCGCGAGCGGCGGTCCACCGGCCCCCGGCGGCGGCTCCTGTCCGGCGGCGACCCGCGATGCGACCGACAGCAGCAGCGTGATGGAGAGTGCGGCTCGACGCACGGGATTCACCTTGTGCACAGGGGGCGCTTCCGTCGATCCGCCGACCGCGACCGACTCGGCCGAAAGCTAATCGCCCCCAGCGCCCCCCTCCATTCCCGCCCCCTCCCGCATCCCGACCGCAGTCCGTAGGTTCGTCCCGTCCGTCCCCCCGAACCCCTCGCCTCATGTCGCGTTGGCCTTCGGCCCTGCTCTGGGCCGTCATCTCGCTCGCGGGCGCCAGCGCCTTCGGATACCTCGCGGTCACGCGCGGGGAGACGATCAGCGCCGCCTGGCTCCTCGTCGCGGCGGTCTGCACCTACGCGGTGGGGTACCGCTTCTACTCGAAGATCATCGCCGCGAAGGTGTTCGCGCTCGATGCCACGCGCGCGACGCCGGCCGAGCGCCTCGCCGACGGCCGCGACTTCGTGCCGACCAACAAGTGGATCGTCTTCGGGCACCACTTCGCCGCGATCGCCGGCCCCGGTCCGCTGGTCGGGCCGACGCTGGCCGCGCAGTTCGGGTTCCTGCCCGGCGCGATCTGGATCATCGTCGGCGTGGTGCTGGGCGGCGCGGTGCAGGACTGCGTGATCCTCTGCTCGTCGGTGCGGCGCAACGGCAAGTCGCTCGGGCAGATGGCGAAGGAGGAGATCGGACCCGTCGCCGGCTTCACCGCACTCGTCGCGGTGCTGGGGATCATGATCATCCTCATCTCCGTGCTCGCGCTCATCGTCGTGAACGCGCTCAAGTCGAGCCCGTGGGGCACGGTGACGATCGGCCTCACCATCCCGATCGCGATGTTCATGGGCCTCTACCTCAAGTACCTGCGGCCCGGCCGCGTGCTCGAGGTGAGCGCGATCGGCATCGCGCTGCTCGTCCTCTCGCTCTACGTGGGCCGCTGGGTGGGCGAGAGCCCGTCGCTCGCGCCGATGTTCACGCTGAGCGGCGTGACGCTCGCGTACGTGCTCATGGCCTACGGCTTCGCCGCCTCGGTGGTGCCCGTGTGGCTGCTGCTCGCGCCGCGCGACTACCTCTCGGCGTTCGTCAAGATCGGCGTGGTGTTCGCGCTCGGCGCCGGCATCGTGCTCGTGCTGCCGCCGCTGCAGATGCCGGCGGTCACGCAGTTCATCGACGGGACGGGACCGGTGTTCGCGGGCAAGGTGTTCCCGTTCGTGTTCATCACCATCGCCTGCGGCGCGATCTCCGGGTTCCACGCGCTCATCTCGTCGGGCACCACGCCCAAGATCCTCGAGAACGAGGCGGACGCGCGCTTCATCGGCTACGGCGCGATGCTCACCGAGTCGCTGGTCGCGATCATGGCGCTCATCGCCGCGTGCGTCCTCACGCCGGGCGTCTACTTCGCGATCAACTCGCCGGCCGGCATGATCGGCACCACCGCCGAGTCGGCGGCGACGGCGATCGCGACCTGGGGCTTCACCCTGGCGCCGAGCGAGCTGACGCTGCTCGCGCAGCAGGTGCAGGAGAGTTCCCTGCTCTCGCGCACCGGCGGCGCCCCCTCGCTCGCGGTGGGCATGGCCAAGATCTTCGCCGACGTGCTCGGCGGGGACGGCGCGATGGCGCTGTGGTACCACTTCGCCCTGATGTTCGAGGCGCTGTTCATCCTCACCACGCTCGACGCCGGCACGCGCGTGGGCCGGTTCATGCTCCAGGACCTCGGCAAGCACCTCTGGGAGCCGTTCGGTCGCGTGTCGTGGTATCCGGCGGTCATCCTCTCGAGCGGCATCTTCGTGGCGCTCTGGGGTTACTTCCTCTACCAGGGCGTGACCGACCCGCTCGGCGGCATCAACTCGCTCTGGCCGCTGTTCGGGATCGCCAACCAGCTGCTCGCGACGGTCGCGCTCTGCGTGGGGACGACCGTCATCATCAAGATGGGCCGCGCGAAGTACGCGTGGATGACCCTGCTGCCGATGGCCTGGCTGGTGGTCGTCACCATGACCGGCGGATGGATGAAGCTGTTCGACGCCGATCCGCGCGTCGGCTTCCTGTCGCACGCGCGGTGGGTCGAGGACTTCGTCGCGCGCGGCGCGCTCCCGCCGGGCGTGGCCGACGCCGTGGGCGCGGGCCGGCTCGTGTTCAACGACCGCCTCGACGCGGCCGTCTGCGCGTTCTTCATGGTGTCGGTGATCGTCATCCTGCTCGACTCCATCCGCGAGTGGGCCGCGGTGCTGCAGGGCCGCAAGCCCATGGTGTCGAGCGAGCACCCGCACACGGCGCGCGCGGCGGCGTGAAGCCGTCCAAGCGCCAGCGGAAGGAGCCGGCCCCCGATGTGCGGAACCGGCTCGCCAGACTGGAGCTGATCGCCCCGGAGGACGAGCGCGCCGAGCGGTATCCGTTCGCCGTGCCCGCCGTGCGGGCGACGGGCGTCCTCCCCTTCACCGCGCCGGTGACCTTCTTCGTCGGCGAGAACGGATCGGGCAAGAGCACCCTGCTCGAGGGACTGGCGGCGGCGGTGCGGCTGCCGACGATCGGCGCCAAGAGCGTCGACGTGGACGAGACGCTCGCGCACGCGCGCGCCCTCGCGCGCGAGATGCGCCTCGTCTGGAGCCGCACCGGGCGGGCGCACCGCGGGTTCTTCCTCCGCGCCGAGGACTTCTTCGGATTCACCAAGGCGCTCGCCATCCAGAAGGCCGAGCTCCAGCGCGAGATGCAGGAGGTGGAACGGGAGTACGCCGACCGCAGCGCGATGGCGAAGGGCCTGCGCCTGGGACCGATCGCCGGATCGCTGGCGCAGATGCAGTCCCGGTACGGCGCCGACTTCGACGCGCAGTCGCACGGCGAGGGCTTCCTGTCGCTCTTCCGCTCGCGGTTCGTGCCGGACGGGCTGTACCTCCTCGACGAACCTGAGGCCGCCCTCTCGCCCACGTCGCAGCTCGCGCTGCTCGCGATGCTGCAGGACATGGTGACCGACGGCGGGCAGTTCATCATCGCGACGCACTCGCCGATCCTGCTCGCGCTCCCGGGCGCCACCATCTGGTCGTTCGACGAGCGCCCGCCGCGCGCGATCGCGTACGACGAAGCGGAGCATGTGCGGGTGACGCGGGACTTCCTGAACGCGCCGGATCGGTACCTGCGGCACCTCTGATCCGGCCGGGAAGCGGGCACCATGCGGGAGCGCAAGCGAATCGAACGGCCGGCGCGTAGTTTCTGACCACGCTCCAACCCCAGAGACCATGCGCCGCATCGCCCTCGCCGCTCTCCTCGCTGCCGCGCCGCTCGGTGCGCAGCAGCCCTTCGACCTCTCCGTCCGCAACATCATGCGCGGGCCGGAACTGTACGGCCGTGAACCCGGCCAGGTGCGCTTCACGGCGGACGGCCAGTGGATCTACTTCAGCTGGCTCCAGCCCGGCGCCCGGTGGAACGAGGACAACAAGCCGTTCCGCGTGGCCGCCCGCGCCGGCGCCGTGCCGGAGCAGGTGACGGCGGCGCACATGGACTCCGTCGCGCCCATGCTGGCGACGGGCCGGCGCAGCCGCGACGGCCGCTCCGAGGTCCTCGTCGCGGCGGGCGACATCTGGCTGCGCACCCGCACCACGGCCGCGCGCGGCGGCGCGGTTTCCATCGCGCACCGTCGCATCACGCAGACCAACGGCAACGAATCGGCGGCGCAGTTCTCGCTGGATGAGAAGCAGATCCTCTTCGTGCGCGACAACAACGCCTACGCATTCGACCTCGCGACCGGGCTCACCCGGCAGCTCACCGACATCCGCAGCGGCGCGGCGCCGCGCGAGGCGGAGCGCCCCACGGGCCAGCGCGGCGCGCTCGCCGAGCAGCAGCGGTTCCTCTTCGAGGTCATCCGCGACGAGCTCGCGGCCGATTCCGCCCAGCGCGCCCAGCGGCGCGCCGCCGAGTCGCGCGCGCTCCCGATCGTCTGGATCCCCACCACCGAGCGCCTCGGCGGCATCTCGCTCTCGCCCGATGCCCGGAGCGCGATCATCTCAACGTTCATCGCCGCGGCGAACACGCGCGCGTCGGACGTCCCAGACTACATCAATGCGGACGGCTACCCGCGCATGATCCCCGGCCGCACCAAGGTCGGCGACGCGCAGGGCACGCAGCGGATCGGCCACCTCGACCTCGCCACCGGCAAGGTGACATGGCTCAAGCTCGTGCCCGAGGGGGCGAGCCCGTCGGGCGGCGCAGGCGGCGGCTTCGGTGGCGGCTCGGTGGGCGAATGGAGCGACGACGGCAAGTACGCGCTCATCTCCATCTCCTCGGCCGACTTCAAGAACCGCTACCTCTGGACCGTCGCCGGCGCGGACGCGTCCATGAAGCTCGTCGACAACCTGCGCGACGAGGCGTGGGTGAACGGCCCGTGCTTCGGCTGCAGCGGCTGGACGCCGGCCGGCAAGGCCTGGTTCGTCTCCGAGGAGAGCGGCTATGCGCACCTCTATTCGGTGAACGCCGACGGCACCGGCAAGCAGGCGCTCACCAGCGGCAACTGGGAAGTGCTCCAGGTGGACCGGTCCACGGACAACGTGAACTTCGAGATGGTGACCAGCGAGCCGTCGCCGTTCACGCGGCAGGCGTACCGCATGGCGATGACCGGCGGCGCGCGCACGCGCCTCACCACCGGCGACGGCGGCCACGCACCCGTGCTCTCGCCGGTCGATGCCAACGTGATGGCGGACGTGTACTCCACGCCCAACACGCCGCCCGAGCTGTTCCTCGCCCGCGCCGGCCAGACGCAGATGGCGCAGCTCACGACGAGCACCTCGGCCGAGTTCCGCTCGTACCAGTGGAAGGTCCCGCCCATCGTGATGATCGACGGCGAGGACGGCACGAAGGTCCCGGCGCGCCTGTATGACCCGAAGCAGTTCGGCAAGCCGTCCAACGGCGCGGCGGTCATCTTCGTGCACGGCGCGGGGTACCTGCACAACGTCCACAACTGGTGGTCCACGTATTCGCGCGAGTACATGTTCCACCACCTGCTCGCCGAGCGCGGGTACACGGTGCTCGACATCGACTACCGCGGCTCGGCCGGCTACGGCCGCGACTGGCGCACGGCGATCTACCGCTGGATGGGCGGCAAGGACATCGACGACAACGTGAGCGGGTCGAAGTACCTCACGAAGACCTTCGGCATCGACCCCGAGCGCATCGGCGTGTACGGCGGCAGCTACGGCGGCTTCACCACGCTCATGCTGCTCTTCAACAAGAGCGAGTACTTCGGCGCCGGCGCCGCGCTCCGGTCGGTCACCGACTGGGCGAGCTACAACCACGGCTACACCGGCCGCATCCTGAACCTCCCGCAGGACGACACGACCGCCTACCGCCGCTCGTCGCCGATCTTCTTCGCCGAGGGGCTCAAGGACCCGCTCCTCATGGCGCACGGCATGGTGGACACGAACGTGCAGTTCCAGGACATCGTCATGCTCTCGCAGCGGCTGATCGAGCTCGGCAAGACCGATTGGGAGCTCGCGGTCTATCCGGTGGAGGATCACGGATTCGTGCGGCCGAGTTCGTGGACCGACGAGTACCGTCGCATCCTCGAGCTGTTCGATCGGACCATCGGGCCGAACGGGAGCAAGGCGCGGCGATGAGCCACGCCTCCGCCGCCGACGCCCGTGGATCAGCCGCGCCCCGCGGCTGGTTCGCGCGCGCGGCGGCGGTGGTGCGCCGGATCATCGGCGCGCCGGACTATGCGGTCTATGTCGCGCACGTGAAGGAGTGCCATCCCGACCGCGAGCCGATGACGGAGCGCGAGTTCGTGCAGGAACGCTTGACCTCGCGCTACGAGAAGCCCGGGTCGCGTTGCTGCTAGTGATCGGGCGGCGGAGTCACGGCACCACCCGCACGACCGGCTCGATCCAGAACGCGACATCAGCTCGCCGCGTGATCGGCACTAGTCTGACATTTCCGCCACCGAGGCTGACTCTCGCCACTTCAACGCGGGACTCGTCCGCGAAGTCGGGATGGGCATCCAACACTTTCACGTCGCTGAACGACGAGTAGATCCCGAACTGGAGCGCGCTCACACGGCGACTGACGCCACTGACGAGGCCACGGATTTCACCTTCCTGTTCGATCGGGAAGTACCAGTCCGCGATGAACATCACCTGGTTGCGGGCCCGGCGTCGCAAGACGGGAACGCCGGACACGCGATAGCCTGGCGCGGCCGCGGCGACGGCCGCGTTCTCGGGCCACGCGGGGATGCGCACGCCCACCGGAACGCCGACGTCCCAGAAGTCGCCGTTCTTCAGGATGGAGATCGTGCCGTCAGCCCTGACGCTGAGGTCGGTCGCCTCACTGGAGACGGAGATCGCCAACTCTTGGTTATCGCCGTTGCAGAGGCCGAGCAGCCACTGCGGGCCGAGTCCGCGGCGCATCTCGACCGGCAGGTCCGTGGGCAACGAATCGTAGCCACTCTCCGCGTAGAAGGCACGCGAGCAGATCCGGAGTCTTGCCGACAGCGGGACACCGTAGCGATCTCGCTTGGCGCGAATCCGCAGCTCTTGCTCGATCGTCTTCCAGTACGCGATCGCGAGCTCACGCGCGCGTTGCTCGGTGATCTCCGTCCCGTCGTCACGCATCCTGTCGGCGAGGACGAACTGTCCGGCTGCATCGATCGAATCGGCAACGGTTCCGGTGACGGCCGCAGCGAGCTGGCCCGCGGTCACGGTGCTCGCGGCCGGCGCGAGCGGCTCCCCGGCGCACGCGAGAGTTGCCGCCAGCCCACCCAGCGCCATCAAGACGACGCCCGAGCACTGCTTCATTCGAACTCCTCTGTGCGGACGCGAGCGGAAGCCGTGACCAAGGTAGCACTCGGACACGGTGTCAACGACCTTCCGCACTAGTCGGCGCGAAGCGCGACAATCGGATCGACGCGCGCCGCCCGCCGCGCCGGCAGCCAGCACGCGAGCAACGCCACGCCGCCGAGCACCGTCGCCACCCCGACGAACGTGAGCGGGTCGTAGCTGCCCACGCCGAACAGCAGCGCCCGCATCAACCGCGCGATCACCGCCGCACCCGCGAGGCCGATGCCGAGCCCCAGCGCGGTGAGCCGCGCGCCATCGGTCATCACCAGTCGACGCACCCGCGCCAGGTCCGCGCCCAGCGCCACGCGGATGCCGATCTCCCGCGTCCGCTGCGCCACCGCGTAGTTCAGCACGCCGTGCACGCCGATGATCGCGAGCGCGAGCGCCGCCATCGCGAACGAGATGAGCACCAGCATCGTGAATCGCCGCTGGGCCATCGTGCCGCGGATGGTGTCCTCGAGCGGCTCCACACCGAAGAGCGCCAGCTGTGGGTCGATCTCGCGCATCACGCGCCGCACGAGCGGCGCCGCGAGCTGCGCATCGCCATTCATGCGCACCAGCACCGCACTCGGCGTCGGCGCCTGCGTGAGCGGCATGTACACCCCCGGCGGCGCGGCTTCGGCGAGTCCCTTGAACCGCTCGTTCCCCACCACGCCGATCACGGTGCGGTTGGCACCCCACAGGTTGATCTGCGCGCCGATCGGATCACGATCGCCGAAGTAGCGCGCCCTCGCGGACTCGTTGATCGCGATCACCGGCGCGGCCGCTGCGTCGTCGGTCGCCTCGAACCCGCGCCCCGCCCGCACCGGCACCTGCAGCGTCGCGAAGTAGCCCGCGCTCACCGTGCGGATGGACGGCTCCGGCCAGTCCCCTGCCTCGCTCTCGCGCCCGACCACCCGGATGGAACTCGTGAAGCCCGCGTCCATCGGATTGGCCGTCGCGAGCGCGACCGACTCCACCCCGGGCAGCCCCCCCAGTCGCGTGAGCAGCTCCGACTGGAATCGCTGCCGCTCCGGCCAGTTGGGGAACACGGCGAAGTCCTGCGGATAGCGGCTGCTCGGCAGCTGGAACTCGGCCTTGAGCACGCGCGAGGCTTCGAAGCCCGGATCCACGTCCTGCAACGTCCAGAGACTGCGAATGAGCAAGCCGGCGCCGACCATCAGCATGGTGGCGGTCGCGAGCTCGCCCACGACGAGCGTGGACCGGAGCGCGCGCGCCCAGCGACCGCCCGAGCTGCCGCGGCTCCCCGCCGACTGCATCGCCTCCTGCAGGTTCACGCGACGCGCCTGCAGCGCCGGCAACGCGCCGAGCACGAGTGCCACGAGCACCGAGATCGCCGCCGTCGCGGCGAGCACCGTGAGGTCCACGCGGATCTCCCCGGCACGCGGGATGGTGGCCGGCGCGAGCGCGCGCAGGACCGACACCGCGCCGAACGCGAGAGCCGCCCCGAGCACGGCCCCCGCCCCCACCAACGCCGTCCCTTCGACGACGAACTGCCGCGCGATGCGCGCCGAGCTCGCGCCGAGTGCGGTGCGCACCGTCACCTCGTGCGACCGCGTCGCGGCGCGCGCGAGCAGCAGGTTGGCGACGTTCGCGCATGCGACGAGCAGCACCATCGACACCGACGCGAGCAGGACGAACATCGCGACGCGCACGTTGCCGAACACGGTCGCGTCGAGCGGCTCGATGAACGCGCCGCGCGCGGCGTTCTCCTCCGGATAGGTCCGCTCGAGCTCGGCGGTGATCGCCGTGAGCTCGGTCTGCGCGGTGGCGAACGACGCCGTGGGCGCGAGCCGGCCGAGCACGATGATCGGATGATTGCCGCGCGACGCCTGCGGGCTCGCGCGCAGCGGGACCCAGAGGTCCACGCGCGGCCGGCCGCCCCGGTCGGCGAAGCCACGGCCGTAGTCGGCGCTGCCGAGCACCTGGAGCACGCCGAAGTCGGCGCCTTCCGGCATCACACCGATCACCTGCCAGTCGGTGTCGTTGAGGCGCAACGCGCGCCCGAGCACGTTGGCGTCGCGCTGGAAGAGCCGCTCCCACAGCGCCTCTCCGATCACCACCGAGCGTGGACCGCCCGGGCCGTCCTCCTCGGCGGTGAACGCGCGCCCGACGAGGGGCCGGAGCCCGACGGTGCCGAAGTACGACTCGCTCACGGCGAGTCCGGCGAGTCGCTCGGGCTCGCTCGTCGCGGAGGTGACGTTCATCTCCACCGGCGTGAGGGCCGCGAACTGCGCGAACTCGCGGCTCTTCGCGCGGAAGTCGTTGTAGTCGGGGATGGACGACGGTTCGCGCGTGGTGCCGCTCGCGCGATCGGTCTCCCAGACCATCGCGATGCGATCGAGGTCGGTGAACGGTGTCGGGCGGAGGAGCACGCCGCGCACCACGCTGAGGATCGCCGCGTTGGCGCCGATGCCGAGGGCGAGCGAGAGCACGGCGGCGATGGTGAAGCCGGGGCTCCTGACCAGCGAGCGGATGGCGTAGCGGAACTCCTTGAGGATCGTGTCCATCGCGCGGCTCCGGGGTCGTGGGCTTCCTTGTTCGACAGATGGGGCTCGAGGAGCGTTGCAGGGCTGCGCGTTACTGCCGCGGCCCGGTCCAGATGGCGACGATGCCGCAGGAGCCGCGACCGCCTAGTGTCTGCAGCTCGGCGGGGGCGTTCGCCGTCGAAGGGTAGATCTCGATCGCCATCACGCTGCGGCCGTCGATGAGGTCGTCGAGGGGAACACCCTCACTTCCGCGGATCGGCGCGGTGCCGTTCCCGTTGATCGAACTCGGGGCATCGCCCTGGAAGTTCTCGCCTGCGACGCCCGTCATGCGCTGCCCATCGAGCACGATCGTCATCGCACAACCGCCGCGCCCGGTGATCACGAGAAACCGGCGTCCGTTCCGTCCACCCGGGATCCCGGTCGCCCGCGCATAGCGCGATCCCTCGATCATCCGCGTGATGCTCGACTGCCCGCGCGCATCGAGCTGCTCCGGCGTGAGGAAGTCGCCGAGGATCGCGCCGCGCTGCACGCGACTCGCGCGGTCGTAGAATCCGGTCCGCGCGAGGGGCGTGTTCGCGCGCTCGGTGATCTCGACTGCGGTGAGCGCGACGGCGAGCGCGGGCACCGTGACCGTGTAGCCGCCGTCAGGTCCGCGCCTCACCCAGCCGAAGTGCTCGCGGTAGCCGATCCGCCGGACCTGGAGGTTGAGCGAGTCCGTCGCCTTGACGCGCAACGTTGCGACGCCCGAGTCGGTCGCGACCTGCATGCTGCCGCCGACGAGCGAGACGAGGGCGAAGCCGACGGGGAGGCCTTGGCCGTCGCGGACTTGGACGCGAGCGGTGTTCGCCTGCGCGGCAGCGGTCGAGACACCGGCGAGAAGGAAGGTCACCGCACGCTTGAACATCATCACCGCCGCCCACCGGTCCAGAGCGCGACGATGCCGCAGGAGCCTCGACCGCTCGCGCGCTGCAGCTCGGCGGGCGCGTTGGCCGTGCTCGGGTACACCTCGATCGCCATGATCGAGCGGCCGTCGACGACGTCATCGATCGACGGTGGGGCGGGGTCCCTGCCTCCGATCTCTCGCTGCGACCCAGCTGGATTGATCGACTGCGGTATCTCCGCGACAGCATAGTCCTGCGCGGTCTTGGGAACCCGATAGCCGTCGAGCAGGATCGTCATCGGACACCCCCCTCGACCAACGACGACGAGCCGGCGGACCGAGCCATTCTCGAACGTCATCGAGTTGACCCTCGCATACCGCGACCCCGCGATCATCTGCGTCACCTTCGTGAACCCCTCGCGTTCATCCAACTGCTCCGGTGTCAGGAAGTCGGCCAGGATCGCCCCCTTCTGGACGCGATCCACCCGGTCATAGAACCCGCGCTGGACCAACGGCGTGTTCGACGACGACCCCGCCGCCGTCACCTCCACCGTCGAGAGCGTCGCCGCCACCCGCGGCAGCGTGACCCGGAAAGCACCGCCCTCGCCGCGGCGCACGAACCCGAAGTGCTCGCGGTACCCGATCCGCCGCACCCGCAGGTTGAGCGAATCCGCTGCGCGCGTGCGGAACGTCACGACGCCCGAATCGGTCGCGACCTGCGCCGCGCCACCCACCAGCGCGACCATCGCGAATCCCACCGGCGTCGCCTGGTCGTCCCGCACCTCCACGCGCACGCTCTGCTGCGCCATCGCCGTCGCGCCGCAGAGCGCCACCAGCGCGACCATCGCCACCGGCCGTGCCATCACGCCGCCTCCTGCCCCCCGCGAGGGACCAAAGCCAAGAAGAGCAGCGTCGAGAGGGCGGCGATCCCCGCCCCCATCGTGAACGCATCCGCCGCGCCCATCCGCTCCCACACGATGCCGAACAGCACCGACGCCGGCAATGCCCCCAGCCCGAGCGCCGCGTTGAACCACCCGAACGCCGTCCCGCGCCGCGCCGCCGGCACGAGGTCCGCCACGAACGCCTTCTCGGTCCCTTCGGTCGCGCCGAAGTAGAGCCCATAGACCACGAACAGCGCCCACGCGTGCCACGCCTCGCTCGCGACCGCGAAGCCGAGGTACACCAGCGCGTACACCACCCAGCCACCGAGGATCAACGGCCGGCGCCCCACCTTGTCCGAGAGCGCACCACCCATCACCGTGCTCGACGACTTCACCACGTGCAGCAGCGCCCACAGGATCGGCACCATCGCCGTCGGGACGCCGAGCTGCGAGGCGCGCAGCAGCAGGAAGGCGTCCGTCGACGTGCTCAGCGTGAACACGAACAGCACGAACAGATACCGCCAGAAGGTCGGCCCGAGCGGCGGCGCCGGATGCGGAAGCGGATCGACCGCCGCCCCACCCTGCGCGCTCATCGGATTCGCTTCGCTCGCGGTCCCCGCCCGCTGCACGGGGACCGCGACGTACGACTCCTTCACGAACACGGCGACGAGCACCACCGAGATGAGCCCGGGCACCGCAGCCCAGAGGAACAGCTCGCGCAGCTCCACCCACTGCGTGGTCAGCAGCGCCCACGCGATCAGCGGCCCCGCCACCGCGCCCAGGGAGTCCGCCGCGCGGTGCACACCGTACGCGTACCCGCGCTGCGACGGGATCACCGAATCGGCGATCAGCGCGTCACGCGGCGCCGTGCGCACCCCCTTGCCGAACCGATCCGTCAGCCGGATCGCGAGCACCTGCCCGGTGGACTGCGCGAGCCCGATCAACGGCCGCGACACCGCCGCCACCAGGTAACCGAACAGGACGAGCGGCTTCCGCTTCCTGATCCGGTCCGAGTACCACCCCGCCGGGAGCCGCAGCAGCGAACTCACGCTCTCGGCCATCCCTTCGATCACGCCGAGTGCCGCCGCCGACGTGCCGATCACGGTCGAGAGGAAGAGCGGGAGCAGCGGGTAGATCATCTCGCTCGCGACGTCGGTGAAGAAGCTCACCGTGGCGAGCATCCGCACGTTGCGCGAGAGCGGAGGTCGCGACACGCGCGCCGACCGCGGTGGTGCGGGCGGGGCGCCGTCCGGGACCGGCGCGATCGCCTCCTCGCCGGTCGTCATCGAGCGGCCATGCCCGCGGCCGGCCGCAGGATCAGCCAGTCCGCCTTGCCGGCGCGGTGCGGGAAGGCCGCGGCGAACGACCGCGTCCAGCGCTCCCGCACCTCCTCCGCCTGCGCCGTATCGACGGCGGCCCACACCGCCCCGCCGAATCCCGCGCCGAACGCCGAGGCTGCGTGCGCGCCGCTCGCCATCGCCGCGCGCGCGAGGAACATCGTCTCGGGGATCTGGTTGCGCAGGGCCGTCTCGGCGCGCTGCTGCGACTCCACCGCGAGCCGGCCGAGCGCGGCGCCATCGCCCGCGGCGAACGCCTGCATCGCGTGCGGCACGATGCGCTCGGTCTCGGCCCGGAACTGCTCGATGCGCGCGAGGAACCAGGGCGCGTCCGGGGCGTTGCGCGCGAGCGCCTCGAGTCGGGCGGGCGCGTCGGCCGACGACCGCAACGCACTGCCGAGCGACTGATCGAGCCGCCCCGTGCCGCGATTCCAGAGCGCGAGCATGTCCCGCACCACATCCGACGCGCGATTGTAGTCGGCGAGCGCACCCCCGCTCTTGGTCGCGCGCACGCCGCTCGTCGAGACGAGCAGGCTCCAGTGCGCCGGGAAGCGCGCGCGCCCCACACGCGAGGCGGGGAGATACTTGAACTCGCCGACCGTGTCGGCCTCACCGCACACGATCGCGATGTGATCCTGCGCGCCGCCGCGCGTCCCGACGCCCACATCGCCCGCGAACGGTCCCCACGGACCGCCCATCTCCATCGCCCCGCAGTACTCCGCGAACGCGATCGGCGACGAGAGATGGTCCTTCCACAGCCGCCGTTCGCGCAGGCGGTTCACCACGGCCACCGCATGGGCGAGCAGCACGATGAACGCGCTCGAGCTCGAGAGCCCCGACGAGCGCGGCAGGTCGCTCGACGTGCGCAGCCGGACCCCCACCTTGAGCGGCGCGAAGTCCCGCGCGAGCCGGCGCGCGACCGCGGCGACGTACGTCCCGCCGTGCGCGGCGGTCGAGCGCGCATCGCGCCGGAGCGCGACCCGCGTGCGCCGGCCGGTCTGCTCGTCCTCCACCTCCAGCATCGGTCGCGTGAGCGGCTCGAACGTCGCGGTGATGCCCGCGCCCACCGCGCAGGTGATCGACGGGCCGCCGCCGTAGTCGACATGCTTGCCGAAGAGTTCGATCCGCCCCGGCACGAAGATCGTGCGCGCGTCCTCGCTCATGCGGACGTCATGGGTGCGGCACACGCCCCGCGAGCCGCGCCTCGACGCCCGCCACGTCGCCGCGCCGCGAGAGGTCCAGCACCGGCAGCCGCTGCCGCACCGCCTGGAAGCGCACCCCGCGCGCGATCGCCGCGCGCACCGCATCGGCCAGCTCCAGCTCGCCGCGCGCCGAGGGCCGCACGGCCGCGCAGTCGTCGAAGATCGACGAGTCGAACCGGAACAGGTTCATCGACACCCAGCGCTCGGCCGCACGCGCCAGCGGATGCTCCGCTCCGGGCTTCTCGACGATGTCCTTCAAGGCATCGTCCGCGCCGAGGTCGAGCAGGGCGAACGCCATCACCCGCTCGGGCTCGATGTTGCCCTCCGACGAGAGCGCGGCCGCCTCGTACGCGACCAGGCCGGGACCGTCGAGCGCGACGAGCGCCGCGATCGACTCCACGGGATAGAGATTGTCGGCGTTGAGCATCAGGAAGTGCGCCCGCCCCTCGCGGTCGTGCGGCCCCGCCGCATCGACCACGTCGCGCGCGGAGTTGAGGGCGTCGGCGGTGCCGCGCGGGTCGAGCTGGACCGCGAAGTGCACGCGCAGGCGCGTCGGTCGCGCCTCGCCGAGGTATCGCCCGCGCAGCGCGGTCTCGCGTGGCGCGACCACGAAGATGACGTCCTTCACCCCGCCGTCGGCGAGCGCGCTCAGCACGTGGTCGAGCAGCGGGTATCCGCCTACCGGCATCAGTCCCTTCGCCCCGGCCGCCGCAGCGGCGCGTTGCGCGTCGGACAGCGCCACGCCGTCGTCGGCGCGCATCCGCGTGCCGAGTCCGCGCGCGAGGATCACCGCCGTGGTCGCGCGGGTCGGCATGGTCAGCGCGCCGGACGCGACACGGGCGCGGGTCCCATCAGGCCCGCGCCTTCGACCACTCGCCGCGCGTGAAGTCGGGGAACTTCATCGGCGCCGAGCCGCGCGCGACCGACATCTGGGACAGCGGGAGCGGCGCGCTCCAGCTCGCGGCGTCGTACACGTCGTAGTCGGGCGGCAGCCCCTCGCGCATGCACTCCACCAGGCGGTACGCCATG
The DNA here is from genome assembly GCA_964464585.1 of uncultured Gemmatimonas sp. Lineage (GTDB taxonomy): Bacteria > Gemmatimonadota > Gemmatimonadetes > Gemmatimonadales > Gemmatimonadaceae > Pseudogemmatithrix. The sequence continues at coordinate 12,227 of CAYXGS010000009.1, read as the reverse complement.
ATGAAGTCCATGCCGCCGTGGCCGCCCTTCTTGCGCGCGAGCTCGCCCACGCGGGTCCAGAGCGGATGCTCGTGCGTCTTCTTCCACTCGTCGATGCCGGTGAAGCGCTCGCCGCCCTGCTGCCCTTCCACATAGATGCGGGCCGGGTAGTCCTCGAACACGCCCTTGGTGCCCTGCACGCCGTTCAGGCGCGAGTACGGGCGCGGGTTCGAGACGTCGTGCTGCAGCAGGATGTTCCGCCCCTTCTCCGTCATGATGAGCGACGAGTTGAGGTCGCCGGTGACGTAGCGCTCGTTCCACTTGGCGTTCGCCCGGTCCGGCACGGTCGCCTCGCGATGGAGCGTGAGGCCGCGTTCCGGCGTGCTCATCGAGACCAGATAGGTCATCCGGTCGCCGGCGTTGAGATCCATGTACCACGCCACCGGGCCGAGGCCGTGGGTGGGGTAGAGGTTCCCGTTCACGCGCGTGTGCCAGCCGCGCCGCCACAGCCCTTCGTCGCGGTCCTCGAACAGGATGGCGCGCAGGTCGTGCAGGTAGGCCGCCGACCCGTAGAGCACCTCGCCGAGCACGCCATCGTGGACGAGGCGGTTCACCAGCATCTCGTTGTAGCCGTAGTTGCAGTTCTCGAGCTGCAGGCAATGCCGCTGGTGGCGCTCGCTCGCGTCGACCAGTGCCCAGAGGTCGCGCAGCGTGATCCCCACCGGACATTCGGAACCGCAATGCTTGCCGGCCTTGAGCGCGGCGAGGAGCACCGGCACGTGCCATTCCCACGGCGTGGCCGTGTAGACGAAGTCGATGTCGTCGCGGGCGACGAGGCGCTCGAAGTCGCGCTCGCCGCTGGTGTAGACCTCGGGTGCGGCGGCCCCGGCGTCGGTGCACATCTTCACGGCGCGCGCCGCCTTCTCGGGCACGATGTCGGCGACGGCGACGACCTTCACGTTGTCGATCGCGAGCAGCTCGCTCAGCACCGAACGTCCGCGCAATCCCGTGCCGACGATCCCGATGCGAACGTTCTCGTGCCTCGCGAACGGGACGCCCTTCATGGACTTCGCGAACCTCGCGCGCGCGGGCACCGCGTCCGGGGCGTCCGCGGCCGTGATCGACTCGGCGATGGCGGGGAGCGGGGAGAGGGCGCCGGCCCCGGCGATGGCCGCGCCCGCGACCAGGGCCTGCTTGAGGGCATCACGGCGGTTGAGCGAGTCTGTCACGGTCCGGTCCGGGGCTGGTGTGTGCCCCTAAACTTCGCTCATGTCCGCGGCGCGCGCACCTCGGCATCGTCCCCGAGCGTCACCGACCCGGTGATCCCTTCGAGGTGCGCCCGGTCCCCCACCATCGAGTCGGTGAGGATGCACGACGCCAGCGTCGTCTTCTCCCCCACGATCACATCCCGCAGGGTGCAGTTGGTCACCGTGCTCCCCGCGCCGATCACCACGTTCGGCCCGAGGATGCAGTCGGTCACCATCGCCCCGTCCTCGATCCGCACCGGGTCGATCACCTCGACGTTCTTGAGCCCCCGGTACGGGATCGACGCCCGCCCCTTCTCGAGCATCGTGCGGTTGGTCTCCAGCAGCGTGTCGAGCTTGCCCGCATCGTACCAGCCGTCCACGTCCACCACGCGGATCCTCGCGCCCTTGTCGATCATGTACTGGAACGCGTCGGTGAGATAGTACTCGCCCTTGTTCGTCGGCTGCTTGAGGACGTGGGCGATGCCCTCGTACAGCAGCTTCCAGTTCTTCATATAGTAGAGCCCGATGTTCGCCCGCTTGCTGATCGGCGTGCTCGGCTTCTCCACGATCCTCGTCATGTGGCCGTTGGCATCGGTCACCACCACGCCGAAGCGCTGGTAGTCCTCCACCTCCTTGGTCCAGATGATCCCGTCGTCGTCGGACTTCTCGATGATCGAGAGGTCGGCGTCGAAGATGGTGTCGACGAAGATGATCAGCACCGGCTGGTCCACGTACGGCCGCGCGAGCTCCACCGCGCCCGCGGTACCGTCCTGCACCTTCTGCTCCACGTACGCACCGGGGATCGCGTACGTCGCCCGCGCGTGCTGCTCGACCGTCTCCTTGAGATGGCCCGTGATGTAGACGACCTGCTCCACGCCCTTGAGCTTGGCCACGTCGTCCATCACGTAGTCCATCACCGGCTTGCCGGCCACCTTGAGCATGGGCTTGGGCACGGTGTGCGTGTGCGGCCTCAGGCGCGTGCCCTTGCCGGCCAGCGGGATGATCACTTTCATGGGGCGCTCGTTCCTTCGCGACCGTAGCGGTCGGTGAGGCGCACCACGTCGTCGAGGTGCGGGGTGGACGCTTCGAGGATGTCGCAGTCGGTCACCGCTTCCATCTGATGCACCGTGCCCGGCGTGTTGCGGTAGCTCTGGCCCGCCTTGAACGGCACGTCGATGAGCTTGTCGCCGTCCATGATCCGGTAGATCATCTCGCCGCGCAGCAGGTGGATCGTCTCGTCCTTCCGGTTGTGGTACTGGAGCGAGAGCGCGTGCCCGGCCTTCACGTGGAGCACCTTGCCCACGTAGTCCTCGCTCACCGCCCAGATGGTCTCGTGTCCCCACGGCTTCTGCACCACGCGCACATCGAACCAGCCCGCCTTCGCCGTCATCTCAGTTCCCTTTGGGCATCGCGGAGATGCTCGACGGCGTCGTCACGCACGCCGCGATGCACGCTCCGCATCCGGTACAGGCCGCGCCCACCACGGGGCGACCACGGTCATCCAGCCTGAGTGCGTCCTCGCCCACCGGGCACACCCGCACGCAGATCCCGCACTCCACATCGCGCCAGGTGATGCACCGCCCCTGGTCGATCATGACCTCCGCCATCCGCACGTCCCGCCACCCCCACGCCGGCACCTCGAGCGCCGGCGTCGGGCACGCCGTCGCGCACGGCATCCCGTCGCACATGATGCACGCCGTCGCCGCCACATCGAGCACCGGGGTGCCCGCGGCGAGCCCTGCCGCGGCCGGCAGCATCGTGATGGCATGCACCGGACACGCGCTCGCGCACGCCCCGCACCGCGTGCACGCCGCGATGAACGCCGGCTCCGGCAGCGCCCCCGGGGGCCTCACATGCACGACCGGTGCCACGCGCTCGCTGAACGCCCCCACCGCCTCCCGCAGGGCGCGCTGCAATCCCTGCGTGAAGAACCCGCGCCGGTCGAGCCGGTCGCCGTCGTCTGGCGCCATCGTTGCAATTTGACGAGTGAAGCGCCGAAAGGACAAAGGGCCACCCGACAGCGTCGGGCGGCCCTCCTCCGGGGATCGGTCCCTCTGCGACCGGCTGGCCGCCGCAGGACCGTCAGCGCGCCGCGATGAGCCGCTCGCGCAGCCGCCCCAGCCGCCGCTTCACCGACCCGTCCATCACGGTGTCACCCACCCGCACCACCACGCCGCCGAGGATCCGGGGATCGACCGTGACGTGCGGCACGACGGTCTTCTTGAGCGCCTTGCCCAGCGCCGCCGTCATCGCCTCGCGCGTCGCCGCGTCGAACTCGCGCGCCACCGTCACTCGCGCGTGCACGCGGCCTTCGGCCTCGTCGAGCAGGTTGTGGTACTCGGTCGCGACCTGCGGGAGGAGCATCTGGCGGCGGTTGCTCACCATCTTCTGCACGAAGCGCATGAACAGGCGGTCGCCGCCGGCGAGCGCCTTGCCGAGCACCGCGTTCTTCTGCGCGGCGCTCACCTGCGGCGCCTCGAGGAACCGGCGCAGCACCACGTCCTGCGCCACCGCGTCGCCGAGCGCGCTCACCCGCGCACCCCAGCCGGCCGTGTCGTTCGCCTTGCGGGCGAGCGCCAGCAGCGCCTCGGCGTAGTTGCGGGCGATCGAGGTCTCGCGCATCACTTGGTCCCGAGCGTCGCCAGATACTGCTCCACGAGGGCGCGGTCGGCGCTGCCGTCGAGCTTCTGCCCGATGAGCTTGCCGGCGCCGGCGAGCGCGAGGTCCACCGCCTCGCGGCGGAGCTCGTCGATCGCCTTCGACTTCTCGCTCTCGATCTCCTTGCGCGCGCGCTCGAGGAGCTCGGCCTGCTGCTGGCGCGTCTGCTCGAGCATCTCGCCGCGCATCGACTCGGCCGTCGCACGGCCCTCGGCGATGTAGCGCTGCGCCTCGGTGCGCGCGGCCTCGATCGCGGCCTTGTGCTCGGCGAGGAGCCGCGCGGCCGCGTCGCGGTCGGCGGCCGCCGCGGCGATCGCGTCGGTGAGCGCCTTCTCGCGGCCACGCACGCCCTCGAGGATGGGGCCCCACGCGAACTTGTTGAGCACCAGCATGACGGCCACGAAGATCAGGATCGTCCAGAACATCAGGCCGGTGTGCGGCGACAGCAGGTTCACCTTGCCGCCCTCGGCCGCTTCGGACGCGAAGGCCGTGGCCGGGGTGAGCAGGACGAGAGCCGGGAGCAGAGAGCGCATCGGAGGCTTTGGAAGAGAAGAGGGACCGGTCACGCGACGACTGCGGCGACGCGCCGCAGCCGCCGCGCGGATCGGACTAGTACTTGAACTGGATGAGGAACGCGACGACGACGCCGAACAGCGCGGCGCCTTCGACGAAGGCGGCGAGCACGATCGCGAGGCCGCGGACTTCGCCGGCCGCTTCCGGCTGACGGGCGATGCCTTCGGTGGCCTTGCCGCCGATGTTGCCGATGCCGATGCCGGCGCCGATCACGGAGAGGCCAGCGCCGAGGCCGGCGCCGATGAGGGCGAGGCCGGTCGAGTTGCTCTGCGCGGTCTCAGCGGCCGCCTGGAAGAACGGGAAAAGCGTCATGGTGTGATCCTTGGAGGATGTGTCCTGCGATTATCCTGCGCAGCCACTCGGCTGCTTCCCGCCCTCGGACTCTCGTCCAGCGGGATTCCCTCAGCACTCGCTGAGGTACGAACTGCGGACTGCGACTGCGTACACCGGCTCAATGGTGGGCTTCGCGGATCTGGCCGATGAACACGGCGGACAACAGCGTGAAGATGAAGGCTTGGAGGAACGCCACCAGCAACTCCAGCATCATGATCGCGACGGCCATCAGGGCCGGCAGACCCATCGCGAAGACCCGCACGCCCATGTTCTCGACCGTCGAGAACGTGAAGATCATGCCGACGAACGCGAGCACGACGATGTGCCCCGCCGTCATGTTCGCGAACAGACGGATGGCGAGCGCGAACGGCTTGGTGAACTTCCCGATGAGCTCCACCGGGCTCATGATCAGGAACAGCACGATGCGCATGAAGAGCGACTGCTTCGGGTCCCAGTAGAAGATCGTGTTCAGGTACCCGATGCCGTTGGCGCGGATACCGGCGATCTCCACCGTGAGGAACGTCAGGATCGCCATCGTCGCCGTCACGGCGATGTTGCCGGTGGCGGTCGATCCGTACGGCACGAGGCCGAGCAGGTTGAGCGTCAGGATGAAGAAGAACGCGGTCATGAGGTACGGCACGAACCCTTCGCCGTGATGCCCGACGTTGGGCAGGATGACCTCGTTGCGGATGTAGAGGATCATCGCCTCGATCGCGTTCGTCGCGCCCTTGGGCGCACCGCCCGCCGCGCTGGCGCGCTTGTGTGCGCGGGCGGTGAGCAGCATCACGAGCGTCAGGACGGTCGCGCCGAAGAACAGCATGACCACGTGCTTGGTCGGCGAGAGGTCGAGCTCCAGCGGCCCGATGTGCACCGGCGCCCACGTGGGGAGCGTGACTTCCTTGAAGAACGGCGGGAGGATCGTGGGGATCTCGATGTGCTTCCCGTCCGTGATGTGCGGCGTGATGATATCCGCGCGCTCTTCGGCGGGCGCGTGCTCCTCCTGCGCGCCGACGGGCGCAGCAGCGACGAGCGCGAAGGACAATGCAGCGATCAGTGTTCCGATCTTCATGGCTTCAGGAAGAGAGTCTCGAGCAACATCGAGGCGAAGAGGAATCCCACCAGGCTGAGCAACGCCGGCGTGGCGGCGAGTCCGAACGACTTGAGTCCCACGACCGCATACAGCACCAGCGTGGCGAGGCGGAGCACCGAGCCCAGTCCCCACCCCATGATCGGGTTCCTGGCCAGGAACGGCACCGCGACCCCGAACGCCACCACCTGCACCACGAACGCGAGCACGGCGCTCGTCCAGACCGCACGCTCCACCGCCGCACTCCCGGTGACCGCCGCGACCAGCGCGGCGCCGCCGAACATCAGTGCCGCGGAGGCGACCGCGAAGAGCACGGCGCGCTTCGCCAGTCCCGCTCCCATCATCTGCGCAGGCCCGGCGGCGCTCATCGCCGCCGCTTCCGTGAACGGGCCTCGTCCTGCTGGTCTGCCATCACGCGTCGGTAGATCGAGTAGAACGAGAGCCCCGCGCCGGCGAACACGCCGGAGATCAGGAACAGCGGCGCCGTCCCCAGCCGGCCGTCCACCCAGTTCCCCGCGTACAGGAACAGGAGGATCGCGCCCGCGAACTGCACCCCGAAGCCAGCGTACTTCCCCACTCCATCGCCCGAGAACCGCGGTCCCCGCAACCGTTCCAGCGCGTCTGGTCCGGGGCGATCGGGGGGCGATTCCGGGTGGTCTGGCCGCACGGGTTCGTCAGCCATCTGGCGCGAAAAGTAGAAGCTTGTGAAAAAAAGCGCAAGCGAGATTCCCCTCTGAAACACACCCGGCGCGCGCACAGCGTCGCCCCTTCCGATCACCACATTCCCGGACAGGAAAGTAGGGGCAACCCTCACGAATTCGTTCGCTGGTTCGATACTGGCTCAGTGTGACCATCCACCACTCTCTCGAGCCTCGTATGCGCCAGATCGCCACCGTCCTCCTCGCCCTGTCCGTCGCCGCGTGCGTCCGCCCTGCCTCGCAGGTGGAGACGTCGCCGATCGTCACCGATCGCCCCGACTTCACCGAGAGCGCCGTCACCGTCCCGCACCGCAGCGTCCAGGTGGAGATGGGCGGCACGTGGTCGAGCGAGGAGGGCGTGGAGAGCGTCTCCTCCGGCGAGACCCTCATCCGCAGCGGCCTCACGCCGCGCGTGGAGCTGCGCCTCACCGCCGCCTCGTACGCCGTGGAGCGCTCGCCGGTGGCGCGTTCGCAGGGCCTCGAGGACACGGGCATCGGCTTCAAGTTCGCCATCCATGATGGCGGCGACTCGCCGTCGATCATCCCCACGGTCGGGCTGATCGTCGGGACGTCGCTCCCCACCGGCTCCGACGCCTTCCGCAGCCGCCGGGCGCTCCCCGAGGCCAAGCTCCTCGGCGCCTGGACCATCAACGAGCGCGTCGCCTTCGCCTCGAACCTGAACTGGGCGCGGGCGGAGGACGCCGTCGCGTCGCATGACGAGTTCTCCGGCTCCGGCTCGTTCGCGTTCTCGCTCACCGATCGGGTGGGCGCCTATGCGGAGTACTTCGCGTTCGGCGAACGCAGCGGCGTGTGGACGCGTCGCGAGTACGTGAACGGCGGCCTGACCTTCCTGGTGCACCCGACCTTCCAGCTCGACGCCCGCGTCGGCGTCCGCGTCGACACCCCGGCCGACGGCACCTTCGTCGGGATCGGCCTCTCGCGCCGGTTCTGACCTCTCCCTCGATCCGCGATCCTCGCTCCTCGTACCGGACCCTCTCCAATGCAATGGACCTTGCGTCGTAAGCTCATCGGCCTCGCAGCCGTCGGTGTCGCCGGCACTCTCATCGTCGCCACCGTCGGCGTGATCGGCCTCGGCGCCGGCCGCTCCAGCGCCGTCGCGTTGGTCGCGGCGACGCAGCTCCAGCGCGAGCAGATGGACGCGGACATGATGCACGACGCGATCCGTTCCGACGTGCTCGCCTCCCTCCTCGCCGCGAAGGAGTCGGACGCGAACGGCGTCGCCGAGGCGCGCGCCGCGTTGAAGGAGCACGCCGAGCGCATGAGCGCGTCGATCGTCACCATGCGCGGCGAGTCCGAGGGCGAGGTGCGCAAGGCGCTCGAGAAGGTCGCGCCGGCGCTGGAGCGGTACATCGCCTCCGCCGACCTCATCTCCAACGGCGGCGGGACCGGCCTGCCGCAGTTCATGGTGGACTTCACCACCCTCGAGGGCGAGATGGAGCACCTCGGCGACCTGATCGCCGAGGCCGCCACCACCACCGAGCACGACACCGCCGCGCACCTCTCCCGCCTCGGCTGGGCGATGGGTCTGGCGAGCGTGGTCGTGCCCGTCCTGCTGCTGCTCCTCGGGCTGCGCATCGCCGGCCGGATCGCGACCGCCGCCAGCGCGGCCGCCGCGCGGGTGGAGGCGCTCGAGGCGTCCGCCGTCCGGTCGCTCGGCGAGGCGATGGACGCGCTGGCCGACGGCCGCATCGATCGCGTGGTGCGGTTCGACGTGAAGGAGGAGCCGGTGGACGGGGATGACGAGATCGCCGCCGTGTCGCGGTCGGTGAACTCGATCATCGCGCGCACCGAGGCGACCGTCGCGAGCTATGACCGGGCGCGCGCCGCGCTCGAGTCGACGTGCGCGGAGACCACGCGCCTCGCCGCCGCGGCGCGCGACGGTGCGCTGGACACGCGGGGCGACGAGTCGGCGTTCCGCGGCCGGTTCGCCGAGATGGTCGCCGGACTGAACTCCACCTTCGACGCGATCGTCTCGCCGGTGCAGCAGGCGAGCGACGTGCTCGAGCGCATCGCCGCGCGTGACCTGACGGCGCGCGTGACGGGCAGTTTCGCCGGCGACCACGGCCGGATCCGCGATGCGGTGAACGCCGCCGCCGACGCGCTCTCCGGCGCGCTGAACGAGGTGCAGCGGGCCACCGACCAGGTGTCCGCGTCGGCGGAGCAGATCGCCGAGGCGAGCCAGGCGCTCGCGCGCACCGCGTCCGAGCAGGCGGCGGGGCTGGAGGAGATGTCGGCGAGCATCCACGAGACGACCGCGTCGGCGGCCGGCGTCGCGGAGCAGGCCGCGCAGGCGCGGCGCGTGGCGGCCGAGGCCACCGCCGGGCGTGTCGCGGGCGAGTCGTCCATCGCCCGCCTCGCGGCGACGGTCCAGGAGATCGAGACCTCGGCGATCGCCTCGGCGCGCATCGTGAAGGACATCGACGCGATCGCGTTCCAGACGAACCTCCTGGCGCTGAACGCGGCGGTGGAAGCCGCGCGCGCCGGCGACGCGGGCCGCGGCTTCGCGGTGGTGGCCGACGAGGTGCGGGCGCTCGCGCTCCGCGCCGCCGAGGCGGCCAGGCAGACCGGGGAGCTGATCCAGACCAGCGTCGACAAGGCGGCGCAGGGGAGCGGGCACACGAAGGAGTCGGTGGCGCGCTTCGAGGCGATCGGCCGCGAGGTCGCGATGCTCGACGGCCTGGTGCACGGCATCGCCGAGGCCGCGGACGAGCAGGCGCGCGGGCTCAAGTCGCTGAGCGCCGGGGTGGAGCGGTTCAACGCATCCACGCAGGCGACGGCCGCGAACGCCGAGGAGTCCGCGGCGGCGGCCGAGGAGCTGCACGGCCAGTCGGCGACGACGCGTGCGATGGTGGCCTCGTTCACGCTCCCCGACGAGGTGTCGGGGAGCGGTCACGCGCCGATACTCGGGAAGGTGGCGCGGGAGTCCGTGCCGCCGAGCCTTCGCCGCGCGCGGTCGCGCGAGAACACCTTTTCCCGAACATAATCCGAACAGAATCATCCACACAGGACCCTGGCAGCCACGCAGAAACGTGAGCTATCAGCAAGTGAGGCTCCGAGAGCCACTTAGCCGTTACCTCGTATTTGACGGATCGTCTTGGTGTTGATAAGTTCGTGTCGCATTCTTGGACAACTACAGAACGCGCGCTCTGTAGTGGTCTGAACACCGAGCGAGACGCCTCCGATGATCGCCAAGGTCCCATTCACCCTGCTCGCCTCTGCCGTGCTCGCGTTCGCGTGCGGGCCGCGGGCGCGCAACGAGGCGATCGCGCGTGACGATGCGCGCGCGACGCGCGCGACGACGGGACAGCCGCTGGCGTCGTCGCTCGACGTGACGGTGGAGCAGGACGTGCGATTCGCGTTCGCGGTGGTGAACGAGTCGAAGAAGAAGCTCGAGGTGCGTTTCGCCGACGGCCGCACGCACGACGTGGTGGTGCTCGATTCGCTCGGCAAGGAAGTGTGGCGCTGGAGCGAGGGGCGGATGTTCACGCAGGCGATGCAGAACCGCGTGCTGCGGACGAGCGATGCGCTGCGGTACGAGGATGCGTGGGACGCGCCGGCCCCGGGGCGGTATGTGGCGGTGGCGACGCTGGTCTCGCGGAACTTCCCGGCGGAGGAGCGCGTGGCGTTCACGGTGCCGCAGCGCTGAGGCGCCGCGGCGGTGGGATGGGCTCGAGGCGACCTCGCAAGGGTCGCCTTCTTCGTTCCGGGCCCTCCCGCCGCGGGGCAGTGTCAGCGTTAGATTCCCGGTCGCCGTAGGAGGGAAGACCTTCCGCACCGGAGTCCCGTGAGCCAGTCGCAACAGCAGCGCAAGCCCGACCAGCGTGATCTCGAGTTGCTCGAACGCCTGAAGGTGGCGCGGGGCGAGATCGCGGCGCAGATCGGGCAGCGCATCGTGGGCCAGCACGACATCGTCGACAACATGATCTCGGCCATCCTCGGCGGCGGCCATGTGCTGCTGGTGGGTGTGCCGGGCCTGGCGAAGACGCTGCTCATCCAGACCATCGCGCAGGCGCTGGACATGGAGTTCTCGCGCATCCAGTTCACGCCCGATTTGATGCCGAGCGACATCACGGGCACGGAGCTGCTGGAGGAGGATCACGGGACCGGGAAGCGGTCGTTCATCTTCTCGAAGGGTCCGGTGTTCGGGAACATCGTGCTGGCGGACGAGATCAACCGGGCCCCCCCGAAGACGCAGGCGGCGCTGCTGCAGGCGATGCAGGAGAAGACGGTGACGGTGGCGGGCAAGACGTACACGCTGCCCGACCCGTTCTTCGTGCTCGCGACGCAGAACCCGATCGAGCAGGAGGGCACGTATCACCTGCCGGAGGCGCAGCTCGACCGGTTCATGTACGAGTTGCGGATGGACTATCCGTCGGTGGAGGAGGAGGAGGCGATCGTCTCGAGCACGACGGGCGTGATGCAGGGGGACGTGAAGCCGGTGCTGCCGGCGGAGACGGTGCGCGAGATGCAGCGGCTGGTGCGTCGGATCCCGGCCCCGCCGTCGCTGGTGTCGTATGCGGTGGGTCTGGCGCGGGCGACGCGCCCGGGGTACCCGACCGCGTCGCCGTTGGTGAAGAAGTACATCTCGTTCGGCGCGGGGCCGCGGGCGGGGCAGAACCTGGTGCTCGGGGCCAAGTCGCGTGCGGCGATGGACGGCCGTTCGGTGCCGGACCTCGAGGACGTGGATGCGGTGGCGTTCAGCGTGCTGCGGCACCGCGTGGTGATGAACTTCCAGGCGGAGGCGGAAGGGGTGGGGATCGAGAAGGTGTTGGCGCTGGGGGGACGGGGGCGAAAGGGCTGACGCCCCACGACGAGAGGACAGCCGACGGCGCGAATGTGCCGTCGGCTGACTTCACATCCAGTGCGTGTTGCTGCCACTCTGTCGCTCCTGGGCGCCAGCCGGGTCACTGGACATTTGACCCGCACTGCGCGACGAAGTGCTCGGACGGATGCGCCGGGTGATCCAGGATGACGTGGGTATCGAATGGCGAACAATCCCTCCGCTGTGGACTTGATCGCCGGGAAGGACGATGTCGTCGGTCGGCCACCGATAGCCCAAGTTGGATTGACCTTGGTATTGGATCGAACCCCGTCACGGGACCACGTACCAGCGCACGCGGTCGAAGTCGAACGATGGCTCCGTCACCTGAACGTCCGGTTCTCTTGCAGCCACTTGTTGCGGTGGCGGGTCACCGCGCTCCTTCAGGCCCCACAAGGCGGCCCGCCACCGCATCCCTAGCCCCGTGGACAACAGCGACCATCGTTAGGTCAAGTCGTACTCCGAACACCGTCACTCGGACCCTACAGTCGCGAGCCGCGAGCGCCCCATTGCGAGTCTGATTTACATAGCAACGGAGCGGTCTGACACGCTGCGAGGCGGCCGTGACGGGCGCTGAGGCCACTCCGGCGAACTGCGAGCCGACTCAAACGATCGGCGCGGCGACTCCGATGAGCGACGAAGCGAGTCCGATGAGCGGCGCGACGACTCCGACGAGCGGCGCGGCGACTCCGACGAGCGGCGCGGCGACTCCGACGAGCGGCGCGGCGAGTCCGACGAGCGGCGCGGCGAGTCCGATGAGCGGCGCGGCGAGTCCGACGAGCGGCGCGGCGAGTCCGATGAGCGGCGCGGCG
>CAYXGS010000008.1:0-120141 GCA_964464585.1 uncultured Gemmatimonas sp. | reverse complement strand
TTCAGCACGTTCACGCCGAGGTGGGGCACGACGCCGATGATCTCGTACCACGCATCCTCATCCGCGCCCTGCGCGGTCGGGAACCGGACGCGCCGACCGAGCGCCTCGCCGCCGGCGAGGTTCCGCTCGACGAACGCCGTGTTCACGATGGCGACGCGCACACGCTCGTCGGTGTCCGAGGGTGCGAAGCCGCGGCCACGGAGCATCGATGTGCCGAGGGCCGTGAAGAAGCCCACGTCGACCCGCGCGACGCGAGTCCATCTCCTGCGCCTGGCATCGGTCGGCTCGGCGCCATCCACCTCGAACGGTCGCGACCGGTGCTCGGCGCGCGGCAGCGCATCCCCCACGGCGACGCGCTCGATGCCAGGCTCGCGGGAGAGCATCGCGAGGAGTTCGCGCTGGTCCGCCGCCAGGCGCGAGGGCAGCGACGCGGTCCGGTCACCCTCGTCGCGCGAAGCGCTGCCGATCGCGTCACCGTCGCCCGGAACACCGCCGCGCGCCGCGCGGAAGGTCGCGCCGTCCTCGGGCAGTCGCAGTTCGACCGCGAGGTACTCCGCGGACGGGATACCCGCGGCGCGATCGGTCATGCGAAGATCGGTCGCGTGCCGCGCGACGGTGAACGCCATCGCGACCGCCGCCACCGAGACGGCGATGTCCGCCACGACGAGCGCGCCGGTCAGCCGTCCGAACCGCACGCGCGACTGACCGCCCATGCCCTGGGAGATCGCCCGCCCGGTGATGACGATGGCCGGCAGCGCGCCGGCGACCGTCGCACTGCACGCCGCGAGCGCGAGCGCGGTCAGCACGGTGCGGGGAGTGAGCCCGAGCGAGAGCCAGTACGGCAACGACGACTCGCCGGCGAGCGCCGCGAGGTTCGCGTGGTCGAGCGCCCAGTCCACCGCCAGCACGCCGACTCCCGCGGCGACGAGGGCGAGCAACAGCGTCTCGATGAAGATCTGCGAGACGATGCGAGTGCGGCTGGCGCCCAGTGCGGCGCGGATGGCGAGCTCGCGGAGGCGTGTCGCCGTGCGCGCGAACATCAGCATCGCGACGTTGCCGCTCGCGACCAGGAGGAGCGCGATCATCAGCGCCTGCACGAAGCGGAACTCGGGCACCGCCGCGAGGCCGCCGGCCGGCAGCCCGAGGAACAGCAGCCCGAACGGCACGACCTCCGCCCGCCGCCGGGCGCGCTCCTCCGCTTCATCCGCATCGATGACAGCAGCCGGCTGCGGGCTGCCTGCCCGGGTGAGTTCGGCTTGCGCCGTTCCCAGCGTCACGCCGTCCGCCAGTCGGCCGATGATCTGCACCGTGCGTCCCGGGACGCCTCGTTCCGGTGAGGTCGTGCGCATCGGGAGCCAGAGCGACTCGTTCGACGGGAACGAGAATCCGCCCGGCATCACACCGACCACCGTGTGCAGGTCGCTGCCGATGCGGATGCTGCGCCCGAGGATCGCCGGGTCGCGTCCGAACCGGGCCGACCACAGTGCATCACCGATCACCACCACGCTCGGCGCGCCCGCGTCGAAGTCGCCGGGCGCGAGCACCCGGCCCATGAGCGGTCGCGCGTCGATCATCGACAGGACCGACGCGCTGAGCTGCGCACCGGTGACCGGGATGGCCGGTCCATCGGACGCTCCCACGCTGTAGCTCGAGGTGCGGAACGCCCCGAGCGCGGAGAAGCTCGTGAGCGCGCCAGCCCAGTGGGTGAACTCGTCCTCACGGGTCGGCGCGACGGCCGACGCGAGCGGGTCCCACTGCCGGATGGCGACGACCCGCCCGGTCGGATCGCCCGGGAGCGGCGCCTCCAGCGCGCGCGAGAGATGCGACGGCGCCAGACCGACGGGGATCCCGACCGCGAGGGCGAGGATCGCGGCGATGTTCAGCATCGGGTACTTGGGCAGCATCCGCAGGCCGAGCTTGATGTCGAGCCAGGAGAACCGGACCTGGGCGAACGATGCGAGGCCGAGCGCCTCGCGCGCCTCGGTGCGATGCGAACCGGCGTGACCGAACTCGCGGCGCGCGCGCTCGGCCGCCTCGTCGGGTGTGAGGCCATGACGCACGAGGTCGTCGGTCCGCGCCGCGAGGTGATGCGCGAACTCCTCGCGCATGCCGCGCTCCATCTCGTCGCGATGCGCCACCGCGCGGTACCACGACCGCACACGGGCGAACGCACCCAGCAGGGTGTCCCGACCCGGAAGGATCGGCATCTCAGATCGCCTCTGGGGTGGCGCTCAGCGACCGCGCGATCGCCTCGGCGAGGCGCTGCCAGCTGGCCTGCTCCTGCGTGAACTGCCGGCGCCCGAGTGCCGTGAGCGCGTAGAACCGCGCGCGGCGGTTGTTCTCGGACGTGCCCCAGCGGCCGGCGAGGAGGCCGCGCTGCTCGAGCCGGTAGAGGGCGGGGTAGAGCGCGCCTTGCTGGACGAGGATCGCGCCGCCGGAGATCTGCTCGAGTCGCAGGAGGACGCCGTAGCCATGGACCTCGCCGAGCGAGACCGCCTTGAGGATGACCATGTCGAGGTTGCCGGGGAGCAGTTCAGCGGGGCGAGGCATGGCTCTCCTATTCTGGTTAGGAGAACGATGCCCTCGCTCTCCTAAGCCGTCAAGGAGAGCGAGGGCCGGTCCCCGGCGCGTCGCGCGCGCGTACATTGATGCGATGACGCCCACCATCCGGACCGCGACGCCGGCCGATGCGGCGGCCCTGGCCGAGCTCGCGGCGCGCACCTTCACCGACGCCTTCGGTGCGCAGAACCGTCCCGAGGACCTCGCCCAGCATCTCGCGACGGCCTACGGGCCCGCGCAGCAAGGACGCGAGATCGCCGATCCGGCGATGATCACGCTCGTCGCGGAGAACCTCCGCGGCCTCGTCGCCTACGCGCAGCTCCGCCGCTCCCACGCGCCGGCCTGCGTCACCGGCCCCTCGCCGATCGAGCTCCAGCGCTTCTACGTCGCCGCGGCGTGGCACGGACGGGGCGTCGCGCAGGCGCTCATGGCGCGCGTGTTCGATGCGGCGCGTGCGACCGGCGCACAGACGCTCTGGCTCGGCGTCTGGGAGCGCAATCCGCGAGGGATCGCGTTCTATCTCAAGTCCGGCTACGTCGACGTCGGAGAGCAGGTGTTCGTCGTCGGGAGCGATCCGCAGAGGGACCGGGTCCTGATGCGACCGCTCGCGGCCTACGGCTCCGGCGAGCCGGCGCGGTCGATCTCCGCAGCGAAGTCCTGAACGAGGATCAGCTGCCGGTCGCGTCCCGCGCCCACGGGCCGGATCATGAGGAACCGCTTCCCGTCCGGGGACACATCGTACTGGCGATGCAGCGCGGTGCGCTGGAACGTCGCCGCGGAGAAGAGCGTGGTCGCGGGGCCCACCGAGAAGCCGCCGACCGTGTTCACGCGCACCGCGACCATCGCCCCCTCCCGGTTGCGATAGAAGAGTTCGCGGCCGTCGCGCGACCAGACAGGCTCCACGCCGCCGTTGACCGACACCGGCCAGCGCGCGTTGCGGGCGTCGGGGAACGGCACCACGGTCACCTCGTTGAAGCCGGACTCGTTCGAGTTGTACGCGAGCCATCGGCCGTCCGGCGAGATCGCCGCGGCCGCCTCGGTGAAGCGCGACGCGACGAAGGGCACCCGCGCCCCGCGCTCGGCGCGATGATAGCCGGCGATGTCGCCGGCGCCTGCCTCGAGCGTGGAGGTGCGATGGATGAGCCACTTCCCGTCGGGCGACCACAGCGCCTCCGCCACCGCCCAGGTCTCGTCGAGTTCGAGCACGGGTTCACCGCTGCCATCGGCCTGTCGCGTCCAGAGGTCGAACGATCGGGACGCGCGGTCGGACGTGAAGGTCACCGAACGGCCATCCGGCGTCCACGCCGGGAAGTCGTTCCGTCCGCCGTCGAGCGTGAGGCGCGTGTGCGGTCCGCGATCGAGTCGCTTGATCCAGATGTCCATCGACTTGGGCCCCTGGATCGTGACCGCCACGCGACCGCCGTCCGGGGAGATGGACGGTGAGCCGAACTCCCCCTGCCACGCCGGATCGACCGGTTCGACGGTGCCGTCGCGAGAGACCCAGATGAGTTCCGACAGGAAGCCCGCGCCGGTCCCGTAGACCAGCGCCCCGGAGCGCGAGAGCGCGAACTGCGAGGTCGCGCCGCGATCCACCGAGATCCCCTCGACGAGACTGATCGGCGGCCCCGTGATCGTGAGCGACGTGAGGTCGAATCGCGCGGCCCAGAGCGTGCCCGAGACGGTCGCATAGATCAGGTGCCCGCTCTCCGAGTACCGAGCCATCGTGCCGGCGACGACCTCCTTGGGCTCACCACCGCTCGGGCCCACGGCGAAGATGCGCGCCTGGGCCGGCGTCCCCTGGAACCCGGTGAACACGAGTCCGTGTCCGTCGGGCAGCACGGCCACATGATACTGCTGGTGGTTCTCGATCCGCGCGGTGAAGGGCTCGCTCGGACCGCCGTCGGCCGCGACGCGATGCACGACCGCCTCGTGCTCGAAGTAGATGTGGCCGTCGGGTCCCCACGCGGGCGCGAGCCCGGCCGGCGCGAGCGTGACCGTCGGGCCGCCGGCGAGCGCCAGCGTGCGGATCTCCCCGTCAGAGGCGAACGCGATCGCCCTCCCGTCCGGCGAGACCGTCGGCGACGACGCGCCCACCGTGCCGGCGATCGCGGTGGCTTCGAGTGACCGCAGGTCGCGGCGCCAGAGCTGCGGCTTGCCGCCAGGTCCCTCGCCGACGTACACGAACCACGACCCGTCCGGCGCGAGCGCGACATCGACGCCGTACGACGCGTCGAGGAACCGCTGTCCCTCGGGCGGCGTCACCCACGTGCGCACGACGGCGCGCGGCGCGGACCGCCGTGCGGTGGTCAACGCGATCGTGCTCGCGGCGGCCACGACCACGGTCACGGCCGCCAGCCCCATCGCGCGGCGACGCCAGCGTGTGTCCGCCGCGGCAGCGGCGGGTGCGCCGGCCGTCTCCTCGCCGAATCGGAACGACGGATCCGCGAGCGCACGCGCGAAGTCGCTCGCCGTCGCGAATCGATCCGCGGGGAGCTGCTGCAGCGCCTGCCGGATGGCCCCGTCGACGTGGGGCGGAACGAGCCGGCGATGCGCTGTCGCGGACACGGGCTCGCTCATGAGCACATTGGCGAGGATCGCCTGCGGCGTGCTCCCCTTGAACGGCGGCTCGCCGACGAGCATCTCGTAGAGCACGCACGCGAGCGAATAGATGTCGGAGGCCGCACCGACGGGCGGACCGCCCAACGCCTGCTCGGGGCTCATGTACAGCGGCGTGCCCACGCTGAGCCCCGTCTCGGTGAGACGCCCGCTGCGGTCCGGGTCCCTCGCGAGTGCGATCCCGAAGTCCGCGACGAGTGGCTCGCCCTCCTGCAGGAGGATGTTCGACGGCTTGATGTCCCGATGGATCACGCCGTGCCGATGCGCGTGGTCGAGCGCCTGCGCCACCGCGGTCGCGATGCGGACGGCCTCGGCGATGGGCAGTTGATGCTCGCGCTTGAGCCGGTCGGCCAGCGTCTCGCCGGGCACGTGTGGCATCACGTAGAAGAGCGCATCGTCCGCCTCACCCGAGTCGAACAGCGGGAGCAGGTGCGGGTGCTGCAGGTTCGCCGTGGTGCGGATCTCGGCGAGGAAGCGCGCGGCGCCGACCATCGCGGCGACTTCGGGCTTGAGCACCTTGAGCGCGACCTTGCGGTCGTGCTTCACATCATGCGCGAGATAGACGGTGGCCATGCCACCCTCGCCGAGCTCGCGCTCGATGCGGTAGCGGCCCTCGAGGGCCGCGCGGAGGCGCTCCGGCGTCGGCGTCATCAGTCGCGCTATTCTACGCCCGCGCACGGGCCACAGCCAGCGCACGACGCGCCAGTGGTTGCTCCCGTCCCGCGCACCCGGCATCTTCACGCGATGACCCTCCGGACGATCCTCGCCAAGCTCGAGTCCCTCGGCGATGCCAAGCTCCGCGCCCAGAACGCCAAGCGCGGCGTGGAGGGTGACCAGTTCGGCGTGAAGCTCGGCGAGGTCCGCAAGATCGCCGCGACGATCAAGAAGGATCACGCGCTCGCCCTCGAGCTCTGGGAGACCGGCATCTACGAGGCGCGGCTGCTCGCGATCCTCATCCTGGAGCCGGCGAAGCTCTCCGCCACCGACCTCGACGCGATGGTGCGGGCGCACCGCACCGCGTGGATCGCCGACTGGCTGAGCTCGTACGTGATCAAGGAGCATCCGGCGAAGGAGGCGCTGCGGGCGAAGTGGATGACCGCGAAGGATCCCTGGGCCGCGCGCGCCGGATGGAGCCTCACCGCGGGCCGGGTCACGCGGGACGCGGCGGGCCTCGACCTCCCGGCACTCCTCGATCGCATCGAGACCGAGATGCCGGGAGCCGATCCCGCCACGCAATGGACCATGAACTCCTGTCTCGCGGCGATCGGCATCAATCATCCGGCGCTGCGCAAGCGCGCGATCGCGCTCGGCGAGGCCATGGGCATCTATCGTGAGTATCCGGTGTCGAAGGGCTGCACGTCGCCGTTCGCGCCCGTCTGGATCGCCGAGATGGTGAAGCGAGGCGCCTCGTGATGTCGCCCTTCTTCCTCCTCGCGGTCCTCGCGATCGGCGCGCTCGTCCTCGGGCTGAGCGGCGGCAGCGGCGTGCGCGCCGCCGCGCGGTCGTTCTCGTTCCTCGGGTTCCTGTTCTTCGGTGCCGTCGCGGGCGCGAGCTTCTACGGGATGTTCAGGCTGTCCGGTCAGGGCGGGGGCGTGCTCCTCTTCCTCGGGCTCCCGTGCGCCTTCATCGCGTGGCTCTTCTGGGGCGCCTTCTCGGCCTCTCGCGAGCACGAGGAGTTCCTCACGCTCCCGGCCGGTGAGCGGCGCGACCGCACGAACGCGCTGCTCGAGAGCCAGATCGCCGAGCACGAGCGCACGCTGGCCGAGAACACCGAGCGGCTGAAGAGCTTCTGGATCACGCCGAAGAAGCGGAAGCGGCTGCGCGAGGAGAACGCGCACGCGCGCCTCATGATCCGCGGGCTGACGCAGATGCGACCCGCCACCGACGGCAGCGACGCGACCGGCGGCCACCGGTGACGAACCGTTGACGGTTCGCCCCATCGTTCCGCCCTGCAGGGAACCCACGGCGACGCAGCGCTGTCCCACCGGATGCGGTCGCCGGACGGCGATGCGGCGTCGGACTCCCCGGGACCCAGGAGAAGCGCGATGCGGATGATCGGATCGATGTTGTCGGTGCTTGGCGTAGCCGCCGCGGCGGCGTGTGCGGGGTCGGACGCGGTGGCGCCGCCGCAGATCAGCGCCTGGAGTGGGACCGTGACGCTCGTCGCGCCGCTGGCCGGCGCCCGCTTCGTGCAGAACGACACGCTGATCGGGTGTCCGACGCACGCCACCCGCGGGTCCGGCTTCCGCCTCTCCTTCGACTGGGGTGATGTCGAGCGCGCCGATCGGTACGCCATCCACCTCAAGCGAGTGGGGGCACTCTTCCCGGTGATCGATCAGAACGTGTATCAGTCGCAGGTCGAGTTCACCTCCTGCAACTCGTTCGTCATCGATGCCAACCTCGACGGCTGGGTGTGGCGCGTCGCGGCGATCGACGACCGGCCAGGCGCGATGCCGGACACGCTCTGGAGCGAGGAGCGCGGGTACGGGTTCCAACCGTGCCGCCTCGCCGGCGGCGTGCCGTGCAACGCACCAGCCGAACTGTTGCGCGCGCCCGAGTAGCTGTCGGGCGCGGTGGTGACGGCTGGGTCGGCCTGGTGTAGTGAGAACCCTTAGAAATAGGGAATTCCCCTACACCGCACCGCCGTGCTGTGCCTCAGTTTTGCCCAAGGCACACTCGAGTGAGGCCACTCCGGTCCCCCCGGCCGGAGCGCTCATCCGAGGTGCCGGGCGCATGGAGGCGCCGTGCACTCGATCCGGGGCGGATCCAGGCTGAACCGGTCGCGCAGGCCAGTCGGGACCGCACGACCGCGCGGCCGATGATGGACCGCGAACATCTGCTCGAGGTGGTCACGAGCGCGGCGCGCGTCGGGCTCGTCGTCGTCTCGCCCGAGTACCGCTATCTGTTCGCGAACGATGCGTACGCGGGGATCTTCGGTCTCGCGAGCGGGCAGATCGTCGGACAGTCGGTGCGCGAGGTGCTCCCGACGGCGTGGCTGCAGATCCAGCCGCGCCTCGATCGCGCACTCCAGGGCGAGTCCGTGCGATATGAGCTCACGCTGCCGCCCGTCGGTGAGGGCGAGCCCGGGCGCCACTTCGTCGTGCGGTATGAGCCCCACATGGAGACGTCGGGCGAGCGTTCGGTGGTGGTCGTCGTCGTGGACGTCACCGACCAGCGGCGCGTCGAGGCGGCGATCCGGGAGCAGCGACTCCGGCTGGCGGGCATCGTGGATTCCGCGATGGATGCCATCATCTCGATCGACGAGGAGCAGCGGATCGTGCTGCTCAATCCGGCGGCGGAACGGATGTTCCGCTGTGCGTCCGCGGACGTGCTCGGAGGGTCCATCGATCGCTTCCTCCCGGCGCGCTTGCGGGTCTCGCACGGACGCGACATCGAGACCTTCGGTCGCTCCGGCATCGCGGCGCGCTCGATGGGGCATCACGGTCCGATGCACGGCGTGCGCGCGGACGGCGAGGAGTTCCCGATCGAGGCGTCGATCTCGCAGGTCGTCATCGATGGACAGCGCCTGTTCACCGTGATCTGTCGCGACGTGACCGAGCGTGCGCGCGAAGCGGACGCGCGGCGCGTGCTCGAGGCGCAGCTCCACCAATCACAGAAGATGGAGGCCTTCGGCCAGCTGGCGGGCGGCGTCGCCCACGACTTCAACAACCTGCTGACGGTGATCTCCGGCTATTGCGATCTGCTCCTCCACGTGCCCGCTCGCGATGCGGAGGACCGCGAGATGCTGCACGAGATCCTGACGGCGGGGCATCGGGCGTCGTCGCTCACCCGCCAGCTGCTCGCGTTCAGCCGCCAGCAGGTCCTCGAGCCGCGGCTCGTGGACCTGAACGCGGTGATCGGCGATGTGGATCGCATGCTGCGCCGGCTGATCGGGGAGGACGTCCAGCTCACGACGCTCCTGCTCCCCGGACTGTCCGCGGTGAAGGTCGACCCGCGCCAGATCGAGCAGGTCGTGATGAACCTCGCGGTGAACGCACGCGACGCGATGCCGGACGGCGGGCAGCTCACGATCGAGACGGGTGAGGTCGAGCTGGACGACGCGTACGCGTCGACGCACCCCGAGGTCCGCCCCGGGCGCTACGTCCGCCTCGCGATGAGTGACACCGGCTCGGGGATGACGGAGGAGGTGCGGCGCCGCCTCTTCGAGCCCTTCTTCACGACGAAGGGCGTGGGTCGGGGAACGGGACTCGGGCTCGCGGTGGTGCACGGCATCATCAGGCAGAGCGGAGGGTCGGTCGCCGTCTACAGCGAGGTCGGCATCGGGACGACGTTCGCGATCCACTTGCCGGTCAGCGCGGACGGCTCGGCGGCGGAGCGCGAGGAGGTCACCTTGCCGCCGCCCATGGGCCACGAGACGATCCTCCTCGTCGAGGACGATGCGCGCGTGCTGGAGTTCGCGGCGCGGGTCCTGCGCGACTGCGGCTACCGGCTCCTCACCGCCGCCGACGGCAACGCGGCGCTGCGCATCGCGGCGGTCGAGGTCGCGCCGATCGACCTGCTGATCACGGATGTCGTGATGCCAGGCCCCAGCGGTCGGCAGACCGCGGAGGCCCTCACCGCGGCGCGACCCGGACTCCGGGTGCTCTTCGTGAGCGGGTACACGGACGACGCGATCGTCAGGCACGGCATTCTGCAGGCGACGGTCGAGTACCTGCAGAAGCCGTTCTCACCCGGGGCCTTGGCGCGGAAGGTGCGCGAGGTGCTCGACGCACCGAGGCCCGGCGCGTCGTGACGGCTGACCCGGCTTCCCGCTGCCGAACGGCGACCGGGCTCCGGGCGTATCCTTCCTCATCACCTGCCGATCGAGGATCCGTTCGCATGTCGTCGCGCGCTGTCATCACCATGCTCCTGCTGGCGTGCTCCATCGCGCCGCTCGCCGCCCAGGATCCGAGCCCGTGGCCGCAGCACTCCATGGAGCGCCCCAAGCCGCCGGTCGAGACGCCACCGGCCCAGCGCCTGCCCGTCGCTCCTCCACCGGGCGCGATCGTGCTGTTCGATGGGCGCGATCTCTCGTGGTGGGAGAAGGGCGACGGGTCGCCGGCCGCATGGAAGCTCGTCGACGGTGCGATGGAGGTGGTGCCCGGGAGCGGCGGCATCCGCACGCGCGTCGGGTTCGGCGACGTGCGGCTGCACATCGAATGGGCGTCGCCGAACCCGGTGCGCGGCACCGGGCAGGACCGTGGCAACAGCGGCGTCTTCTTCCAAGGCACGTACGAGGTGCAGGTGCTCGACTCCTATCGCGCCGACACGTATGCCGATGGCCAGGCGGGTGCGATCTACGGGCAGTATCCGCCCCGCGTGAACGTGTCGCGGCCGCCGGGAGAGTGGCAGAGCTACGACATCGAGTTCCACCGGCCGCGGTTCGACTCCACCGGCGTGGTGGTCTCGCCGGCACGCATGACGGTCCGGCACAATGGCGTCCTGATCCACGACGACCAGGCGTTGCTCGGCCCGACCTCGAACGGCCGACGCGCGCCGTACGCCGCACACGCCGATGCGCTGCCCATCTCGCTGCAGGATCACGGGCATCTCGTCCGGTTCCGGAACATCTGGGTGCAGCCGCTCGCGACTCCCTGAGGGCTCTCTATAGTAGCGACAGTAATGGGACAGTCTTGGGGCTCAACAACTGCGTAACATGAACGTATAATGAACGTTCATCACGCAGCGGACCCAAACCGACTCCCATGCGCTTCCACCGTTCCGTCCTCGCCTTGGCGAGCATCCTCGTCCCCTCGCTCGCCGGTGCGCAGCAGGATTCGTCACGCGCGCGACTCGACACCGTCACCATCATCGCGACACGAGAGTCACGCAGCCTCTCGCAGGTCCCCTTCGCGGTGTCGACCCTCTCGGCCGATCGCTGGGCCGGCCGCAGCGGGATGGGGATGGACCAAGCGCTCTCGCAGGTGCCCGGCGTGTTCGCGCAGTCGCGCTTCGGCACGCATGACATCCGCCTGACCGTGCGCGGCTTCGGCGCGCGTGGCGCGGGCGACCGCTCCAACGCCGGCACCTCGCGCGGCATCCGTGTGCTGCTCGACGGGATCCCCGAGACCGAGCCCGACGGTCGCACCGCGTTCGATCACATCGACCTCGCGACGATCGATCGCATCGAGGTGCTGCGCTCCAACGGCAGCGCCGCATGGGGCAACGCGGCGGGTGGCATCGTGAGCCTCAGCTCCATGCCCGAGTTCACGCGCGACTTCGCCGAGGTGACCCAGCAGTCGGGGAGCTTCGGTCTGATGCGCACCATCGCGCGCACGGGCACGCAGCTCGGCACGGGCAAGGGCTGGCTCTCGGTCTCGCGCACGACGTTCGACGGCTGGCGCGACCACTCCGACATGTCGCGCACGCAGGCCGTGGGCGGGTTCATGGTGCCGCTCGCCAACGGTGGGCGCGTGGGCGTGCAGCTCGCGGCGGCGGGGAACCTCTTCCGCATTCCGGGCCCACTCACGCAGGCGCAGTACGACGCCGACCCGCAGCAGGCCAACGCGACCTACCTCGCGCGCGACGAGCGCCGCTACAACCGGTTGATGCGCGTCGGGCTCACGCTCGACAAGCCGATCGGCGAGGCGCAGGACGTGAGCGCGATGCTGTTCGTGAACCCGAAGTACCTGCAGCGCTCGGAGCGCAACACCTTCCGCGACTTCACGCGCTACCATGTGGGCGGCGCCTCGTCGTGGGGCGTGCGCTTCGCGAGCGGCGAGTGGCAGCACCGCCTCCGCGTGGGCGGCGACTTCGCGTACCAGGACGGCGCGATCCAGTTCTACAACCTCGGCCCCGGCAACACGCGCGGCACGACGCTCCAGCAGAACAAGGGCGAGGCGGCGCAGAACGCGGGCATCTTCGTGCAGGACGAGATCGCGCTCACGCCCAGGCTCACCCTCATCGCCGGCGCGCGGTTCGATGACCTGAGCTACTTCTACCGCGACTTCATCACGCCGACGCTCGACGCGACCAAGCGCTTCACGCAGGTCTCGCCGCGCGGTGGCCTGGCGTGGAAGGCGCTCGGCGGGACGGTGTACGCGAGCTACGGCTCGGGTGTCGAGATCCCGGCGGGCAACGAGACCGATCCGCCGGCCGTCGGCATCCCCGGCCCGGCGAAGGCGCTCAACCCGCTGCTCGACGTCGTGCAGTCGAACACGATCGAGGCCGGCGTGCGCCGCTACACGGAGATGGACGCGGGCATCCTGCACGGGCTCTTCCTGGACGCGGCCCTCTACTCGGTCACGGTGAACGGCGAGCCGCAGCCCTACAACGGCGGCCGGTTCTATCTCACCGCGGGCGAGGTCTCGCGCCGCGGCCTCGAGCTCGCAGTGAGCGCGTACCTCGCGGGCGGTTTCACCGCGCGCCTCGCCGGCACGTTCTCGCAGAACACCTACGACAAGTACGTGATCGACTCGACGTACCTCGGCGTGCCCGGGGCGTCGGCGGTGTTCGACGGGAACGACGTGGCCGGCCTCCCGGGCCGCGTGGTCAACGCGTCGCTCCAGTGGCAGCCGGTGATGGCCCAGTGGATCTCGGTGGAGCTCGGCGCGCAGCACAACGGCGACTACTTCGCGGACGACCGGAATGCGGTCGGGGTGCCGGGCTACACGGCCTTCCGGCTCTCGGCGTCGGCGGAGCGGACGCTGGTCGGCGGGCTGACGGTGCGCGGGACGCTGGCGGTGGAGAACCTGACGGACGAGCGGTTCGTCGCCAGCGCGTTCATCAATCCGGACCTGCTCGCCGGCGCGCCGATGGCGTACGAAGCGGGTCTGCCGCGGGCGATCGTGTTCGGACTGAGCTTCCGCCGGTCGCACTAGCGCCGGCGCGGGTCGCGGGGGCTCCGGTGCCTGCGAGGGCGCCGGGGCCCCCGTCTCACATGCGCCCGCCGAGCACGGTGAGGAGCGCCGCCGTGAGGAGCAGGGTCATGACGCCGACGCCCTGATAGAGCCGGCCGAGCGCGGCGAACTTCACGACGTTGATCCGCGAGACCATGTGGAGCTGGTCCGAGAGCTCGGTGGTCACGTTGTCCAGCCGCAACTCCGACCACAGACCGCGGAAGTCATCACGTTCGCGCGCCGCGATGTCGGTGTGGAACAGCACGCGCATGGACGCCTCGGGCGTGATCTCGTTCGGCAGCGCCTTCGTGCACCGTCCGCGCTGGCCCCTGGGCCGGAGCGCCTCGATGGCCTGCCAGATGTAGAAGATCGTGCCGGCGAAGTAGCAGGCGAGGATCACGCGCAGCGCGTGTCCCCAGCCTCCGGCCGCGGTGACGAACTCGGCGCCCTTCATGATGAGCACGAGCGCGATCGCGTTGAGCGCGCTCATGATCACCAGGGCGAACCGCGCCTTCTTGTCGGCGAGGTCGAGGAAGTCGGTCTCCATCTTCAGGATGGAGAGGAGCACGCGGAACCGGAGCTCGGGCTCCATCGGACCGGCCATCTCCTCGGCGCGACGGAGCGCGCGCGCGCGGCGGCGCTCGGACTTCTCGTCAGGGCTGGTGTCGATCTCGAAGGCGGAGGTCATGAGCGGGCGAGGGCGTGACGGGCGGAGGACCCGTCCGACCCTTGAGTCTCGACCGTCGGGCCGCGCCGCTTGAGCGGGCGGGCTCAGCGGTAGCCGGCGGCCTGCAGCTCGAACAGCCGCGCGTACCGCCCCTTCGCCGCGAGGAGCTCGTCGTGGGTGCCGAGCTCCTGCACCCGCCCGTCGTCGATCACCGCGATGCGGTCAGCGATGCGGACGGTGGAGAACCGGTGCGAGATGACGATGCCGATACGGCCCTTGAGGTTCGCCTTGAGCTCGGCGAACACCGCGGCCTCGGCCTCGGGATCGAGCGAGCTGGTGGGCTCGTCGAGGATCCACACATCGGCGTCGCGGTACATGATCCGCGCGAGCGCCAGCCGCTGCCATTCGCCGCCCGAGAGGTCATGGCCGCCCTCGAAGAGCCGGCCCGTCCGCGAGTCGAGGCCGGCGGGGAGCTTCTTCACGAGCGACTCGGCGCGTGCGTCGCGCAGCGCCTTCTGCACGCGCTCGTCGTCCTCGGGCGCGTCGGCGCGGCCCATGCGCACGTTCTCGCGCACGGTGAGCTCATAGGTCGCGAAATCCTGGAAGAGGACGCCGATCCGCTGGCGCAGCACCTCGGGCGGGATGTCGCGGAGGTCCACGCCGCCGAGGCGCACGCTGCCGCGGTCGGGATCGTAGAAGCGCAGCAGGAGCTTCACGAACGTGCTCTTGCCGGCACCGTTCTCGCCGACGAGCGCCAGGAGCTCGCCGTCCTTGATCTCGAGGTCGAACCCGTCGACCGCCGGCGCGTGTCCGCCGGGATACTGGAAGGTCACGTCGCGGAACTCGATCCCGCGCGTGAGGCGCGCCGGGACCTCCTTCGGGTCCGTCGGCACCGGGACGAGCGGGGCGATCGCGAGGAACGAGAAGTAATCGTCGAGGAACGTCGTGTGCTGGTCCACCGCGACGAAGGTCGACGAGATGTTGCCGAGCGTGCCGGAGACGGAGCCGAACGCGCCGATGACGAGCACGATGCCGCCGGCGTCGATCATGCCGTGCACGCCGCGCCACGCGACGAACGCATACGCGAGCGCGAGGCTGGTGCCCGTGACGAGACCGGTGATCATCGAGGTGTTGGCGCCGGCGCGATACATGGAGCTGCGCTTCTCGAGCAGCTCCTCGGAGAGACGGCGGTGGCGGCCGAGCAGGTGCTCCGAGAGCACGTAGGCGCGGACCTCCTTGGTGCTCTTCGGTTCCACGAGGAGGTTGCCGAGGTACTCGCGCTCCCGTTCCTCGGGTGTCTCCTTGTAGAAGTACTCGTACATCCGGACGGTGTTGCGGCGCTCGAGCAGCAGGGACAGCGTGGCGGCGACGAGTGCGAGGATGACGAGCGTCCAGTTGAGGCTCGCGAGCAGCCCCGCCATGAGAAGGATGGTGACGATGTTCCCCGAGAGCCCGAGCACCGACCAGGTGAGGTCGCCCGGGCGCCACGAGACGTCGCGCTTGGCGCGTGCGAGCCGGTCGTGCCAGTCGGAGTTGTCGAAATGGCCGAGGTCGATCGTCGCGGCCTTGCGCAGGAGACGGCGCTCGGCCTCGAGTTGCACGCGGCGCACGAAGAGGTCGCGGCCATAGCCCTGATAGGCGCCGATCGCGCGCTGCACCGCGCTCACCGTCCACAGCCCGATGATGATGGGGAGCACATCGCCGAAGGTGACCTGGCCGGTGGTGCCCGCTGCGATGCGGCTGACGAGCATCGAGCCGAGGAGCACCGTGATCGGCTGCACGGTCGCACTGACCATGCCGAGCACGGTGAACTTGACGAGCTCGCGCGGCCCGGCGCCGTAGGCGAGATCGAGCCCCTTCCGCAGGTTGCGGAGGACTCGGCGCATGCGATTGCGGGTGTCGAGCGGTGGGGCCGGCGGCGCGGGCGACATCCACCTGAATCTACCGCGCGGAAAGGACCACCGGGCGGCGCGTCAGAAGCGCAGGGCGACCGAGAGGCCCAGCGCGGATGGCCCGAGGATCGGAGTCCAGCTCACGTTCCGAGGGCGCGCGGCGGGGTCGAACGCGCAGACGGCGGCGAGACGTTCCGCATGCCGTTGCTCCGCCGTGACCGTCGTGACGAGTTGGGTGCCCCACGTGGCAGCGGCGACCGTGAGGAAGAGGTGCGAGAGCGTCCGCGAGCGCACCTCGCGCGCCCGGAGCTTGCCGACGAGGTTCCCGACGTCGACGTCCGGAGAGTCCAGGTCGGCGAGGTAGAGGTAGTCCTTCCGAGCCGCGCGGGCGCGACCCCACATGTAGATCGTGCCGACCGTCGAGACGCCCACTGCGGTGGCGATGCCCGCTCGCCGCGCGCGGGCGTTCGCGTCCACCGGTCGCCCGAATCCGGGGAGGAGCGCGGCGCGGAGGAGGGTCGTCCGTCGCGACTGCGCCGTGCAGCGCATCTCCGGACGGTGCAACGCCGCGGTGAACTCGCGTGCCGCCGCATCCACGGTCGACGCGAGTCGGAGGCAGGGCTCGTCCGCGACGAGTTGACCGAGGAGGATGCGCGCCGCGGTCGTGTCGCGTGCCGCGAGTCTCGCCAGGCCGGCAGTGGCGAGTGCGGCGCGCCGGTCGGCAGGTGCGGCGGGGAGCTCGCCAAGGTCGAGCACCGGGAGCCATGCCATTCGCACGTCAGCCCAGGGGATCGCGATCGCCTTGGGCGCGCCCCCCGCGGCGACGTGCACCTCGAGGATGAGGTCGTCGACGACACCGTCCGGGCCGGGAGCGAGATCCGCGGGATCGATCGCGACACCCGCGACGGCCACCCGTCGCTCCGTGGTCGTGCCGGACGCGCCGCCGCTCCTGGAGCCCGACGTGGTGCCGTCGAGCCGCTCACGCTGCGCGAGCAGCGGTGGGAGGACGCGTTCGCCGCGTCGCACCGCCACGCTGACGACATAGCATTCGGGTCGCGAGCTCGCCAGATGCAGCAGCGAGAAGACCACGGCGGACTCGCGGGACTCGGTCGGCACGGCGGACGATGGCGGCGTGACGGCGGCGATCGCCGCACTGTCCGCCGCGTCGAGGTCGATCAGCCGTCGGCAGTCCGGGAGGAATGCGATGACGCGCGAGCCTCGGTGAGAGGAGGCACCCTGCGCCGTGGCCGCGATGACGATCTCCATGCGACTGCTCTGCGTCGCGTTCGGGTCGTGCGCGCGCGACTGTGCCTGACCCGAGTGCGGGAACGTGACCGCGGTCAGGGAGAGCGTGAGGACCGCCGGAAGTGATCGCATGGAGACTCGCGAATCTCCCCGACGGACCGGGAGCTGTCAACCGCGTGGCATCCGTGCGCGATGGGTGGCTGACGGGCGCCCGGCGATGCAACTTCCTCAACCCTCACCCTGCCGATGACCGACCCCCTGCTGCCGCCCGAACCCACCGACGAGAAGGACGTCAGGAAGCGCGAGAAGGAGGCCAGGCGACTCGAGGCCGAGCGCGGTCCGCTCGACCCGTCCTTCCGCTATCGCGCGATGCAGAATGCGGTGGAGATGACGCAGGACCTCATCGAGCTGGCCGACCGCAAGGCGCGGTTCGCGCTGGTGATCATCAGCGTGCTCAATGCGGTGGCCCTGGTGATCGTCGCGCGCGGCGGGGACACGCTGCTCCCGCGCCGCGGGGTGTGGGGCCTGGTCGTCGGCGGGGAGGTCATCGTCTACGTCGCGGTGACGGTCTGGTACATCTTCCGGGCCATCGAGGCGCTGCGGCCGCGTGGTTCCGCGCCGTCCGACCCGCTGCCCACGGCGGTCGTGCCCGGCGAGTCGATGCGCGTGCTGTTCCACGGCGACGTGACGCGGCGCTCCCGCGCCGAGTATCGCCGGGTGTGGGACGAGCTCCGGATGGACAACCTCAACGGCGAGCTCGCCGACCAGTTGCACATCCTCTCCCGCATCAACCAGGACAAGTACGCCGCGCTGTCCAGTCTCTACCGTGGCGTGACCCTCATGACCGGCCTGCTCACCGCCACGCTCCTCTCGATCGCGCTGTACCATCTGTCCCGATGACCTTCCTCCGTGCCTTCCCGGCGCTCGCGGCCGTGCTGCTGCTGGGCGCATGCGCCGACCTCTCCGGCCTGCCGCCGAGCGGCGTCCTGACGGTGACGGTCTCGCCGACCTCGCTGCCCCTGGTGCGACGCGTGACGGTCACCATGCGCGCGCCCTCGCCGGCGCGCGTCACGTGGGGCGCGCCCGGCACTCCGGTGCTCACGCTCGCGGCGGACTCGGTCTCGGCCACGCACGAGTTCCTCGTGCCCCGGTTGCGGCCGGGGAAGCAGTACACGCTCGAGGCCTCCACCGTCGGTGGATCACGCACGCCGGTCGAGGAGACGTTCACGACCGATACCCTTCCGTCCGTCATCTCCGCGATCACCATCAACCAGACCGGCACCGCGAGCCTGCCCGTCGCGCTCATCGAGGTCGTGGGCGCCACGCAGTTCGGCGGGCTGCTCATCGTCGAGGACGGGCAGGTCGTCGGGTGGCTGCCGATGGTCGGGTCGCTGTTCGGTGCCACGCGGCGCGCGAACGGGAACATCGTGATGCTCGACGCGGCGACCGGCCTCACCGAGTTCACGCTCGGCGGCGCCGCGGTGCACAACCTCCCGCAGCCCACGCCTGCGGCGCCCACCGCGTACGGGCGGATCCATCATGACGTGATCGCGACGGCCACGAACACGCTGTACTTCATCGCGATGGAGACGCGGTACATCGCGCCCGATTCGGTGGTCGGGGAGTCGATCTGGGAATGGACGCCCGAGACCGGCGCCGTGGTGAAGCGATGGAGTGCGTTCGACTTCCTCGACTGGGCCACGTTGCGCGGGTCGCGCTCCATCCCGGCCAACTGGCTGCACGGCAACGGCCTCAGCATCGGGCCACGCGGGAACATCCTCATGTCGCTGCGCAATGCCGACCAGGTGGTGTCGATCGCCGCGGACTTCCAGTCGCTGGAATGGACGCTCGGTGGCCCGACCGCGACGCTCGGCGTCGCGCCGGCCGATCGCTTCCTCGGACAGCACTACGTGTCCGAACCGTCGAACGGGCGCGTGCTGATCTTCGACAACGGTTATGAGAGGCCGGGCACGCTCTTCTCGCGGGCGATCGAGTACCAGATCGATGTCGCCGGCGACACGGCGACGAAGGTCTGGGAGTATCGCGCGACGCCGGAGATCTATGCGGCGCTCGTCGGTTCCGCGCGACGGCTGCCCAACGGCAACACGTCGATCCTGTTCGGGATGCTCGCCGGGCACAACGGATCGTCCGGGCCGATCACGGCGATCGAGGTGAACCCCGCGGGCGTGCCGGTGTGGCGCCTGACATTCGGGCCGGCGCTCAACCGTCTGTATCGGATCACGCCGGTGGTGTCGTTGCTGGGGGAGTCACCCGGGATGTTCGAGCGCCGCTAGCGCCGCGCTACGGCGTGGGCGCGAGCACCAAGGTGTGCGTGGCCGCCTGGTTCATGAACCGCGCCGTGACCGTCACGGTGAGCGCGAACTCGGGCAAGTCGAACAACGCGAACCGGCCACCGGCCTGGTGCGTGACGAGGGTGTCGTTCGTCACGCTCCAGAGCGGCTCGTAGCCCGGCATCGCCGGCTCGGTGATCACCGTGAACTGCACCTCCGGGTGGCCGGGCGAGATGGTGTCGCGGTCCGACTCGAGGCGCATGGTGAACTGCGTCGAGGGATCGTTGGGGTTGGTGTGCGCGAAGGGGCCGTCGTAGCAGGCGATCACGAGCATCGCGAGCGCGGCGCCGAGGAGCAGGAGGGTCCGGCGTGTGCGCATTGGGGGACTCACCAGGCGAGCGAGAGGGAGAGGCCGACGCTGGCGGGGCCCAGTCGCGGGTGGAGCGTGAGTGCGCGCGCGCCGCCCAGCCGCGTGGAGGCGCGCAGCTCCTCGGCGAGTCGGCCCTCGTTGCGGAGCGCGACGAAGCCCTGGCCGATCCAGATCAGCGCGCCGATCGCGCCGACGCCCACGGACCGCTGCCGCGCGCGCTCGGCGTCGCGATAGAGGCGTTCGACATCGTTGTTGATCTCGGTGGGCGCGACGTACACGGTCTGGAACGCGCGATAGCGGTCGTGACGGTCGCGCGCGACGGCATGCAGCTGCACGGCCGCGGCGCTCGTGCCGACGCTCGCGAGGAAGACCAGCAGCCGCTGGTCGAATCGCGCCCCGTCGGCGGGGCGGGCGAATCCGGGCAGGAGGGCGGCGCGGACCACGGTGCGCCATTGCGCCTGGGCGTGGCACCGCGCCGCCGGGCGCACGGGACCCGCGAAGAGGTCTCGCACGCTGGCGGGCGCTCCGGCGTCGAAGGACACGCAGGGCGACTCGCGGAGCAGCGCGGCCGTGACGACGCGCGCGGACGCGGTGTCGCCGAGCGCCAGCAGCGCCAGCGCGGCGTGGGTGCGCGCCTCGCGACGCAGCGTCGACGCCGGCGCGCCGATCGCGAAGTGCGTCGCGGCGAGCTGGACGACCCGCTCCTGCTCCCCCGCGACGTATGCCTCGTGCACGACGCGCAGCTGCGCATCGTCAGGCGTCGGGAGGCCGACCGGCGGTGCGAGCGTCGCGCCGAGCACGGGCCGCATCATGAGCGACGACTCCCACGCCACGCGCACGGCGACCCACGGGAGCGTGATCCGTTCCGCCGCGGCCCCGCCGGATGCGAGGACATCGACCGCGAGGTCGGTGATCTCGCCGGTCGGACCAGGGTCGAGTTCGGCGCGATCGAACGACAGCCGCAACCAGTGATCACCCGCGGTCCGGAATCCGTCTGCGCCGAGGCGGCGGACGGGGTGCCGTTCGACGAGGAGCGGGCGCAGCACGCGCGTGCCGCGCATGACCACGACCTCCTCGACGTCGTGCAGGCGCGAATACGTCGTGTCGAGCGTGACGCGCAGGCCGCGCACCGGTGCGAGTGAGGCTTGCGCACGCGGGTCATCGCAGTCGACGAGGCGGTCGGAGGTCGGGATCACGACGAGGACGACCGCGTCGCGGACCTGCCAGACATCCAGGGGGAACGCGGGCGACGTGCGACCGACGAACTCGGCGCTGTCGGCCGGGAGCACCTGCATCCCGACGCGGCAGCCGCTCACGAGGTGCGCGAGCCGTGTGGCGTCGGCCACCGAGTCGCGCACGGACGGAGCGTAGACGAGGACATCCGCGCGACGGCCGCGGACGCGGATGGGGTCAGGCGCCTGCGCGCCGAGCGGCGCGGCGATGAGGGCCGCCGCCGTCGCGAGCCCGCAGGCCGCGATGCCTGCGCGCATCGTGTGACTCGCGTGTCTCATGCGATCGGCTTCCGCGCGGCGAGGTGAACCGGTGGCAGCCCGTACTTCGCGAGGAGGGCATTGAACCGCGCCACGTCCTCCGCCTCGATGCGCTCGAGCGCGCGGAGCTGGGTCTCGAGCTGCGTCGTGAGCGTCTGGTAGATCTCCCCGTGCTGCTGCGTCGGTGCGTAGGCGCCCGACTGGATCTGCATGTTGAGCGTGATGTACTTGTTGTAGAGCTTCGTGGGCATGTCGAGCGTGCACTGGTCGACGTGACAGCCGACCTCGTAGAGTTCGGCGCGGACCGCCTCGACCTTCGCGCGCACCGCGTTGGCCGAATCGGTGAGGAGCTTCACGATCGCCGGGTCCGCGGCGCGCTTCGCGCGGTCGAGCAGCTGTGTCTGCAGGTCCTCGGCGCG
Source organism: uncultured Gemmatimonas sp. (assembly GCA_964464585.1). Lineage (GTDB taxonomy): Bacteria > Gemmatimonadota > Gemmatimonadetes > Gemmatimonadales > Gemmatimonadaceae > Pseudogemmatithrix. The sequence goes on along the minus strand of CAYXGS010000008.1, from coordinate 98,754 downwards.
CTTCACGTTGTCGACCACCGACTGGAGGCGGTCGATCGTGCGGCGGGCGGCCGCGAACTGCGCGACGAGATCGGCCTGCGTGCTGGTGACGCGCGGATCGGCGACGACCGAGAAGCGGCGCGTGAGCGTGTCGCCGCCCACGATGAGCCGCACCCCGTACTCGCCTGGGGCGACCCACGGACCGCGCAGCGTGCCGTAGTCGATCACGGTGTTCGGGAGCTTCGGCGCGGCGCTCGTGCGGAGGTTCCACACGAACCGGTTGGTGCCGCGCCGCGTGGGGACGATCGAGTCCGAGGGTTGGTAGGCGACGCTGTCGCTCCCGGTGGCCGAGTCGGCGCTCGCGAAGGCGCGCAGCACCGCGCCCTGCGCATCGAGGAACTCGAGGCGGACTTTGGCCTTCGGCACGTCGCGGAGGTACCAGTCGACCAGCACGCCCGAGCGCGGGTTCTCCCCGGTGCCGTCGCCACCACCGCCGCCGGCCCACAGGATCGCGGTCGCCGGCTGGAAGAGATGCGCGGCCTTCGCCGTCACGCTGTCCGTGAGCTGGCGGAGGGGCGAGAGGTCATCGATGACCCAGAACGACCGGCCATGCGTCGCTGCGACCAGGTCGTTCCCCTGCACGCGCAGGTCGCGCACGCTCACGCGCGGGAGGTTGAGTTGCATCGGCTGCCAGAGGGCGCCGTCGTTGAGCGAGACCCACACGCCGTACTCGGTCCCCGCGTAGAGCAGCCCGCGGCGCGTCGGGTCCTCGCGCACGACGCGCGTGTACGCGGTGCGCGGGATGCCGTTCACGATCCGCGTCCAGGTGCGGCCGTAGTCGGCGCTCTTCCACAGGTACGGCGCGTAGTCGTCCTGCTGGTACCGGTTCGCGGCGATGTAGACGGTGCCCGCGTCGTGCGGTGACGGGTCGATGTGCGCCGTCCGCGTGAAGCGTCCGTACGCCGGCGGGGTCACGTCGGTCCAGGTCGCGCCCTCGTCGCGCGAGACGTGCACCCGGCCGTCATCCGATCCCGCCCAGAGCACGCCCTTGGTCACCGGTGATTCGGCGAAAGCGTAGATGGTCGCGTACCACTCGGCGCCGGTCATCTCGCCGTGGATCGGCCCGCCGGTGCGGCCGAGCGTCGACGGATCGTTGCGCGTGAGATCGCCGCTGATGCGCTGCCAGCTCGCCCCCTCGTTGCGCGACCGCCAGACATGCTGCGAGGTCACGTAGAGCGTGCGCGGGTCATGCTTGGAGATCAGCACGGGGAACGTCCACTGGAATCGCTCGGGGACGTCCTTCGCCGCCCAGCCGTCCCAGTTGATCTCGGTCACCGAGATGTCCCGCTCCTGTCTCGAGCGGTGGTCGTAGCGCGAGAGCTGGCCGAGGTAGCAGCCGCCATACGTGATGTTCGGGTCGCGCGGATCGAAGGCGATGGTCGCGTTCTCGCACCCGCCCACCGAGAAGTAGTCGCGCACGCCGATCCCCCCGTCATCGCCGCGCGAGGCGATCGAGATGGCCGAGTTGTCCTGTTGTGCGCCGTAGATGCGATAGGGGAACTGGTCGTCGGTGTTCACATGGTAGAACTGGGCCGTCGGCTGGTTCTGTTGCGACGACCACGTCTCGCCCCCGTTGAAGCTCACCGACGCGCCGCCGTCGTCGCCGAGGATCATGCGCTGTGAGTCGTCGGGGTCGATCCAGAGGATGTGCGTGTCGCCGTGCTGGATGTCCATCTCGGAGAACGTCTTCCCGCCGTCGATCGACTTGAGGACGGTGAGGTTCATCACGTAGACCGTGTTCTCGTCCCTGGGATCGGCCGTCACGGTGGAGTAGTACCAGTTGCGCACCCAGATGCGCGCGTCGTCGTTCATCCGCTCCCACGTGTCGCCGGCGTCGTCCGAGCGGAAGAACCCTCCGGTGGAGTCCGGCGCCTCGATGCTCGCGTAGAGGCGGCGGGGATTCGCGCGCGAGACATCGATGCCGATCTTCCCGAGCGCCGTCCTGGGGAGGCCGGGGTTCCTCGAGAGTTCGGACCAGGTGTCGCCGCCGTCGGTCGACTTCCAGAGTCCGCTCCGCCCGCCGCCGGCGATCATCGACCACGGGGTGCGCTGGAACTTGTAGAACGAGGCGTACAGCACGCGCGGATTGGACGGGTCCATCGCGAGGTCCTGCGCGCCGGTGGAATCATCCACGAAGAGCACCTGCTTCCATGTCCTGCCGCCATCGAGCGTGCGGAAGACGCCGCGCTCCTTGTTGGGCCCGAACGCGTGGCCGATCGCCGAGACGTAGGCGCGCTCGGGGTCGCGCGGATCGACGATGATGTCGGTGATCTGCTGCGCTTCGCCCAGGCCGAGGTGCGCCCAGGTCTGACCGGCATCGGTGGAGCGATACATGCCGGTGCCGAAGGTGAGGTCCTCGCGCAGCTGCGACTCACCCGTGCCGACATAGATGACGTTCGGGTCGCTCGGCGCCACGCTGATCGCACCCACCGACGAGATGTCGCTCTTGCCGTCGGTGATGTTCTGCCAGGTCTGGCCACCGTCGGTGGTGCGCCAGACGCCGCCGTTCACCGAGCCCATGTAGAAGAGGAACGGCTTCCTGAGGTCTCCGACGACGGCGTCCACGCGGCCGCCGCGGTACGGGCCCACCGATCGCCAGCGCAGCGACTTGAAGGCGCGGTCGGTCGCACTGGGCGAGACGTAGAGCAGCGGGTCATATGCCGGGCCGGACGCGGCGGTGCCGGCCGCGCTCGCCGTCGCGGCGCTGCCTGCCGCTGGCGTACCCGGTCGGGTGCGCTGGGCGGCGAGCGAGGCCGGCGGCACGAGCGAGAGGATCGTCAGCGCGGCAGTCGCGAGGAAGTGCGCGCGAGTCGGTGAGACGATGGGAGACGGGGCGGGGCGGGTGGTCGGCATGGGTGAGAATATTGCCGCTCGGCGGCCCGGGTGGCGAGATTACGTCATGTTGCGCGTCACCTCGAACCGCCCCGGATGACCGACCAGCCCGATCCGAGATCCAGCGAACTCTCGTTCGACCGCGCCATCCCGGCGACGCCGGTGAGCCTTGGCGGAAGCGTCGGCGGCGTGACCTGTGCGAGCTGCAAGCGTGCGATCGTCGAGACCTACCATACCGCGAACGGCGAGCCGATCTGCGAGAACTGCCGCGTGATCCTCGGCGCCGCAACGAGCAGTGCGACCTCGCCGGCGCTGCTGGCCAAGGCGGTCGTCTTCGGCCTCGGGGCGACCCTCGCCGGTGCGTTCATCTACTGGGCGGTGATCCGGTTCGCGAACCTCGAGATTGGCCTCGTGGCCATCCTCTCCGGCTGGATGATCGGCAAGGCGCTGCGCACCGGGGCCGGCGGGCGCGGCGGATTGGCGCTCCAGGTCATCGGCGCCCTGCTCGTCTACGTCTCCGTCGCCATGGCGTACTTCCCGTTCATCTACTCGGCCGGCGCGGCCTCGGGCGAGCCGCTCTCGCTGCTCGCGATCGTCGCGGTGCTCGCGCCCGTGCGCGCGGTGTTCGATTCAGGGTCGGGCGGGATCATCAGCGCGCTCATCATCGGTTTCGGCATGATGCAGGCCTGGCAGCAGGCGAAGCCGCACGCCGTGGTGTTCGAGGGACCGTTCCGGGTCGGCAGCGCGACCGCCTGACGTGACCGGGCCGACCCCGACCCTCACGCGGCGCTGCGCCCAGTGCGGCACCGAGCTCGCGCCGAGTGCCCTGGCCTGCCCGTCATGCCAGACGCTCGTCCATGCCGACCGGCTGCGCCTGCTCGCGGCGCGCGCCGAGGCGTGCACGGCCGAGGGCCGTCTTGCCGACGCGCGCGGCGCCTGGGAGGAGGCCCTCACGCTCCTGCCCGCGACATCGCAGCAGCACTCGGTGATCGTCGCGCGACTCCAGGCGCTCGCGGCGCGCATCGCCGACGCCGATCCGAACCTCGGCGGCGATCCGGCGCCGGCGCAGGGACCGTGGTACAAGCGCTGGGCCGGCGGACTCGGCGCGGTCGGGCTCCTGCTGCTCACCAAGGGCAAGTTCCTCCTGCTCGGCCTCTCGAAGCTCCCGACGATGCTGTCGATGTTCGCCTTCTTCGGCGTCTACTGGGCGGCGTTCGGCTGGCCCCTGGCGCTGGGGCTCGTGGTGAGCATCTACATCCATGAGATGGGGCACGTCGCGGCGATCGTGCGGCTGGGCATGAAGCCGAGCGCGCCGATGTTCGTGCCGGGACTCGGCGCCTTCGTGTCGTACTCGCGCCGCGTGACCGATCCGCGCGAGGATGCGCACATCGGGCTCGCCGGCCCGATCTGGGGCGCGGGCGCGGGCGTCGTCGCCTTCGTGATCGCGAAGTGGACGGGGAACAACACATGGCTCGCGATCGCGGAGCTCACGGGATTCATCAACCTGTTCAACCTCATCCCGTTCTTCGGGCTGGACGGGTCACACGGCTTCAAGGCGCTTAATCGCGGTCAGCGCGCGGTGGTGCTCGCCGGGTTCGTCGCGGCGTGGTACTTCTCGGGCGTGGGGCTCATCGTGGTGCCGGCCGCGGTCGCGGCCTGGCGGGTGTTCGCGCCGGATCAGGGGCCGGGCGACGCGCGCACGCTCGCGAACTTCCTCGGGCTGATCGGCGTGCTCAGCTGGTTGGCGGCGCTCGTCACCATCTGAGGTCGCATCGCCGGCCGGCGCGCCGACGGATCATCGCGCGCGCGGCATCACCGGCAGGATCAGCCGCGAGGGCTGCGCGGGCGAATGCAGGATGGTGATGCGGGCGCGGCGCGCCGCGGCGCTCGTGCGCTCGGACTCGCCGGTCTGCAGGTTGAGCGAGAAGTGCGGGAGGAACGCGCCCATGATGACGACGCGCAGACGATGGCCCGCCCGGAACTCGTTCGCGGTGATCAGTTCGCCGAGGCGGAGCCGGTAGACGCGCCCCGGTTCGAGGAGCTGGCGGCCCTTCGCCGGTTCGCGGTACGACGCGCGCAGGAGCTCGAGGCCGGGGGACATGAGGTTGTACGCCGTCCCGTCAGGCGCGACGTCGAGGACACGCGCATAGATGTCCACGTCGCGGGCGTCGGTCAGGAGCGAGAGTTCGACCGTGATGTCGCCGACCACCTCCAGCGGCGCGGAGAAGGGCGCCGTCTCGAAGGTGAGCAGGTCGCTCCGCGCCGAGAGCGCACGGAAGTCATGCGCGCCGTAGGCGGCGTCGTACGGATCGCGGACCGGATGCTCCGGGTCGGAGATGAACGTGCTGGCCGTGTCCGCCGCGCCGCGGGTCCCGCCCGCCGCCGGCGAAGGCGATGGCGCGCGGTCGACGAGCCGTCCACCGCCCGCGAACCAGAGCGTGTCGGGCACCACGCCGGGGATGGGCCACGCCGCCGCGTCGCGCCAGCGGTCGGCGCCCATGACGAACACGCGCACCGGCGCGGCGCGGTCGACGCCGTTGTCGATGCCGCGCACGTAGCGATCCATCCATGCCAGCACGACCGCGTCATAGTCGATCGCCGCCTGCGGGCCGAACTCGCGTTCGCCGCTGCGCGTGCGCGCGGTGGCATCCACGCCGTGCACCCACGGCCCGATGAGCAACGCCGTGCGCGCCTCACCGCGCGGTCGCGCGGCGACGAGTCCGCGGAAGTTGCGCGTCGCCCCGTTGGGGCCGTACGCCTCGTCGTGCCAGCCGCTCAGGTTGAGCACGGCCGCCGAGGTCCGCGCGTAGCGGCCGGTGAGCTCGGCCCAATCCCACCACGGATCGGTCGGCTCGCGCCGCATCCACTCGTAGTACCACGGGGCGACGCCCTTGAAGTCGGGGAGGTCGAGCAGCGGGCGCTGCGCGATGACGCGCGCCTCCGCGGTGCGCCACGCCTCGCGCGCCTCCTCGTACGTGCGCGGTCCCGGTGCATCCAGCCGCACGCGCAGGTCGGGGGCGATGTTGTACCACGTCCACGACGCCCAGCTCAGGTCCCACGCGCCGCCCGAGTAGAAGAACTGCCGCGGGCTGGCGAAGCTCATCGCGGGGACGATCGCCTTCAGGTGTGGCGGGGACTCCATCGCGGCGAGCCACTGCACCGCGGCGGGATACGAGAGGCCGAACATCCCCACCGCACCGTTCGACCACGGCTGTGTGGCAGCCCACTCGATGGTGTCGTAGCCGTCCGGCCCCTCCTGTCGATACGGCTCGAACGTGCCTGCGCTCGCGTAGCGCCCCCGCACGTCCTGCACGAGCACCGCGTACCCGCGCGCGACCGCCCGCTGCGCGGTCGTGTAGTCCGAGATCATCTCGGCCTTCCCGTAGGGCGTGCGATAGACCAGCACGGGGAAGGGGCCGCCGGTGCGCGGACGGTACAGGTCGGCGCGCAGGACGACACCGTCGCGCATGGGCACGGCGACATCGTGCTCGACGCGCCACGCGGTGTCGACAGGCGAGGGCGCGGCGGCGGCGACCTGCAGGAGAGAGGCGAAGCCGGCGAGGACGGCGAGCATCACGCGAGGAGATCGGGGGAAGCGGCGGGGAACGGCAGGCTGCATCTTCTCCTTCGCAGCTCCCTCAAGATGCCACGCGCCGGTCGGCTTCGCTCGCGCCCGCGCCCGCCCTCTCGCTCCGCGCCTCCAGCCGGCTCCCCGATGCCCCACCGCCCGAAGTCCGCGTTCGCCGCGCCGCCCCTGCTCCCGATCGCCCTCGTCGTGTGCGCCGCCGGCATGCTCGCGGCCGCGCGACCGGAACGCGCACCGAGTCTCATGCGGCAGGCGTCCGCCGCGATCCGCGGCTTCACGCCCTCGGCCGCCGCGCGCGAGCTCGGCATCGAGGGCGACCTCGCCGCCCGACTCGACCGCGATTCGGTGCGGGCCTTCTTCCGGCACCTCACCGACGAGCCGCATCCCGCCGGGTCGGCGCGCAACAACGAACTCGCGCAGTTCATCGCCGACCGATGGAAGGCGTACGGTCTCGACGAGGTGCATCTCCGTCGCTACGACGTGCTCATGCCCTGGCCGCGCGAGGTGCGCGTGGAGATGATCGCGCCCACGCGGTCGGTCGCTTCGCTGCGCGAGGACACCTACCTCCAGGACCCGCATACGGCCAAGGACGCCGGCATCACGTACCTCGGGATGTCCGCCTCGGGCGATGTCACGGGCGAGCTCGTCTACGCGTCGAGCGGCAATCCGAGCGATTACGACTGGCTCGAGGCGCAAGGGATCGACCTCAAGGGCAAGATCGCGCTGGTGCGCTATTCGGTGCCGTACAGCTATCGCGGGTTCAAGGCGCTCACGGCGGAGCGGCGCGGGCTGAAGGCATTGCTCATCTACTCCGACCCCGCGCAGGACGGCTTCGTGAAGGGGCGCACGTTCCCCGACGGCCCGTGGGGTCCGGAGAGCCACATCCAGCGCGGCGCGCTCTCATACGACTTCATGTTCGCGGGAGATCCCCTCACGCCCGGCGTGCCGTCCATCCCCGGTGTGCCGCGCATCCGCGAGTCGGAGTCGGTGCAGATCCCCCGCATCATCGCGGTGCCGCTGTCGTACCGCGATGCCGAGCCGCTGCTCCGCGCCTTGGGCGGACCGGAGGCGCCTGCCGAGTGGCAGGGGGCGTTGCCGTTCAAGTATCGCGTCGGCGCGGGACCGGCACAGGTGCGCGTGAAGGTCGACATGGATGGTGCGACCCGCCCCATCTGGGTGGTGGAGGGTCGCATCCGTGGTGCGGAGGAGCCCGAGAAGTACGTCGTGCTCGGCAACCACCGCGATGCGTGGGTGTTCGGCGCGGTCGATCCGTCCTCGGGCACCGCGACGCAACTCGAACTCGCGCGCGTGCTCGGCGGGCTCGCGCGCGAGGGCAAGCGGCCCAGGCGGTCGATCGTCTTCGCGAGCTGGGACGCCGAGGAGTGGCATCTCACCGGATCGACCGAGTGGGGTGAACAGTTCGCCGATGACCTGCGGCGCAACGCCATCGCGTACCTCAACGTCGACGGCTCGACGAGCGGCCCCGATTTCGAGGCGGGCGCCATCGCGTCGCTCAACGCGCTGGTCACCGAGACGGTGCGTGACGTTCGCGATCCGGGTGCCGGCGGGTCAGTGCTCGAGAGCTGGGGGAAGCTCATCGAGAGCGAGCGGCGGGAGGCGGTCATCGGTGGCGCGGCCACGCGAGCGGCCGCGAGCGCGCCGCGGCCGCTCGACTATCCCGGCAACGAGCTCGGTTCCGGATCCGACTACACCGTCTTCCTCAACTTCCTCGGCCTTCCGATCGTCGAGATGAGCTTCGGTGGGCCGTATGGCGTCTATCACTCGGTGTACGATGACGCCTATTGGATGGAGCACTTCGGCGATCCCGGGTACCGGTACATGACCGCGATGGGCGAGGTGTGGGGGCGCATGGCGCTGCGGCTGGCCAACGCGGAGCACTACCCGCACGACTTCGCGCTCTATGCGGACCGCGTGGGCGGGTTCCTCGAGACACTGGGTGCCCAGCCGGGCGTGAGTGCGCAGGTGGATCTCGCTGCCGCGCGCGCGGCGCAGACGCGCTGGAAGGCGGAGGCGATGCGACTCGAGTCAGCGCTGCGCGCCACGCTGGCGTCGGCGCCCGGTGCGCGCCGCACCGCCCGGCTCGCGGCCATGAACGAGGCCATGCGTCGGGTGGAGCAGTCGCTGCTCCACGGCGACGGCATCCCGGGCCGTCCGTGGTTCAAGCATGTGCTCTACGCGCCCAAGTACACGTATGCGGCGATGACGTTGCCTGGGGTGCAGGAGGCGGCCGACGCGAAGGACTGGGACCGTGCCCGCGCGCAGCTGGCCGTGGTGGCGGCGCGGCTCGACGCGGCGGCGGGGGCGACTCGCGCGGCGGTCGCGGCGTCGCGCGCGCCGTGATGCGGCCGCGGCGGCCCTACGGCCGCGCCCGGGCGTGCGCTTGCACGATCCCGAGGAGCGCGGCCGGCGACACCGGCTTCCCCACCACCTGCCGGGCACCGCTCGCGCGGAGCGCGGGGTCCGAGAGGTCGCCGTAGCCGGTGAGGAACACGAGCGGCGGCGGGTCGGGCTCCTGCAGCATCGCCGCGAGGAACGAGGGGCCATCCATCACCGGCATCATCACGTCGCTGAGCACCAGCTCGAACGGCTGCGCGCGCACGAGCGCAAGGGCCTCGTGGCCGTTCGCCGCGGAGGCGACCTCGAACCCGGCCCGGCTGAGCAGGTAGGTGAGGAGCTGCGTGAGCAGCGGCTCGTCGTCGACGACCAGGATGCGCTGCGGCGCCGTCATGCGGCTCCCGGTGCGACGGGCATGCGCAGCTCGAACGTGGTGTTGGCCGCGCCGTCGACGTAGGCGAACTCGCCGCGGCCGCGCTCGGTGATGGCGCGCACGATGCTGAGCCCCACGCCGACGCCGTGGCCGGGCGCCTTGGTCGAGAAGAACGGCGTGCCCAGCCGCGCCACGTGCTCGGCGGCGACCCCGGCGCCGCTGTCGACGCAGCGGAGGATCACGCGGTCCCCGCTCCGCTCGGCCTCGACGCGCACCCAGCCGGAGGGCTCGGCCGCGGCGTCGTAGGCGTTGTCGACGAGGTTCACGAGCGCGCGGAGCAGGTCGGCCGGGCGACCCGCGATGTGCGCGCCCTCGGTGCGATCGATGAACGTGAGGCGCATGCCGCGACCCTCGAACCGCGAGCGCGAGAGGTCATGCGTGAGCGTCAGGATCTCGGTGACCGCGACGCGCTCCTCGGGATCGCTGCGCCCGTCGCGCGCGAGCACGCGGAGCGCGCGGGTGATCGCGCCGACGCGCGCGGCCATCTCGGTGATGGCGCGGAGACTGTCGCGCGCCACGTCGGGCGGTGTGCCGTTCGTGGGGCGCTGGGCGTCCAGCATCTCCGCCGCGATCGAGATCACCTGCAACGGCGTGTTGAGTTCGTGCGCCAACGTCGCCGCGAAGCGGGCGAGGGTCGCGATGGTCGCATCGTCCTCGAGGTCGTGCCGTCGCCGCGCGCGCTCACGGTCGGTGATGTCGAGCGTGGCGCCCGTCATCCGGATGGGACGGCCGGCGTCGTCACGCCCCGAGACGCGGCCCCAGTCGAGGATGAAGCGCCACTCGCCGTTCGCGTGCCGCATCCGGTGGACGTTCTCGTACCGCGCGGTCTGGCCGGCGACGTGTGACGCGATGTCGCGCAGGCAGGCGGACAGGTCGTCCGGATGGACCCGCGCCGACCAGGTCTCGAGTGTCATCGGCGTCGACGCGTGGTCCAGGCCGAAGAGGCCGCACCACCGACGATCGTACTGCACCACGTCGTCGCGAAGGTCCCAGTCCCAGATGCCGAGCGATGCCCCGTCCAGCGCGAGGTCCAGGCGCTGGAGCAGATGCTCATCGGGGAGGTCGTCGCGGAACGCCTTCGTGAGGCCCATCGGACTCCGGGACAGATGCTGGGGGGCAGCCCCGAAGATCCGGCCGGGACCAGCATCCCGCCACTGCGACTTTCGGGCCGAGGGCCTCGTCACTGTCGCGAAGTGATGCGGCGTCAAAGGACGGCGTCGGGTGGGGACGCCCCGACGGCGTCCGATCGCGACCGCCCCACGTGCAGGGGCCCGACCAGGATCGCTCCCGGCCGGGCCCCGGCTGTGCCTGCTCCGTCGGGTCGCCGTGCGTACGACGGCCCCGCGGCCCGGTCAGGGGATCGGCTTCTGCTTCATCGGCTTGGTGCCGTTGAGCCGCGGCCGCGGGCCATTGCCCACCTCGACCGTGATGTCCCGCAGGAGGTTGGTGATCCGCGCATAGTGCGGGTAGTCGATGAACTCCGGCTCGTCCGAGCGCTGGTGGTAGTCCCCGTGCAGGCCGGTGAAGAAGAACGCGATCGGCACGCCCTCGCGCGCGTAGTTGATGTGGTCCGAGCGGCCGTAGAGGTTGTTGTAACCGGCCCACGAGATCGGGTCATCGAACTTGTAGTCGAGCTGGAGCGGCTTCGCCTGCGACTGGTTCACCCGCTGCACCGCCTCGCCGAGGTCCTTCGAGTCGAAGAACGACCCGATCACGCCCACGAAGTCGTCGCCGCCACCCGGCAGGTCCTCGGCGCGGCCGCGGCCGATCATGTCGACGTTGATCGTCGCGACGATGGAGTCGATCGGCACCACCGGATTGCGCGCGAAGAACGCCGAACCCACGAGGCCGCCTTCCTCGCCGGTGTGCCAGATGAAGATCGTCGAGCGCTTCGGCTTCACCGGCATCGCCGCGATCGCCTCGGCGACCTCGAGCACGCCCATCGAGCCCGAACCGTCGTCGTCCGCGCCGTTGTTGATCGAATCGAGCCGCGCCACCGGATGGAGCTTCCGGATGGAGTCCATGTTCACCTTGAACGTGGACAGCACCTCGATGGTCGGCTGCGCCATGTTGTTGGCGATCATCCAGCGGATGCGCTGGTCGTTGAAGGCCTTGAGCGAGTCCTTGTCGACCGGCGGCGCGAAGCCCACGTGGTCGTTGTGCGCGCCGATGAGCACGTACTGGTTCTTGAGCACCGGATCGGAACCCGGCACCACGCCGATCACGTTGCGCGCCCATTCGGTGGGCAGCTCGACGAAGTCGAGCGAGGCGTTCACGGTGCCGCCGCGGGTGCCGGCGGCGACGTTCTCGAAACGCGGGCGGCCGAAGAGCCGCGCGGCCGCATCGCGCGTGATGCGGAGCGTGGCCTGCGGCTGGAGCGCCATGAGCTGCGTGCGGAGCAGGGCGACCGAGTCGACCGGCGCCTGGGGCGCCGCGCCCGGCGGGCCACCGCGGCCGCCGCCGAGCTGGCTCGCGACGGTCGGCTCGTTGAGCGCGACGCGCTGCGCGGGCGTGAGGTCATCGAGGTCGACCGTCGCGACGGCGATCGCATCGGCGAAGCGATTGGCCGCGGCCGGACCGCCCGGACGGCCGCCGAAGGCCTGCTGCGCGGGGGCCTGGCCCGCCCCGCGCCGGCCCGGCGCCGGCAGGAGCACGACGAGTTTGCCGGCCGCATCGGCGGCGCTGATCTGCGTGGTCGTGTCGCCCGCGGTGCCGCCGAAGATGACCTCGACGTTGCTGATCGCGCGGGGCGCGCGCTGACCTGGGATCGCGACGAAGTCGGCGTTCCATGCGAGCGGATTGCCGTTCACGGTGAGGCGCGAGCTCGACGTGAACTTGCGCACGTGGTACGGCAGCACCTGGAAGTAGGTGCCGTTGTCGCCCATCGGGATGAGGCCGAGCCGCTTGGCCTCGGCGGCGATGTAGTCGGTGCCCTTCTTGTTGCCCGCGCGGCCGACCTGACGGCCCTGCATGGAGTCGTCGGCGAACTGGTACAGACGGATCTGGAGGTCGCGCGGCGTGATCGCCGCTGCCGTGGGCGCGGGGCGCACGGTGGGTGGATTGCCGTAGCGATTGGTGCGCGGCGCCTGTGCCGACGCGAGGAACGGCGCCGCGACGAGCGGCGCGATGATCGTGAGGCGGGCGAGCCCGAAGGGTCGCATATGTGCTCCGAGGGATGTGGAACGAGTGGAACGGGTGGGAACGACTGCCGAATCTACGTCGTCCCTGCGAGGGACGTTGCGTGCCGGTCTACCGTGTCGTGAGGTATTCCTCCACGCGGATTCGGCGAACCGTCCGACGGAACCGTCCGACTCCGAACGGCCAGAGAGCGGAGTTGCGGCCGGTCCTGTCGAGGTACCAGCTGCTGCACCCGCCACGCATCCAGACGGCGGTCGCGTGGCCGTCGTCCACGGTGCGCACGAACCGTTGCTGCGCGTCCTCGCGTGGCTCGGCGGAGCGCGCACCGCGCACGCGCAGCAGGTCGAGCACGCCGAGCACGTGGTCGATCTGCGCCTCGGCGATCATGACCACCGACGAGTGACCGAGCCCCGTGTTGGGCCCGAGCAGCGTGAAGAGGTTGGGGAAGCCGGCGACCGTGGTGCCCATGTAGGCCTTCGGACTCCCCTGCCACGCCTCCGCGAGTGACCTCCCGCCGCGCCCGCGGATCACCGGCGCGAGGACCGGATCGGTCACGCGGAATCCCGTCGCGAGGACGATCGCGTCGACCTCATGTCGAGTGCCATCCGCAGTCACGATCGCGTCAGGTTCGATGCGCGTCACGCCATGCGGGCTGAGGGTCACGTTGGGCTGCGTCATCGCCGGGTAGTAGTCGTTCGAGACCAGCAGCCGTTTGCAGCCGATGGCGTAGCGCGGCGTGAGTGCGGCGCGGAGGGCGGGATCGCGGACCTGTCGGCGCAGGTGGAACGCGACGAGCGCCTCGACCGGGCGACGCGCGACCGGATGGCGGAACGGCGTGAACGCGAGCTCGTGATACAGATACAGTCCGCTCCGCACGAGCGCCCGGAGCATGGGCAGGCGCCGATAGAGCGCACGGCGCCACGGCGGCACGGGCCACGACGCGCGCGGGATCACCCACGCGGGCGTGCGCTGGGCGACGACCAGATGCTGCACGACCGGCTGGATCGCCGGGATGACCTGGATCGCCGAGGCGCCGGTGCCGATGACCGCGACACGCTTCCCCGCGAGCGAGACCGAGGCGTCCCACTGCGCGGTGTGGAATGCGGGGCCTCGGAACGAACCGAGACCGGGGAGGTCCGGCACCGACGGGTCGCTCAGCGGCCCGTTCGCCATGACCACCGCGTCCGCGTGCCAGGTGCGGGATGTGGAGGTGACGGTCCACCGTGCGGCGGTGTCGTCCCACGTCGCGCCCGTCACCTCCTCGCCGAGGTGGATGAGTGGCACCACCCCGTGCTGCTCGGCCACCCGGACGAGGTACGCCTCGATCTCCGGCTGCGCGGCGAACGTGTTCGACCAGTCGGGGTTGGGAGCGAACGAGAGCGAGTAGAGCGCGCTCTCGACGTCGCATGCGCATCCGGGGTATCGATTCGCCTGCCAGGTCCCGCCGAGCGCGAGGGCGCGCTCGAGGATCATCACGTCGGAGATGCCATGGCGGCGGAGTGCGACCGCCATGGCGATGCCCGAGAACCCGGCACCGATGATGAGGATGCGGGGCGCGCGCGCTCCTCCCGGAGCGGCCGTCATCCCGGGCGCGATCGGTGCGCGAGGCGGTGGCTCAGGGGTGCGAGAGCTTGTACACGTACGCCGACACCGCGCGACTCTGCGTGAGCGTGAGCGGCGCGCCGCCGAACGGCGGCATCATCGAGGTGAACTGCTTGGGCGCCATCACTCCCGTCTTGATGGTGGTGTGGATCCCCTCCCAGCTCCCGTCACTGTGCAGCCACTCCGCGTCGGTGAGCACCGGCGCGACCGTCCCCTGCTTGGCGTCCGCGCCATGGCAGGCCTGGCAGGACGTCGCGCCGATCAATCCGTGGAAGAGGCTGTCGCCGAGGGCGATCATCTGCGGCGTGATCTCCTTCGGGTCCCACGAGACTTCTTCCGTCCTGGGTGCCGCGGGCTTGTCGTCGGCATCCGGTTTCTCCCCGCAGGCGATCGCGCCGCCGAGGAGCATGAGAGAGATGATCGCGCGTCGCATGTCGTGGTCGGGTTGGAAGGTGAGCGGTCCAGGACGTAAGATGCAGATTAGATGCGCTTTATGGAAGTCGGGGGCGTTCCCGACGGGCCGTCGCCGAATACCTTACCACACCGCGAACGCCGCCGCATTCCCCCCTCCGCGCCCGCCCGAGGATCGCGCATGTCTTCGCCTGCCCCCGCGTCATCGCTTCCCACACAGGCCCGCGTGGTCGTCATCGGCGGCGGGGTGATCGGCGCGTCCGTCGCATACCATCTCGCGCACATGGGCTGCCGAGACGTGGTGTTGCTCGAGCGGCACCAGCTCACCGCCGGCACCACCTGGCACTCGGCCGGCCTCATGGTCACGTTCGGCTCGACCAGCGAGACCTCGACGGAGTTCCGGAAGTACACGCGGGACCTCTACGCGCGGCTCGAGCGCGAGACGGGACAGGCGACGGGGTTCATGCCGGTGGGGTTCATCGAGTGCGCGATCGACCAGGACCGGCTCGAGGAGTACCGGCGGGTCTCCACGTTCAACCGCTACTGTGGCGTGGACGTGCACGAGATCTCGGCCCATGAGGTGCAGGAGCTCTTCCCGGTCGCGCGAACCGACGACATCCTCGCTGGCTTCTACGTGAAGGAGGACGGGCGCGTGAACCCCGTGGACGTCACCATGGCGCTCGCGCGCGGCGCGAAGATGCACGGGGCGACGATCCTCGAGGGCGTCGCGGCGACGGGGTTGCTCACGGCGCACGGAGCGGTGCGCGGCGTGCGCACCTCGCAGGGCGACATCACGTGCGAGATGGTGATCAACTGCGCGGGCGCATGGGGACGGCAGCTCGGGGCGCAGGCCGGCGTGAACATCCCGCTGCAGGCCGCCGAGCACTACTACCTGCTCACCGAGGAGATCGCCGGCGTCTCCAAGTCGTGGCCCGTGCTCGAGGATCCCGCGTCCTACGGCTATTTCCGCGAGGAAGGTGGCGGCCTGATGATCGGGCTCTTCGAGCCGGTCTGTGCGCCCTGGAAGCTCGACGGCGTCCCCGAGGACTTCGCGTTCGGCGAGATCCCGCCCGACTGGGATCGCGTCGGCGGGTACATCGAGACAGCGATGAAGCGCGTGCCGATCTCCATGCAGACCGGCGTGAAGAAGCTCTTCTGCGGCCCCGAGTCGTTCACGCCCGACCTGCGACCGTGCCTCGGTGAAGCGCCGGAGCTCAAGAACTACTTCGTCGCCGCCGGACTCAACTCGATCGGCATCCTCACCGGCGGCGGCGTGGGGCGAGCGATGGCGCATTGGATGCTCACCGGGCGGCCCGACTGCGACATGACGGGCTTCAATCTCGACCGACTGCACAAGTACCAGGCCAATCCCGAGTATCGCCGCACGCGCACGGTCGAATCGCTCGGGATGGTCTACCAGACGCACTATCCGAATCGTTCGATGCTCACCGCGCGCGGCGCGAAGCGGTCGGCGATCCACGAGCGGCTCGTCGCGCGCGGCGCCTGGTTCAAGGATGTGAGCGGGTGGGAGGGGGCCGATTGGTACACGCCCGACGGGTCTGTCCCGGAACAGGAGCCCTTCACCTTCGGCCGCCCCGCGTCATGGGCCAACTGGAAGTCCGAGCACGACGCCTGCCGCAACGGCGTCATCCTCATGGACATGTCGTTCATGTCGAAGTTCCTCGTGCAGGGGCGCGATGCCGGGCGCGTGCTCGACCACATCTCGGCCAACTCGGTCGACGGCGAGAGCGGCCGCACGACGTACACGCAGTGGCTGAACGTCGACGGCAAGCTCGAGGCCGACCTCACCGTGACCAAGCTCGACGCGACCTTCGGCGCGGGGAACGTCGGCCATCAGTATCTCGTCGTCGCGGCGGACAACGCGCATCGGCACGTGGAGACCTGGCTCCGTCGCCACACGCCCGGCGACGCGCATTGCTTCGTCACCGACGTCACGAGCGGTTACGCGCAGATCAACATCCAGGGGCCGCGCTCACGCGAGCTGCTGCAATCGCTCACGACCGCCGACCTCTCCAACGCCGCCTTCCCGTTCCGCACGGCGCGCGAGATCGACCTCGGCTTCGCGCGCGTTCTCCTCGTGCGCATCACCTACTTGGGCGAGCTGGGCTACGAGCTCTACATCCCGAGCGAGCAGGCGGTGCACGTCTATGACCTGGTCGTCGAGGCGGGGAAGGCCTTCGGACTGCGGCACGCCGGATTGAAGGCGCTGGCGAGCCTGCGCATGGAGAAGGCGTATCGCGACTACGGCCACGACATCGACAACACGGACAGCGTGCTCGAGGTCGGGCTCGGCTTCGCGGTCGATCTCAAGAAGCCCGACTTCATCGGCAAGGCGGCGGTGGTCGCGAAGAAGGCCGCCGGGATCAAGAAGAAGCTCGTGCAGATCCTCGTGAAGGATCCGGGACCGTTGTTGTTCCACGCCGAGGTGGTGCGACGGAACGGTGTCGACATGGGGTATGTGCGCGCGGCGTCGTACGGGCACACGCTCGGCGGCGCGGTCGGGCTCGCGATGATCGAGCGGGCGACGGAGCCGGTCACGGAGGAGTGGCTCCGCGCGGGCACCTGGGATGTGGAGATCGCCGGCGCGCGCTACCCGATGGTCGCGTCGCTCAAGCCGATGTACGACGCGGAGATGGCGCGGATCAAGGCCTGAAGCAGGTCCGCGGTCCGCGCGTCACCGTCACCGGCCCGAGCGCGACGACCTTCTTCGCGACCGTGTCGTTCACCGCGATCGCCAACGTGAGCGTGCGGCCCACGACGCGGCCGCTGAACTGCGCGGGCAGCTCGGGGCCGAGTTGCACGGGATACCCCTGCAGCACGTACGTCCCGTCGACGGTGAAGCGCCCGTCCGCGTCGAGTGCCACGTCCCCGGGCATGTCCCCGAACGTGCATCCCACATGGACATGCACCGAGCTGTCCGTGACGATCACGCCCGCATTGGTGCCGCCCCACGTGCCGAGCGCGAGGGCGAGCCGGGAGAGGCCAGTGCGGGGCATCATCACCTGACCATTACCCCGCGACGGGCGTCGCACCGCACCGTGGCACACGAGTTGCCGAAGGACGAGGCATGTTCCCGATCAAGGACCTTCTCGGGATCGCCGAGCTCGCGGGCCGCGAGCTGGTCAAGGTGGTCCTCGTCGGCGTGCCGCTGCTGGTGCTCCTGCTCGCGGTCATGGCGCGCAGCGCGTGCGCCTGCCAGACCATCGAGATGGCCTACGCGACGGCCATGCGATCCGATCTGCGCGGCATCGTGCAGCTCCAGGAGGGGTACCGCGCACGGCACGGCGCGATGCTCGACCGTGCGCGGCTCCGGACCGACTTCCGGTGGAGCACGGGTGTCACGCTCGTGCACCTGCGACCCACGGCGGACGGGTTCACCGCCGAGGTCGCGTATCCCGAGTCGACGAGGAATCGCTGTCGCGTGACGCACGTCTGGGGCACCGACCCGGCGCCGTCCTGCGACTGGACCCGTCGGCCGCCCCTGCGGCTCTTCCGATCACGGGTGCCGTGAGTTGCGGCGCGACCGGCGGATCGCCATGGACCCGACGGGTCGCCTGCGCCCGCGGCTTCAGACCGCCAGTTGTCGCTCGATCCGCGTGTCAGGCACCAGCCAGATGATGGCGACCACCACATAGAGGGCGTTCGCCACGACCGGCACGAAGAACGACGCGGCGATGGCCGCGACGTAGAGCGCGAGTGACAGGTTCCCCTTCCGGTCGCTGCCGATCGCGCGCGCGAGCGCCGAGTCCTCGCCCTGGGTCCTGAGCAGGACGCGCACGAGGATCGTGTACGAGATCGCAGCCATGAGCAGGACGACCCCGTACAGTGCCGTCGGCGCGGCCGCGAAATGGTTCTCGCCGAGGTAGCTCGCGGCGAAGGGGACGAGGGAGAGCCAGAAGAGGAGGTGCAGGTTGGCCCAGAGCACGCCGCCGCTGATGCGCTCGCACGCCTTGAGCAGGTGGTGATGGTTGTTCCAGTAGATGCCGACGTAGACGAAGCTCAGCACGTAGCTCACGAACACCGGGAGCAGCGGTTCGAGCGCTGCCCAGCTGGCGTCGTGCGGCGCCTTGAGCTCGAGGACCATGATCGTGATGATGATCGCGAGCACGCCGTCGCTGAAGGCTTCGAGTCGGGTGGTGTCCATCGGTGCTCCTCCGGGATCGGTCGTGGTCGCGCGCCCGGGTGTCGGCGGGCGACATGCGGGGCAAGATACGGAGCGCATCGAGCGACCGCCTCCCGTGCCCAGCCTCAGGTGCGTCGAGTCGCGCGACTGGGAGCGGGCGGCTTCCGATGCGACCCTGTTCGTCGCACCTTGACTCGATGCATCGCCAGCTCGCACTCCTCGGTGTCGGCGGTGCGCTGAGCGCCGCGCTCGGCGCCACCGCTCCCGCAGGGACGCTCCGCGTGCCCGCCGCCACCGCGTACATCGCCCCCGATCCGGCGTCCGTGCGCTTCCCGCGCAACGGGGAGGTCGCGCCCTTCTCGCGCGCCGGGACCAGCCTGCAGTGGTTCGGCGAGTTCAGGGTTGCCGGCACGGTCACGGCGTCGGTGGAGGTGCTGGCACCGGCCGGCACGGAGCTCACGCTGCGCCTCGAGGCCACGGACGAGCCGCGCGACGGCGATTGGCGTCTCGCGCGCGGGCGCGACCGCGAGGCCACGGTGCGCGGCACCGGGACCGTCGCGCGCGTGACGTTCGGGGAGTTCGCGGTCGCCGCGCCGGGCTACGTGAGATTCTCGCTCTCGGCGCCCGGCACGTCCGCGGCGCGCGACGTGAAGGTCACGGCGCTCCTGCTCGACGGTGCGCCGGTCGATGCGGCCCATTTCAACCTCCTGCCGCGCCGCAACGCGGCGAGCGTCCACCTGCGCTACCCGGTGGACTCCTCACTCCTCGTGACGGCGTTCTACAACGAGGTCACCGCGGTCGACGACCCGGTCACCACGTACTACATGGCGACCGGCTTCGCCCGCGGCTATTTCGGCATGCAGGTGAACGCGCCGACCGAACGGCGCATCATCTTCTCCGTCTGGGACGCCGGCAACGGCACCACGGCGGATGACCGCAGCACCGTCGCCGCCGCCGACTGGACGCAGCTCCTCGGCAAGGGCGAGGGCGTGGTGGCCGAGGTGTTCGGCAATGAGGGGACGGGCGGGCACTCGCATCTCGTGTACGACTGGAAGACCGGTTCCACGCAGCGCTTCGTCGTCACCGCGCGGATCGACGGGACGCACACCATCTACTCGGGCTACTGGTTCCATCCCGAACGGCAGCAGTGGATGCTGATCGCGAGCTTCCGCGCTCCCAAGGACGGACAGGGATTGCGCCGACTCTACTCGTTCAGCGAGAACTTCGGTGGCGAGACGGGGCACCTGCGTCGCAAGGTGCGGTTCGGCCCGAGCTGGATCCAGCTCGCGAGCGGCGAGTGGCGCGAACTCACCACGGTGACCTTCAGCCACGACGTCACCGGCCGCGCCGACCGCTTGGACCGCTGGATGGGGATCGAGGACGGCCGCTTCTTCCTGCAGCACGGCGGATTCGTCTCGGGCTCCACGGCGACGGGCACCGCGTTCACGCGCGCGCCGAGCGGCGCGCCACCGCGCCTCGACCTGCCGCGCTGAGCACGGTGCCGCCCGCAGGTGCGGCAGGTGCGGCAGGTGCGGTCGAAGGTGCGACCGTCCCCGCGACCTACCGTGCGAGCTACGGCGCGACGCGACCCGCCGTCGCGATCCGCTCGACCGCGGCCGGGAAGCCCGTGATCACCCCGAGCATCCGCGCCTCGCGCTCCGCGCTCTGGAGCAGCACCAGCAGGCGGCCGTCCGGAAGGATGTCATGGTTCCAGCCGAACGTCACGAGGAACGGTCCTTCGGCGAACAGCGCGGGCCGACCGGCGCTGAATCGCCCGCCCGCCGTGGAGATCGGGACGCGCATGTAACGGCCCCCGTCACGATAGAGCAGCGCCTTCCCGTCCGGCGTCCACAACGGCATCTGTCCGCGCTCGGCGATGAGCTGTGCCGCCCCGCTCGCCGGCACCGACGAGACCGAGACCCCGCCGTCGACGCCGCCCCACGCGAGCCATCGACCGTCCCGGGAGAAGCTCGCGCCGAACCCGCGTCCCGGCATCGGCTGGCGCGTCGTGTCGGCGCCCAATCCGCGCGTGTAGATCTCGCCGGTGCGCCAGTCGGAGAAGACGAATGACTTGCCGTCCGGTGCGACGGTGAGGTACGAGGCGCCCGCCAGTCGGAGCTCGGTGATCGCGCTCGTCTCGAGCGACTGGATCCGCGCGCCGTACATGATGAAGCGCACCGGGTCCCAGATGCCGATGAGCATCTCCCGCCCCGACGGGAACCAGGAGGCGGGGAAGGCGCGGTACGGCCCCTCGACCGGGATGCGCTGCCGCAGGCCGCGCTTGAGATCCATCAGCTGCACTTCCCAGCCGCCGATCTCGAGACGGGACTGCACGGCGAGCCGCGAGCCGTCGGGCGAGATCCGCGGTTGCGTGTAGAGTCCGCGCGGGAACGGGAGCGTGTCGATGCGTCCTCCCTCCGAGACCACGGCGGCGTTCACATAGCGCTGGTTGCGGCCCGGCACGAAGACCATCGTGCCGCTGCGCGCCACCGCGAACTCCGCATAGCCGAAGCCGGCCTCCATCCGCATCCCGGAGAGGATGGGAACCGGTTCGCCGAGGACTCGGCGGGTGCGCGCGTCGAACGGCATCGCGGCGAGGACGCCGTCGCCGGTGCCGTAGACGAGGTAGCCGGACTCGATCCAGCGCGGGCTCGCACCGAACAGGAGGTCCGCCGGACGCACCGAGTCGAGCGGGAGGATGCCACGCCTGGTGATCGCGAGCTCCTCGCCGCTCCGGAGGGAGAGCAGCGCGAGCTGTCCCGAGCTCAGCTGTCCCACCGCCCACTCGCCATCGGGCAGGAGGTCGGGCGTCCCGAACTGCGTCCCGAGACGCATCATCGAGTCGGCGGCCGAGCCGGTGGGTGAGATCCAGTGCAGGTCGAAGCCCTCATTCTGGATCACCAGCATCCGGTCATCGTCGGTCCAGCTCGCGCCCGCGACGCGGTCGATGCGCGCGATCGTCACTGGCGCCCCGCCCGATGTCGCGACCTTCCGCAGCAGGTTCCCGCTGAAGAAGCCGATCCACTTCCCGTCCGGCGAGAAGAACGGGTGATACGCGCCTTCGGTCCCCGCGAGCGTGATCACCGAATCGCCATCGAAGGGCTTCACCAGGAGCATGGTGGTGCCGCCGCGCGGTGCGACATACGCCAGCCGGTCCCCGGCCGGCGCGATGGCGATCGCCGTCTGCCATCCCGACGACGGTCCGGTCCCCTCGAGGGCGACGGCCGACTCGGCCGGGAGCACGATGTTCCATCTCCGGATCGCCTCGCCCGCCGCTCGAGCCATCTGCCGGCCGGCGAGGACGCCCAGTGCGACGCCCGCGACACCGGTCACGAGGGCGAGCGTCGCGATGGACCGGATCCGTGCCGGCGCGCGGTGGTGCGCGACCGGGCCGGTCGTCTCCGCGGTGAGCGCGGCCGCGAAGGACGCGGCAGTCGCGAAGCGATCCGCGGGCACCCGTTCGAGCGCGTGATGGATGGCCGCGGCGATCGGCGTCGGGACCGAGCGGCGCCGATCGGAGATCGGGCGCAGCTCCTCCGACATCGCCGCCGCGAAGACCGCCTGCAACGTCGGGCCCGTGAACGGCGGCTCACCGACGAGCATCTCATAGGCGACGCACGCGAGCGCATAGAGGTCGCTGCGCGCGTCGATACTCCGTTCTCCCGACGCCTGCTCCGGACTCATGTAGCTCGGTGTCCCGATCGAGAGTCCGGTGCCGGTGAGCCGTTCGGCACCGGCCGCCGTCACGGCGAGCGCGATCCCGAAGTCGGCGAGCAGCGGCTGCCCGTCCTGGATGAGGATGTTCTCGGGCTTGATGTCGCGGTGCAGCACGCCCTGCCGGTGCGCGTAGTCGAGCGCGCCCGCGACCGCGCGGATGATCGCGACCGTCTCGTCGACCGGCAGCTGCCGCTCGCGGTCGAGCCGTTGCCGCAGCGACTCCCCCTGCACGAGCGGCATCACATAGAAGAGCAGCTCACCCACCGCGCCCGAGTCGTACAGCGGGAGGATGTGCGGGTGCTGCAGGAGCGCGGTGACGTGGATCTCCTTCAGGAACCGCTCGGCGCCGACCATCGCCGAGAGTTCGGGGCGCAGCACCTTGATCGCGACGGGACGGTCGTGCCGCACGTCGGTCGCCGCGAAGACGAAGGCCATGCCGCCCTCGCCGAGCTGTCGCTCGATGCGATAGCGCCCCGTGAGGCCGGCCTGCAGCTGAGGGATGAGTGGGTTCACGCGGGCGGGGCTCGGGATCGGACGCTGGGTAGCATACGCGCGGGAACGGCCGGGCGCACGGGCGCCCCCTCCGCGGCGCCGCCCGCTTCCCCTCGCCGCCGGCAGGCCGCACCTTCTCCGCATGACTCGACACGCCCGCCCGCTCCGTCTCGCCGCGCTCGTCGCCCTCACGACTGCCTTCACGCAGGCCGCCGGTGTCGACACGGCGATGGTCGCCCGCATCCGCGAGGAGGGTCTCCAGCGCTCCCGCGTGATGGAGTACGAGTCGTACATCGTGGACGTACTCGGCGCGCGGCTCACGATGTCGCGCGACATGCAGCGCGCGCAGGCCTGGGCGCTCGCCGAGTTCAAGCGGATGGACCTCGCGAACATCGCGAGCGAGCCGTTCATGGACTACGGCGTGACCTGGGACAACGAATACGTCTCGGCGCACATGCTCGAGCCCGACTACACGCCGCTCACCGCCTACCCGGTCGCGCACACGGCGGGCACGGACGGCAAGGTGACCGCCGACGCGATGATCGTCGACCTGCTGAGCCGCGACGAGATGGAGGCCATGCGCGGCAAGCTCCGCGGGAAGGCGGTGCTCGTCACGGCGCCTGCGGTGATCGACCTCGCGACGCTCACCCATGGCGTCGCGCGCTACACCGAGGACCAGCTCGCGGCGCTCGAGCGCACGGCGATCGTCCCGGCGCGGCCCGTGCCGCCGCGCACCGTCCGCAACACCGCGCTCATCACGCCCGTCGAGCGGATGGCCTTCTTCAAGAGCGAGGGCGTCGCGGTGGTGCTGCAGACGGACGGGAATCGCATCGCGATCGTGCCCGGCTACTCACGGCCCGGCTCGCGCGAGGACGGGTGGAGCGCCGAGGGCATGCGCGGGTCGGTGCCGATCCTCGCCGTGACGCCGGAGCACTACAACCGGATGTACCGCATCCTGCGGCGCGGCATCCCGGTGAAGGTCGAGGTCGAGATCCGCAATCGCATCGGCGATCGCGTGGAGCAGGCGCAGAACCTCGTCGCCGAGATCCCCGGCACCGATCCGCGCGCGGGCGTGGTGATGCTCGGCGCCCACTTCGACACGTGGCACGGGAGCCCCAACGCGAGCGACAACAGCTCGGGTGTGGCCGTCGCGATGGAGGCGGTGCGGATCCTCAAGGCGCTCGGCGTCAGGCCGCGCCGCACCATCCGCATCGCGCTCTGGGCCGGCGAGGAGCAAGGACTGTTCGGGTCGCGCGCGTACGTGCGCCAGCACTTCGGCGATCCGCGCGATCCGCGCGTGGGCGTGAAGCCGGAGTACGAGACGCTCTCGGCGTACTTCAACCAGGACTATGGCGCCGGGCAGTACCGCGGGATCTATCTCCAGGGCAACGAGGCCGCGCGCGAGCTGCTCACCGCCTGGATGCAGCCGTTCCGCGACCTCGGCATGACGACCGTCTCCAACCAGAGCGTCGGGAGCACCGATCACATCCCGTTCGATGATGTGGGACTGCCCGGCTTCCAGTTCCTGCAGGACCGCACGCCGGGCACGGCCGGGCACACCAACCTCGACTATCTCGAGGGGATCCAGCCCGAGGACCTCATGAAGAACGCGACGATCATGGCGTCCTACGTCTATCACGCGGCGATGGCGCCGGAGCGGATCCCGCGGAAGGTCAGGCCGTAGCCTCCGCCAGGCTCGCCTCGAGGATCGTCATCGCCTCATCCACGTCGCCGCGGGTGATGAGCAGCGGTGGCATGAAGCGCACCGTGCTCGCGCCGCACGAGAGCAGGATGAGGCCGTTGTGGTACGCACGGGTCACGAGGTCGTCGCACAGCTTGCGCGCCGGCGTCCGGTCACCGGCGCCGGCGATGAGCTCCATGCCGATGAACAGTCCATGGCCGCGCACCTCGCCGATCCGGGGTTCCCGTGCCTGCCACTCGCGCAGCCGCCCGAGGAAGTACGCACCGACGCTCGCGGCATTGCCCATCAGTTCGCGCTCGACCAGGTCGAGCGTGGCGATCGCCGCCGCGCAGCAGACGGGGTTGCCGCCGAAGGTGTTCCCGTGCGCGCCGCGCTTCCATTGCTCCATGTGCTTCTTCTTCGCCACGACGAGCCCGATCGGCATGCCGGAGCCGAGTCCCTTGGCGAGCGTCATGATGTCGGGCACGACGCCGGTGTGGTGCGCGGCGAACATCCTCCCCGTGCGACCGATCCCCGTCTGCACCTCGTCGAAGATGAGCATGATGCCGTGCCGGTCGCAGAGCGCGCGCAGTCCCTCGAGGAACCCGGCGGGCGGGACGACGTACCCGCCCTCGCCCTGCATGGGTTCGATGAGGATGCCGGCGACCTCCTTGGGCGGGACGTTGTGCGTGAAGAGCACGTGCTCGATGTAGTCGAGCACCGCCCGGCCCTGGTCGTCGCCGGCGAGGATCGGCCGGTAGTTGTTGGGATAGGGCACGTGCGTCACGCCGGGCATCGTCGGGAAGAAGCCCAGCTGCTGGGTGTACTTGCTGCTCGTGAACGAGAGCGAACCCATGGTCCGGCCGTGGAATCCGCCCAGGAACGTGATGAACCGCGGACGGCCGGTGACGTATCGCGCGAGCTTGAGCGCACCCTCGACCGTCTCGGTCCCCGAGTTGCACATGAAGCTCAGCACGGATTCGTCGCCCATCGGCTTGAGTTCGCTGATGCGCTCGGCGAGCCGCACCTGGCGCTCGTGCCAGTAGTCGCTGGAGATGTGCAGGAACCCGTGCGCCGCCTCGGTGATCGCGCGGACGACCTCGGGATGCGAGTGTCCGGTGGAGCAGACCGCGATCCCCGCCGCGAAGTCGAGGAAGCGGTTGCCGTCCACGTCCCACACCTCGGCGCCCTTGCCGTGCGACATCGCGAACGGGTAGTCGCGCGGATAGCTCGGCGAGACGACGGCCGCATCGCGGGCGATGAGCGCCTTCGCCTTGGGGCCGGGGAGTTCGGTGCGGATGTGCGGGGTCTTCATGGGAGCGGGATCCTGACGCGCTGGGAGTGGGCGGCCTTGGTGCGGGCGTGGAGGTCGCGGAGGACGGCGAGTTCGTGTGCGGTGGGACCGGGGATCGTCGCGACGGTCGGTTGCGCGCGCAACGGCCACCCGCAGGCGGCCTGCGCCTGTTCGAGGGTGGTGTCCTCGTAGGTGGCGACGACCGTGAGCTCGCCCGACTCGGCCGCCGGCTCCATCACGCACAGGTCGGTGATGAGCGCACGGGTCCGCCCGGTGCTGGTCCGGAAGTCGAGCCGCTCGACGAACGTCCGCGCCGACTGCTTCATGATCACGAAGACGTCCTTCGCGTGCGCGGCGATCTCCGGCGCGCCCCCCGCGCCGGGCAGCCGCACCGTCGGCGCCGCGTACGCGCCGATCACCGTGCTGTTCAGCGCGCCGAACCGGTCGATCTGCGCCGCGCCGAGGAAGCCGACATCCACGCGTCCGCGCTGGAGATAGTGCGTGAAGATCTCCGGCAGCGGGATCACGCTCCGCGCGGTCTCGGCCAACTCGCCGTCGCCGATCGAGAGCGGGAGCACGTTCGGCCGCGTCCCGACGGTGCCGCTCTCGTAGATGAGGACGAGATCCGGCGCGTGCGTGAGGCGGGCGAGGTTGCACGCCGCGCTCGGCAGGCCGATGCCCACGAAGCAGACGGCGCCGTTCCGCAGCCGCCGCGCCGCCGCGACGGTCATCATCTCGTCGGACGTGTAGGTGCTCACGTCGCGGCCCCCACGCTCCGCAGGAACTCGGCATGCGTCGACGTGCCGAGCACGTGCTCGGTCATCCACGCGGTGAATGTCTCCCGCGCGCGCGCGACCTCGTCCCAGGCCTGATAGAACGCGTTGTCGCGCGCATAGTGCCCGTGCGCGTATGACGGATACGCCCCGCCGCGCACCTCGGCGATCGCCGCTACCTGCCATCCCGGGATCACGAACGCGTTCATCGGCGCGTCGAGACGGTCGACGACCTGCTCGACCGTGACGACGAGCGTGCGCGCCGCCATCGCCGCCTCGCGGCTCGCGCCGACGATGCCGCTCAGCAGCACGTTCCCTTCGCGGTCCGCGGCCTGCGCGTGGAGCACGGTGACGTCGGGATTGATCGCCGGGAGCGCGGTGAGCGACTCGCCGGTGAAGGGGCAGGTGACCGACTTGATGTGCGCCGCGTTCGCCGAGACGAGGTCGGTGCCGCCGTAGCCGCGCAGGATCCCGAACGGCAGGCCCGCCGCGCCGGCGGAGTAGCGGACGGCCATGCCGGCGTGCGAGTGCTCGTCGATGGTGATCGCCCGCGGCCACTGCTTCTCGATCGCGTCGCGCAGGCGGTGCAGCGAGCCCACGCCGGGGTTGCCGCCCCACGAGAAGACGAGCGCCCGCGCGCAGCCCATCCCGACCATCTGGTCGTACACCAGGTCCGGCGTCATGCGCACGAGCCGCAGGTCCCGCCGTCGCTGCCGGATGATCTCGTGTGCCGCCGCGAAGGGGATGAGGTGCGTGAACCCCTCGAGCGCGACGGTCATGCCATCCTGCACATGGCTCGCGACGAGCTCGCGCAGCGACACGAACGATGTCGTCACGCGGCGGGACTCGCGCCGAAGTGCTTGCCGAGCAGCCGGTCGAGCAGCTCCAGCGCCCTCCGGAGGTCCGCCTCGGTGATCACCAGCGGCGGCGCCAGCAGGAGGAGGTTGCCCCGCGTCGCGAACGAGACGCCCTCCGCGAGCGCATCGCGCACGAGCGCACCGAGCGGCGCCGGCGTCTCCGGCCACGGCGCGAGCGGCGCGCGGGTCGCGCGATCCGTGACCAGCTCCACCACGGCGAAGAGCCCGCGCCCGCCGCGCACGTCGCCGATCACGGGGTGTCGCGCCTGCATGGTCGTGAGCGCGACGAGCATGGACGCGCCGAGCGTCCGGGACCGCCCGATCAATCCCTCGGACTCGTATGCCTCGACGGCCGCGACGCCGGCAGCGCACGACAACGGGTGCCCGGAGTAGGTCAGCCCCGTGTACAGCATCTCGTGCTGGAGCTTGCCGGCGACCTCCGCCGACAGCACCACCGCGCCGAGCGGGAGGTGCGCGCCGGTGAGGCCTTTGGCGAGCGTCATGAGGTCCGGGCGTCCCGCGTCGCCGTGCCGCTGCCAGGCGAACCACTCGCCGACGCGACCGAAGCCGCTCATGACCTCGTCGGCGATGAGCAGGGTGCCGTGCGCCCGCGTGACTTCGCGGAGCGCGGGCCAGTACGAGTCGGGGGGCACGATGCCATTGGTGCCGGCGTCCGGCTCCATCACGACGGCCGCCACCTCGTGAGGCCCTTGTCGCGCGATCAGGTCCCCGACATGCGCCGCGGCCGCGCGGCCGCAGCTCGCCTCGTCCGTGGTGCCGAACGGGCAGCGGTACGCATACGGCGGCAGCGCATGGACCACGCGATGCGCCGCGGGGTCGGCGAACGCGCGGGTGCGCGCGTCGCCCGAGAGCGCCATCGTCGCGTAGCTCGCGCCGTGGTACGAACGGTCGCGTGCGATGATCAGCCCGTGCGGGCGCCCCATCACCTGGCGCGCGAACTTCACGGCATGCTCGTTGGCGTCGGCGCCGCCGAGCGTGAAGAACACCCGGCCGCCGGTGAAGCCGCTCTTCGCCAGCAGCAGCTCGGCGAGCCGCGCGCGCGGCTCGGCGCCCCACGCGTTCGCGATGTAGCAGAGCCGCTCCGCCTGTGCCGTGATCGCCGCGACCACGCGCGGATGCTGGTGCCCGAGGTTGCAGCACTCCGACTGGCTGCTGACGTCGAGGATGCGCCGCCCGTCGGCCGTGATGAAGTGCGCGCCCTCACCGCCGATGACGGTGGGCGCATCCCATCGGTCCTGCACCGTCCAGCTGTGCAGCACCGTGTCGCGTTCACGGAGGGGAGCGGGCATCGCCGGGAATATACGGAGCGCCGGGCACAGCACCATCGAAGCACCGCGCGTAGTGGAGGAGCGCGCACCTGCGTTGCGGTCATCCGCTGGTCCTCCTAGCTTGGCCCCAGACCATCCCGTTCCCCGAATGACGCACCGACTCGCGCTCACGCGCGCCATCTCCACGCGCCTCGCCGAGTGCGAGCTCACCCACCTCGACCGCACGCCCATCAGCGTCGCGCGGGCCGAGGCGCAGCATCGCGAATACGAGGCCGCGCTCCGCGCGCTCGGCTGCGAGGTGCGGCGGGTCGATCCGGCCCCGGACCACGCCGATTCGGTCTTCATCGAGGATACCGCCGTCGTGTTCGACGAGGTCGCGGTGATCACGCGCCCCGGTGCGGCGTCGCGGCGCGCGGAGACGGCTGCGGTCGCACGCACGCTCGCGGCGCTGAGGCCGCTCGTGCACATCGACGCGCCGGGCACGCTGGACGGCGGCGATGTGCTCGTCGTCGGCAAGCGGGTGTTCGTCGGTCGCACCGGCCGCAGCAACGACGAGGGGATCGCGCAGCTGCGCGCCGCACTCGTCCCGCACGGCTATACGGTCGCCGCGGTGGACGTCACGGGCTGTCTGCATCTCAAGACGGCGGTCACGGCGGTCGATGACCGCACGGTCCTGCTCAACCCCGTGTGGGTCGACGCGCGCGCATTCGCGCCGGCCGCCGTCATCGAAGTGGACCCGTCCGAGCCGATGGGCGCCAACGTGCTGCGCATCGGGGACGCACTGCTCTACGGCGGCGATCACCCGCGGACGCTGGCGCGTCTCCGCGCACACGGCGCCGCCGTGACGACGGTCGATGCCTCGGAGCTCGCGAAGGCCGAGGGCGCGGTGACCTGCTGCTCGCTGGTGATGCGCGCATGAACTCGCAGGAGCTGGAGGACATCATCGCGCTGGCCGAGGACGGGCGCGTCCCCGAGGCACTCGAGGCGCTCGACGCGCTGATCGCCGAGGTCAACGACGAGTCCCGCCTCCATGCGCTGCGCGCCTTCCTCCTCCTCGAGGTCGGCCGCGTGGCCGATGCCCAGCGGGCGTCCGAGCTGGCGCACGCGCTCGATGATGAGGACGCGGTGCCGGTGTATGCCCTGGCCCGCACCGCGCTCGCGGCGGGCGAACCGGCGGAGGCCATCCGGCTCGCCGCGGAGGCCCGCGCACTCGATCCGGCGTCGCACGATCCGCTCCTCATCGACGCGCAGGCCCGGGCGATGCTCGGCCAATGGGACGAGGTCATCGCGCGGGCCGAGTACGTGCTCGCCGAGGATCCGCACGACGCCGAGGCCGCGTTCCTCCGCATCGCGGCGATCCACTCCCGCGACACCGGCGGGCGCAAGCTCGATGAGGCGGAGTGGGCGAAGCTCGCGGAACGTTTCCCGCACGTGGCGATCGCGCGCACCGGCCGCGGCTGGACGCTGCTCCACCGGGGGCGCGGCGGTCAGGCCGAGGCCGAGTTCCGCGATGCGCTCGCCCTCGACCCGTCCGATCCGTGGGCGAAGGAAGGCCTCGTCCTCGCCCTGAAGTCACGCTACCCCGGCTACACGCAGTTGCTGCGGTTCTTCTTCTGGCTGCAAGCGCTGCCGCCGGGGACGCAGACGGCGGTGCTCATCGGCGGCGTGATCGGGTCGCGGCTGCTGCGTGGCATCGCGGAGGCGAATCCGTCGCTCTCGCCGTTCATCACGCCGATCATCTACGCGTATTTCGGCTTCGTGCTCCTCACCTGGCTCGCCGATCCGCTCCTCAACCTCACGCTGCTCACACGCGCCGAGGGCCGCCGGCTGCTCTCGCCGGATGATCGCCGGGGCGCGGTCGCGGTCGGCGCGGTGCTCGCCGTCGGGCTCGTGCTCCTCGTCGTCGGGCTGCTGGCGCCCTCAGCGGTGGCGGTCGGTGCCGCGATGGCCGTCGGGTTCACGAGCCTGGTGTTCGCGGCGGCGTTCGCCTGCGCGCCGGGGAAGGAGCGTACCGGACTGCTCGTCGGGGCATCCACGTTCATCGGGCTGGGACTCGCGTCGCTCGTCGTCGGCGGCGACGTCGGCGCGCTGCTCGTCGGCATCGTCGTGATCGGCGTGGTGCTGAGCACGTGGATCTCGCGGCCGCTCATCCGCAGGAGCCACGAGCGGCCGCGGCGCTGAGTCGTCGCGAGGGGGATCGATGCGCGCGGAAGCGACGTGGCAACGACGATGGGATGACGCGTGGCGCGCGGTCGGCGGGACGGGCGGCGCGGACGGGGCGCTCGAGGCACTCCTCGCCCGCTACCGGGAGCCCCAGCGCCACTATCACACGGTGCGTCACCTCGAGGAGTCCTTCGCGCGCTACGAGCAGGTGCGTGAGCGATGCGCGCATCCGGGTGAGGTCGCGATCGCATTGCTCTTCCACGACGCGGTGTACGATCCGCGCGCCGGCGACAACGAGGCCCGGAGCGCGGACCTCGCGGTCGCCGAGATGGGTCGACGCGGCACGGCCCCCGATGCGGCCGAGCGGGTGCGGGACCTGATCCTCGCGACGCGCCATGTCGGTCCGCCGCCGACGGAGGACGCCGCGCTCCTGGTCGATATCGACCTGGGCATCCTCGCCGCCGATGCGGCGCGGTTCGACGAGTACGAGCAGGACATCCGTCGCGAGTACGTCTGGGTGCCCGGCATCCTCTTCCGACGGAAGCGCCGCGGGATCCTGCAGGGCTTCCTCGATCGAGACCGCGTCTTCGTGAGCGGCGCGTTCGATGCCGACGAGGCCGCGGCACGCCGGAACCTGCTCCGGGCGATCGATCGGCTCTGACGGCCCTCGGGTGATGCGTGCCGCTCCTGCGGCCGGAGCGCACGGGCGCAGCGCCGTGTCATAGTCGCACACCCGCGTCTGAAACCCGGGTGGAGCAGGCTCGTACCGGAGACATCCCAATCCTCCGATTCCGTTCATGCCGCCCATCGCCCGCGACATCCAGCTCGGCCTCCGCACGCTCCGGAAGTCCCCCGGCCTCACCCTCGTCGCGACGATCGCCCTCACCTTCGGCATCGGCCTCACGACGATGATGTTCTCGATCATCTACGGCGCGCTGCTCAAGGGACTCCCGTTCGAGGACGGCGACCGCATCGTCGCGGTGGCGATGACCAACCCGGAGCGCGACATCGACCGCGGTGGGATCTCCATCCAGGACTTCGCCGACATCTCTGCACAGCAGCGCAGCTTCACGCAGCTCGGCGGATGGACCAGCGGCACGATGAACGTGAGCGGCACCGAGCGGGCCGAGCGCTATTCCGGCTCGTGGGTGACGCAGCAGACCCTGGGCATGTCGGGCATCTCGCCGCTCCTCGGCCGCGAGTTCCTGCCCGGCGAGGACACGCCGTCGGGCGCGCGCGTCGCGGTGCTCAGCCACGCGATGTGGCAATCGAGGTTCGGCGGTGACCGCGCCGTGCTCGGCACGACCATCCGCGTGAACGGCGTGCCCTACGAGGTGGTGGGCGTCATGCCGGACGGCTTCGCCTGGCCGAACAACGACCAGCTCTGGCTGCCGATGCAGACCGATCCGCTCCAGGGCGTCCGCGGCGAGGGACTCTCCCTGCAGATCGCGGGCAAGCTCGCACCGGGCGTGACGCAGGAACAGGCCCAGGCGGAACTCACCACCATCTTCGATCGCCTGGCCGCGACGTACCCGGCGACCAACAAGGGCCAGAAGGCGCTCGTCTCCGACTTCGTCGATTTCTTCATCGGGCCGCAGCCGCGGCAGCTGTTGTTCACGATGCTCGGTGCGGTGTTCTTCGTGCTGCTCATCGCGTGCTCCAACGTCGCGAACCTGCTGCTCGACCGCGCGGCGCACCGCTCCAAGGAGGTCGGCGTGCGCACCGCGCTGGGCGCGTCGCGCGGGGCGATCGTACGGATCTTCCTGTCCGAGGCGTTCGTGCTGGCGCTGCTCGGCACGTTCTTCGGGGTGATCGTCGCCAAGCTCGGGGTCGATGCGTTCTCCCGCGCGATCGTCGACTCGCAGCCGCCGTTCTTCATCCGGATCGATCTCTATCCGCCGGTGCTCGCGTTCACCGCCGGCGTCGCAGTGCTCGCGACGCTCCTCTCGGGACTCATCCCCGCCATCCAGGCCTCTCGGCCGGACATCGCCGAGGTGCTGAAGGACGAGTCGCGCGGTGCGTCGTCGCTGTCGCTCGGCAAGATCAGCAAGGCGCTCGTGATCTTCGAGGTCGCGCTCTCCTGCGGCCTGCTGGTCGCCGCGGGGCTCATGATCAAGAGCGTCGGCAAGACGCGGACGATGGACACCGGATTCGAGACGGCGAGCGTCTTCACGACGCGCGTGGGATTCCCGTCGGCGTACACCGACACCGTGGCCCAGCGGCTCTTCTTCGAGCAGCTCAACGAGCGCGTGCGCGCGATCCCCGGGGTGCACGCCGCGGCCATCGCGTCGGGACTCCCGGGCGCGCAGCAGGGGCTCAACGGGGACCGGTTCTCGCTCGAGGGGAAGACCTACGCCAACGACCGCGAACGGCCGCGCACACGCCACGTCTCGGTCACGCCGGGCTTCTTCGAGACGCTGGACATCCCGCTCAAGCAGGGGCGGCTCCTCGAGCCGACCGACCGCCTCGGCGCGCTCCCCGTCGCCGTGGTGACCGAGCGATTCGTCGAGCAGCACCTCGACGGTGGCGATGCGATCGGCAAGCGCTTCCGCCTCGGCGGCGCGGAGAGCACCGGGGACTGGCTGACCATCGTGGGGGTGGTGCCGAACGTCTTCGGTGGCGACCCCGAGGAGCCGTTCCCGGCCGTGGTCATCCGGCCGTTCGCGCAGGCGCACACCAACTTCGCCTACGTCGCGGCGCGCACGACGAATGGCGCGCCGATGGACCTCGCGGCGCCGGTGCGGGAGGCCGTCGCCTCGCTCGACAGTGACATCCCCACCTACTGGCCGATGACGCTCGACGCGGCCATCGCCCAGCCGCTGTGGTTCATCCGCGTGTTCGGGACGATGTTCATGGGCTTCGGGTTCGTCGCGCTCTTCCTCGCGAGCATCGGGCTCTACGCGGTGATGTCGTTCGCGGTCAGTCGCCGCACGCGCGAAGTCGGGATCCGCATGGCGCTCGGCGCGACCGCCCGCGACGTGATCGGCATGCTGCTGGGGCAGGGCTTCTTCCAGCTGGGCGTGGGGCTCGCACTCGGCCTCGTGCTGTCCGGTCTGCTCGCCAACGTGATGCAGGTGGTGCTCTTCGATGTGGAGCCGCTCGACCCGCTGGTGTTCGGCGGCGTGGCGCTCACGCTCGCGCTCACCGGAACGCTCGCGTGCCTCCTGCCGGCCCGCCGTGCGACCCGGGTCGACCCGTCGGACGCGATGCGGAGCGAATAGGCGCGCGTGTACCTTTGCGGGGTCACCCACCGAGGCTCCGCATGCCGCATCGCGCCACGTCCTCCACGTCGCATCGCCTCCGCGCGCTGACCGCCACCCTCGCCGCCGCCGTCAGCGCCGGATGCGCGGGGACGGCGGTCCCGCCCGCACCCATCACCGTCTCGCGCACCGAACAGGTGAGCGGCACCACCGCGCTCCTGATCGCGGTGAGCGCGCCGAGCGAACAGGTGGCGTGGGCGAGCGGCGCGCGCGGGACCTGGATCCGCACCACCGACGGCGGCGCGCACTGGACCGCGGGGCGCGTGCCCGGGGCGGATTCGCTCCAGTTCCGCGACATCCATGCGCTCGACGCCAGCACCGCGTGGGTGCTGAGCATCGGGAACGGCGCGCAATCGCGCATCTACCGGACCCGCGACGGCGGCGCGACCTGGATCCGCCAGTTCACCAATCCCGATGCGAAGGGCTTCTACGATTGCATGGCGTTCTGGGACGACCGGCGCGGCATCGTGATCGGCGACGCGATCGGCACCGAGATGGCCGTGCTCCGCACCGACGACGGCGGCGCCACGTGGGACCGCGTCCCCGCGGGGAGCCTTCCCCCGGCGCAGGCGGAGGAGGGCAGCTTCGCCGCGAGCGGCACCTGTGTCGCGACGCAGCCCGGCGGCCGCGCGTGGATCGTGATGAACACGCCGGCGCGCTCGCGCCTCATCCGCACCGTGGACTATGGTCGCACCT
The DNA here is from genome assembly GCA_964464585.1 of uncultured Gemmatimonas sp. GTDB lineage: Bacteria > Gemmatimonadota > Gemmatimonadetes > Gemmatimonadales > Gemmatimonadaceae > Pseudogemmatithrix. The sequence goes on along the minus strand of CAYXGS010000008.1, from coordinate 63,992 downwards.
GGGCGCTCGAGACGCTGCCGATCACCACGCATGAAGGGAGCGGGGCGCAGTCGGTCATCTTCCGCGACGCGCGCCACGGCATGGTGCTCGCCGGCGGCTATGCCACCAAGCCGGGCGACACGCTCATCGCCGTGACCGAGGACGGCGGTGACACGTGGGCGCCGCGCCGCGCGCCGGCGTTCAAGGTCGGCACGTGGGGCGGGAGCTACGTGCACGGGGCGCGGACGCCCACCGTCGTCGCGGTGGGGCCGAGCGGGAGCGCGTGGTCGAGCGACCTCGGCCGGAGCTGGGTCACGATCGATACGCTCAACTACTGGTCGGTCGGCTTCGCTCCGCAGCGCGTCGGCTGGGCCGTCGGCACGCAGGGACGCGTCACGCGCCTCGCCGGCTGGTGACCGTCTCGCGGGCGTTCGCGAGATCGTTCTCGAGCCGCCCGCACATGATCTCGCAGAGCGCGAGCACGTCCTCGTCCGCGAGCGCGTAATGCACGAACAGTCCGCGGCGCGTGCGCGACAGGAATCCCGTCGCATGCAACTGCTGCAGGTGCTTGGAGAGGTTCCCTTGCCCGAGCCCCGTCTTGGCGACCAGCTCGGTGACCGTCAGCGGGCCATGCTCGAGCGCATGGAGGATCCCGAGCCGCGCCGGCTCGGCCAGCGCGCGGAAGCGCCCAGCGACCATCTCGAGGAGCTCGGGGGTCGCTGCGCGCTTCGTGGAGGGGCGGACCTTGAGGGCCATATCCTCAAAAGGTAGCACCCCCGGGCGCCCGCGTCAGCCAGCCTTCCGCACGTCCGTCGGCAGCAGGCGGATGATCACGAGGAAGATGGCGCCCACCGCGAGCGCGACGCCGATCGCCGGCAAGTGGAGCACCTCCGGCAGCGTGATCTTCCCGAAGTTCGCGAGCTTGACGAGCGGGTCGATCAGCGTCGTGTACACGATGGTGAAGACGAGCGCCCCCACCACGCCGCCGAGGATCGCGGCGATCGCGTCGCGCCGGCCTTCGCCGATGCCGACGACGCACGTGCCGGGGCAGTAGCCGCCGATGCCGAAGCCGACGCCGAACACGAGGCCGCCGAGCAGGACCCCGACGACGTACGCCGGCTTCACATCGAAGTGCAGGATCCGCGGGGCGAACGTCGCGATCGTGTACGTCACCATCATGCCGACCGCGATGGTGAGCGCCATGAACTTGATGACCGAGAGGTTCTCGAGGCGCAGGTTCCGGGCGATCATCGCGGGGCTCGACGCCTTCACCCGCTGGATGAAGAAGCCCATCGCGACGCCGATGAGGACCGAGAGGACGGGGATCAGCATGTCAGGCTCCCGCGGCGCGGCGGCCGCTGAGCATCTTCGCCGACAGGATGCCGGTCGCGAAGACGCCGATGGCGAAGATGAACCCGCTCACCGAGAGCTGGGTGATGCCCGAGATGATGTGGCCGCTCGTGCAGCCACCGGCGATGCGGGCACCGAAGACGATCAGGAACCCGCCGATGAACGCGTCGCGATAGCGCTTCGCTGCGGAGGTCTCACCGGGGTGCGCCATCTCGCACTTCGGCGCCTTCTCGCGGTCGAGCCGCGCCCCGAGGAACCCGCCGATCAGCAGGCCGACGACGAGGAAGCTCTCGGGCTTGAACAGCGATCCCATGCGCTTCAGGTACGGATTCGCCTCGGCGTACGCCGGGTCGACCAGCTGGAGGACGGCGCCGATGAATCGCGGGTAGGTCCCGGACACGCCGATCGGGCCCCAGATGATGATCGATGCGGCGCCGAGGAGCCCGAAGAGGATCCCGTAGACCACCCACGGCGTCTTCGGTGCGACGGGGATCGCCACCGGCACGTCGGGTGCGGCGGCGAGCGGTGGTGGGGCGACGGCGGTGTTGGCGTAACTCATCGGTGCTCCTGCTGGGGGGAACGGTGGCGCGGATCAGGGTCGGCGGTCATCCGGCACGAAGCGGTCCGCATACGGCATCCGCACGGCGCGCAGCGACACGGCATCGAGCGTCGCGTCCCGGGCGATGATGTCATCCTGCGCGAGCAGGTACGCCGAGAGCGCGTAGACCTGGTCGTCGGTGAGCGATCCGGGCGCGGTGTGCGGCATCGCGCGGCGGATGTAGTCGAACAGCGTCGTCGCGTGGGACCAGTAGTTGCCGATCGTGTGCGGCAGCTTGGGATCGTTCGCGAACTTGAAGCCCTCGGCGGCCGGGGGGCGCCCCGTCAGCTGCGGGAACGCGGGGGCCATCCCCTCACCGTTCGCGCCGTGACAGTGCGCGCACTGCGCCTTGTAGAGCACCGCACCGTCGGCGACGGAGCCCTGGCCCGCCGGGAGCTCCACGCCGTCGGGTCCGATGTCGGTGTCCATCGCGCGCACGAGCGAGTCGGACGCCGGTGTGCCGAGCCCGTAGCGGGTGCCCGTGTCGCTCGAGGACGACGAACTGCCGGTGGCGCCGCACGCCATGAGGGCGGCGCAGAGCGTGATCGCGGATGCGTTCCGCATGTCAGGTCTCCCCATGGAAGGTGACCCGGCCGTCGCGCGCGACCTTCCATCCGACGACTTGATTGAAGTGGTAGTCGGTCCCCAGCCCGCGCTCGGCGATCAGCGCCGTGCGCGTCGGCTGCACGAAGCCTGCTTCGTCGGTCGCCCGGCTGAGCAGCACGGCCTCCTCGCCCGTCCACTCGAACATCCGCTGGAAGCGGATCGTCGACTTCGCCGTGGGCGTCCCGAGCAGTTCGGCATCGCGCCATGAGGCGCCGCCATCGATGCTCACCTCCACGCGCGTGACGCGCCCACGGCCGCTCCACGCGAGGCCGCTCACCGCGTGCCAGCCGCGCGAGGCGATGGTCGCGGGAGCGGAGGGTGTCGTGATGATGGACTTGGCATCGAGCTCGAAGCTGAAGCGCCGCGCCGTGCCGTTCGGCAGGGGATCGGTGTACTTCGACGTCTCCCAGCGCGTCATCCACGGCCGCGTGCCGAGTTCGAGGCGCCGCAGCCACTTCACGTTGATGTTCCCCTCCCACCCGGGAAGGAGCAGACGCATCGGATAGCCTTGCGCCGGCCGGAGCGCCTCGCCGTTCTGCGCCCACACGATCATCGCATCGTCCATCGCCTTGCTCACCGGCACCGAGCGCGTCATCAGGCACGCATCGCCGCCTTCGGCGAGGAACCACGTGGCCTCGGCCTTCACGCCGACCTCGCGGAAGAGCGCCGCGAGCGGCACGCCCGTCCACTCGGACGTGCTCACCATCCCGGCGACCTGCTGCGCCGTCATCTCCGGCTTGGGCGCGCGATACGCGCTCCGGCCGTTGCCCGAGCACTCGATGAAGTAGGGACGCACGACCTGCGGGAAGCGCTTCAGGTCGTCGAGCGAGAAGGTGAGCGGACGGTCGACGAGGCCGTGGATGGTGAGCGTGTGCCGCGCCGGATCGAGCGCCGGGATCCCGGCGTGATGCCGTTCGAAGTGCAGGTCGCTGGGCGTGATGCTGCCGGCGAGGTCCTGCAACGGCGTGTACGACGATCCGGTCGTCTGTCCCACCGGCGTGCGCGCCGGTGCCTCGAACGCACTGCGCGCGCCGAGGGCCGTGGTGGGACCGCCCTGGAGCTTCGTCGCGTCGAGCGGGACGGCGGGTCGCGTCGGGGCGGCGTCCTGCGCGCCGAGTGGGACGGGAAGTCCGGCGAGCATGGCGCCGCCGAGGGTGCCCACCGCGCCGGCGAGCAGGTCGCGGCGGGTGAGCGCGGTGGACGCGTCGCGCGCGTCGTCGGTGGGATCGGTATCGGTCATCGGGAGAACTTACCGATTCCGGTGCGACACGACCGGCGGATTGGGCACGAGCGCGCCGCGCGGGTTCGCGCGCGGCAGGAGCGGCGGCGCGTTGGACGCCTTGTGACCCTTGGTGTCGTACGGGACATCGGCCGGCGCGCCACCCATCGGCCAGTCGCCTTCCTTGCCCGGCGAGTCGGGACGAGGATGCGAGTTGATGTAGGCCGAGAGGTCGAACGCCTCCTGCGCGGTGAGCGTCCCGGGCGCGGTCTGCGGCATGTTGTGCTTGATGAAGCTCGCGGCGCGCTCGAGACGCGTCATCGACGCGCCGACCGAGTACGAGCCCGCGCCCCAGAGCGCGGGGATGGGGCCGTTGCCGGCGCCGGTGGCGCCGTGACAGGACGCGCAGGTCTTGCTCGTGAACAGCGCTTCGCCGCGCGCGACGTCACCCACGAGCGTGTCGGGCATGGAGATGAGGCCGTCGGCGCCGGCGATCTTGGTGCCCACGGGGATGTCCTTCGAGATGAAGGCGAGGTACGCGAGGATGTCGGTCATCTCGCGGCTCTCGACCGGCAGCGAGTTGCCGGCGAGCGAGCGGGTGAAGCAGTAGTTCACGCGGTCGGCGAGCGCGATGACGGCGCCGGAGCGCGGCATGTACTTCGGGAAGCGCGCATGCGATCCGGTGAGCGGGGCCGCGGTGGGCTTGATGCCATCGTCCTGATGGCAACTGGTGCACCGCAGGCTCCCCGGAGCGTACGCCGGGAGGCTCTCGGGGGTGAATCGGAGCAGGTAGAGACCGCGCCGGATCGCGGCGCCCGCCGAGTCGGCGGGGATGTCCGCCTCACGAAGCGGCTTCCATGCCGCCTCGGTGAACTGCACGGCCCTGGCATCGACGACCGCCGCGGCATCCGGTGCCTGAGCGGGTCCGCACGCGGCGGCGAGGAGCGCGGAGCTGGCAAGAGCGAAACGGCGGACGCGCACGGAGACTCCTGCTCGGGGGGGAGCGCGGGGCTATTCCTCTATACTCCGATACAGTAATGCAGCCATCCGCGCTCGGCAAGGGTGGTCGGAGTGCCCGATTGTGCGACCGCGGCCTGCGGGAGGCAACCGCTGTCGCCACACCGGATGACGCAGTCCGGCCGGTGACGCGACCGGCCGAGAGCGAAAGGGGCCCGTCGGACCGCTTCGTCCGACGAGCCCCTCCGTGATGCCTGCGGTCCCGGGCCGGCGAACCTAGTGCTTCATGATCCCCGAGACGGTGAGCTCGAGGTTGTGGCTCACGCGGATGCCGTAGATGCCGTTGGTGGACGTGAGCTTGTCCGGTCCGATGAACGAGGCCGATGGCAGCGTCTTCACCACCTGACCGTTGATCAGGCAGGACGCGTTCCCGCCCCGCACGCGCCAGCCGACCGAGTTCGTCGACTCGCCGTTCGCGTCCGCCTTGTGGATCGCCGGGCTCGCCTCGGTGTTCACCAGCGTCGTCACGGTCGCGCCGTGGAACGTCTTGATGGAATACGTGCCGTTGCCGTACACGATGCAGTACATGAGCGTCTCGGTGTCGGACGTGAGGTCCGCGCCGCCGATGAACATGCCGAACGAGTGCGGATGGCTCGACGCCATCTTGTGCTCCTTGAACGTGCCCATCACCTCGTAGTCGCCGCTCGCCGTGTTGGCCGGGTTCCAGAAGTTGCCCGCCGGCCCGACCGAGATGCGGTAGGCGCCGTTCTCCATCACGAACTTCGAGTCGGTGATCTTCTTGCCCTGCGACGCGGGGCGGCGGTCGACGCGACCCTGCCAGCCGGCGACGCGGATGCCGCCGTCCGCGACGGAGCGATCGGCATCCTGCGCGTGCAGCGGCGCGCTGACCGCGGTCATGAGCGCGGCGGTGAAGACGAGAGCAGTGAGACGCACGGGTCCTCCGAGAGGGTTGATGACGATGGGTACGCTCGCCTGCTACCCACGCCGTGGCAAGGTGTGCCGCAGGGTGGGTCGTGTCAGCGTCATGTAAAGGCCGTGCGGTAGCCCGCTCGCCATGCGCGGGGGGGCAAGGCACATTCCCCCCATGCGATCACGTCACGCGCTCGCCGCCCTGCTCGCGGTCCTCGCCGCCTTCGGGCCCCTCGAAGCGCAGGTCCGCCGCGCCGACATCGACGCGCGCGCCACGGCCCTCCTCTCGCGGATGACCCGTGAGGAGAAGTTCTGGCAGCTCTTCATGATCCCCGGCGACCTCGATGCCCCTGCCGACGACTACTCGGCGGGGATCTTCGGCCTGCAGATCGGCGCCAGGCCGGGAGTGCCGGCGCGTGACGCGGCGCGCGCGCACGCCGCGCGCGTGGACTCCATCCAGCGCTGGTTCACCACGCGGTCGCGGCACCGCATCCCCATCATCCCGTTCGACGAGGCGCTGCACGGCCTGATGCGCGATGGGGCGACCGTCTTCCCGCAGGCGATCGGGCTCGCGGCGACCTTCGACTCGGCGCTCGTGCGCCGCGTGCACGACGCCGCGGCGCGGGAGACGCGGAGCCGCGGCATCCGCATGGTGCTCTCGCCGGTGGTGAACCTCGCCACCGATGTCCGCTGGGGACGCGTGGAGGAGACCTTCGGCGAGGATGTGTACCTGACCGGCGTGATGGGGCGGCAGCACGTGCGCGCCTTCGAGGAGATGGGGATCATCGCCACGCCCAAGCACTTCGTCGCGAACGTCGGTGAGGGGGGCCGCGATTCGTACCCCATCGAGGCGAGCGCCCGGCAGCTGGAGGAGCGCTACTTCCCGCCGTTCGAATCGCTCGTGCGGCAGGCCGGCGCGAGATCGGTGATGACCGCCTACAACACCGTCGATGGCTCACCGGCCACGCAGAGCCGCATGCTGATGACCGACGTCCTCAAGGGCGAGTGGGGGTTCCCGGGCTTCATCATCTCCGACGCCGCGGCGACCGCGGGCGCGACGGTGCTCGCCCGGACGGAGGCCTCGACGGCGACCGCGGTCGCGCATGCGTTCCGCAGCGGGCTCGATGTGGTGTTCCAGAGTTCGTATCCCGAGCACCGTCCCTACCTCCGCGCCTTCTCCGCCGGGGCGATCCCCGACAGCCTCATCGACGCGTCGGTGCTGCGGATCCTGCGGCAGAAGTTCGCGCTCGGGTTGTTCGACGACGCGCGGATCCTCCCCGAGTCGGCCGCCTACTGGGCGAACCATCCGGCGCATCGCGCGATCGCGCGGGAGGCGGCGCGGGCCTCGCTGGTGCTGTTGCGGAACGCTCCGCACGCGCGGCAGGGCCCGGCGGCGGCGTCGGGAGGCGTGGTCACCGCCGTCGACACGCTCGTGCGGCGCACGCTCCCGTTCGCGGGCGGCATCCGGCGCATCGCCGTGATCGGCCCCGACGCCGACACCGTGCGGCTCGGCGGCTACTCCGGCCCCGGCATCGCACCCGTCTCCGTGCTCGAGGCGATCCGCGCGCGCGCCGGCGCCGGGAGCACCGTGCGCTTCGCGCGCGGGGCGACGCGCCTCGCCCCGGCGCATCTCGTCGTGCCCACCGCGAACCTCCAGTGGCGCGATGGCGACTCGACGCGCGCCGGGTTGCGCGGCGAGTACTGGCCGAACAACGCGTTCACCGGCGGATCGCGCCTCACGCGGAACGACCCGAAGGTCGATTTCGGCTGGACGCTCAGCTCGCCGGGGCAGGGCATCCCGTACGATTGGTACTCCGTGCGCTGGACCGGCACGCTCATCGCGCCGGCGAGCGGACTCGCGCGGCTCGGCGTCGAGGGCAACGACGGCTATCGGCTGTGGATCGACGGCACGCTCGTGCTCGATGCGTGGGAGAAGCGCTCGTTCGGGGCACGGCTCGTGCCGGTGTCGTTCGCCGCGAACAGCCGCCACGAGATCCGCCTCGACTACTTCGAGAGCACCGGCAACGCGCGCGTGAGGCTCGTGTGGGATGCCGGTGTCCCGCGCGACCATCAGGCGCGCATCGACGAGGCCGTCGCGGCGGCGCGCGCGAGCGAGGCCGCGGTGGTCGTCGTCGGCATCGAGGAAGGCGAGTTCCGTGACCGTGCGTCGCTCGCGCTGCCGGGGCATCAGGAGGCGCTCATCCAGGCCGTCGCCGCGACCGGCGTGCCGACGACGGTGATCATCACCGGCGGGAGCGCGGTGACGATGTCGCGTTGGCTCGATGAGGTCGGTGCGGTGATCATGGCATGGTATCCGGGCGAGGAGGGCGGCCCCGCGATCGCGAGCGTGCTCTTCGGCGATGCGGACCCGTCCGGACGGCTGCCGATCACGTTCCCGGTGAGCGAGGGCCAGCTCCCGCTCACCTACGACCACAAGCCGACGGGCCGCGGCGATGACTACGTCGATCTCACGGGGCAGCCGCTGTTCCCGTTCGGATACGGGCTCACCTACACCCGCTTCGCGTACGAGGACCTGCGCCTCGAGGCCCTGGCCGGCGCGGGGCCGGCGGACGCCCGCATCCGTGTGCGCGCCCGCATCCGGAACACGGGCGCCCGCGCCGGGAGCGAGGTGGTGCAACTCTATCTGCGCGACGTCCTCACCAGCGTCGCGCAGCCGCTCATCGCCCTCAAGGGCTTCACGCGCGTCACGCTCGAGCCGGGCGCCTCGCAGGATGTGGAGTTCGTGCTCACCAGCGAGCACCTCCGGATGCTCGACGAGCAACGGCGCTGGGTCGTCGAACCCGGGGTGTTCCGGGTGATGGTCGGCGCGTCGTCGAAGGACATCCGACTCCGCGGGGAGGTCACGCTGCCATGAGGACCGCATGAGCATCGATCGTCGCGATCTGCTGAGGTCCGCGTTCGCCGCGGCGGCGCTCGGCGTCCCGCGCCCGGCGCGCCCGGGGCCCGCGCAGGCGCCGCGTCCGCGCCCCACGGCGAGCCAGCTCCAGTGGCAGCGCGACGAGCTCGCGCTGTTCCTCCATTTCGGCGTCAACACGTTCACCGACCGCGAGTGGGGCGATGGGCACGAGGACCCGCGGATCTTCAACCCCACCGCGCTCGACGCGCGGCAGTGGGCGCGCACGGCGAAGGCCGCCGGCTTCCGGATGATGATCCTCACGGCGAAGCATCACGATGGCTTCTGCCTCTGGCCGTCGAGGACCACGCGCCACTCCGTCGCGTCGAGTCCGTGGAAGGACGGCAAGGGGGATGTCGTGCGCGAGTTCGTCGATGCGTGCCGCGCCGAGGGGCTGCGGGCGGGGCTCTACCTGTCGCCGTGGGACCGCAATCATCCGACGTACGGCGACACGCCGGCCTACAACGCCGTCTACCACGAACAGCTCACCGAACTGCTCACGCAGTACGGCCGCATCGACGAGGTCTGGTTCGACGGCGCCAACGGCGAGGGTCCCAACGGCAGGCGGCAGGAGTACGACTGGCCGCGCACATGGGCCAAGGTGCGTGCGCTGCAGCCGCAGGCCGTGATGTTCTCCGACGCCGGTCCCGACGTGCGGTGGATCGGCAACGAGCGCGGCGTCGCCGGCACGACGAACTGGTCGACGGTCGATCCTGCGATCGTCACGCGGCCTGGCGTCGACGGCCCGGACATCATGCGCTCGCTGCAGGACGGCGATCGTGAAGGGACCGTCTGGCGTCCGGGCGAGACGGACGTCTCCATCCGGCCGGGCTGGTTCCATCATCCGGCCGAGGATCGCCGGGTGCGCACGCCGGAGAACCTCGTCGACCTCTACTTCTCGAGTGTCGGGCGCAACTCGAAGCTCCTCCTCAACGTGCCGCCCGACCGCCGCGGGCTGCTTGCCGACGCCGACGTCGCCGCGCTCCAGGGCATGCGGACGCGGCTCGACGCGCTGTTCGCCCGGGACCTCGCGGTCGGCGCTCGCGCCTCCATGCGCATCACCGGGCCGCGGACGGCGGAGATCATCTACGTGCTCGCCGCGCCCGCGACGGTCGCCATCGTCGACCTGCGTGAGCCCATCGAGCGGGGACAGCGCATCGCGCTGCACCGCCTCGAAGTGGATGCGGGCGGCGTGTGGCGCGAGGTCACCCGCGGCACCACGATCGGCCATTCGCGGCTCAACCGCATCGATCCCGTGCGCGCGGCGCGGCTGCGGTTGGTCATCGAGGATTGGGTCGAGACGCCCGAGCTCGTGCGCCTCCGGGCCTTCGCCGGATGACCGCCTCCGAGGACCCGCGTCTGGCGCCCCGCCCCCGCGCGCGGCGCCAAGTTCACAGCAGTGAGCGGATCCAGCCCCCGTCCACCGCGATGCTCTGCGCCGTGATGTAGCTCGCGCGCGCCGACGCGAGGAACGCCGCGGCCGCTGCGAACTCCGGCGGCTCACCCACGCGCCCCATCGGGATCTGCTGCTCCCATGCGCCGAACGCCTGTGCCTGCGTCGTGCCCTTGGCCTTCGCGTTATGCGCCGCGAGCGCATCCAGGCGCTCCGTGCGCGTGTAGCCCGGCATCAGGTTGTTCACCGTGATGCCGAACGGCGCGACCTCGTTGGCGAGCGTGCGCGCGAAGCCGGTGACCGCGGCACGAACGCTGTTGCTGAGGATCAGCCCGTCGACCGGCTGTTTCACCGCGATCGACGTGACGTTGATGATCCGGCCCCACTTCGCGGCCTTCATCCCGGGCAGCACCGCGCGCGCGAGATTCACGACGCTGGTGAGATTGAGGTCGACCGCCTTCTGCCACGCCTCGGGCGCGTGGCTCTCGAACGGCCCCGGCGGCGGGCCGCCGGCGTTCGTCACGAGGATCCCGATCGCACCGAACCGCTGCACCGCCTCGGCGATCGCGCGCTCGACATCGGCGGGCACCGAGACGTCGGCGACGACGCCGAGCGTGTCGCCCCCGTGCGCCTTGGCGATGTCGGCGGCGACGGCATGGATGCGCTCGGTGCGCGCGCACATCGCCACGCGCGCACCCTCGCGGGCGAGCTCCTCGGCGATGGCGCGTCCGAGCCCTTGCGACGCGGCCGCGACGAAGGCGACGCGGCCCCTCAGTCCGAGGTCCACGGCTACTTCTTGTGGAAGTAGCTGTCGGTGTGGTTCAGCCAATCCTCGCGCGGCGGATTGAAGATGTCCACGTCGAGCGTGTCCTCGAGCGCCTCGGCCCTGTGCCACACGTTCGACGGGATGTGCAGCACCTCGCCCGCCATCACGTCGATCACCTCGGCGCCGTCGTCGTTCATGTAGAAGCGCAGCCCCCCGGAGATGATGTAGGTGAACTGCTCGTTGTGGTGCTGGTGCTTCGGCACGACGGCACCCTTCGCGAGGAACACCTGCGCCAGCATCATGCCCTGGCCGGTGATGAGCTTCCGCGAGATCTGGTCGGTGACCTTCTCGAGGGGGACGTCGTTCCAGCGGCGGTACTGGATGGATGGGGTGGTCATGCCGCGAATCTAGCGCAGCGTGAAGACGAACGCCTGCTGCACCAGCTGCCGCACGGTGTGCCCGCGCCACTCGGCGGGCTTGAAGCGCGTGGCGAGGACCGCCTGGCGGACGGCGGGTTCGAAGAGCGCGTGCGCCGACTCGACCACCTTGATGGAGTTCGGCTCCACCCGGCCGAGCGAGTCGACGACGTAGGCGACGACGACACGCCCCTCGACGCGCTGCGCGCGCAGCACGTCGGGGTAGCGCGGCTCGCGCTGCCGGCCGAGCGGGCGGGCCGCCTTCTCCACCTCATCGGCCCAGCGCGGTTCGCTGCCCGGACCCGTCGCGTTCGGGTCACCCGCCCCTGGCTCGCCCCCCGACGAGCCACCGGGGTTCGTCGGAAGGAACGTGGGTTCCGTCCACGGCGCCGGATCCGGGTCAGGCGCGGGGATCGCTGACGGGACGTCCGTCGGTGCGATGACCGGCGGGGTGGGAGACGGCGCAGGGGCCGGATCGGTGCGCGCGGGCCGCGGATCCGCCGGGCGCGGCGGTGCCGGCTCAGGCGTGCGCGGCGTGACGTAGATGATCGGCTGCCGTGGATCCTCCGCAGGAGGAGGAACCACGATCGTCCGCGTGGCCGCGACCGCGCTGCCGACGATGGACGCATGGATCAGGAGCGAAACGACGGCCGCCGAACGGGTGCGGGTACGGCGAGGCTGCGATTCGAGCAGGTGCCTGAGCATGGACCCCTCCTGAAGGGCGGGGCCACGGGGGATCCGCGGCCCCTCACGTCCATGCTACACACGGGTTCCTGCGCACTGATTGCGGCCGGATGAAGCTTCGCTCTCGCCGACATTACGTCTGGATGTCGACCGGCCGCTGCCGGTCAGCCGAACATCGACTTCGCGACGAAGAGCACGTTCGCCGGCCGCTCCGCGAGCCGGCGCATGTACCACTTGAACCACGCGTTGCCGTAGCTGATGAGCGTCGCGACGGCATGCCCCTCGCGCCGGAAGCGCGCCTGCTCCTTCTCGCGGATGCCGTAGAGCATGTGGATCTCGTACCGGCTCTTGGCGAGTCCGAGCCCATCGGCGTACGCGATGAGGCGCTGGAGCAACGGGATGTCGTGCGTGCCGAAGATGGGCGTGCACCCGCCGGCCTTGGCCCAGTCGAGCATGGTGCGCGAGAGGGACTCGTACGCGGCGTCGGTGTCCGACTTCCTGGGGAACGCGACCGTCGCCGGTTCGGCGTAGGCACCCTTCACGAGCCGGATGACCGGCTTGAGCGGCCGGAGCCGCTCGAGATCCTTCGGCGTGCGGAACAGGTAGGCCTGCAGCGCGAGGCCGCTGCTGGGGTGCGCGCGCTTGACCGCCTCGTACAGCGCGAGCGTGCGGTCGACGTACGTGTGGTCCTCCATGTCGATCCACAGTGCCGACCCGACCGACTCCGCCTTCGCGGCGAGGGCGAGGCAGTACTCGAGGCACTTCGCCTCGGACTGGTCGAGGCCGAGCTGTGTGGGCTTGACGCTCACGTGCGCCGGGAGCTTGCGCGCCGCGAGCTGATCGAAGAACCAGAGGTAGTGGTCGCGGACCTTGTCGGCCTCGTCGAGCGTGGTGATGGCCTCCCCGAGCTTCGTGAAGAGGAGCGTGCGGCCATCCTTCGCGAGGACCGCGCCGGCATCGAGGGCGTCCTCGGGCCGCTCACCGGGCATGAACGCCTTGGTGGCGCGCTTCACCACGCGACTCTTGAGCGCGAACTTGTTGAGGGCGGGGCTCTGCGCCGCCGCGAGCAGGAGCTTTCGTCCGAAGGGCATGGTCGGGGGGGATGCGTGGGGCGCCGACGACGGAACCGCTGCCGCCCGCGTCAAGAAAACTACCCAAACCCGCGGCGGGGCGAGAGCGGCGCGCTCAGGTCCGAGCGGTGTCCTGCCGGTGGTCGCGCGCGACCCACATCCCCAGCGCGACGATCGCCAGTCCGCGGATCACGGGGACGCTCGGCGCGGGGAGCCCGAGATTGCGGACGGCGACGGCAGCGGTGAACCAGTAGTACAGCACGCCGCTCACGGCCGCACACCACGCGACGGCGCGAAGGGGCGTCACACGCGTCGCGCGCACGACGAGGCGCACCACGACATAGCTCGCGACGGACCCGCCGAGCGTGGCACCGTACACCCGCGCGGCGCTCGCGAGCCCGAGGTCCGGCGTGAGGCCATACCCGACGACGAACCCCGGAAGCGCCGCGGCGAAGACGCCGAACGGCGTGGCGAGCCACGCGCCGCCGTGCCGCGGCGCGCCGAGCGACTGCCGCATCGCCTTCCGGTCCGCGAGGTCGAGGCATCCGCGCGGTGTGCACACGGTGCACGTATCGCAGCGGCCGCGGGTGACGTGGAAGACCGGGGACTGTCCGTAGAGCCGCTCCACCGGCAGCACCGGACAGAGCGCATTGCAGAACGCGCTGCGGGAGGCGTACATCGCGCCCATCGTCACCGCGATCGTCCCGATGGCCACCAGCGCGCCGGCGAGGAGCGGACCATTGGTGTTCAGCCCGAGATGCCGGGCCGGGACGATCGCATGGAAGAGCACCAGACCGAGGGCGCCGATGACCGTCGCCTCGCGCTCGGTCATCTCGCGTGCCGGCCCGAACCGGTTGCCGAACGCATTGAGCGTGGAGAGCGGGCAGATGCCGCGCCAGACGGCAGGCGTGAGGAAGAAGCTCGCCGGCAACAGGGGCACCGCGATGCTCCAGAGCGACGTGAGCGCGACGGGCGGCGCCAGCACGAGCGCGAGCAACAGTGCCGCGAGGCCGAGCAGCCCCGCCTGCCGACCGATGCTCCACAGCCGCGTGCTGCGCGGGTCGAGTTCGATGACATGCAGGCGCGCCATGGGCGAAAACTGGTCGCGGCGGACCGCGAGGGCAAACGGTAAGTTCGGGGAGTCCTTCACTCGGAGCAGTGCATGCGGACGGGATCCCGGCTCGTGATGTTGGTGTTCGGCACGGCCCTCGCGGGCGCTCCGGCGGCGGCGCAGGCATCGGCTGCGTCCTCGGCGGGCGCGCCCGCCGCGCGCACGTCGGGCGGCATCGTGCTCGCCGACCTCACGTGGATGGAGGCCGAGAAGGTGCTCACGCCCGACGCGGTCGTCGTCATCCCGCTCGGCGCCGAGGCGAAGGAGCACGGCCCGCACCTCCGCCTCGACAACGACATGCGGCTCGCGACCTACTATCGCGGGCGCGTGCTCGCGGTCGCGAACGTCATCATGGCGCCGACGGTCAACTACCACTTCTATCCGTCGTTCGTGGAGTACCCCGGATCGACGCACCTGCGATTCGAGACCGCGCGCGACCTGATCGTCGACATCGTGCGGAGTCTCGCCAACTACGGGCCGAAGCGCTTCTACGTGCTCAACACCGGCGTCTCGACCGTCCGGCCGCTTGCCGCGGCGAAGGAGATCCTCGAGGCCGAGGGGATCCGCTTCGCGTTCACGAACGTCCTCGAGGCCGGGAAGGAGGCGGAGGATCGGGTGCGGCAGCAGGTCCGCGGGACGCACGCCGACGAGCTCGAGACCTCGGCGATGCTCTACATGTACCCGGACCGCGTGGACATGTCGAAGGCCGTGAAGGACGATTCGCCACAGGGCACGGGCGGACTCACCCGCACACCGGGCGGGACCAAGACCTACTCGCCCAGCGGCACCTGGGGCGATGCGACGCTGGCCACACGGGAGAAAGGGCGCGTGGTGGTGGAGGCGACGGTCGCGGAGATCCTCAAGGAGATCGAGGCGTTGCGCGCGCGCCGCTAGACGAGCCCCGAGGACACGGTCCGCGCGGCGCCGTGGCGCCGCGCTGCGCGCCGTCGCATCGTAGGGGATGCATCCCCTCCGTCTCATCCCCGTCGCGGTCGCGAGCCTCGTCGCGGTCGCCGTGAATGGTGCGCCGCTGCGCGTCATCCGCTCCACGCCCGTCGGCATCGCCGATCCCATCACCGAGATCTCGGTGAGCTTCGACCGCCCGGTGGCGGGCTCGCTCGAACGCGCGGTCGACCCGGCGAAGGTGATGCGGATCTCGCCGGCGATCCCGGGCCGCTATGAGTGGCGTGACCCGGTGACCGTGCGATTCGTGCCGACGCAGCGGCTCGCACCGGATCTGCGCGTGGAGGTGACGGTCCCGACCGACTTCGAGGCGATGGACGGGACGCGCCTCGCCGAGCCGCATCGCTTCGCGTTCCGCGTGCGCGGACCGGGCGTGCTCGCGGGCCTGCCGGTCGGACCGCAGGGCGGCGCGCAGCACATCACGCCGTCACAGCGCTTCGAGGTGCTGTACAGCGATTCGGTGAACCTCGATCGGCTCGGCGAGGCCGCCTTCCTCGAGATGGCGGCGACCTGCACGCCACGGGTGATCCGCATGCGCGCCGCGGAGCAGCGGCGGGTCGCGGAGCGCGACCCGTACCAGCTCAGGAACGCCGGCGCCTGGGACCGCGACCGCTCGCTCGACTCGCTGCGACGCGTGGTCTCGCTCTTCCCGCGGACGCCCATCCCGCGCGGGTGCTCCGGCGAGCTCGTCGTGCCCACCGAGGTCTCGGCGCTCGCGCCGGCGGTGCCCACGCGCTGGGGATTCCGCTCCTATGGGGCCCTGTCGCTCGTCTCGACCACGTGCAGCCTCGGGGACAACAGCTGTCCGCGCGGGCCGGTGCGCATCGCCTTCTCGAATCCCGTCGCGGGCGAGCAGGTCGCGAAGCACGTGCGGCTCATCCCCGCGGTGCCGTTCACGCTGCGCGACACCACCGCGATCGGCACCGACTGGTACCTCGAGGCGCAGCTCACGCCTCGTACCGGCTACGCGATCGTCGTCGACACGGCGATCCGCGATGTCTTCGGCCAGCGGATCAGCGGCAACCCCGCCGGATCGCTCCGCACGACGGGGTTCGAGGCCTACGTGAACTACCCGTACGGCAAGCAGACGGTGGAGCGCGTCGGCTTCCGCACGCTGCCCGTCGAGCATGCCAACGCCGACACGCTCGTCGCGATGATCGCGCCCGTCCCGCGCGCGCTCGAGGCGCAGTTCCTCGCGCGCTACGCGTGGGGCTATCGCGAGCTGTGGGACTCGGTCGCGGCCAAGGCCGAGGTGCGGCGGATCCCCGTGCGCACGGGACGCGATCGCGGCGCGCTCACGGGCCTCGCCATGCCCGTCGTCGATGGTTCGCGCGCCGGCGCGTCGACGCTCTTCGCCGTGAAGGTCGGCGGCACCGGCCTGTCCAACCAGGACGCAGGGCTCCCCAACGCGACGATCGCGCTCGTGCAGGTCACCGACATCGGCCTCACCGCCCGCCTTGGCGTGCTGGAGGGCATGGTGTGGGTCACGGGCGTGAGCGACGGCAGGCCGCGCGCCAACGCCGAGGTCGTCCTGCACGATGCGACGGGCGAGGTGCTCGCGACCGCGCGCAGCGACGCCCAGGGGCTGGCGCAGCTGCGCGACTTCAAGGAGCCACTCGTCGCCCCTGATACGGACGCGGGAGACGACGGCGAGGAGTCCGACGGGGGCGACAACGATGACGGCGCGTACATCGAGGTGCGACTCGGCACCGATCGTGCGCTCGTCGCGGTCAACCAGTACGATCCCGACCTGAGCGCGTGGACCTTCGGTGTGAGCTCGGCGTGGGGTGGGCAGCGATATCCCGTCGCCGGGGCCGTCTGGGCGGACCGCGGCATCTACCGACCGGGCGAGCAGGTCCATCTCAAGGCGATCGTGCGCACCGGTGCGCTCGGCGCGCTCCGCCGTCCCGTGCGCGCGGACTCGGTCCAATGGATCCTCAGCGACCGCGAGGGGAACGACACGTTCAAGAAGACTGTCGCGCTCTCCGACTTCGGGACGTCGCAGCACGTCGTCGACGTGCCGGCCGGCGCACCGGTGGGCACGCAACGCGCCCGCATCCTCATGAAGCGGCGCGGTGCCTGGCGGGAGGTCGGCTCGACGACCTATCGCGTGGGTGAGTACCGTCCGCCCGAGTTCCTCGTCGATGCCGCGGTGCGCACGACGGCGGATGCGCCGGGGACCTCGCTGCGGTTCGGCGTGACCGCGCGCTACCTGTTCGGTGCGCCGATGGGTCGCGCACAGCTCAACTGGGAGGCGCGCGAGGAGCGCGTGTGGCCGTGGGACATCAGGATCGCCGGCCTCGACGGCTGGATGATCGGCAACAACACGTGGGGCGGCGAGCGCGAGATGAACGTCGCCGGCACGTTCGCGAGCGGGGTCGACACGCTCGATGACCGGGGCGACCGCACCATCGCGGTCTCGGTCCCGGCGCGGAACAACGGCGTGACCTCGCGGGTGGTGCTCGCCGCCGCGGTCACCGACGTGAACCGGCAGGTCGTCGGCGCGGTCACGAGCGCCATCGTGCATCCGGCGCGCTTCTACGTCGCTGCGCAGGTGCAGGGGCAGAGCTGGTTCTGGCGCGCGCCCGAGACCCAGCGCGTCCTCGTCCGCGCGGTGCGGCCGGATGGCGCCGCGGAGACCGGCGCGCACGTGACCGGGCGGCTCATCCGGCGAGACTGGCACCGCGTCCGCCGCGAACGCGATGGCATCGCGACGATGGTGGGCGAGTACGTCATCGACACCGTCGGCACGTGCACCGTGACCACCGCCGCGACCCCCGTGGAGTGCGCGCTCACCCCGCGGGCAGGCGGCGTGCACACGATCGAGTTCCGTGCGACCGACCGCGAGGGACGCGACGCCGTCACCTCGTTCTCGCGCTGGGTGACGGGGCAGGGCTTCGTGGCTTGGGGCGACGAGACGCAGTTCAAGATGGACCTGTTCGCCGACAAGGACCGCTATAGCGTCGGCGACACCGCGACGGTGCTCGTCGCCTCGCCGTTCATCGATGCCGAGGCGTGGGTCACGGTGGAACGCGAGCAGGTGATCGAGCAGCGCCGCATCCGCATCACGTCGGGGTCGCAGATGGTGAAGATCCCGATCACCGAGGCGTTCGTGCCCAATGCGTTCGTGTCGGTCGTCGTCGTGCGGGGCCGCAGCGCCTCGCCGGGAACGCTCGACGATCCGGGGCGCCCGACCATGCGCGTGGGCTACACGCAGCTCCGCGTGACGCCGGAGGTGAAGCGGCTCCGGGTGACCATCGCGCTCGGCAAGCCGGACTACCGTCCCGGCGACACGGCACAGGTGCGACTCGCCGTGCGCGATGGCCGCGGAGCGGGGGCGCGGTCCGAGGTCGCGCTCTGGGCGGTGGACGAGGGCGTGCTCGCACTCACCGGATACAAGACACCGGACCCGCTCGATCTCATCTATAAGGAGCGCGACCTCGGCATGCGGCTGGCGAGCAACCTCGTCTCGGTGACGCCGCAGGTGGCCGAAGGCGAGAAGGGACGGCGCGCGCCCGGTGGTGGCGGCGGTGCCGATGGCGCCGAGGTGCTGCGCTCGACGTTCCGGACCGTGGCGTTCTACCTCGGGCAGGTGGTCACCGACTCGACCGGCAACGCCGAGATCAAGGCGAAGCTCCCCGACAACCTGACCACGTTCCGCGTGATGGCGGTCGCGGTGACCGACGCGGACCGGTACGGCAGTGGGGAGACGCCGATGCTCGTCACGCGCCCGGTGGTGGCGCGGCCCGCGCTGCCTCGCTTCGTGCGCCCCGGCGACACGCTCTCGGCGGGCACGGTGATCAATCGTCGCGATGGCGCCGCGACACAGGCCGCAGTCAAGGCGCAGTCGACCGGGATCCGTCTCGTAGGCGCCGCCGAACGCACGGTGCCGCTCGCCGCCGGACGCGGCGCGGTGGCGCGTTTCCGCTTCGTCGCGGCGCCGGGCGACAGCGCCGCGTTCCGATTCGATGTGCGTTCGCAGAACGAGGTCGATGCGGTCCGCGTCGCCGTCCCGGTGAAGCCCGACGCCTTCGAGCGCCGGCATGTCGTGTCCGGCACCCTGCGCGACACGGCATCGGTGGAGCTCGAGCTGCCGGCGGACATCGACCCCGCACACTCGCGCATCACCATCGCGCTCGGCAACACGCCGATGACGCTCGTGCGCGGGATCCGCGGGTCGCTGCGGGTCTACGAATACGAGTGCACGGAACAGGTCTCGAGCCGAGTGACCCCGCTGCTGGCGTTGCTCCGCTCACGCGATGCGCTCACACCGGCCGAGGCGGCCATCGCGCGGCGCGAGGTCGCCCGCGGCATCGGCATCCTCCTCGGCCGTCAGCGTGCCGACGGCGGCATCGGGTATTGGGGCGCGGGCGACTGGAGCACGCCGTGGCTCAGCGCCTTCGCGGGGAACGTGATCGTCGAGGCGCAGGAGCTCGGCATCGCCGTCGATTCGGCGGCGCTGGCGCGGCTGGGCGAATACGTGCGGAGCTCGCTGCGCAACGAGCCGAAGGACCGAGGCCCCCTCTCCTGGTGGTACGAGCATCGCTGGACGCGGCTCGCGGACCAGGTGGCGGCGGTGGACCTGCTCAGCCGGCTCGGGCAGGCGGACCGACCGATGGAGAACGAGCTGCTGCGCAACGCGCCGTTCATGATGCGCGAGGACCGGATCCGGCTCGCCGAGGTGCTCGCGCGCCGTGGTGCGACCGACGAGGCGCGGACGCTGCTCGGGTTCGTCTGGGCCGAGGTGCGGGTCGATGGCCGCAGTGCCGTGCTCCCACCGGACTCGACCAAGTGGTACTTCCACTCTTCCACGCGCGAGACGGCGCGGCTGCTCACCGCGACGCTCGCGGTCGATCCGGGACATGCGCTGGTGGGGCCGCTCGTCGAGCGCCTCGCGGTCACGCCGCGCGGTCGATACTGGTCCAACACGCAGGATCTGTCGGCCGCCGTGCGCGCGATCGCGATCTACGACGCAGCGGCCCGGGCGAGCGCGCCGCGGCCGCTCGTCGTGCGGAGCGGGACGCGGCAGGTGCTGCGCACCGTGACCGCGCGCGGCGACACGACGCTCGCGCTCGCGCCGCTGCTCGGGCCGGTGCGCGACGAGAGTCGGTGGGTGCGGCTCGCGTTGCGTGCGGAGGGGGCATCCGCGCTGCCGTCGTTCTTCCATGTGACGGTGACGGAGGTGCCGTCCAAGCCGCCGGTGCGCCCCGCCGATGCCGGGTTCCGCGTGGAGCGCTGGTACGAGCGCTACGACGATGCGAAGCCGGTGACGGCGGTCGCCGAGGGCGAGCTCGTGCGCGTACGACTGCGGATCACCGTGCCGGTGGAGCGCCGCTTCGTCGTGGTCGATGATGCATTGCCCGCCGGACTCGAGGCGGTGGACCTGAGCCTGCGCACCTCGTCGATCGTGAACGGCGGCGGTGGCCCGCCGGCCAACCAGCGCGAGCCGGTCGACGGCGACGACGGTGATGCCGGCGGCGTCAGCTACGGTCGCTGGGAGGGCGGGTGGTGGTCGCCGTGGGATTTCCGCGAGATCCGGGATGACCGCGTGGTGTGGTCGGCGAGCTGGCTGTGGAAGGGGACGTGGGACATCAGCTACATCGCGCGCGCGACGACGCCCGGCACGTTCGTGCGTCCGCCGGCCCGCGCCGAGGAGATGTACGACCCCGGGGTGAACGGGCGGAGCGACGGCGGGACCTTCACCGTGACCCCGAAGGCGCCGTGATGCGCGGCGCCCTGGGCGCTCGGGCGCGGCGTATGCTGCGCGCCGCGGTCGTCACCGCGGCGCTGTCCGCGGCCGCGGCGGTGCTCACGCTCGCCGTGTGGGTGAGACGCCCGCTCCCGGGCGGGCTGCTCGATCCGCCGCGTGCGGCGTCCGTGCGCATCCTCGACCGGCATGGCGGGCTGCTGCGGTCGACGCGCGCCGAGGACGGGACGCGTGGCCGTTGGATCGCCTTCGATGAGATCGACCCGGATCTCATCGTCGCCTTCATCGCCGTGGAGGATCGCCGGTTCTGGGATCACCATGGCGTGGACCTCCGTGCCATCGCCCGTGCGGCACGTGACAACTGGCGGTCGGAGCGCATCGTCTCGGGGGCGTCGACCATCCCCATGCAGCTCGCGCGGCTGCTCCGTCCGGGCACGCGCGGCTGGCGGAGCAAGCTCTCCGAGGCCGCGTGGGCGCTGCGCCTCGAGCGGCAACTGCCCAAGCAGCGCATCCTGGAGCAGTACCTGAACCGTGTGCATCTCGGGCAGAACACCGTGGGGGTGGCTGCCGCGGCGGACCTCTACATGGGTGCCGGTGCGAACGAGCTGAGCGTCGGGGAGGCCGCCTTGCTCGCCGGACTCGCGCACGCGCCCTCGCGCGACAATCCGGTCACCGCGCCGCGCCGCGCGATGGAGCGGCGACGGCTCGCGCTGCGCCGGATGCTACGGGCCGGTGCGATCCCCGAGGAGGCCGCGCGGCGCGCCGATGCCGAACCGGCCCTCACGCGTCGTAGCCGGGCGCCGTTCCTCGCGCCGCACCTCACGACCCGTGTGCTGCAGTATCTCGATGCGGTCGCGTCGGGCGCGACCGCGACCGGCGCCACCGCGGACCTCACGCTCCGGACCACGCTCGATGCCGGTCTGCAGTCGGCACTCGAGGGCGAGGTGCGACAGTCCATCGCGCTGCTCGGCGACCGCGGCGTGAGGCAGGCGGCGGTCGTGGTGCTCGACAACGCGACGGGTGGTGTCCTCGCGTGGGTCGGCTCACCGGACTTCTGGGAGCCGCGGAGCGGCCAGACCGACATGGTGACCTCGGCGCGGCAGCCAGGGTCAGCGCTCAAGCCGTTCCTCTATGCCCTCGCGTTCGACCGTGGTGTGACGGCGGCGACGGTCCTCGCGGATGTGCCGATGTCGTTCAACACGGTCAGCGGGCCGTATGAACCGCGCAACTACGACCGCCGATTCCGCGGGCCGGTGCGCGCGCGCGAGGCGCTGGCGAGCTCGTACAACGTCCCCGCCGTGCAGCTCGCGCAGCGCGTCGGCACGGGCGCCCTGCTCCACACCCTTCACCTCGCCGGCTTCGGCTCACTGCGTCGCACGGCCGATCACTACGGGCTCGGCCTCGCGCTCGGCAACGGCGACGTCACGCTCCTCGAGGTCGCGAACGGCTACCGGGCGCTGGCGAACGGCGGGGCGTATCGCGGATGGCACTGGCGTCTCGACGAGACGAGCGCGCCGGGTGACGGCCGTCGGGTCGTCTCGCGCGGCGCCGCTGCGCTCGTCCTCGACATCCTCGCCGATCCCGCGGCGCGCGTGCCGGGGTTCGGCGTGGTGACGCCCTTCGACTTCGCGTTCCCGGTCGCGGTGAAGACCGGCACCAGCCGTCACTTCACCGACAACTGGGCCGTCGCGACGACCGGCAACTTCACGGTCGCCGTCTGGGCGGGCGATGTGAGCGGACGCCCGATGGAAGGCGTGAGTGGCGTGACGGGGGCCGGGCCGCTGCTGCATCGCGCAGTGGTCGTGACTGCGGATCGGTACGCGCCCGGTGTGTTGCCCTCTCCGGCGGCGGAGGGACTCGTGCCGGCGTCGGTCTGCCGCGTGTCGGGCATGCTCGCGTCGCACGAGTGCCCGGGTGTGCGGGAGTGGTTCGTCGCCGGCACGGAGCCGCGCGCGCGCGACACCTGGGTGCGCGGGGGACGTGTGCGCCTGCCCGAGGAGTACGGCGCGTGGGTCGCGCAGGCCGGGAACGGGTTCGTGCTCGAGGCGGCCGATCCGCTCGCGGTCGACGCGCAGGACATCGTGTCCACCGAGCAGGATGCGCCGCTGCTGCGGGCGGCCGAGCCGACGGGCTTCCGCATCGTCTCGCCGGCGGAGGGGGACATCTATCGCATGCCGCCCGGCGTACCCGGGGCCTACGCCACGGTCGCGCTGCGGGCGGCGGGTGTGACCGGGCCGGTGCGGTGGTACGTCGACGGCTCGGCGCACGAGTCATCCCGCTGGGCACTCGCGCCCGGTGCGCATGTGATCCGGGCCGTCGCCGAGTCGGGCACGGTGACCGAGGTGCGGATCCGTGTGGAGCGGTGAACCGCGTGCGATGACGTTCGCGCGGTGATCCCCCGCCGGGGACCACCGCGCCGCGTGGTCAGCTCGCCCGGATGTACAGCGCCTGCGCCTGTTGCGCGCGCAGCACGGCGAACACGCCCGACGGCTGCAGGATGACGCCCGGCACGAGCCAGTTCTTCGCCTGCTCCTTCGCCGCCGTCGGCGCGACCTTGTCGGTGGACTGGATGAGGTCCGCCATGTCCTGCAGTGCGAGATCGCAGGCGAGCGCCACGCCGCCGCGCGCGATGAACGCGGGGAGCGCGAAGCCCTGCATGGGCTCGGGCAGGCCGTCCGCCGCCCCGAGCAGCGCCGGGTTGCGGTCGGTCGCCTCGCCGGTGAGCGGATGCATCACGCCTTTGGCCTTGCCGATGCCGTACCTGTCCCAGAAGGCCTGCTGCATGGCGAGGATGATCGCGTTGTGCCGGAGCACGAGCGCCGTGGACAGCTCGCGCTGCGGGATGCCAAGCACCGCCTCGTACTGCCGCGCCCAGATGGTCGCCCGCCACACGCCGTAACCACTCTCGATCTCGGGCACGTCGAACACGGTGCGCACCTTGCCGGAGAGCCTGTCCGGCCAGCGCGTGTCCCACGCGCCCTGCGCGATGTCGAGCCGGAGGTCGGCGGGGAGCACGGGGGAACGCGTTGCGGCGGTCGCGCTCAGCGCGGCGGGCAGGGCCGCGAGGGCGGTCGCGCCCACGGCGAGGGAATCGAGGAACTGCCGACGGGTGGTGCTCATCGTGCCTCCGGGTCTCTGGTCTCCTGCAGGATGCGTGAGCGTGCGGCGGAACACGACATCGCGCCGCCGCTCACGTGCCACTCACGCGCCGTGCCGCCCCTCGGCGAACACGGGGGCCATCAGTCCGGCGAACGACCGTCCGTGCGGGTCCTGGTTGGCGCGGATGCGGTTGACCATCGCCAGGGCCGTCTCGGTCGCGGGCGGGAGCGCCACGTCACTCGTGCCGAGCGGCGTCACGCGTCCGCCCCACTTCACGAGCAGCGAACAGTACGTGAGACCGCCGCCGAACGCCGGCATGAGGATCCAGCTGTCCGGCTTCACGCGCCCGGTCTCCAGCGCCTCGACGAGCGCGACCGGCACCGTCGCGGCGCTCATGTTGCCGTACTTCTGCACGGTGACGATCACCTTCTCCATGGGGATGCCCGCGTACTTCGCGACCGCCTCGATGATGCGCAGGTTCGCCTGATGCGGGATGACGAGGCTCACGTCCTCCGCGGCGACGCCGTGGTCGCCGAGCACCTTCACCGACGCGGCGGACATCGCGCCGACGGCGCGCTTGAAGATCGCCTGGCCGTCGAAGTCCCACAGCGTGTCGCCGAACGTGATGCCGTAGCCCGAGTACCCGCAGCCGAACCCGCGCACGCGCAGCGTCTGCCGCGCCTCCGCGTCGCAGCCCATCACCGCGCCGAGCATCCCCTCCTCGTGCTCGCTCGCCTGCAGCACCACTGCCGCGGCGCCGTCGCCGAAGAGCACGGCGACGTTGCGGTTGCTCCAGTCCATGTAGCGGCTGATGAGCTCGACGCCGATGACCACCGCGTTCCGGATGAGTCCGGTCCTGATCATCGCCGTCGCCGTCGCGAGGCCGTAGCAGAAGCTGGTGCAGGCGGTGTTGATGTCGATCGCGGCGGCCTTGGTCGCGCCGAGCGAGAGCTGCACGCCCGAGGCGCTGTTGGGGCAGAGCTCCTCGTTGCTGACGCCGCCGTAGATGACGAGGTCGAGGTCCTTCGCGTCGAGGCCCGCGCAGGCGAGCGCGCGCTTGGCGGCGACGGTGGACATCTCGACCGCCGACACATGCGACACGCGGCGCTCCTTCATGCCGGTGCGCGAGGCGATCCACTCGTCCGAGGTGTCGAGGAACGTGGACAGATCGTCATTGGTGAGGACGGCCGGGGGCATGCACGAGCCCCAGCCGGTGATGGCGGCGTAGGTCATCCCGGGAAGATGCGGCCCCTCCCGGGCGCCCGCGAGGGGCCGCTCAAGTCCACGACCGTGCGGCCGATACTCATCACTGCAGGTTCCGTCCCCTCCGCGCGCATCCGTGAACATCATCCTCGCCATCTCGACCGTCTCGCTGGCACTCCAGGTGGCCGCGGCACTCGCCGCGCTCGTCATCTCGCGGGCGCCGGGATGGCGCCGCGTTCGGATCGTGAGCGCGCTCGCGTTCACCGCCGGGCTCTACAGTTTCATCAACCTGTTCGGGGCCGTGGCGGGCCAGACCGCCGGTGCCATCGCGTGGGTGACGAGCGCCAACCTCACCGTCGCGGCGATGCACATCGCCGTGTGGACCTGGTTCTCCTTCTCCGACGCCGACGGCGAGTGGCGCTCGGTGCCGCGCCGCCTCCGGCTCCTCGTCGTCGCGCAGGTCGGCTGGACCGCCCTGCTCGCGATGGCGGGCGGCGCGGTGGACACCACGAGGCTCGACCACGTCACGGTCGAGTCGCTCGGCGTCTCGTTCGTGCAGCCCTCGCTCACCCCGCTCGCGAGCGTCTCGATCGCGATCACGCTGGGCATCCTCCTGCTGAGCGTCCTCGAGCAGGTGAAGCAGATGCGGCAGGGCGTCCGCGGCGCGGCGCTCATCGTCGTCGGGTTCGTGGTCTTCGTGAGCGCCGGACTCGAGGAGACCTTCGTCGCCGCCGGCCTGTTCGACTTCATCTACCTCGCGGAGCTCGGGTATCTCGCGCTGGTGATCCCGGTGCTGGTGCAGTTCATCCGGCGGTTCATCGACGATGCGCACCGTCTGCGCCGGCTCACCGACGCGCTCGGAGACGAGGTGGCCCGCAAGACCGCCGAACGCGATGCCGCGCGCGAGGCGCTCGCGGCGCAGGCGCGCTTCACCGCGCTCGGCCGCATGGCCGGCGGCGTGGGGCACGAGATCAACAACCCGTTGCAGGTCCTCACCGTCCTGCTCGAGGACCTGCAGGACGGCCTGCCGGCCGGGCCGTCGCACCAACGCGAGGCGGTGGCGCAGTGCGTCGCGGCCACGCAGCGCATCGAGCGGATCGTCGACGGGATGCGTGCCTATACCCTCACGACGGGTGCGGCGCCGGTCCGCGTCGCACCGGCCGAACTCCTGCGGGACGCGCTCGAACAGGCCCGTCCGCAACTCGCCGCGATCGAGGACGTCCGAGTGAGCATCGACTCGGCGCCCTATGTGCTCGTCGACCGCGAACGCGTCACCAATGCCATCGTCCACGCGATCGCGAACGCCGCCGTCGCGGTCGGGCGCGCGCGCGCGGACGGCCGGGCCATCGAAGTGGGCACGCGCACCGCCTCCAACGGCGACGCGGTCATCGAGGTGCGGGACAACGGCACGGGATTCCCGTCGGAACTGCTGCCCCGGCTCGGCGAGCCGTTCCTCACGACGCGACCCACGCAACGCAGCGCGGGACTCGGGCTGTTCATCATGCGCGGCGTGATCGACGCGCAAGGCGGGGCGCTCGAGCTCGAGAACGCGCCGGAAGGCGGCGCCGTCGTGCGGTTCCGCCTCCGCGCCGCGGCGCGCTAGCGGCCGTCACCGGCCCGCGGCGTCAGGGCACGATCGCCGTCGCCTCGATCTCCACCACGGCGCCGGGTTCCATCAGGGCGGAGACCTCCACGGCGCTCATCGCGGGGAAGTGCCTGCCGAAGACCGCGCGATAGGCCGCGCCGAGCTCGGCGGCGGACGCGAGGTACTCGGCGCGGCTCGTCACGTACCACGTGAGTCGCGCGACGTGTTCCGGGCGCGCGCCATCCACCGCGAGGATGGTCACGATGTTCGCGAGCGCCTGTTCCGCCTGTGCGACGAGCCCGCCGTGGACCACCTGCTGCCGGGCATCCCACCCGATCTGGCCGGCGACGAGGATCACCCGCCCGCTCGCGCTGATGCCGTTCGCGTACCCGCGCGGGCGCGGCCATCCCTCGGGCTGCAACGTGCGCATGCTCATCTCGACTCCTTGAGCCGGAAGCGCTGGAGCTTGCCGGTGTCGGTCTTGGGGAGCGCGGTCACGAACTCCACCACGCGGGGATACTTGTACGGCGCGATGGTCGCCTTCACGAAGTCCTGGATCCCGTGCACGAGCGCGTCATCGCCCGTCGCACCCGGCCGGAGCACGACGAAGGCCTTCACCGCCTGCCCGCGGTCGACGTCGGGGACGCCGACCACCGCGCACTCGGCGACATCGGGATGCTGGAGCACGGCGGCCTCGACCTCCGGCGCGCCGATGTTGTAGCCCGAGGAGAGGATGAGGTCGTCGGTGCGCGCCTTGAAGAAGACGTACCCGTCGGCGTCCATCGTCGCGGCATCGCCGGTGAGGTTCCAGCCGCCCTGCACGTAGTCGCGCTGACGCGGGTCGTTCATGTAGCGACAGCCGGTCGGTCCACGCACCGCGAGCCGCCCGACCTCGCCCGTCGGCACCGGTCGCAGGTCGTCGTCGAGCACCGCGACGGTGTAGCCGGGCACCGCCCTGCCGATCGCGCCGCGGCGGACGTCCTTCCCCGCCGCGGCGATGAAGATGTGGATCATCTCCGTCGCGCCGATGCCGTCGAGCAGCTCCACGCCGGTCGCGTCACGCCACAGGGTGCGCGTCGCATCGGGCAGTGCCTCGCCGGCCGAGACGGAGGCGCGCAGCGAACGCGTGGGGAAGCGCGCGCGGTCCTTCTGCATCGCGAGCGCCATCGCCCGGTAGAAGGTCGGCGCGGTCCAGGTCACGGTGGCGTTCGTCGCGGCGATCGTCTCCAGGAGGGTCTCGGGCGTCGCCTTCTCGACGAGCACGGTGCTCGCGCGCGCGGCCAACGGGAAGCAGAGCAGGCCGCCGAGCCCGAACGTGAACGCGAGCGGCGGCGTGCCCAGGCAGCGGTCGTCGGCACGGAGCCCGAGGACCTGCGCGGAGAAACCGTCGCACATCGCCATCACGTCCCGATGGAAGTGCATGCAGCCCTTGGGGACGCCAGTCGTACCCGACGTGAACGCGATGAGGCACACATCATCGGCCGCGGTCGCGACCGCCTGGAACGCCATGGGTCGCGGCGAGCGGTGCCGCGCGACGAGCGGCTCGAGCGCGTCGGCGCCCGCATCGCCCCAGCACCGGATCATGCGCGGCTCGAGCGGCGCGGCGGCGCCCTGCCGCAACTCGTCCACCAGGCGCGCGTCGCACAGCGCGGCCGTGACCTGCGCCCGCTCGATGATGACGCCGAGCTCCTTCGCCCGGAGCAGCGGCATGGTGGTGACGGCGACCATGCCCGCCTTGATGGTCGCGAGCCACGCGGCCGCCATCCACCGGCCATTGAAGCCGCGCAGCAGCACGCGGTTGCCCGGCACGAGCCGCAGGTCCTGCACGAGGACCTGCGCGATGGCATCCACCTCATGCTGCAGCGCACCATAGGTGATGTGGGCCCATCCACCGTGTCCATCGGGCACGACGAGCGCGATCCGGTCGCCGTGGCCCTCGGCGACCGCGTCGTCGAGCAGTCGCGTGGCGGCGTTCAGGCGAGGCGGATACGCGTAGGGCACGGCGGACGTCATCACCGGCCACTGCTCGCGCGGCGGGAGCTGCTGGCGCGGCCAGAGATCCAAGTGCGCGCTCGGGAGCATCGCGTCGGTCATCGGGTCAACCCTCGCGGCCGCGGGTGGTCGCGGCGTCGCTCGCCGCCTTGAGGGTCTCGCGGCCGACCAGCAGCCGCTGGACCTCGGTCGCGCCCTCGTAGATGCGCAGGGACCGGATGTCGCGATACAGCCGCTCCACCACCTCGCCCACCCGCACGCCCCGGCCGCCGTGCAGCTGCACCGCCTGGTCGATCACGCGCTGCGCGAGTTCCGTCGCGCCCAGCTTCGCCATCGCGGCGACCGCGGTGGTGCGGCCCGGCTGCGTGTCCCGCTGCCACGCCGCGCGATACGTGAGCAGCGCCGCGGCGTCGACGTCCGTCGCCATGTCGCCGATGATCGCCTGCGCGAGCGGCTGCGCGCCGAGCGTGGCGCCGAACATCCCGCGGGCATGCGCATGCGTGAGCGTCTCGCCGAGCGCCCGCCGCGCGAACCCGACCGCGGCGGCCGCCACCGAGGTGCGGAAGATGTCGAGCGTGCGCATCGCGAGGGCGAACCCGGCCCCCGCCTCGCCGAGCAGGTGGTCCTCCGGCACGACGCACCCGGTGAGCGTGAGCGTCGCGAGCGGATGCGGTGACAGCACCTCGATGCGCGCGCTCGCGTCGAGCCCCGGCGTGTAGGCCGGCACGAGGAATCCGCTGATGCCCTTCGATCCGCCGGGCGCGGCATCGCTGCGCGCGAAGACGCAGTAGAAGTCCGCGATCCCGCCGTTGGAGATCCACGTCTTCACGCCGTCGAGTCGCCAGCCGCCCGCCACGCGCTCGGCGCGGCAGCCGAGGGCCGCGGCGTCGGATCCCGCCTCGGGCTCGGAGAGTGCGAAGGCGGCGATCGCCTCGCCCGCGGCGACCTTGGGCAGCCACGCGCGCCGCGTCGCGTCCGTGCCGCCGAGGGCGATGGCGCCGGAGCCGAGCCCTTGCATGGCGAACGCGAAATCGGCGAGCCCGTCATGGGCCGCCAGCGTCTCGCGCAGGAGGCACAGCGCGCGCGAGTCGAGCTGCTCGAGCTCGCCGCCCCACGCCTTGGGGACCGTGTAGCGCAGGAACCCCGCCGCGCCGAGTGCGCGCACCCAAGTGCGGCAGGCCGCGTCGGCATCGGCGTGGTCGACGAGCGGCTGCGCCCGAAGCCAGCGCGCGGCCGCGACGGCGAGGTCGCGGTGCGCATCGCCGAAGAACGGCCAGGCGAGGTGCGACGGGGTGACCGGCGACGCGGTCATCAGTTCCCCTCGAAGATGGGTGGCCGCTTGGCGGCGAACGCCTCGAACGCGCGCCGGAAGTCCTGCGTCCCCATGCAGATCGCCTGCGCCTGGGCCTCCATCTCGAGCGCCTGCTCCACCGAGACGTCCCACTCCTGCTCGAGCATCCGCTTGGTCATCGCATGGGCGAACGCGGGGCCGTTGGCGAGAGCCCCCGCGCGCCTGATCGCCTCGGCGAGCAATGCCTCGGGTTCGACGAGCGCGGTGTAGAACCCCCAGCGCTCCGCTTCCGCGGCGTCCATGGACCGCCCCGTGAACAGCAGTTCCGCCGCCCGTCCCTGCCCGATGATCCGCGGCAGGATCGCGCATGCCCCCATGTCGCAGCCGGCGAGCCCGACGCGGGTGAAGAGGAAGGCCGTCCTCGCGCGCGGCGTGGCGATGCGCAGGTCGGACGCCATCGCGAGGATCGCTCCGGCGCCCGCGGCGATGCCATCGACCGCGGCGACGATCGGCTGCGGGCACTGCCGCATGGCCTTCACGAGGTCGCCGGTCATGCGCGTGAACGCGAGGAGCTCGGGATGGGCCATCCGCGTGAGCGGCTCGATGATCTCGAAGACGTCGCCACCGGAGCAGAAATCGCCGCCCGCGCCCGTGAGGACGATGGCCCGCACGTCCGAGGCGTGAACGAGGTCGCGGAAGAGGTCGCGCAGCTCGGCGTACGATTCGAACGTGAGCGGGTTCTTGCGCTCGGGGCGGCGCAGCGTGATGACGCCCACGCGGCCGTCGTGCGCGGTGGTCCAGTCGACATGCGTGGTGGCGCGCGCGGCCATCGGTCGCCGCATCGCGGTCATCGGATCGGGGGACGGCATCAGGCGGTCCTCTCCAGTCGGAGGTGCTGCTTCACGGTGCCCAGCAGGGCGTGCATCGTCCGGCGTTCCGCGGCGGTGAGCGTCTCGAGCAGCTGCGCGATGAGCGCCTCGTGGCGGCGTGCCATCGTGGTGAAGTGCCGGCGGCCGCCGGCGGTGAGGCGCACCACCGTGGCCCGGCGATCGTCCGGCGACGTGCGCCGCTTCACGTGCCCGTCGGCCTCGAGCGCCGCGACGAGCCACGTCACGTTGCCGTTCGAGGTGAGCGTCGCGGCGGAGAGTTCGCCCATGCGCAGTCCGTCCATCGCGCGGTCCAGCTGGGCGAGCACGTCGAAGCGCGCCAACGACGACCCGAACTCGCGCTTGAGCATCTGGTCCACGCTGCGCTCCACCATCGTCGTGCACGTGAAGAGCCGGAGCCAGAGCCGCAGCGCCTCGTGGTCGTCGCCGTGGAGGCGGGTCTCGGGGTCGAGCAGCGGGAGCGTCACGTGACCTCTCCCATGACCAGCATGTGCTCCCCGGTCACCGGGCAGGTGGGAAGCGCGTAGGCGAGCACCGCCTCGGCCACCTCGTCCGCGGTGGCGAGCCGCTTCTGCCCGGAGTCGCGGATGATCATCGCGAGCGCCTGCTCCGCCGTGACCCCGGACCGCTTGACGATGCGCTCGATCGCCCCGGTGACCATGTCGGTGTCGACATAGCCGGGGCAGACGGCGTTCACCTTGATCCCGAGATCGCGGAACTCCGCGGCGACCGAACGCGTCATCCCCATCTCGGCGTGCTTGGCCGCGGCGTAGGCGGTGATGTACGGGGCGCCGCCGAGTCCGGCGACACTGGCGACGTTGACGATGCGCCCGCCGCCGCGCGCGACCATGCCCGGCAGCACCGCGCGCATGGCGTGCAGCGGCGCGAACAGGTGGACGTCGAGCATCCGCTGGAAGACCGCGTCGTCGAGCTTGAGGAACGGCGCGGACTCGGCGGTGCCGGCGTTGTTGACGAGCGCATGCACCGGACCCAGCACGCCCTCGGCCTCGGTGATCGCGGCGCGCAGCGCGACGGCATCGGTGACGTCCGCGCCGACGACCGCGACGCCCGCGCCCAGCGCCTCGAGCTCCTGCGCCAGCGGCTCGGCGCTGGCCGGTGTGCGCACGAGCAGTGTGACGTTCGCGCCGGCGCGCGCGAGGTGCCGCGCGATGGCGGCCCCGATCCCGCGATTGGCTCCCGTCACGAGGGCGTGCTGATCCTGCATCGGCTTCATGTGAGTTCCCCCTTGGGCGGAGCGTTCGTCGCCGCGGCATTGGCCGCGCGCTCGCGCTCCATCAGGCGTTCGAGTTGGACCTTCGCCGCGCGGTACTGCGGCGGCCAGAGCGCGGCGGTGCCGTCGTATCCCAGCTTGGCCGACTCGGTGAGCAGCCATCCCGGGTTCACGAGGTGCGCTCGGCCGATCGCGACGAGATCCGCCCGACCGGACGCGACGATGCCGTTGGCCTGGTCGGCATCGGTGATGGCGCCCACCGCGATCGTCGCGACGCCGGCCTCCTGCCGCACGCGGTCGGCGAACGGCGTCTGCCACATGCGGCCGAAGACGGGCCGCTCCTCCTTCACCACCTGACCGGCCGAGACGTCGATGAGGTCGGCCCCGGCCTCGCGGAAGCGCCGCGCGATGGCGACCGCATCATCCGCCGTGTTGCCGCCCGGCGCCCAGTCGTGGGCCGAGATGCGGACCGACATCGGCCGGTCGGCCGGCCAGACGGCGCGCATCGCCGCGAAGACCTCGAGCGGGAAGGCGGCGCGCCGCTCGGCATCGCCGCCGTACGCATCGGCGCGGCGATTGGTGAGCGGCGAGAGGAAGGCCGAGAGCAGGTAGCCGTGGGCACAGTGCAGTTCGAGCCAATCGAACCCGGCCGCGGCGCCGAGCCGGGTGGCGTGGACGAACTCCTCGCGCACGCGCTCCATGTCCTCGCGGGTCATCGCGCGCGCGCACTGCGAGATCCCCTTCAGGTACTGCACGTCGCTCGGTGCGATCAGCGGCCAGTTGCCGTCCGGGAGCGGGAGATCGATCCCCTCCCACATCCGTTTGGTGGAGCCCTTGGCGCCCGCGTGGCCGAGTTGCAGCCCGATACGCGCCGGCGACCACTCGTGCACGAAGCGCACGATGCGCGCCCAGGCCTCGCGGTGCTGCTCGTTCCACAGTCCCGGACACCACGGCGTGATGCGCGCGTCGGCGGCGGGACAGGTCATCTCGGTCATGACGAGTCCCGCGCCGCCGGTCGCCCGCGCGCCGAGGTGGACCAGATGCCAGTCGCTCGGGGTGCCGTCGGGGTGCGCGCTGTACTGCGCCATCGGCGAGACGACGACGCGGTTGGGGAGCGTCACGCCGCGGACGCGATACGGGGTGAGCAGCGGCGGGACCGCGTCGACGGCCCCGGCGGATCGGGCCGCGGGCGAAGCCGCCTCCTGCGCCGCGCGCTGCGCGAACCAGCGTTCGAAGGCCTGCACGTATCCGGCGTCGCGCTGCCGCAGGTTCTCGTGCGAGATGCGCTGCGACCGGGTGAGCAGCGAGTACGCGAACTGCTCCGGCGCGAGCGTCGCGTAGCGGTCGACGTGCTCGAACCACTCCGTCGAGTTGCGCGCCGCATTGGTCAGCTTGAGCACCTCGACGCTGCGCTCGGCCTGATAGCGGTCGAGGGCGGCCCGCGTCGGACCGCCCTCGACGGCGAGGATCGTGTCGAGCGCGATCGCATCCTCGAGCGCGAGCTTGGTCCCGGATCCGATGGAGAAGTGCGCGGTGTGGGCGGCATCGCCGAGCAGGACCACGGGCACGTCGGCCCGCGGCCCGACGCGGTGGATCCAGCGCGCGCAGGTCACGCGCGGGAAGCGGATCCACGACGCCGAGCCGCGGAGGTGCGCGGCGTTGCTCATCAACGGCGCGCCGGCGAGCGTGCGTGCGAAGAGCCGCTCGCAGAACGCGATCGACCGGTCCCCGGTCATGCGGTCGAGTCCCGCGCGTTCCCACACCTCGAACGGCGTCTCGACGATGAACGTGCTCATCCCCTCGTCGAACTGGTACGCGTGCGCCTGGAACCAGCCATGCTCGGTCTCGGCGAAGTCGAAGGTGAAGGCGTCGAACGGGCGCGGCGTGCCCAGCCAGGTGTAGCGGCAGCGGCGCAGGTCGACGTCGGGCTCGAAGGCCGCGGCGTAGCGCTCGCGGATGCGACTGTTGATCCCGTCGGCGGCGATGACGAGGTCGAACGGCTCACCCGCGAGGATCGCGTCGATGTCGTCCGGCGCCTCCTGCTCGAAGCTGAGGACCACGCCCAGCGCCGCGCATCGTTCGTGGAGCAGGCGCAGCATCGCCTTGCGCCCGACGCCGCTGAAGCCGTGTCCGCCCGACCGGACTGTCTCGCCGCGGAAGTGCACGGCGATGTCGTCCCAATGGTGGAGGGTCCGCGCGATCCGGTCGCCGGACTCGGGGTCGGCGGCGCGCAGGTTGGCGACGGTCTGGTCGGAGAGGACGACGCCCCAGCCGAAGGTGTCGTCCGGGCGGTTGCGTTCGCGCACCTCGACGTGTGCGGCGGGGTGCCGGCGCTTCAGCAGGAGCGCCGCGTAGAGTCCGCCTGGCCCGCCACCCACGACCAGCACGCGCACGGTCCGGCTCCCGGAAGGGTCGGGGGAGATGGTATCCCGCAATCCTTCAAATATCAAGGAACTGCGGATGTCACCGGACGGATGGCGGGGGGCGGGGGCCGCCCGGGCTGGGTCGGGGGTTCGCGCGGCGACTAGATTGTCCCCGATGCGGGATACCACACTCACGGCCAGCCCCTCCATATAGATGGCGACCTCCAAGCGGGGCGGGCGGGGCCGTCGCGGCGGAGGCGGGCGCCGAGGCAAGGGCGGGAAGGGGCCGGCGGTCAGCCGCCAGCCGCAGCTCACCTCGTTGCCCACGGGGCGCACGGCCTATCTCGAGACGCGGCGCTGGTTGCTCGAGCGGCACGGCCCGGTCTGCGCCTACTGCGAGCGCACGGTCGCCGAGCGGACGATCACGCTCGACCACGTGACGCCGCGCCGC
The DNA here is from genome assembly GCA_964464585.1 of uncultured Gemmatimonas sp. GTDB lineage: Bacteria > Gemmatimonadota > Gemmatimonadetes > Gemmatimonadales > Gemmatimonadaceae > Pseudogemmatithrix. Next base: position 29,227 of record CAYXGS010000008.1, on the reverse strand, counting down.
GGTCAGACGGCCTACGACCGGCGCGACAACCTCGTGCTCTGCTGCAAGGCGTGCAACGCGGCCAAGGCCGATACGCCGCTGCTCGCGTTCCTCCTGCGCAACCGCGCGCGCGTGATCGGCCTCTTCAAGTACGGGCAGCACCTGAGCCATCAGCTGGTCGAGATGGTGAAGGACCTCATCCCGCCGGACGAATGGCCGGCGATCCCGCCGCCGCACTCCGCCAAGCATCCGCGCCGCAAGTCGTCGCGCGAGCTGTTCGGCGAGGACCATGGTCCCTCGCCGTACCTGGACGGGTGACCGGCGTGCCCGTCCGCTACGTCCACACGAGCGCCGCGCCGGAGCCCGCCGGACACTACTCGCAGGCGACCGTGCACAACGGCGTGGTCTATGTCGCCGGGATGCTGCCGCTCGATCCCGTCTCGCGCGCGCTCGTGCCGGGCGGGATGGAGGAACAGCTCGAACGCACGCTCGAGAACATCCGCGCGGTGCTCGAGGCCGCCGGTTCCGACTTCGCGCACGCGCTGCGTCTCACGGTCTACATCCCCGACATCGCGCAGTGGGGCGCCGTGAACGCCACCTATGCGCGGGTCCTGGGCGAGGCGCGGCCGGCACGCGCGGTCATCCCCACGCGGGAGCTCAAGCCCGGCGTGCTCGTCGAGATCGACTGCATCGCCGCCGTGCGCGCGTGAGCGATCGCGTGACGGTCCATCCGGTCGACCTCCACGCGCTCCCCACGCCGAGCCTGGTCGTCGACCGCGCGCGGGTGGAACGCAACGTCCGGCGCCTGGGCACGCGCATCGCCGCGCTCGGTGCGCGGTTGCGGCCGCATGTGAAGACCCACAAGACCATCGAGGTCGCGCGGCTGCAGCAGGCGGCGGGCATGCGCGGGATCACGGTGTCGACGCTCGCCGAGGCGCGCGCGTTCGCGGCGCATGGGTTCGACGACATCACCTATGCCGTGCCGATCGAGCCGGGGAAGTTCGCCGCGGTGTGTGCGATGGTCGCCGGCGGCACCCGGCTCGCGGTGATCACCGACGACCCCTCGGTCCCCGGTCCGCTCGCCGGCGCCGCGCAGCAGGCGGGGGTGACCGTCGAGGTGTACATGAAGGTCGACTGCGGATACGGTCGGGCCGGCGTCGATCCGCGGTCGCCGGCGATGATCGAGCTCGCGCAGCGCATCGGTGAGCGGACCAACCTGCGATTCGCCGGCATCGTCGCGCACGCGGGCCACTCGTACAAGGCGCGCGGGGCGGCGCAGCTCCTCGCCGTCGCCCGCAGCGAGCGCGACGTGATGGTCGAGGCGGCCGCTGCCCTCGCCTCGGCGGGTGTGCCCGTCCCGACCGTCAGCATCGGATCGACCCCCACGGCGACGCACATCGACCACCTCACGGGCATCGACGAGGTGCGGGCGGGCAACTACTGCTTCTTCGACGTCATGCAGGTCGCGATCGGCTCCTGTGCCGCGGACGACGTGGCACTCTCGGTGCTCGCGGCCGTCGTGCACCGCGATCGCGGCAAGGTCATCCTCGACGCGGGCGCGATCGCGTTGAGCAAGGACGCCGGCATCGCCGACCCCGATGGCGTGACGCATTACGGCCGCGTGGTGACGCTCGAGGGCGAGGACCTCGGCCTCCGGGTGACGGCGCTCTCGCAGGAGCACGGCTGGGTGGATGTGCCCGACGCCGCGCGGCTCGACCGGCTCACGGTCGGCACGCGGGTGCGCGTGCTCGCGAACCACTCGTGCCTCACCGCCGCGCAGTTCGGCGAGTACGCGGCCGTCGAGGGGACGCGGATCGTCGAGCGCTGGGTGAACCACCGGGGATGGTGACCGGTCCGCGCGAGCGGGGCGACGTGCCACTCCCGCCTGAACACCGACCGGCCCGGGTGCGTATCTGACCGTGCCCTTCTCATCGCATGCAGCCTCCTCCCGCGCCGCCGCCCGCGTGCACCTGACGGCCGGCCTGCTCCTCGTCGGGGCGCTCTCGTCGCCACGCCCGGTCGCCGCACAGGCCACGGACAGCATCGTGCCGACCGCTCGCGCCGTCCGCACCGCCGACCCCATCCGGCTCGATGGCCGCGACGCCGATGCCGTCTGGCGCATCGCGCCCGTCTCGAGCGAGTTCTTCCAGTTCACGCCCGCGGAGGCCGTGCCGGCCCGCCTGGGCACAGCGTTCCAGGTGGCGTACGATGACCGCACGCTCTACGTGTTCGTGCGGATGTACGACCCACGGCCCGACTCCATGGTCGCGCTGCTCAGCCGTCGCGACGTGAAGACGCCGTCGGAGTGGATCAAGGTCGTCATCGACGGGTTCCACGACCGGCGCAGCGCGCTCCAGTTCATGGTGAACCCCGCCGGCGTGAAGCGCGATGCGACGGTCTATTCCGACATCCAGGAGGACAACGCCTGGGACGGCGTCTGGGACGTCGCGGTCACCACCGACTCGCTCGGCTGGACGGCCGAGTACGCGATCCCGTTCTCGCAGCTCCGCTACGCGCCCAAGGAGGAGCTCACGTTCGGCTTCGGCGTGTGGCGCGACATCGCCCGCCACGGCGAGCGCGACGCATGGCCGGTCTACCGTCCGTCGCGGCAGACCTTCGCCTCGCAGCTCGGTGACCTCGTGGGGATCCGGGGCATCGGCGTGAACCGGCGCCTCGAGATCATGCCGTACGCGGTCAGCAAGAACATCACGTTGCCCGTCCCGGACACGATCGCGGGGACCATCCGGGGCTGGGAGCACCCGCAGCAACAGAACGTCGGACTCGACCTCAAGGCGGGGCTCACGAGCAACATCACCATCGACGCGACGATCAATCCGGACTTCGGGCAGGTCGAAGCCGACCCTGCCGTGCTGAACCTGAGTGCGTTCGAGGTGCGGTTCGACGAGCGGCGGCCGTTCTTCCTCGAGGGCGGCAGTCTCTTCCGCTGCAACGGTCCGTGCGAGGGGATCTTCTACACGCGGCGCATGGGACGCGCGCCACAGCTCGCCTCGAGCCCGCGCGACCCGCGATCGAGCACCATCCAGGCGGCGGTGAAGGTCACCGGCCGGCTCGAGGGTGGGATGCAGTTCGGGCTGGTCGCGGTGCAGTCGGCGCGCGAGCACGGGCAGGCGGGCCAGACGATCGAACCGGCGACGACGACGCTGGTCGGCCGGCTCGTCCAGGACTTCCGCGGCGGGCGCTCGCAGCTCGGCACCATGCTCACGGGCCTGCGCCGCGACCTCGACGCGACGACCGAGCCGATCCTCCGGCGAGAGGCGTACACGTTCCTCTTGCAGGGTTTCCATCGCTTCGCCGGCCGATGGGAGGTCTCGGGCTACTCCGGGCGGTCGACCGCGCGCGGCAGTGCGGCGGCGATCGCCCGCACGCAGCTGTCGAGCGTGCACTACTTCCAGCGTCCCGACCACGAGATGGCGTACGACCCCACACGCACGCAGTTGGACGGCGGGGTCACCTCGCTCTCCCTGCGGCGGTATGCCGGCCGCGTGCGGTGGGAGACGACCACCCGCTATGCCGAAGCGGGGACCGAGCTGAATGACCTCGGCTTCGTCACGCTCGTGAACGACATCCAAGTCCGGAACCAGCTCTCGTTCAGTTCGGTGAAGCCCACGTCGTGGTATCGCCGCGCGAACGCGGTCCTCTCGCAGGAGAACCACTGGACGACGGGCTACCTGCCGACCGGGTTCACGGGACAGGCGCACGCCGCGGCCGAGCTGGCGAACTTCTGGAGCGCCTCGGTCACGTACAACGCCGCATCGCTCGGCAACACGCTCTGCGTCAGCTGCTCGCGCGGTGGTCCGATGCTCCGCGTCTCCCCGTATCACCGGGTGACCTTCACGCTGGACGGTGATGCGCGGCGCCCGGTGAACCCTTCGTTCGAGCTCAAGCTCGCGAAGGGCGACGAGGGCCGGTCGTGGGCCGTCGCCGGCGAGGTGGGCGTCGACGGGCGCGTCGGCACGCGGACCTCGTTCGAGATCGGCGCCGAGTACGAGCGACGGGCCGACGACACGCAGCCGGTGCGGAACTTCGGTGCGGTGTTCAGTGACACGATCCACTACACGTTCGCGGCGCTCACGCAGGACATCCTCGGCATCACGATGCGGGCGAACGTGACGCTCACGCCGGCGCTCTCGCTGCAGCTCTACGCGCAGCCGTTCGTCGCGGCGGGCGCCTTCGACGACTGGCGCGAGATGGTCGATCCGCGGAACCCGTCGTACGCGGCGCGGTATGCGCCGTACGGCAACGGCGCGGATCCGGCCGGGTTCAACGAGAAGCAGTTCAATTCGAACGCGGTGCTGCGCTGGGAGTACCGCCCCGGCTCCGTGCTGTTCGTGGTGTGGCAACAGGGCCGCGGGGACGGGCGCGACGCCGGCACGTTCGAGGCGGGGCGCGACCTGCGGAACCTGTTCTACACGCACCCCGACAACACGCTGCTCGTGAAGCTCTCGTACTGGTTCAACCCGTAGGGAGGGGGAGGCGGGCGGACACCGGGCGGCTTCGCGCCCGCGAGACGATGTCCCCATATTGAGCCCCCATGCCCCTCCTCCCGGATACCACCCGCGAAGCGCGCAAGGTGATCGTCGCCTCGTCCCTCGGCACGGTCTTCGAGTGGTACGACTTCTACCTGTACGGCTCGCTCGCGGCGATCATCAGCCGGCAGTTCTTCTCGGGCGTCAATCCGACCGCGGCGTTCATCTTCGCGTTGCTGGCCTTCGCCGCCGGGTTCGCGGTGCGGCCGTTCGGCGCGCTCGTGTTCGGCCGGCTCGGTGACCTCGTCGGCCGCAAGCACACGTTCCTCATCACCATCCTCATCATGGGCGTGTCGACCTTCGTGGTCGGTGTGCTCCCGTCGTACGCGTCGATCGGCATCGCCGCGCCGGTGCTGCTCGTGCTGATGCGCCTGCTCCAGGGGCTCGCGCTCGGCGGCGAGTACGGCGGCGCCGCGACCTACGTCGCCGAACATGCGCCGCACGGATCGCGCGGGGCGTACACGTCATGGATCCAGACCACGGCCACACTCGGCCTGTTCCTGTCGCTGCTGGTGATCCTCGCCTGCCGGATGGCGCTCGGCACCGAGGCGTTCGAGGCCTGGGGGTGGCGCATCCCGTTCCTCGTCTCGCTGCTGCTGCTCGGGATCTCCGTCTGGATCCGCCTCGCGCTCGACGAGTCGCCCGTCTTCAAGGCGATGAAGGCCGAGGGCACGCGATCGAAGGCGCCGCTCACGGAGTCGTTCGGCCGGTGGGCGAACCTCCGGATCGTGCTGCTCGCGCTGTTCGGGCTCACCGCGGGCCAGGCCGTGGTGTGGTACACGGGCCAGTTCTACACGCTGTTCTTCCTCACGCAGACGCTGAAGGTCGATCCGGCGACGGCGAACATCCTCGTCGCAGTCTCGCTGCTCCTCGCCACGCCGTTCTTCGTCGTGTTCGGTGCGCTCTCGGACCGCGTCGGACGGAAGCCGATCATCATGCTCGGCTGCGCGCTCGCGGCGCTGACCTACTTCCCGCTGTTCCGTGCGCTGACGCACTACGCGAACCCGGCGCTCGAGGCGGCGCAAGCGTCGGCGCCCGTCGTCGTCGCGGCCGACCCGGCCGAGTGCTCGGTGCAGTTCAACCCGGTCGGGACGAGCAAGTTCACGTCGAGTTGCGACGTGGCGAAGGCCGCGCTCGTCGCGCGCGGTGTGCCGTACGCGAACGAGCCCGCGGCGCGCGGCGCGTCGGTGATCCACGTGGGTGGGACCGCGATCGCCTCGTACGATGCGACCGCAGCGACGCCGGAGCGGAGGGCCGCCTTCACCGCCGAACTCGGCGCCGCGCTCGATGCGGCGCGCTACCCGGCGAAGGCCGATCCGGCGGCGATCGACAGGCCGATGGTCGTCCTCGTGCTCTGGATCCTCGTCCTCTATGTGACGCTCGTGTACGGCCCGATCGCGGCGATGCTGGTCGAGATGTTCCCCACGCGCATCCGCTACACCTCGATGTCGCTGCCATATCACATCGGGAACGGATGGTTCGGCGGCTTCCTGCCGACGACGGCGTTCGCGATCGTCGCGGCGCGCGGGAACATCTACTCGGGCCTCTGGTATCCCGTCATCATCGCGAGCATGACGCTCGTCGTGGGCCTGCTCTTCCTCCGGGAGACGAAGGACGTGGATATCATCGACACGGGGCGGGGCGCAGCCCCCGGACAGCGCTGACGCGACGGGTGCGTTCGCCGCGGCGCGCGACGTTCCGCACGGCTTCCCGCGGGGCTTCCCGCACGATGTCCCGCACGGCGATCTGCATCGCGGCGGCCAGCCTTCTCATGGGCGCCCGTCCGATCCGGGCGCAGGTCGTCGACTCGACGAGCCACGCCGCGCGCCGTGGCGCCTGGGAGGTGTGGGGTGGTCTCAGCGGCCGCTCACCGCAATGGGGAGTCCTCGGCGAGACGCCGGACATGCGGTTCGCCCTGCTGGCGCTGCGCTGGTCGCGGCCGCTCGGCGCGCCGATCGAGGCGCGCGGACCCGCCGCGTTCGAGTGGACGATCGATCTCGTGCCCGTCGCGCGACTCAGCCCGCCGCTCGTGAGCCTGCGCGGGACGGGCGTGCCGTGCGAGGACGCGCAGCTCTGCGTCCTCCCGCCCGATCCCGCGCCCGGCCTGGGACTCTTCCCGCCCGATGCCCCGTTCGGGTTCGGCTTCGCGCCCCTCGGGCTCACGCGCCGGTTCGCGCGCCGTGGCCCCGTCTCCCCATGGCTGGGGATCATCGGCGGCGCGCTCTATTTCACCGAGCGCGTGCCCACCACGCAGGCGTCGCGGTTCAACTTCACCGCCAGTGGCGAGGTCGGCGTCCGATTCGGTCGGCCGACCGAGCCTGGCGTCACCATCGCCTACCGGTTCCATCACATCTCGAACGCGGGCACCGCCGGCGAGAACCCCGGCGTCGCATCGCACCTCATCACGGTCGGCGTGCACCACCCGCGGCGCTGATCGCCGCGCCGGCCGTCGTGTCGGCGCGGTGCGTGATGCGCCCGCCCATCATCGTGAGCACCGGCTTCGCGCGCAACAGCGCCTGCGCCTCGGTGCCGATGATGTCCTCCGAGAGCACCACGAGGTCCGCGAGCATCCCCGGCGCGAGCGTGCCGAGCTCCTGCTCACGGAACGCGGCGTAGGCCGAGCCACGCGTGTAGTGCGCGAGCGCGGCCTCCACGCCGATCCGATGCTGCGGCTGCCATCCGCCCGCCGGCGTGCCATCGGGCAGCTGCCGGGTGACGGCGACATACGTCCCGAGCAGCGGGTCCATGGGGAAGACGGGATAGTCACTGCCGAACGCCTGCATGGCTCCCGCGTCGTCGAGCGCCTTGAACGGCATCGCCCGCGCGGCGCGGGTGGGACCGAGCATGGGGACGTAGTTGGTCATCGTCGTCGCATCGGGGAGCGCGAAGATCGCTTGCGTGGATGCGATGACCCCGAGCTGCGAGAAGCGCGGGATGTCGGCCGGATCGGGAACCTCGAGGTGCTCGACGCGATGCCGCCGGTCACGCGGGCCATTGCGACGTGCGGCCTCCTCGAATGCATCGAGCGCCATCCGGATCGCCTTGTCGCCGATGGCGTGGAGCTCCACCTGGATCCCCGCGCTGTCGTATCGCGTCACCGCCTCGGCGAGCTCTCCCTGGTCCCACCGCGGCAGGCCCGAACCCTCGCCGACCGCGTAGGGCGCGAGCATCGCCGCCGTGGCCGCGTCGACCGTGCCATCGAGCATCCCCTTGGCGATGCCGGTGCGAAGCAGGGGCCCCGACCATCGCTGGCCGAGCGCCGCCCAGGCGCGGAGCGCCGAGTCGCCGGGTGCGCGCACGAAGGGCAGCGCGACCCGGAACCGCACGAGCATCGAGTCCTCGGCGAGTGCGCGATCGAACGCGGCCCGCTCGTCGGCGGTCGGCGCGGCCGCGAACTGCAGTGCGGTCAGGCCGAGGGCGGCCGCGCGATGCATCTCATGGCGCAGGGCGGCGTAGACCTCGTCGGCGGTGGGCGGCGGCAGCTGCGTCCGCACCAGCGCGCTCGCGGTCTCCTGCAGCAGCCCGGTCGGCTTCCCGTCGGGATCGCGGATGATCGCGCCCCCTGCGGGTTCGCGCGTCTCGAGGCCGACGCCGGCGAGGTCGAGCGCGCGCTGGTTGGCGAGGACCTGATGCCCGTCCCGGTCGGTGAGGAGCACCGGGCGATCGGGGAAGGCGGTGTCGAGGTGCCGTCGGTGTGCGGTGTTCCGCGGGAACATGTCGGGCGTCCAGCCGCGACCCGTGATCCACGCCTCGTCCGGCAGCGAACGCGCGAATGCCGTGAGGCGCTCGACGACCTCCGCGGGGTCCTTGGCCCCCACGAGGTCGGCACTGCGCCGCGTGGGAAGGTGCCAGTGCGCGTCATGGAAACCGGGGATCACCCGCTTGCCACCGAGGTCGATGACCGCCGTCGCATCGACGGCGAGGGCGCGCACCGTCGCATCATCGCCGACCGCCACCACGCGGTCGCCGCGCACCGCGATCGCGGTGGCGCCGGCGATGGATGAGTCGCCGCTCCAGACGCGGCCATTGAGGAGCACGAGGTCGGGTGCCGGCGCATCGGTGCAGGCGGAGAGGACGGCGGCGAGCAAGGCGGCGAGTGCCGCGGCGCGGCGGGCGGGACATGGTGGCATCCTCTAGAGGTAGCACGCGCCGCGCTGTAACGTCCAGTCGTCCCTTCAGGAGATCCGGCATGTCGCAGTCCCTCCGTTCGCTCGTGGTCGTCGTGGCCTCCATCAGCACGGCGTGTGCGCGCTCGTCCGGCGCCGAGGCGCAGGGCGGTCCCGCGTCGTCGCAGCCAGCCAGTCGTGAGGACGTCGTGCGCGCCGAGACCTTCGCGAGCGGCCTCGTGCATCCCTGGGCGCTCGAGTTCCTGCCGGACGGTCGACTGCTCGTCACCGAGCGTCCGGGGCGCCTGCGCGTCGTCGGCACCGACGGTGCGCTCTCGGCACCGCTCAGCGGCGTCCCCAGCGTCTACGCGGAGGGACAGGGCGGATTGCTCGATGTCGCGCTCGATCCGCAGTTCGCGAGCAACCGTCGGATCTTCCTCTCGTACGCCGAGGCGGAGGGTGATCTCGCCGGCACGGCGGTCGCGCGCGCGACGTTCTCCGACGCGGGCCTCACCGACGTGCAGGTGATCTACCGCCAGCAGCCCAAGCTCCGCGGCGCGGGTCACTTCGGGTCGCGGCTCGTGTTCGCGCCGGACGGCCGGCTCTTCATCACGCAGGGCGACCGGCAGGCCTACCGGGATCGGGCGCAGGACCTCACGCAGGGCCAGGGCAAGTTCATGCGGATCGAGGCCGACGGTTCGATCCCCGCCGACAACCCCTTCGTCGGGCGCGCCGATGCGCAGCCGGCGATCTGGTCGTACGGGCATCGCAACAGCCAGGGCGCGACGCTCGACGCCGACGGTCGGTTGTGGACCATCGAGCACGGTGCGCGCGGCGGGGATGAGCTCAATCACCCGGAGCCGGGCAAGAACTACGGGTGGCCGATCATCACCTATGGTCGCGACTATTCGGGCGCGCGGATCGGCATCGGCACGGCGCGCGAGGGGCTCGAGCAGCCCGTCTACTACTGGGATCCGGTCATCGCGCCGGGCGGCATCACGTTCTACACCGCTGAGGCGATCCCCGGATGGAAGGGGAGCCTGCTCATCGCATCGATGACGCCGGGCGGACTCGTGCGGCTCGAACTACACGCGGGCCGGGTGGTGAAGGAGGAACGGTATCTCGGCGACCTGCGGGAGCGCTTCCGCGACGTGAAGGTCGGACCGGATGGCCTGGTCTACGCGGTGACCGACAGTCCGAACGGTCGCGTGCTGCGCATCAGTCCCATCCGCCCGTGAGGTCGCGCGTGCTCAAGCCACTCCTGTCGGCCGTCCTGGTCGGGTGCACGGCCGTCGCATCGTCGGCGCAACCGGCGACCCGTCCCCCGCTCCCCGCCGGCGACATCAAGTCCTGGGAGCCGTACTTCGACGAGGGCGTCCGCATCTTCAAGCAGACGCCGATCACGGCGGAGCGGTACTTCCTCTGGTCGAGCAGGCTCGACCCGACGCGCGCCGAGCCGTTGTTCGCGCAGTACGCGGCGTTCTTCGCGCACACCAAGGAAGAGGACGTGCGCGCGTACTTCCGCGGCGACGCGGCGACCCTCCGTCGCCCCGACATCCGGGCCGCGGATTCGGTGCGCGCGCTCGCGCTCGTGCGGAACCCGTTCGTGCATCGCGGCCTCGAGATCCTCATCTTCGACCGCCTCCCGGGCGACTTCTCCGAGAACCGGGACACGCGCGCCTGGATCGCCTACTCGAACGGCGAGTTCCCGCGGGCGATCGACCTGCTGACGCGCACCATCGACCGCGGCCGTCCGGACGCGCGCTGGCGCCGCTTCGATCGCGCGCTGGCCTACGTCGCGGTCGCGGACAACCGCAAGGCGCTCGCGGACCTGCGCGCCCTGCTCGCCGAGCTCCGCGCGCAGGATGACCGCGGTGCGGTGACCTTCTATCAGTCCAAGCACTTCCTCCTCTACATGATCGGGCAGCTCCATCTGAGCATGCGCGAGTACGATGCCGCGCGCACGGCGTTCCAGGAGGCGCTCGTGGAGGACGCCTCGTTCGCATACGGCAACGCCGGGCTCGCCGCGGTCTCGCGCATCCAGCGCAACAACATCCAGGCCGAGGGCGAGTACTCGCTCGCCGTCGAACTCGCCAAGGGTGATGGCGTGCTGCGCCTCTGGCATGCACAGGTGCTGTTCGATCTCCAGCGCGACGCCGAGGCCGAGGCCGAGGTGCTCAGGGCCATCGCCATCGAGCCGATGTGGCCGGCGCCGCAGCATCTCCTCGGCCGGCTGCGTGAACGCCAGGGGCGGATGGACGACGCCTACGCCGCGTGGGAGAAGTACGTCACCATGGCGCCGGCCGGCGACGCGGCCGCGCGCGCGCTGAAGACGCGACTCGACGCCCGCCCGCGCTCGCCCTGAGCGCACGGCGGCCCGCGCTCACGCGAGGAACGCCGTCGCGAGCCCGAGGAACACGCCCATGCTCGCGACGTCGGTCGCCGTGGTGAGGAAGATGCTCGACGCGGTCGCCGGGTCGGCGCCCACGCGACGGAGCGTGAGCGGGATCAGCGCGCCCGCGATCCCGCTCACGACGCAGCTCACGGTCATCGCGAGCGCGACGATCAGCGCGAGCGGCAGGCGGTCGGGATTCCCCTGCACCGTCGCGACCACGAACATCCCCGTGCCGGCGGTGACGCCCACGAGCGCGCCGTTCAACAACCCGAGCAGCGCCTCCTTCGCGACGAGCGCGCGCTCGCTGCCTGCCTTGAGCTCGCCGAGCGTGAGGCCGCGCAGCGTCACCGCGAGCGCCTGACAGCCCGTGTTCCCCGACTGCCCGGCCAGCACGGGCAGGAACAGTGCGAGGATCACCATGTTGTCGAGCGTCTGCTGGAAGACGCCGACGACCCCCGCGGCGATGAACGCGGTGAGCAGGTTGAGCTGCAGCCAGGGGTGGCGGAACCTGAGGCTGCGGGACCACGGCGTGAGGAGACGTTCCTCCTCCGAGATGCCGACCATGCGGCCGGGCTGGGCCGAGATCTCGATCGCCTGCTCCTCGAACATCGCGCTGCCGCGCACCTGACCGATGAGATGCCCTGCGTCATCCGTGACCGGATACACCGGGTAGTGCCGGTGCACGACGAGCTTCATCGCGTCCGCGAGGGGCATCGTCGGCTGGAGCGCGAAGACGTCACGGAGCATCAGCGTGTCGAGCCGCGCGTCATCGTCCTCGGCGACGACGAGGTCGCGCATGGTGACGACCCCGACGAGCACGCCCTGCGCATCGCGGACGAACAGGTACGTGAGCATCACGCGCTTGGCGATGTCGCGGACGCGCTGCGTGGCCGTGCGCACCGTCTCGTCCGGGCGGAACGTCGCGGGCACCGGCTCCATGAGCCGGCCGATCGAGTCCTCCTCGAACGTCAGGTTGCGTGACCATTGCTGCGTGACGTCGTGCGGCGTGAGGTTGAACACCGACGAGCGCCGGTCCGGCTCGAGCTCGGGGATGATGTCCCCCGCCCACGACGGGTTGATGCGCTGCAGCACATCGGCGACGACCGCGTCACTGTGGCGCTCGAGCGCGTCGGCCGCCTCGGCAGGTCCCAGCTTGATGATCTGCGACGCGAGCTGCTCGGCTTCGCTCGCCTGCTCGCGCGGGGCCGTCGCGCGCGGTTTGCGTTCGGACACGGACGGACTCCGGATCGGGTCGATGACGACCCACAAGATGCGCATCGCGTGGGGCGCACGACAGGGGACGCACCGCCCGTGTGCTCGCCGCGGCGCGCGCGTCCGGCCACATTCCGGGCATGCGTCCCGTCCGCCGGATCGCCCTCGTCGTCGCGCTCGGCCTCGTCACGTACCTGACCCTGTGGCCCGTGCCGGTCGATCCCGTCGCGTGGGACGCGCCGATGGATGAAGGCTTCACCGGTCCGTTCGCCGGGAACGACCGGCTGGCCGGTCTCGCCGCGATCCCGCTCGGCGCGCACGAGGGACCCGAAGGGGTCGCCGCCGACGCACTTGGCCGGATCTACGTCTCCACACGCGACGGCACGATCCTGCGTTACCGGGCCGATGGCACCGATCCGGTGGCGTGGGCCGACACCCGCGGCCGACCGCTCGGCCTGGTGTTCGATCGGGCGGGGACGCTCTTCGTCGCCGACGGCGAACGCGGCCTGCTCGCCATCGACACGCTCGGCGCGGTGCGGCTCCTCGCCGACTCCGCCGACGGCACGCGGATCGAGTTCGCCGACGATCTCGCGGTCGCCGCCGACGGCGTGGTGTACCTCTCCGATGCGTCCGTCAAGTTCGGCGTGCGCGCGCGGAGCGACGAGAACGCGAGCGTGCTCGACATCATCGAACACGGCGGCCACGGGCGCCTCCTCGCGTGGGATCCGCGCACCGGGCGCGCGAGCGTGCTCACGGCCGGCCTCCAGTTCGCCAACGGCGTGGCGATGACGCCGGACGAGCGCGCCGTGCTCGTGTGCGAGACGGGCGCTTATCGCATCGTGCGCATCGAGGTCGCCGGCGCGGCGCGCGGTCGGGTCACGCCGGTGCTCGAGAACCTCCCGGGTTTCCCGGACAACATCTCGCGCGGCGCCGACGGTCGGTACTGGGTCGCGCTGTTCGCGCCGCGCAATGCGTTGCTCGATCGCCTCTCGTCGCGCCCGTTCCTACGGAGGATGATCCTGCGGATCCCCGAAGCCGTGCGCCCGCGCGCCGCCGAGCATGGGCACATCTTCGCGATGGACGCGGCGGGCCGGGTGCTGGACGACCGACAGGATCCGCGCGGCGCCTTCCCGAAGATGACCGACGTGCTCGAGACCGACCGCTGGCTGTTCATCGGCTCGCTGCAGGGCGGACATCTCGGGCGGGTGCCGCGCTGACCCGCTAGACTACGCCCGTCCTCCCCGGAGCCCGCGCATGCCCCCGATCGCCCGTTCGTTCCTCTCCATCGTCGGCGGCATGGCGACCGCCGTGCTCGTCGTCATCACCATGGACAAGCTCGGCGCGATGATCCATCCGCTGCCGCCGGGCTTCGATCCGCGGCAGTCGGCGATGGTGAACGCGCACATCGCCACCGCGCCACTCGGTGCGATGCTCGTGATGGTGAGCGGCTGGGTGCTCGCGCCCTTCGTCGGCGGGGTGGTGGCCTCGCATCTCTCGGGTCGCGCTGGCGGGCTCTATGCCTGGTCCATCGCCCTGTTGTTCCTCTCGGTCACGCTCGTGAACCTCGGGACCTACGTCCATCCACCGTGGATGTGGCTCGTCGCGACCGCCGGCATCCCGGGCGCCGGGTGGCTCGCCTCGCGGCTCGGGCCGAGACCGTCGCCCGGCGCCTGATTCAGGCCGGGGCGCGGCGCGGGTCGAGCCAGGCGTCGATCGCCGCGAAGACGGGAGCGGCGTCGAGTTCGTTCATGATCTCGTGGAAGAGCGCCCCGAAGCACTGCGACGTGACCACCGAGCGCGGCGCCGTCGCCGCGAACGCCGCGCTCCCCTTCGGCGAGACCAACCGGTCACTGCCGGCCCACAGCAGCAGCGTCGGCACGCGCCACTGCGGCGCCGCCGCGATCACCGCGGCACCACCATCCACGAGCGACTTGGCGAGACGCGCCGTGACACGGTCGTGCACGAGCGGGTCGTCGAGGTAGCGGCGCACCACGTTGGGGTCGTGCGAGATCCTCGTCGCGTCGAGCTGATTCCCCATCGGCACATCGCGGAGCAGGGCGTATCCGATCGCGAGCTGCAGCCGCTGCGCGACCCCGAGCCCCGCGTCGAACGCGGGTGAAGTGAGGACGAGCGCGTCGACGGTGCCACGCGCCTCGGCGACGAACTGCGCGGCGACCAGTCCGCCCATGCTGTGGCCGAGCAACACGAACGGCACCGTCGAGGCGGGACGGACGGCCGTGGTGACCGCGGTCAGGTCGGCGTGCAGGTCATCCGCGGCGGACAGCGCGCCGCGCGTGCCAGGCGACGCCCCGTGGCCGCGGTGGTCGTAGCCGACCACATCCCACCCGTGTGCGCCGAGGTGCGCGGCCACATGCTCGTACCGGCCGATGTGCTCGCCGAGGCCGTGGACGATGAGGACGCGCCCTCTTGCCGCTGCGACCGGCCAGTGGCGCACGAAGAGGTCGAGTCCGTCGCGGGTGCGCACGGTGCCGGGCGGGATGGCGAGAGCGGGCATTCGGTGGATGGCTGGCGCCGCGGGGGGGCGGGAGATGACCTTCCGGGGTACGACGGATATTACCGACCTTCCGGAGGACGCGGGTGATCAGCTACGAAGTCACCGCCACCGTTCGCGATGACCTGCGCGGCCGCTACGAGGTGTACATGCGGGACCGGCACATCCCGGACCTGTTGCTCACCGGGCTGTTCACCGGCGCACGGATGCTCCGGTCCGATGACGGGCGGTTCAGCATGCGCTACGAGCTCGCGGACCAGGAGGCGCTGGATCGCTACCTGTCGACGCACGCGGCGCGGCTGCGCGCCGATGCGCTGGCGCACTTCCCCGAGGGCGTGGTGCTGGAGCGCGCCACCTGGACCGAGCTGAGGGCATGGCCGCACTGACCGTCGCTCGGCGCGCGGCGCTGCTCGGCGTGGTCGGGGTCGCGAGCGTCCTGCTCGGCGCCGCCGGCGGGACCACCGCGCGCGAAGCGGATCCGCTGGCGCAGTCCGTGCCCCGCGTGGATGACCCGCCGCGACCGTACCGGAAGGCCGACTCGCTCAAGCCGCATGAGCTGGTGGTCGTCGCGCACGGCATGGGGCGGTCACCCTTCTCGATGTGGCCCATCACCAAGGCGCTCGAGGCCGAAGGCTTCGAGGTGCTCAACTTCGGGTACTCGAGCTACTGCTGCACCATCGCGGAGATCGGCGAGAGCCTGCGGCGGGAGATCGCCGCCAAGGTGGGGCCGCAGCACACGCGCATCCACTTCGTCGGCCACAGCCTCGGCAACATCGTCTTCCGCTACGTGCTCACCCGCGACACGCTGCCGCCGCGGCTCGGTCGCGTGGTCATGCTCGCGCCGCCCAATCAAGGCGCGAACGCGGCCAACAGCTTCGCCGGGCTCGCAGGCTGGCTGTTGCGTCCCGTGCCCGAGCTCCGGGCGGATTCGAGCTCCACCGTGCGCCGGCTCCCGCGCGTGCAGGGTGTGGAGATCGGGATCATCGCCGCGCGCGATGACCGCACCGTGAAGCTCCCCGAGACGCACCTGCCGGAGGAGACCGCACACCTCGTGGTCGGGGGCGGGCACTCGTTCATCATGCGGCGCGAGGACGTGAAGGTGCAGACGGTGTACTTCCTCCGGCACGGGCGCTTCGCGTCCGATGGCGCGGTCGCCCGCGCGCCGTGAGCGTCCGGTGAGCGTGCCGTGAGCGCCCCGCCGCTCCTCCTGTACGACGGCGAGTGCGCCTTCTGCGCGCGCTCCGTGCGGTTCCTCCTCG
Source organism: uncultured Gemmatimonas sp. (assembly GCA_964464585.1). Classification (GTDB taxonomy): domain Bacteria; phylum Gemmatimonadota; class Gemmatimonadetes; order Gemmatimonadales; family Gemmatimonadaceae; genus Pseudogemmatithrix. The sequence continues at coordinate 13,217 of CAYXGS010000008.1, read as the reverse complement.
AGCACGAGGGACGTCGCAGCGATGCGCGCTTCGCGGCGCGGGAGAGCGTGACCGGTGCGCGGACGCTTGCCCGGCATCCCGCCGCGGCCGCCGCGGACTCACTGGTCTGGGTCGAGGACGACGCGGGTACCGAGCGAGCCGAGATACGATATGGCGCGGTGCTCGCGATCGGTCGCTACCTCGGCGGCGGCTGGGCTGTGCTCGGGGTGCTCGGGCGCGCAGTCCCCACGCCCCTCGGTGACGCGGTCTACGACTGGGTGGCGCGGCGGCGCCGGCGGCTTGCCGTCGGGCCGGATGCCTGCGTGATCTTCACGCCCGAGGAGCGCGACCGCGTCCTCGGTTGAGGGGCATCTTGCCACCAGACTGACGCTCCCCGCTGTCGCGTAGCTTGACGGTTCGTGGTCCCGGAGGGAGCTTGGCGACGCCGGTCCCCACCCCAATGTCGCCGAGGCCCGCCATGCGCGCGATCACTGCCGTGCTGTACGCCACCCTGCTCGCCGCGCCGCTCGCGGCGCAATCGCGACTCGGCCCGGTCGAGCGGCGCCCGAAGTTGGCTGCGGATGCCGACACGAACGACGCCAACGCGTACTTCGCGCACGGCACGCGCGTCCTCAAGGACAAGCCCGCCGAGGCGGCGCAGGCGTTCTACTGGGCGGTGCGCCTCGACCCGAGTTCGGCCGACGCCCTGGATGGACGCCGGGCCGCGCTGATCATGCGGCGCGCGGCGACGTACCGGCTGTACATGGAGGGCGGGCGCAAGGCGCGGGAGTCGAAGGAGCTCAAGGGTCTCGACTCCCTCTCGATGCGTGCGCTGCGGTTGGACCCGCTGTTCTATCGCAAGAACGACCACACCCTGCTCACCACCTACTATCGCAACGCGCTCCGGATGGACAACCCGACCGCGCCATCGGGCGACATCGATCGTTATGTGCGCGACATGATGTACAACGGATCGCCGGCGTTGCGGGCGTGGGCGGAATACAGCGAGGGGCAGTTCGGCCCGGCGCTCCTGGACTACGACCGGGCGATCCGGGCGAGCCGGGACCCCGGCTACTACCGGCTCCAGCGCGGTCGGGTCTACGCCCTGCAGGGGATGTTCCCGCTGGCGATCAACGAGTTCCGGCATGCGGCCGCGGACTATGCCAAGCGCGAGGAGGACCCCGACGAGGATGTGGTGTTCTATGTCTCGCGCGCAGTGGTGGAGCACAGTCTCGCCATCGCGCATGCGCGGACCGGGCAGCTCGACTCCGCCCGTGCCGCGCTCGGTCGTGCGATCACCGAGGACCTCTCGTACTTCATGGCGCACGTGGAACTCGGCCGCCTCGCGCTCGCGGCGAAGGACACCGCGACCGCGGTGAGCGAACTCGCGCTCGCGGCGGACCTCGCGACCGACGAGCCGTACGTCCACTACCTCCACGGGAGCGTGCTGCTCGCGACCGGCCAGGCGGCCGAGGCGATCGCACCGCTCAAGAAGGCGCTCGAACTCGAACCGGTCTACGCGGCCGCGCACTTCGAGCTCGCGCTCGCGCACGAGAAGGCCGGCGACAAGGACGCGGCGCGCGAGGGCTATCGACGGTTCCTCGCCCTCGCCTCGCGCCGCGATGCGCCGCGCCGCGCCGCCGCGACCGAACGACTGGCGGGGCTCGCGCCATGAGGCGCGCGACGCTCGTCGTGGCCGCGCTCTGGGCGACGGCGCTCCCGGCGCAGCAACGCCTGCCCGCGGACACGGTGAAGTCCGCGACGCCGGTGACCCGGCCACGCACCGTCGCCGAGGACCTGCAGCTCTTCTCGCAGGTGTTCAACCAGATCCGCGTCAATCACCCCGATTCGCTCGACTCGCACCGGCTCTTCATGTCGGCGATCCAGGCGATGGTGCAGGCGACGGACCCGCACTCGTACGTGATCCCCGCGGTGCGCCTCTCACCGGGGAAGGAGGCCGAGCTCCGCGCGGGGAAGCTGCACCCGGTGCCGGTCGACTTCGTGATGAGCGGCGGTGCGGCCGTCGTCGCGCGGGTCGCGGCCGGCACGCTCGCGAGCCGGCAGGACATCCTCCCCGGCGACGAGCTCATCGCGATCGAGGGCAAGCCCGTCCGGGCCGAGAGTCCGATCGAACTCGAGATCGAGTTGGCGGGACCGCGCGGGTCGACGGTCGCCCTCACGTTCGAGCGCCGTCGGCCCGACGGGACGTACGCGACGCTCACGCGCGCGGTGAAGCGCGAACGCTTCGCCGACGAGACCGCCGTGCCTGCCGCGCTGCTGCTCGACGCCGAGACCGGGTACATCCGCATCACGACCTTCGCGGCCGACAAGGTCGCCGAGGACCTGCGCGCGTCGGTCGACCGGCTCGAGAAGCAGGGGATGAAGCGCCTGATCCTCGACCTCCGCGACAACGGGGGCGGCAGTGTCGCCGAAGCGGCGTCGGTCGCCGGCGAGTTCCTCCCCGAGCGGACCGTCGTGTACACCTCCGAGGGCCGACGCGCCGCGGCGATCGACACCGGGCGCGTGCGCCGGTCGTTCTTCCGTGGTGACCGCAACTACCCGATCGTCGTGATGATCGACGCCGGCACGGCGAGCGCATCGGAGCTCGTCGCCGGGGCGCTGCAGGACCATGACCGCGCGGTGATCGTCGGTCAGCCGAGCTTCGGGAAGTCGCTCATGATGCAGGGATTCCCGCTCTCGGACGGCTCGGTGATCGTGCTCGTGATCGGGCAGGTCCGCACGCCGTGCGGCCGCGTCATCCAGCGGCAGTATCGCGAGCTCACCAGTCGCGAGTACTATCGCGCCGCGCGGGCGGAGCGCGATACGATCGGCCGCCCGACCTGCAGGTCGACCGGCGGGCGCACGTTGTACGGTGGCGGCGGGATCTACCCGGACGTCCGCGTGCCGCGCCCTGCGGACGCACCCGTCTGGATCGCGCGCGCGGCGGAGCTCGACCTGCCGCTCAAGTGGGCCAACGGCTACGTCGCGTCGGCGGGCTCGGCGCTCACCACGGCCGAGGCCCTGGCCAAGGCCGGCGCGTTGCCCGAAGCGGCCGTGGCGTCGTTCCGCACCCTTGCGCGCGAGAACGGGGTCACCATCCCCGATGGTGCGGAGGCGGATGCCGTGCTGCAGCACCAACTGTTGCTCGTCGTGTCGTTCGTGAAGTGGGGGAACGCCGGCGTCTATGTGCTCGAGGCGCGGATCGATCCCGCGATCCGTGATGCGATGCAGCGGTTCGGGATGTTCTCGGGGCGTCCGTGAACGCGCGCTGGAACCGCGTTCGCCGTCGGGTGTAGATTCGCGCGATGCGCCTGCGATCCCCCACCACGCTGGCCGCGACCGCGCTCGTCGTGCTGCATGCGGGCGTGGCGGTCGCGCGGGCGCAGGGTCCCGAGCGTGAGCGTCCGCCGACCAAGCCCGACTCGGTGCTGGGCCCTGGGCCGACCGGCGCCGGATTCCTCGAATGGCGCTCCGCGATCGCCGCACGCGGCCGCACCGGGGCGTCCTATCTCATCGACGGCGAGCGCTACCAGATCCTCGTCCTCACGCCGATGGCGGTGGACCAGCTCAACCAGGATTCGCTCATCGTCAAGGCGACGCGCGGATGCCAGCGCTCGCTCGCGCTGAACGAGTACCAGGTCGCGGGCACCGCGGAGATCGATCCATGGGCCGCATTCGACTCGGCGGCGCGGGCCCGGCCGCTGATCGCCGTGGCGGTCTATCCCAAGGAACAACGGCGCTACGACTGCCACGAGGGACTCCTCGCCCGCTTCTCCGCGCTGGCGCGCGGCGCCCTCTACGGCGTCTTCAGCACACCGCTCCCCACCGAACAGGTCGGCACGGCGGAGTTCCGGCGTGAGGGACTCGTCGAACCGACACCGCTCACGGGTCGCGCCCCCGTCACGAAGGTGACGCGGACCGAGCTCATCGTGGACGGCAGCGAGCACATCCGTCTGTGGGTCGACCCGCTCGCCTTCTCGCCGGACGCCGAGGGACGCGCGCCGCATCTGGAGGTGCACGTCTACAATCCGGTCGATCCGGAGCCCGACGTGCTCCCGCTGCCCGATCGCCTCGTGCGGGCGGTGTGGCAGCAGATGCTGCCGTGGCAGGCCCGCAACCTGGACTCGGCGGAGGTGGCGCTCACGCCGCCCCCCGTGGAGTTCGCGGTGCCGCGCGACTCGGCGATGAAGGTCGCGCACGCGGCATTCGCGCGCGGTGCGCTCGGCCTCTCCGCCTCCGAGGCGCTCACGCGCCTCATGTTCCGCCCGCGTCCGCCGCAGCGGGACATCCGCGACGCGATGATCCAGTCGGCGGTCGCCTTCTCGCTCCGCGACCGGGACGCCGAGGCGTTGTCGCTCATCGCCGACGTGATGGAGGTATATCCTTGCCTCACGCTCGCGCCGGAGGCGCCGGCGTCGCTCCGCGACATGGCCGAGGCGTCGCGGAAGCCGGCGCGTTGCACGTCGATCCCGCTGCCGATCATCGCCCTGCGGTCGGTGATCCCGGGCTTCGGCCAGGCGACCGGGCCGCTGCGGACGCGGCTCGCGCTCACGACCTTCGGCTCGACGGCGATCGCGTACGCCGCGGCGGAAGGCCTGCGCGCCTATGCGCGCCACGTCTACGCGGGATACGCCGACTATCAGGGCGGCGTGCCGCTCTTCCCGGCGGACAAGCGCTACCGACGCGCACAGATGGCGCGCACCGGCGGCAATGTGCTCACCGTCGCCGCCGCCGGCATCTGGATCGGCGCAGGGGTCGAGGCCGTCTGGCATGAGTATCAGCACAAACGCAAGCTCGACGACGTGCGTGAGGTCGGTCGCCCGCGTCGACGCGTCGCGGTCACGCCATCGGCTGCACCGGCATTCTCGCCCGTGCTCGCGCCCGATCGCGTCGGGTTGAGCATCCGGTTCCGCTGATGCGCGCGCCACGGAACGCCGTCGCGCTGCCGATCGTGGCCTTCGTCCTCGGCTGCCACATCGAGGAGCCGTTCGCGCGGACCAACCACTGGGACCCGGGCGGCGACGCGAAGAAGTTCCTCACCGGCACCGACTCCACGTTCTCCATCGGCGACACCATCACCGTCACGCTCACCGGCGATCCGCCGTTGCCGCCGGGGCTGCTCGCGATCAGGTGGCGGTCCAACGAGGGTGACGACACGGCGCGGGTGGTCTTTCCGGCCGGGTACGGGAAGTTCGTCGTGCAGCGTGCGAACCCGGACTTCCATGCGGTGGCCGTGGCCGCCGATTTCGACGGCGCGATCGTCGCGTGGCACGTCGTGGTCGGTCAGCGGCTCGCCGCGTTCGATCTCTTCTGCGGCACGGTGACCGCGCAGGTCCCGTGCGACGCGACGCCGCTCCTGCCGTTCACCGACCGCACCGTGAACAGCAGCATGTTCGATGCGAACGGCTGGCCGATCCGCCGCCGGGAGTTCATGATGCAGAAGGCGACGGTCGTCGTGCGCGACCCGGCGGTGGTGAACACCCTGCAGACGACGAACAACCCCGCCGGCGCCTGGACGGTGCGTGGAGGCGCGTCGGGCGCCACCTGGGTCGTGATCACCGCCGACGGCGTCAGGGATTCCGTTCGCTTCGTCGTACCATGAGCAGCAACACCCGTGCGTGCGCCCGCTGGATCACGGTCGGCGCGACCGTCGCCGTCGCCCTCGGCTGCCATGTCGAGGAACCGTTCGCGCGGACCAACCACTGGGATGCCGGCGGCGACGCCAAGAAGACGCTCGTCGCGCCGGACTCCACCTTCGCGATCGGCGATACCTTCACCGTCACGCTCACTGGCATCCCGCCGCTGCCGCCCGGGACGCTCCAGATCGAGTGGGTCTCCAACGGGGCGCTCGACACGGCGACGCAGGTCTTCCCGGCAGGCTATGGCAAGTTCGTGGTGGTTCGCGCCAACGCCGCCTTCCAGGTGGTCCCGATCGCGGCCGAGTTCGATGAGGTGAGCGTCGGGACGTTCGTCATGGTGGGCCAGACGCTCGCCAGTCTCGACCTCTATTGCGGCACGCTCGCGGCGCAGGTCGCGTGCGACGCCACACCGCTCGCCGTGAACGGCACGCGGCTCGTGTCCACCATCACCTCCGACCGGAACACGAACGCGCTCCGGCGCCGCGACGCGATGTTCGCGCGCATGACCGCCGTGTCGCGGGATGCGTCGGTGCTCGCGGTCGTCCCGCCGTCCGTGCCGGCGACACCCAACATGGCGATCGGCTACACCGTGCGCGGCGTCAGCGCCGGGGCCACTTGGCTCGTCGTCTCCGGCGATGGCGTGCGCGACTCGGTGCGGGTGATCGTCGGCCCCTAGCGCGTGATCCGCTCGTAGTCGTCCGGCGTGTCGATGTCCTGCAGCGCGCGCTCCGGCCAGTCGTGCTTGCGCGCTTCGGACTCGTGCGCGCGGACCACCGCCTTGCCGCAGCCCTCACCGTGCCACGCCAGCAGCTCCGGCCAGAGCGCGCGCGTGAAGAGCAGCGGTGGCGCGAGCACGTCGCCGTAGCGCGACACCTCCAGTGGCGCGCCCGCCGCGCGCGACGACTCCACGAGCGAGCGCAGCATCGGCGACGTGACGTGCACCATGTCGCTCAGCATCACCACGGTCGCGCGCACCTGCGGACCGAGGACGCGGAGTCCGGCGTGGAGCGACACGCTCGTCGGGCCGGTCGGCTCGGGGCTCATCACGAATCGCAGGTCCAGCCCCGCGAGTGCCGCCTTCACCGGTTCGGCCTCATGCCCGAGGACCACGACCACGGGGCTGAGGCCCGCCTCGAGCGCGCGCCGCGCGGCGCGGCGCACCATCGGCTCGCCGTCGACCGGGAGGAGGAGCTTGTTGCGCCCCATCCGCCGCGACGCACCCGCGGCCAGCAGGATCGCCGCGACCGGCGCGGGTTCGTCCGGGGGTTCAGTCACCGATCGCGTGGATCGGCGCGTGCCGCTCCCGCAGCGACCGCGGACGGCGGCCGCTCCGCACGGCGAGGATCTCGGCGATCACCGCCAGCGCCACCTGCTCGGCACCATCGGTGCCGATGTCGAGTCCCACGGGGCCGAAGACCCGCGCTTCGTCGACCGGGCCCTCCGCGCGCAGGATCCCGAGGATGCGCTCCGTGCGCTGCCGAGGGCCCAGCACGCCCAGATAGCACACCGGGCTCTGCAGCAGCGCGCGGAGATAGTCGGTGTCGTCGGCGAAGTGATGCGTCATCACCACCGCGAAGCTCGCGGCATCGAGCACGATGCGCTCGCCCAGACGCGCGGCATCGGTCTCCACCGTGCGCACGGTCCGCGGGAATCGGTCGGCGACGAGCAGGCCGGGCCGGCGGTCGGCGACGACCACGCGGAAGCCGACCATGTCCGCGAGCCTGGCGAGGTGCCGTGCGTCCTCGCCGCCGCTCACGATCAGCAGCCGCGGCGGGGGTGTGAGCACATCGATGAACACCTCCCGGCCTCCGCGCGTCGCGAGGTGCGACTCCCCGTCGCCGGCGAGCCCCTCCGCCTCCGCGCCGCGCACCACGCGCACCGCGCCCTCACGCGCGGCATCGGTCCGCGCCGCGAGCGCCGCCGCGATGTCCGTCACGACGACGAATGGCTCCGCCTCCTGCATCAGCTGCACGGCCCCCGGCGCATGCATGGTGCCGGCCGTGATGAGGATCTCGACCTCTCCCTCGCACCCGACCCCGAGGTCCCACGCCGAGATCTCATTGGACCCCCCGCAGTACGACCGCCGCTCGGCGATGCCGGTGGCGATCACGCGGCGCGCGACCTCGCGCACATCCTCCTCGAGACACCCGCCGCTCACGTTCCCCGTCGTCGCGTCGTCCTCCGACACGACGAGCTTCGCGCCCTCGTGCCGATAGGCCGACCCGCGCACCCGGATGACCTGCGCGAGCGCGGCGCGCTTGCCCTCGCGGGCGAGCGCGCCGAGCGTCTCGAACACCTGCCGCGTCTCGAGCCACTGCTTCACGCGTCAGCTCCAGCTCAGGTCGTGACGCGAGAGCGGCAGCGACCGCACGCGCTTCCCCGTCGCGGCGAAGATCGCGTTGGTGAGCGCCGGGATCACCGGCGGCAGCGCCGGCTCGCCCATGCCGGTCGGCGGGTTCTCCGTCGTGCGGAAGTGCACTTCCACCGGCGGCACCTCGGTGATGCGCAGCAGTTCGAAGTCGTCGAAGTTGCTCTGCACGGTCTTGCCGCCTTCGATGGTGATCTCCTGCTTGAACGCTTCGGCGAGCCCGTCGAGCACCGAGCCTTGCACCTGCGCCAGCGCGCCGCTCGGATTGATGATCTGGCTGCCGACATCGCCGGCGACCCACACCTTCACCACCTTCACCTCGCCGGTGCGGCTCACGTTCACCTCGACCACCTCGGCGAAGTAGCCGCGGTGGCTGTAGTGCATGCCGACGCCCATCCCGCTGCCCCTCGGCAACGAGCGCTTTCCCCAGCCCGACTTCTCGGCGACGAGCTGCAGCACACCGCGCATGCGTTCGGCGCTGACCGCGGCCGGCGGCGCGCCCGGCGCGGGCGTGATCGTCGACGCCTGCGCGAGGAGGTCGAGCCGGAACGCCACCGGATCCTTCCCCGCCGCGATCGCGAGCTCGTCGATGAACGACTGATACACGAACGCGATCGCATTGCTCGTCGGTGCGCGCAGGAACCCCGTCGGCACGCCGAGCGGCATCTTGGAGACGCCGAAGCGCAGGTTCGGGATGAACGCGACCGGGAACTCGGTCGCACCGATGCTCGCCGCCGGCGCGTAGCCCTGACCCTCGCCGAACGTGATGAAGTGGTTGTCCCACGCGACGAGCTTCCCGCTCGCGTTCACGCCGCCCTTGAGCTTGTGCCACCCGGCGGGACGATAGAAATCGTGCTGCATGTCGTCCTCGCGCGTCCACGTCAGCTTCACGGGAACACCCGCCTGCTTGGCGATCGCCGCCGCCTCCACCATGTAGTCGTTGTTCAGCCGGCGTCCGAACCCGCCGCCGCCACGCATCATGTGGATGCTGATGTCGTCGGCCGCGATGCCGAGCGTCTGCGCGATGAGCGCGCGTCCGCCCGCCGGCGCCTGCGACGGTGCCCACAGTTCCATCTTGCCGTTCACGAAGCTCGCCGTGCAGTTCTGTGGCTCCAGCGGTGCGTGCGCCAGGAACGGATACTCGTAGGTCGCCTCGACCGTCTTCGCCGCACCACCGAGCGCGGCGGCGCAGTCACCGTCGTTGCGGATGATCTGTGCGGGTTCGCCGGCCATGAGCTCCGCGGCCTTGGCGGAGAACGCCGCACTCGACTGCTGCGAGGTCGGATGCTCGGCCCACGTCACGCGCAGCCGGCGGCGCGCCGAACGCGCATGCCAGAACGTCTCGGCGACGATCGCCACGCCCGGGAGTAGACCCGCGAGATTCACCGCGCCGTTCGCCGCCGGCGCGGCCCCTTCGACGACGAACACCTGCTTCACGCCGGGCAGCGCCTTGATCTGGTCGATGTTCGCGCTCGCGACCTTCGCGCCGAACACCGGCGCCTTCTCGTAGACCGCGTGCAGCATCCCCGGCACCTGCACATCGATGCCGAAGAGCGGCTGGCCGGTCACGATCCTCCGGTTGTCGATGCCGCGCGTGAACTTGCCGATGATCTTGAAGTCCTTCGGATCCTTCAGCTTCACGCTGGCGGGCGCCGGCGCCGTCAGCGTCGCGGCCTTCTCGGCCAGCGAGCCGTAGGTCGCGCGACGGTTCGACGCGCGATGGAGCACCGCGCCGTTCTCCGTGGTGCACTCGGCTTCGGGCACGCCCCAGTTGGCTGCGGCTGCCGCGACGAGCATCTGGCGCCCGGCCGCGCCCGCGCGACGAAGCGGTTCCCAGTTGGTCGGCGTCGCGGTGCTGCCACCGGCGACCTGCCGCCCGTACTTCGGTTCGTCAGCCATCGCGAGCTCGATCGTGATGCTGTCCCACGCCACGTCGAGTTCCTCGGCGATGAGCATCGGGAGCATGGTGCGGATGCCCTGACCGACTTCGGGGTTCTTCGAGATGATGGTGACCGCACCGCTCGACGCGATGCGGATGAAGGCGTTGGGCATGAACTCGCCGGCCGCCACTCCGCCGAGCGCTCCGGCTTCGGTCGCGCCGAGCAACGCCGGGTGGCTGAAGTCGAGCATGGTGCCGAGCAGCAGGCCGCCGCCGGCGATGGAGGAGACGCGGAGGAAGTCGCGGCGGTCGAACGTCTTGGCCGCGTCGGCAGCCGGTGCGGTGTCGCGGAGATCGGTGGTCATGGCGATCACTCCTTCCCGTTGTTGTTGGAAGCGATCGCGGCGGCGCGGTGGATCCCTTCGCGGATGCGGTGGTACGTCGCGCACCGGCACAGGTTGCCGTACATCGCGGCGTCGATGTCCTCATCGGTCGGGCGCGGATTCTTGGCGAGGAGGTCGGCGGCCTGCATGATCTGGCCCGCCTGGCAGTATCCGCACTGCGGCACGTCGAGCTCCTCCCACGCCTTCTGCAGCGGATGCGCCGCGTTGGCCGCGAGCCCTTCGATGGTGGTGACGCGCCGCCCGGCCATCGCGCTCGCCGGGATCTGGCAGGAGCGCTGCGCCTCGCCGTTCACATGGACGGTGCAGGCGCCGCAGAGGGATTCGCCGCAACCGTACTTGGTCCCCTTGAGATCGAGGACGTCGCGAAGCACCCAGAGGAGGGGCATGTCGGAAGGGACATCGACCGTGCGGGCCGTCCCGTTGACCGTGAACGTGACCTTCATGACGCGCGCTCCTTGAGGGGTCTGCCTCAACTTCGCGGCTGCGGCGGTCGGCCGCAACGCGGGGAGGACTCCTCCTATGTACGCGTCCGGTCAGGGGACGGTTGCCCGTGCCCCCGTGGCACTACGGATGCGAGAGCTTGTACGTCCCCGTGGTGAGCGGCGGGGAGGAGACGTAGAACACCATCTGCTCCGAGGTGGTGATGGTGCCGAGGGTCGGGACGACCAGCGAGAACGCGCGGGATCGGAGCTGAGACGTGAGGCCGAAGCCGATCGGCTGCGAGGCGAAGGTCCCTTCGTCGAGGACCACCTCGGAGCGGTCGAGGACGCCGTTCAGGAGCGTGCGGGTCCAGTACCGCTGCGAGTAGGTCATGTCGGCATTGAGCACGAGCCGCGCCGAGTCGAGCATCGTCACCTCCTGCGCGACCCCTGCGACGCGCACCGAGATCGCCGCGGGTAGCGCCGAGTCGTTCGCGAAGTGCATGTACCACGTGCCGGGGATGAGCGGGCCGCCGGTGACCGGGGGCGACGTCGACACATCGCCCTCGCAGGCCGCGAGGCCGAGCAGCGCGGCAGCGGCGAGCCTGAGCGCGCGCGACGGGAGGAGATTGAGCTTGGTCACGGGTCGGTACTCCTGCATCGAGCGAGGTGAACTCGGGGGTGGCGCCACCAGCGTGGCCGGTCGCCGAAAGTAGGACAATACAGGGACGACTGACCCGCCGCTCGGGTCTCTCGCCGGGGGCACCGGTCGGGCCGGGCCGGCGCGCAGGGGCACGGCTCCAGCGGCCCGGCGCGGAGGCCCTCCCTTTAACTTCCTTGCATGCCCTTCGATCCCCGGGGTTGGCTGCCCGCGTGGTGGCCGTTCGCCGCCGGCGCCCTCATCGCGCTCGCCAATCTCGTCGCAAGCGCCCATGTCGTCACGCGGAAGCGCGACGTCCGGGCCGCGATCGGGTGGGTGGGCCTCATCTGGTTCGCGCCGGGACTCGGGCCGTTGCTGTACGCGATCTTCGGCCTCAACAGGATCCAGCGGCGTGCCGGCCAGCTCCATCGCGAGCGCCGACGCCTGCCGCTCTCGACGCCGAGCGCGTTGAGCATCGCGCGCACCGGCACGTCGTCGTCGGTGCTCCCGGAGCTCACGCCGCTCGCCCGGGTGGGCGAGTTGCTCTCGGGGCGGCCGCTCCTGCGCGGGAACAAGGTCCGCGTGCTCGAGAACGGCGACGAAGCGTATCCGGCGATGCTCGAGGCGATCGGCGGCGCACGGCGCACGATCGCGCTCTCGTCCTACATCTTCGGGGACGATGCCGCCGGGAAGCCGTTCGTCGCGGCGCTCGCCGCCGCCGTGCAGCGCGGGGTGGAGGTGCGGGTGCTCGTCGACGGATTCGGTGCGCGGTACACCTGGCCGCCGGTGCACAAGGCCCTCCAGCGCGCAGGAGTCCCCGTGCAGCGCTTCCTTCCGCGCATCCATCAGGCCGGGCTCGCGTTCTTCAATCTCCGCAACCACCGGAAGATCCTCACCGTCGACGGGCGCGTCGCGTTCACCGGCGGGATGAACATCCAGGCGCGGAACATCCACGCCGACCGTCCGCCTCGCATCGTGCGCGACCTCCACTTCCGCGTGGAAGGACCGCTCGTGGGACAGGTCCAGGAGGCGTTCGCCGAGGACTGGGCGTTCACCACGCGCGAGGTGCTCGACGGTCCCGGCTGGTTCCCGGCACTCACCGAGGTGGGCACCACCACCGCGCGCGTCCTCACCGACGGCCCCGACGGCGACTTGGAGGTCACGCGCACCGTGATCCTCGCCGCGATCGCCAGCGCGCGCGAGACCATCCGCATCGTCACGCCCTACTTCCTTCCGGACACCGGCCTGCTCGGCGCCCTCGCGGTCGCGGCGTTGCGCGGCGTGCGCGTGGAGATCGTCCTCCCGGCGCGCGTGAACATCCCGGTGGTGCAGTGGGCCGCCACCGCGCAACTGTGGCAGGTGCTCCGGCCCGGGTGTCGCGTCTTCCTCACGCCACTCCCGTTCGAGCACAGCAAGGTGCTCGTCGTCGACCGCAAGTGGTCGCTCGTGGGCTCGTCCAACTGGGACCCACGCAGCCTGCGGCTCAACTTCGAACTCGATGTCGAACTCTACTGCACGCAGTGCTCCGCCGCCCTCGACGACGTCGTGCAGGCGCGGATCGCGACGGCGCGCGAGGTCACGCTGCAGGACGTCGACCGGCGTCCGCTGCCCGTGAAGATCGTGCACGGCGTCGCGCGGCTGCTCTCGCCCTACCTCTGAGCGGTCCTGCGCCGCCGCCCCGTCCGTCGTGCGTCCGCGCGGCGCGGCTCAGAGTGCCGAGACGATCACGATCACCGCGACGACCACGCCGAGTCCGACCTTCATCCCCGCCGCGACCACTCGACCGAGCAACGCCCCCCACGCCACGCGCCCGGCGCGTTCGTGCTCGCCGTGTACCGAGTACTCCATCGCGAGCGCGCCGAGGAACGCCCCGGCGAACGAGCCGACGA
>CAYXGS010000007.1:141631-143577 GCA_964464585.1 uncultured Gemmatimonas sp. | reverse complement strand
AGACGGTCCAGCCGCAGCACCGGGATCACCTCGAAGTTCGGCTGGTAGAGCGCGCCGGTCGCCCACACGTAGCGGGCGAGCTCGGGACCACCGAGCGCGAGCGAGTCCACCGCGAACACGCGCACCGACATCGAGTCCACCCGACCGTCCTCGGCGGTGATGTTGCCGACGATGTCGTCGGTGAACCCCGCCGTCACGCGCTTCCCTTCGCGCTTGAGTCGCTCGGCGAACTGCGTCGAGCCGAGCAAGCCCTGTTCCTCTCCCGTGTACAGGACGAACGCGATCGTCGCCTCGAGGCCGCGGGGGAAGTGCTTGCCCGTCACGCGCGCCGCCTCCATCACGGCGACCGTGCCCGACCCGTCGTCGTCGGCCCCGGGTGCGTCCGCGGTGGTGTCGAAGCTGCCGCCGTTGGGCACGCTGCAGATGCACGAGTCGTAGTGGCCGCCGATGACGACCACGCGCATGGTGTCGCGCCCCGGGAGCCACGCGATGACGTTCACGAGATGCACCGAGGGACGGCTCGCGGCGCGGCCGACCGTGGCGGTGCCGGTGTCGTACTCGATCCGCAGGCAGCCGCCGCAGTCCTTCGACGCCTGGGTGAGCTGCGCATGGATCCAGCGCCGCGCCGCCCCGATGCCACGCGTCCGCGAGAGCGTGTCACTCAGCGTGTTGCGCGTCCCGAACGAGACGAGCATCGAGTCCATGGTCCGGAGCCGCGCGGGCGACACCTCGGCCATCGCCGCGGCGATCCGGGGGTCCTTCTGCAGTCCGAGCGTCGAGGGCGCCTGCGCCCCCAGAGATGCGAACGCCGCGGCGAGCGCCGCGGCGAGGAAGACCGTCTGCCGCATGTGAGGTGAGCTCGAGTGGGTGGGTACTCTGCCATTCGCCATCTGCCATCTGCCAACACGCGCGCCGCGCGTCAGAACATGCTCATCGCCAGGAACGAGCGCAGCGAATCGTTCGTCGCCCGCAGCCGCCCCGAGAGCAGCCGCGTGCAGGACCACAGCACCTTGTAGGCGATGTCGCGATTGAAGTCGAGCAGCAGCTCGAAGTCGCTGCGCGAGATCGTGAGGACCTTGGTGCCGCCGTTCGAGATCGCATCGGTCGAGCGCTCGCTGCGGTCGAACACCGACATCTCGCCGAAGAGCGCGCCGGGCTTGAGGACCGCGAGCGCTTCCTCGCCGCTGCCCGGGACCACCCGCGAGATCCGCACGTCGCCGGAGACGATGAGGTACAGCCGGCTCCCGGCCTCGCCTTCCTTGAAGATGTACTCCCCGGACACGAACTCCTGCGTGCGCACGACCTCCGCGACGCGGGCGAGTTCGCCGTCGTCGAGGTCCTGGAAGATCGCAACACCGCGCAGCAGCGCGACCGTATCGGCCATCCGCTCCTCGGACACAGGGACTCTGGCGAAGCTACCGGGGGAGGAGGGGGCTGGCAAGGCGAACGCGCGCCGCGACCGCTACTGTTCGGCATGTCGCGCGCCGCCACGGCTCTGGCCACTGCCACCGCCATCGCCATCGTGATCGCCATCGCACCGGCGAGGCTCTCCGCCCAGCGAGCGGTCGAGGCGCTCCCGCAGTGGGAGGGGCATCTTGTCCCGGTGCTCTCGCCGACCGGCGGCGCGATGGCCGGTGCGGGGCTGAACGTGCGAGCGGGTTGGTATGCCCGCCTCGGCGTCTCGCTCACCGCGGGCGCCGTCGGCGCTGCCGATGCGTGGTCGGCCCGCCAACGCATCGACGCCACCGCGCGATTCCTCTTCGATCCCTTCGCCGAGCGTGCGCGCGGCTTCTACGCCGGTGCCGGGATCGGCGCCGAGCGCGACGCGGGCGGCCGCACGCGAGGACTGCTGCTCGGCGTCGTGGGGGTCGAAGGGGCCGCCGTGGGCCGCACCGTCCCCGCGATCGAACTGCTGCTCGGCGGCGGCGCGCGCTTGGGCCTCGTCC
>CAYXGS010000007.1:163-141531 GCA_964464585.1 uncultured Gemmatimonas sp. | reverse complement strand
ACCGTCCCCGCGATCGAACTGCTGCTCGGCGGCGGCGCGCGCTTGGGCCTCGTCCTGCGCCAGCGTCGCGCGCAGGGACGCTGAGGGCACGCGCAAGCAGCGAGGCCCCGGAGCAACGCTCCGGGGCCTCGTCCCTGCTACGCCGCGTTCACCGTGTCGAGCTCGCCTGCCGTCGCGTTCCCTGCGTCGGCCGGGAGCTCCGCCGCCGGGGCGGCCTCGGGAGCAGTGCGCTTGGTCGGGGCGGCGAATCGCTCGCCCAACGTGCGCAGATCCCCGATCTCCTTCTTCCCGAGCTCATGATACCGCTCGGTCATGTACTGCATGGTCTCGTCGAACCACTCCTTCATGTGCTCAGGCTCGGAACCGACGACACCGCAACGCATGATGTGCTGGAACAGCTCGTCGCGCGCTTGGTCGAACGCGGACGGCGGAGCGGCCGCCGGACGGCCGCGGTTTCTCTGTCTGCTCATCTCGTCCGGATGGAGGGTCTTGGACGGGGGTCCCGTCCGCAAGGGAAAGCTAATCGGGGGGACACGCTTCTCCTACCCCAGCGGAGTGCCCGGTGTAACTTTCTCCGAATCCCGTTGGCCGGTCCCCCCGGCGGAGAACCAATCCGTGTCGAGTCTCAGACGTTCCAACTCCAAGCCCTTCGGCGCCATCCTCGCGGTCGTCGGCCTCGTCGGCGTGATCGCGATCGGCTACGTCATGTCCCGCCCGCCGAAGCTCATCGCGCTGGTGCCGGGGTCCGGCGCCAACCTGGGTGCCAAGGGGGTCGTGGTCGGCAGCCCGGACGCGCTCGTCGAGGTCGTGGAGTTCGCGGACTTCGAGTGCCCGGGATGCGGCTATTTCGCCACCATCGAGGAGCCCGACATCATGGCCCGCCTCGTCGCGACCGGTGAGATGCGCTTCCGGTTCATCGATTACCCGCTCTCCATGCATCGGAACGCGGTCGCGGCCCACAACGCCGCCGCCTGCGCCAACGACCAGGGGAAGTTCTGGGAGATGCACGACGCGATCTACCGGAACCAGGACAAGTGGAACGGGCAGGTCGCCCGTGACCCCAAGCGGCCGCTCAAGCAGCTCGCCAAGGACGCCGGCGTCGACGTCGACAACTGGGAGACGTGCTACGACTCGGGCTCGAAGCTCCCGCAGATCGAGGCCAACCGCGCCGAGGGCGAGCGTCTGCGCGTGGCGTCCACGCCGTCCTTCAAGATCGGCGATCAGATCATCCCGGGCAGCCTCACCTACGACCAGATGCGCGGTTACGTCGCCGCCGAGAAGGTCCGGCTGATGGCGAACCAGAGTGCCGAGACCGGCAAGCCGGTCTCGGTCGAAGAGGCGCGCAAGGCCCAGGTGCCGGTCCGGCCCTGAGCCTCCGCGCTCAGCCCTCCTGATCCTCGTACTGTGACTTGAGCGACGCGACGACGCCCGGATCCGCGAGCGTCGTCGTGTCCCCGAGCGCCCGCCCCTCCGCGATGTCGCGCAGCAGGCGGCGCATGATCTTCCCCGACCGCGTCTTCGGCAGGTCCGCCGAGAAGAGGATGTCGTCGGGACGCGCGAGCGCGCCGATCTTCATCGCCACGAACTCCCGCAGTTCGTCGCGCAGCGCGGACGACTTGGTGAAGCCGTCCCGCAGCGTCACGAAGGCGCACACCGCCTGCCCCTTGAGCTCGTGCGCCTTCCCGACCACCGCCGCCTCGGCCACCGACGGGTGCTCGACGAGCGCCGACTCCACCTCCATGGTGCCGATGCGGTGCCCCGCGACGTTGAGCACGTCGTCCACGCGACCGAGGATCCACCAGTAGCCGTCCTCGTCGAGCTTGGCGCCGTCCCCGGCGAAGTAGAGGTCGGGGCGGCCCGGCCACTTGGAGAAGTAGGTCTGCACATAGCGCGCGTCGTCGCCCCAGATGGTGCGGAGCATCGACGGCCACGGTCTCGTGAGCGAGAGCAATCCGCCCCCCGTCGGCAGCGGCTCACCCTGGTTGTTGAGCAAGGTGGCCGAGTAGCCGGGGAGCGGCTGCGTCGCGCTGCCGGGCTTGGTCGCCGTCACGCCCGGCAGCGGCGAGATCACGATGGACCCCGTCTCGGTCTGCCACCACGTGTCGACGATCGGGCAGCGCGACCCGCCGATGTGCTCGTGATACCACATCCAGGCTTCCGGGTTGATGGGCTCGCCCACCGACCCGAGGAGACGCAGCGAGGTGAGGTCGTGCTTCCGCGGGTGCTCGACGCCCCACTTCATGAATGCGCGGATGGCCGTCGGCGCCGTGTAGAGGATCGTCACGCCATGCCGGGCGATGAGCGACCAGAACCGGTCGCGCTCGGGCCAGTCGGGCGCGCCCTCGTACATCACGCACGTCGCGCCGTTGGCGAGCGGGCCATAGACCAGGTAGGTGTGGCCGGTGATCCACCCCACGTCGGCCGTGCACCAGAAGACGTCGCTCTCCTTGAGGTCGAACACGTGCCTCATGGAGCTCACCGCGCCCACGAGGTAGCCACCGGTCGTGTGCACGATCCCCTTCGGCTTCCCGGTCGTGCCGGACGTGTAGAGGATGAAGAGCACATCCTCGGCGTCCATGGCCTCCGGCTCGCACTGGTCGTGCGCGTGCTGCATGAGGCGGTGATACCAGTGGTCGCGGCCCTCGCGCATGTCCACGTGGGCCTCGGTGATGGGGCCGCTGGCGCGCCGCTGCACCACCACGACGTGCTGCACCGACGGGCATTCCTCGAGGGCCTTGTCGGTGTTGCGCTTGAGCGGGACGATCTGCCCGCGGCGATACCCGCCGTCCGCCGTGATCACGACCTTCGCCTGCGCGTCGTTCATGCGGTCGCGCAGCGACTCGGGACTGAAGCCGCCGAAGACGACGGAATGCACCGCACCGATCCGCGCGCAGGCGAGCATGGCGATCGCCGCCTCGGGGATGAGCGGGAGGTAGATCCCCACCCGGTCGCCCTTCCGGACACCGAGCGACCGCAGGACGTTGGCGAAGGTGCGGACCTCGCGCGCGAGCTCCCAGTAGGTGAGCGTGCGCCGGTCGCCCGGTTCACCCTCCCAGACGATGGCCGCCTTGTTGCGGCGCGCGCCCGCGAGGTGACGGTCGAGGCAGTTCGCGCTCACGTTGATCCGTCCGTCGACGAACCATCGCGCGTGCGGCGGCTGCCAGTCGAGGACGCGTGACCACGGCGCCATCCACTCGAGCGCACGTGCCTGCTCGGACCAATAGTGGATCGGATCCGCGGCGGCGGACTCGTACAGGGAGCGGTCGCGGAGGTTCGCGTCGCGCTGGAAGTCGGCCGGCGGCGGGAAGCTCCGCGTCTCGCTGAGCAGGACTGAGATGTCGTCTGACATGCGACAATGGTATGAAGGCCGGGGTTCGTTCGGCAGGGCGAGATGACTGTCCGGATGCGCACAGAGCGCGCGTGATGTGCGCTACCGTTCAATAAGCAGACACCGACGCGGAATGTGCCACACGCGCCGCGCATTCCGTCGCACTGCGGCATTCTCACGATGTGACATGCGTTCAAGTTGTTGTTTTGTAATGACTTACTGCGATGTTGTTCTGGCACGGAAATCGCTTCTTCTCATTGCCGAACGCGCAGAACGCCACACCGACAAGAGCACACCCATCGCGAGGTGGGGTCGCAAAGCCAGGAGTCTCGGATCCTCGAGATCGTCCGGTTGCCGAAGTGGAGGAGCGGTCAATGGTGCGAGTGCACCCACCGCAAATGGCAACCGGGACTGGGATGGTCGGTCGGCTCTTCCCTGCGCGGGAGGACCAGATGAACCGCCCGAACCCGTTCGCCATGGAGGCCACCGTGCAGCCGCTCGTTGCTCCGTCCCGACTCACTTCCGACCACCGACTGGAGTTCCGGCGGGCGGTGCTCGAGTCGCTCGAGGCAGCCGTCAGCTCCGGGGAGCCGTGTGTCATGATCGACCTCGCCCGCACCGTCGAGATGGACGCCAGCGGACTCGGCGTCCTCGTGCTCCTGCAGAAGCGCGCGCGTGAGAAGGGACTGCGCACCAAGCTCATGCACGCGCCGCGCAACGTGTACGAGATGCTCCAGATGACCCGGCTCGATACGCTCTTCGATCTCACGGACGAGTCGTGAGCGGACGCGCCGGCCAGCATCGCGGCGCCTGCAGTGAGCGCGGTGCGCCGTTCCGCGCGCCGCGCGGAGGCACTACCCTTCACGGATGATCGGCCCCGGGGAGAACGCAGGATGACGGCGCGCGTCGAAGCGGCGGGGTTGACCCGCGCCTTCGGGGCGCGCCGAGCCGTTGATGGCCTGTCGTTCGCCCTCGCGCCGGGTGACTGCCTCGCGCTGTTCGGCCCGAACGGCGCCGGCAAGACGACGGCGCTGCGTCTCCTCGCCGGACTGCTCACGCCGAGCGGCGGGACGGCCGCGATCGGTGGCGTGGCGCTCCCGAGGCCCGAGGCCCGCGCGCGGGTCGGACTCATCTCGCACCGCGGCATGCTCTACGACGCGCTCACCGCCCGGGAGAACGTGCGCTTCTCGGCGCGCCTGCACGGCCTCGCGGATCCCGACGGCGCCACGCAGCGGGCGCTCGAGCAGCTCCGTGTCGCGGACCGCGCCGACGTCGCCGTCCGCTCGCTCTCGCGAGGTCTGCAGCAGCGCGTCTCCATCGCCCGCGCGATCGTCCATGCTCCGGACGTCCTCCTCGCCGACGAGCCGTACACCGGACTCGACGAGCAGGGCGGCGCGGCGCTGACGGCGCTCCTCCGCGAACGGCGCGATTCCGGCGCGGCGCTCATCGTCGTGACGCACCATCTGCACGAAGGCCTCGCGCTCGCCACCCATGCCGCGGTCATGCGCGGCGGGCGGTTCGCGCGCTTCGAGCGTGCCGAGGGGCTCGAGCGAGACCGCTACGCGGCGGAGTATCGCGAGCTCGTGGCATGAGCGCCGTCGCTCCCTCAGCGCCGCTCGCGGCCGGTCCACGAGCGCCCGGCGTGCTCGCGTCCGCGTGGGTCATCGCGCGGAAGGACCTCGCCATCGAGTTCCGCACTCGCAGCGCCTTCGTCTCGGCGCTGGTGCTCTCGCTGCTGTCGATCGTGATCTTCTATTTCGCCTGGGACCCGACGGCCATCCGCGCCGCGGACCTCGCGCCCGGCGTGCTCTGGGTGACCTTCACGTTCTCGGGGCTGCTGGGCCTGCACCGCTCGTTCGGGGTCGAGCAGCGCGATGGGGCGATGGACGCGCTGCTCGTCGCGCCGGTGCCGCGCGAGGGGATCTTCCTCGGCAAGGCGTTCGCGAACCTCGTCTTCGTGCTCGGCGTCCAGGCGGTGGCGTTGCCGGCTGTCGCGCTGTTCTACAATCTCCCCGTCGGGCCGTCGTTCGGCGCCCTCGCGGCCCTCATGGTCCTCGCGTCCATCGGGCTCGTGGCGGTGGGGACGATGTTCGCGGGGATGACGGTGAACACGCGGCTCGCCGAGCTGCTGCTCCCCGTGCTCGCGATGCCGTTCTTCGTGCCGATCGTCATGCCGGCGGCGAAGGTGACGGCGCTGCTCCTCGCCGGCCGGCCGCTCGCCGAGGCGGTCGCCTGGCTCCGGATCCTCCTCGCGTTCGACCTCGTGTTCGCGTACGCCTGCATGCTGCTCTTCCCCCTCACGCTCGACGACTGACCGCATGACCACTCCCGCTCCCGCCGCGCGGCGCGCCGCCTTCGACTGGCTGCTCGTCGCCGCCCTGCTCGCGATGGCCGGCGCGTACGTCCGTGCGATCTGGTTCACGCCGCCGGAACGCCTCCAGGGCTACGCGCAGAAGATCTTCTACCTGCACGTGCCATCCGCCTGGGTCGCGTTCCTCGCCTTCGGGCTCACCGCGCTCGCCGGCGCCTTCTGGCTCTTCCTCAAGGATCCGCGTCTCGATCGCTTCGCCGAGAGCTCGGCCGAGGTCGGCGTCGTCTTCACCACCGGGGTGCTCGTCTCGGGGCCGATCTGGGCGCGGCCCATCTGGGGCGCGTGGTGGGTGTGGGACGCGCGGCTCACGCTGACGCTCTTCCTCTGGTTCCTCTACGTGGGCTATCTCGTGCTGCGCGGCGTGATCCCCGAGCGCGACCTCCGTGCGCGCTACAGCGCGATCGTCGGCATCCTCGGTGGGTTGCTCATCCCGTTCATCCACTTGAGCGTCTACCTGTTCAACACGCAGCATCCGATGCCGGTCGTCGCCAATCCCACCGGCGTGCAGATGCCCGCCGTGATGCTCACGACCTTCCTGCTCGCGCTCGGGGCCTTCACCCTCCTGTACGTCGCGCTCGTGCGCGCCCGGTATGCGCTCGCCGGCGACCGCGACCTCCTCGACGACGCCGCCACCGCGGAGCGCTGACCGATGCCCGACAACGTCGCCTACTATCACGCCGCCTACATCGTGCTCACCGCGCTCTACGCGGGATACACCCTCTCGCTGGTGCTGCGTCGGCGTGCGCTCGAGGAGCGCCGGGCGCGCCAGGCCCGGCAGCCGGGGAGCCGGGCATGATCCATCCGTGGAAGGACCTCCCCGCCGGCCGACAGCCGCCGGAGGTCGTCACGGCGGTGATCGAGATCCCGCAGGGCGCGCGGAACAAGTACGAGCTCGACAAGGACTCGGGTCTCTTCCGCCTCGACCGCGTGCTCTACTCGGCCGTCCACTATCCCGGCGACTACGGCCTCATCCCGCGGACGCTGCACGAGGACAACGACCCGCTCGACGTGCTCGTGATGATCAAGGAACCCACGTTCACGGGGTGCCTCGTGGACGTCCGGCCGGTCGGGGTGCTCAAGATGCTCGACAAGGGCGAGCCCGACGACAAGATCCTCGCCGTGCCGTGCGATGACCCGGCGCATGGCGAGTACTTCGACATCGCCGACCTCCCACAGCACCACCTGCGCGAGATCGAGCACTTCTTCGCGATCTACAAGGACCTCGAGGGCAAGCGCGTCGAGATCCTCGGATGGGAGAAGAGCGACGTCGCGATGCGCGTGATCGAGGAGAGCATCGTGCGGTACGCCGACCGCTACCTCTCCCAGGGCCCCTGACGCCGGGCCCGCGCGGTGGCGACCGTGCGCGAGGCGTCAGGTCGCGCGGGAGCCCGGATCCTCGTCGCCGAAGAACGCGCGCAGCTGCTTGCGCCAGCTCTCGAGCCGCGCCGGCTTGGGGAGCTGGGTCTTCACGGTGATCTCGCCGAACACCGCGCTCCCGCGCACCCGCACGAGCGGCGCGTCCGGCAGGCCGCGCTGCGACTTGTCCGTGACGGTGCCCAGCATCGCGGTCGCGTCGACGTCAGCCCCCACGCCGGGCGGGAGGAGCACCTTGCAGTCGCCGAAGATCACGTCGAGGTCGATCGTGATGCCCTCCGGCGGCAACTCCGCCTCGCGCAGGTCGAGCAGCATGCTGCCGAACACCACGCGCCCGATGATGACCGGTGTCGGCGACCACCAGCCCTCCTTCTTCACCTCGGCGAACACCGAGAGGAAGCGCTTCTCGTTCGCAGGCAGCCCGCCGCGGCTCGTGCCGAGGGGCGGGGACGTGGGCGCGAGCTGGTAGAGCGGCGCCGGCGCGAGGGACGTGCCTCGCAGGGCGGGAAGCCCCATCAGGACGGTCTGCAGCTGTTCGCGCGACGACGCCTTGTACACGCCGTCGAACCGCGACTCGAGCTCGCCGGTGGAGAGATGGTCCTGCGCGTAGTGCGCGCAGAGCGCCTGCACTGCCTGCTCCCGCTCCACCTCGAGGCTCATGGGTGGAACGCCCCGTAGCGCCCGCGGAAGTAGAGCAGCGGATCGCCCTCGGCCACCTCGGCCTCGAGGACCTCGGCGACCACGATCACGTGATCGCCGCTCGGATGACGCGCGACGATCCGGCACTGCAGCCGGGCGAGCGCACCGTCGAGGAGCGGGACGCCGCCGGCGCCGCGCGTGAGGGCGAGGCCGGTGAACCGTTCGGACTCCGCGGCCGCGAAGCGTCGGGACAGCTCGGACTGGTCCGCGGCGAGCAGGTGCACCGCCAGATGCGACGCCCGCGCGAGGGTCGGGGCCATCGACGCGTCGTGCGCGATGCACGCCAGCACCATCGGCGGCGCGATCGAGACCGAGGTGAACGCCGTCGCGGTCATGCCGGCGTCGCCATCGTCCTCGGTGTGCGTCGTGAGGATCGTCACGCCGGACGCGAACCGGGAGAGGGCGGAGCGGAAGGTGGCGGCGTCCATGGCGGGGCGTCAGGAAGTCGGCATCGCCGCCACCAGCGCGGCGAGGGCACCGATGAGCGTGGCGAGCAGGTTCACGGCGTCGTTGGTCATCCAACGTACACCACGGGCGTGCTGCGTGCGGTACTGACAGGTGTGGACCCGCCGCTCGGTCCATGTACGGCACTGCTCGCACCAGCGTTTCGACTGCAGGGCCGCCCCGAGCACGCTGTCGGCGATGCTGCCGGCGAGTCCACCGACGAAGAGCGCCAGCACCGTTCGCTCGAGGCCCGGCGCCGGCGGCGCCAAGAGCGCCGCGCCGGCGAGCGCGACGACCGCGGCCGCGAGCGCGCTGGCGAGCGAGCCCGCGACGGTGATGCCTCCGGACAGGCCCGGTTCGAGGCGACCGAAGCCGAGGATCGATCGCGGCGCACCGCCCCAGAGCAGGCCGATCTCCGTCGCCCATGTGTCGGCCGCCGCGGCCGCGAGCGCGCCGATACCCATCAGCCGCAGCACCGGAGGACCGCCGATGGTGCCGAGCACCAGGAGGATCGCGAACACCCCGCCGTTCGCCCACACCTGCGTCGCGGTGCGTCCGTCCGACTCGGGCAGCGCCGAGACCGTGCGCGCGGCCTTCACGTCGCGGCCGAGCCGGGTGAGCGCCGACGAGCTGATGAAGTAGCCGATGAGCAACCCCGCCCAGCGCCAGCCGGCGACCGAGGCGAGCGTTCCGACGACGAACGCGGCCCACTGGCCGCTCGGCGTGAGGCTCCCGGCGCGGCGCGCCATCCCCGCGATCACACCGGCGACCACCGCCCCGAGCAGTGCGCGGACGATCAGCGAGTCGGCGATCCGCGCACCTCCTGCAGGATGGACCGCACCCGCGACTGCAGCGATGCCGGCGCGACGTCCCGATCGACGACGCGCTGCAGGCGGTCGCGATACGCTCGCGCCGCGGCCAGGTGACGCGCACAGGCGCGGCAGTCGGCGGCGTGGGACTCCGCCCAGGCCGCGGTGCTCTGGTCCGCGGCACCGTCGACGACCGCGTCGAGCGCGGCGACGAAGGCAGGGCAGCCCTCGGAGGGCAGGTCGGCGTGGAGTCTCGCGCGCATCGGGGGATGGGGGATTCTGACGGCTCCCCCGTCCGCCGCGCAAGCGTCGCGCGGCCCCGCGCCGTGAGGTGCGCGGCACGGCGGCGGCCGCCGTGCGCCTCGGCGCCCGCGTCATTAGCTTGCCTCCCGGTTCCCCACCCTCGTCCCCGCGCATGTCGTCGACCGTCGATCCGCTCGTCCCGCTGGTGCTCCTCGAGGCCGTCCGCTCTGTGGACATGCCTGATGGCGACCTCGAGGCCGAGTTCGTGGATGAGCTCCGGACCAAGCGGTTCGGCCTGAGCGACACCGTGCTCGCGCAGATCCGGCGCTACAACGACGCGGTGAAGCGCGGCCAGCGGCTCCCGTTCGAGGAGGCATCGGGCATCGCCAAGCTCATCGGCCGGCGCCCCGACGCGGAAGCCGTCTTCCGCGAGGCGGGTCGCCTGCTCGCGCGCCAGACGTACGCGCGCATCCCGGGCCCCACGCGCACGCTCGTGCGCTCGCTGCCCACCATCCTCGGCCGGCCGCTCGCGTTGCGCCACCTCCGGCGCATCGGCACACGGATCCTCGGCGGCAGCGTGCGGCGCGTCGGCGCGACCATCCTGCTCGATGTGCCCGCCTCGCCCACGCTCGACGCGGCGCCGCGACAGGCGGGCTGCACGTTCTACGAGGCCATCCTGCGCGAACTCATGCAGCGCCTCGTCGGCGGGGTCGGCGCGGTGGAACACGTCCGCTGCGCGTCCCGCGGCGAGAAGACCTGCGAATGGCGCGCCGAGTGGCGCTCCATCCGCTGAGAGGACTCCATGCTCACTCCCGAGAACCTCCGGTCGCTCCAGTCGGCGCTGGTCGAGGCGAAGCTCGACGGCTGGCTCCTCTACGACTTCCGCGGCCTGAATCCCGTCGCCGCGTCGCTGCTCGGTTTCGAGGGCATGGTGACGCGCCGGATCTTCTGTTGGCTGCCCGCCGCCGGGACCCCGGTCGCGATCACGCACGCCATCGAGCAGGCGCCCTGGGCGGAGTGGCCCCGGGAGTGGGGGCGGATCGTGTACAGCTCGTGGGAGGCGCTCGAGGCCGCGCTGCCGCCGCTCGTCCGAGGGAAGCGTGTCGCGATGGAGTACTCCGCGGGCGATGCGGTGCCGGTGGTCGACCGCGTTCCCGCCGGGGTGCTCGAACTCGTCCGTGCGAGCGGCGCCGACGTCGTGACGAGCGCGGAACTGGTGACGCGGTTCTTCGCGGTGTGGAGCGACACCGAGATCGCGTCGCATCGCCGGAACGCCGAGGCGCTGCGGACGATCGCGCACGAGGCGTTCGTGCGGATCGGGACGGCGGCTCGGACATCGACCCCGCTGCACGAGCACGAGGTCGCCGACCAGATCATGGCCGCGTTCGCCGCGCACGGGATGGAAGCCGATCATGGCCCGATCGTCTGTGCGACGGAGAACGGCGCGAACCCGCACTATCATCCGTCCGCCGCCACGCCGCGCGCGTTCCGCGAAGGTGATGTCGTGCTCATCGACCTCTTCGCGACGGCGCCGGGCGGGAAGGGCATGTGGGCGGACCAGACGTGGATGGCGAGCATCGGCGCACCGTCCGCGCGGGCGCTCGAGGTGTGGACGGCCATCCGCGATGCGCGCGACGCGGCGATCGCGCTCCTCGCGCGGAAGCTCGGCGCGGGGGAGCCGGTCGCCGGCGGCGAGGCCGACGACGCGGCCCGGGCGGTGATCACGGCGCGCGGGTTCGGCGCGTACTTCACCCATCGCACCGGCCACAGCATCGATGCGCGCGGCCTGCACGGCATGGGCCCCAACATCGACAACCTCGAGACGCGCGAGACGCGGCGGCTCGTGCCCGGCGTGGGATTCTCCATCGAGCCGGGGATCTACCTCCCGGGCGAGATCGGGATGCGGACCGAAGTGAACGGCTACGTGGACCGCGAGGGCCACCTCGTGATCACGCCGGGCGAGATCCAGCGGGAGCTCGTCATCGTCTGACGGGGCGGCCGCGGTCGCCCCGGCGCGGCGGGACTAGAGGCCGAGCCAGTCCCCGAGGTGCCGGTCGATGACCATCGCGACGAAGATGAGCGCGAGGTACAGGAGCGAGTAGCCGTAGACCCACCAGGCCGGCTTCACGTAGTCCGCGGCGACGCGCACGCGGTGCACGCCCCGGAGCAGGATGCCGCCGAGCACGAGCGCCATCACGAGGTACGGCGCGCCGAACGCGCCCCACGCCACCGGCAGCACCGTGAGCGCCACGAGCAGGACGGAGTACCACCACATCTGCGCGATCGTCTCGCGCTCGCCCCAGACCAGCGGCGCCATCGGCACCTTGGCGTTCCCGTAGTCGCGCTGCTTGTTGAGCGCGAGCGCCCAGAAGTGCGGCGGCGTCCAATAGAAGACGATGAGGAACAGGAAGAAGGCCGTGAGGTCGAGCGAGTTGGTGACGGCCGCCCATCCCACGAGGGGCGGGAACGCGCCGGCCGCCCCGCCGATGACGATGTTCTGCGGCGAGCTGCGCTTGAGCCAGCGCGTGTAGATGAAGACGTAGAAGTAGAAGCCGGCGAGCGCGAGTGCGCCGGTGAGCACGTTCACGAACGTCGCGAGCATCCATGTCGCCGCGGTGGCGATGAGCACGCCGAAGGCCAGCACCAGCCGCCGGTCCATGCGGCCGCTCGGGATGGGCCGCAGCCGCGTGCGTGACATCACGTCATCGATGTCGCGGTCGATGTACATGTTCACGGCGTTCGCCCCACCCGCCATCAGGTAGCCGCCGAGCATCACGAGGAGCAGCGTGCCGAGGGACGGCGTGCCCGCGACGTACATCGGCGCGGCGGTGGTGACGAGAAGCAGCGAGATGATCCTCGGCTTGGTGAGCGCGACGAAGTCCTGCAGGAGCGTCCGCTCGACGGGCGGCAGGGCGGGGGCGGCGCCCGGTGCGGCGCCGGAGGATGTGCTCACGACCGGATCTCCCCGGGGAGGGCCGGGAGGTCCACCTCGATCGCGGGGGGGCGCATGGTCGCCCGCCACGAGAGGGCGAGGACGAGTGCCAGCACCAGGGCGGGGCCGACCGCGAACGCCCACTCGAGCCCGGGCCGCGCGGGGGTGGCCGCGCGGAGCACGCGCGCGCTCGACCGCAGGATCATGACCTGCGCCACGATCACGGCGACG
This sequence comes from uncultured Gemmatimonas sp., assembly GCA_964464585.1. Lineage (GTDB taxonomy): Bacteria > Gemmatimonadota > Gemmatimonadetes > Gemmatimonadales > Gemmatimonadaceae > Pseudogemmatithrix. Next base: position 129,100 of record CAYXGS010000007.1, on the reverse strand, counting down.
ACGGCGGTCCAGAAGAGCACGGCGATGAGGGCGGCGGGCATCCTGAATAATCGCCCGAGCCCCTCCCCGGAGGGAGGCCCGAGCCGTACTTTCGGCGGATGAACGACTCCCCAGCGGTGTCCCAACCGACCCTCGCGCGCCGTCTCGGCCTCTGGAGCGCGATCGCGGTGGTGATCGGCTCGACCATCGGCTCCGGCATCTTCCGCTCTCCCGCCGGCATCGCGGACAAGTTGCCCGGTCCCGGCCCGATGCTCCTCTCCTGGGTCGCCGGCGGGATCTTCGCCATCTGCGGCGCCCTCACGCTCGCCGAGGTCGCGAGCGCGCTGCCGCAGACCGGCGGTGTGTACGTGTTCGTGCGGCAGGGCTGGGGACGCGTGCCGGCCTTCGTGTTCGGGTGGAGCCAGCTCGTGATGATCCGCGCCGCGTCGCTGGGCGCGATCGCCATCACCTTCTCCGAGTACTTCTGGCGCGTGCGCACCGGGGCGGCCGCCAGCGCGGACGAGGCGATGATGGTCCGCTACATCGCGGCCGCGGCGATCCTCCTCACGGGCACCTTCAACATCGTCGGGGTGCGCATCGGCGCGCTCTTCACGAACCTCACGGTCGCCGCGAAGTACGGCGGCCTGCTGGTGATCATCATCGTCGCCTTCGTGCTGGGGCTGCCCGAGACCGGCGGCTTCTACACGCCGGCGATCCCCGCCGGCAGCTTCAGCGTGCCTGCCTTCGGGCTCGCGCTGGTCAGCACGCTCTGGGCGTTCGATGGCTGGGCGGACCTGTCCTACAACGCGGGGGAGGTGCAGGACCCGCAGCGCAACCTGCCCCGGGCGCTGATCGGCGGGACGCTGATGGTCATCGCGATCTACCTGCTCGCCAACCTCGCCTACCTCGCGGTGCTGCCCATCGAGGAGATCCGCGTCTCGAAGCTGGTCGCGGCCGATGTCGCGCAGAAGGTGATCGGACCGGCGGGGGTGGTGTTCGTCTCCGCGACCGTGATGATCTCGACCTTCGGGACGCTCAACACCGTCCTGCTCACGAGCCCGCGCGTCTTCTTCGCGATGGCCTCGGACGGGCTGTTCTTCAAGTCGGTCTCCGCGGTGCACCCGAAGTTCGGCACGCCGTGGGTCGCGATCACGCTCACGGCGCTCATCGGCGCGACCTTCGTGCTGTTGCGGAGCTTCGAGCAGCTCGCCGACGCGTTCGTGACCGCGTTCCTGCCCTTCTATTTCCTCGCCGTGGCGGCGATCTACCGGCTCCGCCAGCGCCCCGACTACCGGCCGAGCTTCCGGTGCCCCGGCTATCCCGTGGTGCCGGCGATCTTCATGGCGGCGGTCCTGTACCTGCTCGGCAACGCGCTGGTGCAGGAGTCGAGCCGGTGGCAGACGCTGGGCGTGTTCGGGGTCTGCCTCGTGGGGGTGCCGGTCTACTTCCTCACGGTCGGTCGCCGGGCGGGGTCCGGAGCGGGGTAACGGTCCGGTCGCAAGGTGCTCCCGGGCCGAAAGTCGCCTTGGACGAACCGGCCCGGAGTGCGCTACATTTGGGGCGTTGTGGATGGCAGAAACTCACGGCAAATGAGGACATCACATGTTCCGTAGTCTTCGCAGACTTGCCCTTCTCGGGGCGATGGCCCTGGCCGGGGCCCTCTGGTCGACCGACGCGTCGGCGCAGGTCACGACCGGCTCGATGCGCGGTTTCGTGACCGACTCCGCCGGCGGCCCCCTCGAAGGAGCCCGGGTCACCGCGACGCACGTCCCGTCGGGGACCGTCTACAACGCGACGACCCGCGCGGACGGGCGATTCAACATCCCCGGCATGCGCGTCGGCGGGCCGTACACGGTGGCCGCGACCCGGATCGGGTTCGCGCGCCAGTCGCGTGACGGCCTCTCCGTCCAGCTCGGCGTCTCGACCGACATCAACTTCAAGATGGGTCAGGTCGCGGCGCAGCTGACGGCGGTGACCGTGACGTCGACCGGCAGCGACATCGCCGAGACGCGCACGGGCGCGGCGACGGCGGTGACGCAGGAGGTCCTCGAGAAGCTGCCGACGATCAACCGGCGCATCGACGACTTCACGCGGCTCACCCCGCAGGCGAGCGGTTCGTCATTCGCCGGCGTCGACAACCGCCTGAACAACATCATGGTGGACGGCGCCTACTTCAATAATTCGTTCGGCCTCGCCGGCCAGCCGGGTGACCGCACGGGTGTCTCGCCGATCTCGCTCGATGCGATCGAGGCGCTGCAGGTGAACATCGCGCCGTTCGACGTCCGTCAGGGCAACTTCACGGGCGCGGCGGTCAACACCATCACCAAGTCGGGCGACAACGAGTTCTCGGGCTCGGTCTACACGCTCTGGCGCGACCAGAGCATGGTCGGCACGCGGGTGGGCGGCCGGGCGTTCAACCCGGGCACGTTCCAGTACTCGCAGATCGGCCTGCGCCTCAGCGGCCCGATCCTGAAGGACAAGCTCTTCTTCTTCGTGTCGTACGAGGGCGACGGGCTCACCGAGCCGGGGACGACCTGGCGCGCCAACACCGGCGGCGAGCCGGTGGCCGGGCAGGTGACCCGCGTGCTCCAGACCGACCTCGATGCCCTGAGCACCTACCTCGGCACCAACTTCGGCTACGAGACCGGACCGTACCAGGGCTACGACCACGAGGTGCCGTCGATGCGCCTCACCGCCAAGCTCGACTACGCGCTGAACGACCGCAACAAGTTCAGCTTCCGCTACTCCAAGCTCGATTCGAAGACCGACGTGCTGCTGTCGAACTCGTCGTCGCTCGGCTTCGGCACGCGTCGCACGAACGCGAACGGCCTGAACTTCCAGAACTCGAACTACCAGATCCTGGAGATCATCGACTCGTACGTCGGCGAGTGGAACGCGACGGTCGGCGACCGGATGTCGAACAACATGATCATCGGCTTCACGAAGAACGACGAGAGCCGCGACTCGCGCGGGTCGATCTTCCCGATGGTCGACGTGCTGAACGCGGGCACCGTCTACACCACGTTCGGCTTCGAGCCGTTCACGCCGAACAACGAGCTGCGCTACAACAGCTTCCAGTTCCAGAACAACTTCAACATCTACGGCGACAAGCACGACCTCACGTTCGGCGTGAGCTTCGAGCGCTACAAGTCGGAGAACGTCTTCTTCCCGGGCTCGCAGAGCGCGTACGTCTACAACTCGCTCGCCGACTGGTACACCGACGCGAACGACTACCTCGCGAACCCGAACCGCACCGTCTCGCCGGTCACGCTGCGGCGCTTCCAGGTCCGGTGGAACAACATCCCGGGCTCGATCAAGCCGATCCAGCCGCTCGACGTGACGTTCATGGGCGCCTACGCGCAGGACGAGTGGCGCGTGAACGACGACCTGACGGTCACCTACGGCGTCCGCATCGAGACGCCGACGTTCAAGAACACCGCGTTCGACAACTCCGAAGTGGATGCGATGAGCTTCCGCGACGACCTGGGCGTGACGCGGCAGTACTCGACCGGCAAGCTCCCGGACTCCAAGCTGCTGTTCTCGCCGCGCTTCGGCTTCAACTGGGACGTGCAGGGCAATGGTGTCACGCAGGTCCGCGGCGGCTCGGGCATCTTCACCGGCCGTCCGGCGTACGTGTGGATCTCCAACCAGGTCGGCAACAACGGCGTGCTCACGGGCTTCGAGCAGCTCGACAACGTGACCAACCGTCCGTTCCACCCGGACCCGAACCACTACAAGCCGACGACCGTCACCGGCGCGCCGGCGTCCTCCTACGAGGTCAACTTCACCGACCCGAACTTCAAGTTCCCGCAGCTGTGGCGCACCAACATCGCCATGGATCGCAAGCTGCCGTGGAACATGGTCGGCACGGTGGAGTGGCTGCTCGGGCAGGAAGTGAACGGCGTGTACTACTTCGATGCGAACCTGAGCCCGTCGGACGACTGGTTCCGCGGCCCGGACAACCGCGCCCGCTGGATCTACGATGACTGCCCCGGCACCGGGTCGCTCGCCGGCGTGCAGAACCGCATCAACTGCAAGATCACCAACGCGGTGACGCTCAAGAACCAGAACCGCGGCAACTCGTGGAACCTCGCGGCGTCGCTCGAGAAGAGCTTCGCCAACGGCTTCTACGCCAAGGGCGCCTACAGCTACGGCGTCTCGCGCAACACCGTCGACGCCGGCTCGATCGCATCCGGCTCGTGGACCGGCAATCCGCACGGGAACGACCCGAACAACCCGGGGGTGGGCTACTCGGCGAGCTCGCTCGGCCATCGCTGGTTCGCTGTCGCCTCGTACTCGCGCAACTTCTTCTCGTTCGGCCGCACCGGTATCTCGGCCTTCCTCGAGAGCCGCACGCAGGGCAACGGCAGCTACACCTACGGCGGCGACTTCAACGGCGACGGTGGCACGGCGAACGACCTGATCTACATCCCGAGGAACCTCTCGGAGATCACGTTCCAGCAGTTCACCGCGTCCGGCACGACGTTCACCGTCGCGCAGCAGGCGGCCGCGTGGGAGGCCTTCGTCGCGCAGGACCGCTACCTCCGCAACCACAAGGGTGGCATCGTGGAGCGCGGCGCGGTCTTCATGCCGATGTTCACGCGCATGGACCTCAGCCTGACGCAGGACGTCACGCAGATGATCGGTGGCAAGCGGCACACGATCGAGTTCCGCATGGACATCCTGAACTTCACCAACATGTTCAACTCGGATTGGGGCCGCAGCTACAGCTTCGTCTCCACCCAGCCGCTCGTCCCGGCGGGCACCAATGCGAGCGGTGTCCCGATCTTCCGCATGCGCAACATCGGCACGAACCTCCTGAGCCGGTCGTTCCAGCGCAACACGGGCGTGGGCGACGTGTACCGGATCCAGTTCGGGGCGCGGTACATCTTCAACTGATCGAGATGGGAGATGGCGGATCGCCGATGTTCAGGCGATGAGCCGTCCGAGGTCCTGAAGGGCGGAACGGCCCGGCGAGCGATGCTCGCCGGGCCGTTCTGCTTCCATGCGCGGGCACTCGGTGTGCATCCTGCGGCATGGTCCCGTTCCAGCGGCAGGTGGGATGGCCGCTCGCGTGTTCGATCGCGGCCGACATCGCGGAGGGTGCCGGGTGCGATTCACAGGGCCAAGTCGCCCGCGACCTCGCCCTCGCGCAGGCCTCGGCGTGCGAACGCCGGTACCACCTGCTCGACGCGAGCCTCCGCCGACGCGCCCGGCAGCAGCAACCCAGCGGACGCCCCGACCCGAGCAAGGCAGCGACCAGATGACGAGCACCAGCACGGCCATCCGCCGGCTGCCAGCTCCCGACTGCTCCTCTAGAAGATCGAGAGCTTGATGAACTTCCGCGGATTCCGCTGGAACTCCGTGCTCAGCGAGTCCAGGCGCTGCACCAGCGAGCGCACGTCCCGGTACAGCCCGGGATCGTTCAGCAGCTGCCCCGCGCTCCCCTCACCGCCCTCGAGCTTCTTCAGCACCCCGTTCAACTGCGCCGTCGTCCCCCGCAGGTCGTTCGTCAGGGTGTTCACGTTCCGCGACAGCTCGCCGATCGCGCGCACGGTGGAGTCGACCTGCGCGGAGTCCACCGCGCTCGCGAGTCGCTGCAAGGAGCGCTGCGTCCGCGTCAGCTCCTCCGACTGCGTCTCGGCGATCTCGCTCAGGGTCATGATGAGCGCGTTGGCGCTCTTCACCGTCCGGCGCACCTCCCGGAGGCCGCCGCTGTCGACGAGGTCGGCGCGGAGCGCCTGCGTGAGCGCGCGCACGTCCTGGCTGATCGCGTCGACCTTCGTCAGCACCTCGCCGATGCCGACGGTGCCCGGTCCGGCCGGGACCGTGTCGCCGATGGCGAAGAACTCATCGGTCGGCACCGACGGCTTCATCGCGACCATCATGTCCCCGAAGACGCCATTGGGCGCCACGGCCGCCGTCGTCCCCTTCGGCACCTGATACCGGTTGTACACCCGCATGGTCACGAGCAGCTTCCCGTCGCGCCGGATGTCCACCGCGTCCACATAGCCGACCGACACGCCGGAGAGCATCACCGGCTGCCCCTGCCGGAGCCCGGAGCCCCAGTCGAAGGCCGAGTAGAGCACGTAGCCCGGCAGCAGGCCGCCGCGGGCGAGGAACATCGAGCCGATCACGGCCAGGCCGATCGCGGCGGTCGCCACGATGCCCACGAGCACTTCGTCGCGTCGCTTCATCCTTGGAGGTAGGGGGCGAGGAGCACTGCGGTCAAGGCGTCGAGGATCAGGATGGCGATGGACGAGATCACGACCGCCTTCGCCGTGCTCTTGCCCACCCCCTCCGCGCCGCCGAAGGTGGTGTAGCCCTCATACGTGCACAGGAACGCGATCGCCGCCCCGAAGAGCGTCGCCTTGATCAGGCTGTAGGTCACCTGGAACTGGTCGTAGCCGAGGCGGACACCCTCCATGAACTGGGCGAACTGCACGTCCGCGACGGTCACCGCCGCCATCAGTCCGGAGAGCACGCCGACCACATCGGCGAACACCGTGAGGATCGGGAGCATGATGACCGCCGCGACCAGGCGCGGCACCACCAGGTAGGCCACCGGGTCGAACGCGAGCGTCTCCAGCGCGTCGATCTGCTCCGTCACGCGCATCGTCGCGATCTCGGCCGTCATCTTCGCCCCGACACGCCCGGCGAGCACGAGCCCCGTCAGCAACGGCCCCGTCTCGAGGATGACGATCTGGCGGGTCGAGAGCCCGACGATCGACAGCGCGATGCCCGGGAACAGCTGGTAGCGGATCTGGATCGCGATGACACCGCCGATGAAGGCCGCGACCATCAGCGCGAGCGGCAACGAGTCCACGCCGATCGCGCGCATCTGGTGCATCACCTGGCCGCGCCATGTCCGCCCTTCGCGGAAGGCCCGCGCGATCTCGCGGATGTACAGGATCCGGCCGCCCACGCCGCCGAGGAACCCGAGCGTCTCCCGTCCCATCTGGCGGAAGAACACGAGGCTCTGCCGTTGCACGACGGGGAACGACTCGGTGGGGCGGTGCGACACGCTAGGTCCGGACCCGGTAGAGGAGGACGGAGCCGATCACGCCGAAGATCGCCCCGGGGATCCAGGCGGCGAGCTCGGGCATGATGAGGCCGCCCGCGCCGATCGCCTGGGTCATCTGCAGCAACATCAGGAATATAACCGTCGTCGCGAGGCTGATCGCGATGCCGTAGGCCGTGCCGCCCCGCTGCGTCGAGGTCGCGAGCGGCGCCCCGATGAGCATGATGATGAAGCAGGTCACCGGGATCGCGATCTTGAGCATGCGCTCCACGCGGAGCTTGTTCACGTCGGTCCCGGACCGTTCCATCGCCTCGATGAACCGGCCGAGGTCGCGGTAGCCCATCTCGGCCGGCGCCTTCGGGTTCGCCATCAGGTTGGTCGGCGCCTCGGTGAACCGGGCGTCGCGGAGCGAATCGAACTGCACCGTCACGTTGGTCATCGAGTCGGGCATGATGTGCATCACGCCCTTCGTGAGCAGCCAGTGCCGGCCGGCATCCCACGTCCCCTGGGCCGCGGCGATCACCACGCTCGGATAGTCCGGCCCCGACCCCGGCCGCTCGATCTCGACGCCCTCCAGCCGAGACGTCGTGACGTCGGCGAACGCGACCTTGTACACGCGGCCCGTCTCCGAGAGGTACGCGAAGTTCGCGCGCTTGTCCGTGTTCTTGAACACCTTCTCCTGCAGCAGCTCGAGCCGGCGCGCATTGAGCGGCGGCACCACCTCGGCGAGCGCCAGCCCGAACAGCGTCGTCGCCAGCGCGCCGATGGCGATGGGCGCGATGAAGCGGTGGAAGCTGATGCCCGAGGCCTTGGCCGCCGAGATCTCGCTGTGCCGCGTGAACCCGCCGATGGTGAACACGGTCGCGAACAGCACCGCCGCGGGCAGCACGAGGAACATCGTGTCCGGCACGCCATAGAGGTACGCGAGCGCGATGTCGGTCATCGGCAGCTTGCGCGAGAGGTACTGGTCGAGCTTCTCGCTCACGTCGATGATGATGACGAGCAGCGGGAACCCGAGCGCCGTCGCGGCGAGCACCTTCCAGAACTCGGAGAGGACGTAGCGGTCCAGCGGGTGCAGGATCCGCCTCATGCCGCCTTCCGCCGGCGGAACCGCTCGACGACGCGACCCCACCATTCCGACGTCTCGCTCCCGCGCGAGGTCGAGCCCTCGCTGCCGAGCCGCAGCGTGAGGATCACGCCGACGATGCCGAGGAGCGCGTTCGCCGCCCACATCGCGATCGACGGGCCGACGATCGCGCGGTCGGCGAGGGCCTCGCCGCCGAGGAGGCCGACGTAATAGATCCCGAACACGCCGAGACTCACGCCGATCGTGAGCCCCACGCCGCCGCGCGGGAAGCGCAGCGCGATGGGAGCGCCGAGCAGGACGAACACGATGCAGGCCGTCGCGATCGCGAACTTCTTCTCGATCTCCACGCGGAACTGGTCGATCGTGTTCTGGGAGACGTCGAGCTCGAGCTGCATGCCCATCAGCTCCACCTCGGAGAGCTCGCGCGCCGGCGCGCGCACGATCTCCGATTCCGGCGCGACCCGCGGCTCCTGCTCGCGGCCCAGGCCCGCCGACGGGGCGATGAGCCGGTCCGGATCGCCCGCGGCCGGCCGCGGCTTCGGGGGGCGCGCGCCACGCGCGGGGCCGACGAGCGCCGGAGCGCTCGTGTCGGTGGGGCTGGCGGCGGCGACCGCCGCGGTACCCGCGCCGACCATCGCCTTCGCCCGCGCGAGCATCCGGCAGTAGAGCCCGCCGGCGCCGCCCCCGTCGCGCGGCACGCGGTCGCTCTCGCCCTTCGCGCGCTGCAGGCGCACCCACGCGCTGTCCCGCTGGACCGCCGCGTCGTCGACCCGCGCCTGGAGTTCGCAGACCGTGAGCTCGCGGTCCGAACGGTAGGAGCGCCGGTCCTCGTTGCGGTCGAGTCGCACCGACACGCCGCGGACCTTGATGACGTCGGTCCGGTAGAAGCTGCGCTGCAGCTGCGCCGGCTCGGCCGATGCGAGCTCCACCACCGAGCCGTCATGCAGCGTGAGGATCAGGTCCTCGCCCGACTGGTTGAACGCGAGCACGCCGCTGTCGGCGACGATCGTGCGCCGCTTGGCCGGGTCCGCGAGGTCGTAGATCGTCACGTCCTTCATGTGGTTGGTGCCCGAGACGATCCGGCCCGCGCGGAGGAAGAGCTGCCGCGGCACCACCTCGTTGATCACCTGCTCCTGCAGCGCGAGCGTCGGCTTCACGCGCGCGATGTCCGACTGGAGCGTCGCGAGCCGATGGTTGGCGCGCGGCAGCACCTGGTCGTTGAACCAGACCATGAAGAGCGTCAGCACGGCCGAGGCGAGGATCACCGGGCGCACCAGGCGCTGCATGCTCACGCCGCTCGCCTTGAAGGCGGTGATCTCGTTCTCCGACGCCAGTCGCGAGAACGCGTGGAGCGTGGCGACGAGCACCGCCATGGGCAGCGTCATCGCGAGCGTGAACGGGATCGAGAGCGCCAGGAACTCGGCGATCACCGTCCAGGGCAGTCCCTTGCCGACGAGGTCGCTGAACTTCTTCGCCACGAAGTTGAGCAGCAGCAGCGATGTCAGCGCGGAGAGCGCGAACACCAGCGGCCCAGCGTGCTCACGAAGGATGTAGCGGGCGACGATCTTCACGCCGGGGGAGTGCGGGGGACGTGCGGGGCGCGGCCACAACGCGGTTGCCGGGCGCGGACTCGTATATTCCACCGGGCCTCCATGGTGGGGCAAGGCCGTTCAGTGCGTACCCCGCCGGTCCGCCGAAGTGCGTCCCACTCGCCCGGAGCTCACGTCCCTGTGCTGTCCGCCATGATCCCCAACGCCCGAACGGTCCTTGCCGGGGCGCTCGCCGTCGGCGCCCTCGCGTGCGGGGGCGGCGAGGGGACCCCGCGCGCCGAAGCGGCCGATGCGCGGCCGAGCGTCGAGTTCGACGGCGCTCAGGCGATGTCGCACGTGCGGAAACAGGTCGACTTCGGGGCGCGCGTGCCGGGGACCGCGGCGCACCGCGCCACCGGCGACTGGCTCGTCGCCGAGATGCGCCGCCGCGCCGACACGGTCATCGTCCAGCAATGGACCCACACCACGGCGGATGGTCGGCGGCTGCCGATGCGGAACATCCTGGCGCGCTTCAGGCCGCGCGACACCCGGCGGGTCCTCTACCTCGCGCACTGGGATTCGCGCCCACTCGCCGATCGCGAGTCCGACCCGGCGCTGGCCGCGCAACCCGTCCCCGGGGCCAACGACGGCGCCTCGGGCGTCGCCGTCCTCCTCGGCGTCGCGGAGGCGCTGAAGCGGGCGCCTGCGGCGGTCGGCGTGGACCTGCTCCTGGTGGATGGAGAGGACTGGGGGAGCTTCGACACCGACACCGACGTGCTGATCGGCTCGACCTGGTTCGCCGACCACCTGCCGGACTCGGGATACGCGCCACTCATGGGTGTGCTCTGGGACATGGTCGGCGACTCCGTGCCCCTGTTCGAACAGGAGGCCTACTCGGTGCAGTCCGCCCCGGAAGTGGTGCAGCGCGTGTGGACCACGGCGCAGCGACTGGGGCACGGGGAGGTCTTCACGAATCGCCAAGGTCTGGCGATCACGGATGACCATGTGCCGTTGCAGAAGAGAGGACTCCGGGTCATCGACGTGATCGACTTGGACTATCCGTGGCACCACCTGACCGGCGACACGAGTGACAAGGTGTCACAGCGAACGCTGCAGCTGGTGGGAGACGTGGCGATCGCGCTGCTTCGAGACTTCTAGCGGCGTGCCATCGGGTCATCATCACGACAGTATGAGGATCTGTAGCTCAAGTAGTCATGCTTTGAAGGGTTGGCGGTGAAATAGCCCTTCGCGCGTGGGCGCGATGACGCGCTGGACGGCACTCGCTGGCACCGTTCTGGTCGTGCCGACTCCCGCCGAACGCCAGGCGCTGCTCTTCGTGGCAGCGATCGCCGCGCTCGGGATCGGCGTGCGCGCATGGCGGTCACTCGCTCCTCCGCCGGCGGACCGATCGGCGCGCCAGGCCCTCGCCGAGCAGATCTCGAAGGTCGATTCCGCCATCGCGTCCGGGGGAGGCCGGCGACGGACGCGCGAGGCGCCCGCCTCCCAGCGTCCGGTCGCGCCTCGCGCCGCACCGCGGCCGGAGCGCAAGGACTCCGCCGTCGCCCGCCCGGTGGACGTCGATGTCGCGACGGCCGCGGAACTCGATCGGTTGCCGGGGATCGGACCGGCACTCGCGCAACGGATCGTCGAGGACCGCGAGCGGAGAGGGCCATTCGGTTCGCTCCAAGGCCTGGATCGCGTGAAGGGGATCGGTCCGGCGCTCGCCGAGCGACTGCGGCCGCATGTCACGTTTTCCCTCTCGCCTCGTCCTCCCGACACGGAGGGTCCTGCCGTCGGCGGCGCGAGGCGCGGTCGTCGTCCTTGACACCATCGGCTTCGGCCGGGCACCTTCACCCCATTCCCTCCCCGGATCGGCCTCCGCCGGTCGGGGGCTCGCCGTATACCGTCCGGACACATCGGGACCCTCGACGAATGGCTTCTGCAGCGAACGCCGGCAGCGAACGGATCGGGGACCTTCTCGTGAAGGAAGGCCTCATCACGCGCGAGCAGGTGCAGAAGGCGCTCGACGAGCAGCGACAGAGCGGCACGCGGGTCGGCTACAACCTCGTGAAGCTGGGCTTCATCCAGGAGAACGAGCTCACGCGGTGCCTCGCCCGGCAGTACAAGATGCCGGCGGTCGACCTCTCGAAGTTCGAGGTGGACGGCAAGATCGTGAAGCTGGTCCCCGCCGACCTCGCGACGAAGCATCTGGTCCTGCCGCTCAAGCGCGACGGCCGCACGCTCACCGTCGCGATGGCGGATCCGTCGAACCTCGGCGTGATCGAGGACCTGAAGTTCATCACCCGCTACGACATCTTCCCGGTCATCGCCGGCGAGTTCACGCTCAAGAACGTCATCGAGAAGCACTACGAGACGTCGGACACGCAGATGTCGGACCTCCTCTCGGAGATCGAGGGGATGGAGAGCGAGGAGCTGGAGGTCGTCGAGGAGGAGAAGGACGAGATGTCGGCCGCGGCGCTCGCGGCGGCGGTCGACGACGCGCCGGTCGTGAAGCTGATCAACGCGATCCTCACGGACGCGGTGAAGCGCGGCGCGTCGGACATCCATTTCGAGTGCTTCGAGCACGAGCTCCGCGTGCGCTACCGGATCGACGGCGCGCTGCAGGAGGTCATGAAGCCGCCCAAGAAGATGCAGCCGGCGCTCATCTCGCGCTTCAAGATCATGAGCGCGCTCAACATCGCCGAGCGCCGCGTCCCGCAGGATGGGCGCATCAAGCTCAAGATGGGCAAGAAGGTCATCGACTACCGCGTCTCCACGCTCCCGACCCTGTTCGGCGAGAAGGTGGTGCTCCGGATCCTCGACAAGGGCAACCTGACGCTCGACCTCGAGAAGTTCGGCATCGAGCCGCGCGCCGAGAAGGAGCTCATGGAGGCGGTGCAGAACCCGTACGGCATGGTGCTCGTCACCGGCCCGACGGGCTCGGGCAAGACGACGACGCTGTACAGCTGCATCAGCAAGGTGAACTCGGTCGACACGAACATCATGACGGCCGAGGATCCCGTGGAGTACAACCTCTACGGCGTGAACCAGGTGCTGGTGCGCACCGAGATCGGCATGACGTTCGCGGCGGCACTGAAGGCCTTCCTGCGCCAGGACCCGAACATCATCATGGTCGGCGAGATCCGCGACCTCGAGACGGGCGGCATCGCGATCAAGGCCGCGCTCACCGGCCACCTCGTGCTCTCGACGCTCCACACGAACTCCGCCGCCGAGACGGTGACGCGCCTGCTCGACATGGGCCTCGAGCCGTTCAACGTGAGCTCGGCGCTCAACCTCGTGCTGGCGCAGCGCCTGCTGCGCCGCATCTGCGGCAAGTGCAAGACGAAGTACACCCCGAGTCACGAGGAGATGGACGCGGCGAAGTGGACGCCCGAGACCACGCTCGAGGACCTCCGCTACACGCAGGACGCGATCGACGGCCTCAAGTCGCGGGCGCCCGACGACGTGAAGCCGCACCTCGCCAACGTCACGCTCCGGACGAAGGTCATGGAGATGCCGTACTTCAAGGGCAAGGGCTGCGACGCCTGCAACGGCGGCGGGCTCAAGGGCCGGCAGGGCGCGTACGAGGTCATGTTCATGACGCCCACGCTGCGGAAGCTCATCCTCCAGAACGTCGGCGCCGCCGAGATCAAGGACGCGGCGATCGAGGGCGGCATGCTCACGCTGCGCATGGACGGCCTCATCAAGGTCTGGAAGGGCATCACCACGCTCGAGCAGGTCGTCCGCGAGACCAGCGCGTGAGCCTCGTCCGCCTCCCCCCCTCCGTCCACCCCCCTGAATGACCGCTCCCTCCGCGACCCCCGCCGCCCAGGTCAACCTCCGCGTCCTCCTCGAGGAGATGATCGAGCGCGGCGCGTCCGACCTCCACATCACCGCCGGCGAGCGCCCCAAGATGCGCATCGACGGCGACATCCAGTCGTCGCGGCAGGATGTCATCCTCCAGCCGAAGGACACGCTGCAGCTGGCCTACTCGGTGCTGACCGAGAACCAGAAGAAGCGGTTCGAGATGGAGGACGAGCTCGACTTCTCGTTCGGCATCCAGAACCTCGCGCGCTTCCGCGGCAACTGCTTCAAGCAGCGCGGCTGCGTCTCGATCGTGATGCGCCAGATCCCGTTCAACATCAAGACGTTCGCCGACCTGAACCTGCCGCCGGTGATCGCGCGGCTCGCCGAGAAGCCCCGCGGGCTCGTCCTCGTGACGGGCCCGACGGGCTCGGGCAAGTCGACGACCCTCGCGGCGATGATCGACAAGATCAATCGCGAACGGAAGGGGCACATCCTCACGGTCGAGGACCCGATCGAGTTCATCCACAAGCACCAGGGCTGCATCGTCAACCAGCGCGAGGTCGGCACGGACACGAAGTCCTTCGGCAACGCCCTCAAGTACGCGCTGCGCGAGGACCCCGACGTCGTGCTCGTCGGTGAGATGCGCGACCACGAGACGATCCACGCCGGCCTCACGATCGCCGAGACGGGTCACCTCGCGTTCGCGACCCTCCACACCAACTCGGCGGCCGAGGCGATCAACCGCATCATCGACGTGTTCCCGAGCCACCAGCAGGCGCAGGTGCGCGCCCAGCTCGCGTTCGTGCTCGAAGGCATCATCACGCAGACGCTGCTCCCGCGCCGGACCGGCAAGGGCCGCGTGATGGCGGCGGAGATCCTCGTCGTGACGCCGGCCATCCGGGCGCTCATCCGCGACGACAAGATCCACCAGATCTACTCGTCGATGCAGGCGGGCAAGAAGTTCGGGATGCAGACCCTGAACGACGCGCTCTACCAGCTGTACGTCGCCAAGGAGGTGGCGGAGGACGAGTGCCTCCGCGTCTCGGGCGACCCCAACGAGTTCCTTCGCATGATCGGCAAGACCGCCATCGACGAGGGCCCGTCGGCCACCGCCAAGCCGGGCAATGCGGCCGGCGGCGCCGGCCGCCGCTAGCCCATCGTAACCAGGAGACCACATGCCCGCATTCGCCTACACTGCCCGCACCGCCGGGGGCGAGCTCAAGAGCGCCACCATCGAGGCCTCGAGCAAGGATGACGCCGTCGCGCAGCTGAAGAAGATGCGCATGAACGTCGTCAAGGTCGAGGAACAGTCCAAGACGACCAAGGGGACGAAGGGCTCGATCGCGATGCGCGACATCGTGATCTTCACCCGGCAGTTCTCGACGATGATCAACTCCGGCCTGCCGCTCGTGCAGGCCCTCGACATCCTGTCGAAGCAGTCGGAGAACCCGGTCCTCCAGAACGTGACCCGCCAGGTGGTCTTCGACGTGGAGTCCGGCCACACCGTGGCCGACGCGCTCGCCAAGCACCCGAACGCGTTCACCGAGCTCTACGTGAACATGGTCGCGGCCGGCGAGGCCGGCGGTATCCTCGACACCATCCTGATGCGTCTCGCGACGTTCATGGAGAAGAACGACGCCCTCGTCCGCAAGGTGAAGGGCGCGATGATCTACCCCGGCGTCATCATGGGCGTCGCCGGCACGGCGATCACCGTGCTGCTCCTGTTCGTGATCCCGACGTTCCAGAGCATGTTCGCGTCGGTCGGCCTCGCGCTCCCGCTCCCCACGCGCATCGTCATCGCGCTCTCGGAGTTCCTGCAGAGCTTCTGGTGGGCCCTCATCATCGGCGGGTTCGTCGGGTTCCGCAGCTTCAAGAGCTACTACGCGACCGCCAACGGCCAGCTCGCGGTCGACCGCCTGATGCTCAAGGCGCCCGTGCTCGGCGACGTGCTGCGCAAGTCGGCGGTGTCGCGCTTCACCCGCACCCTCGGCACGCTCATCAGCTCGGGCGTCAGCATCCTCGACGGCCTCGAGATCACGGCCAAGACCGCCGGCAACCGCGTCGTGTCCGACGCGATCCTCGCGTCGCGCTCGTCGATCGCCGGCGGTGACACGATCTCGGCGCCCCTCGCCAAGTCGGGCGTGTTCCCGCCGATGGTCATCTCGATGATCGCCGTCGGCGAACAGACGGGCGGCCTCGACGAGATGCTGTCGAAGATCGCCGACTTCTATGATGAGGAGGTGGACGCCGCGGTCTCGGGCCTCCTCTCGCTCCTCGAGCCGATGATGATCGTGTTCCTCGGCGTCGTCGTCGGCGGCATGGTCGTCGCGATGTACCTCCCGATCTTCGACATGATCAACGCGGTGCAGTAAGGCCACGTGGGCGGAAGGATGCAGAAGGGCGGGCCGTTCGGCCCGCCCTTCTTCGTTCCCCGTCCCCGCGTCCGGGCCTCCGGTGTGCGGACATCCCCCACCGCGCGCCCGGGAGGTGCCTGCTGGCTGGACGGTGTACCAGTGACGACCTTCATCCTCCCGTGACCTCTCCTCGACTGCTCGCCGCGTGCGCTCTCGCGCTCATCAGCATGCGCGCGGTGCCTGCACGCGCGCAGGTGCCCTCGACGGGCCGCGCGCCCGCGCTCCCGTTCGCCATCGGCGAGGCGTTGGAGTATCAGGTCCGCATCGCCCGGGTCGGGGACGTCGGCACCGGGCGCATGTGGATCGAAGGGCCGCTCGTGGAGCAGGGGGTCAGTGTCTGGCGGCTCCGTTCGGAGATCCACGCGGGCAAGGGCCCCATCCGCGCGACCGATCGCACCAGCTCATGGCTCGATCCGGTGCGCTTCGCGATCGTGCGCTTCCAGAAGTCCGAGCACCACATCCTCTCCAACAGCGAGGAGCACGTCACGATCGACCGGGGCACCCACCGCTGGCGGGACGAGGACGGGCCCAGCGGGACGCTCGGCAGCGAGGCGCCGCTCGACGAGCTCTCGTTCCTGTACTTCCTGCGGACGATCCCGCTGGACCGCGATACCGTGCTGCGGTTCGACCGGCACTTCGACCCCGCCCGGAACCCGACCACCGTGCGCATCGGCGGCGAGGAGACGCTGACCACCCCGGCGGGGATCTTCCGGACGCGGGTCGTCGAGATGGAGGTGCGCGACCCCAAGCGATACAAGGGCACGGGACGCATCCGGATCAATCTCTACGCCGAGGAGTGCCGGATCCCGGTTCGGATCGAGAGCCGGATGCCCGTGCTGGGGGTCACGACGCTCACCCTGACCGGGTGGAGCCACTCGCCCCAGTACCCGACCGCCCTCCCGTGCGGCTGACGTAGGGATATTCCCTACCCAGGGCGCCGAAAGCCCCGGACCAAAGTTCCGGTAGCACCCTACTGTCAGGGATTGTCCCGACACCGAGCTTCAAGTCACGAAGCGCGCACAGGGCGCGGGACGTGAACCTGGACCGGAGAATCCCTCATGAGCAGACGCATCCGCGGCGCCGCAACGGCACTGCTCTTCCTGGCTGTCGCCGGCGCTTGGCGCCCCCTCATCGATCCCATGAAGCTCAGCGCCGAGAGCAAGCTGTGGTTCGACGGCAAGTCGACCGTGCGCGACTGGTCGTGCAAGGCGACGCAGATCGACGCGGTGATCGATGCCGAGGCCGGCGCGGCGGCGAACGTGCTCAAGGCGCAGAAGGCGGTGCGCACCGTGACCCTCACCTTCCCGACGGCGAAGCTCGACTGCGACAACGGGACGATGAACGGTCACATGATGCGCGCGCTGAACGGGACGACGCAGCCGAACATCGTCTTCACGCTCACGGGCTACGACCTCGCGGCCGGTGCGCCGGTGAAGGGCACGCTGGCGGGGACGCTCCTGATCAACGGGGTCTCCAAGCCCGTGTCGATCCCGGTGGCGTATGCCGCCGCCGCAGGCGGGGCCCTCCGCGTGACGGGCAAGTACGACCTGACGATGACCGAGTGGAACGTCCAGCCGCCCAAGCTGATGATGGGGACGCTGAAGGTGAACCCGGTGATCACCGTGAACTTCGACCTCCTGCTCCAACCGTGATTGCAGCTCCAACCCTGACCGGTGCGGACGCCGGTCTCCTTCCCTCGAGGTACCCTCTTATGCGCAGCATCCGTTCGTTCCTCAGTCTCGCCGCCGGTCTGGCCATCGCCGCCCCCGCGGGCGCGCAGGTCATCGACTCGGCGCAGGTGAAGTATCCGCAGCCGCAGGTCATCCAGTACACCCGGCCGTACGACAAGCGCGGCCTGAACATGTTCGAGACGCCCAAGGTCGCGGGCGCGACGTACGAAGGCTTCAAGATGACGATCGGCGCCGCGTTCACCCAGCAGTTCCAGGGCCTGACGCACTCCAACGACGCCGACTCGGTCGCCACCGCGGCCGTCAATCCGTCGCCGGGCAACGCGGGGTCCGCCGCCGTCGCGAACCGCAATCGCCTGATCGAGATCGGCCACGGCTTCAACAACGCCGTCGCGAACATGATCTTCAATGCCCAGCTCGCGCCGGGCATCCGCGTCCAGATGACCAGCTATCTCTCCTCGCGCCACCACAACGAGACGTGGGTGAAGGACGGCTTCATCCAGATCGACGAGTCGCCGTTCGCGGTGCCGGCGCTCCAGAGCCTGATGAAGTACACGACGGTCAAGATCGGCCATTTCGAGGTCAACTACGGCGACTTCCACTTCCGCCGCAGCGACAACGGCCAGGCCATCTACAACCCGTTCGTCGGCAACGCCATCATGGACGCCTTCACGACCGAGGTCGGCGCCGAGGCGATCTTCCAGCGCAACGGGTTCCTCGCCGTCGGCGCGATCACCAACGGCGAGATCCGCGGCCAGCTCGCCCGGCCCGCCGACCGTGACCCGGCGCATATGGTCAAGCTCGGCTACGACAAGCAGCTCAGCGACGACCTCCGCGTCCGCCTGACCGGGTCGTGGCGCAGCCAGAAGAGCGCGATCAGCAGCACGCTGTGGTCCGGCGACCGCGCCGGCTCGCGCTACTACTTCGTGCTCGAGAACTACGTGGCGACCGAAGCGGCCCAGAAGAGCTCGGGCATGATCGATCCCTCGTTCAGCGACGAGCAGTCGAGCATCATGATCAACCCGTTCATCAAGTACCGCGGGCTCGAGCTGTTCGGGATGTACGAGTCGGCGTCGGGCCGGAAGTCGACCGAGACGGTGAACCGCGACGTCACGCAGACCATGGCCGAGGTGGTGTACCGCTTCCTGCCGGGCGAGAAGGCGTACATCGGTGGCCGGTACAACGTCTTCGCGGGTGACCTCGGCGTCAGCGGCACCGGCCCGACCCTGCTCGACAACTCGGACGTGACCGTGACCCGCTCGAACATCGGCGGCGGCTGGTTCCTCACCCCGAACCTCCTGCTCAAGGCCGAGTACGTGACGCAGACCTATGACGGCTTCGGCCGGCGCGACATCCGCAGCGGCGGCAAGTTCAGCGGCTTCATGCTCGAGGCCGTGACCGCCTGGTGATCCGCGACTGATGGACCCTCGGTGACGAGGGAAGGAAGAGCGGGGTAAGACGTGCATGATCCGGCGTCTTGCCCCGCTCTTCTCGTTGTGCCTCGCGCTCGCGTGCGGCGCGCCGACCGGCACGGTCGAACGGTTCGAATACGGCGCGCCCTTCCGGATCCGGCTGGGCCAGTCGTCGCTCAGCGCGGACGGTGGGACCGTGGTCACCTTCGAACGGATCGTCACCGACTCGCGCTGCCCCACACGGGCCGTCTGCGTGTGGGAGGGCGAGGCGATCGTCGCATTGCGCGTCTGGGCGACACCCGGCACCTCGTTCGACCGGATGCCGACGCTGCGCGCGGCGGCCACGGGCGGGCCAGGGACGGATTCCTCTCGTGCCGGCATGAGCTTCGCACCGCCGGACCCGGTCGATGTGAAGGTCGGCAGCGACGCGCCCGTCGCGGTCGACGGCCGACAGGTCGAGGCGCTCGGCCTCGATCGGACAGGTCCGCCCGCCTCGCGGCACGCGACGCTGCGCATCGTGCTGCTCACCCCGGAGTGAGCGCCGGCGGATTGAGACCCTGAGCCCGACCGCACAGATTGTGCGCATGACCAACCCGACTCGAAGGGTCCTGCCGCTTGCGACGATCGCCGCGGGGCTCGCCCTCGTCACCGTGGCATCGTGCGGTCGTGCACAGGGGACGAGCACCACGAGCGCGCCGCGTGTCGGCGCGCTCCCCGCGCTCGACTCGGCGCGCCTCATCAACGACCTGTTCCGCCTCGCGCACGACTCCATGGGCGGACGCGGTGCGATGACGCCGGAGAACCTCAAGGCGCGCCTTTGGCTCGCGTCGGAGTTCCGGCGCATCGGGCTCGAGCCGGTGAACGGCACCTACGTCCATGACTGGGTGCGGCCGCCGCGGCGCAACAGCTCCGATTCGCTCCGCGGGGCGAACGTGCTCGGCATGGTCCGGGGCCGCGTGTCGCCGGGGCGCGTGCTCGTGGTGAGCGCCCACTACGACCACTTGGGGACCCGCAACGGCCAGGTGTTCAACGGTGCCGACGACAACGCCTCGGGCACGGCGGCGGTGCTCGCGATGGCCGCGCACTTCAAGGCGCATCCGCCAGCGCACAGCATCCTGTTCGCGCTCTGGGATGCCGAGGAGGTCGGGCTGCAGGGCGCGCGTGCGTTCGTCGCGTCACCGCCGATGCCGCTCGCGAGCATCCTCGCGAACGTGAACCTCGACATGGTCTCGCGCAACGACAAGGGAGAGCTGTACGCCGCCGGGGCGACACCGTGGCCCTTGATGCGACCGATCCTGGAGGCGCTGACCCCGCAGGCCCTGGTCACGCTCAAGCTCGGCCACGACAGTGGTGGCGGGCAGGAGGACTGGACGAGCCAGTCCGACCAAGGCGCCTTCCATGCCGCGGGAGTGCCGTTCGTGTACTTCGGGGTGGAGGATCATCCTGACTATCACAAGGCGACGGACGATCCGGAGCGCATCCAGCCGGGATTCTACTACCGGGCCACCCGGACGATCGCCGGGTTCGTGGAACGCCTCGACGCGGCCATCGCGAGCTGGCCGGCGCGCTAGTCGGCGCGCTAGTCGGCGCCGTCGCGACGGCGCGCCGCGAGGAGCGTCTCGACGGCCCGGATCGCCGCATCGGTCCGCGCCGTGCCGGTTCCGCGGATCACCACGACGTTCGCTCCGATCTCCTCGAGCACCGCGGCGAACGCTTCGAACACCTCGTCGCGTCGCGTCGGCCGGTCCCGAACGCCGTCCGGTGTCCACGGCAGGTCGGGCGCGCCGAGGAGATGGAGGTCCGCGCGGCGCGCGCGCGCCGCTGCCTCGATCCAGCCTGGGCAGGCGCCGTAGTAGTGCCGCGCATACACGACCGTGCTCGCGAGATCGGTGTCGAGGAACAACAGTGGCGGCGCGAGTGCGAGCGCCCGGTCCTCGAGTTCGATCGACAGCCGCGCGATGGGCTCGACGGTCGCGGCCGAGAGCGCGACCGCCGACCGCTCGGCGAACAGCCGGGCCGCCTCGGGGACCCACGGCGCCGAGTAGCGCTCGGCGAGGACGGCGGCGAGCGTCGTCTTCCCCGTGCACTCGCCGCCCGTCAGGACGACGCGCGTGCCAGCCATGAGCGGCGCCAGTCGACGAATCCCTTGGTCGCGAGGACGAGGAAGATCGCGTAGAGCGCGGCGGTCACGAAGAGCCCCTTCGCGGCGAACATCGCGACGTAGATGACGTCGGCGACGATCCACACGAGCCAGTTCTCGAGCAGCTTGCGCGTCATCATCCACTGCGCGATGAGGCTCGCGACGGACAGCGACGAGTCCACCCACGGCAGGGCGGCGTCGGTGTGGCGATCGAAGTACAGCGCCAGCAGCGTCGCGCCCGCCGCGCCGATCGGCACGAGGACGAGCGCCTGACGTCGCGTCGCGCGGGAGACCGGGAGCTCGGTCCGGTCGGCCCCGCCGAACTTCCATTCGTACCAGCCGTAGACGGAGAGCGCGAGATAGATCGCCTGGAGCCACATGTCCGCGTAGAGCGCGGCGCGGCGGAAGACGATGAAGTAGAGCGCGACGTTCACGATCGCGGTGGGCCAGCTCGCGATGTGTTCGCGGGTGCTGAGCCAGACGCTCACGATGCCGAAGAGCGCGGCGACGGTCTCGAGCGGGTTGGCGGCGAGGTAGCTCGTGACGGCGTCGGCGAGAGCGGCCATGCGGGAGGTTAACCGGGCCTCGCCGCGGTGGACAGGGCGGTGCGGCCGCGGCCATCTTGGTGGAGTCCGCTCGTCCGTCCCTCGACCCGAGGCTTCCCGTGCTCGTCCCCATCGCGCTCGCGATCTCCGCCAGCTTCGCCTCCATCCCCGCCTGCGACGATCCCGCCGCGGGACCGGCGGGGCACCGCGTGACGGCGGCGCCGCGCGACTCCGTGCTCGCCGCGCTCTATGCGAGCGGTCAGGACTTCCGGACGTTCCTCGCCGAGGCGAAGCAGCGCCGCGAGACATGGGTGAGGAACTCGGAGCAGGCGGTGATCGCCCCCGACGTCCTCGCGACCGCCCGCGGACTCATGGGCAAGTGGCGGATCCTCGTCGTCGCGGTCGACAGCTGCAGCGACTCGGCGAACACCATCCCGTACATCGCGAAGCTGGTCGAACTGGTGCCGTCGCTCGAGATGCGGATCGTGCTCCCCGGGCCCGGAGCGCGCGTGATGGAGGAGCACCGGACGCCCGACGGCCGGGCCGCGACACCGACGCTCGTCCTCCTCGACCCGTCGGGCAATGAGGTCGGCTGCCTCATCGAGCGGCCCTCCACGCTGCAGAAGCTGATCATGTCGATGCGCGAGGCCGGGACCCTCGAGAGCTTCCAGAAGCAGAAGTGGTATGACGAGGATGCCGGCGCGACCTTCGTCCGGGAGATGGTGACCGTGCTGCAGGCGGCCGCGTCGGGCTCACCCCGCTGTGACGCCGCGCGCTGAGCCCTTCCGCCCCCTGCCGTTGCCTCTCCTCCCGCCTTAGCTTTCGTCGTTACCCCTGAACCGGACCGTATGGCCAAAGAAGAAGCGATCGAACTCGAAGGGACCGTCTCCGAGGTGCTCCCCAGCGCGACGTTCCGCGTGCACCTCTCCAATGGACACGACGTGCTGGCGACGATGGCCGGCAAGATGCGGCGCTTCCGCATCCGTGTGCTCCAGGGTGACCGGGTCTCGGTCGAGGTGTCGCCATACGATCTGAGCCGGGGACGGATCACGTTCCGCCACAAGAACTGAGCGAGATGGCGGAGAGCGGGGAGATGCGAGATGCGGGGGACCGGCGCTCAGCCAGTCCCCCGCATCGTCGTTACCGCCATCTCCCATCTGCCATCGGCACCTCTAGTGCGCCTGGCTGGCCGCCGCCGGCTTGTCAGGCTTCTGATACGTCGCCTTGTGCAGGCTGTACGCGGTGAGGTTCGCGACGACCGCGAGCACGATGATCGCAGCGGCGAATCCCCAGCCGAGCTTGTTCGGGTCGTAGGCTTCGTTCGATGACGACATCGGGTGGCTCCGAGAGGGTGCGGGGCGAGCCGAATGGTAATCGTCCCGGGGACCCTCCCGCCACTGGTCCCCGATGCCGCGCGCCGGTTGATTCCGGAGATGACCGATCGGCCACCCCCGCGCATCGAACGCTTCGTGACGCGACGGTCGGCACGCTGTGCCGTCGTGGGACCATCGGACCCGGCCGCCGTGAAGGAGCTGTGGATCGTGCTCCACGGGTACGGCCAACTCGCTGCCGACTTCATCACGGGGTTCGGCGCCATCGACGACGGCACCCGGCTGATCGTGGCGCCGGAGGCGCTCTCAAGGTTCTATGACGCGCGTGCCACCGTCGAGCGCCACGCCGAGGCGAGCGTGGGGGCGTCGTGGATGACGCGCGAGGATCGCGTCGAGGAGATCGGGGATCAGCTGCACTGGCTGCAACTCGCGCACGACCGCTTCCGGGATCAGGTCGGCGCGGCCGCACCCCTCACCGTGCTCGGCTTCTCGCAGGGCACGGCCGCTGCGTCGCGATGGGTCGCCAGCGGTGCCGTCCCGGTGCGGCGGCTGGTGTGCTGGGGCGGTGCCATCGCGCCGGAGCTCCCGCTCGCGCCCGACACACCGCTCGGCCGCACGGAGTGCACGGTGGTCGTGGGCGACCGGGACAGGTTCGTGCCGGCCGAGCGGCTCGCGGCCGAGCAGGCGCGGCTCGCCGCGGCGGGGTTCCGGTGTGCGTTCGAGCGCTTCGAAGGTGGACACCGCCTCGACGACGCGGTCCTGCGGCGCCTGGCCGAGCGCACGTGACGACTCAACGTTTGCGGAAGCGCTCCAGCTCACGCCGGTCGCGCTTGGTCGGGCGTCCCTTCTCGGGTTCCATCGCCGGCGCCGCGGCACGGAGCTGCCACTGCAGCTTCTCGCGCGCCGCACTCGAGGCCTCGGTCTCGGTGTACAAGCGGGCAGCCTCGGTGGCGGTGCCGCGTCGCTCGGCCGTGCCGGTCACGTGGACCACGTGCTCGAACGGACCGAGGCGCACGCGCACCTCGTCGCCCGGGCGCACGGTCTTCGACGGTTTGGCGCGCTCGCCATTCACCTGTACTTTGCCGCCGTCCACCGAATCCGCGGCGAGGGACCGCGTCTTGAAGAAGCGCGCTGCCCACAGCCACTTGTCCACGCGGACCGGCTCCGTGCTCACCGGTCGATCGAGGGGGTCGCGATGCATGCGAGGAACATAACGCTGGTCGTCCTGCTCGCTGCCTGCGGCGGCGAGGCCGCGGAGCAGCGGAAGGTCGCGCAGGAACGCGCGGGGATCGCGAAGGCGGAATCCACCGCGGTCCGCGTGGCGGCGCTGCCGGCGACCGGACTCTGGTCGAAGGAACACCTGGTCGAGCGCCTCGTACGCGCGGGCGTCGCGCCGCGAGAGGTGCCCGACGCGCCGAAGGGGCCGGCGTGGATGGGACAGCGCGCGATCGTGATCGCGGCGGGTGGCGGCGAGGTCTACGCGTGGATCTTCCGCGACAGCACGGCGCGCAAGGCCGTCACGGATTCGCTCGATGAGACCACCGGTGCGCCGAGGGGCAGCGCGCCGGCGTTCGCGGGTCCCATGGTCTTCGTCCGGCAGAACAACCTCGCGGCGATGATCACGGGGGGGTCGGAGACGAACCAGGATCGCATCGCGCTCGCCCTGCAAGCCGGGCTCCCGGCGGCGAAGCCGTGACGCGCGGCCGGAACCGCCGCCCGAGCGCGACGGTATCTTCCGTCATGCTCACGTTCCCGCGGTGCCTGGCGCTCGCGTGCGTCCTCCTGAGTGCGACCGCTCGCGCGCAGACGCTCCCGACGCCGCAGCAACTCGCCGCGCGGCATGACTCGCTCATCGGCGGGCGGGCCGCGCTCGAGGGCCATCAGTCCCTGCGGCTCTCCGGCGCGTTCACCATCCCCGACATGGGGATCGATGCGCCGATGGAGATCATGAAGCTCCGGCCCAAGCAGTACCTGCTGCGCGTCACGCTCGGGCCGATGGGCGAGATCCTCTCCGGGTACGACGGGAAGGTGGCGTGGGCGGTCCAGCCTGGCGCGGGCGCGACGCTCCTCGAAGGCGACATGGCGACGCAGATGGGTGACCAGGCGGACTTCTTCGGCGACCTCCACGACTATTCCCGATTCGCATCGGTCCAGACGCTTCCCGAGACGACGTTCGAGGGCAGGCGCGTCCACCCGGTGCAGATGGTCCGCACGAGCGGGGACACGCTCCTCGAGTACTTCGACATCGAGAGCGGGTTGAGCGCAGGCAGCCGCACGGCGGTGCGGACCCCCGCGGGGCGGGTCGAGGCGACCAGCGTCGTCGGCGAGTACCGGACCTTCCAGGGTCTCACCGTCGCGACGCGCATCGAGCAGCGCAATCCGCAGTACCGCCTGGTCATCCGCATCGCCACGGTCGAGTTCGACACGCTCGACGCTGCAGCACTCGCGCCTCCCGATGCGGTGAAGGCGCTCATCAAGCCCGACTGATCCTCCCGTTGCATCCGCACCCCGTTCACCCTCCTTCACGAGTCTCACGACCATGTCCGTTCGCTACCTCCGTCTGGCCCTCGCGCTCGCGTTCACCGCGCCGGCGCTCTCCGCGCAGGCCGCCTCGGCGCCCGCGGCGCAGCCCGCGCACGCCGCACAAGCCCCGCATGCCAAGCCGGCCCTCGACGCCGAGCTGACCGAACACTTCAAGGGGATCGCGCTCACCGAGGCGCAGGTCCGTCAGGTGACCGAGATCAAGGCCAAGCACCATGCGGCCATGGAGGCGATCCGCAAGAACCCCGGCGGACGCGACACCACCGCGGTGCGGGTCGAGGTGCAGAAGCTCATGGATTCCGAGCATGCGGAATTCATGGCGCTCCTGACCCCCGACCAGAAGCGGACGTTCGAGATGAACATGCGAGGGCACCACGCGCCTGCCGCGGCGAAGCCGGCGATGGATCGCGGGGCACACGACATGGGGAAGGCGCCCAGCAAGGCACCGGAGCCGCGCAAGCCGTAGCGCTCCACCGCGGCCGCCGCACGCGGGCGGCGGAAGCAACGACGATGACCGAGGGGTGCCCTGGCACCTCTCGGTCATCGTCGTTCTTGGACAGCGATCGGACCGTGTCGTCCGATCCCCTCTGGAGTCGGAGCCGGAGAGGAAACAATTATCCAACCCGAATTCTTCATTCTGGAAACGAATTCGGACCATGACGACGACGCCTCTCGCCACTCTCCTCACCGAGTCATTGCTTCATCGGATCGGTGCCCCGGACGACCTCGGGGCATGGCGCGCCGAACTGCGCCGGCTCGACCTCGGTGCCGCGGATGCGACCGCGCTCGCCGATCGCGTGAGCGACTGCGCACGCCGCGCGGGGGTGGAGTTCCTGCGCCGCACCTTCAATGCCGCCGAATGGGAGCGCGCGCTCGACGGCGCGGCAGGTCCACTGATCGCGCTCGCGGACGCTGGCTCGGGCACGCGGGCCGCGCTGTTGGAGCGCACCGCGCGCGGCACGGTGCTGGTGCGCCTGGCGGTGGACTCCGCCGAGGGTCCTCGCCTGGGCGCGACGGAGGAGCTCTCGGTGGCGGGAGCATACGGGCAGGTCGCCGGGGGTGCGAACTTCGTGGCGGTCCTCCTCCCGGCGCCGCGCGTGGTGTCGCGCAAGGACGAGGAGGGAGGGGAGGGGCACGCGCCGCAGACCACGCCGCTCGAGCGGCTGGGCGCGCTGCTGATGGCCGAACGGGGCAACATCGGTCTCGTGTACGCATACGCGACGCTCGTGGGCCTGTTCAGCCTCACGCTGCCGCTGGGCGTGCAGGCCATCATCGGACTCGTCTCGGGCGGGCTGCTGCTCCAGCCCGTGATCCTGCTCATCCTGTTCGTCGTGGTCGGCACGCTCGCCACGGGCGTGCTGCAGGTGCTGCAGCTCGCGGCGGTGGAATCGATCCAGCAGCGCATCTTCGCGCGGATCGCGCTCGAGTTCTCCATCCGGGTCCCGCGGATCAGCGTCGAACGGGCCTGGCGCGAGGACCTGCCGGAGCGGATGAACCGCTTCTTCGAGGTGCTCACCATCCAGAAGAGCCTTGGCAAGCTGCTGACGGGCACCACCACGGCGCTGCTCCAAGTGGTCTTCGGGCTGCTCCTGCTCACGTTCTATCATCCGTACTTCACGCTGTTCGGACTCGGGCTCGCGGGGACGCTCGCGCTGATCGTCCGGCTCACGGGGCCGCGCGGACTCGAGACGAGCCTGATGGAGAGCGCCTACAAGTACCGCACGGTCCATTGGCTCGAGGAGATCGCGCGCGCGGTGCACGCGTTCAAGGCGGGCGGACGCGGCGCGCTCGCGCTCGAGCGGATGGACGGACACGTCAGCGGCTACCTGCGCTATCGCCAGCGGCATTTCCGCGTGCTCGTGGTACAGGCGATGGCGGCGATCGGCTTCAAGACCATCGTCACCGGCGCGCTGCTCGTGCTCGGGAGCACACTGGTGATCGACCGCCAGATCACGCTGGGCCAGTTCGTCGCGGCGGAACTCGTCATCGTGACCGTGCTCGCCGGGATCGAGAAGCTCGTCGGTTCGCTCGCCGAGGTGTACGACGTGCTCACGTCGGTGACGAAGCTCGGCGGCGTGACCGACCTCGCACTCGAGCCCACGGAGGGACTCGCGCTCGCGGCGCACGGCGGTGGCCTCGCGCTCAAGGTCGACGGGCTCACCTACCGGTATCCGTCGGTGGAGCGCCCGGCCCTCTCGGACCTCACGTTCGAGATCCGCGCCGGTGAGCGGATCGCGGTCACGGGACCGGATGGTTCCGGCCAGTCGACGCTCCTGCACGTGCTCGCCGGCATGCGGAGCGGCTACTCGGGGACGGTCCAGCTGGACGGCATCACCTTGCACGATCTGGAGCCCGCGGCGCTGAGGGACCGGATAGGCCTCGTGCTGGGGAGCGCCGAGTTGTTCGAGGGCACGGTCGAGGACAACATCACGCTCGGCCGGACCGGTCTCGGTCCGGCGGACGTGCTCGCGGCGCTGGATCGCGTCGGCGCGCGCGATGCCGTGCAGGCGATGCCCGAGGGGTCGCGCACGGTGCTGCGGAACGGCGCGCGAGGGCTCGCATCCACCCTCCGCGTACGGCTGCTGGTCGCTCGCGCGATCGTCGGTGCGCCGCGCCTCGTGCTGGTGGACGAGTGCCTGGCGCTCGTCGAGCCCGGACCCCGGCGGGCGCTCGTGGCCGCCCTGACCGACCGTGCCGCGCCGTGGACGCTGCTCGCCGTGACCCACACGCGCGAGATGCTCGAGGCGTGCGATCGTGTGCTCGTGCTCCAGGAGGGCACGCAGCATGCCTTCGCGTCCTGGGAGGACCTCGCCGGCGACCCTGTGGTCGGCGCGCTTCTGCCTTCGCCGCGGGGGGCCGCCTGATGGCCGATATCCCCGATCTCCCGGCGGGGCGGGCTGACGAGCTCGACTCGCTCAAGCTGCTCGCACAGCCGCCGTCGTTCCGGATCCTCGGCCGCTGGATGCTGGGCATCCTCGTGTGCGCCGTCGCGGTCCTCTTCCTGCCCTGGCAGCAGAACGTGCAGGCGGCGGGGCAGGTCACCGCGCTCCGACCGGACGAACGCCCACAGCAGGCCTTCGCGACGGTGGGCGGCCGCATCGTCGAGTGGTACGTCGCGGAGGGTGCGGCCGTGCGCGCGGGTGATCCGCTGCTCGCGCTCGACGAGGTGAAGGAGTCGTACCTCGATCCGCGCGCCGCCGAGCGGCTCGGAGCGCAGGTGGATGCCAAGCGGGCCGCCGTCGCCGGCAAGCGCGCCAAGGCCGACGCCCTCGCGCGGCAGCGCATCGCGCTCGACAGCGCGTGGGTCCTCGCGCGACAGAAGGGGGACAACCGGATCGCGCAGCTCACGGCATCGCTGACGGCCGCTCAACTCGAGGACTCGATCGCCGCCGTGCAGGCGGCGCGGGCGGGATCGCTCGCGGCCGAGGGGCTGCGCTCGCGGGCCGAGCTCGAGACGGCGCGCCAGCGCGCGCAACGCGCGAGCGCCCTCGTGCTCGAGGTGCGCGCGGCGCTCGCGACCGCCCGCGCGGACCGCGCGGGGGTCGAGGCCGAATACGCGGAGAAGCTGGCCAAGGTCGACGGGGACCGCAGTGCGACGCTGGCCGAGGTGGCCGAGGGGGAGGCCGAAGTGGCGAAGCTGGCGACGGGCCGCGACAATCTGGAAGCGCGGCAGGATCTGCTGATCGTGCGCGCGCCGCGCGCCGGCATCGTGGTGCGGGCCCTGCGCACGGGCATCGGCGAGATCGTGAAGGACGGGGAGCCCGTGGCAAGCGTGCAGCCGGAGTCCCCTGCGCACGCCGTCGCGCTGGATGTGAACGCGCGCGACGTGCCGCTGCTGCGGGTGGGCGACCGGGTCCGGCTGGAGTTCGCCGGCTGGCCGGCCGTGCAGTTCAGCGGATGGCCGAGCGTGGCCGTCGGCACGTTCGGCGGACGCGTCGCCGTCATCGATCAGTTCGCCCAGCCGAACGGCGCCTATCGCGTGCTGGTGGAGGCCGACTCCGCGGATGAGCCGTGGCCGCGAGAACTCCGCCTCGGCTCGGGCGCTCGCGGATGGGCCCTCCTGCGGAACGTGTCGGTGGGCTTCGAGCTGTGGCGCCTCATGAACGGATTCCCGCCGGCGCAACCAGCGCCTCCACCGGCGGCGGAGCAGAAGAAGTGATCGCGGCCTTCGTCCTCGCGATCGCCCTCGCGCCCGGCTCGGCGGACTCGCTCACGCTCGAAGCGTTCCTCCGGCGCGTGCGCGAGGCGCATCCGGTGGCGCGTCAGGCCGCCTCCACGCGCGGGCAGGCCGAAGCCGAGCTTCGCGCCGCGCGCGGCGGATTCGATCCGGTCCTCGCGGTGAGCTGGGACTTCAAGCGGTTCAAGGGCATCGGCTACTACGACGAACTCGACACGCGACTCACGGTGCCGACACCGTGGGGCGTCGACTTCAAGCTGGGCTGGGAGCGGGCGGCCGGAGCCATCATCAACCCGGAGCGGAAGACGCCAGGGGCAGGGCTCCTGTCCGCCGGCATCAGTATCCCGGTCGGTCCGCGCCTCGTCACGGACGAGCGCCGCACCGCGTTGCAGCAGGCGGAGGACGCGCTGGCCGCGGCCGACGCGGACGCGGAGGCCGCCGTGGCGCGGCTGCTGCAGCAGGCGGCGCGGGATTGGGGGGGGTGGTACGAGGCGGAGGTGCGCGCGCAGGTCGCGCGCGACGGCGTCGCACTGGCCAGGTTCCGGCTCGACGCGGTGCGCTCCCGTGTGCGCGAGGGCGATCTCGCGGCGCTCGACAGCGTGGAGGCGCTGGCGGAGTGGGAGCGTCGAGGGCTCGCGGAAGTGGACGCGAGCGCGGCGGCGGCGTCGGCCCGGCTGGTCGTCGCGGGGTACTTGTGGGACGCCAACGGCAGGGCCGCGGACCTCGCACCGACCGCGCGTCCCGCACTGGACGCGGCGCGCCGTCCGCGGATGCTCGAGGGAGCGAGGGCGGCCGTCGATGCGAACGTGCTCGAGCGCCTGGGCCGCGATCACCCGGCGGTCCGATCCGCGCGCGCGCGATGGTTGCAGGCCCAGGCGCAGCGCCGGCTCCTGCTCACGCAGGTGCTGCCGTCCGCCAGTGCCGAGCTGAGCGCACTGGGCGCAGGGACATCCCTCGGAGCCTTGCCGACGCTCGCCGATGCGGCGGACGATGCGAAGGTCGGCGCGAGCGTCCGCGTGCCGTTGCTCGCGCGGCGCGAACTCGGACGCCTGCGCGCCGCGGACGAGCGCGTGCGCCAACTCGCGATCGAGCGCGAGCGAGTGGAACGGGACGTGCGGCTCGGCATCGAGCGGGCGCGGATCGAGCTCGAGGCCGCCGAGGCGCAGGTCGTCGGCCAGTCGCGACTGACGGCAGCGACGGAGGCGCTCCTCGTCGCCGAGCAGCGCCGGTTCGAGGTCGGGGAGAGCTCCCTGTTGCTGGTGAACCTGCGTGAGCGCGCGGTGCTCGATGAGCGCCAGCGCGCGGCGCAATTGGAGGGGCGCCGCATCACCGCGCTCGGCGCCCTCGCGGCGGCACTCGGAACGCCCCAACTTCTCGCGGGTGAAACAGCGGCGGCGGCGCGTCGGTAGAGTCCGCGCGTCACCTTCACCTTCCGTCCCTCAGCACATGCGCGTCCTACGCACCCTCGCTCCGCTCGCCGCGGTGATCCTCGTCGCGCCACTCCTGCCGGCGCAGAGCGGCTCCTCCCCGCTGTCCATCCCCGTCGGCCTGCAGCTCGGATTGCCGCAGGGCGAGTTCGCCCAGAACGTGAACTTCGCGGGCGGCATCGGCGGCGGGTTGCTGTGGCGGGTGGGCGGCCCGGTCGCGCTCCGCGCCGACCTCGGGTTCCTGATCTATGGCTCCGAGACGCGACGCCTCCCGCTCGGCGGTGGTGCCCTCGGGCTGATCAACGTCGACGTCACCACCACGAACTCGATCTTCGGCGGCAGCATCGGCGGGCAGGTCGGCGTGCCCGGCCCGACGATCATGCCGTACCTCGGCGGGAGCATCGGCTTCTCCGCCTTCACCACCTCGAGTTCGGTGCGCGGATCGAACAGCGCGGACGAACCGTTCGCGTCGAGCACCAACTCCAACGACGGGACGTTCGCGAAGAGCGCGTTCGCGGGCCTCTACATCCCGTTCGGCCAGGGGACCACGGTCTTCGACCTCGGGGTGCGCCACACGTGGAACGGCGAGAACGTGCGCTACCTCACGCCGGGCGACATCACCGAGGACGGGAGCGGCAACGTGATCCTGAATCCGCGGCAGACGCGGGCCGATTTCCTCACGATCGTGATCGGCGTGACGTTCACCCCGGGCAAGAAGGGCGCGCCGAAGTAGGCGCGCGGTTCAGTCCTCGCCCCGGTAGCGGCGGTCGCGCTTCTGCGTCGACCGCCGCTTCTTCGTCTCGAGCCGCGCCAGCTTCGATGCGCGGGTGGGCTTGGTCGCGCGTCGCGCCTTCGGGACGACCAGCGCCTGCGCCACCGTGTTCGCGAGCCGCTCCAGCGCGAGCGCGCGGTTCTGCGTCTGGCTCCGGGTATCCGCCGCCACCACCCGCAGCGTGCCTGACGAATCGAGACGGGACGCGAGGCGCGCGAGCACCCGGTCCTTCGCCTCGGGGTCGAGCGCCCCCGAGGTCAGCACGCACCAGGTGACCTCGACGCGGGTCGACGAGGTGTTCACGTGCTGTCCACCGGGACCGCCGGCGCGCGTGGCGCGGAGTTCGAGCTCGTGCGCGGGGATCGCCACCCGCGCGTTCACGCGGAGGGCGCCGTCGTCGGTCCAAGGCGAGCGGTCGATCATCGGATGTGATGCCTCGGTGTTGCATTTCGCCAGAGGACTCGTCTCATTGAAGTCGTTGCGGATTGCAACAGTGGAGACGTGCCTTGGCGCTTCGGTTCGCGGGGAACGAGGAAGGATACCACGCCGTGCTCGATCCGCGCCGCCTGCTGCGCTGGATCTACGTCGGGCGCGTGCTCGTCGCCACCGGGAGCTTCCTCGCGACGCTCTTCTCGGTGCTGTTCGACGACCCGCTCTCGACGTTCGTCGCCGCCGCGTTCTTCGTCACCTCGATGGCCCTCACCGCGGTCTCCTTCGTGCGGACCGAGGTCAACCGTCGGCGCCCGGGCGAGGGCTTCCTGTATGGACAGCTCGTCCACGACCTCCTGCTCATCACGAGCGTCGTGCACCTGACCAACGGCGCCGAGTCGCAGTTCGCCGCGCTCTACATCCTCGTCATGGCGGCCGGCGCCCTGCTCCTGCCGATCGGCAGTTCGCTCCTGCTCGCCATGCTCGGTTCGGTGCTGTACGTCGGGGATTCGTTCCTCATCAGCGATGGGCAGCTCTCGATGTATCTGGTGCTCCAGCTGGTGGTGTTCACGCTGGTCGCGGTGGGGACCGGGTACATCGCCGCGCGACTGCAGGAGGCCGGCGAGGGGCGGCAGCGGCTGCAGGAGGAGCTCCAGCGCATGCAGCTGCGCGCCGCCGACATCCTCGCGAACATCCGCTCGGGGATCATCACGGTCGACGACGCGGGGCTCTTGCTCTACGCGAATCCCGCGGCGGCCGCGATGCTGGGGCTCGCGGTGGATCAGGAGGTCGGCACGCCGGTGCTCGCGCGCATCGCGCGCGTGGCCCCCGGGGTCGCGGATGCCCTCTCGCTGCACGCGGCCGGCGGCGTCGTCGCCGCGCGGCGCGAGGGCATCCTCTACCGCGGCGAGGAACCGGTGCCGGTGGGCATCGCGACGACCTCGGTGAGCGGCGACTTGCGGCAGGAAGGCGGCGCGACGACCGCGATCTTCCAGGACATCTCGGATCAGAAGCGGCTGGAGGCGATGAACCTGCGCGCCCAGCGGCTCGAGGCCGTCGCCGAGCTCAGCGCGTCGCTCGCCCACGAGATCAAGAACCCGCTCGCGAGCATCCACAGCGCGGTCGAGCAGATGTCGCGGCGCCCGGCCGCGACCCCGGACGAACGCACCCTCGCCGCGCTGATCGTGCGGGAGTCGGAGCGGCTCTCGCGGCTGCTCTCGGAGTTCCTCGACTTCGCTCGCGTCCAGGTGGCCCAGCGCGACGTCCTCGACCTCCGTCAGGTGGTACAGGGCGCCGCCACGCTCGCGGGCGCGCACCCGGACCGCGGCGCGCAGGCGCGGCTCGCGCTCGAGCTTCCCGACGCGCCCCTCTCCATCGAGGGCGACGAGGACCTGCTGCACCGCGCGCTGTTCAACCTGATCCTCAACGCCTTCCAGGCCTCCCCGCCGCAGGGCGAGGTGCGCGTGCGGCTGCGCACGCTCGCGCGCGACGAGCAGCCCATGGGCCTCTCGTTCGACGGTCCCGTGCACGCGATCGAGATCCGCGATCAGGGCACGGGGATCCCCGCCGAGGTCGCGGATCGGCTGTTCGAACCCTTCGCGACGACCAAGCCGGGCGGCAGCGGCCTCGGCCTCGCGATGGTGCATCGCGCCATCGAGGCGCATCGCGGACTCATCCTCGTCGACAGCGCCGCCACCGGCACCTGCTTCACCGTCCTCCTCCCACTCGAGCCCACGCCGCTCGGAGCCGCCACGTGACCGACCGCGCCACCGCCCCGACCGTGCTCGTCGTCGATGACGAGTCCGGGATCCTGCAGACCCTCGAGATCCTGCTCCGCGCCGAGGGATTCACGCCGCACGTCGCGCACGGAGGCAAGGCCGCGCTCGAGCGCCTGGAGCAGCTCTCGCCGGACATCGTGCTGAGCGACGTGCGCATGCCGCAGGTCACCGGCGTCGAGGTGCTCGCGGCCGCCAAGGCGAAGGACCCCGACGTGCCGGTGATCCTCATGACGGCGCAGGCGACACTGCAGACGGCGATGCAGGCGGTGAACGCCGGGGCGTTCTACTACATCCAGAAGCCGTTCCGCAACGACGAGCTCGTCGCGATCCTGCGCCGCGCCGCCGAGCATCGGCAGCTGCGCGTGGAGAACACGGTGCTGAAGAAGGAGATCCGGCGGCGCGAGCGCCGGGGCACGGGCGCGCCGGTGGGACAGAACCGCGCGTGGCTCGACGTGCTCCGGCTCGCGGAGGCGGTCGCGCCCACAGAGTCGACGGTGCTGATCACGGGCGAGTCGGGCACGGGCAAGGAGGTCGTCGCCCGCTACATCCACGACCTCTCCGCGCGCTCGGACGCGACCTTCCAGTCGATCAACTGCGGTGCGCTTCCCGAGGGCCTGCTCGAGAGCGAACTCTTCGGCCACGTGAAGGGTGCGTTCACGGGCGCCGTGCGCGACAAGCAGGGCCTCTTCACCTCGGCGGGCGGCGGCACGTTCTTCCTCGACGAGATCGGCGAGACGACCCCGGCGACGCAGGTGAAGCTCCTCCGGGTGCTGCAGCATCGCGAGGTGATCCCGGTGGGCGCGACGGACCCGCTGCCGATCGACACGCGGATCATCGCGGCCACCAACCGCGACCTCGAGGACGAGATCAAGCGCGGCCACTTCAGGCGCGACCTGTTCTACCGCCTGAACGTGATCTCGGTGCATCTCCCGCCGCTGCGCGAACGGCGCGACGACATCCTCCTCCTCGCCGAGGGATTCCTCCAGCGCGCCGGCGAGCAGCGCGGCGAGGCGCCGAAGCGGCTCGGGGACGATGCCGCCGAGGCGATGCTCGGGTATGCGTGGCCCGGGAACGTGCGCGAGCTGGAGAACGCACTCGAACGGGCGGTCATCCTCTCGACCGGCCCGACGATCGGCATCGGTGCCCTGCCGGAGCGCGTGAGCGAGCGGCACAGCGAGCCGCTCGTCGCGGATCGCGCGGCCCCCAATCCGACGCTCGAGACGATCGAGCGGGCGTACATCCTCTTCGTCCTCGGCGCGGAGCAGGGCAACAAGACGCGCGCGGCGGAAGCGCTCGGGATCGACCCGTCGACGCTCCACCGCAAGCTCGCGCGGTACGGGGTGGAGGCTTGAGCCCAGCGCTCGGCGGGGTCGGGGAAGCCGCGTCGGGAGCGGGGGCGCAGCTGGAGCGGCGCGCGCCGCTCCTCGCGGCGCTCATCGCCCTCGTGGCCGCGCTCGCGACGATGACCTCCGACCAGATCGGCGGCTTCAACGACGACGGCATCTACCTGCTCACGGCGAAGGCCCTCGCCGAGGGGATGGGGTACGTGTATCCGCACCTGCCGGGCCATCCACCGGCGATCCACTACCCACCCGTGTGGCCGCTCGTGCTCGCGGCGGTGTGGAAGGTCGCGCCGGCCTTCCCGGGGAACATCGGCTGGTTCAAGCTCATCAATCCCGTCATCGTCTCGCTCGCCGCCGCGACGGCGGTCCACCTCGGCCAGCGCCTCTTCCGGCTCCCGTGGTGGGTCGCGCTCGGCGGCGTGGTGGCCGCCACGGTCAGCGTTCCAGTGCTGCTGCTCACCAACCTCCTGCTCTCGGAACCGTTGTTCCTCCTGCTGCTCCTCCCGACGCTCCTCGTCGCGGAGCGGCTCGTCCGAGAGGGTGGGGTCACGCGCGCCCTCGGCGCCGGAGCGCTCCTCGCGCTCCTTGTGCTCGTGCGCACCCTCGGCGGCGCGGTGCTGGTCGCGACGCTCGTGCTGCTGGCGCGCGATCGACGCTGGAGGGAGGGTGCCATCGTCGCGACGGTGTGCGTGGCGCTCCTCCTCCCCTGGCAGCTCTTCGTCTGGCGCGCGATCCCCACGTTCCCCGAGGAACTGCTGGGCTCGTACGGTCCGTACCTCGACTGGGTCGTCGATGGCTATCGCGCCGGCGGTGGACCGTTCCTCGCGGCGGTCGTCGCCAAGAACGCCGACGCGACGTGGACGATGCTCGGCCTGTTCACCTCGCCGCTGTGGGCGGGACCCGTCCGCCACGCGGCGGCGGCACTCGCGCTGTGTGCCTTCGCGGCCGGGCTGCTGGCGCTCGCGCCCCGTGGCCGCGCACCGGTCACGGCGCTCGCGATCGCGGGCTACCTCGCCGTGGCGGTGGTGTGGCCATTCTGGATCGACCGGTTCGTCTGGGTGGTGTGGCCGGTCCTCGTGCTCATCGGACTGGCCGGCGGCGCGATGCTCGTCACGCGGCTCCGCACAGCGGGCCGCGGCCGTGCCGCCGCCGCGGCCGTCGTCGTCCTCACCGCGCTCGCGCTCGGGCACGTGACGTACAACGCGCGCGGGCTCGCCCGCGGATGGGAGTCGAGCGCGTCGCGCCTGATGAGCGCCACCGGGACGCGGCTCGTGCGCGCGGTGAACGACGAGCGCTGGCTCGACGGCCAGCGCATCGCGGCGGAGCTCGCGCCGATGCTCGCGCTGTACACCGGCCTGGAGGTGCTGCCGGTGGGCATCCTCACGCCGCGCGAGCACGTCGTGGACAAGACTCCGGCAGAGCAGGTGGACGAGCTCGAGCGGATCGACCGCCGCTTCCGCCCGGCCGCGTATCTCGTGATGCGCGGCGGGCCGTATGATGTTGCCCTGCAGCACGCCCGCCTCGACAGCGGACGGACGCTGATCGACGTCTCCCCCGATGGCGTGCCGGTGCGCACGCTCAAGGTCCGGCACCCATGACCCAGCTCACACCCAACTCGATCGCCTCGATCCCCGGCCCGCGCGTCCGCGGCCGCACGCCCCTGCCCGCGGCGGACCTCGTGCTGTCGGTGCTGATCCCCGTCTACAACGAGCGGAACACCATCGACCGGATCCTCGACGAGGTGCACGCGGTCCCGGTGCGCAAGCAGATCATCTGCGTCGACGACTGCTCGAAGGACGGTACGCGCGAGCGGCTCCTCGAGCTGAAGGCGGAGGGGCGCATCGACATCCTCGAGTTCCACGAGGTGAACCGCGGCAAGGGCGCCGCGATCCGCACGGCGCTCAAGGCGAGCACCGGCAACGTGGTGATCGTGCAGGACGCCGACCTCGAGTACGATCCCAACGACTGGCCCGGACTCCTCGAGCCCATCATCGACGGCCGCGCCGACGCCGTGTTCGGGTCCCGGTTCCTCGGCGGCCCGCACCGCGTGCTCTACTTCTGGCACTCGGTGGGCAACACCGTCCTCACGACGTTCAGCAACATGTTCACCAACCTGAACCTCACCGACATGGAGACGTGCTACAAGGCGATGCGCGGG
Source organism: uncultured Gemmatimonas sp. (assembly GCA_964464585.1). Taxonomy (GTDB): domain Bacteria; phylum Gemmatimonadota; class Gemmatimonadetes; order Gemmatimonadales; family Gemmatimonadaceae; genus Pseudogemmatithrix. The sequence goes on along the minus strand of CAYXGS010000007.1, from coordinate 91,522 downwards.
GACCTCGCGCGCTCCCTGCATCTCACCTCCGACCGGTTCGGGTTCGAACCCGAGGTGACGGCACGGCTCGCGCAGATCGACGCCCGCATCTATGAGGTGCCCATCTCCTACTCGGGCCGCACCTACGCCGAGGGCAAGAAGATCGGCTGGCGGGACGGCGTCGCGGCCATCGGGCACATCATCCGCTACAACCTCTCGCGATGAGGGCACGCTGGCAGGAGTCGTGGGAGGCGCACGACGCGCGCTGGAGCGTCGCGCTGGTGCTCGCCGTCGCGCTCGCCGCCTCGGTGACCGGGCTCGCGAACCTGTTCGCCTACGACGACATCCCGATCATCGTCGAGAACCCGATGGTCACGCAGTGGCACCGCCTCGGGGAGTACCTCACGGACTCGTACTGGGGACCGTCGCGCGGGAACTCGCTCTACCGCCCGCTCACGGTGATCGCGTTCGCGCTCGAGTGGGTCGCCGGGAAGGGGAGTCCCTTCCCGTTCCATCTGGCGAACGTCCTGCTGTATGCGCTGACGTCGGTCTGCCTCCTCCTCCTCTTCCGCAGCCTCCTCCCCAAGGGTGCCGCGCTCGTCGCCGGCGTCGGGTTCGCGGCGCACCCGGTGCATGTCGAGGCCGTCGCGAACGTGGTGGGCCAGTCGGAGATGTGGACGGCCATCCCCATGCTCCTCGCCGTCACGGCGTACATCCGCGACCGACAGCAGGGCCCGCTCCGCACACGCACGGTCTGGCTCATCGCGGGATGCCTCGCCTGGGCGCTCGGTCACAAGGAGCACGGGATCGTGCTCCCCGCGCTGCTGCTCATGACGGAGGTGGTGTTCCGCGGGCGCGGCTTCGCGGATCCGGCGGGCGGCGTGTCGCAGCAGTGGTCGCTCGCGCGCGCTTCGGTGCTCATCGTCGCCGGGTACATCATCCTCCGGCTCTCCATCCTCGGCGGGTTCGCGGGTGACGCGCCGCACCCCGCGCTCGAGGGCGTGCCGATGGGCCGACGGCTCTGGGTGATGCTCGGCCTCGTGCCGGAGTTCGTGCGACTGTTCCTGTATCCGGCGCAGCTCCACCCGGACTACTCGCCGCAGGCCATCCCGTTCCTCGACGCACCGTCCCTCGGGCATGTCCCTGGGGCGGCGGTCCTGCTGGCGGCGCTCGCCCTCTTCGTCTGGGCCTGGCGCCGCGACCGGATCGCCGCGTTCGCGTTGCTCTGGATCGGGCTCACGATGGGTCCCACCGCGAACATCCTCATCCCCACCGGTGTGCTGATCGCCGAGCGAACGCTGTTCCTGCCGAGCGCCGGCGTGATGCTGCTCGTGGGGCGCGCCGTGCAGCTCGCGTGGCCGCGCGTGCGATCGTACCGGGCGCGCTGGGTCCGCGTGGCGATCCCGGCGCTCGGGGCCGTGCTCCTGGTGGCGGCGACGGCCCACTCGGCGGATAGGCAGACGGTCTGGGTCGACAACCCGACCCTGTTCTCGACGATGGTGGTCGAGGCGCCGACGAACTTCCGCGCGCACTTCGCGCTCGGCGAGCTCTTCGGGGCCGCGACTTCCTGGAAGAGGGCGGAGATGCACCTCCGAACGGCCGATTCGCTGTACCCCGGCTACGACCTGCTCGAGCTCTCGCTGGCCCGCGTGCTGCACTTCGACGACCGGTGCCCTGACGCCCTCCCGGTCTACGATGCCGTGCTGGCGCGTCGGCCCGATGCCGAGATCGCGTCGATCGGCCGGACCGCGTGTCTCCTCGAGGTGGGGCGGCTCTCCGACGCCCGGGATGCCTCGATCCAGGGCATCGCCCGCGGGCTCTCGGTCGGACCCTTCTCCATGATGCTCCAGAAGGCGGAGTCGTCCCTGGTGGCGAAGGACACGGTGGACGCCCGGAACCGATGGTATCGGGCCGGCGGGCCGGTCTCCAAGTCGGACGCCCGGCTCCGGGTGCCGGTCCTGTTCATGAAGCCAGCCGCCTCCGGCGGGCGCCGCAAAGTGCCAGAACCCGTGCCTTAACCAAAGGCGAATCGCCTGTGTGACGTTCAGCACACCACGCAAGTCATTGTACCGCAGCACCTTGGCCGGGATGCCGCCGGTGGCAGGCTTCTTGCCTTTCCTCCTGTCGGAAGTCACCGCCCCACACCCTCACTCCACATCCGCGGAGCAGACCAGCATGCTGAGCAACAAGAAGGGCTTCACCCTGATCGAGCTCCTGATCGTCGTCGTCATCATCGGCATCCTCGCCGCGATCGCGATCCCGAAGTTCGCGAACACGAAGGAGAAGGCGTACCTCACGGCCATGAAGTCCGACCTTCGTAACCTCGTGACGGCCGAAGAGGCGTACTTCGCCGAGTGGGCGACGTACACGAGCGCGCTGTCGACGACCTCGTACCGCAACTCGACGGGCGTGACGCTCGGCACCATCACCCCGACGACGGGCGGCTTCTCGGCCTCGGTCGCGTACGCCGGTGGCACGACCAAGACCTGCCAGATCACGGTCGGCTCGGGCACGCGTGACGGCGAGCCGGTCTGCGACCAGTAAGACCTGCTGCTTGATGGATCCTGCGGGGGCCGAGCGCGATGCGCTCGGCCCCCGCAAGCTTTCGGTGACAGCGCGGTCACTCCGGTCACGCACCGGGACGCCCGCCGAGCGACCTTCGGCCCATGCGTCCGCGTCCCGGCGTCACCTTGGTCGAGGTCCTCGTCGCGTCCGTGCTCCTCGCGATCGGCATCGGGGGGACACTGGGCGCGCTGGTCGCCGCGGCGCGGCTGCGTGATGGCGCCGGACGCCGCGAACTGGTGGCGAGCGTGGTGGAGGCTCGCCTCGTGTGGTTCGCGATCAGCGCCTGTGCCTCGACCGACACGGTGCTGAGCGGCGCGGCGGACGGAGTCGAGGAGACCTGGCGGATCACCCGGGCTGGTCCGCTCGCCCGGTTGGAGGGAAGGGCGCGCTCGAGTCTCCCTGGCCGGCCGGTTCGGCTGGCGCTCGCACATGAGCGGCAGTGCCCGTGACGGCCCGTCGCGGCTTCCTCATCGCCGAGGCGCTCTGTGCGCTGGCGCTCGCGGGCCTCCTCGCCGTCGCGTGCGCGAGCGTGCTGCTGCAAGGGCGGCGGCTCCTCGACCGCGCCGAGACGCGGGCGCGTGCCGAGCGTGGGGGGCGTGAAGCCCTGCACGTCGCGGCGGCGATCGCGCGTGACGCCGACTCCATCATCGTGCTCGGGGACTCGGCCATCGAGCTGCAGATGCGCGTCGGGGACGGGGTCGCGTGCGCGCGTGAGGGCACGGCTCTCTACCTCCCGCCGCAGAGCGGTGGCGGAGCGGCGCTCGTTCGCCTGGCCCAACCGATCGAGGTCGGCGACGAGGTCCGCGCATGGGTGGAGGACAGTCTCACGGGCTATCGCGCGTGGGTCGCTGCCCTGGTGGACAGCGCGACGACCCGCACCGGCGACGCGCCCTGCGGGTCGGCCGGGGGGTTCGCCACCGCGGCCCAGGCCGGTGCGGCGCGGGCCCGGCTCGTGATCCCTGCGCTCGATGCGCGGGTAGGCCCGGGCACTCCATTGAGGATCGGGCGGCGAGGACGGCTCTCGATCTACAACGCCGGCGGCGGCGACTGGATGCTCGGCTGGCGTCGATGCGCGAACGGCGCGTGCGGGGTGATCCAGCCGGTGGCGGGTCCGCTTCGAAGTCGATCAGCGGGCGGGTTCCAGGTGAACGCGATCGGCGGGGGCCGTCTCGAGTTCCTCGTCGGTGTTCCTGCGATCCCCGGCCAGCTGCGGGCCCTCGTGGTGCGGACCGATGCGGGCCGGTAGGCGCGGGCCGCGGCGCGGCATCATCCTCCCGGCCGTCCTGGCGGCGCTCGTCGCGCTCGGACTCCTGTCCGCCCTCGCGCTCTTCGACGCGGTGCTCGACTGGCGTGTCGCCGGATCGGCCGATGACGAGCTCGTCGCGCGGGCCGCGATGCACGAGGGGCTGGACGCCCTGGCGCGACCGACGGACCTCGCGCTCCTGTGCGTGAGTCCGTCGCTGGCTGCGCAGTTCAGCACCGGAGCGTCGGCCGCTGGCGGCCGGTACCGGCTCACCTGGTCCCATCTGGGTGACGGGCTCGTCCGTGCCGAGGCCGAGGGACGAGGCCGGCAGGGCGCGGTCGCCCGTGCGACCGCGCTGCTGCGACCCGACTCGAGCGAGCGGGAACTGGGGCTGGTCCGGTGCCCGCAGGCGGCGCGGCTGGTCCCGGCCGGAGCGGGCTGGCTGACGGCTTCCCCGGGGGGATGACGGGGCCGGCCGGGGGTCGTGGGCGCGAGGCATCGTTACTTCCTGACGCCGACGTTCGTGTAGCTCTGGCAGGCGACAGGTATTTCGCGGTGCATTGACCCTGAACGGGCCCAATCGCAAGTTGGGAGCCCGCCTACAACCGTCTCGCTGGTCGCCTCACGGGATCCCCATGGCGCTTTTCGGACGCAAGAAGACAACCGTCGGTCTCGACATCGGCTCGGGCCTCATCAAGGTCGCCGTCGTTGACCACTCCAAGTCCACGCCCGAGCTGACGCGGGTGGCGGTGATGCCGCTGCTCGCCGACGCGATCGTCGAGGGCGAGATCATGGACCCCGGGATCGTGGCCGACGCGATCACGAGCTGCCTCACCGCCGCGGGCGTGACGAGCAAGACCGTCGTCACCGCGGTCGGCGGCCGCGACGTCATCATCAAGAAGATCCAGATCGAGCGCGTGAAGGAGCAGCAGGCGCGCGAGCTGATGCGATGGGAGGCCGAGCAGCACGTGCCGTTCGACATGGAGTCGGTGGAGCTGGACTTCCAGATCCTCGACCCGAACGGGACCGACGAGCAGATGAGCGTGCTGCTGGTCGCCGCCAAGCGCGAGCTCGTGGAGGCGAAGGTGCGGGTCCTCTCGGACGCCGGTCTCACGGCGGGCGCGGTGGACGTCGACGCGTTCGCGCTCCACAACGCCTTCGAGCTCAACCATCCCGACGCGATGTCGGGGATCGTGGCGCTGGTGAACGTCGGCCACGAGGTCACGAACATCAACATCGTCGAGGACGGCGTGCCGGTGCTGACGCGCGACCTCACCGTGGGCACGCGGCGGTTCCGCGAGGACCTGCAGCGCGACCGCGGCCTCGGCTCCGAGGAGGCGGCGGCGCTGCTCCAGGGCTACGACCGCTCCGAGCACCTCGACGCGGTGTTCGAGTCGCGCGGCGAGGAGATCGCCGTGGGCATCGAGCGCGCGGCGGCGTTCCTCGCCTCCTCGTCGCGGACGGGCGCGCAGGTGAGCGCGGTCTTCGTGTGTGGCGGTGGATCGCGCGCGCCGGGCCTGCTCGATGCGCTCGCCGGTCGCTTGCGCCTCCGGGTGGAGCCTGCGAGCCCGTTGGCGAACCTCGTCGTGCGTGACGGAGCCTTCGAGGGCCTCGTCACAGATGAGGTGGCGCCCCTCATGATGCTGCCCATCGGACTGGCCCTTCGCCAGCCCGCCTGACGCCCGGACGCCCAGATGATCGAGATCAATCTCCTCCCAGGCGCGCGAAAGAAGACGAAGGCCACCGGCGGTGGTGCGGCGGTCGACGTGCGTGCGCTCGTCGCCTCGCTCGGCGAACGGTTCAAGGATCCCTGGCTCGGCGTCGCCGTCGGTGGCGTCGTGCTCGGCGTGGCCCTCACGGCCGCGATGTGGTTCTTCCAGGGCCGCACCGAGGCCGCGCTCAAGGAGCAGGAGCGCGTGGCGGTGCAGGACAGCGCGCGGTTCGATGCCGTGGTCCGCGCGACCGCGGTGGCGCAGGCGCAGCGCGATTCCATCATGCGGCAGATGGACATCATCCGCGCGATCGACGGTGAGCGGTTCGTCTGGCCGCACATCCTGGACGAGGTCTCGCGCGCGCTCCCGACCTACACGTGGCTGCGGTCGGTCGCGCAGTCGAGCGCGCAGACGACGGTCTCGCCCGAACAGGTCGCGGCCGGCGAGGTGCCCAAGCTGACGCTCCGCGTGATCGGCCTCACGGTCGACCTTCAGGCGCTGACCATCTTCATGAAGCAGCTCGAGGCGTCGGACTTCCTCGAGAACGTGACCATCGCCGGGACGCAGGCGACGCAGAGCGAGGGCAAGACGGTGACCGAGTTCACGCTCGACATGACCTATTCGAAGCCGCCGGCGAGCGCCATCCGCACGGTCCCCCTGACCATCGCGGTGAGGTAACCATGGCGATCGGCATGCCGACCAATCAGCGCGACCAGGTCATGCTCCTCGTGGGCCTGCTCGGACTCGCGCTCGCGGGTGGCTGGTGGTACATGAAGTACGACCCCAAGTCCGCCGAGATCGACACGCTCCAGCGGCACGTGGTGCAGCTGGACTCGGCCAACCAGAAGGCGAAGGCCGTGATGGCCCGCGGCTCCGTGACGCAGCTGCAGGAGGAATCGAAGCGCCTCCAGGCGAACCTCGACCTCATGCGCACGCTCATCCCCACGGGCAACGAGGTGCCGGCGCTGCTCGAGCAGATGCTCGGCGCGGCCCGTCGCACCGGTCTCGAGATCTCGGGCTTCACCCCGGGCTCGGTCGTCCAGGGCGAGACCTTCGACACGATGAAGTACCGCATGTCGATGCAGGGCAACTACCACCAGATCGGCGCGTTGCTCACCGCGGTGGGCTCGCTCCGCCGCATCATCGTGCCGATGAACGTCTCGCTCACGCCCTCGGGCGCCGCGGCGGGACCGAACGTCCAGGCGGACAGCCGCATGCTGACCGCGCAGTTCGACATCCAGACCTACGTGGCGAAGAGCGGGACCGGGGAGGACAAGTGATGCGCCGACTCATGATCCTCGCCGCCGCCCTCGTGCTCGCGGCGCCCGCGGCCGAGGCGCAGAAGAAGGCCGCGCCGCCGGTGCCGGAGTTCCCGACCGATTCGCTCGGCCGGATCCTCCTCGCCCGCGAGAGCTTCGGGTACCCGATGGATGGCCGTCGCGACCCGTTCGCGTCGCTCATCGCGACCGGGGACATCCGGCCGCTGCTCGAGGACCTCAAGCTGACGGGCGTGATGGTCGACCCGAACCCCGCCCGCTCGATGGCGATGCTGCGTGACGAGTCCACGAAGGAGATCTACAAGGCGCGGGTCGGCGCGGTGTTCGGCCGCATCCGCGTGACGGCGATCCGGCCCGGAGAGGTCCTCCTGGCGGTCGACGAGTTCGGATTCACCCGGCAGGCCGTGTTGACGATGACCGATCCCAATTCACAGAGGACGCCATGAGGCGATATCAGACGCTGGCCGCGCTCGCGGTCGGCACCCTTCTGACGACGGCTGCGCTCCCCGCCGCCGCTGCGCACCCGACGGCCAACGAGGCCGCCGCGGTCACTGCGGTCCGCGTGGTGCCGGGCGCCGGTCGCGCCGACGTCGTGCTCTCGCTGAGCGGCGACGTCACGGTCGCCGACTTCACGCTCACCGGCCCGCATCGCATCGTCGTCGACGTGCGCGGCGCGACGATGCAGCTGCGTGCCCCCGCCTACGACCGTGTCCCGCGCGCCGGGATCATGAACGTCCGGCTCGCGCAGCGCGAACCGACGGTCGTGCGCCTCGTGCTCGACCTCGACGGCGCGCGCGAGTACAGCGTGGTGCGCACCGAGGGTGAGCTCCGGGTGAGCGTCACCGGGCCGGATGCGTTCGCCCCGTGGTCCGCGGGCGCCGCGGCCGTCGCTGCCGCTCCGGCCGCGCCTGCCCCGGAGCGCGTCGCCGAGCCGGTCCCCGCCGATCCGTCGCCTGCCACGGAGCGCAGCTTCAACGCGCTCCCGGCGCGCTCCGCCTTCGTCCAGCAGGCGCAGCAGCCGCGCATCAACGTCGAGTTCAACGAGACCCCGATCCGCGAGGTCATCGGGTTCTTCGGCTCGTTCTCCGGCCGCACGATCATCACCGGCTCGACCGTGACCGGGAACGTGACGGCGAACATCCCCGGCCAGCCCTGGGACGTCGCCCTCTCGAAGATCCTCCAGGCCAACGGCCTCTCGGCCGTCGAGGACTCCACCGGGATCATCACCATCGACAGCTACACCAACCTCGCGAAGCGCGTGGCCGCCGAGCCGCTCGTGACCCGCGTGGTGCCGGTGAACTACGCCAAGGCCAGCGAGCTCGCGAACACGATCCGGCAGATCATCGCGGCGTGCTCGAGCGGGTCGTCGGTCGGTGGCGCGGACGCCGGCGCGGCACCGGCCGCCGACGCGGCCCCCGCCGCCCCGGCCGCCGATGGCGCGGCGACCCAGACCTGCGGCCGCGGGACGGTCGCGGTCGAGGAGAAGACCAACACGCTGCTCATCACCGAGTCGGTCTCGCGCCTCCCGGAGATCGTGCAGTACGTCGCCGACCTCGATAAGCGCACGCCGCAGGTCGCGATCCGCGCCAAGATCATCGCCGTCGACCGCACCGCCACCGACGAGCTCGGGCTGAGCTACGACATCGGCTCGACCGGCACGTACAACAACACGCTCATGTCGCGCGGCACGCCCGGCGAGTTCCGGGTGGACCTGAGCGGCGACGCGTTCGCCGGCGTCGCCAACGCCAACCGCCTGTTCAGCAGCACGTCCGCCCTGTCGCTGATCTTCAACACGGCGATCAACGGCTACAACTTCACGAGCTTCGTCGACGCCCTGCATTCCGAGCAGCTCTCGGACGTGCAGGCCGAACCGAGCACGACGACGATCGACAACCGCCAGGCGACGCTCTTCGCCGGCAGCGAGATCGCCTTCCTGCTCACGCCGCCGATCCCCGCCGGCCAGATCCAGGCGGTCGCGCCGCAGATCTCGCGCCTCAAGGTCGGCATCGAGCTCATCGTGACCCCGCACGTGACGGCCAACCGGCAGATCGCCATGGAGATCTCGGCGACGCAGCAGTCGCTGCTCGAGACCACCGAGGCGGGTCCGTCCATCTCGGAGCGCAAGGCCGAGAACCAGGTGCTCGTCGCCGACGGCGAGACCGCCGTGATCGCCGGCCTGACGCAGACGCAGGTGACCAAGATCCGCTCCGGCATCCCGTGGCTCATGAACGTCCCGTACATCGGGAAGCTGTTCAGCCAGACCCGCACGGTGGAACGGAAGCAGGACCTGCTGATCCTCGTGACGCCGCACATCGTGGACGAGGGTGAGGTGATCCGCCGCTAAGCGGACGCGCATCGCAGGACGAAAGGGGGCGGGCCTCGCGGCCCGCCCCTTTCTCGTTCGCGCGAGGCCGCGCGGGAGTGCCTTATCTTTCGGCCCATGGCGCACCTGACCTTCCGCACCGCCGGTGAGTCCCACGGCCCCGGGCTCATCGCCCTCGTCGAGGGGATCCCGGCCGGCCTGCCGCTCATCGCCGCGGACATCGACGCGGAGCTCACGCGCCGCCAGCAAGGCTATGGCCGCGGGCGCCGGATGCAGATCGAGACGGACCGCATCGAGTTCCTCTCCGGCGTGCGCGCCGGCGAGACCATCGGCGCACCCGTCGCGATGCTCATCCGCAACCGGGACTGGGCCAACTGGGAGGCGATCATGGATCCCGCGCCTCGCCCCGAGGATGACACGCCCGAGGGGCGCCGTCGCCAGGTCACGCGCGTTCGGCCGGGCCATGCCGACCTGACCGGGCTCCTCAAGTTCGACCGCGAGGATGCGCGCGACATCCTCGAACGGGCCTCGGCGCGCGAGACGACGGCGCGCGTCGCGGCGGGGGCCATCGCCCGGCGGCTGCTCGGCGAGATCGGGGTCCGCATCGGGTCGCACCTCGTGCATCTCGGCGGGGTCGATGCGCGCGTGGCCGAGCTCCCGGACGAGCTCAACGCCGCGGCGGATCGCTCGCCGCTCCGCGTGCTCGATGGCGCCGCCGAGTCGGCGATGATCGCGCGGATCGACGAGGCCAGGACGGCCGGCGACACGCTCGGCGGCATCTGCGAGGTGGTCGTCACGGGACTGCCGGTGGGTCTCGGCGCGCACGTGAGCTGGGACCGCAAGCTCGACGGCCGTCTCGCGCAGGCGATCTGCTCGATCCCAGCGGTGAAGGGGGTGGAGATGGGGATGGGCTTCGCCGCCGCGCGCGCGAGAGGGTCCGAGGTGCACGACGCGATCGAGCCGGCACCCGGGCGTACGCGCACCGGCAACGTGCAGCGGCGCACCAACCGCGCGGGAGGACTCGAGGGCGGGATGACGACGGGCGAGCCCCTCGTGCTCCGCGTCGCGATGAAACCCATCGCGACGCTCATGAAGCCACTGGGCACGATCGACACGCGGACGGGTGCGGCGGCCGATGCCGCGGCGGAGCGGAGCGACGTCACCGCGGTGCCCGCCATGGGCGTGATCGCCGAGGCGATGGCGGCGCTGGTGCTCGCCGACGCGGTCCTCGAGAAGTTCGGGGGCGACTCGCTCGGCGAGGTGCGGCGGAATCTCGCGGGCTACCTCGCGCGCGTCGCCGAGCGGATCGGCTGAGCGTGGCGCGTCCGTCGCGCGCCTCCGGGACGCGTCATCTCGTGCTGCTCGGACTCCCGGGCGCGGGCAAGAGCACCATCGGTCCGTTGGTGGCGGACGCGCTGGGGCGCCCGTACGTGGACCTCGACGCGGCGCTCGTCGCGGAGGAGGGCGAGTCGGTCGCGGGCATCTTCGCGCGACGTGGGGAGGCCGGGTTTCGCGCGCTCGAAGCGGCCCTCACGCAGCGACTGCTCGCGTCGGCGCGCCAGCCGATCGTGCTGTCGCCGGGCGGTGGCTGGATCGAGCGAGCCGAGAACCGGGCGTGGCTCGGGGTGACCGCGGATGCGGTGTATCTTCGGGTCCCGGTCGATGTCGCGTTGCGGCGGATGGGACCGACGGTGGAGACTCGGCCGTTGCTCGCGGGGCCCGATCCGGCCGAAATACTGCAGGAACTTCTGCGCCGCCGCGAACCGCTCTATCTGCAATCCCGATATACGGTTAGCAACGAATCGATGACCGCCGAAGAAACGGCCTCATCTATAGTAGCGCTTGCGACGGCCGAAATACGGGACTAGGATAGCCTCCCTTATGGCAACGACCAAGAAGACGGCCGCGAAGCAGGCGGCGAAGAAGATGGCGGCGAAGGCGGCGCCCAAGAAGGCGGCGAGCCCGAAGGCCAAGGCTGCGACGCGCCGGAAGGCCGCGCCGGTCGAGCCGGAACTGCCGCATGACGAGGATGCCGCGCGGTCCGCGGCCGGGAAGTCGCTGGTGATCGTGGAGTCCCCGGCGAAGGCGAAGACCATCGGCAAGTACCTGGGCAGCGGGTACGCGGTGAAGGCGACGGTGGGGCACATCCGCGACCTGCCCGTGAAGAACATCGGCATCGATACGGAGTCGGGCTTCGAGCCGCAGTACGTGACGATCCCCGGCAAGGAGAAGACGGTCGCCGAACTCAAGAGCGCGTCGAAGACGGCCTCGGCGGTCTTCATCGCGACCGACCCGGACCGCGAGGGCGAGGCGATCGCGTGGCATGTCGAATCGCAGATCAAGGGGAAGGGCGCGCCGCCGATCAAGCGCGCGCTGTTCTACGAGATCACGAAGGACGCGGTGAAGAAGGCGCTCGACGACGCGCGCTCGATCGACCAGAAGAAGGTCGACGCCCAGCAGGCGCGTCGCGTGCTCGACCGGCTCGTGGGCTACAAGGCCAGCCCGGTGCTCTGGAAGACGGTGAAGAAGGGGCTCTCGGCGGGCCGCGTCCAGACCGTGGCGCTCCGGCTCCTGGTGGAGCGTGAGCGCGAGATCCGCGCGTTCGTCCCCCGCGAGTACTGGACGATCGCGGCGTCGCTCTCGCACGAGGGGCAGGGCTTCACCGCCAAGCTCCATCACGTCGACGGCGAGAAGCCCGACATCCCGAATCAGGCGTCGGCCGACCGGATCCTCGGCGACCTCAAGGGGCGCTCGCACTTCGACGTCACCGACATCAAGCGCCGCGAGCGCCGGAAGAACCCGGAAGCGCCGTTCAAGACGAGCACGCTGCAGCAGGAAGCGGCGAAGAAGCTCGGCTTCGGCTCCAAGCGGACCATGCGGCTCGCGCAGAACCTGTACGAGGGCGTGCAGCTCTCGTCGAGCGAGGGTGCGGTCGGCCTGATCACCTACATGCGCACCGACCATGTGCGCGTGGCGGAGACCGCCGCCGCCGCGGCGCGTGACTACCTCGGCGCGAACTATCCGAAGGAGTTCCTCGCCGACGGGCCGCGCCTCTTCCCGGCGAGCAAGGACGACGCGGCGCAGGGCGCGCACGAGGGCATCCGTCCGACCGACCCGGCGCGCACGCCGGAGAGCGTGGCGAAGTACCTCACGCCCGAGCAGCTCAAGCTCTACACGCTCATCTGGCAGCGCTTCATGGCGAGCCAGATGGCGCCGGCGGTGTTCGACACCACCACCGTCGACTTCGACCTCGGCAAGTACCTGTTCCGCGCGACCGGCTCGGTGGTGAAGTTCCAGGGCTTCCTCGCGCTCTACAAGGAAGCGCGCGAGGAGGGCGACTCGAAGGCGCTCGAGGACGAGCAGGCGCTGCCGGCGATCGAGCCCGGCGAGCACGTCCCGGTGCGGTCGATCGACCCGTCGCAGCACTTCACCGAACCGCCGCCCCGCTACTCCGAGGCCTCGCTCGTGAAGGAGCTCGAGAAGCGCGGCATCGGCCGGCCGTCGACGTACGCGTCGATCATCTCGACCCTCACCGAGCGTCACTACGCCGAGCTGCAGCAGCGGCGGTTCTTCCCCACGCCGCTCGGCGAGTCGGTCGAGAAGGTGATGGTGAAGCAGTTCCCGCGCGAGTTCGACGTCGGCTTCACCGCGCTCATGGAAGGCGAGCTCGACAAGGTCGAGGACGGCTCCATGAAGTGGCGCGAGGTGCTCGAGGAGTTCTGGGGGCCGTTCGAGGAGAAGGTCGAGTCGGTCGACGCCGAGGCGCTCATCCGCGAGGCCCACGATCTCTCGGCGCTCGAGCACGAGCGCTGCCCGCTCGACGGCGGGAAGCTCGTGCCCAAGGGCGGCTTCTTCGGCCCGTTCGTGGCCTGCGAGAACCATCCCAAGACCTGCAAGTACACGCGCCCGCTCAAGGGCGAGCGCGTGCCGGCACAGCTCACGGACTATCCGTGCCCCGTGTGCGGGAAGCCGATGGTCGTGCGCCGTTCCCGTTCGGGCGAGTTCCTCGGGTGCTCCACGTTCCCGAAGTGCCGCGGCACCAAGTCGATGCCGACCGGCGTGAAGTGCCCGAAGGACGGCGGCGACATCGCCGCGCGCCGCTCGAAGAAGCGCGGCAAGGCGTTCTACGGGTGCGAGAACTACCCCAACTGCGACTTCGTCTGCTGGGACAAGCCGGTGCTGGAGAAGTGCCCCGAGTGTGGCAACGTGGGCGCGGAGGCGAAGAGCTCCAAGACGCGCGGGCACTACCGGCGCTGCCTGAAGTGCCAGAACGAGTGGGACGTGGAGACGCCGGAAGGCGCCGATGCGGAGACGGAGGCGGCGACGGCGTGAGCGGCCCCGCGCGGGATCCGATCCATGTCGTCGGAGGCGGCCTCGCAGGGAGCGAGGCCGCCTTTCAGTTGGCGGCGCGCGGCCATCGCGTGGTGCTGCACGAGATGCGCGGCAGCGGCCGGGGCACGCCCGCACATCGCACGGAGCGGCTGGCCGAGCTGGTGTGCTCGAACACGTTCAAGAGCACCGAGGTCAGCAATGCGCACGGGCTCCTCAAGGCCGAGATGCGCGCGCTCGGCTCGATGGTGCTCGAGTGCGCCGACGCCGCGCGGATCCCGGCCGGGACGGCGCTCGCCGTGGACCGCGACCTGTTCAGCGCGGAAGTGGACGCGCGGGTGCGCGCGCAGGCGAACATCACCGTCGTCCGCGACGAGGTCACCGCGCTGCCCGCGGTCGGGATCATCGCGACCGGGCCGCTCACGAGCGATGCGCTCGCGGAGGCGATCGCGGCCCGGCTCGGGGGCGCGTCGCTCGCGTTCTACGACGCCATCGCGCCGGTCATCGCGGCCGACTCGATCGACATGTCCATCGCGTTCCGCGCGGCCCGGTGGGACAAGGAGACCATGGCCGAGGCGGGCCCCGAGGGCGCGTACCTGAACTGTCCGATGGACCGCGCGGAGTACGACGCCTTCATCGCGGCGATGACCGCGGCGGATCTCTACCATTCGCACGAGTTCGAGGCGATCCCGTATTTCGAGGGCTGCATGCCGGTGGAGGAGATGGCGCGGCGCGGCCCGGAGACGCTGCGGCATGGCCCGATGCGGCCGGTGGGGCTGCGCGATCCACGCACCGGCCGGCGTCCGTGGGCCGTGCTCCAGCTGCGGCAGGAGGACCGGGCCGGGCGGATGTGGAACCTCGTGGGGTGCCAGACGCGCATGCGGTATCCGGAGCAGACCAGTGTCTTCCGCCTGGTGCCGGGCCTGGGCCGCGCGGAGTTCCTGCGGTTCGGGAGCATCCACCGCAACTCGTACCTGAACGCGCCGCAGGTGCTCTCGCCCCACCTCGCGCTGCGCGACGCCCCGATGACGCTGTTCGCCGGGCAGCTGACCGGGGTGGAGGGATACACCGAGAGCACCGCCACGGGCCTCCTCGCGGCGATCAATCTCGACCGCCTGGTCCGTGGGCTCGACCCGGTCATCCCGCCACCCTCGACGATGCTCGGGGCGCTCTACCGACACCTCCGCGAGGCGGACCCGGCGCACTTCCAGCCCATGAACGCGAATTTCGGCCTCCTCGACGAGCTGCCGGACCCGCCGCGCGACAAGGCGGTCAAGCGGGAGCGATACGCCGAGCGCGCGTTACGAAACCTCGAGTCCTGGCGTCAGGGTTCAGGTATCGTCCGTTCCCCCGCCGTGGAGGTCGTCCCGTGAAGAAGTTCCTGATCGTCGTCGTGCTGCTGTTCGGCGGCCTCTGGTACTATGGCCGGAGCCTCCCGCGTGAGCACACGATCAAGACGTCGATCACCATCACGGCGCCGGTCGACACGGTCTTCCGCGTGGTCCGCTCGATCGGCGGTCAGGCGGCGTGGTGGTCCGACGTGAAGTCGGTGCGGCCGCTGCCCGGACGCCGCCGTGAGTCCTGGGAGCAGAACATGGGCGGCGGCGGCGGGCTCGTCGCGCTCGAGGTGACGTCGGTGAATCCGGGTGTGAGCATGACGACGACCATCATCACGACCGACGAGGAGCAGGCCGGGAAGCAGGAATGGGGCGGGACGTGGACCTATCGCGTGATCCAGACCACGGCGGGCACGAAGATCGAGATCACCGAGAAGGGATGGGTCGATCCGCCGTTCGCGCGGCTCTTCATGAAGATCCGCGGGAAGTACCGGACGGCCGACAGCTTCCTCACTTCGCTCGCCGCGTACTTCGGTGAGGTGGCGACGCCACGGCACGGCGACGAATCCTGAGGTGCACATAACGTGAGCCTCGCGTGACCGCTGCCGCGATCGTCGACGCCGGGGCGATCGGCGAGTTCCTCACGCACCTCGAGAAGGAGCGTGATGTCTCGCCGCACACCCTCGCGGCCTACGCCCACGACCTCGACGGGTTCCAGACGTTCCTGCAGCAGCACCTCGGCGTGGGCGAGGTGGCCTGGGAGACGGTCGACCGCCTGATGATGCGCGCGTGGCTCGCGCACCTCGCGAAGCGCGGGCTCTCGCGCCGCTCGAGCGCACGCGCGCTCTCCGCCGTGCGGAGCTTCTTCCGGTTCCTGCATCGCGCCGACCGCGTGGACAGCAACCCGGCGCGGGCGGTGGGCGCGCCGAAGTTCGAGAAGCACCTGCCCGGCCACCTCGACCGCGCGCAGGTCGAGACGCTGCTCACGGCCGCCGCCACCCGCGCGCAGGGCGGACGTTTCACCGACGTGCGGGACTCGGCGATCCTCGAGCTGTTCTACTCGGCGGGACTCCGGCTCTCCGAGCTGCGCGGGATCAACCGCCCCGATCTCGACCTCCTCGGCGGGCTCGTGAAGGTGCGCGGCAAGGGGCGGAAGGAACGGATCGTGCCGATCGGCGGGCCGGCACAGCGCGCCCTGCGCGAGTACGAGCGGGTCCGCGAGACCCTCATCGCGCACATCGGACCGAAGGCCGAGCGGATCGCGTTCTTCCTGAGCCAGCGCGGCCGCCGACTCAGCGCCAGAGCGGTGCACAGCGCCGTCGTCGCGCGGCTCAGTGAGGTGGACGAGGGGGCGGGGCTGAGCGCGCACGCCCTGCGACACACGTTCGCCACGCACCTCCTCGACCAGGGCGCGGATCTCCGTGCGGTGCAGGAACTGCTCGGGCACGCGAGCATCAGCACGACGCAGATCTACACGCACACCAGCGTCGAGCGGTTGAAGCAGGTGCATCGGAACGCGCACCCGCGGGCGTAGCGAGCGCGGACGCGGACGCCACGCCATCGGCGAGGTCCGCGTGCCCGAGGCGGGTCAGCGCGCCGGCCACTCCAGCGTCAGCAGTATCGTCGGGGGGAGGGAGGTGCCGAGTTCCCGCGGGGTGCCGGTGCGCGCCCCACGCGCCGTGACGCGCGCGATGGCCGCCTCGGTCCCCACACGCAGCAACATGGCGTCGGGCCCGCGCGTGGCCGCGCACTGGTCGAGATCGAGGACCGTGAGCGGCAGCGCCTCCCGCAGGGCCTGATAGCGCAGCGGCAGCGCGACATAGCTCTCGGCGGCGCAGATGACCCGGGGGCCGTTCGCCGTGAGCGCGCGCGCCACCAAGGACCACGCGGTCTTCGGCGTGCGTGTGCGTTCGGCGTGCAGTCCGGCGAGTGCCGCCCATGTGAGCAGCGACGCCAGCACGCCCTCGCGCCACTCGCCGGTGGCCCGCTCCACGGCGTGTCCGAGGAGCACCCACCACGCCGGGAGCGTGATGATGAGATACCGCCCGACCCACAGCTCGCGATGCCACAGCGTGGAGAGGAGCGCGACGGCGAGCAACGGAAGGATCGCGAGGGCGAGCGCGTGCCGGGGATCGGCGAGCCGTGACTCCGCCGCTAGCGGACCGGACGCGCGCGCCGATGCGCGGGCGCGTGCGCGGCTTGCGACGGTCCCGATCGCGAGGACGGTCGCCACGATGAGCGCCGCAGCCACGAGCGCGGATCCGATCGGCGTCCCGAACGTCCCGACGACCTGGGACGCGAAGCCGAGCACGGCGCCGGCGCCCGGCGCGGTGATCCACGCCGCGTTGCTGCCGACCGTCTCCGTCCCGGAGGCGCGCACGACAGTGAGCACCCACGCGGCGAGGACGAGCGCCGGCGCGAGCGCGATCGCGGCCGCGTCGCGGACCCACGGTCGCCACCCGCGGGCCTCGGCGCCCCGCGCACGGGCCAAGGTGGCGAGCGTGATCGCGGCGACCGCGAGGGCACCGAAGTAGTGCAGCAGCACGAGTGCGACGCCGCCGACCGCGGCGAGCGAGTGGCGTTGCCGCGCCGCGGCGGCCAGGGTGAGTGCGGCGGCCAGAGCGAGCGGCGCATACGCGCGGAGTTCGCTCCCCATGGAGAACATGAGTGGGCTGGAGGCTGCGAGCCCTGCGGCCACCAACGTTCCGGTCCACCCCAGGCCCGTGGCGCGCGCCGCGAGCGCGGTCGCGGGGACCGTGAGCACGGCCGCGAGCAGCGGCAGCAGCCGCATCCACGCGAGCTCGAAGCCACCCAGCCGGGTCCAGCCCCAGAGGAGGAGATAGAAGCCCGGCGGATTGGTCTCGTCCGCGACGGCGCGGCGCCAGAGTTCGGGGAGATCCTGCGAGGCGAGGACGATGCTGAAGACCTCGTCGAACCACGGCTCCTCGCCGGTGAGACCGGGCAGCCGCAGCCAGAAGGCGGCGATCGTGATGGCGACGAGGGCCCATGGGGCCCATGGGGTCGCTCGGGGGGTCTCGGACGGCGCTCGGGGGGTCTCCACGCCCTTATATTATGCGGATGGCGCTCCCGACCTTCCACGCAACGACCATCCTGTGCGTCCGAAAGGACGGCCGCGTCGCCATCGGCGGCGACGGGCAAGTCTCGGTCGGTGACACTGTCATGAAATCAGGCGCCGTGAAGGTCCGGGCGCTCAAGGGCGGGAAGGTGCTCGCCGGCTTCGCCGGTGCGGCGGCCGATGCGCTCACGCTCTTCGAGAAGTTCGAGGAGAAGCTCGAGCGGCACCCGGGGAACCTCGCGCGGGCGTCGGTCGAGCTCGCCAAGGAATGGCGGTCGGACCGCGCGCTGCGGCGCCTCGAGGCCCTGCTGATCGTCGCGGACAAGGACAACGGGTTCATGCTCTCCGGGAACGGCGAGCTCATCGAACCGGACGACGGCATCCTCGCGATCGGCTCCGGCGGCTCGTACGCGCTCGCGGCCGCGCGGGCGCTCTCGCGGTCGACCACGCTCACGGCGAAGGAGATCGTGCAGCAGGCGATGACGATCGCCGGGGAGATCTGCATCTACACGAACACGCAGATCACCGTCGTCGAGCCCGTGCCCTGATGCCATCGCCCCGCACGGAGCAGGCGCTCGCGCGCCTCGCCGACCTGTCGCCGCGCAAGATCGTCGCGGAGCTCGACCGATACATCGTCGGCCAGTCGGAGGCGAAGAAGGCGGTCGCGATCGCGCTGCGCAACCGGTGGCGCCGCCAGCGTGCGCCGGAGGGCATCCGGCAGGAGATCGCGCCCAACAACATCATCCTCATCGGCCCGACGGGCGTGGGGAAGACGGAGATCGCGCGGCGGCTCGCCAAGCTCACCGGCGCGCCGTTCATCAAGGTCGAAGCCTCGAAGTTCACCGAGGTCGGCTACGTGGGACGCGATGTCGAGGGGATGGTGCGCGACCTGGTGGAGAGCGCGATCGACATGATGCGCTCGGAGCGCGAGCAGGAGGTGGAGGACCTCGCGAACGATCGCGTGGACGAACGCCTGCTCGACCTGCTGCTGCCCGCGCCGAGCGAGGCGCCCGCGCCGGCGCCGGCCGATCCGCAGCGCGTCTTCGTCGCCGGGCCCGAGGGGCAGGTGACGCAGGAGCAGGAGCTCGCGAAGGAACGCCACAAGCGCACGCGCGAGAAGCTCAAGCAGCTGCTGCGCGACGGGCAGCTGGAGCAGCGCGAGGTGGAGGTGGAGGTCGCACAGACCTCGTCGATGGTGGACGCGATGGGGCAGCAGGGGGCGCCGGAGGGGATGAGCAACTTCGCCGAGATGCTCTCGGATCTCCTGCCGAAGAAGACGAAGAAGCGCACCGTGCCGGTGAGTGAGGCGCGCCGCATCCTGCTCGACCAGGAGTTCGACAAGCTCATCAACCTCGATGACGTCGTCGCCGACGCGCTGGAGCGTGTCGAGTCACTCGGCATCATCTTCCTCGACGAGATCGACAAGATCGCGGGCGGGAAGAGCGAGATGGGCGGGCCGGACATCTCGCGCGAGGGCGTGCAGCGCGACCTGCTGCCGATCGTCGAGGGGTCGAACGTGCAGACGAAGTACGGGATGGTGAAGACCGACCATGTGCTCTTCGTCGCGGCCGGCGCGTTCCACGTATCCAAGCCGAGCGACCTCATCCCCGAGCTGCAGGGCCGGTTCCCGATCCGGGTGGAGCTCAAGCCGCTCACCGAGGCGGATTTCGTGCGGATCATGACGGAGCCGGAGAACGCGCTCACCAAGCAGTACGCGGCGCTCGTGGCGGCCGAGGGCGCAGAACTCCGGTTCACCGACGACGGGATCGCCGAAGTCGCGCGGATCGCGGCGCGGGTGAACTCCCGCATGGAGAACATCGGCGCGCGGCGGCTGCACACGGTGATGACGACGCTGCTCGAGGAACTGCTCTACGAGCTGCCCGAACGCGGGACGGCCCCGGAGACGGTCGACGGCGCGATGGTGCGCGCGCGGCTCAGCGCCATCTCCGAGGACGAGGACCTCCGGAAGTACATCCTCTGATCACGGGGACCGAGCGGATGCGGACGGGAACACTGGGGGTGACGATCTGCGGCGCGGCGCTCGCGCTCGCCTGCGGGAACCGGCACGACGTGGCGGACCTCGCGGTGGGCGTCGCACCGTTCGAGCAGCTGCGCGGCGTGGACATGGGGCCGCTCCGCTCGGGGGTGGTGCGGGCGGTGCGGGCCCGCGCGGTGCCGGCGCCGCTCGAGGGCCTGCGCGAGCTGATCGGGACCTATGACGTGCTCTACGGCCTGACCGGCTATGACGGGACCGATGGCGCGTGGCCGGAGGAGGAGGCGCTGGTGCTGTTCATCGAGGCGACGCGCGAGTGGCCGACCGAGGCCTCGGCGGCCGGTGCGTGGCGCACCGCGATGCGCGAGATCGAGGCCGGCATGGGGAAGGCGCCTTCGTGCGTGACGGTGCGCGGGCCCGGCTTCACGATCCGCGTCGCGGAGTGGCTGCACCGCGATGGCTGGTCGGTCACCGCCACGTACGCCCCGGGCGACACGACGGTCCTCCCGACGCAGACGCCGCGGCACAGCATCGCGGTGCGGCGGGAAGCCCTCACGGCCAGCCTTCCGCGGGACGGCGCGCCCAATCCGGACGCGCGACCCACCTGGGCCCCTGCCGCGTGCACCGGCGATGGCGCACCGGCCACCGGGACTCCCGGTGCCGCGCCATGATGGGTGGACGCGACCTCCTCGCCATCACGGACTTCTCCGAGGGCGAACTGCACGGCCTCTTCCGCCTCGCCGACCGCATGCGCCGCGGCGAGTACACCGCGCGGCCGCTCGCGGGGAAGGCGTTCGCGATGCTGTTCATGAAGGCATCCACGCGCACGCGCGTCTCGTTCGAGGTCGGTGCATGGCAACTCGGCGCGCACCCCCTCTTCCTCACGCCGCGGGACGTCCAGCTCGGCCGTGGCGAGGCCGTGATGGACACGGCGCGCGTGCTCGACCGCATGGTCGACGGGATGATGATCCGCACCTTCGCGCACGCCGACGTCGAGGAGTTCGCGCGCTACTCGTCCGTGCCGGTCATCAACGGGCTCACCGACCTCCAGCACCCGTGCCAGATCCTCGCCGACCTGCTCACGGTGCAGCAACACCTCGGCACGTTCGTCGGCAAGACGGTCGCGTGGATCGGTGACGGGAACAACATGGCGAACAGCTGGTGCGACGCGGCCTTCCGTTTGGGCTTCGACCTGCGGCTCGCGTGTCCGGCGGGCTACGACCCCGACCCGGCGATCCTCGCGCGGGCCCGGGCGACGGGGCGCGTGACGCTCGTGCGCGACCCCCTGCTCGCGGCCGAGGGCGCGGACGTGGTGACGACCGACGTGTGGGCCTCGATGGGACAGGAGGAGGAGCAGGCGGTGCGCGCGGTCGCGTTCAAGGACTTCCAGGTGAACGCCGCGCTCATGGCGCGGGCGCGGCGCGACGCGATCTTCCTCCACTGCCTCCCCGCGCACCGCGGCGAGGAGGTGGCCGCCGAGGTGATCGACGGGGCGCAGAGCCGCGTGTGGGACGAGGCGGAGAACCGGTTGCACGTGCAGAAGGCCGTGATGGCCGCGCTCATCGGCGGCGAGCCGCTGGCCTGATGCGATGATCGCCGTGATCGGCGCGGGACCGATGGGCCTCGCCGCGGCGCGCACGCTGCAGAAGCACGGCCTCGCGTTCACCGGCTTCGAGTCGCACACCGACGTCGGCGGGCTCTGGGACATCGCGAACCCGCAGAGCACGGTGTACGAGAGCGCGCACCTCATCTCGTCCAAGCGCATGACGGAGTTCGAGGAGTTCCCCATGCGGGACGCCGTCGCGCCGTACCCTCGGCACGACGAACTGCGCCGCTACTTCTCCGATTTCGCGGACGCGTTCGGGCTGCGGGCGCACTACGAGTTCTCCACGAAGGTCGGTCGCGTGCGGCGCGCGCCCGCCGGCGAGACCGGATGGGATGTCACGACCGAGTGCGCGGGCGTCGCACGGACCCGCCGGTTCCGCGCCGTGCTCATCGCCACCGGCACGCTGCACCATCCGCACCAGCCGCCGCTGCCGGGCACCTTCACCGGGCGCGTGATGCACTCGGCCGAGTACAAGTCGGCGGCGGTCTTCGCGGGCCAGCGGGTGCTCATCGTCGGCTGCGGCAACTCCGGCGCCGACATCGCCGTCGATGCGGTGAAGCACGCGCGATCGGTCGATATCTCGCTCCGGCGCGGCTACTACTTCCTCCCGAAGTTCGTGCGCGGCCGGCCCATCGACACGCTCGGCGGGATGATCAAGCTCCCGCGACGCCTCAAGCAGGCGGTGGATGCGTTCATCGTCCGGATGGTGATCGGCCGGCCGAGCGACTACGGATTGCCCGACCCCGACTACCGGATGTACGAATCGCACCCGGTGATGAATTCGCTGCTCCTGCATCATCTCGGCCACGGGGACCTGCGGGCGCGCCGTGACGTCGTGGCGGTGGACGGCCGCACCGTGCGATTCGCGGACGGCGAGGCGGGCGACTACGACGTCATCCTCCAGGCGACGGGGTATGCGCTGCACTATCCGTTCATCGACCGCGCGTCGCTCGGCTGGCGTGCCGACGCGCCGGCGCCGCGCCTGTGGCTGAACGTGATGCACCCCGAGGACGACACGCTCTTCCTCATGGGGATGGTCGAGGCGAGCGGACTCGGATGGCAGGGGCGGTACGAGCAGGCCGAGCTGGTCGCCCTCTATCTCAAAGGCCTCGCGGCGGGGCACCCGGCCGCGCTGGCGCTGCAGCGGGAGAAGCGCGCATGGGATGGTGCCCGCCTCGACGGCGGGTACGCCTACCTGCCGGTCGACCGGATGGCGTACTACGTGCACAAGGACAGCTATCTCGCGGCGCTGCGCCGGCACGCGCGCGCGCTCGGCGGCCAGGCATGAGCGGGCGCTGATGCAGGACGCGCTGCCGCTCGCGTTCGATCCGTCGGGACTGGTGCTGCTGAACGTGATCATCGCGTTCATGGTGTTCGGCGCGTCGCTCGACCTGCGGTGGGAGGACCTCAAGCGTGTGGTCGCGCGTCCCGCCGGGGTGCTCGCCGGGCTCTCGGCACAGGCCGTCCTCACGCCGGCGCTGACCTGTCTGCTCACGTGGGCGCTCCGTGTGGATCCGGTGCTCTCGTTGGGCATGATGCTGGTGGCGGCCTGCCCGAGCGGGGCGCTGTCGAACGTGCTCACGTGGCGTGCGCGCGGGAACGTCGCGCTCTCGGTGGGGTTGACCACCGTGTCGAGTCTCGCGGCGACGGTCCTCACGCCGTTCAACTTCGCACTCTACGGCTGGCTCAACCCGCGGACGCGGGAGCTGCTCGAGGCGGTCACGATCCCGGTGGGCGGGATCCTCGCGCAGGTGGCGCTCGTGCTCGCGCTCCCCGTGGTCGCGGGCCTGCTGGTCGGGTCCCGCTTCCCCCGGGTCGCGGCGCGGGCCGAAGGACCCATGCGCACGCTCTCGCTGGTCGTGCTGCTCGTGTTCATCGCGGGGGCGTTCTGGGAGAACCGCGCGCTGTTCGTGGCGCGTTTCCGCGACTTCTTCTGGCTCGTCGCGGCGCAGAACGCGATGGCGCTCGGCATCGGTCTGGCCGTCGCGCACCTCGCGCGACTCGGCGAAGCGGACCGGCGCGCCGTGACGATCGAGGTCGGCATCCACAACTCGGGGCTCGGGCTCGCGATCCTCCTGACCTTCTTCCCCTCGGCGGGACCGATGATGCTGATCACGGCGTGGTGGGGCGTGTGGCACCTGGTCTCCGGTCTCGCACTCGCGGGCTGGTGGGCGCGCCGGCCGGTGGGACCTGCGGTGGCGGCATGAGCGACGGACGCCGCGTCCTGATCACCGGCGGTGGGGGGTACGTGGGCGCGCTGCTCGGGGCGCGGCTCGCGGCCGCCGGGACGTTCGTCGTGGGCACCGACCTGCGCGCCCGGGCCGACCTCGCGTTCCCGGTGCGCACGCTCGACGTGCGTGACCGTGCCCTGGAGGCGCTGCTGCACGAGCATCGCATCACCCACGTGGTGCATCTCGCCGCGGTGCTGGAGGGCGGCCGTGACCGCCAGCGCGACTACGACATCGACGTGAACGGCACGCGCAACGTCGTCGAGTGCGCGCTCGCGGCCGGCGTGCGGCATCTCACGGTCTCCAGCTCGGGGGCCGCCTACGGCTACTTCGCCGACAACCCCGAGTGGATCGACGAGCGCGATCCGCTCCGCGCGACCGACCGCTTCGCGTACGCGCACCACAAGCGTCTGGTGGAGGAACTGCTCGCCGCCTACCGTCACTCGCACCCGCGACTGGGGCAGCTCGTGCTGCGCATCGGGCCGGTGCTCGGCGCCACCACCTCGAACCAGATCACCGCGCTCTTCGCGCGGCGCCGGCTCCTCGCGGTGCGCGGGAGCGACTCGCCGTTCGCGTTCGTGTGGGACGAGGACGTGGTGGGCGCCATCCAGCATGGCCTCGCCGGCGACCGCACCGGCATCTACAACGTCTCCGGCGACGGGAAGCTCACCATCCACGAGATCGCCGCCATCCTCGACAAGCCCGTGCTCACGCTCCGCGCGAGCGTGCTCACCGGCGTGCTGCGGGCCGGGCGGCTGCTCGGCGTGGGACGGTACGGTCCCGAGCAGGTCGACTTCCTGCGGTATCGCCCGGTGCTCGCGAACCGGCGGTTGAAGGAGGAGTTCGGGTACGTGCCGCAGAAGACGAGCGCCGAGACGTTCCGGCACTTCGTCGAGCACGCCCGCGCGCGAGGGGCCCTGTGAGCGCGGGACGGCGGGCACCGGGGTTCCGGCTGCAGGACGAGACGGGCGCATGGGTCGCGCTCGAGGAGTACCGCGGCCGACGGGTGGTGCTGTTCTTCTTCCAGAAGGCGAGCACGCCTGGCTGCACCGTGGAAGCGTGCGAGTTCCGCGACGCCATGCCGCGCTTCGCGGCCGAGGGCGTGACCATCCTCGGCGTCTCGCCGGACACGTGGCGCCGTCACGCGAAGTTCAAGGCAGCGGAGCGCCTGCCGTACCCGTTGCTCGCGGACAAGGACGCGATCGCCTGCCAGGCGTACGGGGTGTGGCACCGGAAGCTGTTCTGGGGCCGGTACTACATGGGGGTGGTCCGGTCGACGTTCGTCATCGGGCCGGACGGACGGGTGGAGCAGGCGTGGCGCGACGTGCATCACGAGGGCCACGCCGCGCAGGTGGTGGCCTGGCTCCGTGGCGAGCCGGCCCCGGTGCCCGCAGGTGCGCGCGGGCGAGCGGCGAGGAAGAAATAGGGGTAGCTTCTCCCCTCGTATGGAAAAGGACCTGATCACGCGCCTGCAGGAAGCCGTCGGTGAGGCCTACCAGATCGAGCGCGAGTTCGCTTCGGGTGGGCAGAGTCGGCTGTTCATCGCGGACGAACCCGTGGCGTCGCGCAAGGTGGTGATCAAGCTGCTCCCGCCCGAGATGGGCGGCGCCGTGGAGGCCGAGCGGTTCAAGCGGGAGATCCGCGTCCTCGGCGCGTTGCAGCATCCCAACATCGTGCCGCTGCTGGGCACCGGCCATGCCGAAGGCCTGCTCTGGTACGTGATGCCCTTCATCCGCGGCGAGTCGCTCGCGCTCCGCCTCAAGCAAGGGCTGCTGCCGGTGCTCGATGCGCTGCGCACCCTCTGGGAGATCGCCGACGCGCTCGCGCACGCGCATGAGGCGGACGTGGTCCATCGCGACCTGAAGCCGGAGAACGTGCTGTTCCAGTCGGGCCACGCGTTGCTCGCGGACTTCGGCGTGGCACATGCGCGCCTGGAGGGGATCCGCCGGTCGAGCGGCGTGGGTCTGGGCGAGATGCGGCGCAGCATCGCGATGAGCGCGGGGCGGCTCACGCAGCATGGCTTCGCGGTGGGCACGCCGGCGTACATGGCGCCGGAGCAGTTCATCGGCGACGACCCGGCCGACGCGCGGGCCGACGTCTACTCGCTCGCGATGCTCGGCTACGAGATGCTCACGGGCAAGGCCCCGTTCGCGGAGTTCAAGGGCGCGCGGCTGATGGTGGCGCACTTCACCGAGATGGCGCCGCTCGCGAGCCACGTGCGAGGCGAGGTCCCCGTCGGCGTGGCGCAGGTGCTCGAACAGGGGATGGCCAAGGAGCCGCCGGACCGCTATCCACACGCGGCAGCGTTCCGCGACGCGCTCGGCACGCATTGGTGAGGGGGACCGTGCTGCCCACGGACCGGATCCCACTCATCGGGCGGCAGCGCGAACTCGCGGCGCTCACGGCGGCGCTCGACCAGGCGAAGCGCGACCACGGCAGCGTGCACATCATCGCCGGCGAGGGGGGCGTGGGGAAGACCCGCCTCATGGAGGCCGTGCGGACGCGGGCGAAGGAGCGCGGCTTCACCACCCTCGTCGGGCGTGCGTTCCCCGTGGAGTCGGGCATCCCGTACGCGATCTTCGGCGACGGCTTCGTGCCGTACCTCCGCGACCTCGGTGCGGCCTCGCTCCAGACGCTCTCGCGCGGCGCGGGCGCCGAGCTGGCGCTGCTCTTCCCCGCGCTGCGCGCCGATGATGGCGCGGCGCGCACGCTGGATGCCGCCGAGCTCAAGCCGCGCATCTTCGATGCCTTCAGCCACCTGCTCGGGAGCCTCGCGAAGAAGTCGCCGATGCTCGTGGTGCTCGAGAACATCCACTGGGCGGACCCGTCGTCGCTCGACCTGTTCCACTTCGTCGCGCGGAGCGCCGCCACGCGCCCGATCATGCTGCTCGCGACCTACAACGACTCGCACCGCGAGTCGCAGCGCGCGATCCGCATGGTGGAGCAGTCGCTCCAGTCGCTCGGCGCGCTCACCCGCCATCTGCTGCCCCCGCTCACGCGGGACGAGACGGCGCAGATGATCGAGCAGGGATTCGGGGAGAGCGCGCAGTCGCTCGGGGACTTCCCCGACCGCGTGCACGGCCGCACGCGGGGCAACCCGTTCTTCATCGAGGAGACGCTCAAGTCGCTCGTGAACGCCGGGCGGCTGCGTCAGGAGGGCGAGCGCTGGGTGGGCTGGTCCACGGAGCAGCTCTCGCTCCCCGACAGCGTCCGCGATGCGCTGCAGGTGCGGTATGACCGGCTCACCGAACCCGCGCGCCGCGTGGTGCTGCTCGCGGCCGTGGTCGGCGCGCAGGTGCCGCACGCGCTGCTCGAACGGCTCACCGGTCTCGCGCCGCACGAACTGCTGACGGCGCTCGACGAGCTCCGCCGCGAGCGCGCGTTCGAGGAGACCGACGGCGCGGGCGGGCCGTCGTACGTGTTCACGCACCCGCTGCTGCAGGAGATGCTCTACGCCGAGCTCGGCCGCGCGCGCGTGCGCGCGATGCACGCCCAGGTCGCCGATGCGCTCGAGGCGATGCACGGCGCCTCGGCCATGGAGCACGCCGAGGAGCTGGCGATCCACTTCCGGCGCGCCGAGTCGCCGGAGCAGGCGACGCGCGCCATCGCCTACCTCGTCGCCGCGGGCGAGATCGCGGGCCGCCGCGGCGCGCATCGCGAGGCCGCGGAATCGCTCGGGGCGGCGCTCGCGCTCCTCGACAAGCGCGGCGACGCGACGCCCCGGACCGCGACCGATTCGACCTCCGTGTCGGTGGTCGAATCGGTGCTCGAGTCCCTCGGCCGCGCCAAGCATCGATTGGGCGACTATGCCGGGGCCGTCTCGCTCTTCAAGCGCGCGGCGAACCTGGCCGAGGCCCGTGGCGACGATGGCCGCGTGGCGTCGCTGGAGCGGCGCATCGGGCTCGGCTGGCTGCGCCGCGGCGAGTTCCTCGTCGCGCTGTCACACCACGACCGCGGGCTCGCCGCCGCGCTCCGCGCGGGCGACCGCGCGCTCGAGGCGACCTTCCACCTCGCACGCAGCTCGGGGATGATGGAGGTCGGCGACGGGGCGGCCGCCGAAGAGGCCGGTCGCAAGGCGCTGGCGATCGCGGAGGCGATCGGTGATCCCCGGCTGCTCGGCCAGGTGCATCAGGCGCTGCAGGCACTCAGCATCTGGCGAGGCCCGAGTCGCGAGGCCGTGGAGCACGGGACCAAGGCGCTGGAGTTCGCGCGCGCCGCCGGCGACACGCGGACCGTCTGGCAGGCCGAGTGGGCGTTCGCGTACCACGCCGGACTCACCGGCGACTCGGCCGGGACCCTGCGCCACATCCAGCAGGCCTCTCAGCTCGCGGACGAGATGCGCTCGCCGGTGCTTCGGCTGTGGACGGCCGAGGTGGCGATCGAGTACCGCTCGGGCATCGGCGAATGGGATGATGCGCTCACGCTGGCCGACCGATCGATCGAGGAGGCGCGCGCATTCGGGCAGCGGAACCTGCTCCCGCGCCTCCTCGTCTGGTCCGCGCTCATCCACTGCGGCCGGGGCGACCTTCACGAAGCGCGGGCCCGCATCGATGCGGCCTGGCAGGCGTCCGGTGCCGACCGCGCCGAGGATGGGGCGCCGGTCAATGTGCATCACGTGGTCCCCGCGCACGTCGGGCTCGGGTACTTCCATCTGTACCGGCGCGACTTCCGGGCCGCGCTCGAGGTCGCCGAGCGCGGTCTCGCGATCGCCGACCGGACCGGCTACACGGTCTGGGCGGTGCATCGCCTGCTGCCGCTCTGTGCGGAGGCCTCGCTCTGGCTGCGTGACTGGGAGGGCGCCGAGCACTACGGCAAGCGGCTGCGGCATGCCGCGGAGCAACTCGGACATCCGTTGGCGCTGGCGTGGGCCGATGCGTGCGTCGCGCTCGAGCGGATGCTCAAGGGTGACCATGCCGGTGCGGTCACCCAGCTGCGGCAGGCCGCCGATGCGCTCGATGCCATCCCGTTCGTCGAGCACGCCGCCCGGTTGCGCCGCAAGCTCGCCGACGCGCTCATCACCGCCGGTGACCTCGACGGCGCGCACGCCGAACTCAAACGCTGCCATGAGGTCTTCTCGCGGCTCGGTGCGGAGTTCGCGCTCGACGAGGTACGCGAGAAGATGCGCGAGCACGGGTGGCGGCCTCGCGAGCCCCGCCGGCCGAGTGGAGGTGGGTTCGGGACGCTCACCCCCACCGAGGTGCGCGTGTGTCGCCTCGTCGCGGCGGGGATGTCGAACCCGGCGATCGGTGCCGAACTCGGGATGTCGCCGCGCACCGCCGGCACCCACCTCGTGAACATCTTCCGCAAGCTGAAGGTGAAATCGCGCGTGCAGCTCGCGCAGCTCGTGCGCGAGCAGGGGATCGGCTAGGCGGCGGGTCGCGCGGTCCGCGGTTCGGCGGGAGCGGGACACCGCGCCCCCAGTCGATCGAGGAAGTGCTCGCCGAAGGTGCGGGCGATGTCCGGCGGGATCGCCGGACCGGTCGGGTCGTCCGCGCGCAGGTCGCTCTCGAGCACCGTCACGCCGCGCGCCTCGAGCACGCGGCGCAGCGAGGTCGCATCGTGGCCCTCGATCGGATGCTGCGCGAGGTGAGCAGCGAGATGGAACGTCGTCACCGGCATCGCGTCCCGGAGCTCGCGCATCACCCGATCGGCGACCGTCGCGACATCGGACGATGCGTCGAGCCGGACCGGCGCGCCGGCGCGCAGGTGCACGCGCCCGAGGGCGATCCTCCCTCGCCAGGCGCGCCACGCCCAGCGGAGCAGCGCCGCGAGCCGCATCGGCGGCTTGGCGCCACCGGCCAGCTCGCGCGCGAAGCTGGCCTCCTCCGGCACGCGGTCGTAGCTGATCGCGATGGGGACGAGCACGCAGGCTGCGCCGGTCGCCTGCAGCGCGCGGAGCAGGCCGCGCCTGGGCGGCAGCCACTCCCGCGTGCGGCTCCGCGCGCCCTCGATGAAGAACTCGAGCGAGTGGCCGGACCGGATGAGCGCGTGGACGCGCGCGGTGAGCGCCGGGTCCTCCTTGCCCTGCCCGCGACGCAGATAGAACGCGTGCATCGCGGTCAGCACGCGGCCGAGGACGGGGATGCGGCCGAACTCCATGGTCGCCGCGATGTGCGGGATCGGCAGACCGAGGTCGGGCCGCGCGAAGGCGAGGTACGAGCAGAGCACGAAGTCGAGATAGCTGCGATGACTCGGGACGAGCACGATCGCCGCGCCGCGCGGCACGGCGTCGCGCGCGCGCTCGAAGCTCGGGAGGTCGACCGTGACGGCATCGGTGGTGCGGCGCAGCACCTTCGTCACGAGCAGCGAGGCGCCGCGGATCCACGCGTTCCCGGACGGCTGGGTCGTCACCCAGCGCAGGTCGCCATCGTGGCCGGGATGCGCGCGCCCGGCGAGCGCCCACTCCCGGTCATCCCGGTGCAGGAGGTGGCGGTAGATGCCGCGACAGATCGTGGCGACGTAGCTCCGCGGGTCGTGCGCGGCGGTGATCGGACGTGACGCGCGGAAGTCGAAGCTGCGCGTGGTGAAGTACGGGAAGACCGTGTTCAGATGGTCGAGCCGCGCGACGAGCTTGCGGGCCTGGCGCCGGTGCAGGTCGGAGCGGAGCGCGCCGAACGCCATCGGCACGCGATGATGCCAGAGGTCGGCGAGGCGGAACCCGAGCCGTGACCGGCCGAGGAACCCCACGCGCGGCCGCCGCGCGGTGCGGTGCACCCGGAACCACCGCTCCACCTCCTCTCGGCACGCCTGCACGCTCGGCGCGCGCGCGAGGCCGGCGACGGCGTGGCGGATGCGCACCGGCTCGCGGTCGCGCAGCGCCGCGTCCGTGATCCGGTGGGCGACCTCGTCCACCGGCACCACGTCGAGACGCGCCGCGGGATCACCGATGATGGCGCGGAGATGACCGAGCCCGATGAGCGTGGCGAATGCGCCGAATCCGGCCGCGCTGTCGATCCAGCCGGGGAAGGGCAGCGCTCGACTCGCCGAGATGATGCTGGGCCGGACGATGCTCATCCGCACGTTCCCGCGCCGCTCGACGAGCAGGTGTTCGCTCAGGCACTTGGTGAGCGTGTAGGTGTTGGGGTGCCCGGTGCGCGCGAGCAGCGCGGCGTCGTCCGCGCCGCCGTCGATCGCCGCGAGCAGCGTGGCGGCCGGCGCCGGCAGCGGCACCAGCCGTTCCTCCACCGGCGTGCCGGCGCCCGGGTGCGGCGTCACGTAGGCGGTCGAGACGTAGACGAACCGCTCGAGCGACCGACGCGCACGCATCGCCTCGAGGAGATTGAGGCTGGTCCGGATGTTGGCGCGCGCCGCCTCCGCCGCGGGGAGGTCGAAGCTCACGGACGCGGCCGCGTGGATCACATGGGTGACGGCATCGAGCGCCGCGTGCCCCGACGCGTCGAGTCCGAGGTCCGCGTGCACGAGGTCGCCGTCGAGCACCGTCACGCGGTCCGGCCAGTCCGCGGGCAGCGCGGCGAAGCACGCGCTGCGCGCGACCTGCCGGTGGAACCGCTCCTCGGCGCGCATCCCGCCGGCCGCGCGCACGAGCACGAGCACGCGCGCGACGGCGAACTCCTCCCGGCGCCGCAGCAGCTCCTCGAGCACGACCTTCCCGAGGAATCCCGTGACGCCCGTGATGAGCCAGGTGGTCGGACGACGGGGCATCATTGGTTCCCCGCCGCGAAGACGTTCGTCGGGTCGACCGCCTGCTTCATCGCCGCGGTCCAGCGGCGCGCGGTCGGCGAGAGGGTCCGTGACAGGAATCCCGCGCGGATCTTCCCGATGCCGTGGTGGTGCGAGAGCGAGCCCCCCTGCCGCAGGATCTCGTCGCGGGCCGCGTGCTCGATGGCCCCATAGGCGGCGACCGGGTCGGTGACGCCCTCATGGCTGAAGCCGAGGTAGAAGTACACCGCGACGCCCGTCTGGTAGAGCTGCGTGATGCGGCAGGTCACGAACGGCGTCCCCGGGAGGCCGCGGAGCGCGTGTTCGTCGCGCACGCGCCGCTTGACCGCGTCGCACAGCGCGAGCGCCTCGCTCCACGGCA
Source organism: uncultured Gemmatimonas sp. (assembly GCA_964464585.1). GTDB lineage: Bacteria > Gemmatimonadota > Gemmatimonadetes > Gemmatimonadales > Gemmatimonadaceae > Pseudogemmatithrix. The sequence continues at coordinate 59,813 of CAYXGS010000007.1, read as the reverse complement.
CCGAGGTCTCGAACGACTCGCCGACGACCCCGAGCTTCATCACGAAGTCGCGGATGTACGCGATCCCGAAGGTGAGTTCGTACCCCTTCCGCCCGTTCTCCGCGCCGGCACGCATGCCGCAGTGGCGCCTGGCGAGGCGGCGCACGACGCGCTCCTGGTGGGCGACCTCGTCGGGGGATCCCTCGAAGAGCAGTGTGCAGGCGACCATCCGCGCCGGGTCGAAGCGCCGGAGTGCGGTGACGACCCATCGCTCGACGCGCCGCTGGAGCGCCGCCACACCGTGCGCCTTCGGCTTGAGCGTCTGGCTGAGCTGGAACTGCAGGTTGTCGACGAGGCGCACGCTCGCGGGCACGGCGCCCGACCGCTGCAGCTCGCGCAGGAAGGCGAAGCCCCGCTCGAACGACGGGAAGAGGATCGCATCGTGGCGCTGCACCGTCGGCAGCGGGAAGATCCGGACGATGGCGTGCGTGATGATCCCGAGCGTGCCCTCCGATCCGAGCAGCCACCGCCGCGCGTCGATGCCCACCGACTCGCGCGGGGCGATGCCCTCGCGCGCGAGCGCGCCCTCGGCCGTCACCGCATGCACGTCGAGCACGATGTCCTCGATGTTGCCGTAGCGGTTCTTCTTCATGCCGCTCGCATGCGTCGCGATCCAGCCGCCGAGCGTGGAGAACTCGACGGAGTCGGGCTCGTGTCCCAGCGTGAAGCCATGCCGGGCGAGCTGCGTCCGGAGGTGCCGGCCCACGGCGCCCGCCTCGATGCACGCCATCTCGTTCACCGGATCGATCCAGCGGATGCGATTCATGCGCCGCAGGCTCACCGAGGCGATGGGGCGCTCCTCGTCCTCAGGGCAACGGAGTGCGTCCGTGACGTTGGTGCCGCCGCCGAACGGGATGAGGGCGACCCCGTGGATGCGGGCGGCGCGCACGAGTGCCGCGACCTCGCGCTCGTCGGCGGGGAACACGACCACGTCCGGGACGCGCGGCAGCCGGTCGTGCCTGAGGCGGTACATCTCCTCCAGCGTCTGGCCGTGGCCGTGGCGCAACCGGATGAGCGCGTCGGTGGCGACGTGCTCGGCGCCGACGATGAGGGCAGCGACGCTGAGGAAGACCGCGCAGTCGCGGGGCGGCGGGACGGCAGGCGGATACGACGACTCGCGGAGCGCCGTGCGCGGCAAGGTCACGCTCATCACGCGCTCCACCCACGGCAGCAGCTCCGGGAGCTCGGATCCGGCGAGCGCGTAGCGGCGGCCGGTCAGGCTCACGCTCCCGTTGGGAAGGATGGTGAACGCGGTGTCGCGGAAGCCCCAGACGTCGGGGGCCAGTGCGTCGTCGTCGGTGGTCGGGGCCGGGCCGGGGATGATCCGGTGACGCTCGCGGTCGTCGGGCATGGTCTTCGCGCTCCTGTCGAAGGGACTGCTGACAGGGCGCAAGTTCGGACCGATCGCGCGAGGCCCCCATACGTCCGGTGACGTAGGGGGGCCCGGGCAAGACGTAGGCAGGTGTGGTCAGCGCTCTCCGGACATCGATCAGTGGCGCACCGGTCGCGACGGTGCGTCCTCCGGCAGCAGGAACAGGAAGCGCGACTCGAACCGATCCTCCAGCGCACGCTCCCCCCGAACCCGGTGATGATGACGCCTTCGGGTGCGTCGAGCCCGTCGGGCCTCGGTCGAAGCTCCTCGAGCGATGCCGCACTCGGTGTGCCATTCGTGTCGAGGGCGAACGCCACGCGGACCGCCGCCGTCACCCCGGCGGATCGCATGCGATCAGGATACCGTGGGACGGATCCCGTCGGGATCCATGTCGTGGGACGTTGCAGTGGCAGGTGGTGCGTGAAGACCGGCACCGTGACCATCGGGAACTCCCGGCGCCGCGGCGGGAGGTCAACGCGATCGGCGAAGCTGTAGAAGAGCACCGCGTCGACGACGGCGCTGTCCGGCCCGTCGAAGAGCCACCGCTCGCCTTCGGCCACGAGGGTGTCGAGCGCGCCGCGTAGCAGCTCGCTTCCCGAGCGGGCGAGCGAGTCGCCCGCCGTGAGCAAGGGGATGGCGGACGCGCGGACGCAACCCGCGCGGATGCTACCCGCGCGGGTCAGGCGGCTGCGATATCGGTCAGCCCGCCGCTCTCGAGTTCGCGCACCACCGACTCGATCGACTTCCGATGCCCGCCCAGACCGAGGTCGCGCAGCACGCGGCGCGGATCCACCCCGCCCGCGCGTTCGAGCGCGGCGAGGAGCGCGAGCGCCTCCTCCGAGTGGAGCGGGCGCGCGAGCAGGAACCCCTGCACCGCATGGCACCCCAGCTCGCGCAGCTGCGCGAGCTGTGCCTCCTGCTCCACACCCTCGGCCACCACTTCCATGCCGAGGCTCTTCGCCAGCGTGATGATCGAGCGCACGATCTCCAGGCACTCCGGGCTCACATCCATCCGGCCGACGAAGTACCGGTCGATCTTGATCGTGCCGATCGGCAGGCGATGCAGATAGCTCAGGGAGGCGTGTCCGGTGCCGAAATCGTCCATGAGGCTCCGCACGCCGCGGGCGCGCAGCGACTCCAGCATCTGCCGGGCGCCGTCCTCGTCGTGGAGGATGACGTTCTCCGTCACCTCGAGCTTGAGACGCGACGCGTCGAGGCCGGTCGCGTGCAGGACCGTGTCGACGAGCCCGACCAGGCCGCGGTCGGCGAGCTGGCGCGCCGCGACGTTCACGCTGATCCAGGGGGCGCCCGGGCCGTTGGGCGCGATGTCGGCGATCTCGCGGCAGGCGCGGTGCATCGCCCATGACCCGAGCGAGATGATGAGATCGCTCTCCTCCGCGATGGGGATGAAATCCCCGGCGCCGAGGGTGCCCTTCCGGGGATGATGCCACCGCACGAGCGCCTCGAAGCCGAGGAGCCGCTCGTCGCCGAACGCGGTGCTCCAGACGGGCTGGTAGAGCACTGCGAACTCGTCGCGGTCCACCGCCCCGCGCAGATCCTGCTCCACCGAGACGCGGCGGCGCACGCCATCGCGCATGTCGGCGCTGAAGCAGGCGTGCCGCGCGCGCCCCGCGCGCTTGGCCTCGTGCATCGCGAGCTCGGCGTCCCGCAGGTAGTCGGTCGGCTGGTCGATGGCGACGTCGTGCAGCACGATGCCGATGCTGGCGGACACCGTGACGGCATGCGAGATCGCCGTCAGCGGCTCGGCGAGGACGAGCTTCACGCGGTCGGCCACGCTCTCCGCGTCGCCGAAGTCACTGATCTCGTCGAGGAGCAGGACGAACTCGTCGCCCCCCAGCCGCGCGACCACGTCACCGGGCCGGACCGCGGTCGCCAGGCGGAGCGCGACGCCCTTGAGGAGTTCATCGCCGGCGCCGTGCCCGAGCGAGTCGTTGAGCAGGTTGAACCGGTCGAGGTCGACCAGGAGCACCGCGAAGCGGCGCTCGCCCTGTCGCCGCGTGCGGTTGATCGCGCGTCGCAGCAGATCGATCGTCAACGAACGGTTGGGGAGCCCGGTGAGTGCGTCGTAGAGCGCCTCACGGCGGCGCCGCTCCTCCGCCATGCGCTGTCCCGTGACGTCGCGCACGGAGCCGGTCACGCGGACCGGACGCGCGGCGTCGTCGCGGTGGATGGTGCCGGTCCAGTGGAGGTGCAGCCAGCGGCCATCCTCGTGCCGCACACGATGCTCCACACCGAAGCGCGTGTCGTGACCGGTGAGCTGTGTGGTGATATCGACGTGGAGCTGGGTGCGGTCCGACGGATGCACGCGGCTCCACCACTCATCGGTGGACCGCGCGACCTGCTCTGGGACCATGCCGATCAGCTCGCGCCAGCGGGCCGAGAGCTGCAGGGTGTCCGCACGCACGTCCCAGTCCCAGAGCGCATCGATCGCGGAGAGCGCCGCGCGCGACAGCCACGTGTCGGGCGCTGGGCCCTCCGCCGCCTGTGGCGCGCTCGGGCTGACGGGTACCGCGGACTCGAGGGTCTCGCGGAGTGTCGCGATCGACCGCGCGAGGACGCGATTGCGCCACGAGATCGCGGCGATGGTGATCGTCGCGGCGGAGGCACCGCCGAGCAGGAGGAGCGTGCTTGCCATGGTTCGTGCGAAGGGGACGTCAGCCTGCTGTCGCAGTTATTGACGCACATCCCTTGAACACGTTTCGGTCGGCCTCGAAATCATAGATGGGACCTGACCAGAAACGCTACAGCGTCGATCCTCAGGGCATCAGAAGGTCGACGAAACAGCACCGCATTCAGCCTTGGCGACCTCGCCGCATCCGCACCATGCGCAGCGCGACACCATCGGGCTGCACCGGCGCCGCACGCTCGACGGGCACGAACCCCATCGCGAGATAGAGTGGCTCGCCCGGCAGCGTCGCCATCAGCTCCAGCGCGGTGAATCCCTCTCGCTGCGCCTCGGCCGCACAGTGCTCGAGCAGCGCGCGGCCGAGCCCGCGCCGCGCGTACCGCGGATCGACGAAGAACGCGCGGATCCGCGCCGGCTTGGTGGCGGGGTCGAGCAGGGGGTCATCGCCGCGCTTCGCCTGGTCGCCTCCATACAGCGTGTCGCGCCGACTCCATCCACCCGCGGCGGCGATGGTGCCCGCGTCGTCGAACACCCAGTAGGTGGCGTCGTCGATGAGGGCGGTGTCCGGGCCGAACACGAATCGCAGTCCGCTCTCGATCTCCGCGTCCGAGTAGAACCCGCGACTCAGCTCCCGCACCGACGCGTCGATCAACCCGTGCAGCGCGGGGACATCGGCACGCGTGGCCCTGCGCAAGACGAGGCTCCCCACCGGATCGGCGGCGCGGGCGGGCGGTGGCGACGGCGGGACGATGGTCATCGCACTCAATAGTATGGCCCGACCGCTTCCGACGGGCCGCAGGAACCTGCTCTTGACAGATTCGTTCTACACATGTAGTTCTACACGCGTAGAACAACCGGAGACCAGAACGTGCCCGAGCCGATCGAACTCACCGAACTGCAGATCACCATCCTTCGACTGCTGTGGTCGAGGGGAGAAGCGTCCGTCGCCGACATCTGGGAGGCGCTCCACGCGGAGCGCGGTCTCGCCCAGACGACGGTGGCGACACTCCTCACGCGCCTCGAACGTCGTGGAGTGGTGGCCCGCCGCGCCGACCAGCGGCAGTACCTCTATCGCGCGCTCGTCACCGAGGCCGAGGTGCAGCGCTCGATGGTCGAGGAACTGACGGACCGGCTCTTCGAAGGGGATGTCACCGCGCTCGTGAACCATCTGCTGACCTCGAAGGACATCGCGCCGGGCGACCTCGCCCGGCTCCGGACCATGATCGACAACGCCGAATCCCGCTCGACGGAGGACCGATGAACACCGCGATCGCCCAGTCCATGCTCGCCTGGCTCCTGACGTACGCGCTCCATTCGACCGTGTTGCTCTCGGCGACGTGGCTCGCGCTCCGCGGCCGGCGCTTCGCACCCGCGGTCGTCGACGTCGCGTGGAAGGCCGCCCTCGTCGGCGGCATCCTCACGGCGACGGTGCAGGGGCTCGCGGCCCGTCGGCCGGCGGGCAGCTGGTTCCTCGGTGCCGGCGCCGCGTCGAGTGCGATCGCGGCGAGCACCTCCGACGGGACCACGACCGGCACCGATGTGGCCTCCGCCCTCACGGGCGCTGCCCCGCGCGAGGTCGTGTCGCCAGAAGCCCGTGACGCGGCGGTGCGCTCGGCCGCGGCGAACATCGGGACGGGCGTCTCGGTCGATGCCCCGGCGCCGCAACTCGCGCCGCTGTCCGAGACGAGCGCGCTCTTCGCCATCGGCTGGCTGCTGGTCGCCTTCGCGCTCGTCGCCTGGTACACCGGTCGCCGGCTCATCCTCGTCGGTCGCCTGGGTGACCGGCGCGCCGTGGTCGACGGCAGCGTGCTCGCCACGCTCGAGGAGCTGCGGCGCGATGCGCGTGCGCGCAGCGCCGTGCGCCTCACCGCGTCCGCGACCATCTCGTCGCCCGTTGCGCTCGGCGGCGAGATCTGCCTCCCCGCGGCGGCGATCGCGGAACTCGATCCGGCGCAGCTGCGCGCGATGCTCGCGCACGAGCTCGCGCATCTCGAGCGGCGCGACCCGCAGTGGCTCGCCTTCGCGTGCGTGCTGGAACGCGCCTTCTTCTTCCAGCCGCTCAACCGTCTGGCGCGTCGTGGCCTGCAGGAGAACGCCGAGTACTGCGCGGACGAGTGGGCCGCGCAGCATTCGGGTGGCGTCCCGCTCGCCAAGGCGCTGGTGAAGGTGGCCGAGTGGATCCAGTCGTCGCCGCTCGGCGTGCCGGTCGCGGGCTTCGCGGAGGAGCGGTCGCAGCTGACCGTGCGGGTCACGCGGCTGCTGGACGGGGGAGCCATCTCGCCGCGGTCGCGCGCAGGAGCCGTCGCGTTCGCGTCCGTCACGCTGATGCTCACGGCGGCCTTCGCTCCCGGCGTCGCAGGAGGGACGGGGCCGCAGACGCAGGATCCAGCGAGCAGGATCACGCTGCCCACCAAGACCGGGTCGACGCCGGCCGCGCAGCCGTCGGCGCCGAGCGAACCCGATGTCTCGCCGGCGACGAGCACCGACCCGGTCTCCGCCGTCGACGCCGGCACGGCCGAGCGGATCTCCCTGCCTCTCGACCGTGAGCTCGCCTTCGCCGACACCGCGATCGTGCGCGCGGTGATGCTGCGTCTGCGCGACGAGGATGCCGAGGTGCGCCGCGCGGCCGCCGATGCGCTCGGCCGGATGAAGCATCCCATGGCCATCGATGCGCTGGTGATCGCGCTCGACGACCTTGACGGTGACGTGCGCCGCGCGGCGATCTACGCGCTCGGCAACTTCGACCATGCACGGGTCCCGGCACCGCCCATCCGCCGCATGCTCGACAACGCGGACGCCGAGATCCGCTCGCACGCCGTGCGGATGCTCGCCGATCTGCGCGACCGGCCGTCGGTCCCCGCGATCACGCGGCTGCTGTCGGACGAGAACGACGAGGTCCGCACCTCGGCACTGCAGGCGTTGAACGAGCTCGAGGCGGCGGTGCCGGAGGAGGCGCTCCTGCGGGCGCTGACGGACCGCTCGACCGACCTGCGTGAGTCGGCCGCGAACCTCGCGGGTGAGCGGCAGATCGTCGGCGTGGTGCCGCAGCTGGTGAAGATGCTCGACGACCGGAGCAGCGGTGTTCGCGAGAGCGCCGCCCACGCCCTCACCGAGATGCGGACCCCCGTGGCCCACGAGGCGTTGCGCAAGGCGCTCACGCACAAGGACGCGAACGTGCGTCGCATCGCGGTGGAGTACTTCGGTGAGGAGGTGGACAAGTGAAGCCGCTCATCGGTGTGCTGCTGACGCTCGGCGTCGGTTCGGCCGCGACGACGGTGGCGCTCCGACAGGAGCCGGCCGTGGCCGCGATGCAGGAGCCGCGGCGTCCGGGGCCCGACTCGGCGCGGGTCGCGTCGCTGTTCGCGACGCTCACCAGCGCCGACCCCATCGCCTGCGAGATGATCGCCGACCAGATCGGCAACTTCTGGTGGTCCGATGGCGGCGTGGGTGTGGGGCAGCTGAGCGACACGCGCCCGGCGGCGCGCCTCGCGAAGGACTCGGTGTCCGGACCGGTGAGCGATCCGCGCGCGATCCGGCTCCTCTCGGCCACGTTGTCGCACGAGGATCCGTGCGTGCGGCTCGTCGCGGCGAAGATGCTCGGCAACAGCACGGCGGAAGACGCGGTCATCCTCGCCCCGCTCGGGTCGGCGTCGGCACGGGTGCGCGAGGCGGGACTGCGGGCTGCGGGCGAGCGCGACCGTCCCGCGCTGCGCGCACGCGTCGAGCGGCTCCTCGGTGACGAGGCGGCCGTGGCCGCGATGGCGGCCTGGGCGCTCGGCGAGATCGAGCTGCGCGAGTCGGTGCCCGCGCTGCGTCGCGTGCTGACGCACGAGTCGGCGCGGGTGCGCGCGGCGGGCGCGTGGGCGCTCGGCCAGATCGAGGATCCGGCGGCGGCGGAGGACCTCGAGCGACTGCTCGCGCGCGACGGCGATCGCACCGTCCGGCTCGCGGCGGTCCGCGCCCTCGGTGACATCGAAGCGCCGCGGTCGGCGCCGGCGATCGAGCGACTGCTCGACGGCGGCGATGTGGGGCTCGCGATCGCCGCGGCGGAGGCGCTCCAGCAGCTCGACCTCGACGAGGCGAGTGCGCCGGCCGGCCTCCTGCGCGCGGTGGAGTCCACGAACGCCGAGCTGCGCTATGCGGCGCTCAACGCCCTGTTCGAGTTCGAGGATGACTCGGCCCTGGTCCCCGTCTTCCTGCGGTTCATCCGTGATGCGGACAAGGACGTGCGCATGCGGTCGATCGAGTGCCTCGGCTCGATGGGTGCCGTGGCGGCGATCCCCGCCATCACGCGCGCGCTCGACGATCCCGACCCGGAGGTGCGTCGCGCGGCGGTCGAGGCTCTGGCGGAGATCGAAGACCGTTAGGCATCTTCCGGGCGACCCCCGGGAGGGACCATGGATCTCGAGATCCTCGCGCTGAACTTCGGATATGCCGTGATGGGCGTGGTGCTCATGTGGGTGAGCTACCGCGTCTTCGACCATCTCACGCCGCAGGTGAACTTCCCCGAGGAGCTGCGGAAGGGGAACATCGCCGTCGCGATCTTCATCGGTGCGCTGTTCATCGCGATCGCGCTCGTCGTGGGGAACGCGCTCAACTGATGCGGCGGGCGGCGTGGTTGTCGTTGGCGTTCCCCGTGCTCCTCGCCGGGCAGGGGGACACCACGCGGAAGGCGGTGCCGGCGGCGACCGCTCCGGCGCAACCGGGCGTTGTCGCGCGCGCGCAGGCGCGCCGCGAGGCCAACCGGTACGACGAGACCTTCCGCCGCTACTCCAAGCGCTACTTCGGTGCCGGATTCGACTGGCGCTGGTTCAAGGCGCAGGGCATGGCCGAGAGCAACCTCGACTCGGCGGCGACGAGCTTCGTCGGCGCGCGCGGCGTGATGCAACTGATGCCGGCCACCTACCGCGCGATCCAGAGCAAGCGGCCCGAGTTCGGCGCGATCGACGACCCGGAGTGGAACATCGCGGCCGGGATCATGCACGACCGCTACCTCTGGCGGCTCTGGGACGGGAAGGTGAGCCAGGAGGAGCGGTTCGCGTTCATGTTCGCGAGCTACAATGCGGGTGAGGGGACGATCGGCCGGGCGGCCGATTCCGCGCGCGTGGTCGCGGGGGGGCCCCCGGCCTGGCTGCATGTGGAGCAGGTCGCGTCGCGCGTCCCGCGCTGGCGCTATCGCGAGACGCTCGGGTACGTGCGGAAGATCGACACGCTCTACGAGAAGCTGAAGCGCATGCGTTGAGCGCCGGCCTCAGATCTCCCCGCGCTTCGCCGCGTCGGAGATCCGCTCCCCGGCGCGGAACGCGAGCGCCATGATGGTCATCGTCGGCTGGCCGCGCCCCGACGTGACCATGCTGCTCCCGTCGCAGATGAAGAGGTTGCGCACGTCGTGCGTCCGGTGGTCGCGGTCGACGACGCTCGCTGCCGGGTCATCGCCCATGCGTGCCGTGCCGAGCAGGTGGGCGGTCCCCCCGGTGACGGCGACCTGCGGTCCCCACGTGCGTCTGGCGCCGGCGGCCTCGTGCAGCTGCTGCGAGACCGTGCGCAGCAGCCGCATCATCGCGAGGTCGTCCGGATGGTCCTCGTAGGTGATCCGTGCGGCGGGCCGTCCCCACTGGTCCTTGAGGGCGGGGTCGAGCGTGACGCTGTTGCTCGCGACGGCGAGCGACGTCGAATGGCCGGCGAGCATCATGGTGCGGGTGTACGAATGCGCGAGCCATCGCTTGTACTCGGCGCCCCACCCCGGCATGCCGTCCGGCACGAGGTTCGTCGCGGCCACGGGAAGCCACGCCCCGCCGCGCGCGTCGATCCCGCCGCCGCCGTAGAAGCCGCGCGCCGGGTCGCTGGCGTAGTGGTCCTGGATGATCCGGGTCACCTCGACGCTGCGGTGCTCGTTGAGCGGGTGCTCGTACTCGCCGTAGAGCGCGGTGTTGCCGTTGAACATGAGGTGCGTGCCGACCATCCCCGACGAGTTGGCGAGCCCCTGCGGGAACCGGGCATCGGCGGAGTTCAGCAGGAGGCGCGGTGTCTCCACGCCGTTCGCCGCGAGGATGACGGCGCGCGCCCGCTGGCGCTGCTCGCGGCCCTGCGCGTCGAAGTAGATGACGCCGGTGGCGCGGCCGTCCGCGCCCATCTCGACCTGGACCACGTGGCTGTCCGGGCGGATCTCGCACCGTCCCGTCGCCTCGGCGACGGGGATGACGGACGCGAACGACGAGCTCTTCGCGTTGTACTCGCACGCGAACCCCATGCAGAAACCGCAGTGCTGGCACGCCGGCCGCCCGTTGTGCGGCTGGGAGAGGATCGCCATCGGCGCGGGGAACGGCTTGTAGCCGAGCTGTCGCGCCGCGCGCTCGAGCAGCACGCCCGAGGACTTCACCGGGAGCGGCGGCATCGGGTAGGGGCGCGATCGCGGCGCATCGTCGGGACCGGGCGCGCCGCTGACGCCCACCTCCCAGTCCACCATCGTGTAGTACGGCTCGAGCTCCTCGTACGTGATGGGCCAGTCGGCGAAGCCGGTGCCGCTGATCGCGCCGAGCAACGAGCGCTCCTTGAAGTCGAGCGGCCGCAGGCGCCAGAAGTTCGCCGTGAAGTGGATGCTGCTGCCGCCGACGACCGACGCCATCCACAGGCCGCCGCCCTCGCGGACCGCGTCCTCGGTCGCGCGCTTGCGCCACGAGAACGGCGTCTTGCTCAGGAGGAACCCGTCGAGGAAGGTGCTCTTCTCGTCGTGGCGGAACTCGCTCACGGTGCGCCGCGGCCCTTGCTCGAGCACGACGACCGAGTGGCCGCGCGTCGCGAGCTGCTTGGCCATCACGCCACCCGCCGCGCCCGAGCCGACGATCACGAAATCCACCGGGTCCGCGGTGGCGAAGCGCGCGGGACGCGCCGGTGGCGCCGAACGCGTCTGTGGCATCAGCGCGTCCCCCTCGCGGCCTGCGCGTCGTAGTAGCCGAACGGCGGCGAGTTGGTCATGCGGTTCTCGAAGCCGATGAGCTTCCAGCCGACCTGGCCGCGATTGCCGCCGTACCGGGGATCGGCGAACATCCCGAGCATGGTGAGGCCGCGGATGGCGCCGAAGAACGCATGCGTCTCGAGCCCCTTCAGGACGGCGTCCTGCTCCGCCGCGCCGAGCGCGGAGAACCGGAGCGCGTCCGGTCGCTGGGCCTTGGTCCGCGCCTCCAGGTCGCCGAGCCACGCGCGCAGCGGCACGACGGCGTCCTTGGCGAAGTCGCCGAGCGCGTAGTCGAAGAAGTGGACCACGCCGGCTTCGGTCGCCCCGGGCGTGTCGGTCGTCGGCATGAGGCGCGCCGCGACGGCGGCCACTTCGCGTGCCTCGCTGGCGGTGAGGACCTTGAAGCGCGCCGGAGCCTGCCCGCCGATCGCGGCGTGCGCATGGGCCAGTCCGTCCCGCACGCCGGGCCACTCGAGCGCGAGCAGGCTCGCGCCGCCTGCGGAGACCAGCGTCAGGAACTCGCGTCGAGCGATCGTCATCCGTCGTTCCGTGATCGGGGAGCCTCTAACTCCGCTCCCCGACCTCCCGCTGTCAAGCGACGCGGTGCGACGCGATGCCGCGCGACGCCCGGCGGCCTGCGAATCCCCGCCGCTACATCGTCGAGTTGGCGCGCGCGAACTTCGTCTGCACGTCGGTCAGCTCCTTGCGCAGCTGCACGAGCCGCTGCTTCGCGTCGTTGCCGACCTTCTGGTCGGCGCGCATCATCGCGCCGTAGAGGTACTGCACGTGCGCCGCGAGCCCGGGCCGGCCGTAGCGCCACGCCTCCGACTGCACCACGTCACGGATCTCGGCGATGCGGGCCTTCTTCTCGCCGGTCGCCGCACGCCACGCCTGGTCGACCTCGGCGCTGAAGCGGTTCATGTCGCTCACCAGTTCACGCGTGGCGAGGTTGTGGTCGAGGAGCTCCTGGAGCACCGCCGTGGTCACGCCGTCCCGCACCATCCGCGGATCGGGCTTGAGGACGAGCGGCTTCGTCGCGGACCACGTGCCGCTCGTGAGGCGGACGGCGTAGGTGCCCGGCACCACGGTCGGCCCGTTGCGGCCGCTGCGCGCGGGATTGGGGTCCCACGGGCCGGCGAGCGTGAGGTCCCACACGAAGCGGTTGTGGCCCGCGCCGGCCGGGAGTCGCGGCGTGCCGATGCGCTCCCACATCGGGCCGCGCATCGATGGCTCTCCCGGCGCCACGCGCTGCTCGCCGGCGGAGAGGCTCGAGAAGCGCCGCACCACGACGCCCTTCGCATCGAGCACCTCGAGCGTCACCTCGCCCGACGGCGCGTTCGCGAACCAGTAGTCGATCGTCGCGCCCGACGGCGGGTACTCGGGGTCCGCGTCGCTCTCCCGCGCGCTCTCGAGGCCGCCGAAGTCCGCGCGATACCGCATCCGATACGCCTCGCGCGGCGTGTACAGGTGCGCCGCGGTGCGCGCCAGCGCATCGCTCGTCTCGTGCAGCGGCGTGATGTTGTGCATCACCCAGAAGGCGCGTCCCTGCGTGGAGATCACGATGTCCTTCTGGTGCACCTTCATGTCGGTGATCGGCGTGTTGGGCAGGTTGAGCTGGAGCGACTGCCACACCTTGCCGTCGTTGAACGAGACGTACGCGCCGAACTCGGTGCCGGCGTAGAGCAGCCCGGGCCGGCTCGGGTCCTCGCGCACCACGCGCACCGGCTCGTCGGCGGCGATGCCGTTGGTGCCGTCGGTGAGCAGCGTCCACGACTTGCCGTAGTCGTCGGTCTTGTAGATGTACGGCTTGTGGTCGCCGAGCAGGTACCGGAGCACGGTGAAGTACGCCGAGCCCTTGCGGTGCGGCGACGGTTCGATGTTCTGCACGCGACCACCGAGCGGCAGGTCGCGCGGCGTGATGTTCTGCCAGGTCCTGCCGTTGTCGCGCGTGATGTGGAACGGTCCGTCATTGGCGCCCACCCAGATCACCCCGCGCTCGGTGGTCGCCTCGCGGATCGCGTACACCACCGAGTAGAACTCCTCGCCGGTGTTGTCGACCGTGATCGGGCCGCCGGAGTAGCTCGCGCGCTTGTCCTCCGGGTTCCAGGTGAGGTCGGGCGAGATGACCTCCCACGTCACCCCCTCGTCGCGCGTGCGGTGCACGTACTGCGAGCCGTAGTAGAGGACGTTCGGGTCGTGCACCGAGGTCTCCATCGGCGAGACGCGCTGGAAGCGGAAGATCATGTCCTTCATCGCGTTCCCGTACAGCGACTGCGCGCCGATCCAGTAGTGCTTCTCCTGTCCGGTGCGCATCGACATGCGCGAGTACTGGCCCTTGCACGAGCCGTACACGGTGTCCGGATTGGTCGGGTGCGGCATGATCGGCCCGGTCTCGCACCCCGGGCCGGTGCGCCAGCCCTGGATGGGATCGTCGAGCCCGCCCGAGCCCACCGGCAGCGACGGGAGGATGAGCGTCGAGTTGTCCTGCTGCGCACCGTACAGGTTGTACGGGAACTGGTTGTCGACGTACACCTGGTAGATCTCGGCCGTCGGCTGGTTGTACTGCGTGCTCCACGTGCGGCCCCCGTTGAGGGAGACGTTCACGCCGCCGTCGTTCGCCTGGATGAGGATCCGGCCGTCGGTCGGGTTGACCCACATGTCGTGGTTGTCTCCGTGCGGGGTGCGCATGCTCGCCCACGTGCGGCCACCGTCGGTGCTCTTGAAGTAACCCTCGGCGCCCGCGTAGACGACGTCGGCGTTGGTGGGATCGGCGGTGATCGTGGTGTAGTAGAACGAACGCGTGGTGAGCTGGCCGTTGGTGCTCACGAGTGCGAAGGACGCGCCGCCGTCGTCCGAGCGGTAGAGGCCCATGCCCGGCTTCGCTTCCAGGAGCACGTACACGCGGTCGGGGTTCGCGCGGCTCACCGCGATGTTGGCCTTGCCGACGAGTCCGGTTGGGAGGCCGTTCGTGAGCCTGGACCAGGTCGCGCCGCCGTCGGTGCTCTTGTAGATGCCGCCTTCCATCGCGCCGGAGATGATGGTCCACGGCTTCCGTTCGGCGCGCCACATCGCGGCGTAGACGATGCGCGGGTCGCCCGTGTTGAACTCGACGTCCACCGCGCCGGTGGAATCGCTCACGTAGAGGGTGCGCTGCCACGTGGCGCCGCCGTCGGTCGTGCGGTAGATCCCCCGCGCGTTCGTCGGGCGGAACGGGTCGCCGATCGCCGCCACCAGCGCGGTGTTCGGGTCGGTCGGATGCACGCGGACGCCGCCGATGTTGCCCACGTCGCGGAGGCCGACATGTCTCCACGTCTTCCCGGCGTCGACCGACTTCCAGACGCCCTTCCCGATGGAGACGTTCGACCGGAGGCCGTCCGAGCCCGTGCCGACGTAGATGACGTTCGGATCGGAGTTGGCGACGTCCATATCCCCCATCGAGCCGACGGTGATCTGTCCGTCGCTGATGTTGCTCCAGTTGGCACCGGCGTCGGTCGTCTTCCAGACGCCGCCGCCGGTGGACCCGAAGTAGAACGTGTGCGGTTCCTGATCGACGCCGGTCACGGTGGTGACGCGCCCGCCGCGTGCCGGCCCGACCATGCGCCACCGCAGCTGCGAGAACGTGCTGGTGGCAGCGGTCGTCGCGACCGGGGCCGCCGGGGCGGCGGCGGACTGCGCGCGGAGCGCGGGCGACGCGAACGCGCCCGTCACCGCGAGGGCGACGAGCGCGAGGATGGACGGCGACGGACGGCGGATCGAACGCATGGTGCGTGGCTCCAGGTGGGGACGGTCGGCGCGAGGCTGTTCGCGCAATTGACCGTCCACATACGCTCGGGTCCAGCCCCGCGTTCGCGCAAGCGGACGCCGGGGCAAGGCGGGAGCGCGCCGGATCAGCGCACGACGATGCGTCCGCTCATCGCGCTGCCGTGGCGGTGGCAGTGAGCGGCGTCGTCACCTGCCCGCTCACCGTCACTCGCGGGGTGCCGCGTATCGCATCTTCTCGAGGATCCCCACCGCGCGACGCGACGCGACCGCGCCGCGCGGCGACCAGCGGATGGGGCTCGGCAGCACCGCGGCGAGCCGTGCGGCCTCCTCCGGCGTGAGCGACCGGGCGGACTTCCGGAAATGCGTGCGCGCCGCCATCTCCGCCCCGAACACCCCGTCGCCCCACTCGGCGAGGTTCAGATAGAGGTCGAGGATGCGGTCCTTCGGCAGGCACAGCTCGAGGACCAGCGTGAGGTAGGCCTCATAGCCCTTGCGCACGTACGACCGCCCTTCCCACAGGAAGAGGTTCTTGGCCACCTGCTGCGTGATCGTCGAGGCGCCGCGGAGGCGCCTCCCGCGGCGCGCGCGCTCCAGCGCGTTCTGGATCTCCTCGACATCGAAGCCCCAGTGCAGGTAGAACCGGTCGTCCTCCGAGGCCAGCACGGCGCGGCGGAGGTGCGGCGAGATCGCGTCGCGCGCCACGACGTCCCGGCGCGGGTACCGTGGCGACCGGCCGGCGATGGTCCGTTGCACCGCGCGTCGCAGCATCACCATCGTCGTGAACGGCTGGACGAGGTTGAGCGGCAGGATGAGCACGAACGGACCGGCGACGAGCGCGATCGCGAGCCCGAGCAGCCATCGCCGCGCCTTCCGCCAGAGGGCGGGCGCGGCGGCGCGGAGTCGCGCGGTGCGGGAGGGCATGGTCATGTGGCGCGCATCGACCCTCGAAGCTAAGGCCGTCGGGAAGCGGTCGCCCGAGGGTGCGGATCGGGCGTGGCCGGCGAGCTCCGTGGCGCACCCTCGCGGTCACGCGTACCGCGTGCCATCCTACGGCATGCCTCTTCGTCGACTCCTCCTCACCGCGCTCCTCTCGTGCATCGCGCCGGCCGCGGCGGCGCAGGGTGTCCGCGGCGTCGTGGTCACCGGGGATTCCGTTCCCGTCGCCGGCGCCGTCGTCACGCTCCTCGATTCGCTCGGCAACGTCGCCGTGACCGTCCTCTCGGATGACGCCGGCTTCTTCACCCTGCGGGCGCCGGGGCGCGGCACGTGGCGCCTCCGCACGGAGGCGGTGGGCTTCGCCCGCGTGACCTCCTTCCCGTTCGAGCTGGCGATGGCGGAGGTGCTTCAGCGGCGCGTGCAATTGACGGACGCCACGGCCCGGCTGCGATCCATCGACGTGCGCGAGGCCTCGCGCTGCGACGTGCGGCCGGCCGAGGGGACGCAGATCGCGCTCCTGTGGGACGAGGCGCGAAAGTCGCTCGCCGTCGCCGAGGCGTCGGTCGCGGGAGCACCGCCGGTCGCGTTCGACTATGACGAGATCGAGTACGACGACACGTTCCTCCGGGTCCGGTCCGTGTCGCGCACCACGACGGTCGGGCGCGCCGAGCGCGGCTACCGCAGCGACACGCCGCGGGCCCTGCGCGAACTGGGCTACGCGCGGCGGGTCGATACCACGGAGTCCTACTTCGCGCCGGATGCGCGCGTGCTCCTCTCCGACGATTTCGCGGCGACCCATTGCTTCACGCTGGTGCCCGACGACCCCACCTCGGTGCGCCGGATCGGGATCGGCTTCACGCCGGTGGGCGGGCGGCCCGGGCGGCTCGACGTCGCGGGGGTGCTCTGGCTCGACCGGCAGACTTACGCGCTCGACCGGGTGGAGTTCCGCTACGACCCGCTGCTCAGCGCCGACATGCCCGACTCGACCTTCGGCGGGCGCGTGTCGTTCGCACGATTGCCGACCGGGCATGTGGTGGTCACGCGCTGGGTGCTGCGCATGCCGATCTTCGCGGCCGCGGACGATGGACGCGTGGCGCGCAGCGGACAGACCTCGCAGATGCTCATCCGGTCGGAACGCCGGGAGGTCGTCGCGGGGGTGAAGCTCGTGCGCGGGATGGCGCGCGCCTTCGACGCACCGCCGGAACCGCTGCCGGTGGTGAACGCCGCGCCGCGCCGCGCCGCCGGGGCGCCGTCGTGTGCCGACGCGGCGCGTCCCGTGCCGGGCACCAACGGCATCACCGGCGAGGTGAAGGATGCGCGCGGCCGTGCCGTGGGCGGTGCCCGCGTGCGCGCGAGCTGGCATCAGGCCTTCGCGCTCGGCGGCCGGATCGCGCTCCGCGAGCAGTGGGTCGAGTCCGGCGCGGACGCCTACGGCCGCTACGCGCTGTGCCAGTTGCCGATCGGATCGAGCATCGCCGTCACGGCGCGGACCCCCAACGCCGCGTCGGGGCGTTCGCGGATGACGCTCAAGGCGGGGCCGGTGGCGGAGGCAGCGCTGGTCGTCGCGCCCGTTCCCCGCAACGCCGCGCCCCCCAGCGCGCCCGGTGCGGTCCATGCGCGACTGGTCGGGACCGAGGGACGCCCCGTCGCGGGGGCCGAGGTGCGTGCGTTCCCGGGCAACGAGCGGTTGCGCACCGACAGCGCCGGCGAGTTCCGCATCGCGAGCGCCGAGCCGGGGATGCGCGAGTTCTTCGTGCGCCGCGTCGGCTACGTCCCGGTGATGGTGCAGATCGAGGTCGCCGCGGGCGACACCTCGATCGTCACCGTGAACCTGCAGGCGAACGGACAGGTGCAGCAGCTCGCGGCCGTGACCGTCGAGGCGCGCGCGACCTCCATGAACCTCGCGGGCTTCGAGCTGCGTCGCGAGTCGGGGATCGGCGGCACGTTCATCGGGCCCGAGCAGATCCGCCCGCGGGAGAACAGCACGCTCGAGAACATCCTGCGCACGTTCGGCCGCGTCCGCATCGAGGAGAGCGCGATGACCGGCGATTCGCGCATCTACGGGCGCAGTCAGATGAGCGCGGCCGACACCACGGTCAAGGACCGCTGTTCGATGCAGGTGATCGTCGACGGCGCGCTGATGGGGCCCAACACCCCGACGAGCGGCCTGCCGCCGCTCCGCGAGATCGCGGCGGTGGAGATCTACCAGTCCGTCGGCTCCGTGCCCGCGATGTACAACTTCTCCAACCCCGAATGCGGCCTGCTGGTGATCTGGACGCGCGACTGGAGCGGGAACTTCGCCGCGGCGCGCCCGCTACCGCGTCATCCCGTACACCAGGTAGTTGGTCGCGAACTTGTAGGCGTCGTTGGTGAAGTCGACCGGATACCACCCGGCGCCGGTCCACTCCATGTAGTCGCCGATGTCGTTGTTGTAGTTGACGACGACCATCAGCCGCTTCCGCGGGTCGTTGTCCTCGTAGATGCCGAGGAACTGCGCGGGGTAGGCGCGGCTCTGCGGGTGGTACATCCCCTCGAGCGTCCGGAGGTCGAAGAACGAGTGGAAGACCGGGTTGCCGATGTCGAGCGGCACGAGGCGGCCCTCGGGCAGCACCTCGCGCATCACGGCCGCGAAGTTCTCCCATTGCCGGCCGAAGAAGTCGTCGACGATCAGGAAGCCGCCCTTCTGCAGCCACGTCCGGAGGCCCTTCACCTCTGACGGGCTCGGCGCCCAGTAGCCGGGCTCGGAGAGATAGGCGACCGCGTGCCGGAAGAGCTCCGGGTCGTCCATGTCGTGGATGTTGCTCTCGCGCACATGCGGATGGATCGTCGTGAGGTCGTTGAGGACCGTCATGAAGTTGCGTTCCATCGCCGGGTAGTCGAACGACCATCCACCGCGTCCGCCCCCGGAGTACCGGAGCCGTACGAACGTGAAGCGGCCGTCGTAGCGCGCGTTGGGCTCGATGGCGATGCGGCCGAACTGCGCCCACGCCGCCGTCGCGCCGGTCATCGCGAGCAGCGCGGCGAGCGCGAGCCCGGCGACCCGCCGCCGCCGCGGGCCGCGCGTAGATTCCTCGCCATGCATCCGTCTGCCCCGCGACCGTCCCTGCGTTCGTGGCTCGCGTTCGAGCGCGACTCGGCCGTCAACGGCATCCTGGCCTCCAACGCCATCGCGGTCGCGCTCGCCTGGTGGTCCGGCGAAGGGCTCCTCGTGCTGCTGTGGCCCTACTGGCTCCAGAGCGTCATCATCGGGTTCTTCGCGCAACGCCGCCTCCGGATGCTCAAGGTGTTCAGCGTCGAGGGGCTCAAGATCAACGGCCGGCCCGCGACCGCGACGCCGGGCACCGCGCGGTGGACCGCGAACTTCTTCGTCGTGCACTACGGGCTGTTCCACCTCGTATACGCCGCGTTCCTGACGACGTTCACCGTGGCGCCCGCCGCGCAGGGCATCGTCCCGCGCTTCGACGACGCGACCGGCACGTTCGCGACCTCCCTGCTGGGGCGCCTCCAGGGCATGGATCTCCTCTACATCGCGGTCGCGGGCCTGTCCTTCGTCTGGACGCACGCGCAGTCCTTCCGGGCGAACGTCGAGCAGGACCTGCGGGGCCGACCGAACCTCGGGACCCTGATGTTCGTGCCGTACATCCGCATCGTGCCCATGCACATCACCATCATCCTCGGTACGGTGCTGGGCGGCGGGACCCTCGGCCTGCTGCTCTTCGGCGGGCTCAAGACGGCCGCCGATGTGGTGATGCACGTCATCGAGCATCGGCTCCTCCGGCGGACGCAGGCCTGAGCGGGCGCCCACCGGCCGGGTCGGAGCGCGTCAGGGCTTGTGGAAGAGCCAGTTCCGCGGGACGTCGCGCCAGGGGCCGTTGCCCACCCGCAGCCGCAGCCGCAGGTCGGCGCCGCCGCCCGCCTGGAAGTAGCGCACGGTGAACTCGTGCGGTCCGGTGCGGAGCGCGATCATCCCCGTGCGTTCCTGGCTCCCGTGCAGGCCGTCGTTGTCCACCACCAGCGTCGACCCGATGTGCAGGGTGGCGCCGTCGTCGGCCGAGAGGCTGAACTCGTACATCTGGTTCTCCGGCACCTCGAGGAAGCCCGAGAAGACCAGCGCGTACCGCTCGGCCGTGTCGTCGGCCGACCGCTCGACCTCATCCGCGATGCCGCGACGGGCCGGCGTGAGCGTGTCGAGTCCCACCGTGGTGCGCACGGCCACCTCGTAGTAGGCGCGCCGCAGGCCGAGCGCGAGCGTGGCCGACTCCACCGACTCCGACTCGCGGTAGTTCGTCCGGCGGAACACCGCCGTGCGCGGCGGGCTCGAGCGGCCATCGCGCGCGAACGCGCGAGCGGTCACGCGCACGCCATCGAAGGTCGTGGTGACGTCGAACGGACGCGTGTACAGCGCGCTGCGTGGCGTCGGATCCGTCCCGTCGACCGTGTACCGCACCTCGGCGCCCTCGAACGGCGCACCGAGCGTCACGCGCGCGCGCGGCTCGAGCGTGAGGACGTCGCGATCGAGGCCGGTCACGTGCGGGAGCCGGTAGTTCACGTGCAGGCGGTCGAGCGACGTGAGGGCGCGCGGCAGCCGGCGCGCGAAGCTCGCCCAGTCGCGGGCGGCCCGCGGCGACCAGTTCACCTCGGCGAGGGCCAGGGCGCGCGGGAACACCATGAACTCGATCTGCGCCGGCGTCTTGAGGTACTCGGTCCAGAGGTTGGCCTGCGCCCCGAGCACGTGCCGCGCCTCGGCCGGCGTGAGCGCATCGGGGATCGGTTCGTAGCCGTACACGTTGTCGAGCGTGCTCAGACCGCCGATGGCCAGCGGCTCGAATCGCGGATCGCCCTGGTAGTAGTCGAAGTACAGGTGCGAGTTGGGCGTCATGATCACGTCGCGTCCCTGCTTGGCCGCGTCGATGCCACCGGCGATGCCGCGCCAGCTCATCACGGTCGCGCCCGGGGCGAGGCCGCCCTCGAGGATCTCGTCCCACCCGACCAGCCGGCGCCCCCGCGCGGTGAGCCACGCATCGATGCGCTTGATGAACCAGCTCTGCAGGCCGTGCTCGTCCTTGAGGCCCTCGCGGCGGATGATCTCCTGTGCGAGCGGACTGGCCTTCCATCGCACCTTGGGAGCCTCGTCCCCGCCGATGTGGATCATCCGCGACGGGAACAGCGCGAGCACCTCGGTGAGCACGTCCTCCAGGAACGCGAAGGTCTGCTCGCTCGGGCAGTAGATGTCATCCGACACCCCCCACGTCTGCATCACCTGGAACGGTCCCGGGGTGCAGCCGAGCTCCGGATACGCGGCGAGCGCGGCGACCGAGTGTCCCGGCATCTCGATCTCCGGCACGACGGTCACGTTGCGCGCCGCCGCGTAGGCGACCACGTCGCGGATCTGCTCCTGCGTGTAGAACCCGCAGTGCCGGATGCCGTCACCCACGAACGGCGAGAAGTTGCGCTCGACCATCGTCTGGTCGCGGCAACCGCCGATCTCGGTCAGGCGCGGATACTTCTTGATCTCGATCCGCCAGCCCTGGTCCTCGGTGAGATGCCAATGGAACGTGTTGTACTTGAAGCGCGCCATGAGGTCGATGTAGCGCTTCACGAACTCGACGGGCTGGAAGTGGCGGCCGACGTCGAGGTGCAGTCCGCGGTACGGGAATCGCGGCGCGTCGGCGATGGTGACCGACCCGATCGCCGGTGCGGCGGGGTCGGCGGCGCGTGCGGCCTCGACGAGCTGCTGCAGCGTGAGCAGGGCGTAGAACCGTCCGCTCATTCGCGGTGCGGTGATGGTCACCGCGCCCGGCGCCACGGTGAGTGTGTAGCTCTCGATGCCATTGACCGAATCCGCCGGCACCATCCTGATGCGCACGCCGTGGCCCGAGAGGAGGCGATCCTCCTGGTAGGCCACCTCCACGGGGAGACCCTCCGGCACGGGCCAGCGCCCCTCGAACGGCCGCGCGCTCGCGACCATCGGGAGCACGGGGAGCTCGGACGCGGCGCGCTGCTGTGCGCGGCTCGCGGCCGGATGTGCCATGAGGAGCACGGCGCCCGCCGCGACCGCGAGGCCGACCGACCATCGACGGATCATCGTGCGGCTCCGGTGGAGAAGCGTGCGTGGTGCCGCCGGACCGCGCGGCAGGCGACGTCGGCGACGTCGTGTTCGAAGGCGACGCCGATGTCGCGCGGGTGGCCGGGACGGGCAGGGAAGGGCATGCCCTGAACTTAAGGCGAGGTGCCGAGGGCGGCGCCCTCCACCGCGTACGTGTACAGCAGGGTCCCCGTGGTGCGGTACACGCGGTGCGACAGCAGCGTGAGCCGGGTCCTCAGCGGCCCGCCGGGCAGCAGCGGCAGTCCGGCCCCCAGCAGCACCGGGACGACGGCGATCTCCAACTGGTCCACCAGCCGCCGCTCCATGAAGCTCCGGAGCAGTTCGCCGCCGCCGAAGAGCCAGAGGTCCTTCCCCGGCTGCGTCCGGAGCTCGCGCACCGTCGCCGCGGGGTCGCGGACGACGGTCACCTTCGGGTGGTCCTCCGGTCGCAGCGACGACGAGAACACGTACGTCTTGAGCTGGTACATGTCGAGGTGGCCGTCCCGTTGCGCCACCTCGTAGCTCTTCCGGCCCATCAGGATCGTGTCGAAATCCTTGAACAGCTCGGCGAAGTCGATCTCCGGGTCCATCGGGATCCAGTCGTACTCGCCGTCGGGGCCCGCGATGAACCCGTCGAGGCTCATCGCGACCGACAGGCGGACGCGGCGCGTGGTCATGACTCCATGCTACCCTTCCGCCGGCGCGCCTGCCAGCCGCGCGCGAGCGCCCAGCCGACCAAGCCGAGGGGGAGCACGACGCCGAGCGAGGCGATGGCGCGCGCGACGAGCCCGATGAAGTTCTGCCACGCGCGCACGAAGGCCTGGGCGATGACGCTCTGTCCGGGGTTCTCCCCGACGATCGGCGCGCGTTCGCTCACCGTCACCATGATGGTGCTCGTCGCGACGCGCGAGCCGAGCCAGCGCAGGCGTCCCTCGTTGCGCTCGATCTCCT
The DNA here is from genome assembly GCA_964464585.1 of uncultured Gemmatimonas sp. GTDB lineage: Bacteria > Gemmatimonadota > Gemmatimonadetes > Gemmatimonadales > Gemmatimonadaceae > Pseudogemmatithrix. The sequence goes on along the minus strand of CAYXGS010000007.1, from coordinate 37,066 downwards.
CGCGCACCCGTGCGAGCTCCCGCTCGACGGCGAGGACGTCCTCGAGCTTGCCGGTGCGGGTCGCGAGGAGGTCGACGAGCCGCGTCTCGAGCCGCCGCGCGTTCGTTATCCGCGCGCGCACGTCGACGTACTCCTCACCCACATCCTGCGCGCTCACGGTGCTCACCTCGATCCGGCCGACCGGCTCCACCCCGCGCATCGCGGCGTCGAATCGCGCGGCCGGGATGCGCAGTTCGAGCGTCGCCGTGCGCACCGTGTAGTCACCGGCGTTGATCGAGACGTTCCCCACCACGCCGCCCAGCGAGGCCGCGAGCGCCTGCAGCTGCGCCATCGCCGGTTCGAGCGAATCGACCCGGATGGAGACGTTCCCGGTGCGGATGAGCATCGTGGAGATCGCGCTGTCGCTGCCGGCGGGCCGCTGGCTGCCCGGTTCGTCACGCGGTTCGGCGCGTGCACGCAATACCCCGGCGTCCGCGGCGAGCCCCGCGACCTTCGATTCGGCCGCGGGGGCGAACGCGATCGGCTGCACCGATGCCGCCGCGTCGGTCGCCGCGTCCGTGCAGGCGAACAACATGAGGAAGGCCGCCGCGGCGACCGCGAGGGCTGGACGGCGTTCGGTGGCGTTGGACGTGCGTCGCATGGGATGCTCCGGTCGGTGATCCGCCACACGGCGCCGTTCGGCGCAGCGGGGGATCTTCGGACAGGAGACGCCGCCCGCGGCGGAACTTGCACACGGCCCCGCGCGAGCCAATATCAGGAGACACCTTTCTGGCGCCTGTTCGTATTACCGCCCTATAGTTGTCGCACCAGTCCACTCCGATTCGCTCCAAGGCCCACCATGCGTCTCCATCGATCCATCCTCGCGGCGGCCGCCATCGCCGCCCTGTTCACCCCGGTCGCCGCGCGCGCCCAGTCCGATCGGGCGCTCGACCTCACCGAGGCGATCCTCGACCGCTTCTTCACCGCGCACGCCAAGGAGAAGTCCGAACGCGAGACCGTCGCGCCGCAGGTGAGCGACGCCGAGGCCCGGATCCGCAAGTACGAGGAGTGCAAGCGCGACTTCGAGGCGGCCGGCTCGGCGACGGGGAGCCGCCTGGGTGGGCTCGGCGCGCGACTCGCGATCAAGGCCAAGTGCGGTGACGCCGATTCCGAGGCGCTGCGCAAGCAGCGCCAGCGCATCCTCGATGGGCCGGAGACGGCCGCGGCCACGGCGGGAGGGTTCCAGCTCCCGGAGTACCGCCGCCTCCGCGACCGCATCCGCGGCTGGCTGGAGGGTGACGCGTCCGGGTTCACCGCGGCGGGGCTCGCCGTGCTCAAGGGGCGCGAGTCGCAGCTCCGCGGCAGCTTCGGGATCAGCGCCGTGGCGGCCGGGGGGTCGGCCGGGCGCGGCATGCGGGGCCCTGCGGTCTGGAACACCGACTTCGCGTGGATCTGGATCTCGCAGCTGTTCACCATCCAGTACCTCTCGGGCGCGACGATGTTCGAGCAGGACTATGCGCCGGGCGCGTGGACCCGCTGGAAGGTGACGACCGCCGACGACGGAGACGTCCAGGAGACCGAGAAGGCCTTCCTCGCGCGCACGGCGGACGGCGGCGAATGGTGGCGGATGAAGACCATCACCCGGCACTCCGACGGCGCCGACACCGTGACGCTGGAGGCGCTGTTCAAGCCGGAAGGCGGCGACCAGTACCTGCAGCGTCTGGTGCGCATGCGGGCCAAGCTCCCCGGCAACACCGAGCCGCAGGAGATGATGGTCCCGGAGCAGTGGACCACCTGGAACATGCGTGGCTCGTTCTCGGGACGCCCCACGAAGGAATCGATCGAGGGCGCGACCGTGGGCACCGAGTCCGTGACCACGGCGGCCGGCACGTTCTCGGCGAAGCATGTCCGGTTCGGGCAGGGCGGCGGCACCCTCGATTGGTGGCTCGACGAGGCCACGACCGGCGGGTGGATCAAGTTCAGCCTCATGGACAACGAGAAGAAGCCGGTCTACACGATGGAGCTCATCGGGAAGGGCGTCGGCGCCAAGTCGGAGCTCGGGATCGCGGTCACGCCCTGACGCACGGGCTCGCCGCGGGCGGTTCAGTCCGCTTCCGGCGAGTCGAGACTGGAGATAGGGCCCGTGGGGCGCGCTGGCGCGCCCCACGGCGTTGCGCGTCGCCTTCCTGATCGCCGTGACCGACTCACCGCCGCTCCGCCGACCCCGATTCCCTGGGGGATCGCTCGCATCGATGCGCCGCGGCGATGTCGCGGTGCTCGCCGTGGTGGCGATCTACGCCCTCCACGTCGCGTTCGCCGACCACGCGAGCCTCTGGGCGAAGCGCGCCGACGACGTGCTGTACGCGCTGATCGCCGGCGCGACCATCTGGCAGCTGTCGCGCCTCGCGCGCCTCGCGTGGAGCGGTGCCGAGCGGACCGCCTGGTTCCTCCTCGCGGCCAGCGCCGTCTCGCGGATCGCGAGCGGCTACTTCTGGAACACGTGGCGCGGCACGGGCCCCGGCGGCCTCGACCCCGAGTGGCTCATGCCGGTGAAGGTCTCGTACCTCGCCTTCCTGCTGCCGGCGCTGGTGCTGTTCCCCGTGGCGCGCTGGCGCGGCCGCGACGCCGAGCGCGCCCGCCTCGATGCGCTCACCGTCCTCGTCGGCAGCTTCCTGGTGAGCTGGTACTTCGGGATCGGTCCACTCCTCCGGCTGCCGAGCGCGGCGAGCGCGCCGCTCGGCGACCGGATCGCCGTGTTCGGCGACGCGTTCGCGGTGATGCTCGCCGCGCTGCTCCACCTGCGCGCCGCCTCGCACGCCACACGCGCCGCCGCGCGGCTGCTGCTGCTCGCGCTCACGCTCCGCCTCGCGCCCGACGTGATCATCTGGCGCGCCACGGGCACGCCCGACTTCTCGGTCTTCGGCCTGATCGACGCCACGTGGTTCCTCGTCTGGGCGCTGCTCTGGGCTTCGGCCCGCGTCGCGGAGGAGGTGCGGGAGCGCGAGACCGCGGCGCTCCCCGCCGGCGCGGTCCGGACGGAGGCCACGCGGTCGCGCTACGTCAGCGGCCTCGTCCCGCACGGGTTCCTGCTCGCGGCGGTCGGCGCGCTGCTCGTGCAGATCGCGTTCGGCGAAGGGCACGACGTCGCCCTGCTCACCATCGGGAGCGCGGTGCTCGCGCTCCTGCTCGTGCGGCGCCAGGGCATCGAGCTCGACGAGCGTGACCGGCTCGCGCAGCGGCTCGAGCGCGAGGGCGCGCGGTTCGAGGCGCTGCTGCAGCACGCGTACGATGGCGTCGTGATGTTCGATCGCGAGGGCAGGATCCGCTACGCCAGTCCGGCGACGCTCCGCACGTTCGGCGAGGAGATCCTCCAGGCCGACGGCGAGGCCCTGACGAACCGCATCCACCCCGACGACCGCGCCGCGCTCCTCGGGGCGATCGCGGCCCCCGCCACGGCGGTCGCCGGCAGCAGCGGGGCCGTGGCCGTCCGGCTTCGCGCCCTCGACCGTCAGGGACGCTGGCGCACGTTCGAGGGGCATCTCCACGACCACCGGGCCGATCCGCTCGTCGACGCGATCGTGCTCAACGGCATCGACCGCACGCGCGAGGCGCGGCTCGCCGAGGGGCTCGCCGAGGCGCAGCCGCTCGAGGCGCTCGGCGTCCTCGCCGGCGGTCTCGCGCACGACCTCAACAACATCCTCACCGTCGTCGCCTCGCACGCCGAACTGCTCGATGCCGACGGCGACCTCGACCCGCGGGCGCGCGATGACGTGCGCGCCATCCGCGCGGCGAGCGATCGCGCCCAGTCGCTCACGCGCGGCCTCCTCACCCTGAGCCGCCGCAAGCAGGGTCCCGCGGCGGCGATCGCCGTCTCCGCCGCGGTGCGCGAGGCGATGGGCGCCGTGCCCGGCGCGACGCTCGAGGTCGCGCCCGGCCACGCCATCTCGGTGCTCGCCGACCCGGCGGCCGTCGCACAGGTCGTCGACGGGCTCCTCGAGGCGGCGCGCGACGACACCCACGCCGCGGCCATCCACATCAGCGTCCGCGAGAGCGAGATGGACGAGCCCACCGCGGACGCCGTCGGCATCGAGCCGCGCCTCTACGTGCGCGTCACGGCCGGCAGCCCCTTCACCGAGGACGAGCCCGTCGCGGTCGAAGAGGCGGTGCGGATGGAATCGGGGAACGAGTGGGATCTCGCTCCCGGCGACCTCGCGCTGCTCATCGCCCTCGCGGCCTGCCGCGAGCTGGGCGGCACCGTGCTGCGCGAGCGACAGGGTGACCGCACACGCTACGCCGCGCTCCTGCCGGCGGTGCACCAGTGACGCCGGGCGTCCTCCGGCTCGAGGGCCGTGGCGAGCGGGCGATCGGACTCTACATCGTCGTCTGGTACCTCGGGCTGCTCACGCTCGTCCCGCTCGGCGGCGCGCGTGCCGCCGCGGTGAACCTGGCCTACTTCGCGATGGGGATCATCACCATCGTCGCGACCTGGCGCGCCGGCGAACGGACCGCGGACGTGGCGGTGCGCGCGGCGATGCGCCGCATGGCGGTCGCGCATGCCATCATCGTGGCGAACGGGATCACCTGGACCTACTGGCCCGTCGTCTTCGGCACTCCGTTCCCCGCGGCGGCGAACGCGGTGACCGACCTCGCGTACGTGCCCGTGCTGTGCTGGGCGCTGCTCACCCTCCCCGCGGACCCGGCGTTCAGCTGGCGCGACCCGCGCGTGCGCGTGGACGCGACGCTCTTCGTCGTCGGGGCGATCGCGCTCTCCTGGCACTTCGCCGTCGTGCCCGTCCTCGTGGCCGGCACCTCACCTGCCGGCGCGCTCGTGCAGGGATTCGAGTGGATGGTCACCATGGCGGCCTCGGTCGCGCTGCTGCGCGCACGGGACGAGTGGATCCGGCGGGTCATCGGGTATGCGCTCGCGGGGCACATGCTGTACGTCGTCACCGACTTCTTCTGGGCCGTGACGCCCACGTACGCCCCGGGTCACTGGGTGGACGGCCTGTGGTTCCTCGTGTGGATCCTCCGGTGGCAGGCGGCGCGGCAGGTGCGCGCCCTGCCCGGAACGCCGCCCGTCGGCGCGCACGAGTACCGTGGCAGCCTCGCCCCGTCGCTCTTCGTCGCCGCCGCGTACGGCCTGCTGTTGCTCGCGTTCGCCGTCGAAGGGGGGCGGCGCGCCATCGACGTCGCCGTGGCCGCCGTCCTCATGACGGTGCTGCTCATCGTGCGCCAATGGATGATGCTGCGGGAGAACACCGGTCTCGCCGCGCGGACGGCGCGCCAGGCCGCGGTCTTCCGGACGCTCGTGGCGAGCGCCAACGACCTGGTCCTCCTCGTCGGCGATGACCGGCGCATCGCGTACGCGAGCCCGTCCGCCGTGCGCGTGCTCGGCGACGTGAACGGCGCGTCGATCGGCGCGCTGCTGCACCCGGCCGACCGCGCCGGCACCCTCGAGTGGCTCGAGGAGCGCTCGTCGAGCCTCGGGCTCCGCGCGTATCGCTGCCGGTTCCGCGCCCCCGGCGACGTGTGGCGGGACATGGAGCTGCGCGCGCAGGACCGGCGCGAGGATCCCGCCGTGGAGGGGTTCGTCCTCAACGCCCGTGACGTCTCGCACGAGACCGCGCTCGAGCAGGCGCTCGGCCACTCGCGCAAGCTCGCGATGCTCTCGGAGATGGCGGGCCGGATCGCGCATTCGTTCAACAACACGCTCGCCGCGCTCCAGGTGCACGCCGAGGTGCTCGCGCGCGACCTCCCGGAGGGCGCGCTCGCGCACGAGGACGCCCGGGCCATCGGGGCGGCCGCGGAGCGCGGCGCAGGGATCACGCGGCAGCTCCTCGGCTTCAGCGGACGGCACGTCATCCGCCCCGTCGCCCTGCGGCCGGTCCAGGTGCTCGAGTCGCTGCGTCCGACGCTCGCGAAGCTCCTCGGGCCGGCGCGGCCGTGCGTGATCGTCGCCGACGCGCCGGACGCGACCGTGCTGCTCGACCGCGCGCAGCTCGAACAGGTGCTCGTGAACCTGGTCACCAACGCCCGTGATGCGATGCCGACCACCGGCAAGGTGACGGCCCGGGTGGGGCTGCAGCCGCCCGCCGGCGCCGATGGCGCGCGCGTGGTGATCGAGGTGCAGGACGAGGGCACGGGCATCCCCGAGGACCAGCTGCCGCACGTCCTGGAACCGTTCTTCTCCACCAAGGCGCCCGGCCGCGGCACGGGGCTCGGACTCGCGATGGTCGCCTCGATCATCCGTCGGGCCGGCGGCACCGTCGCCATCGCCTCGGAGGTCGGGGTCGGCACGACCGTCCGGCTCCTGCTGCCGGCGCACCAGCGGGTCTCCGCGCCGGTCGCGGCCGCGGAGGTCGAGGCGGCCCTCCAGGTCGAGAGCGCACGGGTCCTCCTCGTCGACGACGATGCGCTCGTCCGCCGCGCGAGCGCGCGCATGCTCGTGCGCGCCGGCTTCGCCGTGGTCGATGCGGAGGATGGCGCGCGCGCGCTCGCGATCGCCGAGGACGGGAGCGAGCGCATCGACCTGCTGCTCACCGACCTCATGATGCCGGGCATCTCGGGGCGCGAGGTGATCGCGCGGTTCCGCGCGCTGCGCCCCGGCACACCCATCGTGTGCGTGACGGGCTACGCCACCGAGCGCGAGGACGACCGCTCGCTCGCGCTCGAGGTGAGTGCGATCATCGCCAAGCCGTTCACGTCGGCGGCGCTGCAGCAGGCCATCACCGAGGCGCTGCGGCAGGCGCGCGAGGGGCCCTAGCGCCGCCGGTTCAGCGCGCGCCCGGTCGGTACTCCCGCTCCACGTGCCCCTCCAGCTGCGCTCGCGTGAAGTAGACGTCCCGCAGCGCGCCGGTCGCGTAGCGCTCCGCCTGGTCGTTGAAGTGCTTCGTCCCCGGCCGGCTGTCCAGCCCGCCGGCCGTGATCGCCCGCGCCCGCAACGGGGAACCGAACTCCACGACCGCGACGAAGCTGTTGCCGCTGGTCCCGTACATCCGCTTGGTGCCCGGATACTTCCGCGCCTGGAACGACGCGAGCGAACCCCAGCGTGACGAGGTGAAGCCCACCGGGATGCTCGCTCCCGAGTCCGCGAACGGCTGGACGATGTCGCCGGTGAGACGCTGGAAGCGGTTCACCTCGCCCCACGGCACCTGCCAGCCGCCATGGTCCGCGGTCAGTTCCCCGATCGCCGTCTCGAGCGACGAGAGCCGGTCGGTCGCGGTCGCGCGCGTCGCCATGTAGGTCACGAGCGACGATCCCTCCGCCTCGGGATCCGCCTTCGACCTCGTCCAGAGCGCCTCGCCCCAGGTCACGGCGAGCGTCGTCGCCACGGAGCCCGTGGCCCAGCGACGATCCCACCCGCGGAGCAGCGCGACGGGTTCGGCGAGCGCCGCCCTGCGGGGATCGTCCGCGCGCAACGCGGTCCAGTCCCGCACGAGGGCGGGGATGAGCGCGTCGAAGGCGGTGAGGTGCGGGTCGTAGGCCGCCGCGACGAGCTTGTCGAGGTCGAACCGCGCCTCGCGCGAGAGCACCTCGATCGCGTGCACCCCGCGCGCGTTCTCCCCCTCGCCGTCCTCGAAGTACCGCGCGAAGTCCCGCTGGCGCGGACTCGCCGCGCCGGCCGCCGAGTACGGCCAGTTGTTGGTGTTCTGGATCCAGCCCGTCGAGGGATTGAAGACGTTGGGACTCTCGTCCACCGAGTGGATGCCCTGCCATCCGGTCGCCGGGTCGTTGCCGTCCACCGGCTGGGCATAGTCGAATCGCGTGTCACGCCGGGGGACGAAGTTCGCGTGGAAGTACGCGATGTTGCCCTCGGCGTCGGCGAAGACCGTGTTGTTGGAGGAGTTGGTGTGCAGCTCCATCGTCGCCCGGAACTCCGCGAGGTTCCGTGCCTTGGTGCGCGAGAACGACTGGGTGAGCGCCCTGAGCGGCTCGTGCATCAGCCGCACCGCGATCCACTTGCCCTCGTGCTCGCGCACCACCGGGCCGTGATGCGTCGCGTACACCGTGAAGTCACGCGTCCGCAGGCCCTCCGGCGTCCGGTAGGCGATGGTGACCTGGCGCGACCGCACCGGACGCGTCTCCGTCCCGAACGCGTACGTGCGCCCCGAGTCGCCCACCGTGGTCGCGACGGCATACTCGTCGATCGCGTCGTTGTTGCTCGACGTGTGCATCCAGCCGGCGGTGGCGTTGAAGCCCTGATAGACGAAGAACTGTCCCCACGTCACCGCGCCGTAAGCATCCAGCCCCGAGTCGCTCGTCATCTGCAGCTCCTCGCGGAAGAAGAACGACGTGTGCGGGTTGATGAGGAGCAGCGCCTTCCCCGACGCGCTCCGGGACGGGGCGACCGCGAAGCCGTTCGAGCCCGACGGCGCACGCGGCGTGGGTGCCGCGGCCTCGGCCGCGGCGACGGTCGAGGTGCCGCCGTAGAATCGCTCGAGCGCCGCCAGCGACACGCTCTCGATGTCGCCGCCGATGCTCCCTTCGCTGAACGCGAGCGCCATCCAGGGTTCGAACCGCGCGAGCGCGCGCGGCACGGTCCCCGGATTCTTGTAGAGATAGAAGTTCAGCCCGTCGGCCCACGCGTCCATCAGCGCCTTCAGCCACGCCGGGCTCGCCGCGTAGGCGGCCTTGAGCGAGTCGGGCTCGACGAACAGCCGCATCCGGAGGTCGCTCCACACCGCGCGCTCGCCCTCCGCCTCCGCGAGGCGGCCGAGCGCGGTGAGGTAGTTCACCTCGATGCGGTTGAAGTCGTCCTCGGCCTGCGCATAGATCATCCCGAACACCGCGTCGGCATCGCTGCCGCCCTTGATGTGCGGGATCCCCCAGTCGTCGCGCGTGATGGTCACCCGGGCGGCACGTTCCTCCCAGCGGGCGACCTCCTCGACCGTGGGACCGCCCGACGGGGCGCAGGCGGCGAGCAGGAGCACGGCGACGACGGTCAGGCGGCGGATCATGTGGTGGGCACTCGTGGCGCGGGGAGTCGGAGCCAGACGATGTAGTCGGTGGACGGGGGCTGCTCGCCGAGCTGGCGGAGCCGCAGGGAGATCTGCCCACGGTGATAGCTGCCGTGGTTGACGACGTGACGGATCAGGTCGGGGATGGGGTTGGCCGACTCGACGCCGGCGAACGTGCGGTACGGGATCGGCTGCGCGAGCGTGGAGGCATCGAGCCGGGCCAGCACCGCTGCGCGGTCGCGCTGCACCGCGTCGAGGTGCACGAGCAGCTCGTCGAACGTCGCGACGCCCACCCACGCGGGCGGCGCGGCGGGGCTGCGTCCGTTCCAGCGCTCCACCCACACCCACTCGGCGGCGATCAGGTGCGCGAGGGTGCCATGCACGGAGCCGAACGCGCTGTCGTCACGACGGCGGCGCGCCGCGTCGGGCACCTTGGCCAGCGCCGCCGTCAGGCGTGCCGTCGCCCACTCCGTGTAGGCGACGAGATCGCGCATCTCGTCGATCGTCATCCCCCCAACTTCGCCCCCGGCGGGCGCTCGGGGAAGTCGCCCGCTCAGCGCAGCGCGGAGAGGTCGGCGCGCACGGTGAAGCGGAGCCGCAGCGGCACCTGGTGCTCGCGGGCGATCGAGCAGGCCGGCGTCGTCGCGTCGGCCGGGGCCTCGCAGGCGCGGCGCGTGTTCTCCGCGAGGATCCCCATCATGGTCGACTGGATGTCGATCGCGAGCAGGCCGGGGCCCGGCGACTCGAAGGTCACGCCATTGAAGACGGAACTCAGCGGCAGCCACGCCTGGAATCGCCAGTTGGGCGAGCTGATCCCGGTCGGGAGGTTCCACGGCACGGCATGGAGGAAATGCTGCTGCAGGTCCTCGATGGTCGCGAACTCCGAGACGGGACACCGGAACGCCAGCTCGAGCTCGCCGCGCCCCGTGACGAGGCGAAGGGAGACGTATCCGTTGCTGGCCGCGTCAGTGCACGACGGCGTCCAGGCCGGCCGCGTGAGCCGCACGTCGGTGGTGGTCGTCGCGCTCCAGCCGGAGGGGTGCCGGGCGACCCACTGCGAGATGGCCTCCTGCGCGGCCTCGACCTCGCTCGGCGGGGCGAGCGGCGCGTCGTGACACCCCGCAAGGAGTGTGGCGCACGTCACAACGGCGGCGAAGGCTCGCGTCGGTCTCATCGGGTGTACTACCCCTGCGCGCCGTTCAGGCGTCACGTCCGGTTGACCCGTCCCCGTCTGGTGCGTATGCTGGCTCGACGGGCGTTGCGCTCACACCGGCCGCGTCCCACCCTCGCCCCACCTCCGCATGCTCGATCGCCGCTCGCGCCTCGCCGCCGCCTTCCTCGTGCTCGCCGGCCTCTCCTGCTCGAGCCCGAGCGAGCCGGTCGATCCGTCGATGCTGCAGATCTCGACCGCTGCGCTCTCCTTCGACGCCATCGGCGCGACCTACGCGACGACGTTCATGGTGCGGGACCAGCGCGACCGCCTCATCAAGAACGTGACGGGATTGGTGTGGTCGACCAGCAACGCGGCCGTCGCGACGGTCTCCACCGGCGGACTCATCACCGCCGTCGGCAATGGCACCGCGACCATCACCGCCACCCTCGAGGATCTCACCGCGTCGGCGACCGTCACCGTCCTGCAGGTCCCGGTCGAGCCCGTGATCGTGAGCGGCAACTTCCAGTCGGCCACGCACTCGACGATGCTCGCGCAGCCGGTGCAGGTGCGCGTCGTCGATCGACTCGGCACCGCGATGCCGGGGTTGACGGTCAACTTCGCCGTGACCCTCGGCGGAGGCTCGGTCGGCACGCCGAGCATCGTGAGCGATGCGGCGGGACTCGCGTCGACCACGTGGACGCTCGGCAGCAACACCGCGATCCAGCAGCGCGCGACGGCCGCCGTCACCGGCGCGCCCGCGACCCTGATCTCGGCGACCGCGCTCGCCGGTCCCGCGACGCAGATGATCCGCGCCCCGGGCAACACCGCCGACGGGCAGATCGGGACGATCGCGCAGCCGGTGCAGGTGCGGCCGGCCGTCGAGGTCCGGGATGCCATCGGCAACCGGGTCGTCGGCGCCACCGTGACGTTCAGCGTGGGCGCGGGCGGCGGCTCCGTCGTCGGCGGCGCGGCCGTCACCGACAACTCGGGCATCGCCACCGTCGGCTCGTGGACGCTCGGCGCGAGCGCCGGCGTCAACACGCTCAACGCGACGCTCGGGGCCCTCACTCCCGTCACCTTCACCGCGAACGGCGTCGCCGACCGCTGCGCGCGCGAGGGCGCCATGCCCCTCACGCTCGGCGTCGTCGTCAACGGCACCATCAACGGCACCGACTGCCCGGGGAGCTTCACGTTCCTCGGGACCTCGTATAACTACCGGTACGAGTATTACCGCATCGACCTGACGGCGCGCACGTCGGTCGCGATCGAGATGTCCGCGGCGTTCGACACCTGGCTCTCGGTGTACGACTACGCGACGCAGACCCTGGTCGCGGAGAACGACGATATCGTCTCGACCGTGATCACCAACTCCCGCGTGGGCATCACGCTCGACTCGGGGACCTATCTCATCCGCGCCCGCGGGTTCGACGACTCGCAGACCGGCACCTTCGCCCTGCTCGCGCGCACCGCGCTGATCGGCGTGCCGGCGACCGTGAGCGCCGCCGCCCCCAACGGCATGATCGCCGCCCCCGGCGCGACCACCGCGGTCGCGCCGTCGGTGCTCGTCCTCGACGAGATCGGCGACCCGGTCCCGGGCGTGAACGTGACCTTCGCCACGGTCCCCGGGATCGGCAGTCTCTCGGGCGGCGCGGCGGTCACCAACGCCAGCGGCGTCGCGACCGCGACGAGCTGGACGCTCGCGGCCGGCGCGAACGTCGTGACGGCGACGGTGTCGGGGCCCGGGGTGATCGTCGGCAACCCCATCATCTTCTCCGCGAAGGGCAAGGCCTCCGCCACGGGATTCGACGTCAACCTCCGCTTCGAGACCGTGCCGACGCCGAGCCAGCTGACGACGTTCAGCAACGCGGCCATGCGGTGGGAGGCGATCATCACCGGCGACATCGCGGCGCAGCCGATCAACGTCCTCACCGGACAGTGCAACAACTCCGCGACCCTGAACGAGACGGTCGATGACGTGCTCATCATGGTGCGGCTCGAGCCGATCGACGGGGCCGGCAGCGTGCTCGGGTCCGCCGGTCCGTGCTTCGTGCGCACGTCCGGTGGCCTGCCGGTGCTCGGCACCATGCAGTTCGACACCGCGGACCTCGCCAACCTCGAGGCGGGTGGCGGCTTCGGTGACGTGATCCTCCACGAGATGGGACACGTCCTGGGCATCGGGACCATCTGGGCGTCGAAGGGCTTCCTGCAGAACCCGTCGCCCACGAGCGGCACGGGGCTCGACACGCACTTCAACGGACCGCTCGCCGTGGCCGCGTTCAACAGCCTCGGCGGCGCGACCTACACCGGCGGCGGCAAGGTGCCGGTGGAGAACAGCCAGGGCGGCGCGGGCACGCGCAACTCGCACTGGCGCGAGGGTGTGCTCGACCAGGAGCTCATGACCGGGTTCTACGACGGTGGCCGCGTGAATCCGCTCAGCCTCATCACGGTGCAGTCGCTGGGCGACCTCGGCTACGCGGTGAACACCACCGAGGCGGACCCCTTCGGGTTCACCGCGAGCCTGCTCGCCGAGGGCGAGACGGCCGGGCGCGTCTGGGTGCTGAAGGATGACGTGCGCCAGGAGCCGATCATCGCGATCGATCGCTCGGGACGTCCGGTCGGTGCGGGCGCGGCCGCACCCAAGCGACCGCGGAAGAAACCGTCGCGCTGACGGTCAGCGCTGCGCGGGCTGCAGGTCGAACGTGAGGGCGGGGACGGCGCGCGGCCCGCGCGCGCCGACGACCTGCACCTCGATGCGCACCGGCTGCCAGTCGCTCGGGTGCGCCCCTGCGGCGAGGGTGACGGTCGGCTCACCCGCGCGGAGTGCGCGCCATTCCCCGCCTTCGCTCCGCACGCGCATGGCGTCGGCCGCGTCCGCGACGGCCGCCGGGACCGCGGCGAGCGTCCACGCGAGGTTCGCCGCGACCGCCACGTCCATCACGTAGGTCGCGGTGTCCCCGCGCTGGCTCACGCGCGACTGGTTGGTCACCTGGAACCGGAGGCGTGGCGGGATCACGAACCCGACCTGGAGGGTCATGCTCGTGGCGCCCTGGCCGGCCTGCGCGCGTGCCTGCGCGCCGAGGGTCGGCGCGCCGAGCACCGCGGCCGCGGCGAGTGCGAGGAGGTGGAGGCGTGAGGTCATGGGAGCACGTTGGCATCGCGCCCTCCGTGCTCCCATACGTCAGTCGCGCAGTGACGTCGTAGTCACAGCGTGGCACGGCCGTCACGTCGTGAGGGCCAGCTCGGACCGGGCATGGACGCAGGCGCGTCTCTCCCAGAGTGTCGGCCGGCAGCCCCCGGTCTTGATCGCGCGGCTCAGGGGAGCGGCGGGACCGCCCGCTCGAGCGGGATGAAGGTCCCGTCGTCCACCACGCCGTCGGTCAGGCGGTACAGCGTCACGCCGCTCGGGAACAGGAACGGACCGGCGGCCGAGTTCGACACCGTCGCGGCGCCCTGATGGAAGCGCATCACGCGCCCGCCCAGTTCGAAGGCGATCCGCTCCCCGATGTGCACGTGCCCGGCGAGGGCGATCGCGTAGGGCCGCGTCCCGACCGCCCGCATCACGTCGGCCACGTTGTCGACCACGTGCCGATACGTCGTCCGGCCGTTCACCGTGATGAGCGTCGGCGCCGGCGGCGCCTCCGTGTACCCGTTCAGCTGCTCGGCCACCGAGTAGAACGGGATGTGGTTGTACGTGATCACCGGCACCCCCTCGGGCACCATCGCGAGGTCGCGCGCGAGCCACGCGACCTGCGCGCTGTCCACGTGCCCATGGTACCACTGGTCGTCCACGTCGATCGTGTTGAGCGCCACGAAGTGCGCGCCGCCGGCGTCGAACGAGTAGTAGTCGGGACCGCGGTAGGCGCGGTACATCGCGCGGCCGTAGAGCGGGTGGTCGGCGGGCACGCCGGAGCGCGTGCGCTCCACGCCGAAGATCTCGTGGTTGCCCGGCACCGTGTGCACGGGCGCGTCGAAGCCCGCCGCCTCGCGCGCGAACAGCGCGTAGTAGCCCGACGCCTCGGCTTCGCCCACGCGGAGCGCGTCGCGCACCAGGTCGCCCGTGATGAGCGTGAACCGCGGCGCCAGCGAGTCGACGACGGTGCGGAGCCGCTGCGTGCGGCCCACCGAGGCGTCCTGGATGTGCGTGTCGGACGCGTGCACGAACGTGATGGTGCGCGGCTCCGGCGACGGCGCGAGCGCGAACGCGATCCCGGAGGCGTCGGCCCGCACCCACCACGGCGAGGTCGCGCGCATGGCGCGCGGGACGACCACGAAGACGGCCCCGTACCCGCCCTCCGCGAGTGACCACTGGCCGTCGGCGTCGGTGCGCGTCACGTGCTCCTGGTCGGACACGACCACACCGGCGAGCCCCCGCTCCCCGGCGTCGCGCGCCCCGTTCGCGTTGCGGTCCTCGAACACCACACCGCGTGCGGCGGCGCGGACGAGCGGCGCGGGCGCCTGTGCCGCGAGGGGTGGAGCGACGCGCGGCGCGAGGGCGGTCGCGAGGATCAGGAGGCGGGCGGCGCGGACCATCGGGGCGCTCACGGTGGGAGGTTGGCCAGCAGGAAGCGGATCGCGTTCTCGCCCATCACCGCCCGGATCTCGGGCTCGGTGAAGCCGGCGTCCATCAGGGCCTGCGTGAGCTGCGCGACGGAAGCCCCGGCGACCGTCACCGTCGTCGCGCCGTCCCAGTCCGATCCCAGGGCGACGTGCGGAAGGCCCGCGACGTCGACGGCGTGCCGCAGGGCCTTCGCCACCGCGCGCGGCGAGCTGCTGCACACGGCGCCGTCCCAGAACCCGATGCCGATGAGCGCACCGTTGGCGGCCAGCGCACGGAGCTGGTTGTCGGTGAGGTTGCGCGGACCGCCGCACGTCGCCTGCACGCCCACGTGGCTCACCACCACGGGCCGTGTCGCCACGGCGAGCGCCTCGTCGAGCGCCGCCGGTGCGCTGTGGGCCAGGTCGACGAGCATCCCCATCGACTGCATCCGCGCCACGACGGCGCGCCCCAGCGGCGTGAGGCCGCCCTTCGCCTCGCCGTGCGCCGATCCCGCGATGTCGTTGTCGAAGAAGTGCGCGAGGCCCGCCATGCGGAACCCGTGCGCGAAGAGCGTGTCGAGGTTCTCGATGCGTCCTTCGATCGCCTGCAGGCCCTCGGTGTTCAGGAACCCGATCACCGGGCGCTCCGACGGGTCGCCGCGCCATTCCGCGCGACGCTGGAGCGCATGCCGCAGGTCGGCGGCCGTCCGCACCAGCAGCACGCGATCGGGCTCCAGCGCCGCCACGCGTTCCAGCTTTGCCCCTTGGTGCAGCGCACGCGCGAGCAGCGAGCGGTACGTCGAGGGTGGCCACCGGGACGCCACCGCGAGCAGCGTGATGTTGTCGGTCGCCGCGCTGTTGCGCTCGTAGTTCTGGTGCTTGGGCGTCTTGGTGACCGTGCTGAACACCTCCACCGCGACGTTCCCGCGCGCGAGGCGCGTGATGTCGGTGTGCCCGCGGCGCTGCGGGCCCATCAGCCCACGGTCCCACAACAGGATGTCGTTGTGCAGGTCGACGATGGTGAGCGAGGCGTGGAGCGCCGCCGTCCGCTCGGTCACGGCGATCGCCTGGCCGTCGTCCACGCGGTTCATGTCCTGGTCGACGTAGACCGGCGCGGCGAAGAAGAACCCCGCCAGCACGGCGAGCAGGGCGCCCGCCGCCATGGGCCGACCGAGGAGCCGGCGCCTGATCATCGGCCGGGGAACGAGCGGATCCACTGCATCATCGGCTCGGCCTCCGCGGCCGGGAGACCGGCGCGTCGCAACGCCGCATCGAGCCAGCCGACGCGCGCCGTCGGGACGCCGCCGCGCGCCGCGGCCTCGTAGGCCACCAGGTAGCCCAGCATCATCGCGGGCGAGAACGCGCTCGACACGCGGGCCGGACTGCGGTCGTTCACGCCGAGCACCGGCCCGGAGAGGTCCGCGCGGTCGGCGAGTCGGAACGCCGTCTCCACCGCGCCCGCATCGATCGATGGGCCGTCCGCGCCCACGATCCAATACGGTCCCGCGAGGCGCAGCACGCCGGCGCCGCGCTCGGCGTACTCGAGTCCCATCGAGTGGAGGATCACGAGCGGACGGTCGAGCCGCCCCGCGGCCGCCTCGGCGCGCCAGTACGCGACGATGCGCTCGCCCTGGAACTCCGCGCCGTCCGCCGGCGATCCCGGCGGCAGCGGGAGCCCGTGGCGCCGATGGAGCTGCCGCACCACGTACCCGATGTTGAGCATCGACGTGTTCACGAGCGCGAGGTCGGACCGATGCCGATCCTCCGCCAGCGCGATCGCCAGCGGGTACGTGTCGATGTCGCCCGCCGCGAGGACGATCGCGCGCGCGGGCAGCGTGGCCAGCACCCAGCGACCGTGCGCGAGCCACGAGGGCGCGATGATCCCCGAGCGGCGCAGGCCGTCGAGCGCCCGGTGCGCCGCGCGCGCGTCATCGTCGCGGAACGACTGCACCCAGAGCGACATCCACGCCGAGCCGTTGGTCGCGTCGCAGCGCACGGCCTCGTGGAGGTGCGCCGTGGTCGAATCGTCCGACTGCGCCGCCATGTGGGCGAACTGCGGATTGTAGAGCCCCGCGATCACCTCGTGCGCGAGGCTGTTGCACGGGTCGAGGCGCAGCGCCTCGCGCGCCTCCCGCAGCGCCGTCGCGGGGGCCTGCAACCGACGCGCGGCCTCGGCGTGCCATGCCCGGCGCTCCGCGTCGGCCGGACGCGCACGGACCGCGGCCTCGAACAGCGACGAGGCGCTCACGAGATCGTTCGCGAGGAACGCCTCCTTGGCCATCCCGAACGAGTCGGGGGGCAGTTGCGCCGCCAGCGCGGGCGCGGAGAGCAGCGATGATCCGACGAACGACAGCAGGAGCGGGAGCGCGGGACGGCGCATCGGACGGTGGTGCGGAGGGAGGGAAGGGCGGATCGGCTGGGCGGGGGGCCGGCCGGATGCTTCGCGCACGCCGGCGGTCGCTCGACACTCCACACGAGAGTGGCGATCCGCCACCGGCCCGCGGACTTCAGCGTTCACGAATCGTGCCAGCGATCCGCGTCGCGCGCTCCTGCTCGCGCGTGCTGCTGTGCGCAGGGAGCACCTCGCCGCATTCACTTCGGGCCATCAGGCCTCCTCAGGAGTCCGATCCGTTGCCCCGCCGCCGAGTCGGCGATGAGGATGGCGAGCCGCTTCGCGCGTGTCGCGGGTCGCTTCGCGCTGGTCACCCAGTGCGCCGCCGTGCGCCGGTAGCCGGGCGGCTGTGCCTCCCAGAACTTCCACGCCTTGGCCTGCTTCCGGAAGGCGCGCGTCTCCGCCGGCGAGAGGGCCGCGGCCTTGCGCTCGAACGAATAGACCTCGGAGCGTGCTTCGTCGCGCGCCTCGAACGCCGTCCGCCCGGCCGGGTGCACGCGGCCCGCCGCCAGGAGCGAACGCATCTTCGCGATGTTCACGGCGCTCCACGTGCTCCGCGCCTTGCGCGGCGTGAAGCGGTTGGTGTACGCGACGACCGAGACCGACTTGCGGATCCCGTCGATCCAGCCGAAGCAGAGCGCTTCGTCCACCGACTCCGACCACGTGATGCTGCGCTTCCCGCTCGCCGTCCTGTAGTAGCCCACCCAGAGCTCGGTCCGGCGCGAGTGGTTGGCCTCCAGCCAGCGCCGGAACGCCGCCGTCGTCGCGAAGAACCGCGGTGACTCCGCCGAGCTCACGTCGTGCTCCGCTCGCGACCGCGCACCGCGGGCGAGATCCACGACCCGATCCAGTCGCGCGCCACGCCCCACGCGCGTCCGGCCGCGAACCCCGCCACCGACGCGATCTCCTCGAGACTCGGCTCCACCTCCTCGCCCAGCGAGCGCAGGATCCGGCTCCGCATCCGCATCACCACCGGCGTGCCCACCTCCACCGCGTTGAAGTACGGGTCGTACCGCGTGCCCACCCCCTCGATGAGGGCGGCGGTCCGCGCGAAGTACACGAGGTCGCGCGGCAGGATCACCGGGAAGTCGTAGAGGGACTGCATCACCCGGTCGGCCAGCATGGTGTCGATGCGCTGCTGCGTGGTGCTGCGCGTCCCGGCCATGGCCACGAGGAGTTCGGAGAGCCGCGCGATCTCGGCCGGATCCGCCCCCGGCGCGATCAGGCCGAGCGCATAGAAGCCCTCCATCACCGCCTTGGGGTCGCGCCGGATGCTCGCGAACACCGTGCGGATGAGCTTGAGCCGCAGCTCCGGCGGGACGCGCACCATCATCCCGAAGTCGAGCAGCACCAGCCGGCCGTCGCGCGTGACCATGAGGTTCCCGGGGTGGGGATCGGCATGGAAGAGGCCGTCCACGAGCATCATCTGCACGTAGACCTCCATCACCAGCCCCGCGAGCCGCCCGGCGTCCACCCCGCCCGGCACGAGCCGGTCGACGCGCTGCCCCTCGATGAACTCGAGCACCAGCACCCGCTGGCGCGTGAGCTCGTGCATCACCTCGGGGATCACCACGCGCGGGTTGCCGGTGAAGTTCGCGCGCACCTCGCTGGCGTACTCGCCCTCCAGCCGGAAGTCCATCTCCTCGCTGATGCGCGCCCCGAACTCCTCCACCAGCGACTGGAAGCCGAGGATGTGCGGGCTGGGCCAGCGGCGGGCGGCCCAGGCCGTGATCGTCCGCGCCGAGGCGAGGTCGCGCGCGACCATCGCCTCGATCCCGGGGCGCAGCACCTTCACGGCCACGTCGCGGCCGTGCCAGCGCGCCCGGTGCACCTGGCCGAGCGACGCCGCGGCCACCGGCACCTGCGCGATCGACTCGAACACCCGCTCGGGCTCCATCTGATAGGCCGCGACCATCTGTCCGCGGATGGCCTCCCACGGGACCGGCGGGACCTGGTCGGTGAGCCGGCCGAGCGCCGAGAGGTAGGGCTCGGGAATGAGGTCGGCGCGCGAGGCGAACACCTGCGCGAGCTTCACGAACGTCGGGCCCAGACGGGCGATCCGGCTCACGAGCGCGTCGGCGCGCGCCTGGTGGAAGCCCGGCGAGCGCGACAGCGGAGCGCCCCACCAGAACCACCGGCGGCGGTCGCGCAGCAGCGAGAGGACGAAGGGCCCGAGGGCGAGGACGATGCGGAGCGTGTGCACGAGTCTGGCGAGCTCCAGCGGCGAACCACCCGTCCGCGACCCTTCGGGACAGTTTCGGCTGGCGCCGTGCTGGTCCGTCAACAATAATGGCCGGACTGCCTTCAGACGTAAGGTTTCCCCCGGTGGAGGCAAGGCCGTGCGTCGCACGCTCTCGCTCGACATCAAGTTCCCCGCGCTCATGACGGGGCTCGCGCTCCTGACGAGTGCGGTGTTCGTGTGGCTCGGCCAGCGCGAGCTCACCCGGGTCCTGCGCGACAGCGCGGGCGCGCGGCTCGGCTCGAGCGGTGCGATCGTCTCGCAGTTGCTCGCGTCCAACCTCGTCCCGACCGTCGAGGCACTCGGCCGACTCGCCGCCACCCCGGACCTCGGCGCGGCGGTTCGTGCGCTCCCTGCCGATCCGAGTCAGCAGGCGGTCCGCGTCATCGGGCGGGACGGCATCGCATCCCTCCTTCGCGGCTCGCTGCCGGACGGCCCCGGCGTCGAGTGGGCCACCAGCGCGGCACGGCGTGGCGACCTCGCCCAGGGCAAAGCCAGCTTCAGTCCCATCCGCGCCGTCGGCGACTCGGCCTACTTCGACATCGCCGTCCCGATCCACGCGCGGAACGACGGCGAGAGCCTCTCGGGTTGGCTGGTGCTCACCGGTCGGGTGCAGGGGCGCGGCGTCGCGGCGGTGCGTGCCCTCGCCGACTCGGCGACCATCTTGGTCGGCTCCTTCGATGGCGGGGTGTGGACTGACCTCGAACGGGTCACCAGCGGCCCGCCGTCCGGCGTGCGCCCCGATTCGGTCGTCCTCTTCGACGATCCCCTGCGCGGGCCCAGCATCGGCCGGGCCACGGCCATCGCCGGCACGCCGTGGGTCGTGTGGCTCGAGCGCGACCAGCGGTCGGTGCTCGCGCCACGCGACGCGTTCTTCATCCGGGTCGCGCCCGTCGCTCTGCTCCTCGCGCTGGTCGTGTTCCTGGTGGTGTGGCAGGTGAGCCACCGCACCACGCACCGCATCGTCGAGCTCACGTCCCGCCTCGATCGCGTGGACTCCGATCTCGCGCCGCAGCGGGGACCGGGCGAGGACGAGGCGCCCGCCGAGGATGAGATCGATCGCCTCACGCGGTCGTTCGACGCGATGTTCGATCGCGCCCGGCACGAACGGCAGCTCGAGGAGCAGCTTCAGCAGGCGCAGCGGCTCGAGGCGGTCGGGCGGCTCGCGGGCGGGGTCGCGCACGACTTCAACAACGTGCTGACGGTCATCTCCAACTACGGCGAGCTGCTGCGCAGCGACGCGGCCGAGGGGAGCCAGACCGCGGCCGACCTGGATCAGGTGCTCCGCGCCGCCGACCGCGCCTCGCGGCTCACGCGCCAGCTCCTCGCGTTCAGTCGGCGGCAGATCCTGCAGCCCGAACGTCTCGACCTGAACAGCGTCGTGCGGGAGTCGCACTCCATGCTGCGGCGGCTGCTGCCGTCGAGCATCACCATCGAGCTCGAGCTCTCCGAGTCGCTCACGCCCATCCTCGCCGACCCGGTCCAGATCGACCAGGTGCTGATCAATCTCGCCGTGAACGCTTCCGACGCGATGCCGCTCGGCGGGCATCTCGTCTTCAAGACGATGGTCGCCGAGCTCGACGCCGAGCGCCTCGCCAGCGACGAAGGACCCACGAAGTATGCGTGTCTCGTCGTTCGTGACGACGGTGCCGGCATGGACCGCGCGACGGTCGCGCGGATCTTCGAGCCCTTCTTCACGACGAAGGAACAGGGGAAGGGCACCGGGCTCGGCCTGTCCACCGTCCACGGCATCGTGACGCAGCTCGGCGGCCGGATCTGGGTGTACAGCGAGGTCGGGAAGGGCACGACGTTCAAGGTCTTCCTCCCGCTCGCGGACGCTCCGGCGCCGGCGCGGCGTCGCTCCACGCCGCGGCCCGCCATCCGCGCGATGCATTCGGGACACGTCCTCCTCGTGGAGGATGACGAGGCCACACGCGGCGTGACCATGAGGATCCTCCAGGACCGCGGCTTCGTGGTCCGCACCGCGCCCGACGGCGCGGCCGCGCTCCTCGCGCTCTCGGTCGGTCCGCTCCCCGACCTCGTGGTCTCCGATCTGATGATGCCGGGCGTCGACGGCGCCGAACTCTCACTCGAGGTCCGCCGTCGATGGCCGTCACTCCCCGTGGTCATCATGTCGGGGTACGCCGACGTGGAAGTCTCCTCCGGCGCGATCGAGGCGGCGGTGGTGCTGGAGAAGCCGTTCACGGCACGTGCGCTGCTCGACGCGATCTCCGCGGCGCTCGCTGCGCGGGAGGAGCGGGGCCAAGCGTGATGTCGGCGAGGGGCGGGTTGGAATCGTCCTGCCGTTTCGGCATATTCCGAGGGTCGGCCACTACTCTTCCATACCAAGGACCGCCCCCATGTCGGACAGCGCCACCGGCCCGCTCAAGCGCACCCCGTTCCACGACATCCACGTCGCCGCCGGTGCCAAGATGGTCCCCTTCGCCGGCTTCGAGATGCCCATCCAGTACCCCGGGGGCATCACCGCCGAGCACAACGCCGTCCGCACCGCCTGCGGCGTGTTCGACGTGAGCCACATGGGCGAGTTCATCATCAAGGGGCGGCAGGCGATCGACTTCGTCTCCTACGTCACCACCAACGACGTCGCCGCGCTCGCCGACGGGCAGGTCCACTACTCGGGCATCCTCACCGAGCAGGGCACCTTCGTCGACGACTGCCTCGTCTATCGCTACGCCGCCGACCACCTGATGATGGTCGTGAACGGCTCCAACAAGGACAAGGACCTCAAGCACATCCGGCAGTACGTCGGGCGGTTCGACTGCACCCTCACCGACGTGAGCGATGACATCGGTCTCCTCGCGGTGCAGGGCCCCAAGGCGCAGGAGATCCTCCAGGCGATGACGCCCAAGGCCCTCGACGAGATCAAGTACTACTGGTTCACCGAGACCACCGTCGCCGGCATCCCGATGACGCTCTCGCGCACCGGCTACACCGGCGAGGACGGCTTCGAGCTCTACCACGACGTCAAGCACTCGGCGCAGCTCTGGAAGGCGCTCATGGACACGGGGCGGATCCAGCCCGTCGCCCTCGGCTGCCGCGACTCGCTGCGACTCGAGATGGGGATGGCGCTCTACGGCAACGACATCGACGAGAACTACACCCCGCTCGAGGCCGGACTCGGCTGGCTCGTGAAGATGAAGAAGGGCGATTTCGTCGGCAAAGCCGCGCTCGAGGCGCAGAAGGCCGCGGGAGTCCCGCGCAAGCTCGTCGGGTTCACCTTCACCGAGAAGGCGATCCCGCGCCACGGGTACCCGGTCTTCGTGAACGGCGCGCCGAGCGGCGTGGTGATGTCCGGCATCATGTCCCCGAGCGTCGGCTGCGGACTCGGCACCGCCTACGTGCCCACCGCCCACGCGAAGGACGGCAACACGCTCGAGGTGGAGATCCGCGGCAAGCGGGTGACCGGGACCATCACGGGGTTCCCGTTCTGGAAGAAGGGCACGGTGAAGCGGTGAGGCTGGCATGACCGTCCTCATCACCCTCACCGATGTGGAACCGGCCGTGCGCCTCAACGCACTGCTGGAGGCCGATGGCGTGAAGACGGTCGTCGTCTCGCCGATGGACGACCTCCCGCGCGAGATCAAGCGCGCCAAGCCCGACGTGATCGTGTTCACCGGTGCGCTGCTCGACGCGCAGACCCTCGGCCTGGTGCGCGACCAGCTGTGGGGCGGGGCGAGCGTCATCGGCCTCGCCGACGTGGGCGACCCGGCAGTGGAGCAGCGTCTCAAGTCCCTCGGCTTCGCCGAGGTGCTCACCAAGCCCGTGAGCGCCGACGCCCTCCGCGCGAGCGTCAACGAGCTGCTCGAGCGGCAGCGCATCACGCGCGAGACCGGACTGTGGGGCGAGAGCGAGGCCGTGCGGCAGGTGCTCGTCCAGGTCGCCCAGATGGCCCCGGTGTCGAGCACCGTCCTGATCGAGGGCGAGAGCGGCACCGGCAAGGAGCTCGTCGCGCGCGCCGTGGCGCGGATGAGCCCGCGCCGGAACAAGCCGTTCATCGCGGTGAACGTGGGCGCGCTGCCCGAGACGCTCCTGGAGAGTGAGCTGTTCGGGCACGAGAAGGGCGCCTTCACCGGCGCGGCCGAACGCCGCATCGGGCGGTTCGAGCTCGCCACCGGCGGCACGCTCTTCCTCGACGAGATCGGCGAGATCCCGTCGAGCACGCAGGTGAAGCTGCTCCGCGTGCTCGAGGAGCGCGAGGTGACGCGCGTGGGCGGGACGCAGGTGATCCCGGTGGACGTGCGGGTGATCGCCGCGACCAATCGTCCCCTGCGCGAGAGCGTGGAGCGCGGGCAGTTCCGCTCGGACCTCTTCTACCGGCTGAACGTCCTCCGGATCTACCTGCCGCCGCTGCGCGAGCGGCGGAGCGACATCCCGCTCCTCGTGCGCCGCTTCGTGCAGGAGTTCTCGCAGCAGCACGACCGCGAGTTCCACGGGATCTCGGCCGAGGCCATGCAGGCGCTCGTGAACTACGGGTGGCCGGGGAACGTCCGCGAGCTGCGGAACCTGATCGAGAGCATGGTGGTGCTCGCCACCGGGCGCGAGATCGGGATAGACGACATCCCGTCGACCATCCGCGAGGGGGGAGGCGACCGGCTGCTCCCGGTGCACATCGGCCCCATCGTCCGCGAGGAGGGGCGTGCCGAGGGACGCGAGCTGGAGTTCATCGTCCGGAGCCTGGTGGAGATGAAGCTCCAGTTGGAGGAGCTCCGCCGCCGTGTGGACGAGGATCGCGCGGTGCTGGCGCAGGTGGCGGGCGGGATGACCGCCGCCGGGCCCGGTGTCGGAATGGCGGGGTCGCGCGAACTCGGGATCGGGGGGGCGATGGCGGCGGTGCCCGGGTGGGGTGCGCCGCCCGGCCGGGTGGAGCCGATGGGGCTGGCCGCCCCCGCCAACTCGGTGACGGTGACGCCCGGCATGACCATGGCGGAGGTCGAGAAATCGGTGATCCTCGCGGCGTTGCGTGAGACCCGGGGCAATCGTCGTAAAGCGGCCGAGATCCTGGACATCGGGGAGCGGACGCTCTACCGGAAGCTCAAGGAGTACCAGGTCCCGGACCGATTCGGGGAGTAGGAGGGGCCGGGGGCCGGGTCCCGTGACGGAACCGGCTTCGGTTCGTATTCGATATGAGACAGGACCGGACTGGCGCTTGGTGACCAGTTCGGTGACAATGAAGGGCCACGCGGGATGCTGCGCGGCCGATAGGACGTCCGAAGTGGATAGATTCTCGTCAGTCGAAGATCGTCCGAGCCGTTCCCCGCGAACCTCGCCAGGATACGTGACACCGCACCCGCAGCCGCAGAGCTCAGGAGCGCATGGATCCCCGATCGCGGGGTCCGTGTTGCCGTTGCAGCGCGCCGAGGAGCTGATCGCGTCGCTGCAGGACGTGGTGAGCGTGCGGATCACGTCGACCGACAGCGGATCGGTGGATGCGATCCATGTGCTGGTGACGGGGGAGACCCCGCCCAAGCAGGTGGTGCGGAACATCGAGAGCGCGCTGATGGCGCAGCTGGGTCTTCGGGTGGATCACCGGAAGATCTCGATCGCGGCGACGAGCAAGCGGGAGACCCCAGTGACGAGCACGCCGGTGGTGCAGGAGGCGGTGAAGCTCGGGCGGCCGGTGTACTTCGAGGACGTGGAGGTCCGCGGGTCGCGCACGCGCGGGGTGACGTGCAAGGTGACGCTGCGGATCGGGAACGAGCAGTTCGCGGGCGAGGCCGAGGAGTGGCTGCAGAGCGACCGGAGCCGTGTGGACACGGCGGCGCGTGCGGCGCTGATGGCGCTCGGCATGGCCGGTCCGATCAACGGGTTGTTCTCGCTCGAGGGCGCGCGGGTGATCGAGGCGTTCGACCGGGAGTTCGTGTTCGCGGCGGTGATGGCGCGTCAGGGACGTGAGCAGATCCTGCTGACGGGGAGCTGCGAGATCCGGGACAGCGCGGAGACCGCGGCGGTGCTGGCGGTGCTCGACGCGACGAACCGGTGGATGGGTCCTGCGGCGGCGCAGATGATCGCGGCGGCGACGGTGGAGACGGAGGAGCGTCGCGGTCGCTGAGGGTGCGTGGATGGGATGACGAGCGGCAGGTGCAGCGCGGCGCCGGGGCGGAGTCCCTAGCGCCGCGTCGGTGCCAGAGGGGGTTCGCGGTACGGGAAAGCAGGCAAGTGATCGAGCGGTGGCAGGTGGAAGGGATGAGGTGGTAGGCGGTGGTAGGGTGCGGGTGAAGGACTTCACCTGAACTGAGAGGAGCCAGGGAGCCCCCCGTTCTCTCCTAGCGGAGAGAACACGTAGGACGGCGTCACACGGGACGCATGAGCGGAGCCGAACTGAGTGGAATGGCCGACCGGAGAAATCGGTCCATCTCTACGAAGGGAGGTGATTCTCAATGTCGATCATCACATCGCTGGTTAGCGCGATTTGCGCTTTTGTGCTGGGTGAATCGGTTAGCTGGACCTGAGTAACAAGCAAGAGGACGGGGGGTCCTCGGTTTCCTTCTCTGGTTATTCGAATGAGCGACTCCAGGCTCGTCAGAATCGTCGGAATGATCGCTGTCGGTGCCGTGGTTGCCAGCGCGGCCCTTCTTGTCGTCGCACCGCTTCCCGAAGCGAGACACTGGGAGGCGGCCGGCTTCTTCACGCTGCTTGGACTGCTTGCCTCCGCGCTCGGCTATCAGACCTCTGCTGCGACCTCGGGTCACATCGGCTTCTTGCCGTTTCTCAGCGTCGCACTCGTCGCGCCGAACGCGGCAGCCCTGAGCACTGTCTTCATTAGCGTATTCGGCGCCGAACTAATCGCAAAGCGTGCTCAGTTGAAGGCGACATTCAACGTCGCGCAGTTCGTGTTTGCTCAAGCGCTGGCAATTGTTGCGTTCCTGCTGATGGGCGGAGAGTCCGTGCTCGACGCTAAACCCGCGATGCTCCCCGTTGTCGTCCTCGTGGGAACTTTCCTTGCTCTAAACAAACTAGCGGTCAGCACCGTCATCGCGGTGTCCTCGGGTCGTGACACGCGGTCGACGTGGTTGCGTTCAATGCAGTCCTCGCTGGTGTACGATCTGTTGGCGTTCCCTCTGATCTACGTGTTCGCGGAGGTCTACGTCCGCGGCGGCGCTCTGGTCGCTGCGGCGCTGGCATTGCCGATGCTTGGAGTACGGCAGCTCTACAAGACGAACGTAGCTCTTGAAAAGATGAACGAAGAGCTGCTCCAGTTAATGGTGGCAGCCATCGAGGCCAGAGATCCCTACACGTCAGGCCACTCGCAACGCGTCGCGAGATTCGCTCGCGTCATCGCCCGCGCAGCCGGGCTCGGGACGAGGCAGACCGAGAGGATAGCGATTGCGGCGCTTCTTCACGATGTTGGCAAGATTCACGAGGAGTTCGCCCCGATTCTGCGGAAGCCTGGGCGACTCACAGAGGCAGAGTTCGAGATCATGAAGTCACATCCCGAAAAGGGTGCGCGACTGATTGGAAAGGTTACACACTTTGCCGACCTGGTACCGTTGGTAGAGGCGCACCACGAGTCTTGGCAGGGTCGCGGCTACCCTAAGCGACTGAAGGAAGAGGAGATTCCTCTCGGCGCGCGCATCATCGCACTTGCCGATACGATTGATGCGATGAGCACCTCCCGCCCGTATCGTGATGCGCTCGGTCCCGATTCCGTGCGCGCCGAAATCGCTGCTGAAAGCGGCCGGCAGTTCGATCCAGCGCTTTGCGAGGCGATCTTGCTTCCGATCGCTTGGTCGGAGGTCGTGCGAGAGATCGGGATCGCGACGAGTGAGTATCCCGTGGCAGCGCCGACGTCGGACGTCATTCAGATCACGACTGCGAGTCGAGCTGCCGCCCGAATCTGACGGAACTCAGTCGCCAATGGCATGCGCCTCGTGATCGGTCGCAATGAGTGACACTGGCGTAGGATCGGCTGGCCGCGCGGAGAACTCCCGGCGGCGGATGGTATAGGAGGTTCGGAACGTACTCGCGGCCTCGCCGCCTGCAGTCATTACTGAGCCCGCCGATGATCGCCTCGGCTGCAACGTCGAAGGGGAATACCGGACATACACGCGCCACCAGTGGCAAGAGCATGCCGAGGATGTGTCCTGCACGCGTGAGGTTGGCCTCCCTCTTGGCTCCGAGTATTCGGCAACCGAGCTCCAGAGCTTGCCTCTGTTCCATCGGATCGCCTACGATCCACTCTAGACGCCCTACCTAAGCTCTGAATCGCTCGTTTGAGAGGTAAGTTTCTCTCACCGCGCGACGTGTGGATGAAGCCGCTACTGACGGATGCACGGTGGGCGAAGATCGCTCCGCTGTTGCCGAAGGCGAAGCCGAAAGGTGGACGCCCGCGCGCCGACGACCGCGCGTGTCTCGAGGATATCCTCTGGATTCTCCGGACCGGGGCGTGGTCGACAGGTTTCCCCTGACCTTCTTCCGCCGAATGCGAGTTGTTGGCGTCGCTTGCGGGAGCCGGAAGCCGAGGCCGTCTGACATGCCCCCTAGGGTGCATTCCTCGGGGACGTGGACGGCACAAGCAACTCAGCCGGAGCGAAGCCTTCACGGATGGGACCTTGGCTCTCGCGAAGACGGGACGCCGGCATCGACCAACACGCAGGGGAATGGGGACAAAGCTCAAGGTATTGGTCGACGGCCAGAGTGTTCCACTCGGAATCCACCTTTCGGCTGCGAGCCGGTACGAAAGCAATCTCGTGGAAGCCTCGCTCACGCAAGTGGCAGCACCCGCGCGAGGCACAGTCGCCCGAGGCAGAAACCCGCGCGCATCATCGCGAACCGCGGGTACGACGGTCCGCCGTCGTCGGAGCGGATGACGCATCGCGCTAAGAGTGTCGGCTGGTGCTAAACGAAGAGTTCGTGCACTTGGCGTGCATCATGATTGTCTGACGTCGGCTCTGAAACTGCTTCGAGCCACTTATCACGGTCCTAACTTCCCCACCACCCGCAAGCCATAGGTGGTTGCGGGATTGCGGTCCCGGACCAAGGTTTGGCCGACAACGAATTGGGTCGACCGAGCAAAGGCGGGAATAGCGACCTAGTTCGGGCGACCTAATCCACGTTATGCCGAGCGACAACGTGACGGGCGCCAGAGCTGGTGGGTACTTCGACATGAAGCTTCGCCCACACTGAGGAAGGTTCCAATGAAGATCGGTCGCCTGTCTGTGCTCGTGGTGCTCCTGGGAGCGTGTGCTTCGCCGAGCGCGCCAAGTGAGGTAGTCGAGCTCGAGGTGTTGGAGCGTGTTGGGCCTTGCCTCGGAGACTTCCGAGCCGGCTGCACCAACGTGCGTTCGCTACCAGATGGCGAGTGGCATCCAGCGGAGCTGCGAGACTTCGACTACCGCGAAGGCACTCGCTATCTGATCGAAGCGGTGAAGAGCTCCCGCGTTCCCGGGTCACCTCACCTCGTCCAAGAGGTGTACCTCGTGCGGCGTGTGCTCGGCGCGCATCGCGTCCCGCCGGCATAACGACGCTTGGTGACCGATGGCCGTGGGTAGGGTAGGGTAGCGGGGCGGCGGCCCCGCCTTCATCGTACTACTCGGGTCGGCGTGGCCGCCGCCCCGCAATTATTAGAACGGCCACGGCACAAGCTGACGTTAGCCCGCAAAGACGTCGAGGAAACTCAAGGAAGTATATTTCTTTATGGCAAGCAAACAGCTCAACAGCAGTCTCAGTGCCGCCAAAAAGGCCAAGCAGGACGAGTTCTACACCCAATACGTCGACATACAGAAGGAAGTCGAAGCCTACCTTGAGTTTGACCCCAATACTTTCCGCAACAAGGTCGTCTACTGCAACTGCGACGACCCGTTCGAGAGCAACTTCTTCAAGTACTTCGCCGCCAACTTCAATAAGCTCGGGCTCAAGCGGCTCATCTGCACCAGCTACGACGGCTCCCCCCTCGCCGGGCAGATGACGCTCTTCGACGAATACAACGCGGGCAACGGCCATCGTAAGAAGCCCAAGGCAATCGCCGTCATTGTCGAACACGTGAAGGACGAGAACAACGACGGCGCGGCCGACATCGAAGACGTCAGACTCTTCCTCAAGAAGAACAAGGCCAACCGTATCGCCCTCAAGGGCAACGACCAATACCCCGGCGGCGACTTCCGCAGCCCCGAGTGCGTCGAGTTCCTCAAACAAGCCGACATTGTCGTCACCAACCCGCCGTTCTCGTTGTTCCGGGAGTACGTCGCGCAGCTCGTGGAGCATGGGAAGAAGTATCTGATCATCGGGAACCAGAACGCGATCACCTACAAGGAAATCTTTCCTCTCATCAAGGACAACAAGCTCTGGCTCGGCGTTGACAACGGCGGGACAAAGTGGTTTCAAGTCAAAGACGACTACGACATCCAAACAGAGTCGCGCAAGAAGATCGTCAATGGCACGAAGTATTTCAGCATGGGAAGCATCATGTGGTTCACGAACATCGACCACGGGCGCCGGCACCAGGCCCTTCCATTGATGTCAATGGCGGAAAACTTGAAGTTCAGCAATGGGCTCAAGGGCAAGCGCGCCTACGACCGGTACGACAACTACGACGCGATAGACGTTGCAACGTATAAGGAGATCCCGAGCGACTACGAAGGCGTGATGGGAGTTCCGGTCACCTTCCTCGACAAGTACAACCCGGACCAATTCGAGATTCTGGGTTACGAGAAGAGCTATCACCTACAGACGAAGCAATACCCAACGCAGCTCCAGGTCGACGGGACGGGAAGGAGAAGCAGCGTGTCCAAGTTGAATGACGGTGTTGCTATCAAAGTGGATCGGCGGCCTACCGGCGAGACCTATTACATCGTTGACGGCGAGTACTACATCCAGCGTTACAAGCGTATCTTCATCCGCCATCGCAAGCCTGCGAAGGGGAGGAAGAAGTGAAAACCAAACTCCGCACCGACCTCACCGTCGCCGACATCTGCGACGGGTTTGTATACAACCAGCTTGAAGGGAAGGGGCTGTTCGGACTGGGCGGGAAGCTCACGATTCAGCCGGAGTATCAGAGGAACTACATCTACGCCGAGGGAGGCGGGAAGCGCGAGCAGGCGGTCATTCAATCGCTGATTAAGGGGTATCCGCTCGGGCTGATCTACTTCAACAAGGTGGCGGCGGATTCCGGGGGGAAGTTCGAGGTGCTCGACGGGCAGCAGCGCATCACCAGCATCGGGCGGTTCGTGACCGACAAGTTCGCCATCGACGACGCCGGTAATCCGAAGTATTTCAGCAGCCTGCCCAAGGACCAGCAGAAGAAGATCAACGGATCGCCGCTCTTGATTTATGAGTGCGAGGGGACGGAGACGGAGATCAAGCAGTGGTTCGAGACGATCAACATCGCCGGCGTGCCGCTGAACGAGCAGGAGTTGTTGAACGCGATCTATTCCGGCCCGTTCGTCACCAAGGCAAAGGAAGAGTTCAGCAACAGCCAGAACGCGAACATCCAGAAGTGGAGCGCGTATGTGCGCGGCAGCGCAAACCGGCAGGACTTTCTCGCCGTCGCGCTGGAGTGGGTGAGCAAGGGCGACGTCGGCGCGTACATGAGCGCGCACCGCAACGACAAGAGCATCAGCGAACTGAAGACTTACTTCAACAGCGTAATCGATTGGGTGTCGACGGTGTTTACTGGGGTGTACTCTGAGATGAAAGGCTTGGAGTGGGGCCGGCTGTATGAGGAGTACCACGGCAAGAGCCACAACGCCGCGAAGGTCGAGGTAGCGGTCGAGAAGCTGATGGCAGACGAGTACGTGACGAACCGGCGGGGCATCTTCGAGTACGTGCTGGGCGGGTCGACGGAGAAGAAGCTCCTCGCCGTCCGCGTGTTCGACGAGCGGACGAAGAAGGTCGCGTACAACAAGCAGACACAGGCGGTGAAGGGAAAGAACAAGAGCAACTGCCCACTGTGCGCCGTGGGCGATAACGCGAACAAGGCCAGGGTTTACGACTACAACGAGATGGACGCCGACCACGTTGCGGCGTGGAGCAAGGGGGGCGACAGCTCGGCGAAGAACTGCGAAATGCTCTGCAGCACCCACAATAGGGCCAAAGGGAATCGATAAGGTCGGGTTCGCGGGCTAACAAGACTTGACGGGCCGTCATGACGGTTTTCCGAGGCACCACGTGCCTTGCAGCCAGCCCGCTAGTGAACGCAATCGTTATCCTGACAGGGGACAGTTCGCGCATGATTCGGCTCCAAACCGCACGGCGACGCGACATTCCGAACAATCAGCTTTCTGAGATATCGGCATTTGAGCGCAACTACGCCGCGGATCTCGTAAAGCGCTTCGCTGATGTGCGCTTCATCCGGTGATTGCCAGCTATGAGGCGCTGGTTACGCCTCCAATTACGAACATCGCTGTCGGCTAGCGCAGGCTAACGAAGCTTGCTGCCGACGAGCGCAGCTAGTGTAGCGGTTGTGGGGCCTCGGCTTCATCTTCTGTAAGGTGTGCCGAGGCCCCACAACCGTACTTTATGGGCGCGCTCGCAGCAGAAGCCCACGTAACCCACGACAGAGTGGGGGGCCAGCCCGGTCATACTTTCTAGGGCGACATAAGTCCATGACCAAGTCATCCACTGACGCTCTCTTCGAACGGGTGAAGGCGCTCAGGGCCGAAGGTCATCAGTCTGACGCCGCATGGCGTCTCGCCTATCTCGAGAGTCTTCTCGATGCATGGCCGGCCGGCTGGGGAGAGTACTTCTGTCCGCTGGTGTTCGGAGATTTTGAGCCGCCGGAGAGTGAGTTTGGCAGCGAGCCACTCGGCGTCTGGATCGAGCCGACGCCGCTCAAGGGCACGGTTATCAGGTCTGCGCGCACTGTCCTGCGGGCTCGAGTCAGAGTCGCGGAACGCACTGTCGGTGGCCTGAAGGATGCGGTGACACGCCTGCAGCTAATGCTCGGCGTTCTTAGCTGGACCCACTATGGATCGCCAATCCATTGGTGGTCCTACATGACGGCACCGAGCATCGGGGGCGTTACACGCAAGCTGGAGCCTGGCAACTCCGCCCGCATCGCGGAACTCTTGGCGCTGCTGCCTGTAAAGCAGTCAAGACGCTTCCGCGCCGCACTGTTCTGGATGCGGCACCAGAGTGCCCTTATGCACGAGGGATATCGCGATCATACCTTCGCGCAGTTTGCCGGCTATTGGAATGCGCTGGAGCTTCTGGTCGCGCTCGCTCACGACCTCCAACCGCCAACCGCGGCGACCGACACTGAGCGTGATGACCAAGTGGCCGACTACATGTCCGCTGTTCAAGGGCCGATCAAAGCCCAGCACGTCAGAACCATGCACCGCACCATCATCGATCCGGGCTTGCAACAGCGACTACGGCACGCCCTGAACGTGTTCGTGTCGGAATCGGAAGACGAGTACTGGAATGAGTGCTTCGACACCGCACTTGGCGAGTGGCGACTCTACAGGATTCGAAACGGAATCGCCCACGGCGGTCTTGACATCGACGACCCTGAGGTCGCGCGTTCTATCGAGAATCGACTGGGCAGGCTGTCCATCATCGTGCTGTCTATGTTTCAGGGAGCGCTGCGCATTGCGTTTCAGCAGTATGCGTCGACCGCAGTCGCGTCGACGAAGGGTGCGCTCTAGCGACGGTTGGTGGCCGATGGCCGTGCTCAGGTTGCGGGTTGGCGTCCCCGCTTTATGATGTAGGGCGGGTCGACGTAGCCGCCAACCCTCATTTCAGATGAGCGGCCACCGCACAACCAAACGTTAGGGCGACGAGAGCATGATCCTTCTGAAAAGCGTTCAGGTCGTCGGATTCAGGTCGCTCGAGAACTGCCGGCTCGCGCAGCTCGGCCATTGTCATGCGCTCGTCGGAAAGAATTCCAGCGGCAAGTCAAACGTTCTTCGCGCCTTGAACTTGTTCTTCAATGATGAGGTCGATAACGGACGCGAGCTGTCGTTTGACACGGACTACTATGCTAAACCGCAGCGCAAGCAGAAGCGGCGTATCTCCATCCGGGTCGAGTTCGACCTTCCTACCGCGTTCACGTTTCGAAAGCAGCAGTCGTATCTCTCTGTACTAGGTCCGCGATTCTCGATTGAACGCACGTGGGAGCTTGATCAGCGTCGCCGCGTCAGCACCTCTTACAGCATCACTAGCGCCGGCAAGCCTGTTGCGAACGCGGAAGAGCTAGCGCCTCTGTTTCTTCAGCTCATCACCTTCAGGTACATCCCCAACCGTTCTGTCCCCGCCGATATTCTTCGGAGCGAGAGTCGGACGCTCGCGACGTCCCTCGTCCGCCGAATGAAAGACCAGAGTCCAGGTCAGGCGCTCATCTCTGAGCTCACGGACGCGGCGGGACGCCTGCTCGAGGGTGCCACAAAGGAGCTGAGGGCGTGCGGAGCCCCGCTAACGGCACCACAGGTCGCGACTGCTGAACTCAGTCAGATGCTCCTGATGAGCGGATTTCAGGCGCAGGTCCCGAACGGTGGACTCGTTCAGGATGAGCACTGGGGCGCCGGGCATCAGGCCTTCTTCCTCTATCAAGTGCTTCGAGCGCTCGACACGGACTATGGCCGGTACTTCGGCTGGCGTCAGGCAACGATTTGGGCGGTTGAGGAGCCCGAGTCAGCGCTTCATCGAGAGCTTGAGTCCCGTCTGGCAATGCTGATGCGAGGCTGGGCACTCGATCCCGCGAATCGCCTTCAAGTGCTGATGACCACGCACTCTCCTGTGTTCGCTATGGCGGCGGATGGTGGTGACTGGGTCGAGTTGGATGCGCGGGCGACGGAAGCGCGGAGTCTGTCGGTGCCGGAGTTGGTGCGAGCGGCTGAGCGAGAAGGAGTCAGCGGATGGACGCAGCCGCTGTTGTCTCACCCGTTCAGCCCCGTCGTATTGGTCGAGGGTCCGATCGACGCCGACGTGATGAATCACGTTGCGGCTTTGGGAGGGCGCGCTGACATCCGATTTCTCGCCCTTCCGGCTCTGGACGAGTCCGAGGAGGGCGGCGGCAAGGACGCGATCATCAACCACCTCAAACGACACGCCGCGTTGATTCCGCACCGTCTCGCGGAGGCCCCGCTTGTGGTGCTCTTCGACTGGGACGTGACCACTGAAGAACTGACGCGTGCTCGTCGCGCCTACGGAGCAGGAGCAACTGACCGCGTTCTCCGAATGAACCCCGATCACGCCGACGCGAGTCTGGGTGCAGACTGGAAGGGAATCGAACGCTTCTATCCTCCTCGCGTGGTTCATGAAGCGCACTCGGCCGATGAGATAGGTGTGGCTGTGTCGCCGACCCGCCCGGTCTCGGTGTCCGCGGCCGAGTTGCGTCGCGGAAAGGGGGCGTTGCGAGAGCGGCTTCTCAAGGTGACCGCCGCGACAGAGTTGGCGCCGCTTGCGAAGGTGCTGGGGGAAGTCTCCACCGCGATTCAGTCGAGCACGCAGACTCAACGCGAGCTATTCCAGAGTCACGCCTCTGCAGCCATCGCGCCCTAACGACAGTTGGTGCAGACGGCCGCGATGGGGTAGCGGTTGGGCGGCCGCAGCACAACTCGACGTTAGGCGGATTCCGGGTACAGCCCGGGTACATGGGTAACACTTGTGTCCGGCAACATGGGTGACACTGGGCGAGTCACTCCTTGATGATGTAGTCCCGTTCGTCGAGCGTCGCAATGAGCGTGGTGCCGAAGTAGATCCACCACACGCCGTCGTCGACCTCGTCCATCCCCACGAGCTCCCCGGTCAGCGCGTTCGCCAGGTAGAGCACGCGATTCGCGAAGCGGAAGGTCCCGCCGGTCGTGATCAGCTTCACGGTGAAGTGCCCCGGGTACTCGGGCACGGGGAGGCGTGCCGGATAGGGGCGCGGCGACACCGTGTACTGCGACGCCGGGGTTTCCATGCCCAGCGACTCGTGGGGCCGTTCTTCTTTGTGCTCCGCACGGAACGCGTTGAAGGCGCGCTGCTGCGCCGCCATCGTGGCGCGCGCGGGCCGGATGGCGCGGCGCTTGAGCGAGCGGTACATGCGCTCGTGCGCGCCATTCTCGCTCGGCATCCCCGGCGTGATGCGCTGATGCTTGATGCCGAGCCGCATCCACCACACGCTGAGCTTCGAGAGGCCGTGGATGCTCGTCGTCGCAATGGGCGGGCCGTTGTCCGTGCGGATCGCGCGCGGCAATCCGTAGAGGCGGAACGCCTGCTCGAAGACCGGCCACGCCGTGCGCGTCTTCGTGGAGTAGCGCCCGTGGCAGTCGAGCAGGTACCGCGCGTGCAGGTCCGCGATCGTGAGCGGATAGCAGTAGATCCCGTCGCCCGTGCGGAACTCGCCCTTGAAGTCGGCGGTCCAGAGGTCGTTCGGTGCCGCCGTGTGAATGGCGGGCGCGCCGGGATGGTCTGGGCGCGGGCGCCGGCGCCGGCGCCGCGGCCGCCGGGCCAAGCCCTCGCGCGTGAAGAGATCGGCCACCGTGCTCGGGGCGGGCCAGTCGTGCCGCTTCGGATGCCGCGCCTTCAACACCTTGAGCAGCTTCCGCGCGCCCCAGTCATCGTGCTTGATCCGGAACTCGCACAGCAACGCCGCCATCTCGTCCGACAACTTGTGCGGGCAGTGGTGCGGCGCGCGACTGCGATCCGCGAGCCCGCGCCGCCCCTCCTCCGCTTCGCGGGCGAGCCACTTGTAGCCGGTCTTGCGGCTGATCTGCCGGTGCGCGCAGAACTCCGTGAACGAGAAGCGACGGAGCCGGACGTCCTCGAGAAACTGAATGCGTTGGTCCATGGGGTCCGTCTCCAGCCAGGGCATCGGCCCGCCTCGCAGAAAGAGGAGTACCGATGCAGTTTAGAAGGAGTGTTACCCATGTTGCCGGACGCTCTTGTTACCTGTGTCCCCGACTGCACATCCGAGCCCTTGCCCAAGGCCACTGCTGGAGAACTGCGAGACAAGGTCCGCGAGCTAATTGCGCCCGCGATGGAAATGCATCGGTCGTCACGCGCGGTGATGGAGGGCCGCGAGTACGAGCGGCCTGTCGGTCCGTCGACCGACGATGAAGTCAGCTACTATCTCGTGTCGAACTCGATGCTAACCAACTAGACCGTCGAACAGCTGATCGATCCCGGGCTACTTGGATTTCATGCGCGGGAGGCTTCGGCTACTGAGCAGTGCATTGCGGAGTTCGAGTAGCGCGTCACCGACCGGGCTGAAACGAACTCTTGGATGGGGGCAGACCCACCGTGGAGGATTCCTTTCGAGTCTCCTCAGCCGGAGGAGTCCCAACTACGGACACCGGAGCATGGGCGCTTGCCGGGATGGGTCAGCGCGCCACCATCCAGCGTATTGCTCGCGAAGGAGATTCTCGATGAAAGCAGAGTATTGTCGGAGCTTGGCTGGAAGGAGTGTGAAGACCTGATCTCCGAGCTACTGTCGCGCAGTGGCTGGTCCATCGACCTGCTGAAACGGACCAGGGATGGTGGAGTTGACGTACTCGGTGTGCGGGAAGACTCGGCGATCTCGCTTACGCAAGTATCTGCGCGCCGTTCGCCGGACTCGCCGCGCCGCTTGTTTGAGTCGCCGCGCCGCTCATCGGAGTCGCCGCGCCGCTCATCGGAGTCGCCGCGCCGCTTATCGGAGTCGCCGCGCCGCTCATCGGAGTCGCCGCGCCGCTCATCGGAGTCGCCGCGCCGCTCATCGGAGTCGCCG